>JAWKWB010000005.1:0-538993 GCA_041397775.1 Hyphomicrobiaceae bacterium | reverse complement strand
GCACGACGTTCTTTGCGGCGGCTGGTGGCGGTGATCCGCTGCTCTACCAGCATCTGTTCTGGTTCTTCGGCCATCCGGAAGTCTACATCCTGATCCTGCCGGGCTTCGGTCTCATCAGCCACATCGTGTCGACGTTCTCGCGCAAGCCGATCTTCGGCTATCTCGGCATGGCCTACGCTATGGTCGCGATCGGCCTGGTGGGCTTCGTCGTGTGGGCGCACCACATGTACACGTCCGGCATGGGCGTGCAGGTGCAGGCGTACTTCGTGTTCGCCACGATGGTGATCGCCGTGCCGACGGGCGTGAAGATCTTCTCGTGGATCGCGACGATGTGGGGTGGCTCGATCCGCTTCACCGCGCCGATGATCTGGGCGCTTGGCTTCATCTTCCTGTTCACGGTCGGTGGCGTGACGGGCGTGATGCTGGCCAACGCCGGCGTGGACCGCGCGCTGCACGACACCTACTACGTGGTGGCGCACTTCCACTACGTGCTGTCGCTGGGCGCCGTGTTCGCCATCTTCGCGGGGTGGTACTACTGGTTCCCGAAGATGTTCGGCATCATGTACAACGAGACGATTGCCAAGGTGCACTTCGTCCTCACGTTCGTCGGCGCCAACATCCTGTTCTTCCCGCAGCACTTCCTCGGGCTGGCCGGCATGCCGCGCCGCTATGCGGACTATCCGGACGCCTTCGCCTTCTGGAACAAGATCTCGTCCTACGGCTCCTACATCACCGCCTTCGCGACGGTCGTGTTCTTCATCGGCGTGGTGATGGCGCTGGTGCGCCGCGAGAAGGCTGCGGCCAATCCGTGGGGTGAGGGTGCAACGACGCTCGAGTGGACGCTGCCGTCTCCGCCGGCCTTCCACTCCTACGAAACGCTGCCGCGCTTCACGGCGACGGATCATCACTGATCCGTTGCAAGGGATTGCGGCGTGGCGGCCCCGTTCGGCCGCCACGCCGTGCAAATGATCGACATGCGATTTGGACACGCGATGGCCGAAACGACAGTGAGCTACGATGAGGCACGCGCCGAGCATCCGGGCGGCGCGGTCGGCGACTACATCGCGCTCCTCAAGCCGCGCGTGATGTCGCTGGTCATCTTCACGGCCCTGACCGGCCTCTTGGCCGCTCCCGGGCCGCTGCACCCCTTCATGGCCATCGTCGCGCTGCTTGCGATCGCGGTTGGCGCGGGGGCATCGGGCGCCCTGAACATGTGGTGGGACGCGGACATCGATGCGCGCATGGAGCGCACGCAGAGCCGCCCGATCCCGCAAGGCCGTGTCACGCCGGAAGAGGCGGCAACGTTCGGCCTGGTGCTGAGCATCGGCTCGGTGATCACGCTCGGCGTCATCGTCGACTGGCTGGCCGCCGCACTGCTCGCGCTGACGATCGCCTTCTACGTCGTCGTCTATACGATGTGGCTGAAGCGCTGGACGCCCCAGAATATCGTGATCGGAGGCGCTGCCGGCGCATTTCCTCCGATGATCGGATGGGCGGCGACGACGGGCACGGTGAGCATCGACAGCGTGCTGCTGTTCCTCATCATCTTCCTTTGGACGCCGCCGCACTTCTGGGCGCTGGCGCTGGTGCGCTCCGACGACTACAGCCGCGTGGGCGTGCCGATGCTGCCGGTGGTGGCGGGGGCTGCGGAGACGCGACGCCAGATCCTCCTCTATAGCGTGCTGCTGGTGGGGGTGAGCCTGGCGCCGCTGTGGACGGGGCTCGGCGGGGTGGCGTACGGCGTTGCCGCAGTGGCGCTGGGTGCGGGCTTCCTGGCCCTGGCCTGCCGGCTTTGGGCGGCGGGTGATGCGCCGCATGGCGCACGGCGGGCACGGCAGCTCTTCGGTTACTCGATCCTCTATCTGTTCCTGCTGTTCGCGGTGATCCTCGGTGAGCACGCGATACAGCGTATCGTCGGTTGAACCTGGCCCGGACGACGGGCATGTGCGAGCCAAAGGGAAACGGGTTGGCCCAGTCTGATGAGAAAGAACGCAAGCGCCGCCAGAGAGGACGATCGATCGCAATCGCGCTCGTTCTCGGTGCGCTCGTGGTGTTGTTCTATGCGGCGACCATCGTGCGGCTGGGCGGCAACGTCGCCAAGCGGGCGATGTGAGGCGCGGGGAGGTCGTGGAGATGGCTGATCCCAAGTCGAAGGCCGCTGGCGGTGCGCGCGGGAACATGCGCGTGGCCGCGATCTGCACGGGCATCGCGTTCAGCATGGTCGGCATGGCCTATGCCGCCGTCCCGCTCTACCGCATGTTCTGCCAGGTGACGGGCTTCGGCGGCACGACGCAGCGGGCCATCGCGGCGTCCTCGCACACGATCGAGCGCTTCGTGAATGTCCGCTTCGACGTGAACATGGGCCCGGGGCTACCCTGGGTCGTCATTCCGACGACGCGGGTGCTGCGGCTGAAGCTCGGCGAGAACGCGGTCGCGATCTACCGGGCGACGAACACCTCGGACAAGACCACGATCGGGACCTCGAGCTTCAATGTGACGCCGGATCAGGCGGGGGCGTTCTTCAACAAGATCGAGTGCTTCTGCTTCACCGAGCAGACATTGGGGCCCGGTCAGTCCGCGGATCTGCCTGTTTCGTTCTTCGTCGATCCGGCGATGGCGAGGGATGCCGATGGCGCGCTCATCAACGATATCACGCTGTCCTACACCTTCTATCCAGTCGATCCCGCGAAGTCGCGGAATGCTGCGCAGAAGGTGAAGGACGTGCGGAAGGGGACGTAACGGCGCAAGGGGCGGTGTCGTCCGCTTGCGTTCAACGAAGACACTCGGCGGGGCTTGGTCCCGTCGCGCGAAGTTCAGGGAGCTGGAGACGGGGAAATGGCTGACGCACACGCAAAGCACCACGACTATCACTTGGTCAACCCGAGCCCGTGGCCGGCCGTCGCCTCGGTGTCGGCCTTCATCCTGGCCGTCGGCGCGATCGTCTGGATGAAGACGCACGCGAGCCCGACGGAGACGCTGCTGGGCATGCGGGGAGCGGTGCCGTTCTTCATCGGCTTCGCGATGGTGCTCTTCACCATGTTCATGTGGTGGCGCGACGTCATCAAGGAGGCTCATGCCGGCGATCACACGCCGGTGGTGCGCATCCACCTGCGCTACGGCATGATCATGTTCATCGCCTCCGAGGTGATGTTCTTCGTGGCGTGGTTCTGGGCCTATTTCGACGCTTCGCTGTTCCCGGCTGCCGTGTCGCCGCTGCCGATCACCGGCCCCGACGGAACGGTGACGCAGAGCAGCGAGCTCATCGGCATGGTCCAGCGCAATGCGCTGACGGGTGGCGTTTGGCCGCCCAAGCCCTCCGAGAACTTCACCTCGACGTTCGATCCGTGGGGCCTGCCGCTGGTCAACACGCTGATCCTGCTGCTGTCGGGCACGACGGTCACGTGGGCGCACCACGCCCTGCTGAAGAACGACCGCCAGGGCCTGATCTGGGGGCTGTTCATCACGGTCGTCCTGGGCATGATCTTCACGATCTGCCAGACCTACGAGTACGGCCATGCCGCCTTCAAGTTCTCGGGTCACATCTATGGCGCGACGTTCTTCATGGCCACGGGCTTCCATGGCGCGCACGTGATCATCGGCACGATCTTCCTGGCGGTCTGCCTGTTCCGGGCGCTGAAGGGGCACTTCACGCCCAAGCAGCACTTCGGCTTCGAGGCGGCGGCCTGGTACTGGCACTTCGTCGACGTGGTGTGGCTGTTCCTCTTCATCTGCATCTACGTGATCGGCGCCGGCAAGGTTGCGGGCCACTGAGCCGCGGCAGGACCGAAGCTGGATATTTCGGGCTGGGTCGGCGCTGCCGGCCCAGCCCTTGCTTTTTCCGGGCCCGGCTTGTCGCGGCGGCGGTTCGGGGCTACCTACGGCGGCGATGGACGTGAGAGCCCGAGGCCGCAAACGACAGGATCACCAGCATGAGCCAACGCCAATCCGAGCCCGAGGTTCTCATCCGCGTCGAAGGGCGGGCGGGCCGCATCACGCTCAACCGGCCGCAGGCACTCAATGCGCTGACGCTCGACATGGTGCGGCGCATCTGGGACGCGCTCGTCGCGTGGCGTGACGAGCGCGCCGTCGAGGTGGTGCTGCTGGATGGCGCGGGCGAGCGGGCGCTGTGCGCGGGTGGCGATGTCCGCTCGATCTATGATTCGCGCAGTCAGGGACCGGGATTCGCGCGCGCCTTCTGGAGCGAGGAATATCGGCTCAATGCGCTCATCCACCGTTATGCCAAGCCCTATGTCGCCCTCCAGGACGGCATCGTCATGGGCGGGGGCATCGGCCTGTCGAGCCACGCGCGCCATCGCGTGGTCACCGAGCGCTCGATGCTGGCGATGCCGGAGACCGGGATCGGGCTCATTCCCGATGTGGGCGGCACGTGGATCCTGGCGCATGCACCGGGTGAGCTTGGCACGTACCTGGGGCTGACGGGCGCGCGCATGTCGGGCTCGGACGCCATCCAGACGGGGTTCGCAGGCACGTTCCTACCCTCTTCGGTCCTCGAGGAACTCAAGGGGCAGCTGATCGATCCGTCCGGTGGAGCGATCGACGAGATCATCGACGCCATCGAGAGCGAGCATGCCGTCCCGGTTTCGCCGCTCATGGCGCTGAAGCCCGAGATCGACCGGATCTTTTCGGGCGACAGCGTCGAGGAGATCATGCGGGCGCTCAACACCACGACCGCGGACTGGGCGCAGAAGGCGCGCAAGGACCTGACCGAGAAATCCCCGCTGGCATTGAAGGCCACGCTGGCTGCGCTGCGCAACGCCCGGTCGCTGCCCTCGCTGGAGGCGGCGCTCGACATCGAATACCGCCTATGCACGCGCCTGTTCGAACGCGGGGAGTTCCCGGAAGGCGTGCGGGCGCTCATCGTGGACAAGGACAAGAACCCGAAGTGGACGCCGTCGCGGCTCGAGGATGTGCCGCCGGACATGGTCGCGGACCTGCTTGCGCCCTTGCCGGCGGGTGAGGAACTGGGACTTTCCAAGGTATAGGCGACGGGCGGTGCCGTGGCGCCATTCTGCCCTTCATCTCGTTTCCGCTTGCCGTTTGGGCCGGAGACCGCGAACAGGGTAGGAATGGACCGTATTGTTGCGGGAGAGGTGGGAAAGGACGGCGGTAGGTCGTTTTCCAGCCCTCCGCAGATCGAGCGAAGGAGCCGAAACGCACAGTGGAGGTGGCGACGACCCGAGAGGCTGCGAGGAGCCGTCTGCTGATCACGGCGACGGCGATCCTCGCGAGCATGATCTACTCCATCGACTGGACGATCGCGGCCGTCGCGCTGCCGCACATGCAGGGCACCTTTTCGGCGACGCAGGACCAGATTTCCTGGGTGATGACGACGTACATCGTGGTCAGCGCCATCACGCTCCCCACCACGGGCTGGCTCAGCGGGATGCTCGGCCGCAAACGGCTGTTCCTCGTCTCCATCGGCGGCTTCACGCTGTTCTCGCTGCTGTGTGGTGCAGCCAATTCACTGCCGGCCGAGATCGCGGCGCGGGCGTTCCAGGGTTGCTTCGGCGCCTTCCTGATCCCGCTGTCGCAGTCACTGATGCTCGATAGCTACCCCAAGGAGAAGCACGCGCAGGCGATGGCGCTTTGGGGGCTGGGCGTGATCCTGGGGCCGGTGGTGGGGCCGACCATCGGCGGCTACCTGACCGAGGAATATTCGTGGCGCTGGGTGTTCTATGTCGGCGTTCCCATCGGATTGCTGGCGCTTGCGGGCGGCATGCTGTTCCTGCCGAGGGACCAGAAGACGGCCGAGCAGCCGCGGTTCGACTGGGCCGGCTTCCTGGCGCTCTCGCTGGCGATCGGCTCACTGCAGATGATGATCGACCGGGGCGAGCGGCTCGACTGGTTCGAGTCGCTGGAGGTGCAGATCGAGGCGGGGCTGGTCATCCTTGGCTTTTACGTTTTCCTGGTGCATGGGCTGACCAGCAGGGCGCCACTGATCAACCTCGGCTTGATGCTCGACCGCAATTATGCGCTGGGCCTGCTGCTGGGCTTTCTCTATGGCGTGCTGACGCTGCCGCCGCTGGTGCTGATGCCATCGCTGCTGGCATCGCTACAGAATTACCCCGTGGTGACGGTGGGGCTGCTGCTGTCGCCGCGCGGCCTGGGGTTGATGACGGCGATGCTGGTGCTCGGCCGCATCGGGAACAGGCTCGATCCACGCCTGACCTTGGCGGCGGGCTTCGCCTGCATCGCCGCGTCGAGCTGGGTCATGGCGGGCTGGTCGCTCGACGTGACGGCGAGCTCGGTCGTGTGGACGGGGCTCGTGCAGGGCATCGGCGCCGGCGCCATCGTGGTGCCGCTGGGCGTCGTGACGTTCGCGACACTCGAGGCGCAGCATCGCACCGAGGCGGCCGCGATGTGGAACCTCGTGCGCAGCGCGGGGTCGAGCATCGGCATCGCGATCTCCGTGTTCATCGTCGCGCGCATGTCCGGCGTCTCGCGGGCGGACATAGTGAACTCCGTGTCGATCTTCAATCCGAACTTCCGCTACGCGGACCAGGCGGGCCTGTTCAGCCTGGAGAGCGCATCGTCGCTGGCCATGATCGAGCACGAGATCACGCGGCAGGCCTTGATGATCGGCTATCTCGACGTGTTCTACCTGACGGCGTGGTCGGGTCTCGTGTGCCTGCCGGTGATCCTGCTGCTGCGGCGGGCGGAGGCGTGACGGCATCGCCGCGCATGAGCGGCACTTGCGTTTTTCGCGTACCGCCGCTCATCTAGCGCCAGAAAAACACATCAGCAGGAGAGACGCCGATGACCGCAGTCGAACGCCAGGGTCCGCTCAAGGGCATGAAGGTTCTGGACATGGCACACGTCATGGCAGGGCCGACGTGCGCGCGCATGCTGGCCGACATGGGCGCCGACGTCATCAAGATCGAGAAGGCGGACGGCGGCGACGACACGCGGCGCATGCTGCCGCCGGACATCAAGGGCCAATCGGCGGCCTACATGATGATGAACCGCAACAAGCGCGGCGTCGTGCTCGATCTCAAGAAGCCCGCGGGCCGCGAGGCGCTGAAGCGGCTGGTGAAGACGGCCGACGTCCTGATCGAGAACTATCGCCACGATACGCTCGACAAGCTCGGCATCGGCTACGAGGCGCTGCGCAAGATCAATCCCGGCCTCATCTACTGCGCGATCTCGGGCTTCGGGCGCAGCGGGCCGTTCTCCGACCAAGGCGGCTACGATCTCATCGCGCAGGGCATGTCGGGCCTCATGTCGATCACGGGCGAGGGGCCGGGGCGACCGCCGGTGAAGGTGGGATCGCCGGTGTGCGACATCACTGCTGGCATCATCGGGGCGATGGGCGTGTGCGCGGCCTATGCGCACAAGCTCAAGACGGGCGAGGGCCAGTTCGTCGACACCAGCCTGTTCGAGGCGGGTATCACGCTGACCTATTGGCAGTCGGCGATCTGCTTTGCGACGGGTATCTCGCCGGGACCGATGGGCTCGGCGCATCCCCTCAACACGCCCTACCAGGCCTTCGAGACGAAGGACGGTTGGATGAACGTCGGCGCTTCGAACACGAAGATGTATCCAATGCTGTGCAAGATCCTGGGCTGCCCGGAGCTTGCCACCGATCCGCGCTTTGCCAAGGGCGAGGATCGCATGAACCGGCTTGAGGAGTTCCTCGGCATCCTGTCGCCCTACTTCAAGGCGAAGACCACGGCTGAATGGCTGGTGGAACTGGAAAAGGCCGGCATTCCTTCCGGGCCGGTGCTGTCGATCAAGGAGATGCAGGGCCATCCGCAGACAGTGGCGCGCGACATGGTGCCGAGCGTCGATCACGCGGTGGCGGGCACGGTGCAGACGATCGGCCTGCCGGTGAAGTTCTCGGAGACGCCGGGCAAGGTGCTGCATGCGGCCCCGTTGTTCGGGGAGCACACGCGCGCCGTTCTGGCCGAGCACGGCTTCGCGCCGGCCGAGATCGACGCGCTGTTTGCGGAAGGTGCGGCCATCGAGCCGGGCCCAGCGAAGGCGGCGGAATAGCCCGCCGCGCCTGCATGCGATTGCCGGCGGCGCGCTGTCGCGTGGACGGCGTGCCGTTTACGCAGTCGCAGCATCACAATTCGCACTCGCACAGCCACGTGGGCGACAGCGCGCGGCTCCTCGCATAGTTTTGTGCGAGAGCCGCACGCGCTTCGGCGTGCGCGATCAGCAAACCAAAAAAGACAACCGGTCTCGTTTTCGTCCGGCCGAATAAGAGCGGAGGAGCCCTCGCATGTCCAAGAAATACAAGATCCTCGTCATGGGGGCGTCCTACGGGTCACTCCTGGGAACCAAACTGGCGATGGGCGGGCACGATACCCACCTCGTCTGCCTGCCGGCCGAGGCCGATCTCATCAATGCCGAAGGCGCCGTCGTGCGCATGCCGATCCGCGGCCATGACGGGCTGGTGGAGATCCGCTCGAAGACGCTGCCGGGCACGATCACGGCGGGCGGTCCGGCCGAGGCCGATCCGGCGCAATTCGATCTCGTCGCGCTGGCGATGCAGGAGCCGCAGTACCGGCAGCCTGCCGTGCGCGACCTGCTCGACCGCGTGGCCAAGGCGAAGGTGCCGGCCATGTCGATCATGAACATGCCGCCGCTGCCCTACCTCAAGCGCCTGCCGGGGCTCGACACGACGGCGCTGAGGCCCTGCTTCGCCGACGCGACGGTGTGGGACAGCTTCGACCCCGACTACATGACGCTGTGCAGCCCCGATCCGCAGGCCTTCCGCCCGCCCGAGGAGAAGGTCAACGTGCTGCAGGTGCGCCTGCCGACGAACTTCAAGTCGGCGCGCTTCAAGAGCGATCAGCACACCGCCATCCTGCGGCAGATCGCGGCCGACGTGGAGGCGGCGCGTTTCGAGGTGGGCGGCAAGGCCCTGGAAGTGCCGGTGAAGCTGAAGGTGCACGATTCCATCTACGTGCCGCTGGCGAAGTGGGCGATGCTGCTGGCGGGCAACTATCGCTGCGTGGAGCGCGACCAGATGCGGCCGATCAAGGATGCGGTGCATAGCGATCTCGCCGCCACGAAATCGGTCTACGACTGGGTTGTGGAACTGTGCGTGAAGCTCGGCGCGGACCCGAAGGATCTCGTGCCGTTCGAGAAGTACGCGCAAGCCGCCCTGTCGCTGGGCAGCCCATCGTCGGCGGCGCGTGCTCTGGCAGCCGGTGCGCCCAACATCGAGCGCGTGGACAAGCTGGTGCAGCTCATCGCGGCATCGAAGGGCATGAAGAACCCGGTCGTCGACCAGACGGTGGAACTGGTCGAGCATTGGCTCGCCAAGAACCGCGCGAAGGCCTCCTGAGCGCGCATTCGGTATCGTGATCGGGGAGCGGCGCGACCCGCCGCTCCCGACGCCGTGCGGGAGATCGCCCATGTCGTTGCCCAGTGATGGTCTGGTCGTCGTCGTCAAGCGCGATTGCCCGACCTGCGAGATGGTGGAGCCGGTGTTGCGTGTGCTGGCGGCGGGTGGCGCCATGATCGTGACGCAAGACGATCCTGCGTTTCCCAGCGGCGCCGGCGCGGTCGTGCATGACAGCGACCTGAAGTTGTCCTGGGATCTCGATATCGAGACGGTGCCGACCGTGGTGCGCCTTTCGGGCGGCCAGGAACAGGCGCGCGCCATCGGCTGGCATCGCGAGGACTGGGAGCAGGTGACGGGGCTATCGGGCCTCGGGGGCCAGCTGCCCCTGCAGCGGCCGGGATGCGGCTCGCTGACGACGGACCCCAACATCGCCGACGAACTGGCGCTGCGGTTCGGCAACTTCCGCTTCAAGGCGCGCAACGTCGAGATCGGTGCCTACGAGGACGAGCACGAGGCCGCCTTCGAGCGAGACTGGTCCGACGGGCTGCCCGTCGTGCCGCCGACGCCGGTGCGGGTGTGGCGCATGCTGCAGGGCACGAAGCGCGATCCGCACGAGGTGCTGGGCGCGATGCCGCCGGACTATGAAGCGTGCACCGTGGAGAAGGTGGCCATCAATGCTGTCATGGCGGGTTGCAAGCCGGAGTACATGCCGGTGTTGCTGGCCGCCGTGGAGGCCGTGCTCGACGATGCGTTCTGCCTGCACGGGGTCATCGCGACGACGATGTTCATCGGGCCGATCGCGATCGTGAACGGTCCCGTTCGCCGCGCCATCGGCATGAACTCCGGCATCAATGCGCTGGGCCAGGGCAATCGCGCCAATGCGACGATCGGGCGGGCGCTGCAACTGACGATCCGTAACGTCGGCGGCGGCAAGCCAGGCGGTGTCGACCGCGCGACGCTCGGCAATCCCGGCAAGCTCGGGTTCTGCTTTGCGGAGGACGAGGAAACGTCGTGCTGGGAGCCGCTGTCGGTGGAACGCGGCGTGGCGCCGGGCCAGTCGGCGGTGACGCTCTATGCGGGCTATGGCGTGCAAGGCGTCGTCGATCAGGTGTCGCGCACTCCGCAATCGCTGACGGCGAGCTTCGCGGCCTGCCTCAACGCCATGTACCATCCCAAGACGTTTCCGGGGCCCGATGCGTTCGTAGTGATGTCGCCCGACCACCAGCGGATCTATCGGGAGGCGGGCTGGACGAAGGCGCAGTTCAAGGCCGAGATCGACCGGCTGACGACCGTGGAGGCCGACCGCGTTCTCGCCGGGATCGACGGCATGCAGCCGGGGCTGCCGCCGTCGGCGCGCGGTACGCGGGTGAAGAAGTTCCGCAAAGGGGGCTTCAACGTCGTGATGGCCGGCGGCAAGGCGGGGCTTTTCTCGGCCATCCTGCCGGGGTGGAGCCCCGGCGACGTCAACTCGCAGGTTGTGACCAAGATCGTCCGCGATTGAGGCGCGGCGTCCGGCCGGCTGCCGCTATTCCAGCTTGAAGCCCTTGGCCTTCACGAAGGCGCCGAAGTCCGCGCGCTCGGATTCGGCGTATTGGCGGGCCTTGTCCTCGCTCCAGCCGTAGTCGGGCGTCTCGCCCCAGCGTGCGACGTTGCGCTGGGAGCGATAGGGGAAGATGCCGTTGCGGCGCTTGTCGTAGGCGTCGACCGTGTCGCGCGTACAGTCGCTGAAACGGTTGCGATGGACGGTGGCGCCGAGCGGCAGGCGGGCGCTGACGAACATCGGCACGGCGGGCCAACCGAAGCCCAGGCCCGCCACGGGGAAGACGTGATCGGGAAGGCCCAGCATCTGGCTCACCTCGGCAGCATGATTGCGGATGACGCTGACGGGGCAGCAGCCGAGCCCTGCGGCCTCCGCGGCCGTGACGAATGCCGACAGGGCGATGCCCGCGTCGACGGCGGCATTGAAGAACGCGTCGAGATGGTCGTTGACGAAGGGTTTGCCGCGCCAGTCGTGCACCTGCCGCTGCCGGCGATTGTTGCCCAGGAAGATGATGAAGTGCGGCGCCTTCGGAATCCAATCCTGGTCTGCCAGAAGCACGTTTATGCGATCGCGGATGGCAGGGTCCGTCACGATCATGACGTCGCGACCCTGCAGATCGCTTTTCGAGGGCGCGGAGAGGGCCACGGCGCACAGCGTGTCGATCACCGCGTCGGGCACGGGGTCGGGCTTGAAGCGACGCACGACGCCGCGGTTGGACATGCGCCGCAGGGTTTCGTTTGAGGCGAGGTCCTCTCCTGGGCTGTGCGTATAGTCGCCGAAACGCAGGTCGAGGGCATCCTTCAGGGATTTCATCGCTTGGGTGTCTCTTGTTTGTTGTCCGCGAGTGCGGCCTTGATGGCGAGGAGATCGCGCCATGCCTGGCGCTTGGCGATGGGCGTGCGCAGCAGGTAGGCTGGATGCAGCGTCGGCATGATGCGGATGCGCCGCCCCTCGATGTCGGTTTCGCGCCACTTGCCGCGAATTTTCAGAATGCCCTCTTCCGTTCCCAGGACGGCCTTGGCTGCCGGGCCGCCGAGCGTGACGATGATGTCGGGGGCGACGAGGGCGATCTGGCGTTCCAGGAACGGCTTGCACACGAGCGTCTCCAGCGGCGTCGGCGTGCGGTTGCCGGGGGGGCGCCAATAGACGGTGTTGGTGATGTGGACGTCGGCGTCCGAGAGGCCGATGGCGGCCAGCATGCGGTCGAGCAACTGGCCGGAGCGGCCGACGAAGGGCTTGCCTTCGAGATCCTCGTCGCGTCCAGGCGCCTCGCCGATCAGCATGAGGCGGGCGCTGGCGGCACCGCGATAGAAGCACAGGTTCTTGGCGGTGGCCTTGAGCGAGCAGCCGTCGAATGCGGCCAGGGCCTTGCAGAGCGCGTCGAGCGTCGGGGCCGCGCGGGCCGCCTCGCGTGCGGCCATGGTTGCCGCATCCGGCGCCGCCGTGAGGAAGGGCCGTGCGGGTTGGGGCGGTGCCGCGGTGGGCAGCGGCGCGCGGGCACCGGGGGCCGGGTGTCCCCGAGATGCGGCGGGCATCGGGGGCGCTGCCGGCCTGGAGGCCGGTGCAGGCCCGGGTGCAGCCTGGTCCTCGAGCGCGGGACTGTCGGGCCATGCGAAGTGGGCGCCGGGTACGGTGGCGCTGTCGCGCGTCCAGTTCGATGGAGCTTCATCGAGCACGGCGTCGACACCCGCCGTTCGCCACCAGGCGAGCAGGGCGAGCAGTTCCTCGCGTTCCTCGGGCTCCATCTCCATCTGCATGGCGGCGAGAATAGCGCCTCGACCGGCGCCTGCCTACAGCGTGCGTGAGGAGGCGTGCGTGAGGGGCGTAGGGTCGGGCGCCAGAACCGCGATCCACAGGCCCATCAGGGGCGGCGGTCGTAGGCCTTGCGCACGATCGCATCGGCTGCCGCCAGACGCCGCCAGTTGGCGAGATACCAGACGAGGGCCAGAAGCTGGATCGCGAGCAGGAGGCCGAAGGCCGTCGCGTAGGCTTGCGGCGCATAGTGGCCCGGCGTGGGAGAGGGAAACAGATCGATCACCGCGCCGCAGGCGGTCTGGAAGATGAAAGCCAGCAGGAACATGGGCAGGTTGAGCCCGGAATTGGCACGCGCCGACAGATGAGCGCCGTAGTAGCTGGCAAACCACGGGAAGGCGAGAACGGTGACCTGGCCCGTCATGGCGAACAGCACCCACAAGGGGATCTGCAGCGGCCGGATGTCGAGGATGATGCCGACCTGGGAGGCCAGGAAGACGGCGAGAAAGCCGAGGATCACGTGCAACAGGCTGACGCCGCGGCGCGACAGGCGGTCGGCCACGGTGCCGGTGAGCAGGATGCCGACGAAGAAGGCGGCGGCCATGATGAAGAGACGGTCGGCGGCGGCGACACGATCGAGGCCCGCGACATCGCGGAACCAGGGGCCGGCCCAAAGGGTCTGGATGGCGATGTGGACGGCGCTCGCCAGCGCCAGCAGCGGGGCCAGCGCGAGGAACGTGCGGTCGCGCATGATGCTCCACATTTCCGCCACCTCGGTGCGAAGCGGCGCGCGCCTGGCGGCAACGCCCTGCCGCTCGGGCACGACGAGGAAGATCGTCGCGGCAACGGCCAGCGTGAGCATGCCGAGCCACCAGAACGCGGTGCGCCAGCCGACCATCTGGACGGCGAATTCGAGCGGGGTCGTGGCGACGAGTAGACCGATGGCACCCGCCGACATGACGAGCGCATTGGCGAGCGGCCGGCGGGGTTCGGAGACCCAGATCACGACGGCCTTGAAGGAGCCCATCAGTCCGCCGGAGAAGCCCAGCCCGATGATGGCGCGTGCGACGAGCAGTGTCGTGCCGTCCTTGCCGACGGCGAAAAGGAGCGCGCCCAGGCCGCCCAATGCGACCAGCACCGCCTGCACGCGGCGGGGGCCGTAGCGGTCGAGCAGGATGCCGAGCGGTATCTGGAAAAGTGCGAAGGTGAGCAGATAGGCAGCGGTCAGCAGCCCCAGTTCGCCCGCGCTCAGGCCGACATCGCGCACGAGGTCGGGCGCCACGACGGCATTCGTCGCGCGATAGAGATAGGACAGGAAATATCCGAGCCCGAACGGGGTCAGGGCGAGCAGGACGAGCGTCAAGCCCGGTGCTTCGGGTCTCGCATGGCGAGCACTCGCTTGCGACACGTGGCGTTTCCCTGGATTGGCGTTTTCTGTCGGCCGCGCTGACGCGGCGGATTCATTGCTGCGGTTATAGCGTGATGCGACCGGCGGTGAAGTGGGCGCGGTATCTGCCGGGCGCATGGCAGGGCTGCCCGGCGGGCGCGCTCAGGTGGCGGACCTGCGTGTGAGGATCGCCCAGAAGGTGCGGCGGCGGTGGGCGGCGGCCGGTTCGATGGAGGGGTTGTTGCCGATGAAGGTGAGGTAGTTGAGGTTGTCGAAGGTGGTGTCGGCGAGGCGGTACACGGCGAAACCGGCGACGAGGCAGGCCAGGAAATACCCCGTGCCGTAGTAGTCTTCGCCAAGGCGCAGGCTGAGAAGCGTCAGGCCGGCCATGAGGGCCAGGAACAGCACCTGCATCCACATGTAGAGGCGGCGGCGGTCGAAGAAGAGCAGCATCGCGGAGCAGGCGATGAAGACGAACTGGAAGACCGCGCCGAGCGCGCCATAGCGCAGGATCGCCACCTGCCGGAATTGCAGCCCGAGCGCCTCGATCAGCAGTGGCGCCGTGAGCGCGAGAACGGCGCAGATGCCGATCTGCCAGACCGTGATCAAGGTGAGATTGTCGAGGGTGAAGCCGTGCAGCGTGCGGCGCGCCTCTTCGATCTGGCCGTAGGTGCCGTGCGAGGAGATGGTGGCGTAGTAGCGCTGGTAGCGCTCGAAGAAGTCGGTCTCGAGCTTGACGACGAAGGCGGAGAGCGCGGGGATGATGCCGAGCGAGGCGATGAACATGGCGCTGTCGTAGAGGGGCGCGTGCCACAGGCCGACCGCGAGGCGTTCGCCCGCCGCCGACGACCAGAAGATCCACTTGTCGATCCAGACGCCGGCGGTGCCGGCGAGGGCGCCGAGCGCGAGGCGCCAGTAGCCAGCCGTGCCGTAGACGAGCTGTCGCAAGCCCGCCATGGGATCGGTCAAGGGTTGCGGGAAGGTGGCGAGGACACGGCTGGTGAGCCCGAGAAATGTGACGAGAAGGCCGAGCAGGAAGCCGGCGGCGATGCCGGCTGCGCCATATCCGGCGATGCCGGCCGCCATGCCCGACAGCGTCGAGACCAGGAGGCCGAAGAAAAACGAATAGGTCACGCCGCGATAGTCGCGAACAGCGCCGCAGAACGAGATCACCACCCAGATCAGGCCGACGATCATCGAGCCTGCGGCAAGCGTCACGGCGATGGCGGCCGGCGGCCGGAAGAAGGCGATCAGGAAGGCGCTGGCGAGCGCCGTGGCGCACAGGGCGGCAGCGAAGGCAGCGAACAGGAGCGGGCGTACGGCTTGCGGGTTCTTCAGCCACAAGGCGTCGGCGACGAGGCGCGTGGCGACGATGGTGATCGGGGCGGTGACGACGAGCGAACTGGCGAAGGCGTAGATGATGACGATGCGGAAGGCGGCAAGCGTGCCCAACTCCACCACGCGGTCGAGCGACAGCGTGATCGCGGCGAGCGTGACGATCGTGAAGAGCCAGGGGCCCGCCGCGATGACGGCGGCATGGCCGACGGCGGCCACGACCGAGGTCAAAGTGTCCTGCTCGCTCAAGGCGCGGAGACGGAAGCCTATTCCTGCCATCGGCTGTGCCTCATGCCTTGCGTGCGCCGGGGCGGGCCTGCGGCGCCGCGATCATCTCGCGGTAGAGCGTCTTGTAGGCGGCGGCGGCCTTTTCGGACGTGTAGTAGCGGCGCACGCGCTCGCGCAGCGCCTCGCCGTAGCGGCGGCGCAGGCTTGCGTCGGACAGCAGGCGGGCCATGGCGCCGGCAATCTCGTCGGCGGCGACGAGGTTCGTGACGATGCCGCCCGGCCCCAGGGCCGGCGTCTCCTCGGGTCGTCCTTCGATGATTTCGCGGCACGATCCCACGTTGGTCGCCACGAACGGGATGGCGGCGGCGCCGGCCTCCAGAATGACGAGCGGCTGGCTTTCGCTGAGCGAGGTCAGTGCTACGACGTGGATGCGGGACAGATACTCCACGACGTTGACGGCGCCGGTGAAGGTCACGCACGCTTGCAGGCCGAGATCGGCGACGAGCGCGCGGCACTCGTCGAAGTATTCGGGATCCTCGTCCGTGGGACCCAGGACGAGGGCGGCGAGATCGGGGATGCGCTCGCGCAGGATGGCGGCGGCCGTGATGAAGGTCTTGACGTCCTTGATCGGCACCACGCGGCCAATGAGCGCCACGGTCGGCCGGTCGGCATCGGAGGCCGGGCGCACCGACGCGAAGCGGGCCAGATCGATGCCGTTGGCTATGACGCGAAGATTGTCGCCGGACGCGCCCAAGGTGCGCTGGGCGCGCTGGTTGTCCTCGTAGAGCGTGATGACCTCGCGGCAGCCCTCGTAGCAGGTGCGCGCATAGGCCTCGAAGGCCTGCACCCACATGTCCCGCAGGTCGAAGCGGGCATCGTCGATGGCGTGGCCCTTGTCGACGGTATCGGCGACCCAGTCGGCCATCAGCAGCTCGATGCGCCGTTCGTTGGTGTAGATACCGTGCTCCGTGAGGATCGCGGGACGGCCGGTTTCCAGTGCAGCGCGCGCAGCCAGAACGCCCGCGTAGCCGGTGGAAATGGTGTGATAGACCTTGGCCTTCGGCAGCGGGAATTCGAGCACGGCCAGCAGGCCGCCGAGCAACGCGCGCCACGCCCAGAAGAAATGCAGGAACGAGCCGAAGGGCATGTTCGCGTCATAGGCGGCGCGTGCGAAGTGCCACGCTACCGGCGAATTGAAGAGGCGCGGCAGCGAGACATGCTTCTTGGCCTCGGACAGCTCCGCGAGGACGCGGGCCAGGGGGCCGGCGCCGCCATTCTGCATGAGATCGGCCAGCGCGGCGCCCAATTGGTCGGCGCGCGGCGGCATCGTGATCTTCTTGACGGGCTCGGCGCCGAAATCCTGGAGATAGAGATGATGGAGGCCCGTGACGTTGGGGGGCAGGGCGTAGCGGGGGACCTGATCCGTCGGCTTGGGCCACAGCGCGACGATGGAAAAGCTGGTGTCGTTCTGGGAGCGCAGCAGCCAGTCGATCCAGGACGAGACGCCGCCGGGCACATAGGGGTAGCAGCCTTCCACGATGATGCAGACGTCGGTCTCGCGCGGTGCGATCTGCGGTGCGGCCTGTGTGCTGGTCATGCCGACCTCGCGTCGGCGGGCGCGGTGCCGGCGATGCGGCGCACGCGCGCCGTCGGCCGGGCGTGGATGGCGCGGTGCGCCGATCGCAGTGACCGCAGCGCGGCCATGTCGCCGCAATCGATGAGGACCTGTTCGAGGGTCGTCCGGGCGCTGTCGGGGGGCAGGCGCGGGGGCGTGAGGACGGTGCGACAGGCGGCGCGGAATGCCGTGGCGAGACGCGCCTTGATCGCCTGCGCCTCGGCCATGCCACGCTGGCGTTCGCCTTCGTCGAGAAGTCCCGATGCGCACAGGGCTTCGATATTCGCCAGGTCTTCCAGCAGGGCGCCGGGGCTTTGATGGTCTCTGCGCGAGGTGACGAGCGTGGCCGCGAGCCGGGCGGCGATGAGGGGTCTGACGTGGGCTGCAACGGCTGCCGCCTGCACCCGCACGACCGGTACCTCGCTGCGAAGGGCCAGCACGAGGACCGGCAGGTAGTCGGGATGGAAACGCCGCGCAATGATGCCCAGGACGGTTTGGCGCTCCTCCAGCCGGCCGGTTGCCATCAGGGCGTGCAGCGATGCAGGCTCGGCAGCGGCCAGGTCGATGGTGCGGCCCGCGGCCACGTTCTCGCACAGCCGCGCGACGGGATCGACCGTCGTGGCGTGGGAGATGCGTTCGTACCAGGCCTGAAGGAGCTTGTCGGACGGGGAGCGACGGCCCCGGGTCGCCCCCAGCAGACCGACGCCGAGTGCGCCAGCGGGGCCGGCTGCGATGCTGGCCAGCAGCGCCAGAAGCGGCATGGAGGCGTCGCCGCCTGCCACGGTCGTCTTGTGGAGGCGCAACGACAGGATGGCGATCGTCGCGACATAGCAGGACAGCAGCGACCAGGGCTCGAGCCCGCGGCGGTGCAGGACCAGAAGCATGAGCGTGCCGAATACGATGCCGGCACCCAGGGGCACCAGCCAGGGCGCCCGGGGCTCGCGTGGCCTCGCTGCCGCATCCGAAACGTGGGAGGCGGGCGCCGGGCGTGATTGGCTGGGCTCGTTCATGCCGTCACCGGTGTCCCTGGCGGCTGGCTCCGCGCGTGGCGGCATTCACGTGCCGGATGGCACGCCACAACCGCATGCGTTTCGCCGGACGTGCAGCGGGTATCGTGCTGGCCGGGTCCGAGGCGGCGGGGCGGGGTGTGGACGCGCCGGGCCCAGCGAGGTCGGTGAGATGGCGGGCGATGGCCGCCAGGCGCGCTGCGGTCCGATCGTCGAATTCGCGTGCGGGCAGGTGCTCGATGAGCAGCATGCCGGCTGCGCTCTGTCCCGGTGCGGCATGAGGAATGGGAACGGCAACGAGGCCCACGCCGTGCAGGAGCGCTTCGTCCTGGGCATCGAGTGCCGACAGGCGCATGGCGCGGCGCAGGATGGCCTCCGACAGGGGATGGTCGGCCGGGAACGTTTCCGGGGCGGCCGTCTGCGTCGCGCTGCCGGCGAACCGGTCGAGACGGCGCAGGCCCTCGCCGTCCCGGCCATAGAGGCTGATCGTGGCCGCCCCGAAGGCGATCGCGAGCGCCTCGCGCAGGGCCGTGGTTGCCTGCTGGGGTGGGAGGTCGAGCCGATCGAGTTCCGCCAGGAGCGAGCTTGCCGGCGGCATGCGACGTGTGGCCAGCTCGCGTTCCAGCATCTCGCAGCGGCGGCGGAGGTTCGTCGCGTAGTCGGCGATGGCGGCGCGCTGGATCGACAACTCGGAGACGGCCCGCGCCAGTTGCTGCTTCTTCTCGATCTGGCGCATGCGGAACTGGCCGAGAACGAGCGCGGTCACCAGCCACAGCACGGGCTGCGTCCAGATGCGCAGCAGATAGCTGAAATGGTTTTCGCCGATCTCCTGTTCGGGAATGCCGAGGCCGAAGGCCAGGGCAATGGCCACGCCAGCTCCCAGGAGGCCGCTGACGGTGCCGTATTGCAGGCTCAGCAGCAGCACGGGCAGCCAGAAGAAGTGCGGCTGCATCTCGGTCAGGGACGGGAACGACGGCAGGAAATAATCGGCCGCTGCCGGCAGAACGAGAAGGACGACGATCTCGACGAGGGCGGCGAGTGGCGGCAGCACGGGCAGGGTCTCGCTGCCCGCGACGGCATCGGGCGCGATGTCGGGCGGCGGCATCGTGGGCTTGTGCATGCGATCTGTCACCGTGCGTCCTGCGATTGCCTTGCCAATACCATGGTGCTTGGTGTCGTGACGCCGACGTTCGATCCCCGTGCGCGGGCAGGCTCGTCATCGAACGTAGAATCCGAAAGCTACACTCAAGTGTTCCGGTTCCGACATTTGCATCCCCTTGCAGTTCGTCCGAGCGCAAATGTCGGAACCCAAGGGAACACTCGGAACCAATCGTTTCTAGTGTCGCTATTGCCTCTGACGCTTGGTCACGGACCCAGCCGCTGGCGGGTACCAAACGTCAGATGCGCTACACGAATGATCCCGATCGGGATGTCCGCAGTGCGACCCGACCTAAACGTGTGTCGCGCATGCCGCGATCGTTACACCCGGATCAGTGGCTGCTCATACCAGAGGCGCTGCTTGCGGCGCAATCCGACTGCGTCGCAGTCCGGCTCTGCCGTCGTGATCACCCGCCACCTTTGAAAAAGCCGACGGGTTGCTTGGCCTTCGGCGCCGGCTGGCGCTGTGGCCTGCGATTGGTCGCTGGCGAGCGGACAGTGGAGCGCCTGCGTGCGGTGTAGCGCGGGGTCCGGCCTCTGACGGGGGGGCGGAAGCGGCGCTGGATGATGCGCGCGGGAGGCGGCTGCAGGGCCTGCGCGGGGTTGGCCGCGAGGATGCCGGCATCGCGCAAGGCCTGGGCGGCGCCGGCGCGGCCGGTGGACTGCATGAGGCGCGACCACAGTGCCAGGCGCCATTCGTCCAGGCCCTCGACCTCAACGCGCGAGAGGAGCTGGCGGGCGGGCTCGGAACTGCCGCGATCGAACTCGATGGCAGCGGCGAGGAGGGGGTTGTCCTGCAGCAGATGAGGATCGATCGCGTCGCGGACCTGCGCAAACGCGTCCTTGTTGCCAACCGCGCTCAAGGCTTCGGCGAGTGCGACGAGCTCGCTCTGGTCGAGGCGCGCCAGGCCGTATCGCTGAGCTGCCTTGAAGGCGAGCCCGGGGTCTTCGGCATCGAGCGCGGCATAGATGAAGCGGTGTGCGATCTCGCGGTCGCGCAGGCGCCCGTGCTCGAGCCAACCCTTGAGATAGGTTTGCGCGCCGTTGGCCTGGTCGCGGTCCAACATCAACTCGGCGACGGCGAGGGAAACGCTGTCTCCAGGGACGCCGACGCTGCGGGCGAGCCCGATGGCGAGGTCGTACTTGCCGTCCTGGGCGAGGTTGTCGATGAGCTGGAGGGCGAAGGTGGAATCGCGGCTTCCCTTGAACCAGCGCAGCGCGCGCTTCTGGGCCTCGGCAGCCTGTCCGCTTTCCAGGAGCGCGGTGAAGAACATGAGCCTGTCACGGTCGACCCTGAGGCGGCGGCGATCGTCGACCGCGCGCAGGAGGCTCGAGGCTTCGGCGATGTTGCCGTCGGCGGCCTGGAGATAGGCGAGGCGAACCAGGTCGTCGGGCCGCCGATAGCCGCGGGCGCGGCAATCGACGAGCGCGGTCTCTTCGGCGGCAAAGTTGCCGTTGCTGCGGTGAATACCGATGATTTCGCGACAAACCGGCTCGGAAAATCGGCGCGACAGGCGCTTCTGGAGGGCGGCGAGATAGCGCGGCTCGTCCTGTGTGGCCTTGTAGAACTGCGCCAGACGCCGCTGGACGTAACCGTCGCCGGGCCGCAACTCGGCCAGCATTTCCAGGGTCTCCCGTGCCTTCTCGATCTCGCCGAAGTTCTCGTAGAGGGCCTGGAGCTGGAAGAGCGTGCGCTGGCTGTTGTCGCCACGCGCATGAAGGCGCTCGAGCATCTGCATGGCTTCGGCGTTCTTGCCGTCTCGCTCGAGGGCGGCGATGCGCTCGTTGTCGCCGGGCAGCAGCAGGTAGGCCACGAACAGCGCCCCGAGGAAGACGGCGCTCATGACGAGGAGATGGGGTTTTCTTATCCCGGCCCACTGCCCGGGGCGGGCGGGGCTGCGCGGTCCGATCGCGGCATACGCCTGTCCGGCCTGGCGTACTGTACTAGCGTCCATCGCAGGCGACCTTGACTTGAAGGGGCGTGCGTCCATCGACGTCGAAGGCGAGTTTGAGACGCCCGGCGGCGTCCGAGTGGGCGCGGAGGTCCTTCAGCACCACGCCGTTGCGCTCGGCGCGTGCGGTGACGGACAAGCCGGGCTGCACGATCCAGGTCATGTCGGAGGGCCCGAAGCCGTGTGCCTCGAAGCTGAAGCCACAGGGCTCGCGACGCAGGCGCTCGATCTGCCAGCGCGAGTCGACGAGCAAGGCACGAGGCGGCTGCGGGAGCGCGGCGGGGCCTCGGGCGCGCGTGCGCAGCGCCACGACGGATCGCGCACTCGCGGGATCGAGGGAGACGTAGAGCGCGCCCGCATGCCGGTTGCCGCCCAGTACGCCGGAGCTGCGCGTGAGGTCGATCTCGAAGTCGTCGGCGGCATCGAAGCGGACGGTCTGCAAGGTGCCGCGGGCCTCGATCGACCAGGCGAAGAGGTCGACCTGCTCGATGCGCGTCGTGAAGAACGAACTGGCCGTTTTCGAATACTGCGATGCGGTGATGGGAATGACGTCGCTCGACCGGGCGAGGTGGAGGAAGTGCTTGATGGACGCCAGGGCCGCGGTCTTCTCGCCGGAGTACATGTGATAGTAGAGGTTGAACGGCTTCAGGCGACGCGGCGCATCGGTGTTCTTCAGCGTATGCTCGAGCATGAAGAAGCCGAAATAGGGGCCCGTCCAATCGTTGGTGTAGGTGTTCTCGTTGCTGTTGCCCGCGTAGATCTGGCGCTCCTTGCCAGCGGGCCGGGAAATCGGGGGCACATACGCGACCGAGGGGTATTCACGGTCGAGGCGCGAGTCGCCGCCATTGATATTGACTGCGCCGGCCTTGGCGACAGCTGCTATCGCAGCCGGGAACGGTGTCGTGTCCCCGCTCCACAGGTAGGCCTTGGCGCGCTTGCCCTCCGGCGCCAGGCTTTCCGATACTTTCAGGGCGGCAGCGACCTCCTTGTCGAGGTTGAACGGCTCGCGCAGGTACGTGCGTGGCAGATCGTCGGTGCCCGCGACGTATTTGTCGTAGCGGCCGGGCAGGACCCGCTTGCGTGCGAGCTTCATGACGCTCTGGGTGAGACGCTCGCGCGTTGTAAGATCGGGCGGCTGATAGGCATCGATGAGGCTCGTTTCGGCGGCCTGGTCGTAGGTCTCGAAGAACTGCCAATTGTAGGGGTGCGTGTAGGTATGCGAGCCGACCTCGACCTGGGGCAGGGCGTAGAGCCGCTTGGCGATCGCGCGTCCGACCTGGTGGCCGCCCAGCTCGGGATCGATGTCGCCGGCGATGAGCCCCACCGTCACCGGCAGGTCGGGATAGGGTGCGATCGCCTCGCGCTCGATGACTTCGACGGAAAGGCGCTGGGCCTCCCGGTGGCCTTCGATCTCGGATTGGTTGTTCCAGCCGTCTCCGTCGATGTGGGAGAAGTAGATGCGGCGGCCCGCCAGCGTCGTCGTGTCGGGAATGGGAAAACGTTCGCGGCCGAGGGCTTTGGCAAAAAACGCGAAGGGATCGAGCGTCCAGCGCACGCGGTCCGTGTTCGGCTCGTAGAAGATGGTGTAGCTCTGGGAGGCGAAGCCGCCGCCCGGCCCCGTCGCCACGATCACCGAGGTCTCGCGCGTGCCGCCGGCGGCCGGCGCCTCGATCGCCAGATGCACCTGGGCGTCCGTGCCAACCGTCTTCAGGCGGGGAAAGCCGGGCAGGGCCTTGTCGACGGGGCGCTCGAAACCGACAATTTCGCGGTCCGTCAGGACGACCTTGGCGCGCCACGTGAGGTCGACATAGCCGCCCGTATGCTCCAGGCCGAGCCGGGCCAGAACGCGGTTGATCGAGGGCAGGAGCCAATCGGTCTCGGGAGGGGCGACCTCGCCCATGATGACCAGCTTCAATCCGTGTCCGGTGGCAGCGTCCAGCCATTCGACGACGCGCTCGGGGCGGCGCAACGGCTCGTTGAACCACGTCAGGACACCGCGATAGGCGGTCAAGGTTTCGGGAGCGGGCAGTTCGCCGTTCACGTCCTGGTAGGTGAGCTGGTAGCCCAGGTGATTGAGCGGCAACTCGGCGAACTTGTGGGCGCGGGTCTCGTGCGGCAGCTTCTCGAAGCGGCCATCGTAGAGGACGAGGATGTCGCGCTTCACCGGCCGGCCGGAGAACTCGATCTCCAGGGCGCGGGCCGACTGCGCCGCGACGGCGGCAAAGACGATCAGGGCAACGACGGTGCTCAACGCGCGGAAGGAAAGCGCGCGGGAAGCTAGTGGCCCGTCGCGCCAAAATCGCCCCATAGCCGGGACCGCTTTCCGATTTTGGCGCGACATGAGGGCCACGAGATACACCATGAGCTTCGTGTGGCGTTCATCGCGCCTTGATTGACGAACAGCCTGCCGCACGGATCGGTCAATCAAGGCGCGACGCCACACGCGTGCAATCCGGGAGAGTGCATTACGCATCGGTTCTCGACCAAGCTCCACGTCGTAATCCGGACTGTTGCATCTTTCGCCGCCGCTGCGACCGCCGCCGCATGGGGTCGGCGCTCTCCTGGCGCCATCGTCCCCACTGGTCGGGTGCGCCCTGTTAACGCTATTGTGCCGCGATGTCGTCCGGTGCACCTCATATCATGTTTCGGCGTGGGGGGCACAAGCGGTCGGTGTGTCCGATCGTGTGGAAATGGGCGATGCATGCTGTCGCATGGGCCGAGATACTCTCGGTAGCCGGACGGATGGCCCGGACAACCAGCCATCATCGGGAGATACTGCTTGAACCTCGCAATGCTGGCCCGCAACCCCAGTCTCTACTCGCACCGGCGTCTCGTCGAGGCGGCGCGGGCACGCGGCCACACGATCGACGTGATCAACACGCTGCACGTGCATATGAACATCACGTCGAACAACCCGGTGTTGCGCTATGGCGGCAAGACGCTGCCGGTCTACGAGGCGGTGATCCCGCGCATCGGGGCCTCGATCACGAACTACGGTCTGGCGGTTTTGCGTCAGTTCGAGATGCAAGGTGTGTTTCCGCTCAACGAATCGGTGGCCATCGGGCGGTCGCGCGACAAGCTGCGGGCGCTGCAATTGCTGGCGCGAGCGGGCGTGGGACTGCCGACGACGGCCTTCGCGCATGGCCCGCGGCAGGCGGGCGAGGTCATCGCGGAGGTGGGTGGCGCCCCCGTCGTCATCAAGCTGCTGGAGGGCACGCAGGGCATGGGCGTGATCCTGGCGGAGACGGAAGCCTCGGCGCGGTCGATCATCGAGGCGTTCTCGGCCGCCAACGTGAACATCCTGATCCAGGAATACGTACGTGAGGCTTCCGGCAGCGACCTGCGCGTGCTCATCGTCGGGGGCAAGATCATCGCGGCCATGAAAAGGATCGGCGGCAAGGGCGATTTTCGTTCCAACCTGCATCGCGGCGGACGCGCGGAGGCGACATCGCTGTCACCCGACGAGGAAACGGCCGCGCTGAAGTCGGTCGAAGCCCTGGGGCTCAACGTGGCCGGTGTCGACATGCTGCGCTCCAACCGGGGCCCGCTCGTCATGGAGGTGAACGCTTCGCCGGGCATCGAGGGCATCGAGAAGGCAACAGGCATCGATATTGCAGGGTCGATGATCGACCTGCTGGAAGCACACGCCAGGACTGGCGACACGAAGACGAAGGGAACGGGATAGCCATGACGACGCGGCGGCTGACCAGGCACGTGGTTCTGCTCCTCCTCGTGGCCGCCGCCAGCTACTCCGCCGCTGCCCTCGCGCAAAGCATCCTCGAGCGGGCGCGGACCACCAGCGGGCGCGAGGTCGTCCTGCGCAACGACGGCACGTGGGCCTATGCCGACGTGCCGGCGCCGTCCCGACAACACGCGGCACCGGCGGCGCCCGGCCCGGAGACCCTCGTCGTGCGGCGTCCGGCCGATGCGGGCACGGTGCTGGCCTTGCGACGGGGCGGCTTCCGGTTCTGGTACAATCCGGCCAAATGGCGTGCCACACCGGCCAACGCGGATGGCCGGGTGCAATTGCAGCTGGCCGGCCACGAAGCCTACATCGTCCTCATTCCGGAGGGCACGCCGCTGCCGATCGCGCAACTGCGTACGGTGGCTCTGGAAAACGCCCGGCAGTCGGGCGGGGATGCCCGGATCGTGGCGGAGGAAAGACGCAGCCTTGCGGGACGCGAGGTGCTGCTGATGCAGATCAACGTGACATTGGGGGGTAGCCCGGTGGCTTTCCTCGGCTATTACTACGGCGACCCGCGCGGCAGCCTCCAGGCGGTCGGCTATACCAGCCTCCAGGATCTGCCGCGCTACCGGGCCGCCATCCTCGATGGCCTGGCCGGCGTGGATTTGAACCGATAGGCGTTCGTTGGCGCCGCGAAGACCTTGGAGATGTCATGACGCACCCGATCCTCATCGCGCCGTCGATCCTGTCGGCGGATTTTGCACGGCTTGGCGAAGAGGTGCGGGCCCTCGACGCCGCGGGGGCCGACTGGATCCACGTCGACGTCATGGACGGCCACTACGTGCCCAACATCACCATCGGGCCGGGCGTGGTCGCCGCGCTGCGCCCGCATACGACCAAGGTGATGGACGTGCACCTGATGATCGCGCCGGTCGATCCTTATATCGAGGCCTTCGCGAAGGCGGGTTCGGACTACATCACGGTGCATGCGGAGGCGGGCCCCCACCTCGACCGGTCGCTGCAACTCATCCGCAGCCTCGGCAAGAAGGCCGGCGTGTCGCTCAATCCGTCGACGCCGGAAAGTGTGCTGGCCTATGTGATGGACCGGCTCGATCTCATCCTGGTCATGTCGGTCAATCCGGGCTTTGGCGGTCAAAGCTTCATCCGGGCGATGGTGGACAAGATCGCGCGCATCCGCGCTATGATCGGCGACAGGCCGATCCGGCTGGAGGTGGATGGCGGCGTCAATCCGGAGACGGCGGCGCTGTGCGGCAAGGCCGGCGCCGACGTTCTGGTGGCGGGCAATGCCGTGTTCAGCGGTGGCAAATACGCCGAGAGCATCACCGCCATCCGGCAAGCGGCGGAGACGGCGCGCGGGCGCTGACCGGGTGTATCGCGCCCGCCATCAGGCTTTCGGCGCGATACCCATCTCCTCGGCGATCAGGCGGTAGCTGGTGATGCGTGCCGCCTCGTCCCAGGCCCAGGTGACGATCGCCACCTCGTCGACGCCCGTGCGGGCTGCAAGTTCGCGGATGCGGTCGCCGACCTGGCGGGCCGTGCCGACGAAGGCGCGCGTGCGGTATTGTTCGAGCCGTGCGCGCTCGGCGTCGGTGTAGGGGTGGGCTGCGGCGGCCTCCGGCGCCTCGAGAGGCGAGAACACGCCACGGTCGCGCAGCAGGCGGAAGCGGGCGCGCGACTGGAAGTGATAGGCGGCCTCGTCCTCGGTCTCGGCCGCCAGTGCCCACACGCACAGGCCGCTGTGCGGCTTTGGGTACTTGGGGCTCGGCTTGAAAAGCGACCTGTAGAGCCCCAGTGCGTGTTCGCCGCCCTGGCCGTCCGTGAAGAACCAGGCAAAGGAGTAGGGGAGGCCGAAGTGGGCAGCGACCTGAGCGCCGTAGTCGGAACTGCCGAGGACCCAGATTTCCGGCACCGTGTCGCCCTTGGGGTGGGCGCCGATCTGGCGGTAGGGATGGCCTTCGCGCAGCGGTTCGCCGGCAAGCCAGGCCTGCAGGTCCATGATGTCGGACGGGAACTCCTGCGGGCGCTGGTCGGCGAGGGGATTGAGCGCATAGGCGGTGCGTCCATCGGAGCCTGGCGCGCGACCAAGTCCCAGGTCGATGCGGCCGGGCGCGATGGCGTCGAGCACGCGGAACTGCTCGGCCACCTTGAGCGGGGCGTAGTGCGGGAGCATGACGCCGGCGCTGCCGATCCTGATGCGCACGGTGGTCATCGCAATCGCCGCGATCAGGATTTCCGGCGCGGTGCCGACGATGGTGTCGTTGTTGTGATGCTCCGAAACCCAGAAGCGGTGATAGCCGAAATTCTCGCAATGCTTGGCGAGTGCGATGGTGTTGCGGATCGCTTCGGACTGCGGGCGGCCGGCGCAGGCGACGGATTGATCGAGGATGGAGAGACGGAGCACGCGGGGGGAATCCTCTCGGGTTCGACGTTCGGGGGCAACCCTACTCAAGAATGAGCGGCGATGTCACGGCCGGATGCCGATATCGGGCACCCACGGCTATCGTGCGCCGTATTCCTCGACGGCGCGCTGGCGAACGCGCACGCCGGCCGTCACGCGGTCGCTGGGATGAAGGACGACCCGGTCGCCGGGCGCGAGGCCGCCGAGCACCTGGGCACCGTCGCTGTTGCGGCGGCCGATGGCGACCTCGACGAGGTGTGCACGGTTGCCCGACATACGAAAGACGGCCCACTTGTCCTTGTGGCGAAAGAGGGCGCCGAGGGGCACGCGGACGGCGTCGGCCGTATGCCACTCGTCGATGCGCACGAAGACGCGGAACTCGTGGCCCAGACCTTCCACCGCCGGCTGGCCCGGATCGAGATCCAGGATCACGCGCACGCGCTGTTCCTCGATGCCGAGTGCGGACACCTTGGTGAAGCCGGCGGTCTCGATACGGCGTACATGCGCCGCAAGGTGCGTCGGCCCGCCCCAGTTCTCGATGCTGGCCTTGGCGCCTTCGCGCACCTTGACGGCGTCCGTGGAGAGGAGATCGACGACGATCTCGAGGTTGCGGGGATTGCCGATCTCGACGAGGGGCGTGCCGCTGCCGACGACCTGCTCGCTGGTGGCGGCGACCTTGAGCACGCGCCCGCTTTCGGGGGCGCGGACTTCAAGGCAGCACGAACCGTCCTGTGCGGTCGTGCCGCTCGCGTCGTCGGGGCCGACGAGGCGTGCCCTGGCGCTTTCCAGCTCGCGCTGGCGTACGGCGAGATTGGCTTCGGCCTTGGCGACGGCGGCCTTGCGGACGGCCGCGTCGATCTTCGCCTTCTCGAGGCTGCGCAGGGCGACGTTGTTGGTGCGTGCCAGGGCCTCGGTTCGCGTCAGCTCGCTTTCGGCAAAGGTCAGCTCGGAGCGCGCCTGGACCAACTCGGCCTCGGCCAGCGCCACGCCCGCCTCGGCGGCCTTGACGCCAGCTGCCGCCTCGAGCCGCGTGCGGAAGTCGAGAAAGGGCGGGGAAACCGGCTGGATCACGGCGACGATGGTCTTGTTCTTCTCGACCTTGTCGCCGGCGAGCAGGGGCGAGCGCAGCATCTTGCCGGCGACGGGGGCGGAGACGACGAAGACGTCCTTGATACGGGTCTTGCCCTCGTCCTCGACCGTGACGCTCATCGGGCCCTTCGAGATGATGGAGATGTCGACGGGGATGGGCTTTGGCCAGATCATCCAGGCAAGGATGATGGCGATGCCGAGGGCGCCGGCAATGCCGCCGATACGGCCGATTGGCCACGCGGCGGGAGCCGGCTTCGGGCCGGCGGTCGGGGTGGCCGTGCGGGTGGCCGGCGGCATGGGCGCGTTGGTCTTGTTCATGGGCGGACTTCTTTCACTGCCATCCGGCGGGGCGCGGCCGACCGTTGGCGGGGTGCGCGCGAGCGGGAAGCGTGCTGGACCATGCAGCCATGCCTATCACGACAGTCCTCCTATTCGCGTGTTTTCAGGACGGCAATGAGATCGAGCCGGTCGACGCGGCGCCGCACGATGAGTGCGGAGGCTGCCGCCGCCGCCATGGTGACGAGGCTCGCCTTCGCATAGGTGGCGTTCTCGATGATCATCGGCGTCGTGTAGAGATCGGATGAGAAGCTCTGGATGGTGAGCCAGCCGAAGGCGTAGCCCAGAACCCAGCCGAGCGGCTGGGCCACCAACGTCAGGATGACGAGCTCGGTCAGCAGCACGCGTGAGACCTCGGTCTTCGTGAAGCCCAGGACGCGCAGGCTGGCCAGGTCGCGGGCGCGCTCGGAGAGCTGGATGCGTGCGCTGTTGTAGACGACGCCGAAGGCGACGATGACGCTCAGCGCGATGTAGACCGATGTGATCATGTTGATGTTCTCGGCCAGCGTCTCGCGGAAGCGCCGCAAGGATGCCCATTGGATGGCGATGGAGGCGACGGCGGGCGTCTCCTTGATCCTGGCGAAGAGGCGCCCTTCGGCGGCCTTGTCGTAGGCGATGTGGGCGCCGTCGATGACCGGGCTTTCGTTCATCAGGCGATTGAGGGCGTCGAGCCGCATATAGACGGACAGGCCGAAGTAGGACTCGATGATGTCTGCGATAGGCACCATGCGGGTGATCCGGCGTTCGTCGAGTGTCTCGATCTCGACGAGATCGCCGCGCCTCAGTTCGAGCACCTCGGCGACGCGGCGATTGATGAGGACGCCGCTCTCGGGCATCAGGATGGGCTTGTGGTCGAGATCGAGAGGGCGGCTCAGGGCGCTGCTTTCGGGCTTGCCGACGATGCCGATGCGTCGCCACAGATGGCCATTGCGGATGCGCGCGGCAACCTCCCGGTAGGGCTCCACGCGCAGGACACCCGGCAGGCGGGCGACATCCTCCAACGCGCGCAGGGGCTTGTGGTCGGTGAAGTTGATGGTGGCGTCCTGGCGCTGGCTGCGGAAGTAGGTGACGTCGATCATGAACTCGACGCTGTCGAAGGCGAAGAGCGAGACGACGAGAAGGCCGACGGAAAGCGCCAGGCCAAGGGCGGTGAGTGCGGCACGGACCGGCCAGCGCTGCATGTTGCGCAGCGACATGACCGTCATCTGGGACATGTGGCGCAGAAAGCCGACACGCTCGCCCCACAGATGGCGGAAACGCGCGGGGGCCGGCGGCTGCATGGCGACGGCGGGCGGCAGGGCCAGCGCCTGCCATGTCGCCTTCAGGGCGCCGAGCAGGGCGGCGGCCAGGGAGACGCCGGAGGAGAGCAGGTAGATGTCGGCGTCGCGCTCGAAGACGAGGAACGGGAACTGGAAGAAGCGCCCGTACAGATTGGTGAGGCTGGCGCCGAACCACGTCCCGAGCGCAAAGCCCAGGAGAATGCCGACGACGGCGATGGCGCCGACGAGTTTCAGGTAGTGGGCGGCAATCTCCATTTGTCCGTAGCCGACGGCCTTCAGGAGCCCGATCTGCTCGCGCTCGAGGCTGATGAGGCGCGTCAGGATCATGTTCACGAGAAAGGCGGACACGAAGAGAAAGATCGGCGGGATGACGCGGCTCAAGGCCTGAAGCTGGCGCAGCTCGGCATCGAGGAAGGCGTGGCTGAGCTGGTCTTTCCGGCCATAGGCGCCGGTGCCGCCGTAGCGCGCGAGAATGTCGTCGATGCGCTTCGTCACATGCGCCTCGTTGGCGCCCGTCAGCAGCTTGACGCTGATGGCGTTGAAGGCGCCGTCGAGATCGTAGATGCCTTCGAGCGCTTCCTGCGACATCCAGATCACGGCGAAGCGGCGGTTGTCGGGCATCAGGTCGCCCGGACCGATGGCGTAGATGTACTCGGGGCTCAACGCGATGCCCGTGATCGTCAGCGCGCGTTTGCGACCGTTGAGGATGGCATGGAACCGCGAGCCGATGGTCAGGCTCAAGGCATTGGCGAAGGATTCGTTGACGACGACGTCCGTCGCGCGCCCGGGATCGGGCATGCGTCCCAGCCGCAGATACGGCTTGTTGAGGAGCGGCGGTGCGCGGTCGGGGATCGAGATGACGAGGCCGGTCGCGGGTTCGCGCACGCCTTCGATGTCGAGCAGGGCGTGCTTGACGATGCGAGGCTCGGCGGCAACGACGCCGGAGATCTCCTTGATGCGGTCGGCGGCCGAGCGGGGCGCGCGGGTGACGTTGGCGAAGATGTCGGCGAAGCGATGGCGCTCGTAGTAGACGCGCCGCGTCTCGTCGAGCGAGCGGTAGGCGCCGACGGCAAGGATGAGCGTGGCGACACCGGAGGCCAAGACGAGTGCCACGGCGAGTGCCTGCGGCCACAGACGCCACAAGTCGCGCATCAGCTTGATGTCGAGCGCCCCGATGCGTGGTTTCCAGGAGGCCATGGCGCTACCACGTTATCTCGGCCGGCGGCCGGCGCGTCGGGTTCTCGGTCGTCTCCACGATGCGGCCGTCACCGAAGAGGAAGAAGCGGTGGGCCATCTCGCGGATGGCGGCATTGTGGGTGATGATGGCGGTCGAGGTGCCAAGTTCCCTGTTGACGGCGGCGATGGCCTCGAGCACGCGCACGCCCGTCCTGCTGTCGAGCGCGCCCGTCGGCTCGTCGCACAGCAGCACTTCGGGACGCTTGGCGATGGCGCGGGCGATCGCCACGCGCTGCTGCTCGCCGCCCGAGAGCTGGGCTGGAAAGTGATCCATGCGGTTGCCGAGCCCGACGAGTTCGAGGGCGTCGGCGGGCGTCATCGGCGCCTTGGAAATTTCGGTGACGAGGGCGACGTTCTCGCGGGCCGTGAGCGAGGGGATGAGATTATAGAACTGGAAGACGAAGCCGATGTGATCGCGGCGGTAGGTCGTCAGGCTGCGGTCGTCGAGGCTCATGAGATCGAGGTCGCGGAAGCGGCAGGTCCCACTGGTGCCGCGGTCGAGGCCGCCCAGGATATTGAGGAGGGTCGACTTGCCCGAGCCCGAGGGGCCGAGCAGGACGACGAGTTCCCCGGCATAGAGTTCCATGTCGACACCGCGCAAGGCATGCACGGCGACCTCCCCGGTCTGGTACACCTTGGTGAGGTCGCGGACATGGAAGACGACGTCGCGCATGGCTGCGTCCGGCGGTGGCGCATGAGGGGTCGGCCCGCTCATTGCGTGTCCGAGAGGGTGCCGAGGTGGGCGAGGATGGCGTCGATCTCCTCGGGCGTGAAGATGAACTCCGGCATGGCCGGATGTCCCGTCACGATACCCTCGGCGAAGGCTTCGGCAAGTTGTTCGACGGGATACTTGCGGTGGATGTCGCGGAAGGGTGGAGCTGCGGCCAACGGGCTGGCGCCTTCCCGTTCGATGGCATGGCAGCGCGCGCACTGCTGGGTGAGCAGAGCCTTGCCGTGCGTCGCCAGGGCCAACTCGTCGGCAGCGGAGGCCGTTGCCGTGGAGAGGCTGGCGATGGCGAAGGCGAGGAGGAGGGGCGTTGCGCGGACCAGCATCGGATCGATCGTTTCTCCTCGCTCGTGTTTCAGTAGCCACCTTGCGCGCCCGAGGGTGCGCTCATCCGACCTTCGGCGAGGCCGTTCGGGCAAGCCTTGATCGCCATCAAGCGCGCCATCGTGCCCTCAGCACTGCATCAGCTCGATACTGACATTGTCGGGCGCCGAAATGTAGCAGAGCAGGCTGCCGCCGACACCGCGCTTGAGGGGCACGGGGAATGCGACGCCCTTGGCGCGCAGTTCCTCGCAGAAGGCGGCGAGATCGCCCTTGTAGAGGAAGCCGAAGTGATCGGTCCCCCATTCGTCGTGGGACGAGAAGTCGTCGTAGGGGCGGATGGCGCGCGTATCGACCGGTGTTTCTCCGGGACGCTTGCCGCGGATCAGGATCGTCATGCCGCCGAGCGCGACGAAGATCTGTGGCGCACCGCGCGCGATGGTGTCGGCGGCGATGGTGGCGCCGAGCTTGTCGACGTACCACTGCGCGGAGGCCCTGGGGTCCCTGGCGATGATGTGGACGTGATCGAAGACGAAGGCGGGATTGCTCACGGGCGATGCTCCGGGCTGCGTGGGGCTAGGCTGTCACGTCGCGGAGAAGTCGACGACGCAATCGTCGTAACGGGGAAGCGTCCGGATGAAGCCGCCGGATTTGAGGCTGACGGCGAGGCGCTCGAATCCGGTGCGGGAAACGACCGTGCCGTCCGCCCACAGCCCGGCCGCCTTGTAGTGGGCGAGTGCCGCGGCCAGCGTGGCGCGGGGGATCTGCGGATAGAAGGAGGCGACGGCCTCGGCCAGATCGGCGGCGGAATGCTCCACGAGCCAGCCCTGCATGCGGGCGACGGCGCGGGTCATGGCGGTGTACATCTCGCGATTGCGGACGACGGTTTCGCGGGTGCCGAGCAGCGTCGTGTAGGACGTGGGGCCGCGCGCACTCTGCGCGTAGAGGATCTGCAAGCCGTGGGCCAGCGCCTGTTGGGTGAACGGCTCGAAGACTTGCGCGACATCGAGCGTGCGGGAGGCCACGGCCGCGAGGTTGTCGGCCATGCTGCGGCCCCGCACGAGGTCGAGCCGCGCGGGGTCGAGGCCTGCCTCGCGCAGGTCGTGCTGGAGGCAGTGCCAGGGTGTGGGCACCTCGCTGACGACGCCGAGGCGCTTCGTCGCCAGATCGGTCAATTGGAACGGGGCGTCACCTGTGCGGCCGACGAGATAGAACGGATCGCGGCGGACGACCTCGCAGAAGCACATGTAGCCGGGGCCGCCTTCGTCGCGGTCCTTCATGACACGCATGGGACCGCCCCAGGAGACGTCGACACTGCCATCGAGCAGGCCTTGGGGACCATTGCCGGGCGCGCTGCTTTCGATCAGGACGACGTCGAGGCCTTCGCTGGCATAGTAGCCGAGCGCCTGCGTGGCATAGAAGGGCGCGTAGAACACGGCACGAAAGTTCTCCGACAGGCGCACACGCTGCATGGGCAAGGGCTCCCTTCGGGCGGCACGTTCACCGCCAATCTCGCGATGCGGCGAGCTTAGCCAAGGTTCGGGTTCGCGAGAAACATCAATTCCGCCAGAAAATGGTTTTGCGGGGCGGCTCGACCGATGTGGCCCTGGCGATGCCGCGGGGCCAGTGTGGCGTTTTGCGGGCGGCCGTCCATTGAGCCTCACGCCTGCCGCGCGCGGCAGGCGCGCGGCAGGCGTGAGGCGCGAGTGCTATTGACGGGGGCGCCGCGGGCGGGCCAGCATCCCGGCAAAGCAACACATGTCAGGACGCAAACGCCATGGACGAAACGCGCATCCCCATTCTCGTCGGCAGCGGGCAGATCACGCAGCGCGAACCCGATCCGCGCGTGGCGCTCGCTGCGATGGACCTGACGGCCGCCGCCGCACGCAAGGCGGCGGAGGATGCGCAGGGCGGGGATGCCCTGTTGAAGGCGCTCGATACCATCGTTGTGCTGCGTTCGTTCTCGGACACGAGCTGGCGTTTCAAAAGCCCGTTCGGCGGGCCCAAGAACCCGCCCAAGTCCATCGCCAACCGGCTTGGCGCCAGTGGCGCGAGGCGGCTCGTCTACACGCATCCCGGCGGGAACATGCCGCAATGGTCGATCAACCGCTTGTTCGAGATGGTGACGCGCGGCGAAGTCGGCGCTGCCATGGTGTGCGGCGGGGAGGCACTGGCCACGCAGAAGGCCGCCGAGCGCGCCAAGCTGGCGCTCGATTGGAACGAGGACGCGGGCGGCAGCTACGAGGAATGGGGCGTCGCCACGCGCGGCTGGAACGACGTCGAGGACCGGCACCGCATGGCCGGCGCCATCTTCGCCTATCCGCTGTTCGAGAACGCCATCCGCCGCCATCGCGGCCGCACGATGCCCGAGCATATGGCGGCGGTGGGCAAGCTGTTCGCGCACTTCGCGGCGGTGGCGAAGGCCAATCCGCTGGCCGACCGGCGGCAGGGTTTCACGGCGGAGCAAATCGCGACGGTCGGCGCCGACAATCCCTATATCGGCTTTCCCTACACGAAGCTGATGAACTCGAATGCGTTCATCGACCAGGCGGCGGCGGTGATCCTGACCTCGGTGGCGAAGGCGCGTGAACTGGGCATTCCCGAAAGCCGCTGGGTCTACCTGCACGGCTGCGCGGACGCGCACGATCATTGGTACATTTCCGACCGGCACAACTATCACAGCTCGCCGGCCATGCGGATCGTGGCCCAGGAAGCCTTCGCGATGGCGGGGATGACGCTGGCCGACATCGACAAGATCGACCTCTACAGCTGCTTCCCATCCGCCGTGCAGATCGCCTGCAGCGAAATGGGGATTGCCGAGGACGATGCGCGCGGGCTCACGGTGACGGGCGGTCTTCCCTACTTCGGCGGTCCCGGCAACAACTACGTGACGCATTCGATCGCGCAGATGATGGACGAGGTGCGCAGGAAGCCCGGCTCGAAGGGGCTCGTGACGGCGAACGGAAACTACGTCACGAAGCAGTCGGCGGGCATCTACTCCACGATGCCGACGACGAAGACGTTCGCGCCGAAGGATCCGGCGCTCTATCAGGCCACGATCGACAACGACAAGGGGCCGGCGACCATCGAAGCGGCCGACGGCAATGCCATCATCGAAACCTATACGGTGATGCACGACCGCAAGGGGCCGTCCTATTCGATCCTGTTCGGCCGGCTCGGCGACGGCCGCCGCTTCATGGCCAACACGCCCGACGATCCGAAGCTGCTGCAGGACATGGTGGATCGCGACTACATGGGCGCGTCCGGCGTCGTCTCCGCCAAGGACGGGCGCAACACCTTCAAGCCGGATTGAGCGCGCTCGGGCACGGGCTCAGATCATCGGGGGCAGCGCCGCGGATGCGGCGCTGTGCTGGCGCACGAGCAGCAGCGCGATGATCGCAAGGGCGATCACGACGATCAGCCGGACCCATTGCTTCCTGCTCACGATCACACCTCCGTCCTGCCGGGATTGACGTGGACCACCTTGCCCGTTTTCCCGTCGCGGTCACTGCGCCGGGTCAATCGATGAAAATACGTGGGCTTGATGCAGATCAAGCGGGCGCGATGCGGCTCGCCTCAGACTTCGGCGCGAACAACAAGAACAAGTCCCGCCATTCCCGGAGGAACGCGATGAAAGTCGGCACTGCCCTCAACATGTTGTCCGAGCCGGGGCGCTCGGATTCGTCCGTGATCATGGAACACTTCGCGCTGGGCGACCTGGCCGAGCCGTTGGGCTTCGATTCGCTCATGGCGCTCGAGCATCACTTCACGGGTTACGCCATGTCGCCCGCACCGCTGCAGCTTCTCGCCTATTTCGCCGGTCGCACGAAGCGCATCATGCTCGGCACTGCCGTGATCGTATTGCCCTGGCACGACCCGATCCGCGTGGCGGAGGAGATCGCGCTGCTCGACATCATGTGCGGGGGGCGCTGCATGTTCGGCTTCGGCCGCGGGGCGGCGAGCGTGGAGTACGAGGGTTTCGGCATCCCGATGGGCGAGGCGCGCGGGCGTTTTGCGGAGGCCGCGCAGATCATCGTCAAGGCGCTGAGTGAGCCGCGCTTCTCGTTCAACGGGCAGTACTTCAAGATCAAGGAGACGGCGATCCGCCCGCGGCCGATCTCGCATCCCGAGCGGCGCTTCTATGCCTCCTCGGTGAGCCCGGAGTCGGCGGAACTGATGGCCAAGCTCGGCTTCAGCATGCTGTTGATCATGCAGAACGAGTGGCAGAAGTGCAAAGCCGACATCGACCGGTTCTACGAGATGGCGGCAGGGGCGGGGCATACGCCGCACCGGCCAGTCATCCTCACCAACGTGTCGTGCGCGCCGACCCGGGAGGAGGCCTACGAGCGGGCGCATCAATATCTCGGCGCCAAGTGGGATTCGATCGAGAACCACTACCATTTCGGCGATGGGCATCTGGCGAGCGTGAAGGGGTACGAATCCTACGAGGCGCTGGCCAAGACCTACTCGAAACTGAAGGACCCGGCCGCGCGCAAGAAGTCGACCGACTTCTACGTCAGCATCCAGATCACGGGCACGCCGGACGATTGCCTGCAGAAAATCGAGGAATTGCACCGCATCGCCAATCTCGAGCACCTCATCACCGAGTTCGCCTGGGGCGGCGTGCCGCACGAGCTTGCCGAAACGAACATGCGGCTCTTCGCGCGCGACGTGTTGCCCACGCTGCAGCAGGACAAGGCGTTCGCAGTGCGGCGCGCGGCGCCAAGCGCGTTGCAGACGGGCTCGTCGCACGAGAACCTGTTCGCGCCGGCCTGATCGGTGCGGAGCCGGCGAGGCGCGCTCTGGGGTGAGGGGCGCGTCTCGCCGATGCGTCTCAACCGCCGTAGAAGACGTTGTCGCCGAGGTCCTTCATCTCCAGGATCGCCATGTCGGGCCGTCCGGTGAGGGGACGGGAGAGGTGCGCTTCGACGACCTCGCCGACGACGATGTGATGATCGCCCTGCTCCACGATGGAGGAAACGCGGCATTCGACGGCGCCGGGCGCGTCCGTCAGCAATGGTGCACCTGTCGTGCCCTGGTGATAGGGCTGGCCACTGATGCGGCCTTCACTCACATCGGCCGGCCGGAAGAAGGTGAAGGCGAGGCTCTTCTGGTCCTTGCCCAGCATGTTGAGCGCGAAGACCCTCGATGTCTTCAGGGCTTCGAGCGCGCCGGAGCCGACCTTCACGCCGACCACGACGAGGGGGGGCGCGAACGCAGACTGCGTCACCCAGTTGACGGTCGCTGCCGCGATGTTGCCGTTACCATCGTCGGCGGTCAGCACGTAGATCCCATAGGGGATCATCCGCAATACGGATTTCTTCGCATCCTGGTTCATCGTTCGTCTCCTCCTGAGCTGGCAGATTCTTCGTTGAGCTGCGCGTGGGCGATGATGCCTGCCGGCGGGCTCGTTGCCTGCGCGGCCTAAGCGCGCGCATAATGTTCACATAATGTTCTTGACAGGTCGTCCGGATCGTGACGATCATGCGTGATCGGAGGAAACGGGGCACGCGCATGTACGGGCACATCTCGACACTGGCATTCGTCGGCATCGATGCACGGCCCGTCGAGGTGCAGGTGCGGATCACGTCGGGCAAGCCCGCCTTCGCCATCGTGGGCCTGCCGGACAAGGCGGTGGCGGAGAGCCGGGAGCGGGTGCGCAATGCGCTGCACGCGACGGGGCTCGGCTTTCCCTACAAGCACATCACCGTGAACCTCGCGCCGGCCGACCTGCCCAAGGAGGGCAGCCACTTCGACCTGCCGATTGCGCTGGCGCTGATGTCGGCGATGGGGGCGGTGGCGCCGGACGCCATCGCGGGCTTCGCGGCGATCGGGGAGCTGGCGCTCGACGGCTCGATCCGCATGGTGCCGGGCGGGCTGCCGGCGGCCATCGGCGCCAACGCGCTGGGCAAGGGCTTGATCTGCCCGGAAGGCGCTGGCTCGGAAGCGGCGTGGGCCGCCGAGGACATGGTGGTTCTGGCGGCACCGCACCTCTTGTCGCTCGTCAATCATTTCAAGGGCAATCAGGTGCTGGGACCGCCCACGCCCGGCGTTGCGGAAGCGCCGCGCGGGCTGGCCGACCTGCGCGACGTGAAGGGGCAGGAGGCCGCCAAGCGGGCGCTGGAGGTGGCGGCGGCCGGCGGACACAACCTGTTGATGGTCGGGCCGCCGGGCTCGGGCAAGTCGATGCTGGCACAGCGGCTGCCGTCGATCCTGCCGGCGCTCGAGCCTACGGAAATGCTCGAGGTGGCCATGGTCAAGAGCCTCGCCGGTGAGCTTGCGGGTGGCCGGATCGCGCGCGAGCGGCCGTTCCGGGCGCCGCATCATTCCGCGACCATGGCGGCGCTGGTGGGCGGGGGATCGCGGCCGCGGCCGGGCGAGGTCTCGCTGGCGCATCGCGGCGTTCTGTTCCTCGACGAGTTGCCGGAGTTCCACCCTGGTGTCCTCGATGCCCTGCGCCAGCCGTTGGAGACCGGGGACGTGGCCATCGCGCGGGCCAACCATCGCATCACGTATCCGGCACGGTTCCAGCTCGTCGCGGCGATGAACCCGTGCCGCTGCGGCAGCGCGGGGCCCGGCCAGACGTGCAAGCGCGGGCCACGCTGTGCGGCCGACTATCAGGCGCGGCTGTCGGGCCCGCTGCTCGACCGCTTCGACCTGCACATCGAGGTGCCGCGCGTCTCGGCCGCCGATCTCACCCTGCCCGCTCCCGCCGAGGGGAGCGCGGAGGTGGCGGCACGGGTGGGCGCGGCACGTGATGTGCAGTCGGCCCGCTACCGGCGCCTGGGTGTAGCCGAGCGGGGTACGCGAACAAACGGCGAGTGCGCGGGGCGCCTGCTGGACGAGGTGGCGACGCCGGATGTGGACGGGCTGGCGCTGATGCAGCAGGCGGCGGAACGGTTGGGGCTGACCGCGCGCGGCTTCCATCGCACGCTCAAGGTGGCACGCACCATCGCGGATCTGGACGGCTCGGAGGCGATCGGTCGCCTGCATGTCGCCGAAGCGCTGAGCTATCGCGCGGGCATGGCGGGGGCCGAGCGCGCGGCGGCGTGACGGTGGGCCGTCAGGGCACGGCCTTCGAGGCGTCGCCTCGTGTGCGCTGTTGGAGGCACCGGGCTGCGACGAAGCTTGGCGTTAGGGCTGCGCGGGGGGGCCGTCGGGAGCGGCGGCGTGCGCTGGCTCGTGCGTGGGGTCGGCCAGGCGCTGGTGGGCGCGGCCCAGTGTGAGACTGACGAGGAGCCAGGCGGCCGCGAACGGCAGGGTGAGCAGGGCGACGGTCGCGGTGGCGGCTCCCAGCGTCTTGGCGACGCCGTTCAGGAGCCAGCCGCTGGCGGCATCGCCACCTCGGAAGACGACGGTGTCGATGAAGCTCTGTGCCTTGTATTTTTCCTCGGGGCTGACGACCGTGTAGAGCACGCGCATGGCGGGATTGGAGAACGCAAAGCCCACGGCGCGCTCGGCGACGATGATGACGACGAGAACCCACAGCGTCGGCGATATTGCCAGCGCTGAGAGACCGGCGATGGCGACGGCTGGAACAGCGGCAGCCGCCAGGCCGACACCGAGGCGTTGCAAGAGGGCACCTGTCACGAAGATCTGGCCTGCGACGGTGAGGATATTGGAGGCGAGGTCCATGCGCGCGAAGAGCTGCACGCGGTCACTGCGTTCGGTCAGGACGCTGCCGACGACCCGGGCCTGCTCGAAATAGAAGAAGGTCGAGATGAGGTTGGCCAGCAGCACCCATACGGCGATCTTCAGCAGGAACGGGGAGCGGACGACGTGCGTGGCTCCTGCCAGGACGTCGCGCAACGCGGTTGGCGCGTGCGGGGCGTCATGGGGCATTCGGGGCGCGCGGGCGGCGAGGATCGCGGCGAGAAGGCCGGCGAGGCCGAGGACACCGGCCGACACGAGCAGGAGATTGGTCGGGCTCAGCACATGCACGAGGCTTTGCGTGACAAGGGGTCCGCAGAAGGCGCCGGCGCTGCCGCCCGCGGCGATCAGGCCGTAGAGCCGTTTGGCCTGGTCGCTCGACCACAGGTCGGACATCACGATCCAGAACAGGGAGACGACGAAGAGATTGAAGACGCTGACCCACACGAAGAACGTGGCGGCGAGGGCCGGCGAAATGCCCCCCTTGGAGAGGGCGCCCCAGAAGGCCAGCAGGTTGGCAGCGAAGAACGCATAGACGGCCGGGGCAACGCGCGGGCGGGGCAGACGAGAGACGAGCCAGCCGAAGACCGGAACGGCCGCCAGCATGACGACGAACACGATCACGAAGAGCCGCTGCAGTCCATCGGTGCCCACGGTCACGCCCATCTCGTCGCGCAGCGGGCGGATGATGTAGTAGCTGCACAGGACGCAGAAGAAGAAGGCGAACGAGGCGAGTGCTGCGCGCTGCTCGGCCGGTTCGAGGGCCCGCAGATCCCGCAGCGAGGCGGTGACGGCTGCACGCCAACCCTGGGGCATGGAGGTCGAGGGGTCGCTCATGGCGAGGCGGCTCGCGCGCGGGGCTTTGGGGACGCGCGGGCCGGCCGAATGGCTCTGGCCGGCCTGCGCCAACGACGTGCGGCGGGTGCGGACTACTTCTTCTTCGCCGCGACGCGCGCCTCGATGCCCTTCACGAGGGCGCTGCCCATGGGCGGATCGTTCTCGACGCCGAGCGTCTCGGTGAGACGCGCGAGCATGATGTAGAAGCCTGCCATCAGGATCAGCTCGACGATTTCACGATCGGAGAAATGCTTGCGGGCCTCTGCAACCGTGACTTCCGAGGCACGCACGTCGACGACGCTTTCGCGTGTCAGGCGCAGCGCCGCCTTCTCCTGGACAGAAAAGCAGCCGGCGGCATCGTCGCCTTTGGCCAGCGCGTCGATCTGGGCCTGCGTGGCGCCGAGGTCCAGGGCGATGGGCACGTGCTGCATCCACTCGTAGTCGCCATTCTCGAGTTTCACCGCATGCAGGAGGCAGAGCTCGCGCAGCTTCGGGTCGAGCTTCAGTTTGCCGAGCAGCGTGCCGCCGAGCTTCATGACCGGCTTCAGGCAGGTTTCGGCGTGCGCCATCATGTTGAAGATGTTGGCGGGGGCGGGCAGGCGCGCGAGCATGTCGCGAACTTCGGGGCTTGCCTTGTCGAGATCGGGATAGGGAATGCGGGCCATGTCGTGTCCAAACGCTTTCGCAACGGTGTTAAAGGTCGACTTCACGATTCTTAGACAGCAGCGCGCCGCATCATGGCACGCACGACGAACGGATGGATGCGCCCGACTGGCAGCATGTAAAGGCGCCCCAGCCAGTTCTTGACGTGCACAACCGTCGAAACCACATAGTGCGCCTCGTCGCTGGGAACGGACTTCAGTACGGACACGCGCACGTCGAGATGACTGTCGTCGATGCCCAACACCAACTCCCGATCGTCAGCCGCGAACACTGTGAAAATGCCCATGCGGTCTCCGATTCGATAGTCGGAGCCAGGCCTGTCGGCAGCAGGGCGCATGTTGCCAACGTCCTTCAGGCCCAACCTGCTGACGATTGCGTTGCGTATCGCCATGGCGTGCCCGACCCAATCGGGCGTGGCTCGCGCCGCCTGAAGGAAGATCTCGGCCGGCGTGAGTTCGCACCTCTTCAGGGGGGCAGCATAGGCATCGAAAAAGCTCGCGGAACCGAGCGATTTATGGAGCACGCTGCCAGGGGGAACAGAAACTTCAGACAGGGGGGCCATCTACATGATCTCTTGCGATACAGGCCGAGGATCCTGGCTTGACGTACCACGCTGGCTACGGACGGTCACCCCTCTTTGGCGGCGTGCTGGGGGACCCTGACGGGGCCGCGTCCCGGGGCCTGATGTCGGAGACGGAGCGGCGGCGTTCGATCACCGCCGGCCCTTGCGCTTGCCCTTCTTCCTGGCAGGGGGATGGTTGCGTGCCGGCATCGGCAGGCCGGCTTTCGACGGCACTTGGGCGGGTGCGATCGAGGCGGGTGCGGCGAGGTCGCCTGCCGGCGCGGGTGCACTCGCGGGGGCTGCCTGTGCTTCGAGATAGAGATGGCGCACTTGCGGAAAGCGCGCGCGCAAGAGGGCATCCAGGCGCGCGACGGTCGCTTCCACGGTCTTGGCCGAGACCTCGTCGTTGAAATCGAGGCTGGCGGTCACGAGGATGACGTCCGGGCCCAGATGCATCGTGCGCAGGTCGTGGATCGTCCTGACGGGGCCCGAGGGGCCGAGTTCGTCCATGATCGCCATGCGCATGGCCGTGATGAGTTGCGGGCTGGCGCTTTCGCCGATCAGCAGGCTCTTGGTCTCGATGCTCATGATGGCCGCGACGAGGCCCAGGATGATGCCGATGACGATCGAGGCGATGCCATCCGCCATCGACCAGCCGAGCAGGTGGCCGCACGCGACGCCGATCATGGCGACGACGAGGCCGGTGAGGGCGGCCGTATCCTCCAGCAGGACGGTGAAAAGCGCGGGATCCTTGGAACGGCGGATCGCGGTGAATGCGCGCTCGCCGTTGCGCTGCTTGTTGAATTCGCGCAGCGCGAAGATGTTGGAGATGCCCTCGAACAGCATCGCCGCGCCAAGAACCATGTAGTTGATCGATGGATCGGTGACGGGATGGGGGTCGCGGATCTTGGCGACGCCTTCGTAGATCGCCACGCCCGAACCCAGCGAAAAGAGCAGGATCGCCACGACGAAGGCCCAGAAATACAATTCCTTGGCGTGGCCGAAGGGATGGGCGGCGTCGGCAGGCCTTTGCGAGCGGCGCATGCCGTGCAGCAGCAGGCCCTGGTTGGCCGTGTCGGCGAGGGAGTGGATGGCCTCCGACAGCATGGCGGCCGATCCGGTCCAGGCCGCCGCGACGAACTTAGAAACGGCGATCAGGCCGTTGGCGCCGAGTGCGGCGAGAATGACTTTGGTCGACCCCGATGCAGCCATGCGAACATGCTTCCCTTGCAATGATCCCAATGAGGTCTTGCCGCTTCGTGCGCCCGAGTGCAATGACCACGGTCGTTCGTGGGCCGCAGGGTGGGCTGGAAGCATGACTGGCATGGAGCGGGCGCCGCTGCAGGACGGCTATACCGACATTCCCGCCGGCAAGATCGCCGCCATCGCGACGAGCCTTGCCATGCGGGCGGCCCCGGTAGGCCTGCAGATGCCATCGGCGCCGTCTGGAGTAGCGCTGCGGCGGGTGCCTTGCCCCGGCAATGGCTGGTATCGCGACCTCTTCCGGAAGGTGGGGGCGCCGTGGCTGTGGCATTCGCGGCTGCGCTCGAGCGACGCGGCGCTCGGCGCGATCCTCGCCGATGACGAGGTGGAGGTTTCGGTGCTGGTCGACAGCGCCGGGCCGAGCGATGTCGAAATCGGTATTCTCGAACTCGATTTTCGCGTGCCGGGGACCTGCGAGATCGCGTTTTTCGGCGTCGTGCCGGAGGCGATCGGGCGGGGGCTCGGGCGCTATCTGATGACGCATGCGCTGGCGACGGCCTGGGCGCGGCCTATCGAGAGCGTCTGGCTTCACACTTGCACCCTCGATCATCCAGGTGCGCTGGCCTTTTATCTGCGCTCGGGTTTTCGCACGGAGCGCCAGCAGCTCGAACTGGCGGACGATCCCAGACTGACCGGGCATCTGCCGATGTCGGCTGCCCCGCACATCCCGATCTATCCCAGGCCGGGCGCATGAAAAAAGGCCCCGGCGCATGGCGCCGGAGCCTTCGCGATCACGCGGGGCCCGGTGAGGGCCGCCGGCTCAGTTCTTGATGGCGTCCTTGGCCTTCTCGGTGGCTTCCTTCGCCTTCTCGACGGCAGCGCCCGTGGCCTCCTTGGCCTTGTCGTAGGCGTGGCCAGCCGCATCCTTCGCCTTCTCGACGTAAGGGGCCGCCTTCTCGCGCGCCGTGGCGGTGGCGTCCTTGGCGCTCTCGGTCGTCTTGTCGGACAGCTCCTTGGCCTTCTCGACGCCGCGCTGGATCAGCGACTTCTTGGGCTGGGCGCGCTTGTAGCCGTGGAGCGCGGTCAACACGTCCTTGGTGGCGGCGGGCAGCACGACGACGGACTGGCCGTTCTTGACCGTGAACTGGAGCGCGCCCAGGCGCACGCCGACCTTCTTCTCGCCCGCGCCGAAAAAGCCGCCAACGCCCATGATGACGCCCGTCACCTGGTTGTTCGGACCGACGATGAGATCCTCGATGTCGCCGACGATCTTGCCTTCGTTGTTGTGAACCTTGGCACCGATCAGGCGATCCTTGGCGAGATACTCACCGGCGACCTGGCCCTTGAGGAAAACGCCTTTGGGAATGGCGACGCCCTTGCCCTGCTGGGCGATGGCCGGCACGCTCGCCAGCACGGCACCGGCTGCAAATAGGGCGAGAACAGTCTTTTTCATGTCAGCGAGACCTTTGCTATATCATTCCAATCGTAGCCGGAACGCCTGAATTTCAAGCGTTTGGAAGTGGCCGGACTGGCACGGGACGGTGGATTAGACCCAAACAATGTCATTCGCAAGACCGTCCGTGTCGCGTCATAAACAACGCATGGGAGTGGCCCCGGGTTCCGCAGAAAGGGCAATGCCGCGCGTTTGCTGGCCTCTGTTCTGCGAAACGGGGCGCCGAGACGCCGAAACGAGCCCGAAAATGTGGGTTACGGGCCTGAAATCGGGGGCTTTTTCTTGCTCCGGCGGGGCCAGCGGTCTAAGAAACTCCGATCATACGAGATTCCATAAAAGGTGGTGACAAAGCGTGGCCGACAACGACCCGAACGCGGGTGGCGGAGAGCCGAAATGCCCTAACGACATCCGGCCCGTCACGATCTCCGACGAGATGCGGCGCAGTTATCTCGATTACGCGATGAGCGTGATCGTTTCGCGCGCCTTGCCCGACGTGCGTGACGGCCTGAAGCCGGTGCATCGGCGCATCCTGTATGCGATGCAGGAGCTGGGGCTCGACTGGAACAAGAAATACATGAAGTGCGCCCGCGTGGTGGGCGAGGCGATGGGCAAATACCATCCGCACGGCAATCTCGCCATCTACGACGCCCTGGTGCGCATGGCGCAGGACTTCTCCATGCGCGTGCCGCTGATCGACGGTCAGGGCAACTTCGGTTCCGTCGACGGCGATCCGCCGGCAGCCGACCGCTATACGGAATGCCGCCTGTCGAAGGTGGCGCACAGCCTGCTCGACGATCTCGACAAGGATACGGTCGATTTCCGCGACAACTACGACGGTACGCTGAGCGAGCCAGTCGTGATGCCGGCGTCGTTCCCCAACCTGCTGGTCAACGGCGCCAACGGCATCGCCGTGGGCATGGCGACGAACATTCCCCCGCACAACCTGGGTGAAGTGATCGACGCCTGCATGGCGCATCTCGACAATCCCGAGATCTCGCTTGAGGAGTTGACGAACATCGTCCCTGGGCCGGACTTCCCGACGGGTGCGACGATCCTGGGGCGGGCCGGCATCCTTGCGGCCTATCACAAGGGTCGCGGCTCGATCATCATGCGTGCCAAGGTCGAGGTGGAGGAGATCCGCAAGGACCGCGATGCGCTGATCATCACGGCGATCCCATATCAGGTGAACAAGCGGACGCTGATCGAGAAGATCGCCGACCTGGTGCGCGAGAAGCGCGTCGAGGGCATCTCGGACATCTGGGACGAATCGAACCGCGAGGGCATGCGCGTCGTCATCGAGCTGAAACGCGATGCGGTGCCCGACGTGGTGCTGAACCAGCTGTGGCGCTATTCCGACCTGCAGACGACGTTCGGCGCCAACATGATCGCGCTCAACGGTGGGCGGCCCGAGCAGCTCAACCTGCGTGACATGATCGTCGCCTTCAACGCCTTCCGCGAGGAGGTGGTGAGCCGGCGCACGAAGTTCCTGCTGAACAAGGCGCGCACGCGGGCGCACGTCCTGGTCGGTCTGGCGATCGCGGTCGCCAACATCGACGAGGTGGTGGCGATGATCCGCCGCTCGGCGACGCCGGCGGAGGCCAAGGAGGCGCTGCGCTCGCGCGACTGGCCGGCCAAGGACATGGCGCCGCTGATCGAGCTGATCGCCGATCCGCGCTACATGATGAAGGCCGACGGCACCTACCGGCTGTCGGAGGAGCAGGCCACGGCCATCCTGGCGCTGACGCTGTCGCGGCTGACGGCGCTGGGCCGGGACGAAATCGGCGACGAACTGAAGAAGCTCGCGGCGCAGATCCAGGATTACCTGGACATCCTGTCGTCGCGCGCACGCATCGTCGACATCATCAAGGGTGAACTCAGCGACATCAAGACGGAGTTCGCGACGCCGCGCCAGACCGAGATCCTCGAGATGGACGGCGACGTCGACGACGAGGACCTGATCCAGCGCGAGGATTGCGTCGTCACGGTTTCGCTCAAGGGCTACATCAAGCGCGTGCCGCTCTCCACCTATCGGGCGCAGCGGCGTGGCGGCAAGGGCCGCTCGGGCATGTCGACGCGCGAGGAGGATGTGGTCACACAGATCTTCATCGCCTCGACGCATACGCCCGTGCTGTTCTTCTCCTCGCGCGGCATGTGCTACCGCATGAAGGTGTGGCGCCTGCCGGCTGGTACGCCGCAATCCCAGGGCAAGGCGCTCATCAACCTGCTGCCGCTGGAGCAGGGCGAGGCGATCACGTCGATCCTGCCGCTGCCCGAGGACCCCGCGTCCTGGACCAATCTCGAGCTGATGTTCGCGACACGGCAGGGCAAGGTCCGCCGCAACAGCCTCGGCGATTTCGAGAACATCAATCGCAACGGCAAGATCGCCATGCGCCTCGATGCGGGCTCGGACGACGACGAGGGGGAAGCGGACAGCGCCGAGGACGGCAAGGGCGAGGGCGACCAGATCGTCGGTGTCGAGATCTGCAATGTCGGTGACGACGTGTTGCTGACGACCGCGCACGGCCAGTCGATCCGCTTCCCGGCGTCCGACGTGCGCCTCTTCAAGGGGCGCGATTCGACGGGCGTCAGGGGTATCCGTCTGGAGGAGGACGACGAGATCATCTCGCTCAGCATTCTCCATCACGTCGATGCCTCGCCGGCCGAGCGGGCCGCCTACCTGAAGCAGTCGGCGGCGATGCGCCGGGCGCAATCGGGCGAAGCGGGCGAGATGGAGACCGTGAGCGGCGTGGACGCCGACGAGGAGGGCGAGGGCGCGGCCGAGTTGACGCCGGAACGCTATGCGGAACTGGGCGGCCGTGAGCAATTCATTCTCACGGTGTCCGAGCGCGGCTTCGGCAAACGGACGTCGAGCTACGAATACCGGGTCTCCGGCCGCGGCGGCAAAGGCATCGTCGGCATGGTCGTCAACGATCGCAACGGCGCACTCGTGGCGTCGTTCCCGATCGAGCAGAGCGACCAGATCATGCTGGTCTCGAACGGTGGCCAGCTCATTCGCTGCCCCGTCGACGAGATCCGCGTCGCCGGCCGCAATACCCAGGGCGTGCGGATCTTCCGCACCGATGCCGAGGAGAAGGTGGTGTCCGTCGAGCGCATCCCCGACGACGGGTCGGGCGAGGAAGGCGAGATCGAGGATGGCGGCGAGGAGGCGAACGGCGACGAGACGCCGTGAGGCGGGCGTTGGCGTAGGACGCCGGGGATCGCCCGGCGCCCGCGCACACGTGCAATGGCCATGAAAAAGGGCCGAGGCAGCGCTGCCTCGGCCCTTCGCTTTTGGTGCGCCCGGATCAGCGCGCGGCGCTCATTCGGCGGGGCCGCGGGCCTCTTCCTGTGCCTTCAGCGCGTCGAGCGTGGGCATGGAGATGATGTTGTAGCCGCAGTCGACGTAGTGGACTTCGCCAGTGACGGCGCCGGCCAGGTCCGACAGCAGATAGAGCGCGGAGCCGCCGACCTCGTCCAGCGACGGGGTGCGGCCGAGCGGGGCGTTGTCGCCCTGGTAGTTGAAGATGATGCGGGCATCCGAGATGCCGGCACCGGCCAGCGTGCGCATCGGGCCGGCCGAGAGCGCATTGACGCGAATGCCCTGGGCGCCGAAGTCGACGGCGAGATAGCGCACGGAGGCCTCGAGGGCCGCCTTGGCCACGCCCATGACGTTGTAGGAGGGCACGACGCGCTCGGAACCGCCGTAGGTGAGCGTCAGCATCGAGCCACCGTTGCGCATCAGGGGGGCGGCGCGCTTGGCCACCTCCGTGAAGGAGAAGCACGAGATCATCATCGTATTGGTGAAGTTCTCGCGGGTGGTGTCGGAGTAGCGGCCCTGCAACTCGCGGCGATCGGAGAAGGCCAGTGCATGGACGATGAAGTCCAGGCCGTCCCACTTCTGCTCGATCTCCTTGAACACATTGTCGACGCTGTCGAGGTCGGCGACATCGCAAGAGACGATGACGTCGGAACCGACCGATTCAGCCAAGGGCACGGCGCGGCGGCCGAAGGCCTCGCCCTGGTAGGTGAATGCGAGCTTGGCGCCATGGTTGGCGCAGGCGCGTGCAATGCCCCAAGCGATCGACCGCTCGTTGGCTACGCCCATGATCAGGCCACGCTTGCCCGCCAGGAGAGCGCCAGGGCGGGTAATTTCCTTCTCGGTCATGATCGTTCCCAGTCCGGCGGGCGTGCGCTTGCAGGCAGTATCCAGCCAAGCACTACCCGAGCCAATAAGTCTGCTTCTGCTCCGATGCAGCATTCCCAACGATCCTTTCGGGCCCCTTGTCACGGGGGCGCATCGCCGGGATGTCCTCGGTCACCTCGATCCGTTTACCGGAAAGCAGTTAACCGTCATGCCGACGGAACACCAAGGTCGCATTGGTTCCGCCAAATCCGAAGCTATTCGACAAGACACAGTTAAGCGTCGATTCCTGGCGTTGACGGACAATAGGAATATCCGCAAAAGCCGGATCGATTTCCTCGATGTTCGCGCTCTCGGCAATGAAGCCGTTATTCAACATGAGCAGCGAGAAGATGGCCTCCTGCACGCCGATTGCGCCCAGAGAGTGGCCGGTCAACGATTTGGTCGAAGAAATCGGCGGGATGGCGTCGCCGAACACTTCGCGGATCGCCTCGATCTCCTTCTGATCGCCGACGGGCGTGCTGGTGCCGTGCGGGTTGATGTAGTCGATCTTGGAGCCGATGCCTTTGCCGTCGAAGCCTTCGAGCGCCTTGCGCATGCAACGAACGGCGCCCTCGCCGGAGGGGGCGACCATGTCGTAGCCATCGGAGGAGGCGCCATAGCCGACGACTTCGGCGTAGATCCTGGCGCCGCGCGCGAGCGCCCGCTCGCGTTCCTCGAGCACGACGACGCCTGCGCCGCCGGCAATGACGAAGCCGTCCCGGTTCTTGTCGTAGGCGCGGCTCGCCTTCTCCGGGGTGTCGTTGTACTTGGAGGACATGGCGCCCATGGCGTCGAAGAGCGAGGACAGTGTCCAGTCCAATTCCTCGCAGCCGCCCGCGAACATGACATCCTGCTTGCCCCACTGGATCAGCTCCGTGGCATTGCCGATGCAATGCGCGCTCGTGGCGCAGGCCGAGGAGATCGAATAGTTCGTGCCCTTGATCTGGAAGGCCGTGGCCATGACGCCGGACGGGCCGGAGCACATGGCCTTGGGCACCTCGAAGGGGCCGATCCGCTTCGGGCTCTTGTTGGCGCGGGTGACGTCGGCGGCGGCGACGATGGCGACGGTGGAGGGGCCGCCCGATCCCATGATGATGCCGGTCCGGTCGTTGACCACGTCGCCAGCTTCCAGGCCCGAATCCCGGATCGCCTGCTCCATGGCGATATGGTTCCAGGCCATGCCCGCATTCATGAAGCGCTTGGGCTTGCGGGGGACCATGTTCTCCCAGTCGAGCTTGGGTTCGCCGTGCACCTGGCAGCGGAAGCCCAGCTCGGTGTATTTCTCCGCGCGCGAGATACCGGATTTGCCTTCGCGCAAGGAGGCGAGGACCTCCTGGGTGGTGTTCCCGATCGAGGACACGATCCCCATTCCGGTAACGACGACGCGTCTCATCTCGCTCGATTCCCCTTGTTCATCCCGCTTTCATCGGCGGGTTCTCGTCGTGACGGCGCTATCGCCGCGTCGTGTGACCGCTCACTCCGCGGTCTGGCCGGCCTCGAACAGTCCCACGCGCAGGTCGGTTGCGGTGTAGATCACTTGGCCATCGGCCTTCACGGTGCCGTCTGCGATCGCGAGCTTGAGCCGGCGCAGGATGACGCGCTTGAGATCGACGACGTACTCGATCTTCTTGACGTTGGGCAGCACCATGCCGGTGAACTTCACTTCGCCGACGCCGAGTGCGCGGCCGCGGCCGGGTGCACCGAGCCAGCCCAGATAGAAGCCGGTCATCTGCCACAGGGCATCCAGGCCCAGGCAACCCGGCATGACCGGATCGCCTTTGAAATGGCAAGAGAAAAACCAATCGACCGCCGGATTGCCCTCGATCTTCATCTCGGCGACGACCTGACCCTTGTCGTGCGCGCCCCCGGTCTCCGAAATGAGCGGGATGCGCTCGAACATGAGCATCGGGGGCAGGGGGAGCTGGGCGTTGCCGGGCCCGAACAGCTCGCCGCGTCCGCAGGACAGGAGATCCTCGTATTCGAAGCTAGACCGCCGCTCCGTCATATTCCTTGCCTCGCCCCCCTCGAATTGCAAATGCGGCCGCCCGCGAGGGCGCGATTCCGCTGCCAGTACCTATCACGTTTATGCGGCCCGTCGAACGTGCCCATGATGAAGCCGGTGGAAAGTGACACGGTGAAGGCTGTCGCTGCAACCCGTTGCGGCAATTGTCCTGGGTACAGGCGTTATCGAAATCGGTGGCAAACGGTCGCCGGGGGCGCTCGATCGCGGGTTTGGGGCGGTTTCGCTGCGGATCGTCGCACCGAGGCGCGGCATCGGCCGGGGCAAGGGCGTGTGCTCAGCGCGGGGCGAACTCACCGCTGCGGATGACGGCGCGCGGCGACTGTCCGAAAACCTGGCGGAAGGCGGCCGAGAAGGCGCTCGGACTGCTGTAGCCATGCCGCCGCGCGACCTCGGCGACGGGTACGCCCTTGTCGAGAAGGTCGATGGCAGCGTGGAAGCGAACCCGTCGGCGCCAGACTGTGAAGGATTGGCCGCATTCACTCTGGAAGAGGCGGGCCAGCGTCCGACGGGAGGCCCCGGTCCGGTCCGCCCAGGCATCGAGGGACAAGGTGTCGTGCGGGGCCTCGATGAGGGCTTCGCACAATTTCAGGAGACGCCTGTCCCGCGGCATGGGGATCGCCAGCGCCAGGGGGGCGGCACTCTGGATCTCGTCGAGGGCCAGGAGCGCGATGCGGTGCGCGCGGCTTGCGGCGGCATAAACGACCGGCTCGGCCAGGAGCGCGCGGATGAGGGCACGGAGCAGCTCGGAGGTTGCGAAGACCTTGGCGTGCCGGGGAAGACTTGGGGCGGCGTTCGGGGCGATGTAGAGCGTCCACATTTCGACGGGGCCGAGCATTCTGACGCTGTGCTCCAGCCCGGCCGGCACATAGAGGGCGCGGTCGGGCGGTATCGTCCAGGAATGGCCGGCGGTGCGCACGCGCATCGTGCCGAGGCCCGCGTAAAGCAACTGGTCGCGCTCGTGATCGTGCGGGGGAATGCGGTACTCGGCCGGAAAGGCTTTGCGCATGAGCGCGAGGGGCTGGGGCAGATGCTGGTAGTCGCGCGGATCGGTGCTGCGATCGTGCGAAGCCACGATGTCGGTGCGGGGGGCCATGGTTTGCTCCGGGATGGCCAATTCGCGACGATGATTGGCCGAACCCAGCCGGTGAGACAAGTCTATAGTCGGCCATCATGATGGCGGCGCGTGCGCCCCTCTTCGGCAGGAGCGACCGGACATGACGACAGCCACGGGCAGGCGCGAGCGCTTGAGCTTCCTCTTTCTCAACGTCGGCCACTTCCTCGACCATCTGTTCACGCTGGTCTTCGCCACGGTCGCGGCGCTGGCCCTCAGCCGGGAATGGGGCATGACGTATGCCCAGCTCGTTCCCTATGCGACGCCCGGCTTCGTCGCCTTCGGCCTCTTTTCGCTGCCCGCCGGCCGGCTGGCGGACCGCTGGAGCCGGCACGGCATGATGGTGGTCTTCTTCATCGGCATCGGCTTGGCTTCGATCGCGGCGGGCTTTGCGCGAAGCCCGCTGCAGATGAGCGTCATGCTGTTCTTCGTGGGGGTGCTCGCCGCCATCTATCATCCCGTCGGGCTCGCCATGGTGGTGGACACGGCGCGGGCGTCGAGCACCGGGCTCGCCATCGGCATCAACGGGGTGTGGGGTAACCTCGGCGTCGGCTGCGCCGCGCTCGTCACGGGCTGGTTCATCGACCACGGCGGCTGGCGCTCGGCGTTCATCGTGCCGGGCGTGCTGTCGGTGCTGATCGGGCTCGCGTACTGGTGGCACGTGCACGCCGACATCGCGGCGGCCGGCCAGCCCAAGCCGAAGGCGGCCACCGCGTCCGCCCAAGGCACGATGACGTCCGATGCGCGTGCGACCTATCTGCGGCTGACGGCGATCGTGTTCTTCACGACGGCGGTTTCCAGCCTCGTCTTCCAGTCGACGACGTTCGCATTGCCGAAGGTTTTCGATGAACGCCTGGGCGGCATTGCCGGCTCGGCCACGCTCGTGGGGTGGCTGGCGTTCGTGGTGTTCGCGGTCGCCTCGCTGGCGCAGCTGCTGGTCGGCAGCATGCTCGATCGCTACGGCCCGCGGCGGGTCTTCATGGGGGCTGCGACGATGCAGCTCGTGTTCTTCGCGATCATGCCGGGCCTGCAGAACTGGTGGGCGCTGGCGGTCGCGCTGGGCTTCATGCTGGGGGCATTCGGCCAGATTCCGATCAACGACTACATGATCGGCAAGATGGCGAAGTCGGAACTCAGGGCAACGGTCTATGGCGTGCGCTACATCGTCAGCTTCAGCGTTCTGGCCGCCGCCCTGCCGCTGATCGCCTTCATCCACGGCAGCTACGGCTTCGATACGCTGTTCCGGGTTCTGGCGGCGGCGGCCGCCGCGATCCTGGCGGCGGTCTCGTTGCTGCCGCATCGTTTGCCGGAAGCGGACGCCGCGCCCCCCGCGTCAGCGGCGCGGGCGTGAGGCGGTAAGCGACCAGGCGCCGCGCCGGGAAAGGGCGTCGCGCTCCGGCGATAAAAACGATGTGCGTAGATGGCGGCCGGACGGGCCGCCAGGCTCGCTTTCACAGAGCCTTGGTCACAGAGCCTGGATCACAGAGCCTGGAGGATCACTGGGGCTTGCGCTTGATCAGCCCCTTTTCTTCCATGCGCACGAGGTGGCCGCTCATTTCGGCGCACAGGCGCACGAACTGGGGCAGGGGCATGACGAGTTGCTGCACGGTGTTGGGCTGTGCCGGCTGTCCGTCGATGGCGGAGGGCATGACGACGACGAGGTCGATGTAGGCCATGCCGTTGGCGACCCGAACGGCGCCGATCCCGTCGATGTATTGAATGCTGGTGGTCATCTGCCAATTTCCTCGCGTTATCCGTCGCGCAAAACAATGCAAAGCGGCGCGTGATAGAGCAATCGCGCGAGGAAATTAGATCATGTCGCCGTCCCCGTACATGTGGCGATGACGCCGTCGATGATGCGGGCCTGATCCTCCTCGCCGAGGTAGGCGTGCATGGGCAGGCTCAGCACTTCGTGCGGCAGGCTCTCCGACACCGGCACGCCGTTGCTGCCGACGGGGTAGGCGCGATAGGCGTCCTGGTGGTGCAGCGCCTTGGGATAATAGACCTGGGCGGGGATGCCCTGCTGGCCGAGCGCCTTGATGATCTCGTCGCGGCGGCCTGCCGGGACGGTGATGGTGTATTGCGCCCAGACGGAGGTGAGCCCCGGCGGCACGAGCGGCGCCTTGAGCTTGCCGGCGAAGGCGGCCGTGTAGCGCGCTGCAACGCGGTCGCGCGCGGCGATCTCGTCGGGGAAGATGGCGAGCTTCTCGATCAGGATGGCGGCCTGGATGGTATCCAGGCGGCCGTTGATGCCGATGCGGGTGTGATCGTACTTGTGTGCGCCCTTGCCGTGCAGGCGGATGGAGGCGATCGCCTCGGCCAGCGCGTCGTCGTCGGTGAAGATCGCACCGCCGTCGCCGTAGCAGCCGAGCGGCTTTGCAGGAAAGAAGCTTGTCGCGGTGGCGATGCCGGAGGTGCCGACCTTGCGGCCGTGCGCGGTGGCACCGAAGCTCTGGGCGGCGTCGGCCAGAACCCACAGGCCTTCGCGAGACGCGGCGGCTTCGACGGCGGCGTAGTCGGCGGGCAGGCCGAACAGGTCGACGGCGATGAGGCCCTTCGGCGTCAGCTTCAGGCGTCGTGCGGTCTCCACCGCAGTGGAAATCCCCGTGGGGTCGACGTTGAAGGTATCGGCATCGACATCGATCCAGACGGGCGTCGCGCCGAGCAGGGCGATGACCTCGGGCGTTGCGGTGTAGGTGAAGGCGGGACACAGCACCGCATCGCCGGGACCGACGCCCTTGGCCATCAGGATCATCAGCAGCGCATCGGTGCCGCTGGCGCAGCTGAGCGCGTGCCTGGCACCGCAGAACGCCGCGAGCTGGCGCTCCAGCTCGGCGACCTCGGGCCCCATGATGTACTGGCCGTGGTCGAGCACGCGGGCAATCGCCCGGTCGATCGCGGGGCGGATGCGGTCCTGCTGCGCTTTCAGGTCGATGAAGGCGATAGGCTTGGGCGCGGCAGTGTCACGCGCCAATGCGTTCGAGACGGCCATCATCTGTCTCCCTGTAGCGGGTTCCATCGATCGGGCACACGAGATCGGAGCCGAGACGCACGCCGGCAGCGCTCATCCAGCCGATGCGCTTTGCCGGGACGCCGGCCATGAGGGCATATTCGGGCACGTCGCCCGTGACCACGGCGCCAGCCGCGATGAAACAATAGGCCCCCAGCGTGTGCCCGCACACGATGGTGGCGTTGGCCCCGATCGAGGCGCCGCGACGCACCAGCGTCTTGCGGAACTCGTTCTTGCGCTCGACCTCGGCGCGGGGATTGTTGACGTTGGTGAAGACGCAGCTGGGCCCGCAGAACACGCCGTCTTCCAGCTCGACGCCTTTGTAGAGGCTGACGTTGTTCTGGATCTTGCAGCGGTCGCCGACCTTGACGTCGGGACCGATCATCACGTTCTGGCCGATCGAGCAGCCCTCACCGATCTCGCAATCCTTGAGGACATGGCAGAAGTGCCAGATCTTCGTCCCCGCGCCGATGACGCAGGGGTCGTCGACGTACGAGCTCTCGTGGATGAAGACGCCTTCAAACCGGGAAGCCATCGCGATACCTGTTCTTGTCGTTGAGGACCTGTTCGAGGAAGGGGTGCACTTGGCCCTGGTCGAGCTGGACGGGGGCGTTGCGCAGATCGGCGACCGTGGCGATGGACGGCCGTACCGTCGACATCGGGAAGCCGCGACCGGCCAGCACTTCCTGGTAGCTGCGTGTATGCAACTCGCGGAAGTCGCCGGACAGATTGCAGACGCGGTCGCCCATCACGATGCGGCGGCAGGCGCTGCGATCCTCGGGGTCGCTCGGCAGGTCGCGGGCGTTGATGGAGAGGAACCAGCGGACGCGGGCGCGCTCCAGCTCGAGATAGCCCGCCGCGCAGTCCATGGCGCGGTGGTGCACGACGTTGCGTTCGGTGGCGCCGAACAGGAAGCTCAACAGATCGAAGAAGTGCACGCCGATGTTGGTGGCGATGCCGCCGGAGCGGCGCACGTCGCCCTTCCAGGACTCGTAGTACCACTGGCCGCGCGCGGTGATGTAGGTGAGGTCGACCTCGTGCTTCTTGGCGGTGGGGCGTGCGAACTCTTCGCGCAGCGCGATATTGGCCGGGTTGAGCCTGAGCTGCAGGATCGTGTTGACGCGGCGGCCGGTCTCCTTCTCGAGATCCTCCAGGGCATCGATGTCGCCGGGATCGAGCACCAGGGGTTTCTCGCAGATGCAGTCGGCGCCGGAGCGCAGTGCGAACTCGGCGTGCGAACGGTGCATGAAATTCGGCGAGCAGACGGAGACGTAGTCGACGGGCGTGCCGCGCCGGCGCAGGGTCTGCACGTAGGCGTCGAACTGCTCGAAGTGCGTGAAGAAGCGGGCCTGGGGAAACGAGGCATCCATCTGGCCGACGCTATCGGAAACGTCGAAGGCGGCGACGAGATCGCCGCCCACGTCGCGGATGGCATCGAGATGGCGCCGCGCGATGTAGCCCGCGACACCGATCAGCGCGAACCGCTTGCCTTGTGAAGCCCCTGTCATGCCGTCTCTCTCCTGCAGGCGTCCGTCGCCGGGCTGGCCAATGTCCTGGAACCGTCGATCTTCAGAGCCTGACGTCGCTCGCCCCCACGGGCAGCACGCTCTTCATGTCGTAGAGGAGGCCGCCGGGAGCGAGCATCTCGCGGAAGAACTCCGGTGGGCGATCGGCGATCACATCGTGACGCACGGCCAGGACGACGGCATCGAAGGGACCCGAGGGGATGTCCTGGGCCAGCTTGAGGCCGTACTCGTGCTCGACCTCGTCGTGCAGGGCCAGCGGGTCGTAGACCGTGACGTTGTGGCCGAATGCCTTCAGCTCGAAGACGAGGTCGGCGACCTTGGTGTTGCGGATGTCGGGACAGTTGCCCTTGAACGTGAAGCCGATGACGAGGATGCGCGCGCCGTCGACACGCAGGCGCCGTTGCAGCATCGCCTTGATGATGTCCTGGGCGACGTAGCTCGCCATGCCGTCGTTGATGCGGCGACCGGCGAGGATCATCTCGGGATGGAAGCCGAGGGCCTGCGCCTTGTGCGTGAGGTAATAGGGGTCGACGCCGATGCAGTGGCCGCCCACGAGGCCCGGCTGATAATTATGGAAATTCCACTTCGTGCCGGCTGCCTCGAAGACCTCGCGCGATTCCACGCCCATGCGCTTGAACAGCAGGGCGAGTTCGTTGAAGAGCGCGATGTTGACGTCGCGCTGGACGTTCTCGATGACCTTGGCGGCTTCCGCCACGCGCAACGAGGTGACCTTGTGCGTGCCGGCGCTGACGACGCTGCGATAGACGGCGTCGACGAGGTCGGCGGCCTCCGGCGTCGAGCCCGAGGTGATCTTCTTGATCGAAGGCAGGCGATGATCCGGGTCGGCCGGATTGATGCGCTCGGGGCTGTAGCCCGCATAGAAATCGACGTTGTAGCGAAGGCCGGACACCTTCTCGATGATCGGGACGCAGATTTCTTCCGTGGCGCCCGGGTAGACGGTCGATTCGTAGACGACGACGCCCCCCTTGGGGACGACGCGACCGATGGTCTCGCTGGCCTTCTGCAGCGGCGTCATGTCGGGGCGGCGTGCCTCGTCGACGGGCGTGGGCACGGTGACGATGAAGAAATTGCAGCCTTCGAGCTCTGCGAGGTTGCAGGAGTACTCGAGCTTGCTGGCGAGCTGCAGCTCGTCTTCGTTGAGTTCGCGCGTGCGGTCGATGCCGCGACGCAGTTCCTCCACGCGGGCGGCATTGATATCGAAGCCGACGACGGGGAAATGCCGCCCCAGATAGGCGGCGAGCGGCAGGCCGACGTAGCCGAGCCCGATCACGGCGATCTTCAGCTTGTCGATGGCGACCACGGGCGTGGGCACGACCTCGCTGGCCGAGGACGCGGGTGTCGCCGGCTTGGGCTCGTTGTCGGTTGCGCGCATCGTGGTCATCGGCTTCCTGTCTTTCGTGATGTCACGCCCGGTGTCCGATAGTACGGCTTGGGCACGGGAGCGTGGCCCTTCGAATAAAGCAATGTGTCTATCGCTTTGATCGGTAGAACAATCGACATCGCGCCGTACGCTGCCGGTCGGCGGGCGCTGCGGCTGGGGGAGCATAAACCACCGGCGACAGGCGATTTCAATACGGTGCGGATTTTGTCACCGGATTGTTGCGGCGGGTGCTGCCTTGGCAGCGCACCTGACAATGCGCGGGCGTTCCAGTAGAACGGCTGCCAGGGAAAGCGAAGGGAGACGTTCCATGGCGAAAGTGGCATTCATCGGCTTGGGTGTGATGGGGTATCCGATGGCCGGGCACCTCTTGAAGAAGGGCGGGCATGAACTCACCGTCTACAACCGGACGTCGGCGAAGGCAGATGCGTGGGTCAAGGCCTACGGGGCCGGCCGGGCCGCCGCAACCCCTGCGGAAGCGGCCAAAGGTGCCGACTACGTGTTCTGCTGCGTGGGCAACGACGACGACCTGCGTTCGGTGACCACGGCCAAGGACGGCGCCTTCGAAACGGTCGGCAAGGGTGCGATCTTCATCGACAACACCACGGCCTCGGCGAACGTGGCGCGCGAGCTTTACTCTGCCGCGAAGGAAAAGGGCTTCGACTTCATCGACGCTCCGGTTTCGGGCGGGCAGGCCGGTGCCGAGAACGGCGTTCTGACGGTGATGTGCGGCGGCGAGCAGGCGGTTTTCGACCGTGCGAAACCCGTGATCTCCGCCTACGCCCGTGCGGTCAATCTGATCGGCCCTGCGGGTTCGGGCCAGCTCACGAAGATGGTCAACCAGATCTGCATCGCCGGTGTGGTGCAGGGTCTGGCCGAGGGCGTCCACTTCGCGCAGAAGGCGGGCCTCGACATCCCCATGGTGATCGATACGATTTCCAAGGGGGCGGCGGGATCGTGGCAGATGGACAACCGCTGGAAGGCGATGATGGAGGGCAAGTACGACTTCGGCTTCGCCGTCAACTGGATGCGCAAGGATCTGGCCATCGCCATCGACGAGTCGCGCAAGAACGGTGCGCACCTGCCCATGTCGGCGCTGGTCGACCAGTTCTACTCCGAGGTGCAGCGGCTCGGCGGCGGGCGCTGGGATACCTGCAGCCTGCTGGCGCGCCTCAACAACCAGAAGGCCGACGAGACGAAGTGAGCCTGCGGGCCATCGGCGGTGTCGAAGGCTCGGCACGCGCCGATGGCGCTGGCGGTAACGGGGAGCGCGCGGCATGGCCGTAACCGGAAAAAAGTACCTGATCATCGGCGGCGCCAGTCTCATCGGCAGCCATCTGACGCAAGCGCTCGTCGAGAATGGCGCCAGTGAGGTCGTTCTCTTCGACAACTACAGCCTGGGTGATCCGGGGATCGTCGCGGCGTTGAGCCGCCATCCGCAGGTGCGCGTGGTGAAGGGCGACGTGTTGCGCCTCAATCAGGTGATCGAGGCGATGCAGGACGCCGACGGCGTGTTCCTGCTCGCCGCGTTCCTGACGCTGCCACTGTCGCAGGCGCCGGCACTGGGCGCCGAGGTCAACGTCATGGGCACCGTGAACACGCTGGAGGCTGCGCGCCTGCTGGGCGGCAAGAAGGTCGTCCTGGCGGCATCGATCGCCGTCTATGGAACGAACGTCCACGATCCCGTCGACGAGACGACGGCGCTGGGATCGGCCGGTGTGTCGCCTGCCTATGGCACATACGCGGCGTCGAAGCTGATGGGCGAGCATCTGGGGCGGCTCTATGCGCAGAAGTATGGCGTCGCGTTCTGCAGCGTGCGCTTCTCCACGGTCTACGGAGAGAACCAGCACAGCCGCGGCGTCAACGCGCTCTACATCCTCGAGGCCATGCAGAATGTGAAGTCGGGCAAGGCCCCGCAGATCCGCGACAGCGGCGAGGAGGCGCACGACTACATCCATGCGAGCGATGCAGCGCGCGGCATGATGCTGGCGATGGCCAGGGGACGCAGCGGCGAGAGCTACAACCTGTCGACGGGGCAGGCCACGTCCGTGAAGCAGGTCGTCGATCTCGTCCTGGCGGAGTTCGGTTCCGACCTGCGGCCGGAATTCGTGTCCGACAACCGTGATGCGCGCTCGACGGCGCATCACGATCTTCGCATCTCCAATGCGAAGGCGCTCGAGGAACTGGGGTGGTCGCCGCAGGTCGGCATCGCCGACGGGATCGCGCGCCTGCGCAAGTGGATGGACGCCTGAGGCGTCCATTGTTCGTGCCTGCCGCGCCGGGTCAGCGCGGTTCGGTCCAGCTTTCGGAGAAGGCGAGGGCCGAGGTGGAGAACGGGCGGCCTTCGCGCTCGCGGGGCCAGGCCTGACCGGCAGCCTGCTCACCGTTGCGTACGAGGCGGGTGCCGAGCGCGGGGATGAGGATGGTGTTGAGCCCGTACCGGCGGCCCGGCACCTGATTGGGCTGCGTATGCAGCATCAGCGGATCGCCGATGTCGTACCAGGTGAGGGAAATCTCGTCCTCATTGGAAAGGATGCGCTCCGTCCAGAAGTAGCGGGGATCGCCGTTCCTGGAGAACTCGGCGTCGATGCAGGGGATCGACGTATCGGCGAGTTCGGGATTGAGCATGCCCTGCACGGTCGACTGCAGCCAGCGCGCCATGGCGATGTTGTCGGAGTAGATCAGCCATTTGCCCTCGGTCAGCTCGCTCTTGAGATAGAGGACATGGCCGGGGCCGGCCGGGCAGAAGACGATGCGCCAGAAGCTGGCGTCGGTGGAATTGGGGTCGCCGTCCTTCGTGCTCAGGCGGATGAACGGGTTTTCCCCGGTCAAGATGGTCCGGTTGGGATCTGCGATGCTCATTCGACGAGGCCTCCCTGGCAGTTGCGGGGCCGATCGACGCTCACGCGCTCGGCGCCATGCGGTAATGGTAGCGATAGGCCGCGCGGAAGCCGAGCTTTTCGTACAAGGCGATGGCCGGTGCATTGGCGGCGACGACCTGCAGGAAGGCGTGGGTTGCGCCTTGGGACCTGCCCCAGGCCATGAGCGAGCCCACGAGGCGGCGCCCGGCGCCCTGCCTGCGGGCGTCCGGCGCCGTGACGATATCGAAGAGGCCGACATTGGCATTGCACGCAACGCCCAGACCCCACGCGACCGGGATGCCGCCGTTCGCCAGCGTCGCGCAGGCCATGGGCAGGCGGATGGCGCCCAAGAGCCGTTCGTGCAGGATGCGCCGGCCATCGGGAACCGCATTCGCGTCGGCATGCGCGTCGAGCCAGGCGGGCGATGGGCCCTGGTCGAGCTGCACGTCCGGATCGGGGGGCGGCGCGTCGGCAAGCGGCTTCGTCATGACGATCGTCTCGTCCAGGTGCGCGAAGCCCAACCGGGCAAGGTCGGCGTCGGCCTCGGCGTCGGCGAGCGGGCTCAGCCGGAAGACCAGGGGCAGGCCCTCGCGCGCGAAAATGCGTGCTGCGGCAGGAACGATATCGCGGGCGGGCGCGCGCGGGCACAGCGCATTCACGGAGTTGGCGCGCTTGGTGTAGCCGCCGGCCAGCCGGACGATCCAGCCGTCCAGCACGATGGTATCGAGCGCGGGCCAGGCGTTGAAGGCGCTTTCCTCCAGCGCGATGACCGTGTCGTTGCCAGGCATGGGCTGCATGTCTCCCGAGGCGGAACCGATCAGTCCGTTGTCTTGCGCGCGTAGGCGAGCGGCAGCGCCGTCGTCGATTTCATCTGCTCCATGGCAAAGGCCGAGGAGACCTTGGCGATGGCCACGCGTTCGATGAGCTTCTTGTAGAAGGCATCGTAGGCGGCGATGTCGGGAACGACCACGCGCATGAGGTAGTCGATGTCGCCGGACATGCGATAGAGCTCGACGACCTCGGGCAGATCTGCCACGGCAGCGCGGAATTGCTCCAGCCAGTCGATGTTGTGCTCGGCGGTGACGATCGATACGAAGACGGTGACGCCCGCATTCACCTTGGCGGGGTCGAGGATCGCCACGCGCTGCTTGATGACGCCCTGTTCCTCCAGGCGCTGGATGCGCCGCCAGCAGGGCGTCGTCGACAGGCCGACCTGCTTGCCGATCTCGGCGACGGACAGCGATGCGTCGCGCTGCAGGAGATCGAGGATCTTGATGTCCGTGACATCGAACATTGGATTAATTTTCCATCCACTTCGTTCTTCCATAGGGGGTAGGAGGAAAAACGGGGCCACGCAAGAGTTCACCGCGAATAATTTTTCTCTGGACCGGTGATGAGATCCCTGACGATGCGTTGCAGGGCCGGGAGCACGTCGGCTGCGAACCAGGGATTGGCCTTGATCCAGGCGTTGTTGCGCCAGGAGGGATGGGGCAGGGGCAGGCACAGTGGGCGGTCCGCGTCGATGGGCTGTGCCAGCAACTCGGAGAAGCGCCGGACGGTCTGCGTCACCGGCATCCGGGGGCCCGGGAGGTGCCACCAATGTGCGTACTGGCCGACCGCGAGGACGACCTCGATATCGGGCATGCCGGCCAGAACCTTGCGGCGCCAGGCGGGGGCGCATTCGGGCCTCGGCGGCAGGTCGCCGCCCTTGGCATCGAGCCCGGGAAAACAGAAGCCCATCGGCAGGATCGCGATGCGGCTCTCGTCGTAGAACTCTTCGCTGGTCACGCCCATCCAGGCACGCAAGCGGTCGCCGGACGGGTCGGTGAACGGTGTGCCCGACTTGTGCACGCGCGTGCCGGGCGCCTGCCCCGCGATGGCGAGGCGGGCCGTGGCGGAGCCCCTCAGCACGGGGCGGGGCTCGTGGGGCAGCGGCTTGCCCTTGGGCTGGTCCCGGCAGATGCGACAGGCGCGCACCTGGGCAAGCAGCGCCTCCAGGCTGCGCCTCGTGCGTTCGCGCGGGTCAGATTTCGACGACGAGGCCATCCTCGGCCAATAGCACATTGGGATACTCGGCGATGCTGCGTTCGCGCACGGCCAGCATCGAGGCGTTCATGTGGGTCAGCATCACGCGCCTGGCGCCGATCCGCGGCAGGTTCTCCGAGATCGTCTTCCAGGACATGTGGTAGCGGACCGGGCCATCGGGAGCATAGCACTCCATGATGTAGAGATCGGCGTCCTTGCCGGCCGGCACGACGTTGTCCACCCATTCCGTGTCGCCGGTGAAGGAGAGCGTCTTGCCCGCGATCTCGAAGCGCAAGGCGTAAGGGGGGGCGCCGGAGGGATGGCGCACCTCGAAGGGGGTGACCGCGATGGGGCCGACCGTGGTCTTGCGGCCGTCCTCGAATTCCCCGAAGGTCATGGCGAAGCGCAGGGGGACGCCGGTAGAGCCTGGGAACAGGGCTTCGGCGGCAGCCTTGAAGCGGGCTTCGATGCCGACGGGTCCGACGATGTGCAGGGGCAGGGTGCGCTTGGCGACGTGCTGGGAATGCAGCAGCCACCAGACGAGGCCGGCGAAATGATCTCCATGCAGATGGGAGATGAAGATCGTGCCGATCGCATTGGGATCGAGACCCTGCCGGTTCAGTCCGATGATCGAGGTGGCGCCGCAGTCGATCAGGAAGCGGTGATCGCCGCAGTCGACGTGGTAGCAGGTCTGCAGCCGTCCGCCGGAACCGAAGGCGTCACCACACCCCAGAACGGTCAATTTCATGGCACGGCTCCGTTGCGCTTGGGGTACGTCACGCCTTGGCGGAGGGACGTTGGGATACCTCGCCATACCAGCGCTCGACGTTGGCGAGGCCGGCCGGCCGCTCGATACGGGCGGGGCGCATGAAGTCGAGGGCCACCATCGCCGTGATGTCGGCTACCGAGTAGTCCTGTCCGGCCACGAAGGCATTGCCGGCGAGCTGGTCGTCGAGCACCTGCAACAATTCGCGGGCCTTGTCCTTGTTGGCCTCGCCCCATTCCTTCACCTGCGGCACCTCCAGGTGGGCCATGGCGGGGTGCGTGTGGCGGAAGGCCTGGGCGACGTGGAAGAGGAGCCCCAGCTCCATGCGCCGGTTCCACATTTCGACCGTGGCGCGGCCCACCGCACCGGTGCCGAGGAGGGGCGGATTGGGATTTGTCTCCTCGAAATAGCGGCAGATGGCCATGGTCTCGGAGATGGCGGTGCCGTCGTCGAGCATCAGGACGGGGACGCGCTGGAGGGCATTGAGCCGCGTGAACTCGGGCGTCTTCAGCTCTCCCTTCATGAGGTCCAATTCCTCGAAGGGAATGCTGATCCCCTTCTCGGCGAGGAAGACGCGGACACGCCGGGGGTTGGGGGCCATGCGGGTTTCGAGAATCTTCATCGGTTGGTCCTCCAACTTTCGCCTGGGCACGCCGTCGGCGTCTGACACCTGCAAGAGTGGTAGCGGAGCCACATGCGGGTTGCAAGATGAGGGACGGGGGAGGGAGGGGGCCGGGTCGCCGAGGGCGATGGACGGTCGCGATAGCCACCCACACCTTTGTGGGGGCGGGCGCGTGCCGCACAGATCAGACATTTATGCCGCAGGCTGATGGTTTGGATGGGGCCAGCATCGGCGCCTGCTTAAACCGGACATTAGTGAATGTGGTGCAGATACTTGCTGGGTCTGGAGTGATCGGTTCGCGCGGAACCGGCTTCGCCTGGACAATTATGCCGGCGGGAAACGGCAGCACAGGGGAACGAGAGCGCTTGCGGTCATCGGGCGACATGTCTGATGCAGCTCTGGAAGTGTCGCACCGGCAAAGGAGCCGGACCGGCGATACCTCCAAGGCCCAACTGCGCGAGGCGCGGGAGCGACTGACGCACGGCAGCTCGCTCAGGCCGGAGTTCGAATACGAGCTGCTTTCCATCTTCGTTCGCAACGAGTTGGGTGCAATCGCCACCATCCAGGTACTGGCGGTGGTATTCGCCTTGTCGTCGGCGGTTTGGGCCCCGAAGCTCGAAGCGATCGTCTGGCTGTTGATGGTCATCTTCGCCAAGGTCGTGCTGCTGGAATTGTGCAGGCGTTTCCTTGCCTTGCCCAAGGCGCAGGTCAATGTCGGGCTGTGGCGGCGCCGGTTCTACCTGGCCGAACTGGTCTGTGGCCTGGTGTGGGCAGGCTTCGCCCTGATCGGTCTTAATGCCACCGAAGGCTCGAGCCACGTCTTCGTTTTCGCCTTCCTGATCGTGGTCTTGGCGATCCGCATGACGTTCGCGTCGATCGTCATGCCAGTGCTCTATGCGGGCACGGTTCCCATGACGCTCGCCGTCGTCGCGCGTCTGGCGCTGCAGGGCGACCCGTTCTACTGGGCGCTGGCGTCCATGGCGGTCGGCGTCCACATCTATTTCTTCTTCATCGCCAAAGGCTTGCAGGCGACGACCCTGTCGATGCTGGAGTTCCGCGCGCAAAAAGATTCCCTCATCGCGGATCTGGCCGAGCAGAGCTCGATCGCGGACGAGGCGCGCAAGCGGGCCGAGGCGGCCAACGTGGCCAAGTCGCGGTTCCTGGCCACCATGAGCCACGAGCTGCGCACGCCGCTGAATGCCATCCTGGGCTTCTCCGAAGTGATGAAGTGCGAGTTGCTCGGGCCGATCGACAACCCGAACTACAAAGAATACGCGGGCAACATCCACGACAGCGGACGGCATCTGCTGCATCTCATCAACGAAATTCTCGATCTGTCGCGCATCGAGGCGGGGCGTTACGAGTTGCACGAGGAACCGGTGCGGCTCGCCGACGTGGCGGAGGACTGCCACCGCCTCCTGAAGCTGCGCGCGGAGAGCAAGGGGCTGCAGGTGGTGCTCGATATCGAGGAGGACCTGCCGCAGTTGTGGTGCGACGAGCGCGCCATGCGTCAGGTCCTGCTGAACCTGATGTCGAATGCGATCAAATTCACGCCCAAGGGTGGCTTCGTGCATCTGACCGTCGTGACGACGGTGGACGGTGGCCAGGCCATGTCCGTGCGCGACACCGGTCCAGGCATCCCCAAGGAGGAGATCCCGAAGGTGTTGCAGGCCTTCGGTCAAGGTTCGCTCGCTCACCAGACGGCAGAAGGCGGGACGGGGCTCGGCCTGTCCATCGTCAAGAGCCTGGTCGAATTGCATGGTGGCGCGTTCGAGCTGCTCTCGGAGCTGCGCAAAGGCACCGAAGGCATCATCGTTCTGCCCGCGACGCGGGTCATGCACGCCGTACCGCCGTTGCAGCCGCTCGGGCAGGAGCGGCACCGCCCGGGGCCGGCGCCTACGGGCAATCACGTCGGCTCGCGCCGCCGTCGTCCTCGGCTCGCCGGTGTGCACCCGGCCGGTCGCTCCAGCTCCGACACGCATGCGCATTCGCTGGCTTGATGCCGGCGCCGATGAACGGCAATCAAATTCATTCACGTTCGTGGCACAGCAATTGTGATATTGCTGTCATCGCCTTAGCTTGGTGATATTGCCGTGATTGCGACACAGTGGACCGCCACTGAGGGTCGGGAAGGATCACGGCGATCATAACGAGCACGTGTGGCGGACGTTACATGGAAACCCCCTGCGTCAGGATTTGTACGATCGACGCGCACAGCGGCCTGTGCGTGGGGTGCCTGCGCACACGCGACGAGATCGCAGGGTGGATGGCGATGACGCGGGAGAGGCGCCTCCAGATCATGCGGGAGCTGCCGGCGCGGTGCATCCGGGCGGGGGCGTCGCAATGAGATTCATGCTGTGCCTGCTGCTGGTCGCGATTGCCGCGTTCGCCTATACGATGGGCAGCGGTACGGGCGCCTATCGCACCATGCCCCTGCAAGGCGAGGTGCTGTGGGGACTGGAGCTGCAGGAGCTGCTGGTCCTCGTCGCCGCGGTGGCCGTCATCCTGATCGTCCTGCCGGGAGTGCTGGGCTCCTATCGCGGCCGGACCGGACGCGCGGTCCGCGACATTCTCGGCTGGGCGGTGATCGCCATGCTGGGCGTGGGTGCCTACAACTATCGCGACGAGTTGGGGCAGATCGCCTTCCGCATCACCGGCGAGCAACCGCCCTTGCCCAATCTCGAGATCATCGATCCCAAGGGCGGCAAGCTGCGCTCGGTGCGCATCGTGCGCCGCCGCGACGGGCACTTCGTGGCGCGTGTGGCGGTGAACGGGGCCAGCGTGCCGATGCTGGTGGACACGGGGGCATCGACGGTCGTCCTCCGGCAGTCGGATGCGCGAAAACTCGGGATCGACACGACGCGGCTGCGGTTCAGCGTTCCTGTCCAGACCGCCAACGGCCTCGCCTACGCGGCGCCCGTGCGGCTGGCCGTCGTCAACATCGGCAATATCACGCTGTCGAATGTGGAAGCCCTGGTAGCACAACCCGGTGTGCTCAAAGAGAGCCTGCTCGGTATGAGTTTTTTAAGCCGCCTACGCTCATATGAGTTCTCAGGTCAGTATTTGACGTTCAGGAATTGAGCCCCGCCAGCGATGGGCCGCCTGCGCGGCAAGTCGGGAGGTGGCACATGGCAATCTCATCGGGCAGCAGGGGGCTCGTCAAGTTGGCCGCGTCCTGGGTGGTTTCCGGTGCGGTCATCGCGGTCTCGCTCGTGCATGGCGAGGAGATCCGCACCGCGCTCGGCCTGAAAATCGAGGCTTCGGATCATGCGGATGAGCAGCAGCGGGCACCGTCGCACGGGGTGGCCCGGCGCACGCCCCGCACCGAGAGCACCGGCGACCGCAGCGTGAAGATCCGTGCGGGGGCAAACGGCCACTACGATACGACGGCGCACATCAACGGGCGGGCGATCGAGGTGATGGTGGACACTGGCGCCACGGCCGTCGCGCTGACCTACGAGGACGCCAATGCGGCCGGAATCTATCCGCGCCCGGGCGACTTCACGCAAAAGGTGAATACCGCCAATGGCGTGGCGCGGGTGGCGCCGGTGACGCTCGACAGCGTGTCGATCGCCGACATCACCGTGCGCAACGTGCGCGCCGTCGTCGCCGAGAGCGGCCAGCTCAACGTGACGCTGCTGGGCATGACCTTCCTCGGCAGGCTTGGGCGCGCGGAAATGAGCCGGGGCGTGCTGACGCTCCAGGAATAGCCCTGGCGCCCCGGATGAGCCTTGGCGCCATGTGGACGACACGTTCCTGCGGTTGACGTGGGGCGTGATCTGCCTCGACGCACGTGCTTGGCTGGTGTCCCGACCGCAAAGTCCGTCTCAGTCGTCGGCTGGCTCGGAATGGACTTCCAATCCGCCACACTCGTGTTCCGGCTCCGACACTTGGTTCCCCGTGCGTCATACTCTGGACCACGTGTCGGAGCCAGAAGGAACACTAGCAACACTATGATTCTAGTGTAGCTTTTGCATCTGACGTTTGGTCACGGTCCCAGCCGCGAGTGGGTACCAAACGTCAGATGCGCTACACTAGCATCGATACGAGCCGATACCCTCGCCCTCAACCCGATTCGCAGTCGCCCGATTCTGAAAGGTCCGATCGTCATGCTGCCCAGGCCGCGCGCAGACTTGAAGCCGAACACCGCCGATTTCGAGCGCTTGCCCCTCGTCAAGCCGACGGGGTTTCGTGAATACGACGCCCGCTGGCTGTTCCCGCAGGAGATCAACCTGATGGGGCTCAATGCGATCGGCCTGGGGCTGGCGACGCTGGTGGCCAGGCGCGGCGTGCCCAAGCGCTTCGTCGTGGGCCACGATTTCCGCTGGTACTCGGGCTCCGTCAAGCAGGCGCTCATCACGGGATTGCTGGCGGGAGGCGCGGAGGTGCACGACATCGGCCTCGCGCTCTCGCCGATGGCCTACTTCGCCCAGTTCGCGCTCGACGTGGAGTGCGTGGCGATGGTGACGGCGAGCCACAACGACAACGGCTGGACCGGCATCAAGATGGGCCTGAACCGCCCGCTGACCTTCGGGCCCGACGACATGAGCGAGCTGAAGGAGATCGTCCTCGATGGCGCCTACGAGACGCGCGTGGGCGGCCGCTACATCTTCGTTCCCGACATGGCCGAGCGCTATATCGCCTCGCTCGTCGATCGTCCCAGGATCGAGCGCAAGCTGAAGGTCGTGGCCGCCTGCGGCAACGGCACGGCGGGCGTATTCGCGCCGCGCGTGCTCGAGGCGATCGGCTGTGAGGTCGTGCCGCTCGACTGCACGCTGGACCACAGCTTCCCGCGCTACAACCCGAACCCGGAAGACCTCAAGATGCTGCACGCCATCAGCGAGGCGGTGGTGGCGAGCGGGGCCGACGTCGGGCTCGGCTTCGACGGCGACGGCGACCGCTGTGGCGTGGTCGACAACGAGGGCCGCGAGATCTTCGCCGACAAGGTGGGCGTGATGCTGGCACGCGACATCTCGGCGTTGCACAAGGATGCGATCTTCGTCGCCGACGTGAAGTCGACGGGCCTGTTCCTCACCGATCCGGTGCTGCAGGCCAACGGTGCGAAGGCGCTCTACTGGAAGACGGGCCATTCCTACATGAAGCGCTACACCTTCGAGCAGAAGGCGCTCGTGGGTTTCGAAAAGTCGGGGCATTTCTTCTTCCAGCCGCCGCTCGGCCGCGGCTATGACGATGGCCTGGTGGCGGCGCTGGCGGTCTGCGACATGCTCGACCGCAGCCCGGGCAAGACGATGGCCGATCTGGAGCGGGCGCTGCCCAAGACCTGGCAATCGCCGACCATGTCGCCGCATTGCGACGACGACAAGAAGTACGGCGTCGTGGATCGGATCGTGGAGCAGTTCGAAAAGGCCCGCGATGCCGGCGAGATGATCGCTGGGCAGGCGATCCGCGACCTCGTCACGGTCAACGGCGTTCGCGTCGTTCTGGAAGACGGGACGTGGGGGCTGGTGCGCGCATCCTCGAACAAGCCGGAGCTCGTCATCGTCGTGGAGAGCCCGGTTTCGGAAGCGAACATGCGCGCCATTTTCGCGGACATCGACGGGCGGCTGTCGCAGTGTCCGGAAGTGGGCGCGTACAACCAGAAGATCTGACGGTCGCCGGGCCGCCACTGACGTCCGGTCGCCGCGCCCACACCGAGGCGGGCGGGGCGATCGGGGTGCCGCCGCCCATGCCGGGGCGTGGGCGGCTGCGACGTGCTCAGGCTTTCGCGCGCAGGGCGGCGACCGATTCCCGCAACACGCGGCCTGCCGTATCGATGTCCTCGCGGCTGACGTCGTGATGCGTCACGGCGCGGATCATGCTGCCGTAGGTGAGGCCCATGCGGACACCGCGCGACAGCATTTCGTCGTAAACGGCCTTGGCGGCAAGCCCCGCGCCGGTGGTATCGAAGAACAGGATGTTGGTTTCGACCCTGGCGTAGACGCGGAGGCCGTCGATGGCGGAGACATGCTCGCCCAGGCGCTGGGCGTTGGCATGATCGTCGGCGAGGCGTGCGACGTTGTTGTCGAGGGCCCAGACGCCGGCGGCAGCGACGATGCCCGACTGGCGCATGGCGCCGCCCAGGCGATGCTTCCAGCGCCAGGCCTCGTCGATGAAGGCCTTGGAGCCGGCGAGGACACCGCCGACGGGGCAACCCAGGCCCTTGGAAAGATCGAGCCAGACGGTATCGACGTGGCGCGTCATCTCGGTGGCGGGTACGCCTGCGGCCACGACGGCGTTGAGGACGCGCGCGCCATCCATGTGGACGATGAGGCCATGGCGCCGGGCGGCCGTGGCGACATCCTCGATCTGGGCCGTGGTCCAGACGGCGCCGCCGCCGCGGTTCACCGTCTGCTCGATGACGACGACCCGGGAAAGCGGGTTGTGGCGGCCATCGCCCGTGCGGATCGCCGCGTCCAATTCCTTGCTGGTGAAGATGCCTTTGTCGCTGGGAATCCAGAGCGTCTGGGCACCCGCGAGAACGGACGCGCCGCCACCCTCGGAGGTGAAGACGTGCGTCTCCGCCGAGCCGATGATCTCGTCGCCCGGCCGGCAATGCACGAGCATGGCGATCTGATTGCACATCGTGCCGGAGGGCAGGAAGACGGCGTCCTCCTTGCCCAGCATCTCCGCCACGCGCTCCTGCAGGCGGTTCGTCGAGGGGTCCTCGCCGCGCTGCTCGTCGCCGACTTCCGCCTCGGCCATGGCCTTGCGCATGCCGGGCATCGGCCGGGTCTGCGTGTCGCTATAGAGGTCGATCAGGCGGTTCTTGGTGGTGGCGGTCGACACGGGAGATCTCCTGGGCTGGGCGCACGCCTGCGCGCAAATCAGGCGCGCATAGAAGCCCGACTGGCCCGTTTCGCACAAGCGGGCATTTGGCGGGGCGCGATTTGAAGATCACGACGACGTCACCCCGCTGTCATGCGCCGTGGGTATTCTCGCAACCGCGAAAACTTGCAATGCTGGGTCATCGCCAAAAAAAGGGAGAGTGCGATGCGTCTTGCGAAACTGGCAGCAGCGGGCTTGGCAAGCGTCGGCCTGTTTCTGGCACACGTGCCGGCCTACGCCCAGAAGACGACCGTCACGATCTACACGGCACTCGAAAACGATCAGCTCGGCACCTTCAAGGCCGCCATCGAGACTGCGGTCCCCGAGGTGAACGTCCAGTGGGTGCGCGATTCCACCGGCGTCATCACGGCGCGCGTGCTGGCTGAAAAGGCGTCGCCCAGGGCGGACATCATCCTGGGGCTCGCGGCATCGAGCCTGCTGCTCTTCAACAAGGAAGGGCTGCTCGACCCCTACAAGGCGGCAGGCGCTGCCAGGCACAAGCCGCAGTTCCAGTCGAAGGACGGCCTGTTCGTCGGCATGGACGCCTTCCTGGGGGTGGTCTGCTACAACACGGTGGAGGGCAAGAAGGCGGGCGCGGCCGCACCTGCCACCTATGCCGACCTGCTCAAGCCGCGGTTCAAGGGGCAGGTGGTGATGCCGCATCCGGCATCCTCGGGCACAGGCTACCTCATCATTTCAGCGTGGCTGCAGAGCATGGGCGAGGCGGCGGCGTGGACGTTCATGGACGGCCTGCACGAGAATATCGCGGTCTATACGCACTCGGGCAGCGCGCCGTGCGTGCAGGCGGCGAAGGGCGAGCGCATCATCGGCCTGGGCTTCGATATGCGGGCTGCCAAGGAGAAGTCGAACGGGGCGCCCATCGATATCGTGCTGCCCAAGGAGGGCGTGGGTTGGGACATGGAGGCCTCGGCCATCATGAAGGGCACCAAGCATGGTGCGCTCGTGCGCAAGATCATGGACTGGACGGCCTCGACCGACGCCAACAAGCTCTATGCGAAGTACTACGCGCTCGTCGCCGATCCGACGGTGAAGGCGCTGCCGCCGAACTATCCGGTGGATGCGGAGGCGCGCATGGCCAAGGTCGATCTGCAGAAGATGGCCAACGACCGCGCGGCCGTACTCAAGGAGTGGTCGCGCCGCTACGAGGCGAAGGCCGCGCCGAAGAAGAAGTGAGTGTGGAGCGGGGCGTTGCACGCCCCGTCTCCCAATGATTCCAATCCCCCGCTGCACGTGCCCTTGCGGCGCGGAGGGGCGTCAGAACTGATAGCGCCTCAACCCGCCATCGACGGGGATCACCGTGCCGGTGATGTAGCTGCCGAGCGGCGAGACGAGATAGCACACGAGATTGCCGATATCCTCGGGCTCGCCGTAGCGGCCGACGGGGATCTCGTGCTCGCACTGCCACTGGCGGTACTCGGGTGTGTAGTTGCGGCGGATCTGCTCGCTCATGATGCGGCCGGGCGGGATGCAGTTGACGGTGATGCCGAACTTGCCGACCTCGCGGGAGAGGCCCTTGGCCCAGGCGTGGATGCCGGCCTTGGCCGAGAAGGCGCCGTTGACGCCCTCGGGCTCGGACTTGCCGGTGATGTTGATGATGCGACCCCAGTTGCGCGTGATCATCTGGTCCAGGAGTTTGTGGGCGAGCTGGCGCGGGCGATTGAAGTTCAGCGTCATCGCCTCCTCCCATTGCGCCTCGGTGGCGTCCTTGCCGAACTGGCGGCTGCCGCCGGCATTGTTGATGAGGATGTCGACCGCGCCCAGGCCCGCCAGAGCCTTGGCGGAGATGTTCTGGGGCGCGTCGGGCGCCATCACGTCCTGCACGATGCGCACGGGCTCGGCACCGCCGCTTGCCACGATCGTCTTGGCCACGTCCTCGAGCAGCTCGCCGCGCCGCGCGGTGATGGCGAGGCGGACGCCTTCCCGGCCGAGCGCCTCGGCGATGCCGCGGCCGATGCCCATGCTGGCGCCCGTTACCAGCGCCGTCTTGCCCTTCAACTGGAGATCCATGCGATTGCGTGTCCTTGCGGTCGTGCGTGGCGTTCGTTCGTGATGCGGAGCCGAGCGGGGTGCTCAGCCCAGATGCTTGAGGTACTGCGCTTCGATATCGCAGCCGACCATCTTCGAGTAGGCCCCGAGGAGATGCTTGACGACCTTGCCGGGCTTGCCCGCGCCGATCACTGCGCCGTTGACCTTGGTCACGGGGCATAGGCACAGGCTCGTGGAGGTGAGGAAGACCTCGTCGGCGGTATAGGCGTCGTAGAGGTCGATGTCGCGCTCCACCAATTCGAAGCCCTCGGCCTTGGCCAACTCGATGACCGTCTGGCGCGAAATGCCTTCCAGCACGTAGCGGCCCTGCGGTGTGGAGATGCGGTTGCCCTTCACCACGAAGATGTTGGAGCCGATGCCCTCGCACAGGTTGCCGTTCTCGTCGAGCAGCACGGCCCAGGCCTTGGGGTCGCGCTCGTGCACCTCCAGCTCACCCATGATCATGTTGAGGTAGTTGTGCGTCTTGACGCGCGGCGACAGCGAGCTTGGCGGTGTGCGGCGTACAGAGGGGACGATGACGCGGATGCCGTCGCGGTAATGCTCGGCGCGTGCCTTGAAGGGGAGCGGCATGCAGTCCACGACGACGTTGGGTCCCATGTGGTCCCAGGGGTCCATGCCTTCGCCCACGCTCTTGACGCCGCGCGAGACGCGCTGGCCCACCCACCAGTCCTCGCCCTTGCCGAGCAGGTGGGCATTGCGGCGCACGACCTCGTGCGTCACGTCGATCATCTCGGGCGCGCGCATGCCGATGTCGATACGCAGGTAGGACAGCGAGCGGTAGAAGCGTTCGATGTGCTCCTCGACGCGGAACGGCTTGCCCTCGAATGTGCGGGTCATGTCGAAGCAGCCGTCTCCGTAGAGGAAGCTGCGGTCGCGGAAGGGGACCTTCACCTCCGACTCCGGCACGTAGTTGCCATTGAAGTAGGCGATGCGCTGATTGGCGCGTTCGGACATGAGGGATCTCCTGGAGCATTCCCGCTGACGTTGCGCCATCCTACGGCGACTGCGCGAGGATGGCCAAGACCCCTCGTGGCGTGCCTGTGCGCGGCCTTGGCAATTTGTCTGGACATAAGGCGCCGGGGTCGTGACGATGCCGCCGCAATGGAGGCCGCATGGCCGCGATCTGGGAGAACACTGTCGCATGAGCAAAGAAGCCGGAGCACTGCCGACGCCGGTCCCCGCCGCATCTGTCGTCATCCTGCGTGACGGGGGGGATGGCCTCGAGGTCTTCATGCTGGAGCGGCATCAGGGCAGCGGCCAGACGTTTGCCGGCGCCTTCGTCTTTCCGGGCGGCAAGGTCGATCCTGAGGATGGCGCGGCGGCGTGGCGCGAGCTCGCCCCGGTGACGGCGGCGCATCCCGAGGCCTCCTACTGGGTGGCGGCCGTGCGCGAGACGTTCGAGGAGGCGGGGCTGCTGCTGGCGCGCAAGCCCGGTGCCGGGCATCTGGTCGGCTCGGATCATGCCGACCGGCTGGTGGCGGCGGAGCGCGGCGCGGACCGGAAGGGGCACAGCGCGCGCTTTGCAGGCATGATCGCGCGCGAAGGGCTGCAGCTTGCGGCTGGCGAAATGGTCCACTTCGGCCATTGGATCACGCCGGTGTGGGTGCCCAAGCGGTTCGACACGCATTTCTTCCTGACGGCGGCTCCGCACGAGCAGGAGGACAATCTGGACGATCGCGAGTCGGCGGAAGGCGTGTGGATCACGCCGCAGGAGGCCCTCGCGCAGGCCGAGGCGGGCCGGCGCACGCTGGTGGCGGTGACGCGCTGCACGCTGGAGCTGCTGGCGACGTGGAAGACCGTGGCGGAGGCCATGGCCGGCGCGCGCCAGCGTACGGTGGTCACGGTGCAGCCGTGGATGGAGGATCGGCCGACGGGCAAGGTGCTGCGGATCCCCGTGGAAGCCGCCTATCCCCGCACGGAGCTGGAGGCCTCGAAACTGCGTTAGGCGGCGGCGAAGGAGCGGTCAGCTGATAGTGCGCGGCTTGTGGCTTTCCGGCGCCAGCGCCAGGAAGGCCATACCGACGAGCACCATGCTGGCGGCTGCGACGACGAGGGCTGCGACCGATCCGTAGAGGTCGACGATCAGGCCGAGCAGCAGCGGGCCGATGACGTAGCCCGCATCGCCGGTCATGCGGAACGTGCTCATGGCGGCCGCGTTCATGCCGGGGGGCGCCATGTCCGCGGCATAGGCGGCAGGTGCCGCGCCGCCCACCGAGATGGCGACGCCCCACAGGAGGCTCGCAGCCATGAACCACGGGTAGGAAGGCGCGAGGCAGAACAGCAGCATCGAGCCGCCGCTGAGGATGGTGGCGGGAACGATCACGGCCTTGCGGCCGAAGCGGTCCGACAACCAGCCCGCGGGATAGGCGGCGGCGAGGCCCGCGATGCTGCCCATCATCATGGCGAAGCCGATGGCGGAGACTGAGATTTTCAACTGCTCCGTGGCGAGCAGGGGAATGATGGAAAAGAGCCCGCCCGTCCGCACGACCGCATTCATCAGCACGATCAGGCTGACGAGCAGGAAGCCGATGTTGGCAGTCAGCAGCCGGAGCTGATCGATGAAGGAGAGGGCCTTCTGCCCGGCCTTGCGGGCGTTGGCGCCGAAGTCGCGTGTCTCGGCGACCGCGAACCAGGCGACGATGGCAGCGAGCAAGGCCATCACGCCGTAGGCCGTGAACGGTGCGGCGAGGCCGAAGTGCTCGGCCAGCAGCCCGCCGGGGAAGGGGCCGATGCCCACCGCGAAGATGAAGGTGCCCTGGTAGATGGCGATGGTGCGGCCGCGGTTTTCGGGCCTGGTGATGTCGGCGAGGACGACCTGTCCCGTGGTCACGAGAAGGCCGGCGCCGGCCCCGGCCACGAAGCGCGCCAGGATGAATTCGGGATAGCTGGTGGCCCAGGCACACCACAGATTGCCGATGGCCGAGATCAAGCCGCCGATGGCGATCGTGGGCCGGCGCCCCAGGCTATCCGACAGCCGCCCCGACGGAATTGCCACGACGAAGCGCGCCAGGCCGTAGATGGCGACGGCCAGTCCGATGGCGGAGGCGGGTACGCCGAAGGATTGGGCATAGAGCGGCAGCGACGGGATCATGGCGCCGAAGCCGAGCTGATTGATGGCGACGAGCACGCACATCCAGATCAGCACGCGGCGTTCGAGCGGCATGGGCAGGGCCTACCTGTAGGAGGAGCGCACGTTGCGGGTTGGAATGGACGGTGCCGCCGTCAGCGGGCGGCACCGGCGTCGTCGAGGAGTTTCGCGAGGATGGTGACGGCGTCCATGCCGGCATAGAGGAAGGCGTCGACGCCAGCGGCTGCGAGCGCCGATTCCTGCTCCTTCGGACGGCCGGCGAGGTAGACGCTGGCCGCACCGGCGCCCTTGAGCGCGGAGGCGGTCGCTTCGCCCAGCTCGCCATAGACATCGTCGGACGAGCAGATGCAGGCGATGCGGCACCCCGACTCGGCAAAGGCGCGCCCTGCGTCGGCGCTGTTGGTGAAGCCGTCGCCCGACTTCACCGCGATGCCGCCGGCGGCGAGGAAATTCGCGATCCATGTCGTGCGGGCGGAGTGCACGGCGAGCGGTCCGAGCGAGGCGAGGAATACCGTGGGGGGCGCCTTGCCGCCGGCTGCCATCGCATCGGCGCGATTGCGCAAGGCCTCGAAGGCGGCACCGACGCGGCGGGCGCGCAGCGGCGCGATGGTGGCACCGTTGAGGGTTGCGGGCAGCGGTGCGGGATGCGGATCGGCGGTGACGCCATCGTCGCCGAGCCTGGGGAAAGCCGACGTGCCCGTGAGGGAGAGGCGTCCCGTGGCGATGGCCTTGTCGCGCTCGGTGGCCGTCGCGGCGATGCGCTTTGCTATGGCACCGCTGGTCAGGGCTGCGGCCATGCCGCCACCGGCCTCGATTTCCTGGAACAGCGCCCACGCTTCGCGCGCCAGCTTGTCGGTAAGCTCCTCCATGGCGAAGCTGCCGCCAGCGGGGTCGATGACGCGGTCGAGGCCGCTTTCCTCGATCAGGACGTGATGCGTATTGCGCGCGATGCGACGTGCGAAAGCATCGGGGCGGCCGAGGGCCCAGGTGAAAGGCAGTACCGTGATGGCGTCGGCCCCGCCCATGGCGGCGGCGGCGCAGGCCATCGTGGTGCGCAGCATGTTCACCCAAGGGTCGCGCTCGGCCATCATGCGTTCGCTGGTGGTGACTGCGATGCGGACGGCGGCGACGGCCTCGCCCGCGCCGGAGGCCTCGGCGATGCGCCAGACGAGGTGACGGGCGGCGCGCAGCTTGGCAATGGTCAGCAACTGATCCGCATCGGCGGCGAGCCCCACGGCGATGTGCGGCAAGGCGGCGTCGGGAGACATGCCGGCAGCCTCGGCAGCCCTCAGATAGGCGACCAGCGTCGCCAGCATTGCGGCCAATTCCTGCGCCTCGCTGGCGCCGGCTTCGTGATAGGGGCGGCCGTCGGCCATGACCGCCTGCACGGCCGTGCCCTTGCAGCGGACGACGAGGTCGGCAGCGATCGCCAGCGCCTTGGGGATGGCGTTGTAGAGAGCGCCCGTGCGCGCGAGGTTGCCGAGGGGATCGTAGTTGAAGGCGCCGTGCCACTGCGTCTCGGCAAGGCCCGCCTGGCGCCATAGCGCAATGAGTGCACCGGCGGCATCGGGCGTGTATTCGCCCGCGTCGAGCGCGACGGGACATACGTCCAGATGCACGCCCTTCAGGGTGCGGGCGATCGCGTCGCCCTCGTAGGGCAGGCCGAACTGGCCGGGGGCCGCGACGCGCAACATCACGGACGTCACGCCGCCCGCCAGATCGTCCAGGATGGCGGCATTGGCACGCGCGGGATCGTCGTCGGCGTGAAGCTGGCGGATATCCCATCCCGCGCGTGGCTGCGGCGGCGCCAGCCCGCGTGTCATGGGCGCCTCGCCCGGCATGCCGGTGCCAGCAACGTTCAAGGCCGCGCGCGTATAGAGGGGCTCGATACGAATGTTGTCGAGCGTGCGCGAGACCAGCCGACGCTCGAAGTCGCCGCCTTTCAGGGCCTTGTCGACGAGGGCACGCCATTGGGCATGCTGGGCGGCAGGAAATTGGTCGGCGAGCTTGATGTCGGTCATGCGTCTTACCCGGGCGGCGGCGTCAAATCGACCTACCTTGTAAGCGCAGCGGGCGCGGGATGCCAGCGTAGCGCGCATTCGGCGTCCGCTTTCCGCTCTTCGCCGGCTTCGCGACCAGGCGTCGTGCGGAAAACAAATATTAAAAACAGTCGTGTATCAGTGTTTTTCCGGTTTCGAGGACATGCTATGAGGCGAGCCGTGTCTCAAGGCAGATGCCGGAAGCGCAGCACTGGCCGGCACGCTGTGGCCAATGCGTCGCGGTTCGATCCCGCACTATTTGGTGTTGGCAAGGTTGCCTGGCTCTATTCATTCTCAGTACAAGGCGTTGATGAGCGAAAAGGCCTGCACTAAGCCGCTGCAACCTGGCGCCATCGTTTGTGAAGTTACAGCATAATAGAGACTCGGCTATGCGAGTGCCCGAGGCGCCGCGCTGAGGCGATGAACCGGTCCGTTCGGGCCTGTTGGCCGGCACTCAGTGAGCGGACAACGTCCAGTTCGGGATATCGAGGGGGGTTACCATGTCGCGCCGCTATTTTGGCACTGATGGCATCCGGGGCTTGGCGAACAAGCATCCCATGACCTCCGAGATGGCGCTGAAGGTCGGCATGGCGGCGGGGCATATTTTCTCGCGGGGCAACGGCAATCACCGCCATCGCGTCGTGATCGGCAAGGATACCCGCCTTTCGGGCTACATGATCGAAAGCGCGCTGCTGTCGGGCTTCACGTCGGTGGGCATGGACGTGTTCCTGCTCGGTCCGATGCCGACGCCGGCGGTGGCGATGCTGACGCGCTCGCTGCGGGCGGACCTGGGGGCGATGATCTCGGCCTCGCACAATCCCTACGAGGACAACGGCATAAAGTTCTTCAATCCCGACGGCTACAAGCTGTCGGACGATACCGAGCGCGAGATCGAGGAACTGATCGACGCCGACAGCGCCACCCTGCTGGCGCCGCCCGATCGCATCGGCCGTGCGACGCGGGTGGAGAGCGCCCAGGAGCGCTATATCGAGTTCGCCAAGCGCACGCTGCCACGCAATCTTCGCCTCGACGGCCTGCGCATCGTCATCGATTGCGCCAACGGGGCCAGCTACAAGGTGGCTCCCGAAGCCCTGTGGGAACTGGGCGCCGAAGTCATCAAGATCGGCGTGGAGCCCAACGGTCGCAACATCAACTACAAGTGCGGCTCGACGGCGCCGGAGGCGCTTTGCGAGAAGGTGCGCGAGGTGCGCGCCGACATCGGCATCGCGCTCGATGGCGATGCGGACCGCGTGGTGATCGTCGACGAGAAGTCCCAGATCGTCGACGGCGACCAGATCATGGCGGTGATCGGCGAGGCGTGGCATCGCCGCGGCCGGCTGGCCGGCGGCGGGATCGTGGCCACGGTCATGTCGAACCTCGGGCTGGAGCGTTATTTCCAGAGCATGGGGTTGTCGATGGTGCGCACGCCCGTCGGCGACCGCTACGTGGTGGAGCACATGCGCAAGCATGGCTACAACGTGGGCGGCGAGCAGTCCGGCCATATCGTGCTTTCCGACTTCACCACGACGGGAGACGGGCTCGTTTCGGCGCTCCAGGTCCTGGCGACGGTGGTCTCGACGGGCAAGCCGGTGAGCGAGGTGTGCCGCCGCTTCGATCCGCTGCCGCAGATCCTGAGGAACGTTCGCTTCTCGGAAGGCAAGCCGCTCGAAGACCAGCGTGTGTTGAAGGCGATCGAGGGTGCGAAGGAGCGTCTAGGCCAGCGTGGCCGTGTCGTCATCCGTCCTTCGGGGACCGAGCCGGTCATTCGCGTGATGGCGGAAGGCGACGACGAGCACATGGTCAATGACGTCGTCGGCGACATCGTCGAGGCGGTGAAGCTGGCGGCGGTGGCTGCGTAGGCCGCCAGGCGCCGGCATGTCAGGCCCCGCATAGGCGAACGCTGCGGTCGCGTCGAGCCTCTCGGTGCGATGCGCGCACGCATGATCCGATCACGACATGAAGCGCATCCGACGTCTGGTCCCCGCTCGCGGCTGGCCATCGTGTGCCAATCGAAAACACCCATTAAGCGCTTTTTAAACCCTCTCCCACATAGTCGTCGATGAACGCGTATCGCGTTAGCTGAGTAGTGCCGGCCCAGCCATGCCGGTCGCATCGACAAAGGGATTGAGGAGATGACCTCCATTCGCGCACTTATCGTTGGAGCGGCGCTCTTTGCCGGCAGCGTCGCCAGCGCCACGGCCGCCGACCTCTACCGGGGTGGCAGCATCAAGGACGGTTACGTGGCCATGCCGGCCGTGGGGCCCGCCTCGTGGTATGTTCGCGGCGACATCGGCTATTCCAACTACGACCGCCCGTCGATGCTCGAAGAGGGGCGTTTCGACCTCACGAATACATCCATCGACGACCAGTGGTCCGGTGGCGTCGGCATCGGCCGCTACTTCGGCCGTAGCGTGCGCGGCGACTTGACCTGGGATCATCGCTTCGAGACGGACGCCCGGGGCACGATGTCGAACATGGGCGGCGTCGACTTTCCCGGCCAGCGCACGTTCGGCCTGAAGAGCGACCTGTTCCTGGCCAACCTCTACTACGACTTCAACATGGGCGGCCGCTTCGCGCCGTACATCGGCGTCGGCCTGGGTGCGGTGAACAACAAGACCACGTCCGGCTCGGTTCCCGACAACTGCATCTGCGGTTTCTCCAACGTGTCCATCGCCGGCGCCAGCCAGTGGTCGGTCGCGGGCGCCTTCATGACGGGCTTCACCGTCGACCTGAGGGATCGCCTGCACCTGGATGCGGGTTATCGCCTGCTTTACCTGGGCGACGCGCATACGGGCGTCATCACCGGCACGAGGAACGGTGGCGGCACCGCCACGGACGGCGATCCGCTCGTTCGCGATATGTGGGCGCAGGAGCTGCGCATCGGTCTGCGCTACGACATTCGCTGACGTTTGCGCGGAGCCCAAGTGGGGCTCCGCCTCGACACTGCTCCGGGCGCCAGCGCCCGGAGGCACCCGGGTAGCAGCGCCCGCCGGCGCGGCGATCCGAGATCAGTTGCCGACGATTTCCTGGCATGTGTGTTGGCGTTTGCGTCTGCCACCCTTCGTGGCGCGCCCGGGAGCTTCGCCAAGCATCTGCCTCCTCGTTTCGCCATCGGCCCTGCGGCTTGCGCAAAGCCCCGCCCATGGAACACGCCAGGCCAGAGCCGAGGGGCAGCCGGCGATATCGAGGACTTGAAGTCGATGCAGCGCAAAACATTGCTCCTTTCCGTCGCCCTGGCAGCCCTGATGTCGACGTCGGCAAACGCCGGCGACTGGAACAACGGGGCCGGCAGCCTGAAGGATTCCGGCGGCATGGCCGGCATCCCGGTGCCTGCGCCCATTCCCGTGGCCGAATCCTTCAGCTGGTACGTCAGGGCGGACCTCGGCATGGCTGTCGCCTCGCATGGCTCGGCGACATCGCATACGTCGCTCGGCGGGCACTTCACCCAGGGCTACGACTCCAGCGAGGGCCCGTTCATGGGCACGCTCGGCTTCGGTCGCTACATGACCAGCAGCCTGCGCTGGGACGTGACCGCCACCTATCGCGGTGACCAGAGGACGCGGGGCGGCAACGACGTCTACCAGCACACGACGACGACCACGGGCCCGCTGGTCTTCCAGAACGGCAACTTCGTCAATTCGTCGCAGGTCAACAGCTTCACAGTGTCCCGCAACGAGGAAAGCCGGATGGCCAACCACACGGGCCTCGTGAACATGTACTACGATTTCAACCGGGGCAGCGCGTTCACGCCCTATGTCGGCGCGGGCGTCGGCATCACGCTGCGCGAGGGCTCACTGGACTACAACGAGCACGGCGTCTGCACGTCGACGACGAATTCCGTCACCGGCGCGACCACGGCCTGCACGGAAGCCGACATCAACCGGGACGCCAAGCGCAAGAACATGAATGTCGGACTGGCGGCAGCGGCGATGGTCGGCTTCAGCTACGAGGTGTCGCCGGGCGTGCTCATCGACACGGGCTATCGCCTCATGTGGCAGGGCGGGCAGACGTCCGTGCGCGATGCCGTCAACCACGACATCCTGAACGGGGATTCCCGGATCGACCACGAAATCCGCGCCGGTCTGCGCTGGAACGTGTGGTAAGCGGCTTGCCTGCGCCGCACCCGGGCCACAGGCGTGGCTGCGGGGCGGCCCAAAGATCGAATTGAAAAAAGGGCGGCCGGGGATTTCCCGACCGCCCTTCGTCGTTGCGTGCGACGTGATGCCGAGCGTCCGGGTCAGTGACCGAGGACGGCCAGCAGCAGCAGCGCCACGATGTTCGTGATCTTGATCATCGGGTTCACGGCCGGGCCGGCGGTGTCCTTGTAGGGATCGCCGACGGTGTCACCGGTGACGGAGGCCTTGTGGGCTTCCGAACCCTTGAGATGCTTCTTGCCGTCCTTGTCGACAAAGCCGTCCTCGAAAGACTTCTTGGCGTTGTCCCAGGCGCCGCCGCCCGACGTCATGGAAACGGCGACGAAGAGGCCGTTGACGATGACACCGAGGAGCATGGCGCCGAGCGCGGCGAAGGCGTTGGCAGGGCCCGCGATCGCCTTGACGACGTAGAAGCAGACGATCGGCGAGAGTACCGGCAGCAGCGAGGGCACGATCATTTCCTTGATCGCGGCCTTCGTCAGGATGTCGACAGCGCGGGCATAGTCGGGCTTTTCGGTGCCCTTCATGATGCCCGGCTTTTCCTTGAACTGCCGGCGGACCTCTTCGACGATCGAGCCTGCGGCACGGCCGACGGCCGTCATGGCGATGCCGCCGAACAGGTACGGCAGCAGGCCGCCGAACAGCAGGCCGACGACGACGTAGGGGTTGGAGAGCCGGAAATCGACGTTCAACTGGTGGAACATCGAGCCGGGCTGGGCCTGGCTGATGAAGAAGGCCAGATCCTCGTTGTAGGCGGCGAACAGCACCAGGGCGCCCAGGCCTGCCGAACCGATGGCATAGCCCTTGGTCACGGCCTTGGTGGTGTTGCCGACCGCATCGAGAGCGTCGGTGGTCTTGCGGATCTCCTTGGGCAGGCCCGCCATTTCAGCGATGCCGCCGGCGTTGTCCGTGACGGGACCGAAGGCGTCGAGCGCGACGATCATGCCCGCGAGTGCCAGCATCGTCGTCACCGCGATGGCGACGCCGAAGAGACCGGCGAGCTTGAAGGTGGCGATGATGCCCACGATGATCACCAGGGCGGGCAGTGCCGTCGACTCGAGCGAGACGGCGAGGCCCTGGATCACGTTGGTGCCGTGACCGGTGACCGATGCCTGGCTGATCGAGCGGACCGGGCGATAGCCGATGCCCGTGTAGAACTCGGTGATGACGATGATCGCCGCGGTCACGACGAGGCCGACGACGCCGCACCAGAACAGGTCCATGCCCGTGAAGGTCAGGCCGCGCGCGGTGAACGTGGTGCCCATGCCGAGCAGGCGGTCGGTGATCGGGTAGAGGGCGATCAGCGACAGGATGCCGGTCATGATCACGCCCTTGTAGAGCGCGCCCATGATGGAGTTGTTGGCACCCAGCTTGACGAAGAAGGTGCCGATGATCGAGGTCGCCACGCAGGCCGCGCAGATGGCGAGCGGGTAGATCATCAGGCTGCCGACGACGGGCTGGCCGGCGAAGTAGATCGCGGCGAGCACCATGGTGGCCACGATCGACACCGCGTAGGTCTCGAACAGGTCGGCCGCCATGCCGGCGCAGTCGCCGACGTTGTCACCGACGTTGTCGGCGATCGTCGCGGGGTTGCGCGGATCGTCCTCGGGGATGCCGGCCTCGACCTTGCCGACGAGGTCACCGCCGACGTCGGCGCCCTTGGTGAAGATGCCGCCGCCCAGACGGGCGAAGATCGAGATCAGCGAGGCGCCGAAGCCGAGGGCGACGAGCGCGTCGATCACCGTGCGCGACGTGGTCGAAAGACCCATGCCGACGGTCAGGATCACGTAGTAGACGGCCACGCCCAGGAGGGCCAGACCGGCGACCAGCATGCCCGTCACCGCGCCGGCGCGGAAGGCCATGGAGAGCCCGTCGCCCAGCGAAACCGTGGAGGCCTGCGCGGTGCGCACGTTGGCGCGGACCGAGACGTGCATGCCGATGAAGCCGGCGATGCCCGAAAGCACGGCGCCGATCAGGAAGCCGATCGCGACGAGCCAGCCGAGGAGGAAGCCAACCAGAAGGAAGATCGGGACGCCCGCGATTGCGATCGTCGTATACTGGCGCGACAGATAAGCCTGCGCGCCCTCTTGAACAGCACCAGCGATCTCCTGCATGCGGGCGTTGCCGGCGTCGGCGGCCATCACGGACCGGATGGTCCATGCGCCGTAGACGATCGACAACAAGCCGCCAAGGATGATCGCCCACATCACGGTATCCATGGAATGAGCTCCCTAGTTGGACGTATATTCGCTGGCTGTTCTGGGTCGAAGGGCGGGAACGCGCTGCGCATAGGCTAACCGCGCCCGAAGCCGAAAAGCCTGGAATCGCGCCGGGACCATGCCCCAAGAGATGCGCTGTTGCAACACATGACAGCGGGACCTTGCCCGGACGGGTGAAGGCGGGGGCTCAACGGCGGGAGTTCGGGCGCCTCTGTGCCTCGATGGCCACAGGCGGCGGGCTCAGAAGTGGTCCCAGCCCGTGCGCGACAGGTCGAGCGGGCGCCCGGATGCCATCCGGAACGTCACGGCGGGGTCGCGTGTGAAGGCACCGATCCGCGTCAGGCCGAAGGCCGGACTGGCCATCCGGCCGGCTGCGAGGCCGGCCGCCTCGAAGGCCTGGGCGCTGCCGGGGGCAACTGCGATCAGCAACTCGTAGTCGTCGCCGGCGGCCACGATGTCGCACCAGCGGTCGGGATCGTGGGCGACCGCGTGCGCGCCGGTCTGGTCCATGGGGACGCGCGCCAGCTCGATTTCGGCGCCGCAGCCGCTGGCGCGCGACATGCGGCCGAGGTCCTTGGCGAGGCCGTCCGAAATATCCATGGCGGCGGTGGCGTGGGCCCTGAGCGCATCGCGCAGGGCAAGCCGGGGCTGGGGTCGCAAGTACCGGGCGCGCGACGCTTCGGCCGCTGCTTGCGTGATCCTCCAGGCCATGGCGCGTTCCGGGCTCGTGCGCAGGGCGAGGCCCATGGCGGCAGCCCCCAGCGTCCCCGTCACGTAGACGTGGTCGCCGGGCCGGGCAGCACCGCGCCGGATCATGCGGCCGGTCGGTGTTTCCCCGAAGACGGTGATGGATATGGTGATCGGACCCGGGCGGCGGTCCGTGTCGCCGCCGATCAGGTGCATGCCGAAGGTGGACTGGGCCTGGGCGAGGCCGGCGGCGAAGCGGGCCATCCAGTCGCGTGTAGGGGCGTCGGGGAAGCTCAGCGCCATCAGGTAGGCGCGGGGCACCGCTGCCTTGGCGGCAAGATCCGACACGTTGACGGCCAACGCCTTCCAGCCGATGTCCTCGGGCGCGTCGTCGGCGAAGAAGTGGATGCCCGCCGCCACCGGATCGGTCTTGACGACGATGTCGTGGCCGGGCGCCGGGGTGATGGCGGCGCAGTCGTCCCGCAGGCCGAAAGCACCGGGAAATCCGGCCGCCAGCGGCGCCAGATACTCCTGGATGATCGCTTCCTCACCGTGGAGATGCTCGGCCGCCATGGCGCTGATCCTCACTCGCCCGATTGCGCCGCGGCGCCGGGCCGTGCGTGACGGTCTTCTTATAGCGCAGGTGTGGGCTCGCTCAATCGCCGGCGGGGGATGCCTGGCGAATTTCAGAAATCGCGGCCGGGCAGCCAGAGCCTGCCGAGGTCGCGCGGGCCGATGTAGGGAATGAAGCCCTGCTCGATGATGCGCCGCTTGGCATCGGCGCGGGCATCGCGTCCCGTCAGATAGTCGACGACGAACACGGGCCGTCCGGCGGCCTTCACGGCCTTCAAGTGCGACAGCGAGGAGCGGATGGTGCCGGCATCGTTCAGCCTCTGGCCGTAGTCGGCGCCATAGAAGAGATCTTCCTTGGCGATGGCATCGATGGTGTCCATCATTTTCCTGTGCTGCACCAGTTCCTCCGCATTCTGGAGGATCACGATGAAGTTCGGATTGGCCTTGCGGGCATGGCGTGCGAGGCGGGCGATGAAGTCCACCATGCGCCGCTCCGCATCGGGGCAGTCCTTCTTCACTTCGCTGTAGACGTCGACGCGATCGAGGTAGATGCCGTCGAAGCCCAGCTCGATCAGCCGGTAGAGCGGCGAGGGCTCGATGCTGTTGTAGACGTTGCGGCCATCGTCGTCGCCCAGGATGGTCCGCTGCCAGCCCTCCTGGCAGAAACGGATGATGCGGTTGCCCTTCCACTGCGGGTTCTCGTGGCCGAGCCAGTCGGGCGCATCCTCGGTCAGGTATTCGGGCGTGAAGTAGTCGGGGCGGTAGTCTTCGGCCTCGCCGACGGAGAGGTAGGAGACGACGACCCGCGCCCCGCCATCCGGTTTGCGCTTGAGGCGCGCGACTTCCTCGGGCCGGAAATGGCGGTCGGCGCCCAGGCCCGTGGTGGCATCGACGACCAGCAGGTCGTAGGGGGCGCGGGCGGCCTCGTCGATGTTCAGGCCCGCGAGCTGATAGCCCCAGCTGCGCGCAGAGTTGACACGGCGCAGTCGTTCGGCCTGGGCCTTGACGGGATCGGTGCCCAGATCGACGGGGATGGGATGGGTTCGCGCCGGTCGGTGCGGGCGGGTGGCCCGCTTGGGCGCGGGGACGGCGAGGATGCTGGACAGGGCATCGGGACGCGCGGCGCTTGCGGGGGCCGGCCAAAGCGTGGCTGTGGCCAGCAGTGCTGCCAGAACGGCGACGATCATGACCGCACCGGAACGCTTGGCCGGCATCTGTTGCTGCTCCGAGGCAGGCTCTGACGCGAAAGGGATCGAGACACCCTATGTCCCGCCGATTAAGACGGAGTTAACCCTTTGCCGCGCCGCTGCAGCGGAATTATGACGTGAGCGCCGCCGTTGCGGCGGCAGGCGATGCGCCAATGGCCGTCTTGGCAAGCGCCGCCCGCTTCGGCACAGTCCGGGAACGGCGAAGCAGGACAAGCCTCACATGACGCATTCATCGGCAGACATCGTGATCGTGGGCGGCGCCGTGATCGGCAGTGCCATCGCCTGGTTCTTGAAGCGCGAAGGCTTCGGCGGGCGCGTCGTCGTCGTGGAAAAAGACCCCAGCTACCAATGGTGCGCCACGGGGCGCTCGGTGGCATCGTACCGCCAGCAGTTCTCGACGCCCGAGAACATCCAGCTGTCCCAGTTCGGCGCCACGTTCTTTCGCGACGTTGCGGAGTGGCTGGGGCCGGACGTGGATATCGCCAGGCGCGAGCGAGGCTATCTGGTCATGGCGACCCCGGAGGGCCGCGCGACGCTGGAGGCCAACGTGGCGCTGCAACTGAAGCTCGGCGCCGACACAGCATTGCTCGAGCCGGACGAGATCGCGCGGCAATTCCCCTGGCTCGACACGCAGGGGCTGGGGGCGGCCGGCTGGGGGCGTTCGGGCGAGGGATGGGTCGATCCCGCCGCGTTGATGCAGGGCTTCCGCAAGGGGGCGATTGCGGCGGGTGTCGTCTACCTCGCGGACGAGGTGGTGGGCGTCGACGTCGCGGCGGGTCGGGTCGCGGGCGTGCGCTTGAAGAGCGGTGCGGCGATTGCGAGCCCCACCGTCGTGTGCGCCGCGGGCTGGCATTCTGCGAAGGTTGCGACGATGGCGGGACTGGAGATCCCCGTGCGACCGCGCAAGCGGCTCGTGTTCGTCGTGGATTGCCCGCAAGCGTTGCCGGGAGCCGGGCTGATGATCGATCCGACGGGGCTCTATTTCCGACCCGAAGGCCGCTACTTCCTGACGGGCATCGCACCGCCGGAGGACGAGGACCCCGATGCGGAAGACTTCGAGATCGACCACGCCATGTTCGAGGAGAAGATATGGCCGGGGCTCGCCGCGCGTGTTCCCGCCATGGAGACGCTGAAGGTCGTCAATGCGTGGTGCTGCCACTACGATGTCAACACGCTCGATCACAACGCGATCCTGGGGCCGCATCCCGGCCTCGGCGGTTTCGTGCTCGCCTGCGGGTTCTCGGGCCACGGGCTGCAGCAGTCGCCGGGGGCGGGCCGCGCCATCGCGGAACTCCTGGTGCATGGCAGCTACCGGAGCCTCGACGTGTCGCGGCTCGGCTTCGACCGGGTGATGCGCGGCGAGCCGCTGCTCGAAGCCAACGTCTATTGAGGGCGGTGCAGGGCCATGGCGCGCATCCTTGCCATATCGTCCCAGGTCGCGCGCGGTGCCGTCGGCCTGTCGGCGATCGTTCCCGCGCTGCAGGCGCTCGGCCACGACGTGATCGCGCTGCCGACGGTGCTCTTGTCCAATCATCCCGGCCACGATCACGTCTCGGGAACGCGGATCGCGCCGGAGACGCTTGCGGGCATGCTCGCGGCTCTCGGTCGTAACGGCTGGCTCACGGGGCTCGATGCCGTGCTGACGGGCTATCTGCCGAGCGTGGAGCATGTCGCCTTCGCCGTGGAGGCCATCACGCGGGTGCGGGCCGCCAGTCCGGCCGCGCTCCATCTGTGCGATCCCGTTCTGGGGGATGCGCCGAAGGGGCTCTACATCGCCGAGGATGCGGCGCGCGCGCTGCGCGACACGCTGGTGCGCGATGCCGACGTGGTGAAGCTCAACCGCTTCGAGGCCAGTTGGATCGCGGGCGATGCGTGTGCTGTGCCCAAGCTCGGGCGGATGGGATGCGTGGTGACGTCGGCGGCAGGTGCGGAGCGGGAGCAACTGGTCAACGTCGCCTGCTTCGGTGAGGCGCGCCTGAGGTGTCGCGTCGCCGAGCGAACCTCGGTGCCCAAGGGAACGGGCGACCTGTTTTCCGGGCTGCTGCTCGGCTACCGGCTGACCGGGGACGAGTGGGGCGTGGCGCTCGGGCGTGCGGTTGCCGCGGTGGACGAGACCCTGGCGGCAGGTGACGGCGATGCGCTGGCGATCGTCGCGGCGATGCCCCGCTATCGAACGCTGGCGCCGTTCCCGGTCGAGACGGCGATATGACGTGTGGCCGGCGATCGGGCGAGGGCTACATTGCCGGTGTCGACGGTTGCCGGGCCGGATGGATCGTCGTGCTGCGTCCGCGCGATGTGGGACGGCCGTACGTCGCGCGCGTCGTGGCCTCGTTCGCCGACGTGCTGGCTCTGCCCGAAGCGCCACAGGCGATTGCCGTGGACATGCCCATCGGCCTGCCGGATCGGACCGGGCCGGGCGGGCGGCTCGCCGACGTGGAGGCGCGGTCGCGGCTGGGCGGGCGGCAGTCCGCCGTATTCGCGGTGCCGGCGCGGGCCGCGGTGATGGAGCGGGAGTATCGCGCGGCGTGCGCGGTGGCGCTGTTGCATTCCGACCCGCCGCGCAAGGTGGCCAAGCAGACCTTCAACATCTTTGCCAAGATCCGGGAAGTGGATGCGCTGATGACGCCCGAACTGCAGCAGCGGGTGGTGGAGTGCCATCCCGAGGTCGCGTTCTGGGCCATGCGCGGGGCGGCGCTGGACGAGCCCAAGAAAGTCAAATCGCGGCCCTACGAACCGGGGCTGGCGCTGCGGCGCGATCTGCTGGAGCAGGCGGGATTTCCGAAGTGCTTTGTGTGCGACGTGCCGGCCGGCGCCGGGGCCGACGACCTCCTGGATGCCTGCGCCTGCGCGTGGACGGCCGGGCGCTATCTCGATGGTGTGGCGATGCGCTTTCCCGCCGAGCCGCAGTGCGATGCACTCGGCCTGCGGCAGGAAATCCTCGCCTAGAATTTCGGCAGTCGCTTCGCCACAAGCGCAGTTGCCGGCCCGGCAATCGCCTGACAACTTTCATCCGTTAGCTTGTCAGGCGATTCGTTTTTCGGGAGAGCGCTCCGTCATGATGCATTTCCTCGCCTCGCTGGGGGCATTCCTGGTTTATCTCGCCGTGTCCATCGCGCTGATGGGCGTTTTCGTGCTCAGCTACATGAGCACGACGCCGCACGACGAAAAAGAACTGATCCGCAAGGGGAATGCGGCTGCGGCGCTGGGGCTGGCGGGTGCGCTCGTCGGCTATGCGATGGTGCTGTCGCGGGCGGTGTCGTACTCGGAGAACCTGCTGGAAGTGCTGCTGTGGGGTGTCATCGGCCTGGTCGTCCAGGTTGCGGGCCACGTGATCCTGGCCCGGGTCATGCCCAGGCTCTACATCTCGATCGAGGAAGGTGACATGGCCGCGGGCATCATGAAGGCGGCGGTCGCCATCACGCTCGGCCTGCTCAATGCCGCGAGCATGACGCCATGACGGTTGCACGAACGCGCCGACGCAGCCGGGCGGTCGATCTTGCCATTCTCGGCGCGACCGGCGGCATGATGACGGGGCTCGGCGGCTGCTCTAACGCCACCTACGAGCGCAATGTCTACGCGAGCATGTCCGACTGCGCGTCCGACTACTCGCTGGCGACGTGCTCGTCGAAAGGCTCGCAAGGCCCCGGTGTCTTCCTGGGGCCGGTGTATCGCCTGCAGAATGGCCGGCCCTCGCGCTGCAACAGCAGCGATCCGGGAGGCGGGCCGATCCTGGGCTCCCGCAAGATCAAGACGGAGGCCGTCATCCGCAGCGGCTTCGGCACGGGATGCCGCAGTTCCAGCCGCAGCCGGTACCGGTCGCGCAGCCGCAGTTTCTGGGGCGGATAGTGCCGGCATGCAGCGGCGGACCCTGACACCGCGTTCCAATTGGCTTCAACGCATCGGCGCGCTGGGAGTGGATCTGGAGGCGGCGCCCAATTCGCCCTATTGGCGCGAGGATGCCGCCTACGTCTTCACGAGCGACGAAATCGAGATGCTCGAGACCGCCGGCGTGGAACTCGCCCGGCTGATCCACGAGGCGGTGGCACACGTCGTCGCCAAAGGCCGCTTCGAGGAGCTGGGCATCGAGGCCGAGCTTGCCGAACTGGCAGCGGCGAGTTGGACGCGGGGCGATCCTTCGCTCTATGGCCGGTTCGACCTGCGCTTCGACGGCAGCGCTCCCCCGAAGCTCCTCGAATACAACGCGGACACGCCGACGGCCCTGTTCGAGGCTGCCGTCGTGCAATGGCACTGGCTGGAAGAGTGCTTTCCCGGGGCCGACCAGTACAACGCGATCCACGAGGCCCTGATCGCACGCTGGAATTCATGGCGGCAGAGCGGCTGGGCCAAGCGTGTCCATCTCGCCTGCATGCCCGAGGACGACGACGATCTGCTGACGACCGCCTACCTGCAGGACACGGCGTTGCAGGCGGGGCTCGATGTGCGGCTGATGGACCTCACCGAGGTCGGCTGGGACGGACGATGCTTCCGCGATCTCGAAGGGGGCCGAATCGAGACCTTGTTCAAGCTCTATCCGTGGGACTGGCTGCTCGACGACGAATTCTTCCCGCACATCGCGCCGGCGGGCCTCAAGGTGCTGGAACCGGCCTGGCGGATCATTCCGGCGAGCAAGGGCATTCTACCGATCCTTTGGGAACTCTTTCCGGGACATCCGAACCTGCTTCCCGCCGCATTCGATCCGGCGGGGATCGCGGGGCCGAGGATCCTGAAGCCGCTGCACGGGCGCGAGGGCGCCAACATGGTCGTCACGGGGGAGGGGCTGGACGCGGTTGCGACCGGCGGACCCTACGAGGGCATGGAGATCGTGGCGCAGGCGTTCCAGGCCCTGCCCGCGTTCGACGGCTGGCGGCCCGTGGTGGGGATGTGGATGGTGGGGGATGCCCCGCACGGAATCGGCATCCGGGAGGACCTCGCTGTCGTGACGGGACGGGGGGCACGGTTCGTGCCGCATCTGATCGAGGACGGGGAATGAAGGCGCGACGGTGAGACCGCCGCTCGCACGGGCGTTCGTCCGCGCCGAAGCACGGATTCCTATCCCGAACTTGTCGTTTGAAAATTGGAGCGGGCGAAGGGATTTGAACCCTCGACCCTCACGTTGGCAACGTGATGCTCTACCCCTGAGCTACACCCGCTTCCTTGGGTCGCCGTGGCTGTCGCCGTCGGCTAGGCGCGCTGTATGACGCAAAGTTCGGGGGAATGCAAGAGGCTCTGTTGCAGTATTTTGGAGAGGCTGTTTCCCGACGTCTCATTTGCCCAGCAGAAGCTGCGATAAGCAGCTGCAAGCGACGTGTCGCCTGCGACGTGTTGGCATCATCCGGGTTGCGCGGGCGTGCGGGCAAACCTAAGTAATGGCGCGATCGAACGCCTGCGGCGCGTGATGCCCCGTGCCTACTGGAAGCAAGCTGGAAAAGAGCGCCGATGACGAAAGCCCCTGCCAAGACCCGTGCCGAGCTTATGTCGCGGCTCGAGGAACTGGGCATCGCCACGACGACCGAGGAGCACGCAGCGGTCTTCACCGTGGCCGAAAGCGCGGAGCTGCACCGGCAGCTGCCCGGCGGGCACACGAAGAACCTCTTCCTGAAGGACCACAAGGACCGGCTGTTCCTGGTCGTGGCCGAAAGCCACACCCCGGTCGATCTCAAAGGGCTACCCAAGCGCATCGGCTCGGGGCGGCTGTCCTTCGGCAAGGCGGAGTTGCTCGCCGACGTCTTGGGGGTGACGCCGGGGTCCGTCACGGCGCTGTCGCTGATCAACGACACCTCGCAGCGCGTGTCGGTTGTGGTGGATGAGCGGCTCATGCAGTATGACAACATCAACTGTCACCCGCTGGAAAACACGGCGACCACGAGCCTGGCGCGTGACGATCTCATGAAATTCATCCGCGCGTGCGGACACGATCCGCGTGTTCTCGCGCTGACCGGAGAGTGATGCGGCCGCGCGCACCGGCGCCGGCAAGCGACAAGGAGAGTGACGATGGACTTCGGACAAGGCAAGCCCGGCGCCGCACAGGGGGCTGGTGCAGCCGGCGACGTGATCAAGGACACGACCACGGCGGGGTTCGCCAAGGACGTGATCGAGGCGTCGAAGCAGGTGCCGGTGATCGTGGACTTCTGGGCGCCGTGGTGCGGGCCGTGCAAGCAGCTCACGCCAGTGATAGAGAAGGTCGTCAAGGCGCAGAACGGCAAGGTGCGGCTCGTCAAGATCAACATCGACGAGCATCCAGCGATCGCGGGACAATTGCGCGTGGAGTCGATCCCGACGGTCTATGCCTTCATCGACGGCCGGCCGGTCGACGGGTTCATGGGCGTCCAGCCCGAGAGCGCGATAAAGCAATTCGTGGAGCGCCTGGCGGGTGAAGCCGGTGCGGCCGATATCGCGCAGGCGCTGGAAGAGGCCGGGAAGGTGCTGGAAGCCGGCGATGCGCAGAGCGCCGCCGAGATCTATGCGGCAATCCTGCAGGAGGACCGCGAGAACGTGGTGGCGCTGGCGGGCCTGGCAAAATGCTACCTGAGCGCAGGCGACATCGAGCGCGCAGAGCAGACCATCGCGCTGGCGCCGCCGGACAAGCAGGCAGGGCAGCCCTTGCAGGGTGTGAAGGCGGCCATCGAGCTCGCCAAGCTCGGCGGGCAGGGCAGCAAGCTGCCGGAGCTGCGTGCGCAGGTGGAGGCCAATCCGGCCGACCATCAGGCGCGCATCGATCTGGCATTGGCGCTTGCCGGCTCGGGCGAAAAGGATGCCGCGGTGTCGGAGCTTCTGGAGAGCTTCCGGCGCGACCGGAACTGGAACGAGCAGGCGGCCCGCAAGCAACTCGTGCAGTTCTTCGATGCGTGGGGGCCGAAGGATCCCGCAACGCTCGACGGGCGGCGCCGGTTGTCGTCGATGCTGTTCTCGTGACGCACCGGGCGATGCCGCCCGCAACAAGGACCAGGGTATGCGACGGCAATACCAGAACACTTCGGATCTGCCCGGGGCGATCCCCCTGTTTCCGCTCGCGGGGGCCATCGTGCTGCCGCGCGCGGTGTTGCCGTTGAACATTTTCGAGCCGCGCTACCTGGCGATGCTCGACGACGTGCTGAAGGGCGAGCGGGTGATCGGCATCGTCCAGCCGACGGGCGAGGGTGGGCCGACCGGCTCGCCGCAAGGGCGCACCGCGGATCTCAATCGCGTGGGATGTGCCGCGCGCGTCACGTCCTACCAGGAAACGGAGGACGGGCGCCTGCTGATCGGGCTGACGGGACTGTGCCGGTTCGTCCTCGGCGAGGAAATGTCGAGTGTGACGCCCTATCGCATCGTCACCGTCGACTACGAGCCCTACGCGCAGGATCTGGTGGCGGGGCACGGCGAGAGCGAGGTCGATCGCGAGCGTCTGTTGGCCGTGCTGCGCAAGTTTCTCGCTGCCCGCAACGCCAACGCCGACTGGAACAGCATCGGCCAGACGCGCAGCGAGCAACTCGTCAATTGGCTGTCGCTGGCAAGCCCTTTCGGTCCGAAGGACAAGCAGGCGCTGCTCGAGGCCGCGACATTGAAGCAGCGCGCCGATGTGCTGACGGCGCTGGCCGAGATGGCTCTGGCGGCCGGCGGCAGCAGCGGCAACGATGGTGGCGGACGCCTGCAGTAGCGTTAGGCGCCGCATCCGGACCGGAGCGGTCGGAAATGAGCGAAGACGACGAAGGCAGGCCCGTGCCCCCGCGCGAAAGGTGCGACCCGCGCGTGCTCGAGTTTCTGGTGTGCCCGATCACGAAGGGTACGCTCGTCTACGATGCGGGACGCCAGGAACTGATCAGCAGATCGGCCCGGCTCGCCTATCCGATACGGCGCGGCGTGCCGCATCTGGTGCCGTCCGAGGCCCGGCATCTCGACGACCCCGTGCCCCCGGCATCGCCGCGCGCCGACCAGCGTTCGTAACGCGGCGTCACCAGCCCACGGCGTAGGACGAGCGACGCGGATCGCCCGCCCCCGTGTAGACGCCGTGCCGGGTATCGTGGATGACCGAGCAGACCGAGCCCGCCTGCCGTGTCCAGTCCGGCCACTCCATCACGTCGTGCCCCAGGGCGCGCAGACCTTCGAGCGTCGCCGCATCGACGCGCGATTCCACGGCGAGCCGGTTCGGATAGTACTCGTGCGGCTCGAAGCTCGACGGGAACGAGTAGGTCGAGAAGCGCGGTGCCTCGATGGCCGAGCGCAGGTCCATGCCGAAGATGCCAACGTTGAACAGGACCTGCAGCATGGCCTGCGTCTGCACGTCGCCACCGGGCGTGCCGAACGGCATCAGCGCCTGCCCGTCGCCGAGCATGGCGATGGCCGGGTTCGGCGTCAGGCGGGGACGCTTGAAGGGGGCCACCTCCGAGGGGTGGCCGGGCACCGTCCAGGATTGCGAGCCGCGGCTCGAGGCGACGAAGCCCGTGCCGGGGATCAGCTCCATGTCGTAGGAGGGGTCGCTGGGCGTCGCCGAGAAGACGTTGCCTTCGCTGTCGATGACCGCACAGTAGGCGGTGTCGGGCGAAAGCGGCGGCGTATCGCCCTTCGGCACGTCCGGGCGGAACCGCGGATAGCCGGGGATTTCGCCGTGCGGGGGCATCTCGGGATAGGCGCGGCCGGCGTCGATGCGCGCGCGCTGCTTGGCAGCGTATGCCTGCGACAACAGCATCTCGAGGGGCACGTCGACGAAGCGGGGGTCGCCGAAATAGGCCTCGCGATCGGAGAAGGCGAGCTTGATGGCTTCCGTCAGCAGGTGGATGTAGGCGGGCGAGTTGTGGCCGAGGCTCGCCAGATCGTCGTTGGCGAGCATCTTGAGGATCATCGGCAGGGCCGGACCCTGGCACCAGGGCCCACACGTCCACACGTCCATGTCCTTGTAGCGGACGCGAACGGGGGCCTCCAGGCGGGCGCGGAAGGCGGCCATGTCGGTCATCGTCAGCCAGCCACCCTTGAGGGCGTGATAGTCGGTGATCGCCTTGGCGATGTCGCCCTTGTAGAAGGCGTCGTGGGCCGCCTGCAGGCCTGCGAGGCGACCACCCTTGGCAGCGGCGGCCTTTTCCTCGTCGGCCATGTACTGCATGGAGCGTGCGAGGTCGGTCTGCTTGAAGATGTCGCCGACGCGGGGCGGCTTGCCGCCCGGCAGGAAGACGGCGGCGTTGCCGGGAAAGCGCTCGTACTTGGGCAGGGCCGTGACGATCGTCTCGACGAAGCGCGGGTCGGCGGGAAAGCCGTCGCGGGCGATGCGGATGGCGGCCGCGGCGACCTCGCCGAAGCTCATCGTGCCGTAGCGCTCGAGCGCCGTGATCCAGCCCGACGGTGCTCCCGGTACCACGGCGCGCATCAGGCCTTCGGGGATCGCGCCGCCGTGGTTGTTGCGGAAGTAGTCCGCGGAAGCCTTTGCCGGCCACACGCCCAGACCGTCGATGGTGACGACCTCGCCCGTCCTGGCGAGGCGGATCATGATCGGCGCCACACCGGCGACGTTGACGAGATCGGATTGCGTGACGCCGAGGGCGAGCCCCGCCGCGACGCCCGCGTCGATGGCATTGCCGCCGGCCTCCAGGATCAGGAAGGCGGCGTGGGAGGCTGCGAAATGGCACGAGGAGGCCATGTGCCGGCGGCCCGTGAGCACGTTGCCGTGTCCGCCGATGCCCTTGAGCCCGATGACGTCGCTGGTCGTTCCGGGATTGCGCGGCATGAGGAAACTCCCTGGATTGTCGATTGCAGGCGCAGAGGTTGTGTCGAAAGTGCTTTGTCGTCAAAGGGGAAATGCAGCATCGCTCCCGATGGGACAGCGCATGGCTCTTGGCCCCGCGCGGGGAGCCTCCCTGCAGCGATGGCCCGCATGCTGCGGGCATGCGCGCAGACGCGCGGTTGCGTTGCTGCGGCATTGCCCCCACCATGCACCGCGAGGAAACGTGCAGGGAGCGAGGCTCATGAATCTATCTCCTGACAAGCAGCTCGAAATGCTGCGTCAGATGCAGGTGATCCGCCGGTTCGAGGAGCGTGCGTCGGACGATTATCATGCCGGCAAGATCTACGGCGTCGTGCATTGCTACATCGGCGAGGAAGCCGTGGCGGTGGGTGTCTGCAGCGCGCTGGAAAAGGGTGACCGCATCATCTCCACGCATCGCGGGCACGGTCACTGCATCGCCAAGGGCGCGGACCTCAATCGCATGATGGCCGAGCTCTACGGCCGCGTCGACGGCTACTGCAAGGGCAAGGGCGGCTCCATGCACATCGCCGATTTCGATATCGGCATGCTCGGCGCGAACGGCATCGTCGCGGGCGGCATCTCGATCGTCACGGGGGCCGGTCTTGCCGCGCAGATGGACGGCGAGGGCCGGGTCGCGGTCTCGTTCTTCGGCGATGGCGCGTCGAACGCGGGGCCGTTCCACGAGTGCCTGAACATCGCGGCGGCCTGGAAGCTGCCCATGGTCTACATCTGCGAGAACAACCGCTATGCCGCCCAGACCGCGGCAGCGGACACGCACGCCATGCCCGATGTGGCCGGGCGGGCCGCGGGCTATGGCATCCCCGGCGTCATCGTGGACGGCAACGACATCTTCGCGGTCTACAGGGAGGCCGCGCGCGCCGTGGAGCGCGCACGGGCCGGCGAGGGGCCGACGCTGATCGAGTGCAAGACGTTCCGCTGGCGCGCCCACACCGAGCGCAAGGGGCAGCCGGATTTCCGCACCGAGGAGGAAATCGACGCCTGGATGGCGAAGGACCCGATCAAGCGGCTGGCCGACACGTTGAAGGCGCAGGGGCACCTCACGGACGAGGCGCTGGCGGCGCTCGAAAAATCCGTGCTCGCCGACATCGCGGCGTCCGTGGCCTTCGCCGAAGCCAGCCCGTTTCCAAAGCCCGAGCAGGCGCTCGAAGACGTTTTCGCGGCCTGAGGGGAGGCAAGAACATGCGTGAGTTGACCTACGCTCAGGCCGGCGTCGAAGCGGTGGCCCAGGAAATGCGGCGCGATGCCAAGACATTCTACATGTCGACGGACGCCATCATGCCGCTGCTGAAGGAATTCGGTGGGGGCCGCATCAAGGCGACGCCCATCGCGGAAGGTGCGTTCACGGGCATGGGGCTCGGTGCTGCCGGCTCGGGCTACCGCCCGATCGTGGACTGGCGGCAGGTGACGTTCTCGTTCGTCGCCATGGACCAGATCGCCAACCAGGCGGCCAAGATCCACTACATGTTTGGTGGCCAGCGGACGTTCCCGATCACGTTCCGCGCCAACGTCGGCGGGGGCACGCGCCTGGCCGCCCAGCACTGCCAGTGCCCCTACTCGATGTTCATGAACCTGAGCGGGTTGAAGATGTTCCTGCCGTCGACGCCCTACGATCTCAAGGGGCTGCTGAAGTCGGCGATCCGTGACAGCAATCCCGTCATCGTTCGAGTCGAACCGTCTGCTGACCATGAAGGGGCCGGTGCCCGAGGACGACTACACCATCCCCATCGGCAAGGCGGACGTGAAGCGGCAGGGCAGCGACGTCACCGTGGTCGCCATCGCCTGGCTGGTGCACGAGGCGCTCGCGGCCGCCGAGGAACTGGCCAAGGAGGGGATCTCGGTCGAGGTCGTGGATCCGCGCACGCTGGTGCCGCTCGACGTGGAGGCGATCCGTGCCTCCGCGCGCAAGACCGGGCGTGTGGTGGTCGCCGACGAGGCGGGGCCGACGGCGGGGTTTGCGGCCGAGGTCGGCGCACTCGTCAGCGAGGACCCCGATACGTTCCGCAGCCTCAAGGCGCCCGTGAAGCGCGTGTGCGCCCACAACGTGCCGATCCCCTACAGCCCGGTGATGGAGGATTTCGTCTTCCCGGATCGCAACCGCATCATCGCGGGTATCCGGGAGGTGCTGCGGTAGCGACCTTGGCGCCCTGTCGCGGCAGCGTCAGGGCGACCAACGCCGCCGCGAGGTTGGCGCCACCGGCGATGATGAAGGCCGTGTGATAACTGCCCGTCAGATCGAACAGGCGTGCGGCGAGGATGGGCAATGTGACGGCGGCGGCGCACCAGGCGATGTAGACCTTGGCGGCGACGCGGCCGAAGAGATCGCGCCGCCAGTAGTCGGCGATGCCTGCTGCCGTCGCGCCGGAGATGACGCCGTAGCCGACGCCGATGGCGACGAGGGCCGCGATGGAGACGTGCGCCGTGGGGGTGAGCGTCACCGCGATGGCGCCCAGGCACGCGACGATCTGCGCGCCGGCCATGACGCCGGGAACCGACAAGCGATCGACCAGCGAGCCGCCGCCGAGGCGGGCGGTGGCGATGGCCGCGGTGAGCCCGGTCGTGGCGATGTAGGCGAGTGTCGTGTCCCCGCCGTAGGCGGCGACGATGCCGGCCGCCTGCCCGAGCACCATGAGGCCGGCCGCCGCCGCCAGGAAGAAGACGGCGAACAGCTTCCAGAAGATTGCCCGCTGGCCGATGCCGCCGCCGGCCAGGTTGCCGCCGCGGACGACGCCGGCGCCCAGTGACATGCCCGCGAACCGCGCCAGCCCCACCGCCACGAGCCCGCTGACGACGAGCAGTGCGGCCATGGCGGCGAGGGTTTCGCGCACGCCGAAGCGGGCGATGCCCCAGCCGCAGGCCGGGGCGGAGAGCATGGCACCGAGCGGCAGCAGGCTCACGAGATAGCCGTTGACGAGGCCGGTGCGGCGCATACCCATCAGGTTGACGCCCTGCTGGATCGCCACGAAGGCCAGGCCGCCGCCGATACCGAACAGCACGCCATAGCCGAATGCCAACTCCGGGAAGGTCCGCGCGAGGGCGGCGATCGCGGTGCCTCCGGCACTTGCCAGGGCGCTCAGGATGAAGAGGCCCGCCGTCCCCAGCGGCCGAAAAAGATACGGGCCGATGTTCATGCCCAGCGTGTAGCAGACCGCCGCGATGCCAAAGACGGTGGCCAGCTCGGAACGTGAGGCACCAAGCAGCGTCTCCAGCGGCTTGAGGAAGACGCTGAAGGCATAGATCGACCCGAGCGGCAGCACGAGCACGCCTGCGGCAAGAATCGCGGCCCAAGGGCGCTTGGGGCTTTCGGCTGAATCCTGGGACATGGGCTCCGGGCGGGTGGCGACGGCGTGGCGCGGGAGCATAAGGTCCGGTTCCCGGGGCGTCTTCCCTCAATTGAGAGGGGGCGCCATGCAGGGTCCGTATCTGCCGGCGACTGAAGACCGCCATTCCACATTCGGCGCGGGGGCGCTAGGGTCGCGCGCGGAATGTGTGCTGCCCCGACCCCATGCGGAAGCGGGGCCAACTTCGAGAAGGAGAGCAGGTATGGCAAAGGTCGGCTTCGTCGGGCTCGGCAACATGGGTCTCCCCATGGCCGGCAATCTCGTGAAAAAAGGCCACGAGGTGAAGGGCTTCGACATCATGGAGGACAACCTGACGAAGGCCGCCCAGGCCGGCGTCAAGCGAGCCGCCTCCGCCGCCGAGGCGGCAAAGGACGTCGACGTGGTCGTCACCATGGTGCCGACCGGCAAGGAGACGCTGGCGGTCTACGAGAAGGCGGGTGTGTTCCAATCGGCCACCAAGGGCACGTTGTTCATCGACGCCTCGACCATCGACGTCGGCCAGGCCCGCAAGGCGCACGAATTAGCCGCTGCCGCGGGAATGCTGTCGCTCGATGCCCCCGTCTCGGGTGGCACCGCGGGTGCGGAGGGCGGGACGCTGACCTTCATGTGCGGCGGAACCAAGGACGCCTTCGAGAAGGCGCGTCCGGTGCTCGAGGGCATGGGCCGCAAGGTCGTGCATTGCGGCGACGCTGGCGCGGGCCAGGCCGTCAAGATCTGCAACAACATGATGATGGCCATCAACATGCTGGGCGTGTGCGAGGGCTTTGCGCTGGCCGAGAAGCTCGGCATCTCGCACCAGATCCTGTTCGATGTGGTCACGACCTCGACGGGCAACAGCTTCACGCTGTCGAACTACTGCCCGATCCCCGACATCGTGCCGACGACACCCGCCAGCCGGAACTACACCCGCGGCTTCAACACGACGCTGCTGGTCAAGGACCTGACGCTGGCGCAGACGGCCTCCCAGGATGCGGGCGTGGCGACGCCGATGGGCGCGCAGGCGCTGGCGGCCTTCCGCCATTTCATGGCGCTGACGGGCAGCGACCATCGCGACTTCTCGAGCGTCGTCGACTACGTGCGTGCGAAGAAGGACTGACCGCGCTCGGCCGCCATGGCGATGGCGGCACGGGTGGCAAAGGAGATGGCCTGTCCCACACTTCGGGGCAGGCGCCTGAAGGGAGGGAGCGGGATGCGCATGCCGAGGCGCTTGCCAGGGGCCGGTATGGCCTCACGAGTACAGCTTGCTGTCGTCGTGCTGTCGGCTCTGCTGCTGTCGTGCGGCGACGCCGCGGCGCAAACCGGCCGGCAACTCGCCCTCGTCATCGGCAACGGTGGCTACCAGACGATCCCAGCGTTGAAGAACCCGGTTGCCGACGCCCGTCTCATCGCGAACGCGCTCAGTGCCAACGGCTTCGAGGTGACGCTGGCGCTCGACGTCGATGGCAAGCGCCTGCGCCGCGCCATCCGGGAGCACACCACGCGCCTGCAGGAGGCGGGCCGCGACACCGTGAGCCTCATCTATTTCGCCGGGCATGGCATGCAGGTGCGCGAGAACAACTATCTGCTCCCCATCGATGCCGACATCCGCAAGGAGAGCGACGCGGCGATCGAAGCGGTTCACCTGGCCGATGTGATCAACGCGCTCTACGACGCGGAAAACCGCATGAACGTCATCGTGCTGGATGCCTGTCGCGACAACCCGTTCAAGAGGCGGCTCAAGGTGACGGCGAACGGCCTTGCCGGCTTCGAGGCGCCGGTGGGCACGTTCATCGCGTTCTCGACAGCCCCGGGCAAGGTCGCACTGGATGGCGAAGGCGCCAACAGCCCATATGCGGAGGCGCTGGCCACGGCCTTGATGGATCATCCCAAGTCGATCGAGGCGGCCTTCAAGCGTACGCGCGAGATCGTCTATGCGCGCACGGGCCGCACCCAGGTGCCCTGGGAGACGTCGTCGCTGATCGGCGAGTTCCAGGTGGCGGCGGTGCCGTCGCCGGGCGGGGCGACGCGGAGCGCGCGTGGCGCGTGGTCGACGCAGGTCGCGCGATCGCCCGCCCCCACCGGCCAATCGGCCGGGGCGAAGCCCGATCCCGACGGGCGTGTCGCCTACTTCGTGGAATGGAAATACCTCGCAGGCGAGTCCGGTGCGACGCCACTCGGCGCGGAATCCTATGCCGATATCGTCGACTACTACGCAGACAGGAAGATCACGCGGGCCAAGGTCATGCGCGACAAGGTCGCCTACTACAGGAGGTGGCCCAACCGGCGCTACAAGATGCTGCGGGATACGCTGCGCATCGAGCAACTGGCGGACGGCATTTTCGATGTCGCCTTCGACTACACATTCGATGTCGAGAACGACAAGAAACGCATTGTGGGGCGCGGCACTGCGGCCTTGAGGCTGCAGCGGCAGAAAAACCGCTACATCCTGCTGCGCGAGGCGGGTGACGTGACCAAGCGCACGGTGACCGACAAGTAGGGCTGCTGACCCGTCGCACTCGTCGCGCGGCTCGTTCCAGCCGACGCGTCCCCCCGTGTGCATCCCCGTTGGCAGGGGCACGCAACTCTGCGACGGTGGCGAGGAAATCGTCGTCCATTGGGAGCTTCGTCACGATGCCTACGATCACCTATTACATGACGCTGAATTCGCCCTGGACCTATCTGGGCAGCGCCAAGCTCGCCGAACTCGCCGGGCGCTACGGCCAGACGGTCGACATCAAGCCCGTGAAATTCGGCGTCATCTTCCCGGAGACGGGTGGCCTGCCGCTGCCCAAGCGCGCGCCCGCCCGCCAGGCCTACCGCCTGATGGAGCTGAAGCGCTGGCGGGAGGTGCGCGGGCTGCCGCTCGTCATCCAGCCGAAGTTCTTCCCCTCCGACGAGACGCCGGGCACGCGCGTGCTGATCGCTGCGAAGCTTGCGGGTGCCGATGCGCACGCGCTCGCCACCGAAATGGGACGGGCCATCTGGGAGCGCGAGGAAAACCTGGGCGAGTGGAGCGTGATCCAGGCGGCGGCCAAGCGCGCCGGGCTCGATGCCGACGCCATCGCCAAGGCCGGCCCGTCCGATGCCGAACTCGACAAGATCCACGACGCATGGACGGCGGAGGCGCTGGCGCGTGGTGTGTTCGGTGCGCCGACCTACTATCTGGAAAGCGGCGAATTCTTCTGGGGGCAGGACCGCCTCGAGTTGCTCGAGCGCGAACTGGCGAAGAAATGAGTACCCGCGCGACGATCGGCGCGGCAGCGCTCCAGGACACCATCGGCCGCGCGCTGGTCGCGGCGGGAACCGGCACGGCCAATGCCGCCTGCGTCGCGCGGGCGCTGACCCTGGCCGAGATCGACGGAGAAGCGGGGCACGGCCTGTCGCGCGTGCCGAGCTATACGGCGCAGGTGCGGGCCGGCAAGGTGAAGGGCGATGCGGCCGTGACGGCGCGCCGGCCGCGGCCAGCCGCGCTCGTCGTCGATGCGGGATACGGCTTCGCCTACCCCGCGTTCGATCGTGTCGTGAGCGAATTGCCCGGACTTGCGCGGGAGATGGGCATCGCGGCGGCAGCCGTCGTCCGTTCGCATCACGCGGGCGCGCTGGGCCTCGTCGTCGAGCGGCTGGCGGAGGCAGGCTGCCTCGCGCTCATGTTCGCCAACACGCCCTCGGCCATGGCGGCCTGGGGCGGCAGGCGCGGGCTACTCGGCACCAATCCCGTGGCCTTTGCGGCCCCGGTGCCGGGCGGGGCGCCCGTGGTGGTCGATCTGGCGCTCACGGAAGTGGCACGCGGCAAGATCCTGGCCGCCGCGCAGAAGGGCGAGGCGATCCCGGCAGGCTGGGCCGTGGACGAGACCGGCGCGCCCACCACCGATGCGAAGGCGGCGCTGCAAGGTACGTTGTTGCCGGCGGGGGGTGCCAAGGGCGCGGCGCTGGCCCTGATGGTGGAGGTGCTGGCGGCGGCCGTCACGGGTTCGAAGCTGGCGTTCGAGGCGACCTCGTTCCTGGACGACAAGGGCGGCGCCCCCGATGTGGGCCAGTTCATCATCGCCATCGACGCGGGCGCCTTCGCGGGCAGCGAGGTGTTCGGCGCGCGGATCGGCGCGCTGGCCGCTGCAATCGTCGGGGACGGTGCGCGGTTGCCCGGCGCGCGCAAGGCAGCGCTGAGAGCGCAGGCGCTGCGGGACGGCGTCGGCGTCGATGCCCGCCTGCTGGCCGAGGTCGAGGCCCTGGCGGAGGCCTGATCGCCAAATATGCGCAGTCCAGCTCTTTGATTGGGCGCAATGCCCGACGCGAGCCGTTTCCGTTTGATGGGGGCCGACGTTCGGTGCGCACGGGTCCGCCCCCTTGTCGCGCACGTCGTTCTCCCACCGATGCGGGCGGGCAAGGAGTGATGCGATGAAGAAGGCTCGTACCTGGGTGCTGATCGCGGACGCCGGCCGCGCCCGTATTCTGGAGCACGTGGCGGGATCGCCCGGCCTTGCGGCGGTCGACGGCCAGGTGTTCGAGGCAGACCACGCCGCAACGCGCGATCTGGTGACCGATCAGCCCGGACGTTCGTTCAGCTCGGCGAGCCCGCGCCGCTCGTCCATGGAAGCGCCGACCGATCCCCATCGCGAGCTGAAGACGCGCTTTGCCCATCACCTGGCCGGCGTTCTGGCCGATGCGCAGGCGCGCGACGCTTTCGACCGGCTCGTGGTGATCGCGCCGCCCGTCATGCTGGGCGATCTGCGCGAGGCGATGGCGAAGGCCGTGGCGGAGCGCGTCGTGGGCGAACTGCACAAGGATCTGACGAAGGTTCCCAATGACGAGGTGATGAGCCACCTGGGCGACATCGCTCTGTGAACGTCGGCGCCCGCGCCCGGCTGGAGGCGGGAGACTTGCGACCCCGCGTCCGCCCCCCCTGCGTCCGCCTTGCCGCATCTCATGATTCCGGCTAAGCCCAGCGAAACTTTTCACAGCGGGTTCTTAGACGCAGGGACTGGAGACAGGGAAACCATGGCACGCAACAAGATCGCTCTCATCGGCGCCGGCCAGATCGGCGGCACGCTCGCACTTATCGCCGGCTTGAAGCAGCTCGGCGACATCGTCCTGTGCGACATGATGGAAGGCACGGCCAAGGGCAAGGCGCTGGACCTCGCCCAGACCGCGGCCGTCGAGGGCTACAACGCCAAGCTGTCGGGCGGCGGCGTGACCGACTACTCCGTGATCGCAGGTGCCGACGTGTGCATCGTCACGGCCGGCGTGCCGCGCAAGCCCGGCATGAGCCGTGACGACCTGCTCGGCATCAACCTGAAGGTGATGGAGGCCGTCGGCTCGGGCATCAAGCAGTACGCGCCGAACGCCTTCGTGATCTGCATCACCAACCCGCTGGACGCCATGGTGTGGGCGCTGCAGAAGTTCTCCGGGCTTCCCGCCAACAAGGTCGTCGGCATGGCCGGCGTGCTCGACAGCGCGCGCTTCGCCTGCTTCCTCGCCGAGGCCGCCAACGTCTCCATCGAGGACGTCCGCGCCATGACGCTGGGCGGGCATGGCGACGACATGGTGCCGATGACCCGCTATTCCAGCATCGGCGGCATTCCGCTGCCCGATTGCGTGAAGCTCGGCATGTTCAGCCAGGAGCAGCTCGATGCCATGATCAAGCGCACGCGCGGCGGCGGCGGCGAGATCGTCGCGCTGCTGGGCAACGGCTCGGCGTTCTACGCCCCGGCCGCGTCGGCCATCTCCATGGCCGAGAGCTACCTGCGTGATTCCAAGCGGATGCTGCCGTGCGCCGCGCACCTGACCGGCCAGTTCGGCGTCAAGGATATGTACGTGGGCGTTCCCGTCATCATCGGCGCCAATGGCGTAGAGAAGGTCGTCGAGCTCGAGATGAACGCCGAGGAGAAGGCGATGTTCGAGAAGTCCGTCGCCTCGGTGAAGGGCCTGTGCGACGCCTGCAAGGCGATCGCGCCCCAGCTCGGCGCGTAAGGGCGGTACGGGTCGATCCGTGACGTGGCAGTGAACTGCAGCCGGGCCCGCGACGATCGCGGCCCGGCTCGTTATTTTTGGCGAGCCGCCGACGAAGGTCGAGAACCGGCATCGGAGGATCGGCGCTCACCCCGAGCCGATGGACGGGTGGCGCTGAATGTCTGGGATATGCAGGGGTGGAAGTGGGATGGGGCGGCGTTGACGGGGCCGCCGAGGCGGTCGAATATGTCCGCAGTCGGGGGTAGTTCTGCCGTTGCCGGAGAGCCCCTGATGCGTGCAAGTGACCCATAAGAGAAGTTCGTTCTGGTTCACCCGACCAGCTTGGGCATGAGGGCGAAGAAGCCTTCAGCTCGTGCGATGACAATCTCGAAATCGCTCGTCCGGAAGACCTCAGTGTGAAGCTTTTCGCATTCCTGCGTGATGCCTTCAATCGCGGTCTTCTCCCACAACAGCTTGCAGGGCCATTGGCGCACAACCGTGGCGAACGGAGCTGACGTCTTGTGGGACTTCAATCGATCTTCAACGCTTGTTGCAAAGCCAATCTTGAATCTTCCGGGATCAAGCTGAGGTTCAAGCTGCACGATATAAAGAAACCCGCGCCATTCTGCGGCTGTCTCGTCGGTGAGATCACCGTCTTGTTCGTATTCTATCTCAGCTTTGAGCAGCGAATAGTCAGTGAGCGTAATGTACACCGTTTCTTGGCCACGCGCCTCCTCGGATCGGATGCGCCGCGTTTCGATGCCGAGCCTCTTGATGATCTTGTGCAGCACGGAGCGGTGACGCGAATGGGTCTTCGCGATCTCCGTCACCGATATCAGATCATCGGACATGCCACGCTGATTCTCCTCGCGTCTCGGGAGTGTATCTGAATGGCTCCAAGTCACAAGGATGGGCAGCGTCGGCCGATGTCGGCACCTGGCCCATGACGCTGAGCTCGTTCTTCCGGAATCGGGGAATCCTCTGCCGTGGCCTTGAACGCACGATAGAGCGCGGCTCAGCAACCGCACAACGTCCGCTTCCTCCGCCTCCCGGGCATTCCGGAGCCAGCGCATCGTTTCAATTCCACGATGATGGCTTGGTCGGGCGGCCCCTGTGAGGGTGCCCGGTCGGGCCACGGGTGGGGCGTTGGAGCGCCCCCGCGCGTGCCCGATTTTCCGGCTCCGTCCAAAGCCTACTGGCCACTGCCGCCCCGAGGGGCTAAGGAGGGGGTGAGAAACGAATCCGCGAGACGGAACCGACCCATGAACATCCATGAATATCAGGCCAAGGAGCTCTATCGGGCTTATGGCATCCCGACCGGCCAGGGTTATGCGGCGATGACCGTCGACGAGGCCGTCGCGGCGGCCAAGAAGCTGCCCGGTCCCGTCTGGGTGGTGAAGGCCCAGATCCATGCGGGCGGACGCGGCAAGGGGTCGTTCAAGGAAGCGGCTGCGGGCGACAAGGGCGGTGTGCGCCTGGCAAAGTCGGTCGACGAGGTCGGGACGCTGGCCGGCCAAATGCTCGGCAATACGCTGGTGACGGTGCAGACCGGTGATGCTGGACGCAAGGTGCAGCGCCTCTATGTCGAGGACGGCTGCCAGATTGCCCGCGAGCTCTATCTGTCGGCCCTGGTGGACCGCGCGACGAGCCGGATCTCCTTCATCGCCTCCACCGAAGGCGGCATGGACATCGAGAAGGTCGCGCACGACACGCCCGAGAAGATCTTCACGATGTCGATCGACCCGGCGTCGGGCTATTTTCCCTTCCACGGCCGCAAGATCGCCTTCGCACTGGGGCTGACCGGCGACCAGGTCGGCCAGTGCGTCAAGCTCGTCGGAAATCTCTTCCGCATGTTCGTCGAGAAGGACATGAGCCTGCTCGAGATCAATCCGCTGGTGGTGACGAAGGACGGCAATCTCACCTGCCTCGACGGCAAGATGAACTTCGACAGCAACGCGCTGTTCCGCCAGAAAGATATCGTCGCCATGCGCGACCTGGCGGAGGAGGACGCATCGGAGATCGAGGCCTCCAAGCACGATCTGGCCTACGTCAAGCTCGACGGCACCATCGGCTGCCTCGTCAACGGTGCGGGCCTGGCGATGGCGACCATGGACATCATCAAGCTCTATGGCCTGGAGCCTGCCAATTTCCTCGACGTCGGCGGCTCTGCGTCGAAGGAGAAGGTGACGGAAGCCTTCAAGATCATCCTCAACGATCCCAACGTGAACGGAATTCTCGTCAACATCTTCGGCGGCATCATGCGCTGCGACATCATCGCGGAAGGCGTGGTGGCGGCGGCGCGCGAGCTTGGCGTCAAGGTGCCGCTCGTCGTGCGCCTGGAAGGCACGAACGTGGAACTGGGCAAGCAGATCATGGCCGCCTCCGGCCTGCAGATCGTGGCGGCCGACGACCTCGCCGATGCAGCCAAGAAGATCACCGACGCAGTCAAGAAGGCAGCCTGAGCCATGGCAATCCTCGTCGACAACACTACCAAGGTCATCTGCCAGGGCATCACCGGGCTGCAGGGCACCTACCACACGAAGGCTGCCCTGGCGTATGGCACCCAGATCGTCGGCGGCGTGACGCCCGGCAAGGGCGGCTCGAGCCACCCCGACGAAGCGCTGGCCGGCGTGCCGATCTACAACTCGGTGATCGAGGCCAAGGAGCGCACGGGCGCGACGGCGACGTCCATCTATGTTCCGCCGGCCTATGCCGCCGATGCCATCCTGGAGGCGATCGACGCGGAAATTCCGCTGATCGTGTGCATCACCGAGGGCATCCCCGTGATGGACATGATCAAGGTGAAGCGCGCCCTATCGGGGTCCTGGTCGCGCCTCATCGGCCCGAATTGCCCGGGCGTTCTGACCACGGGGCAGTGCAAGATCGGCATCATGCCGGGCAATATCTTCAAGAAGGGCCGCATCGGCATCCTGTCGCGCTCGGGCACGCTGACCTACGAGGCGGTCAAGCAGACGTCCGATGTCGGGCTCGGCCAGTCGACGGCCGTGGGCATCGGCGGCGACCCCGTCAAGGGAACCGAGTTCATCGATGTCCTGGAGATGTTCCTCGCCGACCCCGAGACCGACGCCATCATCATGATCGGCGAAATCGGCGGATCGGCCGAGGAGGAGGCCTGCGAGTTCATCAAGCGTGAGCGCGCGCGCGGCCGCGGCAAGCCCATGGCCGGCTTCATCGCCGGCTCGACGGCGCCTCCGGGCCGCCGCATGGGGCATGCCGGTGCCATCATCTCGGGCGGCAAGGGCAAGGCGGAAGACAAGTTCGAGGCGATGCGGCAGGCGGGCATCAAGATCTCCATGAGCCCGGCCGCGCTCGGCACGACGCTGGTCGAGGCGATGAAGGGCTGAGCCGCCCCCTCGGGTGCCTGTTCCGGACCTGCTGGCGCCGCGGAATAGTCGTTTGTGTGCACGGGCATCGCGTCGCGCTAACCGCTTGGTCATGGATTCGCCGGCAAATCGTGCAGATTGCCGGAAACCTCGACCAAGTGAGGCCTTAAAGCCGGTGCCGAACTGTATTATGTGAAACGCGAAACGCGCGGGCGCCGTGAGAACGGCGTCCGCATCCGCATTGACAGAAGCCGGAGCGACCATGTCCCGCCGCCAGCCTCAGAACGAGGCCTTCGCCCAAACATCGTTCCTCAACGGTGTGAACGCAGCCTACATCGAGGAGATGCAGGCCGAGTACGAGCGCAATCCGGGTTCGGTCAGCGACGAGTGGCGGCTGTTCTTCCAGAGCCTGCACGAGGAGAGCACGGGACGCCATCTCGAAACGGCGTCGGGGGCGACGGGGCCGTCATGGGGCCAGCCGCTGGAGATGCTGCAGCAGAACGGCGAGCTGGTCTCCGCGCTTACCGGCGACTATGGCGCCGCCGAGCGCCAGATACGCGACAACCTGACGGCACGCGCGCATGCGGCCGGCTACGAAATGTCGCCGGCCGCGACGCTGCGGGCGACCCAGGACAGCCTGCGGGCGCTGATGCTCATTCGCGCCTATCGCGTGATGGGACATCTGGTCGCCGACCTCGATCCTCTCGGCATCGCCGACCGCAAGGTGCACCAGGAACTCAAGCCCGAGACCTACGGCTTCACGGAGGCGGACTTCGATCGCCCGATCTTCATCGACAAGGTGCTGGGCCTGGAGACGGCGACGATCCGCCAGATCCTGAAGATCCTGCGCCGGACCTACTGCCGCAAGATCGGCGTCGAGTTCATGCACATCACCAGCCCGCAGCAGAAGCGCTGGATCCAGGAGCGCATCGAGGGCGAGGCCAAGGACATCAAGTTCACGGTCGAGGGCAAGAAGGCGATCCTTCGGAAGTTGATCGAGGCGGAAGGCTTCGAACGCTTCGCCGACGTGAAATACACGGGCACCAAGCGGTTCGGTCTCGAAGGCGGCGAATCCGTCGTGCCTGCGCTGGAGCAGATCATCAAGCGCGGCGGCCAGCTCGGCCTCAAGGAGATCGTCATCGGCATGGCGCATCGCGGGCGCCTCAACGTGCTCGCCAACGTCATGAGCAAGCCCTATCGCGCTATCTTCAACGAATTCAAGGGCGGCTCCTTCAAGCCTGACGATGTCGAGGGCTCGGGCGACGTGAAGTACCATCTGGGTGCCTCGTCCGACCGTGCCTTCGACGGCAACAACGTCCACCTGTCGCTGACCGCCAACCCCTCGCATCTGGAGATCGTCGATCCGGTGGTGCTGGGCAAGGTGCGCGCCAAGCAGGATCAGCTCGGCTGCAAGCCGGGCGAGCGCACGCCCGTGCTGCCGCTGCTGATCCATGGCGACGCGGCCTTCGCCGGCCAGGGCGTCGTGGCGGAATGCCTGGGACTTTCCGGCCTCAAGGGGCACCGCACCGGCGGTTCGATCCACTTCATCATCAACAACCAGATCGGCTTCACGACGAACCCGCGCCACTCCCGCTCGTCGCCCTACTGCTCGGACGTGGCGAAGATGGTCGAAGCGCCCATCTTCCACGTCAACGGCGACAATCCCGAGGCGGTGGTGCACGTGGCCAAGATCGCCATCGAGTTCCGCCAGCGCTTCCAGAAGCCCGTCGTCATCGACATGTTCTGCTACCGCAGGCACGGCCACAACGAATCCGACGAGCCGGCGTTCACACAGCCGCTGATGTATCGCCGCATCAAGGCGCATCAGACGGCAGTGGAGATCTACAGCCGCCAACTCGTCGACGAGGGCGTGGTGTCGGCTGCCGAGGTCGATGAGATGAAGGCCGACTTCCGGACCAAGCTCGACGACGAGATGTCGGCTGCGGAAGGCTACAAGCCCAACAAGGCGGAGTGGCTCGACGGGCGCTGGGCAGGCCTGGGCCTGCCCGACGACGAGGCGCGGCGCGGCAATACAGGGGTCGATCTCGACACGCTGCGCGAGGTCGGGCGCCGCCTGACGACGGTGCCGCAGGATTTCAATCCGCATCGCACGATCACGCGCCTGCTGGAACGCCGCCGCGAGATGATCGAGAGTGGCGAAGGCATCGATTGGGCGATGGCGGAGCATCTGGCCTTCGGCACGCTGCTGAAGGAAGGTTTCCGCGTCCGTCTTTCGGGTCAGGATTGCGAACGCGGCACGTTCTCGCAGCGCCATTCCGTGCTGATCGACCAGGAATCGGAGCGCCGCTACACGCCACTCAAGTACGTGTCGGCGGACCAGGCCGCGTTCGAGGTGATCAACTCGATGCTGTCGGAGGAGGCGGTGCTCGGCTTCGAGTACGGCTATTCGCTGGCCGAGCCCAACACGCTGACGATGTGGGAAGCCCAGTTCGGCGACTTCGCCAACGGCGCGCAGGTGGTATTCGACCAGTTCCTGTCGTCGGGCGAGCGCAAATGGCTGCGCATGTCGGGCCTCGTCTGCCTGCTGCCGCACGGCTACGAGGGACAGGGTCCCGAGCACTCCTCGGCACGCCTCGAGCGCTACCTGCAGATGTGCGCGGAGGACAACTGGCAGGTGGCCAACTGCTCGACGCCCGCCAACTACTTCCACATCCTGCGCCGGCAGTTGCAGCGCAAGTTCCGCAAGCCGCTGATTCTGATGACGCCGAAGTCGCTGCTGCGGCACAAGCGCGTCGTCTCGCGCCTCGACGAGATGGCGGCGGGCACGAGCTTCCATCGCGTGCTGTGGGACGATGCCGAATCGAAGGCGGGGGAGAAGATCCGCCTCGTCAGCGACGAAAAGATCCGCCGGGTGGTCCTGTGCTCCGGCAAGGTCTACTACGACATCTACGAGGGCCGCGAGGCGGCCGGGATCGACGACGTCTACATCCTGCGCGTCGAGCAACTCTATCCCTTCCCGGCGCGTGCGATCATGACCGAGCTGCAGCGCTTCCCCAACGCCGACGTGGTGTGGGCCCAAGAAGAGCCCAGGAACATGGGCTCGTGGACCTTCATCGAGCCGAACCTGGAGTGGGTGCTGAACCACATCTCGATCAAGGCGAAGCGTCCCAAGTACGCCGGCCGCCACGCTTCGGCGGCGACCGCCACGGGACTGGCGAGCCGCCATGCGGAAGAGCAGCGGACGCTCGTCACGGAAGCCTTGAGTGCGGATTTCTGAAGAATGCCCGAAGCGCCCGGTCTCCTGAAGGTCGGGCGCTTCGTTCGTGTGTGCTCAACTCGACCATTTGCGTGATTGACAGGCCTGGAGCCTTGCTGCACTGCAAGCGCGTCGAATTCAGGGTCGAACAGGCCGCAGAACAGGCGGATTTGCCGCCGGATTGACGAAGGAATGAGGACGATGGCGATCGAGATCCGCGTGCCGGCGTTGGGCGAGTCGGTGACGGAGGCGACCGTCGGCAAATGGCTGAAGCAGCCAGGCGACGCCGTGAAGGTCGACGAGCCATTGGTCGAGCTCGAGACGGACAAGGTTTCCGTCGAGGTTCCGGCTCCCGCTGCCGGTATTCTGGCGGCGATTGCCGTTGAAGCTGGTGCGACCGTCGCGGTCGGTAGCGTGCTCGGCACCATCAAGGAAGGGGCCGCTGGCGAGGCTGGCGCTCCGGCCGCGCCGAAGGCTGCTGCTGCAGCGCCGTCGCCTGCCCCCGCTGCGGCGGTTCCTGCCGGTGCGCCGATGCCGCCGGCACCCTCCGCCCGCAAGATCCTCGAGGAGAAGGGGATCGCGGCAAGCGACGTGGCCGGCAGCGGCAAGCGTGGCCAGGTCTTGAAGGAAGATGCCGTGGCGGCGACCGCGAAGGCGCCTGCGCCCGCCGCATCCGCGCCCGTCGCCTACGTGCCGGCGCCGCAACCGGCGACCGCGGTCGTCATGCGGGCGCCGTCCGCGCCGAACGACGCGGCCCGCGAGGAGCGCGTGCGCATGACGCGCCTGCGCCAGACCATCGCCCGGCGCCTCAAGGACGCGCAGAACAGCGCCGCCATGCTGTCCACGTTCAACGACGTGGACATGAGCGCGGTGATGAAGCTGCGTGGCGAATACAAGGATCTGTTCGAGAAGCGGCACGGCGTGAAGCTGGGCTTCATGGGCTTCTTCGTGAAGGCGTGCCTCACGGCGCTGCGCGAGATCCCCGCGGTCAACGCCGAGATCGACGGCGCCGACATCATCTACAAGAACTACTATCACATCGGCGTCGCCGTCGGCACGGACAAGGGCCTCGTGGTGCCCGTGGTGCGCGAGGCCGACCGCCTGAGCCTTGCCGAGATCGAGGGCCGCATCGTCGACTTCGGGCGGCGGGCGCGCGACGGCAAGCTCGGCATCGACGAGATGCAGGGCGGCACGTTCACGATCTCGAACGGCGGCGTCTACGGGTCGATGCTGTCGATGCCGATCCTCAACGCGCCGCAGTCGGGCATTCTGGGCATGCACCGCATCGAGGAGCGTCCGGTCGTGCGCAATGGCCAGGTCGTCATCCGTCCGATGATGTATCTCGCGCTCAGCTACGATCACCGCATCGTCGACGGCAAGGAAGCCGTGACCTTCCTGGTGCGCGTCAAGGAATGCCTGGAGGATCCGCAGCGCTTCATCCTGGAGCTGTGATCCCAAGCGAATGCCCGACAAGCGCGTCGTCAGCTTCGATACCTATCGCCGGGACAGCGCGGGCGCGCTGCCCGTCATAGATCTGTGGGAGCTTGCGACGTCGGGGTGCACGGCGGGCCGCCGCGTCGTCCTGCGGCAGACACCGCTTGCCGATCTCGTCCGCTGGCTCGGCGGCGAACCGGAGCGGATCACGCTGGAGGAGACGGGGCTGCCCGGCCTGCGCTACTGGGAGCACAACGATCTCGTCTGGAACTTCGACGGCGAGGACCGTTTCTGCGGGGTGCATTTCGGCGGCGGCTCGGAGGACGAGATCCCACTCGTCGTGAAGCGGGGCGTCACCATGCACGATCGCTACGGCGACCCGATCGTCGTGCCGCCGGGTGTCGAGCTTCAGGCGGGGGAACGGATCGTCCTGCGCCTGCGTGGCCGCCGCCTCGACCAGTTCGCGTCGCTCCCGCGCTTTCTCGGCACGATGAACGAACTCGCGCCCTCCGGCACGGCCGTGCGGGGCCGCGAGAAGTGGGTGCAGTTCGAATACCAGGGCGAGCACGGCTCGGTGCGCGCCGGCTTCCTGCTGAAGGTGCTCGATAGCGCCCATGCCGACCAGCTCTATGTCGATTATTGCCTGCATGGCATCGGCTTCATCGTTCCCCACCGGGTGGATTCCCGGATCGAACTGACGCCGAGCGAAGGAGACGCGATATGACCCACGACCTCATCGTCATCGGCACGGGCCCGGGCGGCTACGTCTGCGCCATTCGTGCGGCGCAGCTGGGCATGAAAGTGGCCGTCGTCGAGAAGCGCGCGACACATGGCGGCACATGCGCCAACGTGGGCTGCATCCCCTCCAAGGCGCTGCTGCATGCGACCGAGCGCTTCGAGGAGGCAGCGCACGGCTTCGCGGCCATGGGCATCAAGGTGACACCCGAACTCGACCTGGCCAAGATGCTGGCCTTCAAGGACGAAGGCGTTGCGGGCAATACGGCGGGCGTCGCCTTCCTCTTCAAGAAGAACAAGATCGACGTCGTGCAGGGCACGGGCCGCATCACGGGCGCGGGGCGGGTCGAGGTGGTGCTGGCGGCGGGCGGCACGCAGTCGCTCGAGGCCAAGAACATCGTCATCGCCACCGGCTCCGACGTGGCGCGGTTGCCGGGCGTGACCATCGACGAGCGCACGATCGTGTCCTCGACGGGCGCGCTGACGCTGCCGAAGGTGCCGGGCAAGTTGCTCGTCGTCGGCGCGGGCGTCATCGGGCTGGAGCTGGGCTCGGTGTGGCGCCGGCTCGGGTCACAAGTGCAGGTGGTGGAGTATCTCGACCGTATCCTGCCGGGGATGGATCTCGACGTCGCCAAGAGCTTCCAGCGCATCCTCCAGAAGCAGGGCTTCGCCTTCAAGCTCGCGACGAAGGTGACGAAGGTGGAAGCCTCCGGCGACGGCCACAAGGTGACGGTGGAACCGGCCGCGGGTGGTGCTGCCGAAGTGCTCGATGCCGACGTGGTGCTCGTGGCCATCGGACGGGTGCCCTATACGGAGGGGCTGGGTCTCGACGAGGTGGGTGTCAAGCGCGACCAGCGCGGCCGCATCGAGGTCGACGCGCACTTCCAGACCAGCGTTGCGGGCATCCGCGCCATTGGCGATGTGATCCGCGGCCCCATGCTCGCCCACAAGGCCGAGGACGAGGGTATCGCGGTGGCCGAGATCATGGCCGGCCAGTCGGGCCACGTGAACTACGACGTCATTCCCGGCGTCATCTACACGACGCCCGAAGTCGGCACCGTCGGCAAGACGGAGGAGGAACTGAAGGCGGCAGGCATCGAGTATCGCGTCGGGAAGTTCCCCTTCACGGCGAACGGCCGGGCCAAGGTCACGCGCGCGGCGGAGGGGTTTGCCAAGGTGCTGGCGGACGCCCGGACGGACCGCATCCTGGGCGTCCATATCGTGGGGCCACAGGCGGGCGAGCTGATCGCGGAAGCCGCGGTGATCATGGAGTTCGGCGGGGCGGCGGAGGATCTGGCGCGCACGTGCCATGCCCACCCGACGCTGGCCGAAGCCATCAAGGAAGCAGCGCTCGCCGTCGACAAGCGCGCGATCCATATGTGAGCGCGCGCGACCTGCACCTGCCCGGGGTCAGGCGACGCGCAACAGGACGACGCCGAGTACCACCGCCAGCGAGGCGAGCACGCGCCACCCCGTCACGGGCTCCTTCAGGATCAGCGTGGCGAGGAGGGCGCCGAACAGGACGCTGGTCTCGCGCAAGGCGGCGACGAGCGCGATCGGCGCCTTGGTCATGCCCCAGATCACGATGAAGTAGGCGAGCATCGACATCAGCCCGCCGCCGGCCGACAGCCGCCACGTCGCGGGAAGTGTCGCGTAGACGGCGGGGCCGCGCATGGCGAGGGCGATGGCCTGCATCGTCAGCATGTTGAGCACGAACATCCACAGCGCGAAGCCGGGGCCCGAGCCGTTGAGGCGGGCACCGATGCCATCGACCAGCGAATAGGCGCACGTGCACGTCGCCGACAGCAGCGCGAAGCCGACCGCCGTCCTGTCGAAACTGCCGAGACGCCCGCCCTTCAGCGACATCAGGAAGACACCGAGCGACAGGAAGCCCACGGCGGCGAACCCGGTGAGGCTGATCACCTCGCCGATGAGGAGGGCGGTGCCGATCGCGGTCAGCAGCGGTGCCGCCCCGCGCATGATGGGATAGACCTGGGTCATGTCGCCGCTGCGATAGGCGCCGATCAGCATGAAGCGATAGGCGGTGTGGATGAGGGCGGAGGCTGCCAGCCAGAGCCAGACGCCCGGCTTGGGCATCGACACCGTCGGCAGGAGAAGCAACGCCGTGCCGCCCGAGAACAGGGAGACGTGCGTCACCGTCACGAATGGATCGCCACCGCCCTTCACGACGGCATTCCAGCCGGCGTGCATCGCCGCTGCCGCCAGCACGGCGAGGAAAACTTCGATCGTCATGGCGTCCCCCTTCGCCCGGTCCGTTCCCGACCGGCGCGGCGGTCAGGCTATCAGGCAAGGCACGCGCTACGCCACGACATTACAGCACACGACATTGCAGCACGCCGTACCCGCACTCGCGGAGCGCGCCATGATCCCCTATACGTTGCGCGAACAGGGCACGAAGGAGGTTCAGATGGCGGATTGGCTCGAAGGCAGCAAGGCGATCGCGGAGCCGGCCGGTGTGCGGTTGCGCAAGCTTCTCGACCGGCCGCAGATCCTGCGCGCGCCGGGCGCGCATAATGCGCTGGCGGGCTGCATCGCGCGCGAGGCCGGGTTCGAAGCCCTCTACGTGTCGGGCGGCGCGGTGACGGCGAGCCTGGGGCTGCCCGATCTCGGCATTCTGACGATGGAGGAGCTGTGCCTGTTCGTGCGGGTCATCGCGCGTGCGACCGGCCTGCCGTTGATCGTCGACGGGGATACGGGCTACGGCGAGGCGCTAAACGCCATGCGGCTCGTGCGCGAGTTGGAAGATGCCGGCGCGGCTGCCGTCCACATCGAGGACCAGGTGCTGCCGAAGAAGTGCGGACACCTCAACGACAAGTCCATCATCCCCGTCGAGCAGATGGCGGCCAAGATCGCAGCGGCCCGCAAGGCGCGGCGTCATCTCATGATCATCGCGCGGACGGATGCGGCAGCGTCGGAGGGACTGGAAGGTGCCATCGCGCGCGGCCAGCGGTATGCGGCGGCGGGCGCAGACATCGTCTTTCCCGATGCGCTGACGAGCCTCGACCAGTTCCGCGCGTTCGCGGCGGCGATGCCCGTGCCGACCATGTGCAACATGACGGAGTTCGGGCGCACACCGCTGGAGACTGCGGAGGCGCTGCAGGCGGCGGGACTGAAGATCGTGATCTGGCCGGTATCCTCGCTGCGGATCGCGGCCAAGGCGATGGAGACGTTCTACGGCCGGCTCGCCCGCGACGGGACGACGGCACCGCAAGTCGACGACATGCTGACGCGCAAGCGGCTCTATGAGCTGATCGGCTACCACGACTACGAGGCCCTCGATGCCTCGATCATCCGCAGCGTCGTGCCCCAGCCCATCGACAAGGGTTGAGCGGCGGCTGCGCGCTATTGGCCCTGGCTGGCGCTATGGGGCGCGACCGTTCCCGGTGCACGCAGGCCCGTCGCGCTGGGCAGCGGCGTCGTGAAGGGGCGTCCCATCAGGCTGATGGCCGGGTCGGACCAACTGCCCCGGAAGGCCAGTTCGCTGCTCTCCGCGTCCTTGCCGGCCGGCGCGAGCGGGGAGAGCGCGACGTTCACGTCGAGCAGTCGATCGCGCAGATCCACCTGCCCGCCGGCAACGATCCGTGTGTCGGCGGAGCGCGCCTGGAACTCCTTTATCGACAGGGCGCCGCTGGAGAAGCGGAAGCGTCCGGTCAGCGCGTCGAGGCTGGTGCTGCCCTTGCCGGCCGCGCGCCAGCCCACATGCTTCTCCTGCTTGGCGGAGTAGGCCAGCGCGTTGAGATCCAATCCCAGCCGCCCCCCCTTCGGCAGTTTCAGCACCGCATCGCCGGCTGCGTTCGCAAAAAGGCTCTGCAGGGTGTCGCCGTGGCCCGTCGCCTCGATCGACAGGTTGGCGCGGCCCAGCAGGGGATTGCGGTTGAGCACTTCGGCCAGGGAGCGGCCCGGATCAAAACCCTGGAGGCCACCCTTCAGCGTCATTTTCACGGGCTTGGCGTTGACATCGAGCATGATCTGGCCGGAGGCGATGCCGCCTTCCAATTCCAGTTCGGCCAGGTCCGCCAGCATCTGGCCGCCGCGCAGATTGATGGTCAGGGCGCCGCGGCCGGCCTCGAAGTGCGGCACCGTCACCTTGCCGGCGGAGAGGCGCAGGTCGGCATCGAAGGCGGAGGCGAGCGAGCCATTGTCGAGGGCCCGCGATGCCTTGTCGTCGCGGCCCGGGTGGGGCGGGGTGCCGATCTGGGCTGCGATGAAGGGACGAAGATCGAAAGCCTTGAAGGCCAGTGTGCCTTCAATCGCGGGCCGCGCGCCGCGCATCTTCAGCAGCAATGCACCTTCGGCATGATTGGCGCTGACATCGACGGCCGCTTTCGGGAAGGCGAGGCGTCCATCGCCGACCTCGATGGGGCCGGTGATGCGTGCATCGTTGAGATCGTTGAGTTCGGGGACGGCAAGTCCGAACCAGCGTGCCAGGGATCTGAGGCGGCGCGCGCGCACGTCGGCGGCGCCTATGAATTTCGGGGAAGCGTAGGCGTGCAGCAGCCCTTCGAAGTTCGCCTCGAAGCTGGAGGCGCGCGCGGAGAGTTTTGCCCGGAAGACCGGCTTTTCGAGATCGGGCCGATCCGTCGTCTCGGGGCGCCAGGCCGCCTCGAAGCGCAGGGAGCGACCCCGAAACGTGCCGTGTCCGGTGGCGGAGAAGCGCCCCTTGCCGCTGGATGTCACGTCGGCATCGATATTGCTCAGCCGCGTGGTCTTGCCGTCGGGGGCGACGAGATCGAATGTACAATTTTCCAGCCGCAGCGACTTGAAGTCCATGCGTGTCAGCAGCTTGAGAAGTGGTGCCAGGGGAGGGCTCGGGCTTTCGACCGCGGGAGAGACGGGGACCCGGCGCGCTTCACCGGGAAGACCCGGCAGGGGAATGCGCAACGTCGCATTGCGCAGGAAGAGCTGCCCCGTGCCCGTGCGACGCTTGCCGTCCTGGCCATTGCGACCCTGGATCAGGCCGCGATCGAGATACAGGGGGAGGGAGGGAACGAGGATGTGCGGGTCGCTGGTCAGCAGAAAATCGTCGGTGCTGGCCTGCACGGAGGCGCGCTGGAAGAAATCGGAACCCGGAATCAATCCGAGTGCCACGGGAATCACGGCCATGACGGCGAGGAGGCCCGCAACAGCCGACGCGCGCCAAATCTGCCGCATTTGCGATGTGACGGCGCTGCCCAAACCCGTTGCCCCTCGTCCCCGTTCTTGCCGTGGCACCGTGGCTGGACCACGCGCGATGCGTGGTCGATAGGCGGCGCCGTCGCGCCGTCCAATCGCGCGAGGCGGTTCAATACCCCCGATGCCTAGTGAGGCGCAATATGTGCCGGGATTGTGGCATTGCTGCGCCGATTTTGTAGCGACGACGTCGCGTGGGCGCGTTCGCGGACGCGAGAACGGTGGCAATTGGCGGTAGCGTCCCCCCACCCGCTTCGCGATCGCCCCATGTGCCTTGCGAGGGGACTGAAAAGTGTGCAGCGGACGCCTCGCTCATCGCGCGCGATCGCAGTATGGTCCCCCGAGCGTGGCGGATGGATCGCGACCGCCAATCAGGCCTGACGAGGAGAGCCCGGCAATGCAGCACTTCGCTTCCGACAACAATGCCGGGGTCTGTCCGGAGGCGATGGAGGCCTTCGCGCGCGCCAATACGACGGGACATGAACTCTCCTATGGCGACGATCGCTGGACGCAGGAAGTCTGCGACCGCTTTCGCGCGCTCTTCGAGACGGACTGCGAGGTGTTCTTCGTCTTCAACGGCACGGCGGCGAATTCCCTGGCGCTGGCCTCGCTGTTCCAGAGCTATCACTCCGTGATCTGCCACGAGATCGCGCATATCGAGACGGACGAATGCGGCGCGCCGGAATTCTTCTCGAACGGCTCGAAGCTGCTGACGGCCGCCGCGCCGCTGGGCAAGCTGACGCCCGACATCGTCGAGCGAATCGCCACGAAGCGCTCGGACATGCACTTTCCCAAGCCCAAGGCCGTATCTCTGACCCAGTCCACCGAGGTGGGCACGGTCTACACGGTGGAGGAGTTGCGGGCGATCGCTGCCATTGCCAAGCGCCGCGGCCTCAAGATCCACATGGACGGCGCGCGTTTTGCGAATGCGGTGGCGCACCTGGGCTGCCATCCCTCCGAGATCACCTGGCGGGCCGGCATCGACGTTTTGTGCTTCGGCGGCACGAAGAACGGCCTGCCCGTGGGCGAAGCGGTCATCTTCTTCAAGCAGGAACTGGCCGAAGACTTCGCCTGGCGCGTCAAGCAGGCGGGACAGCTCGCCTCCAAGATGCGCTACGTGTCGGCACCCTGGCTCGGGCTGCTCGACAATGACGTGTGGCTGAGGAATGCCCGTCACGCCAACGCCATGGCGCAACGCCTGCACGAGCGCATCAAGGCCGTGCCGGGCGTGCGCATCATGTTTCCCGTGGAGGCCAACGCCGTCTTTGCGGAGATCCCGCCCAGACTGCAAGCGGCGCTGCGGGAGAAGGGCTGGCGCTTCTACACCTTCATCGGCGAGGGGGGCTGCCGGTTGATGTGCGCCTGGGATACGGCGCCCGAGACGGTCGACCGCTTCGCCAGCGACCTGGAGGACGCGGCCGCCAAGTTGGCGGCCTGACGTCATGTCGCGATGCGTCGCCTGAGCGCGGCCAGCGGGCGGCCGTCGATGGCGACCAGCCCCAAGGCGATGACGACGGCACCGACGATGTGGCGCGCGGCCACGCGCTCATGAAGGACGAGGGCACCGAGTGCCACGCCGGATATGGGAATGAGCAGGGTCACGAGCATCGCGTTGGTGGGCCCTGATACGGAGAGAATGCGGAAGAAGACGATGTAGGCCACGGCGGTCGAGAGCGCGGCCAACGCCACGAGGGCGAGGATCGTCGTGCGCGAGGGCATGGCAAGCGTCCACGGGCGATCGACCACACCGGCCAGCACGGCCAGCACGACCGTCGAGCACATGAGCTGACAGGTGGCCGAGACCAGCGGCGGCGTCTGCCGCAGGCGCCGGCCCCAGAAGCCCGCGCAGCCATAAGAGAGGCAGCCCAGCAGGCAGAACGTCATGCCGAGCAGGCTGGAGGAACGCCCAAGGACGGCTTCCGGCCCCATCAGGATCGCGATGCCGGCCAGCCCGCAGCCGACGCCGGCCACCTTGTCGGCGACGAGCTTTTCATCGTCGGAAAGGGCGTGCGCGATGACGAGGGCGAACAGCGGCGTCGTCGCGTTGATGATGGAGGCGAGCCCGCTGGCGACCTCGCGCTGGCCGAGCGTGATGAGCGAGAAGGGCAGCACGTTGTTGAACAGCGCCATGACGGCGAACGGCTGCCAGCCCGAGATGCCACGCGGCAAGGCGTGGCCCGAAATCCATATGAGCGGCATCAGCAACAGTGCCGCCAGGCCCACCCGGATCAGAACGATCGTGAACGCGGGCAATTCATGTACGGCGATGCCGATGAACAGGAACGAGCCACCCCAGAGGATGGAGAGAAAGACGAGTAGCAGCCATTGCTTCGAGGACATGCCTCACCTCCGGTCCCGCAAGGTGCGGGTGTGGGAGGCTTCTACGTGTCTGCTGCGGGGGGAGCGACCCGTTTCCTGCGCATGCGTGATGCTGTCATAAAGCAGGGCGCCGGCACCATGGCCAACGCCCTGCTCGATGAACGGCCGTGCTTGCGCGCGTCACTGTGTCTCGATGATGGACTTGATGTCCTTGGCCACGCCCATGGCCTGATCGTATTCCTTGGCGTCGCAGTGCGTCTCCATCTTGGTCAGGAGATCGTCGATCTTGTCGAGCTTCTCGTCGGCAAGCTTCTTGTCTTCCGCCGCCTCGACGAGTTGCACGGCGGCGCTGAGGCATTCGTCCGCGGACTGGGGCACGGCGGCGGCCTGCTCGGCGGGTGCCGGTGCTGGCGTGGGGGCTGCGGCCGGTGCCGGCTCGGTGGCGGGCGTCGCCGGTGCGGCAGCAGGGGCCTGCTGGGGGGCTTCGGCAGGCGGCGTTGCCTGTGCGAAGGCGCTGCCGGCGAGGGTCACAGCAAGAAGCCCCGAGAGGGCGAGGTGCTTGATCATCTGTATGGCCTTAAGGGTCCGTAGGGTTTCAGCAGGTTCGCTGCTCAGGACGCATCTACTCTGCGTGGACGTGCGATGGCCTTCTATCCGTCGCCGCGCTCCCGTCAACGCCTGCGGGGCAACCGCAGCGGACGTGTCTTTCGCTGGTGATTGTGGCCGAATGAGGTGGCGAGAATGAACCGCCGCTATACGGCCTAGTGTAGCGCGTCTGACGTTTGGTACCCACTCGCGGCCGGGACCATGACCAAACGTCAGATGCAAAAGCTACACTAGAATCATAGTGTTGCTTGTGTTCCTTCTGGCTCCGACACTTGGTCCAGAGCATGATGCACGGGGAACCAAGTGTCGGAGCCGGAACACTAGTCGCTGTGGACAAGCCGCTTCACCGTCTCCACGAGCTCGTCGTAGTGGGAGACGAGTGCATCGGGCGCAAGGTCGGCCATCGGCACGTCCGTATAGCCGAACGGCACGCCGATCACGGGGATGCCGGCGGCCCGTGCCGTCTGCACGTCGGTATCGCTGTCGCCGACCATGATCGCCCGGCCGGGCGTGCCGCCGGCGCGCTCGATCGCTCCGGTCAGGTGGCCGGGATGCGGCTTGAAGACGGCAAACGTGTCGCGCCCGGCGATGGCCTGGAAGCGGCGCGTGAGCCCCAGGGCATCGAGGAGCTGGCGGGAGGGCCGTTCCTGCTTGTTGGTGCACACGGCGAGGCGCGCGCCCGCGGCGGCCAGGGCATCGAGTGCGGTTTCGAGGCCAGGGAAGACGTGACTGCCGACCGCGATGTTCTCGCCATAGAAGGCCAGGAAGCGGGCGTGGAGATCGTCGGTTTCGGCACTGTCGAGGGCGGCGCCGTGAAGACGCAACCCTTCGGTGATCATCGCGCGGGCCCCGAAGCTGATGTGCGGGCGGATCGCGTCGTGGGGGACCGGCGGCAAGCCCTTCAGCGCGAGGACATGGTTCGTCGCGCGCACGAGATCGGGCGCCGTTTCCACGAGCGTGCCGTCGAGATCGAAAACGATCGTGTAGCGGTCCATCGGACGCAACACTCCATGCTGGGACGGTGGCACGTGCCACGCTGGCGATCGCTCATGCCGCGAACCACATAGGCAGTGTGGTGGGGCGATCGAGACACGAGTATGACGTCGGAAATGGAAGTCCACGCGCCTAGCGGGCAGAGGATCGCGACGGACTTCGTGATCGGGACACGCGCGCCTATTCCGAAGCCTTCTTCCTGCGGGCGACGCGCGTCGCCACTTTCTTCATCGATACGGAAGACGCCTCGTCGTCGGACGCGCTCGCGGCGGGCGTATCGGCAGAGGCGATTTTCCGGGCAGCCGGCCGTTTCTTCGTGACCGTCCTGGCTTTCGACTTCTTCTTCTGGGGGGGCGTCGCATCATCGAACGCCGCGCCGCCAAACCAGGCCGACAGTGGCGCCGACGTGCTGACGCCGGAGTAGCTCGAGACCACGCGCACGGTGGTGCCGATGGGCGCAATGGTCGAGAGGTGGATGACGTGCTGGTTCATCATGCGGAAGCAGCCCGACGAGGAGGCGCGACCGATGGAGCGGGGATTGTTGGTGCCGTGGATGCGGTAGATCGTATTGCCGAGATAGAGTGCACGGGCGCCCAGCGGATTGATGAGACCGCCGGTGACCGTGACGGGCAGTCCCTTCTGGCGCTGGCGCATCTCGGGCGGTGGCGTCCAGGTCGGCCAGGAGGCGACGCGGCTGATCTTCTCCGTGCCCGTCCACGTGAAGCCGTCGCGGCCGACGGAAATCGGATAGGCATAGGCGCGCTGGCCGGGCAGCACGTAGTACAGCTTGCGGCCGCTGGTATCGACGATGATGGTGCCCGGCGCCTCGTTCTTGTCGAGATAGACGACCGGGGCTTTTCCGGTGCGATCTCCGGCTTCTCGCCGCCTTGCATGAAGCGCGGATAGACGGTGGGGCTCGCCTTGGCCCGCTCGGCACGGCGAGCCTCGGCCTCGCGGTTGCGCCGCTCGACGTCGCTCTGGAACACAGGAGCGCCACCCGACCAGCCGGACTGCGCGCTGGCCTCGGTTCGCGCCAGCGGTATCGCCGTCGCAGCCATCAGGGCCGTGAGCATGGCTCTGCGCGCAAGGTTCATCGTTCCCCTCCGAAATCGTCGCACGGCCAAACCTCGACAATGGTGGCCGTATCCACCCGCCGCTTCGTACCTAAGCGATTGCAGCGCGGGGGGACAAGGCTCGGGGGGCGTTTTGTGGCCATTCGCCCGCATAAACTTCGCGTGTGCGGCCGATTATGCACAGGTGTGCGAAAAAAGCTGCGGATTGGGGTGGTCGCCATGGCCGTCTATAGTCGGCGAAAACCATGATCGCGACGAAGCTGTCAGCCGTCGCTGCAGGAGGACACGATGCCCATCTTCGAGAACGGTGCGACGCGCATTCACTACCAGGAAGCGGGGGCGGGTGTGCCGCTGCTGGTCATTCCCGGTGGCGGTCTCAATGCCACGATGGCGTACCTGTCGGAGGGGGCGCCGTTCGATCCGATGCGGGAGTTTTCCGACCGGCACCGGTGCGTCGCACTCGACCTGCGCAATGCCAGCGGCGGGCAATCGTCGGGTCCCGTCGAGGTCGACCGGCCGTGGGACAGCCATACGGACGATCAACTGGCGCTGATGGATCACCTGGGCATCGACCGCTTCATGGTGCTGGGATTCTGCATCGGCGGGCCGTTCATCTGGAACCTGCTGCAGCGCGCGCCGGATCGCGTCATCGCAGCCGTCATCACGCAGCCGAGCGGGCACCGGCCGGAGATGCCCGACCAGTTCTTCCAGAACAACATGAAGGGCTGGGGACCTGCGCTCGTGGCGCGGCGGCCCGAGATCACCATGACCATGGTGGAGCAGTTCCTCACCAACATGTACACGAAGCGCGCCGACTTCGTGTTTACGGTGACGCGCGACTTCGCAAAGTCCTGCCGGACGCCGATCCTGGTGTTGCCGGACGACATTCCCGCGCACCCTTATGCGGTGGCCATGGAGTCGGCGATGCTGGCGCCGAATGCGCAAGTGAGCCTCTATCCCTGGAAGGAGCCGAAGGAGCGCGTGCCGCTGGCCGTGCGCCACATCCGCACCTTCCTGAGGGCGCATGCGCCGGCGTGAGGCAACCGGCAAGGCGTCGCTCACCAGCCCCTGGTCGCATGCGAGCGGCAAACGCGTTGCGGCGCCGGCGACCTTCGTGGGGATGTTTGCGCCCGCGCGCCAGTCGGATTACAGGTGAAGGCGAAATCCATCCCGAAAAAGGACGACCCCATGACCGCTGCCGCGCCCGAGCGAGAGTTGACGACCGAGGAAAAGCTGCAGGCCCGCCGTGAAGGCGGCGTGGGCTACATCACCTTCAACAATCCCAAGAAGATGAACGCCGTATCGCTCGACATGTGGGAGCGCATGATCGGGCTTCTGGAGGATTACGCGAAGGATCCCGGCCTGCGCGTGCTGGTGGTGACGGGCGCGGGCGGCAAGGCATTCGTGTCGGGTGCGGACATCTCGAAGTTCGAGCAGACGCGCTCGACGCCGGAATCGGTCGCCAAGTACGGCAACACGTCGATCAAGGCCTACGAGACGCTCTACAACTTCCCCAAGCCCACCATCGCGCGCATCCAGGGCTATTGCATCGGCGGCGGCGCCAACCTGGCGGTGTGCTGCGACGTGCGCGTGGCCACCGACACCTCCAAGTTCGGCATTCCCGCCGCGCGCCTGGGGCTGGGCTACGGCTATCCCGGCGTGAAGCGGCTAGCCGAGATCGTCGGCGTCTCGCGGGCGATGGAGATGTTCTACACGGCACGCCAGTATTCCGCGCCGGAAGCGCTGGCCATGGGACTGATCAACGAGATGGTTCCCGATGCCGAGCTCGACGCCAAGATGGCGACCATGACCGGCCAGATCAGCGAGAATGCCCCGCTGACGATCGCCACGATCAAGGCGGTGGCGCGCGAGTTGGGCCGCCCCTCGGCCGAGCGCGATCACGCCAGGCTCGATGCCATGGTGCAGGCGTGCTTCGACAGCCAGGACTACATCGAGGGCCGCCGCGCCTTCATGGAGAAGCGCAAGCCGCAGTTCCAGGGCAAGTAAGGGGGCGTTGCCGCGCCGCGTGGGCCAGTCCCCGTGCGGCGTGGTCGGTCTGCCGCCTTGACGGTGGGCCGGGGGAGGGGACGGTGGCAGCGCGTAACACGATTGCGGTGATGAACACCAAGGGCGGCGTCGGCAAGTCGACGCTGGTGCTGGCGGTCGCCGAGACGCTCTCCCGCTTCCACGGCAAGAATGTCCTGGTCATCGACAGCGACGCGCAGGCCAGTGTCAGCGCGATGATGATGTCGGTGCCCAGCCTGAGAAAGCTGCAGGACGAGGGCCGCACGATCGTCGATTATCTCGTGGCGACGGTGCTGCGCGACGTGGCCGCCGAATGGACGGACTTCATCGTGGGGGGCGTGTCCGACATCGACGAGGCCCGCAGCGTCTACCTCCTGCCCAGCGACATGCAGCTCACGCTGTTCGAGCGGGAGGTGTCGAAGGACGCACTGCATGGCCGCTTGCGGTCGGCCATCGCGTCATTGCTGGCCAAGGCGCGCGACGTGTTCGACGTGGTGCTGATCGATTGCCCGCCGGGCCTTTCCATCCTCACCGAAAGCTGGCTGCGGGAGGCGGATTTCCACGTTTCCCCGACGAAGCCCGACTACATCTCCGTGTGCGGGCTCGATGTCTTCCGCCGCTTCAAGGCCCTCAATCCCGAGATGGGCTTCGCCGAAAATCTCGGCGTTCTCGTCAACATGAAGGAGACGGGATCGCCCAGCGACGAGGAATACCATCGGTGGCTGGTGGCAAACGCCGACAATCGCTGCTTCACGCAGGCCTTGCCCCGCCTCAACGCCTTCCAGCACGCCGCCCGTTTCAGCCTGGAAGAGCGCTCGTATGCCGCCAAGTATCCCGGCGAAGTCGGGGGAGCGGTGCGGCGGCTGACCGAAGAGATCCTCCAGCGTCTCGCCGGACCCACGGACGACAGCCCCGCCGGGGATGACGAGGCCGGGCCGGAACCAGCCGAAGCGAAGGCCCAGCCCGACGCCGTCGCGTGAAAGGGGCGCGTGGGCTCAGGTGCCGCGCATGCCGCGTTCGAGCAGCGTGCCGACCACGACCATTTCCGGGATCAGCGACGAGAAGCGCTTGAAGGCCGCGCGGACATCGGCGACCTCGGCCAGGCGGTGCAGGGGACCGATGCCGTCGCCCAGCCTGGCGGCATGAGCGCGCAGCACGCAGCGCACCGCATCCATCTGAGCGAGAATTTCACCCGAGGCGAAGCGCGGGGCGAGCGCGGTGTGGATTGCCGGGTAGAGCGCGGGCCAGCCGGTGAGATGCCGGTAGAGGGACGGCACGACGGTCGACCGGTCGACGCTCGGATCTGCGCACAGGGCATCGACAATGCGGCGCGGTGCGCCGGCGAGCGCGGCGACCGGCGCCATGGGTGCGATGTCGCCAAGGGGGGGCAAGGGCTGCCAGGTGCCGGTCGTGTCGAGCGTCGTGCGCGGCGGGCCCTGATAATCGAGGCGATGCAACAGCAGGGCGACGACCATGAAGTTGATGGGGTTGACGCGATTGTAGGCTTGCAGAACACGCAGGTAGGCCGCCTGTCCCTCGGCCGGGATGCCGGCAGCGGCCAGCGCGGCTGGTGTCACGGAAGCAGGGGCGGCGGTAACGGCATCGCGCGCGCCGTCCCAGGCCGTCTGTTGTACGAGGCCGGCGCGAAAGAGCGGACCGACGGCCGCCCAGAACTCCTCGATGACACCTGGAAACGTCGCCAGATGGCGCCAGATCAGTGCAACCATCGGTGCTGCCGTCGTCTCGCGCATTTCGCGGTAGATGGCTGCGATGTGCGGCGGGGCATCGGCCTCGGCGAGTTCGGGCAGCATGGCGGACGACGTGGGAGTGGCCATTGGGCTGGGTGCTCCTGTGGTTCAAGTGCGAGGTGGCGGGACATTTCAGCGGGGGGCAGCGAGCGCCACTGCGCGCGCGATCAAGCCGCGCGTGCCCTCCGTGAGATCGATGCCGTCCAGTTCATCCACCGGCACGAAGCGGGCGTCGCGGCTGTCTGTCGCCGCGCGCGGCTCACCGGCGAGCCAGCGGCCGACGTAGACGGCGAGGACATAGTGCGTGGCGAGCGTCCCGTCGGGCGCATGGATGATGACGTCATGAACATCGAGGGGCCCGGTGATCTCCGCCTCGATGCAGGTTTCCTCCCGGACTTCCCGCAGGGCTGCGGCACGGGCCGGCTCGCCCGGCTCGACATGGCCGCCCGGCAGGCTCCACTTGCCGGCGTAGTCGCCCTTGCCGCGCACGATCAACAAGACGTGGCCGCCCTTGAGGATGACGGCGCTGGCCCCACATTTCGGCCAGTGCTGGGAGGTGGTGGCGGCCGGTCCTTGGGGCATGCGGCGACGGCTCCGGGGTTGTGTGCTGGTGAAATCCTGCCAGCATATTGCACGAGCCGACAGCGAACCGAAGCGAGTGTTGCCCGATGTGCTCCCGCTATAGCCTGACCTCCCCGCCCGAGGCGGTGCGCTCGTACTTCGCGCTCGCCGGGGTGCCGGACTTTCCACCCCGCTACAACATTGCGCCGTCCCAGGCCGTCGGCATCGTGAGGGCGGATGCGCGGGGCGAACGGGAATTCCATCTGGTGCGATGGGGGCTCGTTCCATCGTGGGTCAAGGATCCCACGAAGCTTTCCATGATCATCAACGCACGGGCCGAGACGGTGACGGAAAAGCCGTCGTTTCGCGGCGCGATCCGCCATCGGCGCTGCCTGGTGCCGACCAACGGCTTCTACGAGTGGACGGGCGCGCCGGGGGCCAAGACGCCGCATCTGATCCGGCGGCCGGGCACGGCCCTGATGGGCATGGCGGGCCTGTGGGAGCACTGGGTGGGAGCCGACGGCAGCGAGATCGAGACTATGGCGATCCTGACCACGGCTGCGAACCGGGCCGTCGCGTCCGTCCACGACCGGATGCCGGTGATCCTGGCGCCCGAGCATTTCGACCTGTGGCTCGATTGCCGTTCCGGCTCGGCTGTGGCGGTGCTCGATCTGCTGGCGCCTGCGCCCGAGGATCTGCTGGAGATCGTGACGGTCAGCCGCCGTGTCAGCAACGCGCGCAACGAGGGGCCCGAGCTGTGGGAGGGCATCGGCGATCGCCTCCTGTGAGGTCTGGGGCAGAGGGCGTGTCTTGCGCGCATGTGGTTCTTGCGGCGATGGCCGTAAGGAACTGAAACAAATGGAAACGATGTTCATGTGCGACTGCGGGCATGCAGGCGGCGAAGAATCGGTACTCCGTTGTCGAATTTTTCTTGTCGAGAAGCTATTCTGCCACACTTAGTGCATCTGCATTGGGCACTGATTAAGGATAACAGGGGTATACGCTAGTGTAGCTTTTGCATCTGACGTTTGGTCGCGGACCCAGCTGCTGGCGGGTGCCAAACGTCAGATGCGCGACACGAGAAGCAATTGGTTCTGAGTGTCCCTTTGGGTTCCGACATTTGCATGCGGACGAACTGCAAGGGGATGCAAATGTCGGAACCGGAACACTCGTTCGGTGCGTTCCTATGTGTGCCCTTGCGGGCATGCGCGGAGCGCGGAACGGTCAACACGCTCCTTGGCTCGGGCGCGCCGGACGGCGCAGAGTGGGCCGAGGCGGGGCGAACATCAGCGCCAACGACGAGGCCGTGCCGCGGTGGCATGGTTGGGAGTATCGACGATGCAGTACAAGGGCGACGACCTCGATCTCAGGGTTCCCCATGGGCGCGCCGCACGCGACAGCGCCAGTGTCGGCGAGTACGAGGCGGTGCTGACGAGCGTGCCGGCGACCAACGGCCGCTGGGTGCGCCAGACGCAATTTTCAGGTGCGGCAGAGACCTTGTGGGTGGACGAGACGCTGCTCGCCTGCTGCAACTACGCCTACGACATCGCCATGGCGAACGGCGCCGGCGAGGTGGGGCTCGAGCATCTCGTCAACGCGATGACACGGGTGGACGCCGCCGCCCGGGTGCTGGAAGCGCGCGGCGTGCGCGAGGGGCAGCTGCGCCGCGACAGTGCCGCCCTGATCGCCAGTGAAATTTCGACGGCAACCGGTCCCGACCGCCTGACGCCGCGACGCAGCCCCGACATGGAGGACGTGCTGCGCCGGGCCTCCGAAACGGCGTCGCGACGCGGTTATCCGGCCAATGTCGACGACGTTTTGTGGGTCCTCTTCCACTACAACCGGGAAGTTCCCGCGGTGCTGCTGCTGCGCCGCCTGACCCCAGATTGGCAGCGGCTCGACTGGGCGCGCGGACGCGAGACGGCCGTGGCCCCGCAGCCCGAACCGGTGCCGCAACTGCGCTACATGCCGGCACCATCTTCGTCGAACGTGGCCGTGGATGCGCTGGCCTCGCGCATCGGCCTCATCGAGGAGAGCCTGAGGACCGTCCACGCCGAACTCGCCAGCGAGCGCAAGGCGCTGTCGGATCTCATCCGCGATGCGCAGCGCGACATCGTCGCCCAGCGTGGCGACGCCGCCTCCCTACGCAGCGATATCGCACAGCGCCTGGAAACGCTGGAGCGCAGCCTGCAGGCGCGTCCCGACGGCACGCGCTTCACCGTGCAGCTGTCAGACCGCATCCAGTCCCTGGAGAAATCCGTTCGCGACGGCATGGGTGAGGGGGCGCGCAACTGGGCCGCCATGAGCCAGCGCCTGCAGACGTTCGAGGCGCGGCTCGAGCAGGGCGATACGGGGGCGTTGGAAAAGGCGCTCGATGCGCGGCTTGCCAAGCTCTCCGAAGCGCTCGAAGGCAAGATCGCGCAGGCCACGAAGGGCTGGACGGCCGTCGGCGCGCGCCTGGAAGCTGTCGAGCAGTCGCTGGAATCGCGTTTTGCACCGGCCGCGCAGAGCTGGTCCGCGATGGCCGACCGGATGCGCGGGATCGAGCGTCTGGTGGAAGCCGCCACGCGCGAGACGGGCCGCCAATGGTCGGCGATGACGGATCGGCTGGGGCTGGTCGAGACGACGCTCAAGGAGGGCACGGGCGCATCGGGCAGCCTCGATGGCACCGACTTCGCCGAGCGCCTGGGCGGGCTCGAGCAGGCCGTGCGCGCGGGCTTCGGCAACAGCCACGTCGTGGCGACGGCGATCTCCGAGCGGCTCGATGCCATGGAGCGGCGCGATGCCGAGCAGACCAGCGGCACGCACGAAAGCCTCCTCGTCCTCGACGATCGCGTGCAGACGATCGACCGCCTGCTGCAGGAACAAGCCGGGCGCCTGGCGACCGCGACGGGTGACTTCGATGCCACGGGGCTGCTCGGCCCGCTGGAATCGAAGCTCGCCGAGATCGACGCCCGGGGACTGGAGCGCTCGCAGGCCCTGTCCCAGTTGGCCGGAGAATCGGTACAACGCATCGCGACCATCGAAAACGGGCTGGCGCATCGGCTCGAAGGGATGCAGGCGGGGCTCGTGCAGCGCTATGCGGCGCTCGAGCAGGTCGTGTCGCATCGCGTCGCGGGGCTGGAAAAGGCCACCGCGGAGCGCCATGCGCAGGAAGACGCGCAACGCGAAGAGCGTGAGCGGCAGATCGCCGACCTCAGCGAGGCCCTGGTGCGGCTGAGCGAGAACCAGCATACGCTGGCCTCTGCCATCGCCGACTGGCGGCACGAGTGTCACAGCGATTTCAGCTCGGTGAATGCGCAACTCGAAAAGCTCGCACACCCGATCGCCGACGAGAAGACCACCGCCGACCTGGCGCGCGACCTGCCCAACGTGGTGCGCGGACCGGCAACGCCTGCCGAAGTATTCGTCAACGGCGAAGCCACGGGCCAGAACGGCGCGCATGCCGAGCCAGCGGACCGGCAGGCAGCAGAAGTCACGATGCTCGAGCCGCGCGGCCACGGCCTCTATTGGTGGCTGTTCGGCACCGGCAGTGTGGCGCAAGCCAATCGCGAGGCTGAGGTGCGCTGGAAGCAGATGCACGACCGCATGCGCGAGGCGCGCGAGCGCCGCCGCGAGCAGGCCTGATCGCGGCCTTCTACCCCGACCCGACCGACCCGTGTTCCGTATCCGGAATGCGGGTCGTTTCGTATGTGCAGCCGTGGGTCGCGTTTATATCCGCACACGCCCTCTCGCGGGGCGCACGCCTGCGTCGGGCAGGAGGCCGCGAGACGCGTCCGAGTCGCGCCCGTTTTGTTCCAATGGTGCGGCAATTCTGCGAACATTCCCGCGATTCATCATGCTTAACAAACGGTTAAAATGTTCTTGCGAATAGAGAACAAATCACGTACATACGGCGTCAATTGCGTTGATATCCCACACATGGAATAAGGACGCCCAGATGACCAATCTGCAGCTTCGGGTCGTTGAAGGGGAACTGATGGACAAGTCGAAGGCGCTCGACGCCGCACTGGCCCAGATCGAGAAGCAGTTCGGCAAGGGCTCCATCATGAAGCTCGGCAAGAGCGATCATTCGATCGACGTCGAGGCGATCTCGACGGGGTCGCTGGGGCTCGACATCGCCCTGGGGATCGGCGGCCTGCCGAAGGGGCGCGTCATCGAGATCTACGGGCCGGAGTCGTCCGGCAAGACGACGCTGACGCTGGAGGTCATCGCGCAGGCGCAGAAGAAGGGCGGCGTTTGCGCCTTCATCGATGCCGAGCACGCCCTCGATCCCGTGTACGCGCGCAAGCTCGGCGTGAAGACGGACGAATTGCTGATTTCGCAGCCCGATACGGGCGAGCAGGCGCTGGAGATCGCCGATACGCTGGTGCGCTCGGGCGCGATCGACGTCCTCGTGGTCGATTCGGTTGCGGCCCTGACGCCGAAGGCGGAACTCGAAGGGGAGATGGGCGACAGCCTGCCGGGCCTTCAGGCGCGGCTGATGAGCCAGGCCTTGCGCAAGTTGACCGGGTCGATTTCGCGCTCGGGTTGCATGGTGATCTTCATCAACCAGATCCGCATGAAGATCGGCGTGATGTTCGGCAATCCCGAGACGACGACGGGCGGCAACGCGCTGAAATTCTATTCTTCGGTGCGTCTCGACATCCGCCGGATCGGCCAGATCAAGGCACAGGACGAGGTGGTGGGCAACCAGACGCGCGTCAAGGTCGTCAAGAACAAGGTTGCGCCGCCGTTCAAGCAGGTCGAGTTCGACATCATGTATGGCGAGGGCGTCTCCAAGACGGGCGAGTTGATCGATCTGGGGGTGAAGGCGGGCATCGTCGAGAAGTCGGGTGCCTGGCTGTCCTACAATGGCGACCGGATCGGCCAGGGCCGGGAGAATGCGAAGACTTTCCTCAAGGAAAATCCGCAGATTGCCGACGAGATCGAGCGGGGCATTCGCGCCAATGCGGGTCTGATCGTCGAGAAGCTGATGCACGCGGGCGCCGAGGGTGACGAGGCGGGCGACGACGAATTGCCCGACGCCGACGGTGTCTTGCCGGATGGCGACGGCGATGGCCGCAAGGCAGGCAAGGCGCGGAAGTAGGCGTCAGCCGACGGGGACGGGAGCGTGGCGGATTGACCGTCCGCTCCGTGTTTGCCGCCGGCTCGTCGGGCGGACGTCCGGGCGCGACGCCTCGCTGAACCGATAGTCTTGCTCGTGGCCCTTCGACCGTGGAGGCCGTTCGGAACCCGCCGAGGGTCGGGATCGACTTCGCGGCCGGGACACGGCGGGCGTGACGTCTTTGTCACGCCCTTTGTGGACAGCATTTCAGGGCAACGCTACAAGAAGCGCAATTGTCGCCTGGCGGGCGGCGGGCCGATGCGTGTGCAGCGGCGCGGCCGCAGCGTGGGGCGATGCCGCGAACCGCAGCAAGGGCCCATGACAGGCGTCAACGAGATCCGCTCCACCTTCATCGAGTTCTTCAAGCGACACGGCCATCAGCACGTGCCGTCGTCGCCGCTCGTGCCGCGCAACGATCCGACCTTGATGTTCACGACGGCCGGAATGGTGCAGTTCAAGAACATCTTCACTGGGCAGGAGACGCGCAGCTACAAGCGTGCCGTCACCGCCCAGAAGTGCGTGCGGGCGGGCGGCAAGCACAACGATCTCGACAATGTCGGCTACACGGCCCGGCATCACACGTTCTTCGAGATGCTGGGGAATTTCTCGTTCGGCGACTACTTCAAGGAACTCGCCATCGAACTGGCGTGGAACCTCGTCACGAAGGAGTACGGCGTCGACAAGAAGCGCCTCCTGGTGACCGTCTACCACGAGGACGACGAGGCGATCACGCTGTGGAAGAAGATCGCGGGCCTGTCCGACAGCAAGATCATCCGCATCGCGACCTCGGATAACTTCTGGTCGATGGGCGACACGGGGCCGTGCGGGCCCTGCTCGGAGATCTTCATCGACCAGGGCGACAAGCTGCAGGGTGGCCCTCCGGGCAGCCCAGACGAGGACGGCGACCGGTTCCTCGAATTCTACAACCTCGTGTTCATGCAGTACGAGCAGCACGGGCCGGGCAACCGGGTGGCGCTGCCGCGTCCGTCCATCGACACAGGCATGGGCCTCGAGCGTATCTCGGCAGTTCTCCAGGGCGTGACGTCGAACTACGAGACGGACCTGTTCCGGGCGCTGATCGCAGCCTCGGAGGATGCCACGGGCGTGGCGGCACGTGGCGCACAGTTGCCCAGTCATCGCGTCATTGCGGACCATCTGCGTGCGTCGAGCTTCCTGATCGCGGATGGCGTGCTGCCTTCGAACGAGGGGCGCGGCTATGTCCTGCGGCGGATCATGCGGCGGGCCATGCGGCATGCGCATCTCCTCGGTGCCAAGGAACCGTTGCTCTACCGTCTCGTGCCCGCTCTCGTGCGGCAGATGGGGGATACCTATCCCGAACTCGTCACCGCGCAGCCGCTGATCACGGAGACGCTGAAGCTCGAGGAGACGCGCTTCCTGCGCACGCTGGAGCGTGGGCTGGGGCTGCTCGACGATGCGGCGCGGACGCTGGGCAAGGGCGACGTGCTGGCCGGCGACGTGGCGTTCCGTCTCTACGACACCTACGGGTTCCCGCTGGACCTCACGCAGGATGCGCTCAAGTCACGGGGCGTGGCCGTGGATCTGGCCGGTTTCGATGTGGCCATGCAGGAGCAGAAGGCCAAGGCTCGTGAGGCGTGGCGCGGCTCGGGCGAAGCTGCGACCGAGGGCCACTGGTTCGAGATCCGCGAGCGCGTGGGGGCGACCGAGTTCCTGGGCTACGAGACCGAGACGGCGGAAGGCGAGGTTCGCGTTACGCTGAAAGGCGGGGCGGAGACCGATGCACTGGCGGCCGGCGACGAAGGGCAGATGGTTCTCAACCAGACACCGTTCTACGGCGAATCGGGTGGTCAGGTCGGCGACCAGGGCGTGATCAAGGGGGCGAAGGGCGCCGTCTTCCGCGTAACGGATACGCAGAAGCGGCTCGGCGACGTGTTCGTGCATTTCGGTGTCGTGGAAAGCGGTCGCTTTGCACCGGGAGATGCGGTCGAGCTGATCGTGGATCATGCGCGGCGCTCGGCGGTGCGTTCCAATCACTCCGCGACGCATCTCATTCACGAGGCGCTGCGGCAGATACTCGGCAGCCACGTGGCGCAGAAGGGCTCGCTCGTCGCGCCCGAGCGCCTGCGCTTCGATTTCTCCCACACGAAGCCGATGAGCGCCGATGAGATCGCGCGGGTCGAGGCGATGGCGAACGCCTACATCCTCCAGAATACGCCGGTCGAAACGCGCCTCATGAGCCTCGACGACGCGCGCCAGACGGGCGCCATGGCTCTGTTCGGCGAGAAGTACGGCGACGAGGTGCGCGTCGTTTCGATGGGCGTCGGCCTGCAGGGCGAAAAGGCCAATCGTCCCTGGTCGGTCGAGTTGTGCGGCGGCACGCATGTGCGGCGCACGGGCGACATCGGCCTCGTCCGCATCGTCGGCGAAAGCGCATCGGCGGCGGGCGTGCGGCGTCTGGAGGCCGTGACGGCGGACGGGGCGCGCACCTATCTGGCCGAACAGGACGACCGTATTCACGAACTGGCCGGCCTGCTGCGGACGAAGCCGGGCGATGTCGTCGATCGCGTGCGCGGGCTGATGGAGGGCACGCGCGCGCTGGAGAAGCAGCTCGCCGATGCCAAGCGCGCGCTGGCGCTGGGGGGAGGCGGTGGCACAGCGGGCGGCGCGGGCAGCGCCGGGGCCAACATTCGCGACATCGGTGGTGTGAAGCTACTGGCACGGTCCGTCGCCGGCCTCAACCCGAAGGATCTGCGCGGTCTTGTCGACGACGGCAAGAAGCAGGTGGGATCGGGGATCGTGGCCATCGTGGGAACGACGGAGGACGGCAAGGCCGGCCTCGCGGTCGGCGTCACCGAGGATCTGGTCAAGAGCTACAGCGCCGTCGAGCTCGTGCGTGTGGGTGCGGAAGCGCTCGGCGGCAAGGGTGGTGGCGGGCGGCCCGACATGGCGCAGGCCGGCGGTCCGGACGGCGCCAAGGCCGGAGCTGCGCTGGAGGCGATAGCGGCCAAGCTCGCGGGGTGACCCGGTTAAACCATGAGTTTGGTGTGGCGTTGATCGCGCCTTGATCGACGACGCTCTTGACGCACGGATTGGTCGATCAAGACGCGACGCCACACGAGGCGTGGCGGTCTCGGGCCTTTGCACGTCACCCGCGGCCGACGACGCCGGTCCAAGCGCCGACGGCCGATGGTCCGCGCGCCTGCAACCGCTGCCCCACGATGGGGCTGTTATTGCGGTGCGTGTTGCCGTCCTGCCGCTCGACATCGGGGGGGCTGCTTCGCTATAGCTGCGCGTCTACCGATGGTATGCCTCCCTTTGGGGGTGTGGTGGAGCGCGGACGATGCCACGCACGGTCAATGCCGTGGATTTCTGGCGGGGCTTTGCCCTCGTCACGATTTTCATCAACCACATTCCCGGCATCATCTACGGCTGGATCACCCACCGGAACATCTCGTTCTCGGATTCGGCGGAACTCTTCGTCTTCCTGGCGGGCTGGTCGCTGCGCCATGTCGTGGGGCCGACGGACGATCCCAGACCGCTGCAGCACGTCATCTATCGCGTCGGCGGTAGGGCGATCACCATCTACGCGGCTCATATGACCATCGTGATGCTTGCCATCGCGATGCTGGCGATTTCCGCGCGCCTCAGCGAAAACCCGCTGCTGCTGGAGTGGCACAACGCGGCCGCCGTGTTCCAGGATCCCGCCCGGGCCCACATCGGGCTCGTCGCGCTCAGCTATCAGCTCGGCTATTTCGACATCCTGCCGCTCTACGTGGTGCTGATGCTGACGGCCGCACCGCTGGTGGCGATCCTGCATCGGACCGCGCCGGGGCTGCTGTTGCCACTGTCGGCGCTGATCTATCTTAGCGCGCTCGTATTCAAGATCACCGTCCCGACGTGGCCGACGCAGGGGCAGTGGTTCTTCAATCCGCTGTGCTGGCAGTTCGTTTTCGTGCTGGGTTTCTCGATGTCGCGGGAACGCGGGCCGGGGGGCTGGGTGCGGGCCAATATCGGGCTCGTGCGCCTGGTCGCGGCGCCCATCGTCGTCGTCGGGGCAGTGGCGGTTCTCATGCGCTGGTGGCCGGACCCCACGAAAGTGCCCGAGCCGAAGCTGCTGTTCATCGCCGGCAAGACGTTCGTGACGCCGCTGCGGCTGGGACACTTTCTCGCAGTCGTGGCGGTGTTCTCGGCGGTTTTCCCATGGCTCGTGCGCGGCATTCCAGGGATCGTCGGTTTCCTGTCGATGCTTGGTCGCAACAGCCTGAACGTGTTCTGCGCGGGCTCGTTGCTCAGTCTGGCGGCACAGATCTTCCACTTCGTTTTCGGCCGCGGGGTCGTCATCGATACGCTGCTCGTCGTGGCCGGTATCCTCATCATGGGAGCAACAGCATGGCTGTCGGAATGGCGCGAGCGGGCGCGTTCATAGCCGCGCGTTCGATGCTTGCGTTCGTGTTCGCGATCTTTCTGCCGGTGGGTGGCGTCATGCCGGTTTTGGCCCAGGGCACCCCGGGGATCGCGCCCGTGCCGAAGGCGTGCGCGGTTCCCAACGGGGCCATCGCCACGGACAACACGCTGCCCAACGTCGCCAAGGCGCTCAAGGAGAGAAAGAAGATCGTCATCCTCGCCATGGGGACGGGATCGGTGATTTCGCGTGGTGCGGGGGGCACGCCCTTCGACGTCGTGGAGAAGCTGATCGAAGAGACCTTCAGAGGTGTCGACGTCGAGATCGTGAACCGGGGCGTGTCGGGCGAACTTGCAGCGGATGCGTTCGAGCGGATCAAGATGGAAGTCGCGCTGTCGGGCGCCGATCTCGTTCTGTGGCAGCTCGGTATGGCCGACGCCATGGCGCGGCTGCCGGTCGACGAATTCAAGAGTACGCTCGATGGAGCGATCACCTGGCTGCAGGAGCACAAGGTCGACGTGATCCTGGTGGGCTTGCGCTATGCCAAAGGCCTCGCGCGGGATCCGCATTACCAGTCGGTCCGCAAGGCGATCGGCGATGTCGGGGCGCATCGCAAGGTGATGCGTATCGGCCGGTATGCTGCGGAGGAGACGCTGGCGAAGATCCGCCAGAACGAGGGGGTCGAGCTGAGCGACGTCGAAGCGACGGATGCGAGCTATGCCTGCATGGCCGAGTATCTGGCCCGCGCGATTGCCGCCGGCCTCTTCGTCCGGCAATCGCCTGCGGGTGGCGCGTCGCCGAAAAAGGCACCCTGACGAGGGGAGGGGGAAGCGGGCCTGCCGCCTCTAAAGTCAAGCAGGACATCGGGGAATTTCCCGCTATAGTGCGGTCCATCGAAAATGCCCCGCAGGCAGGATGCCGCCACAGCGGGCCCCGAGGGAGGGAAACCATGTCCAAGAACAAGGGGCGCGCCCTGTCGCGCCGCGAGCTGCTCGTGGGGGCGGGCGCTGCCTCTGCTGCTGCCATGACCATTCCGACCGGCTGGGCGATCGCGAAGGCGGCGCCGCTCAAGGTCGGCCTGATGCTGCCCTATTCGGGGACGTACGCCAAGCTCGGCGAGAACATCACGTCGGCGGTCGAACTGCTGATTGCGGAGAAGGGCGGCAAGCTCGGCGGCCGCGCCGTGGAGATCGTGAAGCTCGACGATGAATCCAAGCCCGACAAGGCGCAGGAAAACGCGCAGCGCCTGACCAAGCGGGACAACGTGGACGTGCTCATCGGCACCGTGCATTCGGGCGTGCAGATGGGCATCCACAAAGTGGTGCGCGAGACGGGCACGCTGACCATCATCCCCAACGCGGGCGCCAATGCGGTGACGCGGGCGCTGTGCGCCAAGAACGTGTTCCGCACCTCGTTCTCGAATTGGCAGCCCGCGCACGGCATGGGCCTGGCGCTCGGCAAGCGCGGCGTGAAGAAGGCGGCCTGGATCACGTGGGATTATGCGGCGGGCGCGGAAGCCGGCGTGGGCTTCAAGGAGGGTCTGGAAAAGCACGGCGGCCAGGTCGTGAAGAACCTGACGCTCAAGTTCCCCGAGACGAACTTCCAGCCGCTTCTGGCGCAGATCGCGGACCTGGGCGTGGAGTATGTCGGCTCGTTCTTCGCGGGCGGTGGCGCGGTGCAGTTCGTCAAGGAGTACAAGGCTGCCGGCATCAAGGTGCCGCTGTGCGGCTCGGGCTTCCTGACCGAGGGCGTTCTGGCCGCGCAGGGCGCTGCGGCCGAAGGCATCGAAACGGCGCTGCACTACGGCGACGGCATCGACAACCCGAAGAACATCGCCTTCCGCAAGGCCTTCAAGGACAAGTTCGCCCGCGAGGCCGACGTCTATGCCGTGCAGGGCTACGACGCGGCGCAGCTTCTCGCCATCGGGCTCGAAGCGGTCAAGGGCGAGATCGACAACGAGGCCAATCTCTACAAGGCCATGCGCGCTGCCAAGATCGACAGCCCGCGCGGCGCGGTCTCGATGTCGCCGTCGCAGGAGGTGGTGCACAACATCTACCTGCGCCGCGCCGAGAAGGGGCAGAACAAGGTGATCGGCATCGCCGCCGAAAACCTCGCCGACCCCGGCACGGGGTGCAAGCTCGGCTGATCCGCCGAAGAACCGAAGATGCGGGGCGCGCGCTGCTGCCGGCGTGCCTCGCAGCCCATGGCAAGACCAAGGTCGAAATGCACTTTGCCGGGTTCGTCGCGCAGTTGCTCAACGGCTTCCAGTATGGATTGCTGTTGTTCCTGATCGCCAGTGGCTTGACACTCATCTTCGGTGTTCTGGGTGTCATCAACCTGGCGCACGGATCGCTCTTCATGATCGGCGCCTATGCGGCCTTCGTGGTCGTGAAGGCAACCGGATCGCTATGGCTGGGGTTGCCGGTGGCGATGCTCGGCGGATTGCTGCTGGGGGCCGTGCTCGAGCGTGTGTTGTTCCGGTATTTCTATGCGCGTGAGCACCTCGATCAGGTGTTGCTGACGTTTGCGCTCATCCTGATCTTCGAGGAAGCGCGGGCGCTGTTCATCGGCAACGATTTCCACGCGGTGCCGGTGCCCGCGATCCTCGACTTCTCGATCCCGATCACGGCCGGCTTCAGTTATTCGGCCTATCGTTTCCTGGTCATCGCCGTGTGCCTGGCGCTCGCGGGCGGTCTGTTCTGGTGGATCGAGCGGACGCGCATGGGCGCGATCGTGCGGGCGGCCGCGGAGAAACCGGAGATCGTCAACATCCTGGGCATCGATGCCGCGCGCGTGCATCTGGCGGTGTTCGCGGTGGGCACGGCCCTGGCGACAGTAGCGGGGGCGCTGGCCGCACCGTTGACCTCGGTCTATCCCAACATGGGCGACGGCCTGCTGATCATCTCCTTCGTCGTGGTCGTGATCGGCGGGCTCGGCTCCGTCACCGGGGCGTTCTGGTCGGCCCTGCTGATCGGCCTCATCGATACGCTCGGCAAGGCCTACGGCCCTTCCTTCCAGGGCACTGCGCTCGGCAATGCGGTGGCGGCCCTGGCGGCGATGGCGGTCTACGTGCTGATGGTCGCGGTGCTGTTGTGGCGGCCGACGGGCCTCTTTGGACAACGGCCATGAGCGCGCCGCATCGCATGCTCCCCACCGACTGGCGTGGTGCGCTGGGGCTGCTGGCCGGCGTGGTCGTGTTGGCGGCCTTGCCCTATTTCGTCGCGTCCTTCTATGTCGGGCTGATCACGACGGCCATGATCGGCGCCATGCTGGCGCTCAGCCTGCACCTGCTCGTTGGCGCGACGGGGCTCGTGAGTCTCGGACACGGGGCGTTCTATGGGCTGGCGGCCTACATGGTCTATCTCGTGTCGCCCGAGGGGGCGGCCCAGCCGATCTGGATCACGCTGCCGGTGGCGATGCTGTCGGCTGGGCTTGCCGCGCTCGTCGTCGGGGCGCTGTCGCTGCGCGCGCGCGGCTTCTTCTTCCTGATGGTGACGCTGGCCTTCGGCCAGATGATCTTCTTCGTCTTCCACGACACCAAGCTCGGCGGGGGCACGGACGGCGCCTACCTCGCCAAGCCCCTGCTGTCGGTGGCAGGGCTGACGTTCGATCCCACGAGCCTGCCGCGATCGAAGCGAAGCTGGCCGGCCTACTACGTGGCGCTCGGGCAACTCGTCGTGACGTACCTGCTGCTGGCGCTGCTGCTGCGCTCGCTGTTCGGCCGGGTCCTCGAGGGCATCCGCGTCAACGAGCACCGCATGCTGGCGCTCGGCTTTGCGACGTATCGCTACAAGCTCGCAGCATTCGTGATCGCGGGCACGCTGGCGGGAGCTGCGGGACACATGTGGGCCCTGCATTCAGGCTTCGTGAACCCCGAAATCGTGGGATGGCACAAGTCGGCAGAGGCGCTGCTCTACATCCTGCTGGGCGGCCTGGGGTCCCTTGCCGGGCCGGTCGTGGGCGCGCTCGCCTTCACGGCGCTGGGCGAGGTGGCGCAGCAGTTCACCGAAAGCAAGCTCCTGGTCGAAGGGCTGATCGTGCTTGCAGCCGTGCTGGTGTTGCGGGAGGGCCTGACGGGGCTCTTCCGGCGGACTTCACGCATGGAGGATTTCGGGGAGGGTGACGACGCGCGCGCCGACGAGACGGAGCGCAGCAATGGATAAGCCGGCGCGCGAGGTGTTGCTGGAGACGCGGGGATTGTCGCGATCCTTCGGCGGATTGGCCGCGGTGCGCGAGGTCTCGCTGACGCTCGAGCGGGGCGAGTTGCACGCCATCATCGGGCCGAACGGTGCGGGAAAGTCGACCTTCGTCAATCTACTGGCGGGCGAGATCCGCCCGACGGCGGGGCGCATCCTGCTGCAAGGCCGCGACATCACGGCAGAGCCCGTTCATGCTCGTGCGCACCTCGGTCTGGCGCGTTCGTTCCAGCGCACCGACATTTTCAAGTCGCTGTCGGTTCTGGAAAACGTGCGGCTCGCCGTGCAGGCCGTCGCGCTGCCGGCGTCACGTTTGCTCGGAGGGCCGCGCGGAGCGCCGGAACTGAAGGAACGCGCCATTGCCGCCCTGGAGAAGGCCGGACTGCCCGACGGGCACAAGCGGATCGCGGGAACGCTGGCGCACGGCCAGCAACGGCAGCTCGAAATCGCCATGACGCTCGCCAGTGCGCCGAGCGTGCTCCTGCTCGACGAGCCGCTGGCCGGCATGGGGCCGGAGGAGGGCGAGCGCATCGCAGCACTTCTGCGCACCCTGTCCGGCGAGCACGCGATCCTGCTCATCGAGCACGACATGGATTTCGTCTTCGCCGTGGCGGATCGCCTGACCGTGCTCGTGGAGGGCGGTGTGCTCGAGAGCGGCCGGCCCGAAGACGTGCGCGCGAGCCCGAAAGTGCAGCAGGCCTATCTGGGGGGGCACGCATGACGGGGATGCTGCTCGAGGCCCGCGATCTCGACACTTATTATGGCGCCAGCCACATCCTGCGTGGTGTGTCGCTCTCGATTGCGCCGGGCGAGACGGTCGGGCTCATGGGCCGCAACGGCATGGGCAAGACGACGCTCATCCGCACGGTCATGGGACTGGTGCGGCCGCGCGCGGGGACGGTGTCAGTCGCCGGCAAGGACGTGACGGGCATGCCCACGTTCGCCATTGCGCGGATGGGCGTCGCGTACGTGCCGGAGGGCCGCGGCATCCTGGCCTCGCTGAGCGTCCTGGAGAACCTGGAGATTGCGGCGCGCCCGGGGCCCGGTGGTGCGGTGGATTGGAGCCTGGAGCGTGTTCTCGACCTCTTCCCGCGGCTCGCCGAACGGCGGCGCAATCGCGGCGACCAGCTCTCGGGCGGCGAGCAGCAGATGCTGGCGATCGGTCGCGCGCTGCTGACTAATCCGCGCCTCCTGATCCTCGATGAAGCGACGGAAGGTCTGGCACCGCTGATCCGCGACGAGATCTGGCGCATCGTGCGCAGCGTGCGCGCGGCGGGTATCGCCGTGCTCGTGGTCGATAAATCCGTGGCCGAGATCACGGCGCTGGCCGATCGTGTCGCGGTGCTGGTCAAGGGCGTCGTGGTCATGGACGGACCGCCGCAAGCGCTGCTGGCCGACGAAGCCGCGATGCATCGCATGCTGGGAGTGTGAGCCCTCGCCCATGTCCTACCTGTCCATCGATGGCTGCCGCCTGGAAGTGCGCACGATCCCCGGTGATCCGGCCAAGCCGTGGCTGGTGCTTCTGCACGAAGGGCTCGGGTCGGTGTCGCTGTGGCGGGATTTTCCCGACAAGCTGGCGCGGCGCACGGGGGCCCCGGTCCTCCTCTATTCGCGTCGCGGCTACGGGAAATCCGATTCCCTGGATGGACCGCGCGACATCGATTTCATGCACCGGGAGGCCCATGAAGTCCTGCCGGAGCTTCTCGACCAGGCAGGGATCGAGCGAGCCGTTCTGGTTGGACATTCCGATGGTGCATCGATCGCGCTCATTCATGCGGCCTCCAATCCGGGCCGCATCGCGGGCGCGATCCTGATGGCGCCGCACGTCCTCGTGGAACCCATCAGCACGGAGTCGATCCGGGCCATCAAGACGGTCTACGAGACGACGGATCTGAGAGCGCGACTTTCCCGTCATCACGCCCACGTCGACGATGCGTTTCTCGGGTGGGCGAATATCTGGCTCGATCCCCGTTTTGCGGATTGGTCGTTGGCCGAGGAATGTGCGCATCTGGAAGTCCCGATCGTCCTTATTCAGGGCGAGAATGACGAATACGGCACACTGGCCCAGATCGATACGATCGCGGCTGCGTCGCGCGGGCCCGTAACACGCGTCGTGCTGCCGGATTGCGGGCATGCACCGCATCGCGATGCGGAAGACGAGGTCGCCGGCCATGTCGCCCGGATGGTGGAAGCCGTCATTTCTCGAATTCCGGGTTCGTCTTAATCATCGATTAAGGAATTAACCGGCCGTCACGTGATAATTTCGAGAAATTTCCTAAAATGCCGGCCATTGCGGTTCGTGCCGCGTTGCCCGGAGTTTCATTTAGATGAGCTTGAAAGAGGATCGCAGCCTGGCGGGTAGCGCCCGGCATTCGGGAATGACGTGCCGGCTGTGCAGCGCGCCGGTCCGCCACACCTTCGTCGACCTGGGCATGTCGCCGTTGTGCGAGAGCTTCCTGGCGCGCAGCGAACTCGATCAGATGGAGCCGTACTATCCCCTGCACGTCATGATCTGCGAGCATTGCCTGCTCGTCCAGCTCAAGGAATACGTGAAGCCCGATCACATCTTCACGGAGTATGCCTATTTCTCCTCCTACTCGACGAGCTGGGTGGCGCATGCCAAGGCCTACGTCGAGATGATCGTGAAGCGGCAGGGCCTGGGGGCGGACAGCCTGGCGGTCGAACTCGCCAGCAACGACGGCTATCTGCTGCAGCACTTCCTGCCGCTCGGGGTGCCGGTGCTGGGCGTCGAGCCGGCAGCCAACGTGGCCAAGGTGGCGACCGACAAAGGCGTTGCCACGCGCGTCGATTTCTTCGGCCGGGACCTCGCCCGGACGCTCGCGGCGGAAGGGCGGATGGCCGATGTCATCATCGGCAACAACGTGCTGGCGCAGGTGCCCGATCTCAACGATTTCGTCGGCGGCATCAAGCTGCTGCTGAAGCCCGACGGCATCGTGACGCTCGAATTCCCGCATCTCGTGCGCCTCATGGACGAGTGCCAGTTCGATACGATCTATCACGAGCATTTCTCGTATTTCTCTGGGCTCACGATCGACGAGATGGCGCGGCGGCACGGTCTCGTTCTGGTCGACGTGGAGCATCTGCCGACGCACGGCGGGTCGCTGCGCGTCTACCTGGCGCACGCGGAGGCCGGACAGACGCCGAGCAAGGCGGTCGTCGACCTGTTGGCGGCGGAAGAGCGCCTGGGGCTTCGCGACATGGCGACCTACGCCGGCTTCGCGGACAAGGTGAAGGGGACCAAGCGCGACCTGCTGGCCTTCCTGATCGAGGCCAAGCGCGCCGGCAAGAAGGTGTGCGGCTACGGTGCGCCCGGCAAGGGCAACACGCTGCTCAACTATTGCGGCATCGGCACCGATTTCCTCGATTTCACGGTTGATCGCAATCCCTACAAGCACGGCCGCTTCACGCCGGGCATGCACATTCCGATCCTATCCGTGGAGGCGATCGACGCGGCGAGGCCGGACTACATCCTGATCCTGCCGTGGAACCTGAAGCGCGAGATCACCGCGCAGATGGTGCATGTGGCGGCCTGGGGCGCCAAGTTCGTCGTGCCGGTCCCAACCGTCGCCGTGATCGATCCCAAGGAGATGCAGGCATGAAGGTCGTTCTGTTCTGCGGCGGGCTCGGCACGCGCATCCGCGAGTACTCGGAGAGCATCCCCAAGCCGATGATCCCGGTCGGGCATCAGCCCATCCTGTGGCACATCATGCAGTACTACAGCCATCACGGGCACAACGACTTCGTGCTCTGCCTCGGCTACAAGGCGAACACGATCAAAGAGTTCTTTCTCGACTACAAGCCGCAGTCCTTTGCGGATTGCGTGGTCAGTGCGGATGGCGCCGTCGAGGTGCTGGGGCCGCAGCCCGCGGACTGGCGCATCGCCATGATCGACACGGGGATCTGGCGCAACATCGGCGAACGCCTGTGGGCCGTGCGCGACCAGGTGAAGGACGAGGAAATGTTCCTCGCCAACTATTCCGACGGACTGACCGATGTCGATCTGACGGACATGATCGCGCAGTTCAAGGCTTCCAACAAACTGGCGTGCTTCCTGGCGGTCCGACCGGCGCTGAGCCTGCATTTCGCGGATATCGACGGCGACGGCCGCGTCACCGCGATCCGCGCCAACCAGGACATGGATGTGTGGGTCAACGGCGGCTATTTCATCCTGAGGCCGGAGATCTACGACTACATGCAGGAGGGGGAGGAGCTCGTCGAGGAACCTTTCCGGCGCCTGATCGAGAAGGATCTCCTCATGGCCTACAAGCACGAGGGGTTCTGGCGGGCCATGGATACGCTGAAGGACAAGCAGTTCTTCGAGGACATGGTGGAGCACGGGCGGATGCCCTGGCGCTCGCACATCGAGATGCAGAAGCTGACGGCTTGAGACGCCTCTCGTCCCGAGCGCATCGGGATCGGACTTGAAAAATGGGCGGGCGGTGCCACGGCATCAGCCGCCCTTTTCGTATTTCGGGCGCCGATTTCGCGCGTTTCAAATCTTGCCGCTGAAATCGAAAATGCAAAAAAAAGGTGGCGACGTCTGGTGACGCCGCCGCTTCGGGAGTTGGGAGTGTGGAGTCGTCGTGAACGTGAAGAAAAGGCAGGATGATCAGGCGGCCGTCGCGTCGAGCAGCTTGCGCTTCGACGATGCGGCAATCTCGGAGGGCTCGCGGTCGGCGAGCAGGGCATCGAAGTAGTCGATGGTGTGGCGCAGGCCCTCGCGCAGGGGCAGCGAAGGCTGCCAGTCGATCTGCTTGCGGGCGAAGGAAATGTCGGGCCGGCGCTGCTTGGGATCGTCCCTGGGAAGATCGCGATAATCGAGTTCGGAGCGCGATCCCGTCATCTCGATGACGATCTCGGCCAACTCGCGGATCGTGAACTCGCCGGGGTTGCCGAGGTTCATGGGACCCGTGACGCCCTTGGGCGTTCCCATCAGGCGGATGAGGCCTTCGACGAGATCGTGGACGTAGCAGAAGGAGCGCGTCTGGCTGCCGTCGCCGTAGATCGTGATCGGGTCGTTGCGCAGGGCCTGCACGATGAAGTTCGATACGACGCGGCCGTCGTTGGGGTGCATGCGCGGGCCGTACGTGTTGAAGATGCGCGCGACCTTGATGTCGAGGCCGTGCTGGCGGTGGTAGTCGAAGAACAGCGTCTCGGCGCAGCGCTTGCCTTCGTCGTAGCACGAGCGCGGCCCGATCGGGTTGACGTTACCCCAGTATTCCTCGCGCTGGGGATGCATGGCGGGGTCGCCGTAGACCTCGGACGTCGAGGCCTGCAGGATGCGGCACTTCAGGCGCTTGGCCAGACCCAGCATGTTGATGGCGCCATGCACGGACGTCTTCGTCGTCTGCACGGGATCGTGCTGGTAATGGATCGGGGAGGCGGGGCAGGCGAGATTGTAGATCTCGTCGACCTCGACATAGAGCGGCATCGTCACGTCGTGCCGCATGAATTCGAATTGCGGATGGCCGATGAGGTGCTCGACATTGCGCTTTGCGCCCGTGAAGAGATTGTCGACGCAAAGGACATGATGCCCGGCCTCGATCAGACGGTCGGCCAGATGGGAGCCGACGAAACCGGCCCCGCCGGTGATCAGGATCGTCTTGTGCTCATGCATTTGAGTTTTTGACCTTCGACGCAGTGGTTCCGAATTGGGTTTTTGGTATTCGATCCCGTACCCTCTCCCGGGGATCCCGACGCGCGATCTTCTATTTCAGATGATCGTCTGCCGGTCGTGCCCTTCCCAAGCAGGGATCGTGCCGCAAGGGCGGACGGGGCGGTGCGCGCATGTTGTGCAGATCACTGATCGATCCGGGAAATTTTCTTCGTCGACGCGAAAGGGAACAGGCGCTGTCCTGCTGCGGCACGATCGTGTTTCGAAACCGGATTTCGGTTGGCGATTTGTCGCGCTGGTGTGCGGATCAATAGAATATTCACCATGCCGCGAGGCAAGGCGAAGGGCCCTCAACCGTCTGGTAGGGAGAACGCGCCTATCGTGCTGGGGTCGTGGTCGTGCCGCGAAATCGACGTGCGAATACCGCAATCGACCGATTGCGCCCTCGATCGTGGATTTCAAGGATACGACATTATAAACATGACGTTGCTCGTGTTTCCCGGGATTGCGGCATTCGCACGCGAACGTGTCGCGATGTCAGTCGCGTGCTGGAACGGGAGATCGAGGGCGTGTTGCAGTCCGGTTTTCGTACATGCGTTCCGATACGATCCAACGCTCTGCCCCAGTTCGCGTACGTCTCCTCGCCATCGAGGCGCAGCGCGTGTCGGAGATGTTTCCCGCGGTGCCGCCGATCGCGGTCGCGGGCCATGTCTTCGTCGTCGTGAGGGACGACGGATTGCCGCTTCTGGTCACAGCGACGCGGCAGGAAGCACTGCGCCAGATTGGCAAGCAGCCTCACGTGGAACTGGTCCACCTCAATTGAGCGGCGACGTCGGGAGGGGCCGCACCGGCATGCCTCGTACCGCGCAGGGCGGCTGCCGCGCCATTCTGCAGCAACCGGCAAGGCTTTGTTAACGCTGCTTGCGCATCATTCCGTGAGGAATAATCCGCTCAAGGAGTGTGTGATGTCGGGGCAATCTCCATTGATCGCGATCGAGCACGAGATCACCGGGCAGCTCAAGAGGATTGCCGCGGACATCGCCGGTGACGAGCAGAAGGGCGACGTGCTGTGGCAGGCTGCCGAATGGGGCCATTCGCATCCACTGATGGCGCAGTACGAGCCCATTGCCACGCCGCTGCTGATGGCGCGCGATGCGCTGATGTCGGAGTGGCTGTCGCGGGTGCGGCTGCAGGAGCTGCCTCCGATATGAGCTGAGCGGCGCGACCGGCTTGATCCGGCGTGCGTGCCGTGCTCCTTTGGCGGCTACGCGATGCGTCGCGTCGTCGGGGCCTGTGGCTCCCAAGGCAGCATTCGGAAAGGCTCGCATGAGCACGCCTGAAGAAGAGTTCGGGTTTGCGCCCGATCATGACGATCCGATCCCGTACCGGCATCGGATCCGCACGTACTATCAGGCTCTCGGCTACGGGGCGCCCTATCGCTGGGCCCACTATGCGGAGGTGCCGTTCACACCGTTGACGAAGCCGTTGTCCAAGATGCGCGTTGCGATGGTGACGACCGCTGCGCCGTTCAAGGAGGGCGCCGGCGACCAGGGACCGGGCGCGCCCTACAACTCGGCGGCCAAGTTCTACACGGTCTATTCCGGGCCCAGCGACACCGATCCCGACGTTCGCATTTCGCACATCGGCATCGATCGCAAGCACACGACGGCGGAAGACCAGAATACCTGGATGCCGCTGCCCGCACTGCGCGAGGCGGCCCGGAAAGGTCTCATCGGCGAGGTGGGGCCGCGCTTCCACGGCCTTCCCACCAATCGCAGCCACAAGACGACCCTCGAGGTCGATTGCCAGGAGCTTCTTGCCCGGTTGAAGGAGGACCGGGCCGACGCGGCCATCATCGCGGGTAATTGACCGGTGTGTCACCAGACCGTGAGTCTGGCAGCGCGCACCCTCGAGGCAGCCGGCATTCCCACCGTGGTGATGGGCTGCGCCAAGGATATCGTGGAGTGGGCCGGTGTTCCCCGCTTCCTGTTCTCGGATTTCCCGCTCGGCAATCCCTGCGGGCGGCCGAACGACAAGGCGTCGCAGCAGGCGACGCTCGAACTGGCGTTGCGCGTTCTGGAAAGTGCGCCGGCGCCGCGGACGACCGTGCAGAACCCGATCCGCTGGAGCGAAAGCCCCGACTGGAAGCTCGACTACAACAACATCGAGCAGATCAGCCCCGAGGAGATCGCGCGCCGCCGGGCCGAGTTCGACAAGGGCAAGGAAGTCGCCAAGCAGCGGCTGGCCGAGGACATGAAGAACAAGGGCGCGGCCGAGTAGGCCGGGTCGAGGATCTTCGCCCGGCATGGGTGGCTTTGCGCGGGCGTCTCATCGAGGCGCCCGCAGTCTTTTCGAGCAGCGGGCCAGGACCCCGACTGCAAAGTCCGTCTCGTTCCTCTGCGGGCTTTGAACGGACTTCGCGGTCGATGGGACATTAGGCCGTGAACCCATAAAACGGGAACGTCTGCGACCGGGTAGAAAGCCGGCATCGTCTCGGTTAACATCCAGGAATGCATCTGCTTTTCATCTATGGCCCACCGGCGGCAGGCAAGCTGACGATCGGGCGTATCATTGCGGAGCGCACCGGGCTGCGGCTGTTCCACAACCATCTCGTCGTCGATGCTGTCGCAGCCCTCTTTCCGTTCGGCTCTCCGGAATTCATCCGTTTGCGTGAACTATTCTGGCTAGAGGGGATCGGTGCGGCAACAAGATCAGGCCAGTCGCTGATCTTCACATACAACCCCGAACCGAGCGTATCGCCCGATTTCCCGACACGTGTCGCTAAACTGGTGGAGGAAGCCGGAGGCGAAACGACGTTTGTCGCTCTGACGTTGGCTGACGCTGAACAAGAGCAACGCATCGATCACGCCGCACGCGCCGAGTTCGGGAAGCTACGATCGATCCAACTGCTGCGGGAACTCAGAACATCGATTTCGGCGTGTGAGGCGCAGATGCCCAAGCCTGCATTCACGCTCGACACGACCGCCATTTCGCCTGGCGACGCAGCAGAGGCCATCATCATCAATGTCATGAAGTGATAGTCGAGCGCCCGCAAGTGGGACGTTTCCTGCCAGGAAGCCGGGGAGTGCGGCGTCATGGCCAGCGCAATTCGCCCTGGTCTCGCCTCCCTCCGGTTCCCCGGCCGAGCGGGCGGGCCAGAGCCCGGCCGCGCCGAGCCGGGGTCTTTCGCCGTGCCATCTGAGAGCACGGCGCCGCAACGATGCTCAGGCACGGCAGCCACATGCCGCTGCGCCCGTCGTCGCCCTCACCGCGAAAGTTGCCGGATCGCCGCGCCCCGCGCGCCGTCCGGGAAACCGGGGGAGAGGATGGGCACGGCCTCTAGGGAAGCGGGTGCGGGGCGGATGGGGCGCCGTTTCCGGGAAAGCGGGGAGTGCGGCGTCATGATTGGACGGCCGCTCTGAGAGCAAACGGCAGGCACGGAGCGGACGTCCGATCCGCCACACTGGTGGTGATTGGCGCTGAGGGCCGGGCGGTATAGAACTCGGTCGCATGTTCCGTGGGCGGGAGCGCCGGGCGGAGGCCAACCACCGAAGGGCAGGGGAGCAGACCATGGCGAAGCCGTTCAAGGGAATCCGCATTCTCGATTTCACGCAGGTGTTCGCGGGGCCCTTCGGCAGCTACCAGCTCGCGCTGCTCGGGGCCGACGTCGTCAAGATCGAGCGCCCGGGCGGCGACGACATGCGCTACGGACCGCCCAACAAGGACTGGTCGGGCCGGGGGCTTTCGACGAGCTGGATGGCGATCAACTCCAACAAGCGCAACATCGCGCTGGATCTGACCAAGCCGGAAGCCGTGGCGATCGTGAAGAAGCTGGCTGCCACGGCCGACGTCGTCATGGAGAACTACCGGCCGGGCGTCATGGAGAAGCTCGGCATCGGCTGGCCGCAGCTGCGTGAGGTCAATCCGCGCCTCATCTATGCAGCCGTGTCCGGCTTCGGCCAGACGGGGCCGGAGCGCACGTCGCCCGCCTACGACGGCAAGATCCAGGCGATGAGCGGACTGATGTCGATCACCGGCACGAAGGAAACGGGGCCGACGCGGGCGGGGTTTGCCGTGTGCGATGCCATCGGCGGCATGACGCTGGCGTTCGCGGTGTCGAGCGCGCTTTTCCAGCGCACGCATACGGGGCGGGGACAGCTCGTGGACGTCGCCATGCTCGATGCGGCGATGACCTTCATGTCCTCGTTCTTCGTCGACTACACCGTGGGCGGGCATGTGCAGGGACCATCGGGCAACCGGGCGCAGAGCCGCCTGCCGACAGCGGACCTCTTCAAGGTGAAGGGCGGGCACATCCTGCTGGCGGTCAACAACGAGAAGCAGTTCGCAGCACTTTCGAAGGCCATCGGGCATCCGGAGCTGCCGAAGGATCCGCGCTTCGTCGACTGGCCGACGCGCATCGAGAACGAGGTGGCGCTGCGCGCAATCATCGAGGACGTGTTCGCGGCCAATGATGCCGTCTACTGGGACGATTATCTCACGAAGGCCGACGTTCCGTGCGCGCGCGTGTGGACGATCGACGAGGTCGTGAAGAACCCGCAGTTGAAGTCGCGCCCGGTGCTGCAGGATGTCGATACGCCGTTCGGCCGCCTGCAGATGATCGGCTCGGGCTTTGCGATGGAGCACGACGGCGGCTCGATCGAGTTCCCGCCGCGGCTGCCGGGCGCAGATACGCAAGCTGTTCTGGGAGAGGCCGGTTTCACTGCGGACGAGATCGCCGGCTTCCGGGCATGCGGTGCGGTGTCGGAGGGCATCCAGCTCGATCGCAAGAAGAAGTAATTTTAAACAGAGGAATGGGACTACCATGCGAGAAATTATCAATATCATACAGAGTCAAAAAGTCTTTTTTGATGCCGTCCAAGCTATCAATTCAGTCGTGAGTCTTGCTGTTTGGTGTATAGGCTCAGTGCTCCTTTTTGTGGCATGGAGACGAAATGCGATAAGGCGCGTATCGGTGGGGCCTCTGGGATTTGATATTGATAAAGAAAAGGCGACTGACGCGGCCGTGGCTGCGGCGCGTGACTGGCAGGCAAAGGAGGGAGGGAAAGCGGTTGATGTCAAGGAAGTCAAGGCAGCTGTGGCGAAGGCCTTCGAACCAGATGTGGCCGAGCAGCTGATTGGCCGGTCGGTTCTGTGGGTTGATGATAATCCGCAAAACAATGAACTTGTTGCGCGGGCGCTTCGTCGACTGCGTCTGGATGTGGTGCAGCTTGCATCGACGGAGCAAGGTCTAGAAGCGATGCAGCGGCGCCATTTTGATCTCATAATTTCGGACATGGGGCGTGGCGACAATATGCGTGCCGGATATGATTTTCTAAAGGCAGTGAGAGACTCTGGTTCGAAAACTCCGTTCTTGATTTTTGCGGGATCTCAAAGTCCTGAATATCGCCGCGAAGCAGAGGAAAGAGGTGCCCAAGTGTCGACAAATGACATGCTCGAGCTGATGGACGAAATTATCCGACATCTGGGTGGGTAAGAGCATGCCTTTGCTGTATCGAGAGGCTGAATAGTGCTTGAAGGATCGCTTTATATTGCATTCGGGATTGCCTTCCTCGTCGGTGCGATGCTGCTTGCGGCGTCGCGCCGGCCCGATACGTTCCATGCCGTACGGACGAAGCGCATCGCTGCCCCGCCGGAGCGGCTGTTTCCGCTGATCGACGATCTGCGGCAGATGAACACGTGGAACCCCTATGCGCTGCGCGAGACGTCGGGCACGGGGAACTATCGCGGGCCCGATCGCGGGGTCGGGGCCACGTTCGAATTCGCCGGCCGGAAATCCGGCACCGGCGACATCGCGGTCACGGAATCCGTGCCGAATTCGAAGGTCGTCCTGCGGCTGCGGATGTTCAAGCCGTTCAAGGCGGACAACCGGGTTGAATTCACGCTCGTGCCTGTGGGGGCGGAGACGGACGTGACATGGGCAATGAGCGGACGACAGCCACTGCTGGCCAAGTGCATGGCCATGATCATCGATTGCGACGGGATGATCGGACGCGACTTCGAGGAGGGCCTGGCCAATCTCGAGGCGAAGGCCAAGGCCGCCTGATCAGGGCGCCGCTCACTTCGGCCGCATGTCGATGACGCGGCGCGCCTTGCCCTGGCTGCGCTCGACGCCGCCGGGATCGAGCACGCAGACCTTCGCCGTGACCCCGGCGAGGCCCTTGACGTGATGGGCGAGTTCGCGTGCCGCCGACGCGCGTCCTGCTGCGTCCATCGCATCCGGGGTCGCCTCGACCAGGATCTCCATCACGTCCATGCGGCCATCGCGCGTCAGGACGATCTGATAGTGCGGCGCGAGCCCCTTAACCCGCAGCATCATTTCCTCGATCTGGGTCGGGAAGACGTTTACACCGCGCACGATCATCATGTCGTCCGAACGTCCGGTGACACGCTCCATGCGGCGCATGGTGCGGGCGGTACCCGGCAGCAGGCGCGTCAGGTCGCGGGTGCGGTAGCGGATGACGGGGAGCGCTTCCTTGGTGAGCGTGGTGAAGACGAGCTCGCCGATCTCGCCTTCCCTTACGGGGGCGCCGGTCTCGGGATCGACGACCTCGGGCAGGAAGTGGTCCTCCCAGATATGCGGGCCGTCCTTGGTCTCGATGCACTCGTTGGCGATGCCCGGGCCCATCACCTCGGACAGGCCATAGGTGTCGACGGCGTGGATGCCGAAGGCGTCCTCGATCTCCTGCCGCATGGCGTTGGTCCACGGCTCGGCGCCGAAGATGCCGATTTTCAGGGAGGTCTTGCGGGGATCGTGGCCCTGGCGGCGGAACTCGTCGAGGATCGCCAGCATGTAGGATGGCGTCACCGTGATGATGTCGGGCTCGAACTCGCGAATGAGCTGGACCTGGCGCTCCGTCATGCCGCCGGACATGGGGATGACGGTGAGGCCGAAATCCTCCGCGCCGCCGTGATAGCCGAGCCCGCCGGTGAAGAGCCCGTAGCCGTAGGCATTGTGCAGGCGCATGCCGGGGCGGCCGCCGGAAGCGCGAATGCAGCGGCCGATGCACGTCGCCCAGGTCGCCAGATCGCGCCTGGTGTAGCCGACGACGGTCGGCTTGCCCGTCGTGCCGGAGGAGGCGTGCACGCGCGAGACCTCGTTCATGGGAACGGCGAACATGCCGTAGGGGTAGTTGGCGCGCAGGTCCTGCTTCGAGGTGAAGGGAAAGCGCTGCAGGTCGGCGAGTGTCCGCAGGTCGCCGGGTGCCACACCGGCCGCATCGAAGGCCTGCCGGTAGTGAGGCACGTTCTCGTAGGCGTGGCGCAGCGTCCACTTGAGCCGATGAAGCTGCAACTCCTCGATCGCCTGACGCGGCGCGATCTCGATGGGATCGAGCTCGAAGCGCTTGGGTGCCAAATCCTGCATGGACGGTCTTGCTCCTCCCTCAGGGCGCGCGTGCCGGCGCCTTCTCGTTGTCTTGCTCCGCGTTCCTATTCGACCAGGACGCCCGGGATGGATCGCGTCTGGCCGCGGAATTCGGCGATGATCTGGCCGTCGGCGGTGCGCACGGTCACGTCGTAGATGCCGCTGCGCTCGGCCCGGTGACGCTCCGACGCTTCTGCGACGAGGGTCATGCCGAGGCGGCCGGGCGCGATGAACGAAACCTGGGCCATCTGCGCGACGTGACGCTGGTTGCGGCTGTTGCTGGCGAAGGCCATCGCCGAGTCTGCGAGCATGAAGATGTAGCCGCCATGGCACAGGCCGTGGCCATTGACCATGTGCTCGCGCACGGTCATCGACAGGCGTGCCCCGCCGGGCGTCACCTCGGTGAGTTCTATCCCGATGCCCTTGCTGGCGTTGTCGTCCGCCCACATGGCCGCGGCCGAAAGGGTGGCGATCTCCGTTTCAGTACGCTTCGTCATCGGTTCAGCCCTTGCGGCCCGTGAAGTTCGGCGCGCGCTTGGCCAGGAAGGCGCCGACGCCCTCGACGTAATCGGGGGAGGCGCCGGCAAGTCGCTGATAGTCGCGCTCCAGCGCCAATTGTGCACCCAGGTCGTTGTCGGAGGACGCGAGCAGGGCAAGCTTGGTCAAGCCCAGGCCATACGTGGCGGCGCCGGCAAGGCGGGTGGCCAGGGCGTCGACCTCGGCGTCGAGCTTGTCGTCGTCGACGGCCTTCCAGATCATGCCCCAGGCCTCGGCCTGATCGGCCTTCACGGGCTCGGCCAGAAGCGCCATGCCGCGCGCGCGCGCCTCGCCGGCCAGGCGCGGCAGGAAATAGGTGCCGCCGCAATCGGGCACGAGGCCGATCTTGGCGAACGCCTGGAGGAACGAGGCCGAGCGCCTGGCGATTACGATGTCGCAGGCGAAGGCGATGCTGGCGCCCGCACCCGCCGCAATGCCGTTGACGGCGCCGATGATCGGCTTGGGCAGCCGGCGCATGCGCTCGATCATGCCGTTGTAGCGCTCGACGACGAGGCCGACATCGGGCTGTGGCCCATCGGGATTGTAGACCTCGCCGGACAGGTCCTGGCCCGCGCAGAAGGCGCGCCCTGCGCCGGTCAGGACGACCACGCGGCAGTCCGCGTCGCGCTCGGCGGTTTGGAGGGCGTCCATCATAGCCGCGTGGACATCGGCGTTGAGTGCGTTCAATTTGTCCGGGCGATTGATCGTCAGGCGCAGGATGCCGCCGTGGCTGACGGCCGTTACCGTATCATTCGTCATTCGTTCGCTCCCTTCGGCCGCAATCTTTTCGCGCAGCCCCTGTGCTCGGTCCTGCCGGCGTTGGCCCCATCATGCGTCGGCGGCCCTGCGGCCACAAGTCGAACAGAACGACGATGCCCGCGCTGGCGAAGGTCTTGACCCCGTGGATCGCGGCTGTCATCGGGGTGCGTTTGGGGCTTCGGGGGACGGCTGAGCATCGCAATCACATGCGTAGGGTTATCGAGAGCGAGACAGGATGGAACTGACGCCGAAAGAACGGGCCGCCCGAAAGGCGCAGGTGGACGAGGTTCTCGGCCAGCGCTTGAGCGACATGTCGGTGCGCCGGGTGCAGGAGATCGTTCTCATCGTCGCCCCCGTCGCCCTCCTGGCCGGAGCGCTCGTCTGGCTGGCCCTGCAATTCGTGCAGCCCGCGCCGCCCAAGACCTTGACGATTGCGACGGGTGGCACGTCGGGCGGCTACTACGCCTTCGGGCAGAAGTATGCGGCCACGCTGGCGCGCAACGGCATCCGCTTGAACGTGCGGTCCACGGCGGGCTCCATCGAGAACGTGAAGCTGCTGGCCGATGCGAACGCCGGCGTCGATGTCGCGCTGCTGCAGGGCGGCATCACCAACAAGAAGGAGACGTGGGGCCTCGTCTCGCTGGGGCGCGTCTTTCTGGAGCCATTGTGGGTGTTCTACCGTGGCGGGGAGACCATCGACCGGCTGAGCCAGCTGAAGGGCCGCAGGCTCGCGGTCGGACCACCGGGCAGCGGCACGCGGCAACTCGCCATGACACTGCTGCACGAGAACGAGATCTCCGAACGGAATGCGACGCTGCTGCCGATCAGCGGCAAGGCTGCGGCAGATGCGCTGCGCGACGGGGATGTCGATGCGGTGTTCCTGGTATTCGCGCCCGAGGCACCGCTCGTGCAGACGCTCATTCGCAGCAGCGACGTTCGCCTGATGAATTTCGCGCAGGCGGAGGGCTACACCCGCCGCTTTCCATTTCTGGAGCGCATCGTCCTGCCGCGCGGCGCCATCGACCTCGTACGCGACGTCCCTGCCGGGGATGTCGCCATGGTGGCGCCCGTGGCGGCCGTCGTGGCGCGCGAGAAGCTGCATCCCGCGCTCGCGGGCCTGCTCGTCGATGCCATGCGCGAGGCACACGACGGCGGCGGGCTGTTCCATCGCATCGGCGATTTTCCCAAGCCGCGGGATCCCGAATTCGACATGGCGGACAATGTCGGGCGCTACTACACCTCCGGCCCGTCATTCCTGAAGCGGCACCTGCCGTTCTGGCTGGCGACGTTCATCGAGCGCATGATCGTGATCGCGGTGCCGCTCGCCGGTGCCCTCGTGCCCTTGGCGAGGATCGGGCCGGTTCTCTACCGCTGGCGGGTGCGGCGGCGGCTCTTCTACTGGTATGGCCGTCTCAAGGCTCTCGAAGCCACGGTCGCCACCGACCGGTCCGCGGAGAGCCTGAACACCTACAGGGCCGAGGTTGCCCGCATCGAGGATGCGGTCAGTACGATCCCTGTTCCGGTCGGGTTTGCGGAAGAGTATTACAACCTCCGCGCGGCGATCGAGCTGGTGCAGCAGAGGCTATACCAGCGGGCCGTGGTGGCCAATGCTTCCATGGGATGAGTTTACGGGCCGCTCCGGGCTCGCTAGTGTAGCGCATCTGACGTTTGGTCCCCGTTTGCGGCTGGGTTCGTATGCAAACGTCAGATGCAAAAGCTACACTAGAATCATATGGTTGCTAGTGTTCTCTTCGATTCCGACATTTGCTCTCGGACGCCCGGCAAGGGGGTGCAAATGTCGGAACCGGAACACTAGTGTAGCGCATCTGACGTTCGATCCCCGTTTGCGGCTGGGTTCGTATGCAAACGTCAGATGCAAAAGCTACACTAGAATCATATGGTTGCTAGTGTTCCTTTTGATTCCGACATTTGCTCTCGGACGCCCGGCAAGGGGATGCAAATGTCGGAACTGGAACACTAGATAGCTGGCGGGCCGCGGCGCGGACGAGTGCACAGGGGCGGCCAGACGTTGGGGCGAAAGGGCTGACAAGGACGATGTTCAAGAAAATCTTGATCGCCAACCGTGGCGAGATCGCCTGCCGGGTCATCAAGACGGCACGGAAGTTGGGCATCAAGACCGTGGCGGTCTATTCGGACGCGGATCGCGAAGCGCTGCACGTCGAGATGGCCGACGAAGCCGTGCACATCGGTCCGGCGCCTGCCGCCCAGTCCTATCTGATCATCGAGAAGATCGTGGAGGCCTGCAAGCAGACGGGGGCCGAGGCGGTCCATCCCGGCTACGGCTTCCTGTCGGAGCGCGAGGCTTTCCCGGTTGCTCTGGCGAAGGCCGGCATCGTCTTCATCGGTCCCAATCCGCATGCGATCGCGGCCATGGGCGACAAGATCGAATCCAAGAAGGCGGCCGCCAAAGCCAAGGTGTCGACGGTGCCGGGCTATCTCGGCGAGATCTCCGACCCGCAGCAGGCCGTCAAGATCGCCGCCGAGATCGGCTATCCCGTCATGATCAAGGCGTCGGCGGGCGGTGGCGGCAAGGGTATGCGCATCGCCTACGATGCCAGGGAATGCGAGGAGGGCTTCGCGCTCGCCCGCTCGGAGGCGAAGTCGTCGTTCGGTGACGATCGCGTCTTCATCGAGAAATTCATCGAGAACCCGCGCCACATCGAAATCCAGGTGCTGGGCGACAAGCACGGCAACGTCGTCTATCTGGGCGAGCGCGAGTGCTCCATCCAGCGGCGCAACCAGAAGGTCATCGAAGAGGCGCCCTCGCCGCTGCTCGATGCCAAGACGCGCAAGGCGATGGGCGAGCAGGCCGTCGCGCTGGCCAAGGCGGTCGGCTACGACAGCGCCGGCACGGTGGAGTTCGTGGCGGGACAAGACCGCTCGTTCTTCTTCCTGGAGATGAATACGCGCCTGCAGGTCGAGCATCCCGTGACGGAGATGGTGACGGGCATCGACCTCGTGGAGCAGATGATCCGCGTCGCGGCGGGCGAGAAGCTCACCTTCAAGCAGTCCGACATCAAGCTCGACGGCTGGGCTGTGGAAAGCCGCATCTATGCGGAGGACCCCTACCGCAATTTCCTGCCGTCGATCGGCCGTCTCGTGAAGTATCGGCCGCCGCGCGAGGGTTCTGCCGGCGGCCTCACCGTGCGCAACGACACGGGCGTGACCGAGGGCGGCGAGATCTCGATGTACTACGACCCGATGATCGCCAAGCTCGTCACGCATGCGCCCACGCGCGCGGCCGCGATCGAACTGCAGGCGGAGGCGCTGGACGCCTTCCACATCGACGGCATCCAGCACAACATTCCGTTCCTGACGGCGCTCATGCAGCATCCGCGCTGGCAGTCGGGCAAGATCTCGACCGGGTTCATCAAGGAAGAATATCCCGACGGATTCGTACCGCGCGGCGCTGCCGACGACGAGCTCGATGCGCTGGCCGCCGTCGCTGCCAGCATCGATCACCTGAGCAACGCGCGCCGGCGGCACATCACCCAGCAGATGACGGGTGAGGCCGTGCGCTTCGCACAGCGCCGGGTCGTGCGGCTGGGCAAGGCGGAGCGTACGCTCGAGATCACGGGCGGGGATCGCGACGGGGCGCCCTTCCACGTGACCTACGTCGGGGCCGACGGGACACTGGGCCAGCCGATGGAGGTCGCCTCTCTGTGGTGGCCGGGTGATGCGGTGTGGTCGGGCAAGGTCGGCGATCGGGAAATGTCGGTGCAGGTCGAGCCGTTCCTGAATGGGGTAGAGCTGTCCTGGCGGGGCATTGCCTTGCCAACCATCGTCTATACGGCGCGGGAGGCCGCCCTTGCCGCACTGATGCCGGAAAAAGTCGCTGCCGACACGTCCAAGCTGCTGCTGTGCCCGATGCCCGGGCTGGTCAAGGCGATCAGCGTGGAGGCAGGCCAGTCCATAAAGGCTGGCGACCCGCTGGCGGTCGTCGAAGCCATGAAGATGGAGAACGTGCTGCGCGCGGAACGCGACGGCATGATCAAGAAGATCAATGCCAAGGCCGGCGACAGCCTGGCGGTCGATGCGGTGATCATGGAGTTCGCCTGAGGCGGGAGCGGCGCGGGGCCACGCATCAGGCGCCGCGCATGCGCCTTAGCGCGGCGGCCCGAGGTCTGTTAACGTACGGATGTCCGCGTCGCGCGCGCCTCGCCGCCATGGGGTGCGCGTGAACCAACCGCCACGTCCGAGGCCGCCCGATGTCGCCTGAAATGCTTTATGATCCGCTTCCCGTCGTCGATGCGCACCACCACCTGTGGGACCTCGAGAACGGCGGCCTCGTCTATCCCTGGCACACCAGCACCGAGCACGCCTATATGGGCGACAACTCGGCGCTACGCCGCACTTACATGCCGCCGGAGTTCCGTCGCGACAGCGCGCTGCACAACGTCGTGGCGACCGTTCACATCGAGGCCGAGTGCGACCGCTCAACGCAGGTTGCCGAGACGCGCTGGCTGAGCGGGGTGGCCGAGCGCTACGGCATGCCCAATGCCATCGTGGCGCATGCCTGGATCGACGAGCCCAACAGCGAGGAGATCCTGCTGCAGCACAAGCAATTCCCGCTGGTGCGCGGCATCCGGACCAAGCCGATCATTTCCAAGGGGCCGCACGACAGCGTGCGCGGATTGCCGCGCTCGATGCAGGATCCGCGCTGGCGCAAGGGCCTCGGGCTTCTGGCCAAGCACGACCTGTCCTGGGACCTGCGGGTGACGTGGTGGCATCTTTCGGAGGCCGCCGAAGTCGTCGCGGAGCACCCCGAGTTGCGCGTCGTGCTCAACCATACGGGCTATCCGCTCGATCGTTCGGCGCATGCGCTCAAGGTGTGGCGGCGGGGCATGGAAGCGCTGGCGGCGCTGCCCAACGTGCACTGCAAATTGTCGGGCCTGACCGTCCTGGGGGAGCCGTGGACGCTCGCCGCCAACAAGCCGATCATTCGCGACACCATCGGCATGTTCGGGGTCGACCGCTGCATGTTCGCGTCGAATTTTCCCGTCGACGGCCTCAAGGGAAGCTGGGACTACCTCTACAGCTGCTTCAAGGCGGCCGTGGCCGATTTCCCGCTCGAGGCGCGCCGCAAGCTCTTTGCGGAAAATGCGCTGCGCTTCTATCGCATCGACCTGCCGAAGGAGGCGACGCACAGTGGCTGAGCAACGACAAGCCGTCACGGCGCCCGCGCCTGCCCCTTATTTCGATCCTCGGGCGTTGCGGGTCGAGCTGACGTCGCTCTACCGCGCGCACGGGGAGAACGCGACAGCGGCCCGGCCGGCGTTGCTCGAGCGGCTGAAAGTCCTGGTCAAGTCGGCCCGCGAGGCGGCCCGCGACGGGCTCGATGCCGACGGCAGCGGGATCCGCTGCGCGGAGGGCCTGTCGTACTTCCAGGACGAGTTGATCAAGCTCCTGTTCGACTACGCGCGCTACCACGTCTACCGCATCGACAATCCGTCCGACGCGGAGCGCATGGCGATCGTGGCGACGGGCGGCTATGGCCGGGGACTGATGGCGCCGGGCTCGGACATCGATCTCTTGTTCCTGCTGCCCTACAAGCAGACGCCATGGGGCGAGAGCGTCGTCGAATACATCCTGATGGTGCTTTGGGACCTCGGATTGAAGGTGGGGCATGCGACCCGCACCGTGGACCAGTCGATCAAGCTGTCCCAGGCCGACGTCACGATCCGCACGGCGATCCTGGATGCGCGCATGATCCTGGGCGACGAGGAACTGTTCGCGCAATTGCAGCGCCGCTTCAAGGAAGACGTCGTGCGCGGAACGTCGGCGGCCTTCATCGAGGCCAAGCTGGCCGAGCGCGACCAGCGCCACAAGAAGATCGGCGAGTCGCGCTACGTCGTGGAACCCAACATCAAGGACGGCAAGGGCGGCTTGCGCGACCTGCACACGCTGCACTGGCTGGCGAAGGACCTGTCGGCGGGGGCCAATGCCGATCCTCTGCGCTCGAGCGTATTCACGCGGGAGGAGCAGTCGACGTTCAGGCGCTGCGAGTCGTTCCTGTGGACGGTCCGCTGCCATCTGCATTTCCTGGCGGGGCGGCCGGAGGAGCGGCTGTCCTTCGATCGCCAGCCGGCGCTCGCGCAGAAGCTGGGCTACAAGGACCGTGGCGGCCTCAAGGCGGTCGAGCGGTTCATGAAGCACTATTTCCTCGTCGCCAAGGACGTCGGCGACCTGACGCGGGTGCTGAGCGCGCAACTGGAAGTCCAGCAATTGAAGCGGACGCCGGCACTCGAAGGCCTGCTCGATCCGCTGAGCTGGCGCACGCGCCGCCGCATTCGCCGGACCACCGATTTCCGGATCGACAACGGCCGCCTCAACATTTCCGATCCCTTGGCCTTCGAGCGCGATCCGGTGAACATGATCCGCTTCTTCGCGATCGCGGAGGAGACGGGGTCGCTGCCGCATCCAGCCGCCCTGCGCTCCATCCGCCATTGCGTCCGGCTCATCGACGACAAGGTGCGCAACGACCCGGAAGCCAACCGCATCTTCCTGGCGCTGTTGACGACCAAGGGAAAGCCGGAGGCGACGCTGCGGCGCATGAACGAGGCGGGCGTGCTCGGCCGCTTCATTCCCGACTTCGGCACGGTCGTGTCGATGATGCAGTTCAACATGTACCACCACTACACGGTCGACGAGCATCTGATCCGCACCGTGGGCATCCTGTCGGAAATCGAGCGGGGTGAAGCGGCCAAGCCGCATCCGCTGTCGGATCGGCTGATGAAGGGCGTCGAGAACCGTCGCGCGCTGTTCGTGGCCGCGTTCCTGCACGATATCGCCAAGGGGCGGGAAGAAGACCACTCGGTCGCGGGCGCGCGTGTGGCGCGCGCGCTGTGTCCGCGGCTCGGGCTCACGGCCGCGGAAACCGATCTCGTGGCCTGGCTGATCCGGCATCATCTGGACATGAGCACGATCGCCCAGAGCCGCGATCTCTCCGATCCCAAGACCATCCGCGATTTTGCCGAGATCGTGCAGAGTGGCGATCGGCTGCGCCTGCTCCTGCTGCTGACGGTGGCAGACATCCGAGCCGTCGGCCCCACGACCTTCAACGGCTGGAAGGGGCAGCTACTGCGCACGCTGTTTTCGGCGACGGAGCCGCTGGTGGAAGGACGCCATGCGGAAAAGGGCATGGCGGAACGGGTGGCGGAGGCGCAGGCCGCCTTCAGGGTTGCCGCCAAGGACAAGGATGCGGCTGCCGTCGAGGCATTCGTTGCCCGCCACTACGCCGACTACTGGTTGCGCACGGACACGCGCAAGCAGCTTGCACACCTGGGGCTTGCCGAGCGTGCCCGAGCGGAAGGGCGCACGTTCGCCACGCACTTCACTACGGATGCCTTCACCGCGGTCACCGAACTGACGGTCCTGGCGCCCAACCATCCGCGCCTGCTGTCGCTGTTCGCGGGCGCATGTGCGGCCGCAGGCGCCAACATCGTGGGCGCATCGATCGCCACCACCCGCGACGGCTTTGCGCTCGATACGTTCCTGCTGCAGCGGGAATTCGATCACGAGGAAGACGAGCGGCGGCGCGCCAACCGGATCGGCGACAGCATCGAGAAGCTCTTGAAGGGTGAGGTTCGCCTGACCGCGCTGATGGCCAAGCGGCGGGAGATCAGGGGTACGCTGCGCGCCTTCAGCGTGACGCCGGAAGTGGTGATCGACAACGACGTCTCCGATCAATTCACCGTCGTCGAGGTGGCAGGGCTCGACCGGCCGGGTCTATTGTACGAGCTGACGAGCGAACTCTCGGATCTCAATCTCGACATCACCTCGGCACACATCACGACGTTCGGGGAGCGTGCCGTCGACGCCTTCTACGTCACGGACCTGACCAACAAGAAGATCACCAACGACGTGCGGCGGACGTCGATCCGGGAGCGGCTGTCCACGGTGCTGGCCGGCGACATGGCGGACACGCATACGAGCGCGTGACGCGGTGGCGGCCAGGCGGCCTGCCACGCCGGCGTCGGATTGATGATGCAAGTTGCCTTCGTATCGCGCGGGCTCGAGGGCCGGCGCACAGCGCGGCAGGTGGCACATGCGATCGGCAGTGGTCCATGCGTTTGCAGCTCTCCTCCTTCTCGCCGGCCATATGGCGGGAGGGCTGACCTTTGGCGCAGCGTCGGCCCAGCAGCACAGCTCCGGGCCGAGGGACGTGGATCTGGTGCTGGTCCTGGCCGTCGACGCATCGGGCAGCGTCAACGAGCGTCGCTTCGAGCTGCAAAAGCAGGGATATGTCGCCGCCTTCCGCAATCCGCGCGTCCATCGGGCGATCGGGACGGGCCTGCACCAGGCCATCGCGGTCAGCATGGTGCAATGGACGGGGCCTGAGATGCAGGTCGAGACGGTGCCGTGGACCCTGCTCAGGGACCGCGCATCGCTCGAGGCGTTCGCTGCCGCCATCGACCGGGCGCCGCGCCAGCTGTTCAGCGGCGGCACCTCGATCAGCGGGGCGATCGGCCATGCACACGACATGCTTTCGCGAGCACCCTTCCGGGCCTTGCGGCGTGTGATCGACATCTCCGGCGATGGCGTCAACAACCGGGGGCGGCCTGCCGAGGATGCGCGCGACGAGGCGGTTGCCGCCGGCGTGACGATCAACGGCCTGCCGATCCTCGAGCTGGACCCGACATTGGATGCCTACTACCGCGGCAGTGTCATCGGCGGTCCCAATGCGTTTCTCGTGACAGCGGCCACGTTCGACGAATTCGCCGACGCCATTCTGAAGAAGCTGATCACCGAGATTGCGGCGAATGGGCGAATGCCGTTAAGAGTGGGCGCGAAACCTGCGGAGCAATGACCGAACGATGTTGAAAGTGCGCATCATTCCCTGCCTCGACGTCAAGGATGGACGTGTGGTGAAGGGTGTGAACTTCGTCGACCTGATCGATGCCGGCGATCCCGTGGAGGCGGCTGCCGCCTATGACGCGGCGGGGGCCGACGAGTTGTGCTTCCTCGACATTACGGCCAGCCACGAAAACCGCGACACCATTTTCGATATCGTGGAGCGCACGGCCGAGCGCTGCTTCATGCCTCTGACGGTGGGGGGCGGCGTTCGCGCGGTGGAGGATATCCGCAAGCTCCTGCAGGCTGGTGCCGACAAGGTCTCGATCAACACGGCGGCCGTTCACCGTCGCGAATTCGTGCGCGAAGGCGCCGAAAAATTCGGCGCCCAGTGCATCGTCGTCGCCATAGACGCCAAGCGCGTGTCGGCGGACGGGGCGCCCGAGCGCTGGGAAATCTTCACGCATGGCGGCCGCAAGCCGACAGGCATCGACGCCATCGCCTACGCGCGCGAGGTCGTGAGCCTGGGGGCTGGCGAAATCCTGCTGACGTCGATGGACCGCGACGGCACCAAGGCGGGGTTCGACATCGCCCTGACGCGCGCCATCGCGGATGCGGTGCCCGTTCCCGTCATCGCGTCGGGCGGCGTGGGCACGCTGGACCACCTCGTGGCCGGCGTGCGCGAAGGGCATGCGAGCGCGGTGCTGGCGGCGTCCATCTTCCACTTCGGCACCTACACCATCGGCCAGGCCAAGCGACACATGGCCGCTGCGGGCCTGAATATCCGCCTGGATACCTGACGAGCTTCAGCGCCGATGCTGGCGCTGGCTCTCCGGGCGCTGGGCCGTGAGTACGCGAAAGCGACCATCCTCGGCCAAGACGGTACATGCTTCAAACGTCTCCACGACCCAAGCCTGGGCCGGCAGGCGCCGCTGCACGACGAGCAGCAGGTGTCCGCCGCCTGAGAGCCGCTCGGGGGCTTCCGCGATCAACGCCCGCAGCACGGCGTGGTCCTCGCTCACGCCATCGTGGATCGGAGGATTGGAGATGATCAGGTCGTAGCGGGATGCGGGCGCATCGGACAGCGCACAGCCTGCGACGGGCCGGGCAGCGGGGACGTTGCGGCGGGCGGCTTCGAGGGCGATCGTGTCGATTTCCAGCATATCGACGAGCGCTGACGGCGTGCGGTCGAGCACGGCTGCGGAGAGCACGCCGGCGCCGGCTGCGAAATCCAGCACGCGCGCGGTGCGTGGAATTGCAGGCATGTGCGCGATCAACATCGCCGTTCCCGCATCGAGGCCGCCGTGCGCGAAGACGCCGGGATAGGAGACCCAGTCGTGCAGCTTGCCGCCGATCTGCAGTTGCGCGGTGCGCTGCCAGGCGTCGAGGGACGCTTTCAGTTGCGCGATGTGGGCCGCACGGTTGCCGGCGAGAACGCGGCAATGGCGGCGTGCATCCAGCGTGGCCACGGCCTCGGTGACGCTTGCCAGATGCGCGTTGGCGGAGCGGATGCCCTCGTCGTTGGCACCGAACAGGACCATCGGCGCACCCGGCTGCAGCAGGCTGGCGGCAGCATGGAGGGCCAGATCGAGGGCATCCTTGGCCTTGGGCAACCGCACGAATGCCGATGTTGCGCCATCGCCTGCGGGCCACGGGGTGCCGAGACCGGGGCGCGTGGCGCGGCGCTGCCAGACCAGGGGCGACGTGCCTTGGCTGTGCAGCTCGGCTGCCAGAGCGCCGGTTTCTTCATCGACGACGAGCGGGCGCGCGCCGGCCGCGATGCGATCGAGACATCCGATGACGACCTCGGCGGCGTGATCCATGGGCGGTCGTCCTTTCGGTTCAGCCCGCGATCTTGTCGGCCGACGTGCAGAGGTCGGCGATCACGCACAGACCGCAACGCGGCTTGCGGGCGAGACAGGTGTAGCGTCCGTGCAGGATCAGCCAGTGGTGGGCGTGATAGAGGAAATCGTCGGGTATGACCTTCATGAGGTCCATCTCGACGGCTTCGGGCGTCTTGCCCTGGGACAGGCAGAGGCGGTGGGCGACGCGATGGACATGGGTGTCCACGGCCATCGTCTTCTGGCCGAACGCCATGTTCAGGACGACATTCGCCGTTTTTCTGCCGACACCGGGGAGTTTGGTCAGCTCGTCGCGGTCGGCGGGCACGGCACTGCCGTACTCGGCAATCAGGCGCTCGGACAGTGCGATGACGTTCTTGGCCTTGTTGCGGAAGAGGCCGATGGTCTTGATGTAGTCGCGCACGGTGTCCTCGCCGAGCGCCACCATCTTCTCGGGCGTATCGGCCACCTTGAACAGGGCGCGCGTGGCCTTGTTGACGCCGGCATCGGTGGCCTGGGCGGAGAGCACCACGGCGACGAGCAGGGTGTAGGGATTGACGTGCTCCAACTCGCCCTTGGGCTCGGGATTGGACGCATGCAGGTGCTCGAAGATCGCACGAATGCGCGCCGGATCCGGCTTGGCGGCCTTGCGAGGCTTGGCGGCTGCTTTCGCGGGCTTGGCGGCTGGCTTGGCCGCGCTCGGCTTGGCTGTTTTCGACATACGTGCTCTACAGGGGTGGTTTCAATGGATGCGGAACACAGATGAACGAGAAGGGGCCTCCCAGGCAAGAGCCAGTGCCGTTTCATGCGCTACTCGTGCCGCATCGTTCGCTGTCGCCGGGCGGCTTTCTGCTGGTGATGCTCGCCATCGCCAGCGTCAGTTTCGTCATGGGTATGGCCTTCTTCATGATGGGCGCCTGGCCCGTCACCGGCTTCTTCGGCCTCGATGTCCTGGCGATCTACGTCGCCTTCAAGCTCAATTATCGCGATGCGCGCGCCTATGAGACGATCCGGATCGACCGGGGGGATCTCGTTCTGACGGCGGTCGATACCCGGGGGCGGCACACCCGGCACGTGTTCGCGGCGTCCTGGGTGCGGGTGGTGCTGGACGAGATCCACGACGGCACGACGCGCCTGAAACTGGCGCTGCATGGGCGCGAGGTGGGCTTCGGCGGCTTTCTCACGGACGACGAACGGCGCGAACTGGCGCACGAGCTGCAAGGCGCGCTCATCGCAGCCCGGGGCGGTCCACGCATTTGAGTATGCCGGCTGTGATCTGCCGGATCAGTGCCGGGTCGGGCCGGGGTCGCCGGAGGGCAGGTCGCGTGGCATGCCGTGCGCGACGGCGGGCGTTGCGGCTGTGGCAGCATCGGCGGGCGCGCCGCCGTGTCGGGCGACCTCCGCATCCCATTGCTTCTGATGCCAGGCGAAGCGGCGGTAGCTGATGGGGATCATGCCCAGATAGACGAGCGTCAGCACCGTCAGGGTGGGGTAGGGATAGGTGACGAGGAACCCGACCAGGGAGGCGGCCACGACCAGCAGCGGCAGCACCCATTCGCGGCTGATCCGCTCACCCATCAGCTTGCCGGAGAACGTCGGCAGCGTCGAAACGAGGAGCGAGGCCATCGCGATCGTGTACGCGGAGACGGCGAGCGGCCATTGCCGCATGTCGACGAGCCCGATGCCTTCCAGATAGAGCGGCAGAAGGACGGTCACGGCGCCGGCAGGCGCGGGAATGCCGGTGAAGTAGTTCGACTGCCATTTCGGCTTGTCGACATCGAGCATGGCGTTGAAGCGGGCGAGCCGCAGAGCCATGCCGCACGAAAACACGAGGGCTGCGATCCAGCCCAGTCCCTTGATGCCGCCAAGGCCCCACGTGAACACGACGATGACGGGAGCAACGCCGAAATTGATGAAGTCGGCGAGGCTGTCGAGTTCGGCGCCGAAGCGGGATTGCGCCTTGAGCGCGCGTGCGAGCCGGCCATCGACGCCATCCAGCAAGGCTGCGGCCACGATCAGGGCGACGGCGAGATCGTATTTCGCTTCGATGCCCATGCGGATGGCGGTGACGCCCGCGCACAGGCTCAGCAGCGTGAAGAAGTTCGGCACCAGGAAGCGCACGGGGATCTTACGCTGGCGAAAGAGCCGGCGGCGGCGGCGTTCGGGCCCGATGAGGCCGCCATTCTCCATGTCGTCGACCATGCGATGCTCCCAGGCGGTCTTGGTTGACCAGGCGACCGTTCCGCGGGGTACGCGGAGACGGCCACGCGGCAGTCGTCAGCTCGCGCGCGCCTCGCGCTCGGGTTCGGTGGATTTCAGGTCGGCCAGAACCGTCTCGCCGGCCACGGCGCGCTGGCCGACGGCAACGAGACCGGTTTTTCCCGGAGGCAGATAGACGTCGACGCGGCTGCCGAAGCGGATCAGGCCGAAACGCTCGCCGACGCCGACGCTGGTGCCTTCGCCCTTGAAGGTGACGATGCGGCGCGCGATCAGGCCGGCGATCTGGACGACCGCGATCTCCGTGCCGTTGGGCTGGGCGATGACGAGCGAGCGGCGCTCGTTGTCCTCGCTGGCCTTGTCGAGGGCGGCGTTGAGAAAGGCGCCCGGCACGTAGATCGAGCGCACGACGCGGCCGGCGATGGGGGCGCGATTGATGTGGACGTCGAAGACGGACAGGAAGATCGAGATGCGTTGGCGCGGCTCGTCGCCCAGTTGCAGCTCGGCGGGCGGACGGATCACCTCGATGGAGCTGACACGGCCGTCGGCAGGGGCGACGACGAGACCTTCCCGCAACGGCGTGACGCGCTCGGGATCGCGGAAGAAATAGGCGACATAGGCCGTCAGGCCGAGCAGCACATAAGCCAGCAGCGAGAACGGGAGGAGCAGCCAGAAAAGCAGCGCAAGTCCACCGGCGATGCCGACGAATTTCCATCCATCCCGATGGACCGGGGCGAGGTTCGATGTGATCGTCTCGAAAAGATTGTGGCCCTGCGACAAAGGACGCTCCGATAGGCGATAAGGTTACGCGGGAGCCTCGCGGGGGCTCCTTCTCGGCAGCGGAACAACCGCTGCGCTGCGATAGGTAACGATGGCGAGGCGTTGCTGCAACCCTTGGGAGCAATGCGAGAGCCGATCGCGCGTGGACTGTCGGCGCGGGGCCACGGCATTGCCGCGCGGCAGCATCAGATGGGCACGGCGACGAAACGCATGTTGCCGCGGCCATCCTCGAGCCGCAGCAGCAGTTGCCTGCGTCCCCCGTTGCGGACCTTGGCGATACTCTTGGCGAGATCCTCGAGCGAGGTCACGGTCTCCTGCGCCGCCTCGACGATGACCTCGCCGACCTTCAGCCCCTTCTTGCCGGCCCGGCTCGCCGCGTCGATCTCGACGATGACGATCCCCGACGTGCGCGCGCCGATCTTGTATTTGGCCCGCAACTCGTCGGTGATCGGCGAAATGCGCAGACCGGGGATCTGGTCCTGCGAGGCCTTGCCGGGCTTGGCCGGGGTCTCGGCCGGCTTCTTGCCGTCGTCCTTGGCGTCCTTTTCCTCGAGGCGCCCGATGACGACCTTGATGATGCTGGACTGGCGGTTGCGGATCACTTCGACGTCGACGGTGCGACCGACGGGGGTCTGGGTGACGAGGCGCGGCAGGGCGCGCATGTTGGGCACCGGCTTGCCGTCGAAACGCACGACGACGTCGCCGGGCTTAATGCCGGCCTTGGCCGCCGGGCCGTCCGGCGTCACGTTGGAGATCAGGGCGCCGGCGTTTTCGGCGGTGCCCAGGGACTCCGCGATATCGTCGGTGACGGACTGGACGTTGACGCCGAGCCAGCCGCGCCGCGTCTCGCCGAATTGGCGCAACTGCTCGATGATCAGCATGGCCGTGTCGGAGGGCACGGCGAAGCCGATGCCGATCGAGCCGCCCGACGGCGAAATGATCGCGGTGTTCACGCCGATCACCTCGCCGTCCATGTTGAACAGCGGGCCGCCCGAGTTGCCCTTGTTGATGGCGGCATCGGTCTGGAGATAATCGTCGTAGGGGCCCGAATTGATATCGCGCTGCTTGGCCGAAATGATGCCGACCGTGACCGAGCCACCGAGGCCGAACGGGTTGCCGATGGCCATCACCCAGTCGCCGACCTTCATATTCGCAGAGGAGCCGAACGCGGCCTGCTTCAGGGGCTTGCGCGGGGTCACCTTCAAGAGGGCGAGGTCCGTCTTGGTATCCTTGCCGATGACCTTGTCGACCTTCAGCTTGGAGCCGTCGGCGAAGTTGATGGTGATCTCGTCGGCGCCCTCGATGACATGATGATTGGTGACGATGAGGCCTGCCTTGCCGTCGATGACGAAGCCCGACCCCAGCGAGGCGACCTTCTTGTCGCTGGGCTGCTGGCCGTTGCGGCCGGAGAAGAAGTCCTCGAACAGGTCCTCGAAGGGGGACCCCTTCGGCACTTTCGGCAGTGGCACCCCGCGCGAGCTTTTCAGCGTCTGGCTGGTCGAGATGTTGACCACGGCATCGAGCAGCTTCTCGGCGACGGGCGCCACGGTCTTGGGGCCCTGCCGCGCCTGGGCCAGCGCCGGAGCGGGCGCCGCGAGCGGTGTTGCGAGGAGGACGGCGGCCAACGCCGCGCGTCGCGCCTTCGGCCACACCCGGGAATAGCTCGTGCCGCTCGTCATGACTGGTCCTTGTTGCTGCGGGGCTTGCATGCCGCACGTGTCATATGAGTGCGGTGGCGCACCATTGCCACATCCATCGTGACGAAAATGACGGCTGTCAACGGCAGGACTGAGGCAGCCCCCGCGCGGGGGGCGCCCGAGCCGCGATGGCGCCCGATGAACGTCCCGCCGTTGGCCGGTCGGCGTTACAGGAGTTGTCCGCCGTCGACGACGATGGTCTGGCCCGTGATCCATTGGGACAGGTCGCTGGCGAGGAATGCGGCGACGCTGGCGATCTCCTCGGGCTTGCCCATGCGGCCCCAGGGAATGGAGCGCAAGGTGCCCTCGTAGAGCTTGGGATTGCTGGTCCGGCGCTGGTCCCAGACGCCGCCGGGGAATTCGATCGAGCCCGGCGCGATGGCGTTGACGCGGATGCGCTTGGGCGCGAGCGCCAACGCCTGGCTGGCCGTATAGTTGATGACGGCCGCCTTGACGGCCGCATAGGGCGCGCTGCGTACGGAAGCGCCGTAGCCCGAGATCGAGGAAATGTTGATGATCGTGCCCTGGCTGCGCTCCAGGTGGGGGATTGCGGCATGGGATGCGCGCACGGTCGCCATCAGGTCGATGCCGAGGCCGGCGGCCCAGCCCGCCTCGTCGTCGGTGTGGCCGAAGCCGGAGGCGTTGTTGACGAGGATGTCGATGCCGCCAAGGGCGGCGGCCGCCTCGCCGACGTAGCGGGTGACCGCCGACCCATCGGCCAGGTCGCAAGGGGCGGTGTGGACCTTGTGGCCGAACCGGGCCAGGCCTTCGGCCGCACGGGCGAGGCCTTCGGCGCCGCGTGCGCAGATGGAGACGTCGGCGCCGGCTTGGGCCAGGGTTGTCGCGATGGACAGGCCGATGCCGCGGCTGCCGCCGCAGATGACGGCCTTCTTGGCCGTGAAGTCGATTTTCATGGGTCAGATCTCCAGTGTCGCGCGGGCCGCGCCCGGCAGGAACATCGCACCGCGCCGGCGCGCTGACAACGGCGCACCGGAGGCGGGGCTTCCTCGACGAGGTGCTTGCCCGTGAGCGGCAGCGACGCGAGGCAGCCGTCCGGGGCGTGCGCGATGCCTCAGTGTTTCTTGCGGCCGGGCGGCGTGGTCGTGGAAACCCAGCCGTCGAGCACGGCGGCGGGGGCGTTGGCGCCCAGATCGGCATCGCCGGGAGCGTTGATCGCCGGGCTCGATCGGGTTCGGGGCTTGCCGCGTGGCAGGCCGGACGGTGTCTCGGCGGACGGCGTGACGCGCACGTTCTGCGGCGTCATCTGGAAGATCTCGCGGATGATGCCCGGAGCCACCATCGAGAGCGGGTTGACGATGACCTGCGGGTTGGAGAGCGGCCCTTCGATGGCATACGTGATACCCAGCACGCCCTCGCCGCGCGGCCCGGTGAGGATCTGGCCGATGACGGGGATGACGCCGATGGCCCGGTTGAGGCCCGAGAGGGGAACATAAGTGCCGCCCAGCTGCATGCGCTGGGCCTTGAAGTCGAGCTTGCCACGCACGCTGGCGCCGATGAGGGGACCGCGGGCGGTGGCGTTCTCGATGACGACCTGGGCGTTGCCCACGGCGAAAGCCGCATCGAAGCTCTCGAAGTCGAACTGCTCGCGCACGACGCGGCGGCTGGGGACGCTGCGGGAGATGGCGGGGCGGCCGGCATCGTCCATGTTCTGGAAGACTTCGGCGACCACGGGATCGCCGAGCACCTTGAAGCGGCGGACCTTGATCGTGCCGGCCCGTTCGACGGCCCCGTGGACATCGAGGTCGAGGTCGAGGCGGCCGTGGCCGCCAACCATGTTCGGATAGAAGCCGATCAGGCGGAAGGCCTGGCCGGCATCCTGCGTCTCGATGTGCAGGATGCGCGGGCGCCCGGCCTGCGGCGTCATGCGGGCGGTGAGGGGATGGCCTCCGTCGAGCACGCCGCGCAGGTCGATCATGGCCATGTCCTCGCCACGTTTTCTGGCGCGGAAGCGGACCTGCCGCAGGACGGTGTCATTGACGCCCAGGACGGAATCGAAATCCGCCGAGATATCGAGGCCGGGCGGATTGCGGCGCTTGGGACGCGCGGGCGTCTTCTGGGCAATGGCAAAGAACGAACGGAAGAGATCGCCTGCCTCGTAGGACTTGCCGCGCGCCTTGATCTCCCAGACGTGGTCCGGGCGCAGCGTGCCCTGGACTTCGAGATTGGACACCACGTTGAGCGAGAACTCGGGGAAATAGTATCTGCGCGGCTTGTTGTCGGGACCGATCTCGACCCAGCCGTCGATGGCGATGTTGTCGGCCGTCACCTTGAAGTTCTGCAGCTCGAGCCCCTTGCCCTGGCGCCCCTTGGCGACGTCGAAGGTGGCGCGCGCGGGACGCCCGACCGGCTTCCTCCAGCGCAATTCCTCGAGCATCAGCTCGGCGGAGGTGAGATCCGCCAGGACACCGACGCGGATGTTGCCGTCGGGCTGGCGGTGGACCGTCAACTCGAGGGGCACGTCGCCTTGCAGCAGGTCGGCCAGATCGAGGCCGAGCTGGGTGCGGTCGGCATTGTCGAGGCGGGCAGTCACGCGCAGCGGCGTCGCGTTGGCCTCGTCGGCGCCGATGTTCCATTGGCCGGCGACCTTGGCCAGAACGCCGCCGAGCAGGCCCTGGCCGGTCACATCCACGGCCTTGTCGGTGAATGCGATGTTGAGGGCTGCGCCGCTGAGGTCGTGGGGACCTATGACGTCCTTGATGCGCCCGTCGAGGATGCGGGCCTTGCCTGTCATCTTGATATCGGTGGGGCCTGTCGTTTCCCCGAGCGGAACGGAAAGACGCAGGTCCAATTCCGCCTTGCCGTCGATGCGCGTCAGGGGAATGGCGACATCCTTGACGAGATTGATCGCCTCGCTCGTCAGAAGCTCTGCGACGCCCGCCAGTGGTGCCTGCGCCTTGAAGGCCATTTCGGCGAGCGGGCGCGGCTTGTCGATGTCGACGATGGTGACACGGCCGCCCTTGAGAGTGACGGTGCGGCCGCCGTCGGTGCGAAGCGCCCCTTCGGGGACGGCGAGTTCCACGCTGGTGCCTTCGGTGCGCAGCAGCGCGCGCGGCAGGTGGATGGGTGGCAAGCCGGCCCGGGGCACGACGTCCACGTCGGCGGCTTCGAGCGTCAGGGACAGGGTCCGGTCGGCCTGATCGCGCCGCGTGGGATCGGTGCGCGCGCCGCTGCCAACCTTGAAGTTGCCACCGCTGATCTCGCCGGCAGAAATGTGCGTGGCGGCGAAGGTCCGCGTGCGTGGCGCCAGCGCATCGGGCCACAATGCGAGGAGGGTCGCGAGCGGCATCGGGCTGATCCGGCCCTGAAGCTGCGAGGTTTCGGCGATCTGGCCTGCCATCACGACCTCGGCATTGCCGGCATTGATCCGGAGCGTCTCAAGATCGATGCGGCCGGGTTCCGGGCCGATGTGGCCGCGGGCCTTGACGCCGGTGATCGGAATGGGCCGGGCGCCGGGCTGCTGGGAGGTGAGCATGCCGTCGACGGAGGCGACGTCGAATGTCCATCGCTGCGCTGCGGCCTTGTCCGAGGCCGGCCGTGCCACGCCCTGCAACGTGACGTGGCCGCCCTTGAACTGGAACCGGGACGGCTCAAGCGTCAGCACGCGGCCCTGGCCCTCGAAGCCGAGCCGAAGCGTGCTTTCTTCGACGGGCAGGGGCACGCCTTCCAGCCAGGCCAGGAAGATTTCGCCGGGCTTGCTCTTGATCTCGAGCTTGGCGTTGCGGACATCGCCATCCGTATCGAGTTCGGCGCTGGCGGTGCCCGAAAGTGCCACGTCGATACCGGACAGGGCCGGCAGCGACGACAGGCTGTGCGTCATCAGGCGCGGAACGAGGCCGGAAAATTCGGCATCGAGGGCCAGCGTCTGGGCTTTCGTCGCCTCTTCGATGCGCACCTTGAGGGTCCAGGGTGCCCCGCGCGCGGCGATGCGGGCATTGATGGCGACGTTGGAGCGTTTGTGGCGATGCTCGAGGCCGAGATCGAGAGCCTCGACCTTTAGCTCGTCGAGACGGCCGTCGCCCTGGATCAGGATCGTGGCATCGCGCATGCCGACCGACCGCAGGTGGGCGGCTGCCTCACGTCCTGCCCGCATGTTGGCGAGCATGGCGGTAATGGCCTGGGCGGCTTCCACGCGGATCGCGATCGGGGCACCTGCCGCTTCGGCCTGCGGGGCGCGCGGGGATTTGGCCTGACCGGGAGGCATTGCGGCGGGCGGGCTCGCTGCCGTCGCTGCGGGAGGTTCTGTCTTGAGCGACAGCCGCCCCTGGGCATCGTGCGTCAGGAACATCGTCGGCTCGAGCAACTCGATCCGGGCCGGGGCGATCACGCCCTTCCAGAGAGCCCGCGTGCTCAGCTCGACACCGGCCAGGCGGGCGCTGGCGATGACGCGGTTGCGCTTGTCGCGCAGTTTCACGGCGGCGAGGCGGAATTCCAGTCCGCCGCGTTCCGACAGGCGCAGCACCGCATCATGCACGCTGACGCGCAGCTCGGGCAATTCCGCGTTGAGCGCCCGCTCGATCGGCGGGACCAGGAAGCCCAGCGAGATCGGGCCATTGCGTAGCTTCAGATAGACGAGGCCCAGCCCCAGGAGGCACAGAGGCAGCAGGATCAGCGCCACATAGCCGCAGGCCGTCATCGGGCGGACCAGCACGCGCCAGAGCAGGGATCGGGGCCTGTCGGGGCCCGCGTCCTGGTGCGGGGCGGTGCGCGGGTAGGTGCGCGTGATCGGCATGGTCCGCGGGCTCGACGCGCGGTCGCTCGCGTCGGCGCCTCGTCGGGTCGGGCCGTCATGCCAACCATCGCCATCGGGATGGGGCGCGCCCTGTTCGTTGGGGAACCTCGTCGTCAAGCTGTCCTCGAACCTTTCCGGCAAGTCCCGGCCGTCGTACCACTCGTCGCGATAGCGCGCCTGCGCCCACCTCTGTTAGAGGATGGGCGAGCACCGTGGGAAATCCAGGATGACGCAAGCTTCGTAGAGCGACGCGGACGACGAAGCATCAGGGTTACGAAAAGGAGGCAAACATGGCCGAAGCGGGGCAAGCCGCACCGGATGTCGAGCTGCCGGGGGACGACGGCAAGACTTTCAGGCTTTCCAAACACAAGGGAAAGCCGGTGGTCCTCTATTTCTACCCCAAGGACGACACGTCGGGCTGTACGCGCGAGGCGAAGGACTTTTCCGCCCTCGCGGCCGACTTCGAGAAGGCCGGCGTGACGGTCGTGGGTATATCTCCCGACAGCGTGGAAAGCCATGCCAAGTTTCGCAAGAAGCACGACTTGACGATCGGCCTGATCGCCGACACCGAGAAGACGGTCGCCAACGCCTATGGCGTGTGGGTGGAGAAATCCATGTACGGCCGCAAGTACATGGGCGTCGACCGCTCCACATTCCTGATCGACGGCAAAGGGCGGATCGTGAAGGCGTGGCGGAAGGTCAAGGTGCCCGGCCACGCCGAGGAAGTGCTGGCAGCCGCGCGCGCACTTTCCACCTGAGGCCCCGGGCGTGAGCACGGTTGAAAACCTGCGCGAGGCGGCGCGGCTGGTCGTGTCGGCGGCCGATCCGATGGAGAAGGTGGAAATCGCGCGGGCCGCCGCCCTGGCATGGCGGGAACGCCGCCTGTCGCTGGGGCCGGCCAGCACCGGCGCGCCCATGCCCGACCGGCCGGGCCGTCCCGAGCGGCCGACGCTGCTGCCACCCAAGGCCATGCCGAAGCGGTCGGTGCACGACGGCAAGGGCCGCCTCGCGCTCTTGCATTCGCTCGCCCATATCGAGCTCAACGCCATAGACATGACGTGGGACCTGATCGGCCGGTTCGTTCACGTGCCCATGCCGCGCGCGTTCTACGACGATTGGGTGAAGGTGGGCGACGAAGAGGCCTATCACTATTCCCTCTTGAGTGCGCGGCTGGAGGAACTGGGCTCGTGCTACGGGGCCTTGCCCGCGCACGATGGCCTTTGGCAGGCCGCGCAGGCGACCGGCGAAAGCCTGTTCGCGCGTCTGGCCATCGTGCCATTGGTACTCGAGGCGCGCGGACTGGATGTCAGCCCCGGCATCATGGAGGGCCTTGCAGCGGCGGGCGATGCGGACTCTGCCGCTATTCTCGGCATCATCTACACCGACGAGAAGACGCATGTCGCCGCGGGGGCCCGCTGGTTCCGATACATGTGCGAACAGCAGGGCGTCGCCCCCGAGCCGACGTTCCATGCGCTCGTCCGCAAGCATTTTCGAGGCGCCGTGAAGCCGCCGTTCAACGACAGGGCCCGGGCCGAAGCCGGATTGACGCCCGGCTTCTACAAGCCGCTGGTGCCGGTGGGCCGTGGCGGCTGAGGCGGGTGCGGGGTGTGCGGATTGGGGACGTCGCCGCCGGTGATCGCCCGAAAGAGACTTTGGCTGATTTTTTATACAATCGGTGACCAATCCCACTTTTTGTGCTAATCGGCTGGGTCTCGCGGGGGGAGTTTCGGGACTGTCGCGCGTCCGCGATGGCTATCCGGGTGCAGCGCTTTGCCTGTGCGCTGGACCGTTGCCACGCCCGATCGTATTTGCGTTCTGGGGAGTTAGCGTTTCATGTTCACCAAGAAGCCGGACAAAGAGCCGACTGCGTTCGATTTGCACCGTCCAGCCCCGCCGCCAGTGCATGGCGGGCCCATGGCTGGCGCCCCGATCTCTCTCGGGCGGTCGTCCGGCGGCAAGGCCGCACAGTCCACCATCGGTGCCGATCTCGTGATCGTGGGCAATCTCATCTCGAAGGGTGAGGTGCACGTCGACGGCGAGGTACAGGGCGACCTGCATGCCGTCAGCATCGTGATCGGCGACAGCGCCAAGATCACGGGGGGGCTCGTGGCGGACGAGATCGTCATCCGCGGTACGGTGATGGGGTCGGTGCGCGGCAAGAACGTCATGCTGCAGTCGTCGAGCCGTGTCGAAGGCGATATCTTCCACACGCAACTGGCCATCGAGCAGGGCGCCTATTTCGAAGGCAAGTCCCGCCGCTCCGACGACCCGATCGGGGGCGTACAGCGCCCGGATGGGGCAATGAGCATGGGCCAGTCCTGACCGGGACGCGGCTGCGTTGGCGGCTGCTGTTTCGCGGGTTAAAGTCTAGCCGGGGAGCTGCATGCGCCATGGACGATCGCCTGACGCTCTACGGCAGCTTCACGTCCAGTTCCAGCTACAAGCCGATGCTGTATCTGTCGCTGGCGCGCGTGCCGTTCTCGTTCCGCACGGTCAATCTCAAGAACGGCGTGCAGCGGCTGCCGGAGTATCTGGCGGTCAATCGCTATGGCCAGGTGCCGGCCTTGCGGCACCGAGGCCTCACGGTCGTGCAGTCGAACGTGATCCTCGACTATCTGGCGCGCACCGTGGGGGCGTTCGAGGGGCAGAGCGAGCAGGACAAGTGGCGCGCGCGGGAGTGGTTGTCCTGGGAAGCGGACGCCATCACGAACGTCGCGAAGGTGCGCCATTTCAGCCGCTTCCGGACAGTCGATGCCGCGGTCATGGAACACTTCCGGCCGCTGGCCGAGGACGCACTGTCGTTCGTCGACCGTGCGCTGGAAGGGCGGGTGTGGCTCGTCGGTGAGCAGTGCACGATCGCCGACATCGGCTGCTGGGGACGCATGGTGTTCATGGCCGAGGGCGGCCTCGACATCGCGCGCTGGCCCAACATCGCGCGCTGGTCAGGGCAACTGAAGGCCATGCCGGGCTTCGCACTTCCCTACGACCTGATTCCGAAGAAAGATACCGAGTTCGCGGGCGCCTGAGGGTCGGCGCGCGGCCATCTCGCGGCCTCGCTCCGGGGGGCGTCGCGGTCAGCGCGTCAGGAGCTGGAAGAGCGGTGTGCAGTGCGTCGCCTCGGGCAGTCCGCGGACCAGGCGAACGAGTTCGCGGGCTTCGGCGGGCGTGTAGCAGGCCGCGGCATTGTCGAGGAACTTGGCCTCGATCTCGGACGGCGAGAGGGGATCTTGCGGATCGCCCTTGGGAAAATCCCGCTGGTCGGTGAAGGTGCGACCGTCCTTCAGCGTGACGGTGACGCGCGCGGGGAACTTCGCGGGATAGAGCTTGGTCAGGTCTGGGTCCTCGACCACCTCGGTGTTGGCCAGCAGGGTCTGCACGTCGGCGCGCATCACACGCTCCTGGGCGAACTGTGCCTGGCCCACCGTCCGGTCCAGCGCTGCCACGGCGCAGCAGTAGGGTACGCTCACGCGCGCGCCCATGCCGGTCGTCACGGTCTTGGCGGAGAAGTGGGATTTGACGGTCGCGTAGGTCGCGTTTTCGACGGCTGCGATCTGGTCGGGCGCGATGTCGTTGTCGACGACCACGGCGAGCGTCGCCTGGATGGCGGCGTGGCTGGCCAGAATGGACGGGAAGAACTTGTAGCCGTTCTGGAGGATTTCCCAGGTGCTGCCGAGGCCGTCGGTCAGGGCGGCAGCCTTGGGCTCGAGCGAGTAGGCATTGAGATAGCCCTTCTCGTGCTCGAGGATGGTGGGGGGACTGGTGCCGCCGATCTCGGCGAGGCGGGCGGAAAGCACGCCGTTGAACGCGGCCTTGCCGGGATGCAGGCTCTTCGTCAGGTCGCCATAGGTGAAGAACGTGTTGAGGCCGGCGGCCTGCGTGCCGGCGAAGCCGAGCGCCATCAGCGTCCGCTGCGTGTCGAGACCGAAGGCGCTCGCCGCACTCGCTGCCGCACCGAACGTGCCGTTGGTGGCCGTGGAGTGCCAGAAGCGATAGTGGGTGGGCATGACGGCCATGCCGACGCGCACGGCGGTCTCGTAGCCCGTGACGATGGCCGTGACGAGCTGGCGGCCGCTGAGATTGCGTTCCTGGGCCACTGCCAGGGTCGGTGGCACGACGACGGAGCCGGTGTGGAGGAGTGCCCGCTTGTGGGTGTCGTCGAAGTCGGCCGCGTTGGCGAGGATGCCGTTGGCCAGTGCGGCCAGCGCCGCATCGGACTTGTGGCCGCGCGCGCCCCAGATGGCGGCCTTCGGCGCGGAATGGAAGGTATCGGCGAGCTTTGCCGCGATCTCGGCTTTTTCCGGATCGTCGCGCCAGGCACCGATGGCGCATCCCAGCGTGTCGAGGACGATGTTGCAGGCCTGGGCCGACACGGCCGCGGGCAGCTTGTCGAAGGTCAGCCCGGCGACGAATTCGGCAAGGATCTCGGTTTCGCGGGTGGCGGTGGTCATGGTGTCCGGGCTCTCCTGGTGTTCCGGTTCCGACATTTGCATCTCCTTTCAGGGCGTCCGAGAGCAAATGTCGGAACCATAAGGAACACTGAAAAATATATGATTCCAGTGTAGCTTTTGCATCTGATGTTGGGTCACGGACCCAGCCGCGTGCGCGTCCCAAACGTCAGATGCGCTACACTGGGGATCTGCGTCGGTGCGGGCACTGAGGCTCCGCCGGGCTCGGACGCCATCATGCCACCATCGGGCGGGCTGTCCACCTGTGCGCCTCGCCGCAGCGGGCGGGCGTGAGGCCGTCATGCATGGGCTTTGGATTCTGCTGCGCGCTCACTATAGTGCGCGCGCACCGCAGCTCGGACCCCGCATGATCACGGTCGTCATTCCCACGCTCAACGCAGAAACCGGCCTGGCCGCGACGCTCTCGGCGCTGGTTCCGGCCGCCGTGGAGGGCCTGGTGCGCGAAGTCATCGTCGTCGACGGGGGCTCGGTGGACGCGACGCTGAGGATTGCGGACGGCTGCGGCGCGCGCATCGTGAAGACGGCTGCGGGGCGCGGGCAGCAGCTCGCAGCGGGGGCGGAGGCGGCGCGCATGCCGTGGCTGCTCTTCCTGCATGCCGATACGGTTCCCGAGCCCGGCTGGGAGGCGGAGGCGTCCAAGCTGATGGAGCGCCAGGACCTGGGGCAGATGCCGACCGGAGCAGGTGTGTTCCGTTTCGCACTCGACGATATCGGGCTATGGCCGCGCCTGATCGAGTTCGGCGTGGCAATGCGCTGCCATCTGCTGAGGCTGCCCTATGGCGACCAGGGGCTGCTGGTCTCAAAGACGCTCTACCGGGAGGTGGGCGGCTATCGGAGCCTGCCCCTGATGGAGGACGTCGACCTCGTGCGGCGGCTGGGACGCGGACGCATCATGCTCATGCGCTCGCGCGCCATCACCAGTGCCGTGCGCTACCGGCGGGACGGCTATCTGCGGCGCTCGCTGCGCAACTTGTCCTGCCTGCTTCTGTTCTACCTGCACGTGCCGGCCGGCATCGTGGCGCGTCTCTACCGCTGAGCGGCCGTTGCACGGGCGAGATCAACAATCTGTGAGACGACCCGGCCTGCCTTCCGCTCGGCTCCAAGGGCGGCTTAGTGTGCGCCGGAAGCCCGGCGATCGACCGGTTAACAAGGGAGTTGGAGCCATGCAGAGCATCTCGAGACGCGGATTTGTGATTTCGGCGGCTGCGGCGAGCGCGGCTTTCGGCCTGGATGGGACGTTGGAATTCGTCTCGCCGGCTCATGCCCAGAAGGGCTCGGGCGCGGGCGCGGCCGCGATGGATCTGAAGGAACGGGGCTTTGCCCGCTTCACGGTCGGCGACATGAAGGTGACGACCGTATTCGACGGCGTCTGGGAGAAGGCGCACGATGCCGGCTTCATCAAGAATGCCAGCGTCGACGAGACCAAGGCCGCGCTGAAGAAGGCCGGTCTTTCCGGCGACGTCGTGCCGGTGACGTTCACGGTGACGTTCGTGGAGATCGGCGGTAAGACGATCATGTTCGACTCCGGAACCGGCGGGCAGGCTGGCGGCCCGAAGGCTGGCATGCTGTCCAAAGCCAACCTTGCCAAGGCGGGCATCGATCCGGCCAAGATCTCGACCATCGTGGTGACGCATTTCCACGGCGATCACATCCTCGGGCTGATGGCGAAGGGTACGAACGCGCAGGTGTTCCCCAACGCCGAAATCGTCGTGCCGGAAGCCGAGTACAAATACTGGACTGACCCTGCGCTGGTGGAGAAACTACCCGAGGCGCGCCGCGGCCTCACGAAGCGCATCCAGGCGACGTTCCCGACCTGGAAGAACATCCGGCCACTCGCAGACGGCAAGGAAGCGATCGCCGGTGTCGTGGCGCTCAACACCAACGGCCACACGCCCGGCCATACGTCCTATCAGGTCAGCTCGGGCGGCCGGCAGTTCATCGTGTCCGGCGACGTGACGAACATCGCGTCCCTGTTCGTGGCCAATCCCGGCTGGCATGTCGCCTTCGACCAGGATGCAGTAAAGGCGGAGGCCTCGCGACGGGCGCTGTTCGAGCGCGTCGTGAAGGAGAAGACCGTCGTCACCGGCTATCACTGGGGCATGCCCGGTGCGGGCACGATCGAGAAGGACGGCAAGGGCTACGCGCTCGTTCCCGTCAGCGTGACCTGAGCCCATCCGGCGTGCGGCAGCAGATCAATCGTCCGGTGAAGCAAAGCAGGGCGTCGCGCAAGGCCGCGGCGCCCTTTCGCCGCCGTCTGGTGATCATGGCGAAGGCGCCGGTCGCCGGGCGCGTCAAGACCCGGCTGGCGCGCCAGGTGGGCGTGGCGGAAGCGTGCCGGTTCTACCGCACGGCGTCGCGGACGGTGCTGGCGCGGCTGTCGCGGCAGCCGTTCTGGGAGACAATTGTCGCCGTCGATACCGTAGGCGATCTGGCGCATCCCGTCTGGCCGCGCGGCGTTTCCCGCATGCACCAGGGGCGCGGCGAACTTGGTGCGCGCATGCACAAGCCGATGCGTACGCTGCCGCCGGGTCCCGTCTGTGTCGTTGGCACGGACGTTCCGGGTATCGGCGCGGGCGACGTGCGCCGTGCCTTCCGGCTGCTCGGCAACCACGACATGGCCTTCGGCCCGGCTGAGGACGGCGGCTTCTGGCTCGTCGGAGCGCGGCGCCGGCCGCGCGTGTTCTACCCTTATGCGGGGGTACGCTGGTCGCAATCGACCTCACTCGCCCAGACCCTGGCCAATCTCGGAGATTGCCGCGTCGCGTTCACCACGCGGCATCACGACGTCGACGATGCCGGCGACTTGGCGCGCGCGACCGCCACGTTCGGACGGCGGGTGCGATCAGGTGACCATCCCGCGCCACCGCAGGAGAATGATTGCGCCGTCGCTGCCGGCCGGGCTTGACTAGTCGCCGGCTGCCCGCAAATTGTCCGCCATAAAAATGGGGGGAGCGGGATGGGCGAGCTGTTTTCGAACAGTTGGGATATCGTGGCGCTGGCGTGGTTCTTCGTGACCATCGTCGGCTACCGCCTGATTGCGGGCTTCGGTCCGCTCGAGAGGCGCTCGATCGTGGGCGCGGTGCAGCGGCGCCGCGAGGAGTGGATGCGCAACATGGCCATGCGCGACGGCCGCATTGTCGATGCGCATCTGCTGGGCGGGCTGGCGCAAGGCAATGCCTTTTTCGCGTCGACGAGCGCGCTCATCATCGGTGGCCTGTCGGCGATGCTGGGTTCGGGCGACAAGGCCCAGGCGCTGCTCGAGCGATTGCCGCTCGTGGCGAAATCCTCGCCGGTGCTGTTCGAGGTCAAGCTGATGCTGATGATCGGCATCGTCATCTACGCATTCTTCAAGTTCGCGTGGGCGTTCCGGCTGTCGCACTATGCCTCGATCATGATCGGATCGACGCCGCTGCTCGATCTCGACAAGGGCAATCAACAGGTCTGCGAGGAGCACGCGCTGCGAACGGCGAAGCTGATCGGGCTTGCGGCCGGTCACGCCAACGGCGGCATGCGGGCCTTCTACTACGCCATCGCCGCATTCGCGTGGTTCGCGCATCCGCTGGCGTTCGCGGCGGCGACGACGTGGATCATCCTGATCCTGGTGCGGCGCGACTTCTTCTCACGCTCGCGGCGCCTGCTGGCTGGCGCTTGAAGGCAGGCGGGGAGCGGGTCGCCGCTCCCCCGGCAGCTGCGTTGCGCCGCTCAGTAGGGCGCCTTGGGCGGATACTTCGGCCGGCGCTTCTCGACCAGCGAAGCGTGGCCTTCCTTCTGCTCGGGGCCGCCGAAGCCGAGGAACTCGAGCGCCAGCGAGGCGTCGAAGGTGGGCCCCGCCATGCGCAGCCAGTTGTTCAGGGAATGCTTGGTGAAGCGGATCGCCGTGTGTGCGCCGGCCAGCAGCTTGTCGCAGACGCCGTAGGCCGTCTCGATCACCTTGTCGTCGTCGGCGACGAGCGAGACGAGGCCCATGCGCTCGGCTTCCTCGCCCTTCAGCGTCTCGCAGAGCATGAGATAGTACTTGGCCTTGGCCATGCCGATTAGCAATGGCCAGACGATGGCGGCATGGTCGCCGGCGGCCACGCCCAACCGCGTGTGGCCGTCGATGATGCGGGTGTTGCGGCCGGCAATTGTGATGTCGCAGAGGAGACCCGCGGCGAGGCCTGCGCCGACCGAGACGCCTTCCATGGCGCACACGGTGGGCTTTGCGCAGTTGATGACGTTGTAGACGATGTCGCTCGCCTCCTTCCAGGCGCGCATGCGCGTCTCCCACTCGCCTGCAATGCCCTCCACGAGCTTCATGTCGCCGCCGGCCGAATAGGTGCCGCCTTCGCCACGCAGGAGCACGACCTGCACGCTGTCGTCGCGGTCGATGTCGTGCCAGACGTGGGCCAGTTCCTCGTGCCCCTTGGCCGTGACCGAGTTGAGCTTGCCCGGGTTCGACAGAATGACTTCGAGCAGACCGGGCTTGGGGCGGGCGAACTTGAGATACTCGTAGTTCTTCTGGTCGACGGGCATGCGATGTTTCCTTCCCTTATGTTCTGGATATCGGGTGTCGACGGGCAGCATGCGCTGCCCGCCCCGGCTCGGGCAATGCGTCGCGTCAGCCGACCTTGATCAGCAGGCCGCCGTCGACGGGCAGCAGCACGCCGGTGATGTAGCGGGCCTCGTCGGAGGCCAGGAAGACGGCGGCGTTGGCCACGTCCCAGGCGTTGCCGGGCTCGGCGACTTTCAGGGGCACCTGGGCGGCGCGTTCCTGGCGCACCTCATCGCGGGTGACGTTGCGTTCGCGCGCGCGCCGCTCGATGGCCATCGGGGTATTCATGAGGCCCGGCAGGATGGCGCAGCAGCGCACGCCGTAGGGGGCGTTCTCGAAGGCGATGTGCTGGGTCAGCGTATTCACCGCGCCCTTCGAGGTCTTGTAGGTGACGGTGCGGCCGCCGGCGAGAGAGGCGGTGGACGAGACGTTGAGGATGACGCCGGAACCCTGGCCGCGCATCACGGGCAAGGCATGCTTGGCGGTGAGGAACATGGCGCGCAGGTTGAGGGCCATGATCTCGTCCCACATCGCCGCCTCGAGATCGGGGGTCGCCTTGTCGCCCTGCGAGCGGCCGACGTTGTTGTGCAGGACGTCGATACGGCCATAGCGGGCAAGGCAGGTGTCGATGGCGGCCTTGCAGTCGGCTTCGCGCGTCACGTCGGCGGCGAAGGCCGATGCGGAGCCGCCATTTTCTGCAATGAGGCGCACGGTGTCCTGGGCAAGGGTCTCGTCGCGGTCGACGACGAGGACCCTGGCGCCTTCCTCGGCGAAGCGCAGGCACGTGGCCCGCCCGTTGCCCATGGTCTCGCCCGGCGTCTGCCCGCCGCCGACGACGAGGGCGATCTTGTCCTTCATGCGCATGCTGCTTGCTCCTGGAGCCGGGACGTTCGAAAGTTGCTGCCTGCCGCCATGGTGACGGCAACCAGGACCGCTGTCGAATGGAAGTCTCGCGATGACCGATCTCTTTCCCAACGGCTGGCGCACGTCGACGCCACGTTATCCCGATCCAGCCATCCGGGCGCTCGATCCGCGCTTCGAGAAGTACTGGATCAAGCTTTCGGCCGTCGAGCGTATCGCCACGGGCTGCCGGTGGGCGGAAGGGCCGGTGTGGTTCGGCGACGGACGCTATCTCCTGTGGAGCGACATCCCCAACAACCGCATCGTGAAGTGGGAGGAGGAGACGGGCGCCGTTTCCAATTTCCGCAAGCCGTCGAATTGGGCCAACGGCAACACGCGCGACCGCCAGGGCCGGCTCGTCACCTGCGAGCACGGGCGCCGGCTGACCCGGACGGAACACGACGGGACGATCAGCGTGCTGATGGACCGCTACGAGGGCAAGCGGCTCAATTCGCCCAACGACGTGGTGGTGAAGTCGGACGGGTCGATCTGGTTCACCGATCCAGCCTTCGGCCTCGCCGGCAACTACGAGGGGGAGAAGGGCGAGCAGGAACTGCCCATGGGCGTCTACCGGCTCGACCCGGCGACGGGCAGGGCGGTGATGCTGGTGGACAGCATTCCCGGCCCCAACGGCCTGTGTTTCTCGCCGGACGAAAGGACGCTCTACATCGTGGAATCGCGGGCGGCACCCAACCGCATCATCTCCGGCTGGGACGTGGTGGACGGCGGCACGGCCATCGCCAATCGCCGCGTGGTCATCGATGCAGGCCCCGGCACGCCGGACGGCATGCGCTGCGATGTCGACGGCAACCTGTGGTGTGGCTGGGGCATGGGCGACCCCGAACTCGACGGCGTCCGCGTGTTTGCGCCCGACGGCACCCCGATCGGCCATATCGCGCTGCCCGAGCGGTGCGCCAACGTCTGCTTCGGCGGCTTGCGGCGCAACCGCCTGTTCATGGCCGCCAGCACGTCGGTCTACGCGCTCTATGTGCAAACCCAAGGCGCGCTGGGCGGCTGAGGCCGCCCGGACAGCCACTTACGTCGGCGCCGGGTTGATCTTGCCCCATGGGCGCGGTGCGTGGCATATGCGGCGTCATCCGGCGCCGCACGACGCGCCGACGCCAACCGAGCGGGCCCTACGTCCATGCTGGATATGAAAATCCCCGAGGATCGACTGCATCTGGAGGACATCGAGATCGGTCGTCCGGTCACCTTCGGCCACAAGGTCGTGTCGAAGGACGAGATCATCGCGTTCGCGCGGGAGTTCGACCCGCAACTCATGCACCTCGACGAGGAGGCGGCCAAGCAGTCGATCGTGGGCGGCCTGTGCGCCTCGGGCTTCCACTCGTGCGCGATGCTGATGCGGATCCTCGCCGAGGACCTGCTGAACAACGCGACGTCGCAGGGCTCGCCGGGCATCGACGACGTGCGCTGGTTCCGGCCCATCCGGCCGGGCGACACGCTGTCGGCGCGCCTGACCTGCACGGACAAGCGCGCGTTCGCGTCGCGCCCGCACATCGGTCTGGCCAAGCTGAAGATCGAGCTGCTCAATCAGAAGGGCGACGTGGTGATGAGCTGGGACAGCAACCAGCTCCTGCGCGTGCGCAATCCCTCGCCCGGTGCCGAGGCCGGGCCGCGCGAAGCGCGTGCGGAGATCGTGAGCCTGTGGGATCTTCCGGGGACCGATCCGGTGCCCGACGCCAACTACTTCGAGGACCGGCGCGTGGGTGACACCTATTCGCTGGGGTCCTATACGTTCACGCCGGAGCGCGCGCTGGCCTTCGCCCGCGACTACGATCCGCAGCCGTTCCATCTGGAAGAGGCGGCGGCGAAGGCCTCGCTGTTCGGCGGCCTGACGGCATCGGGATGGCACACGACGGCAGTGTGGATCGGCCAGTTCGTCCGCTGGCGGCAGGCGACGGAAGCTTCCATGCGGGCGAAAGGCCTGACGCCCGCGCAGTACGGGCCTTCACCCGGTTTCAAGAACCTGCGCTGGCTGAAGCCGGTCTATCACGGCGACACGCTCGAATATCGCGGACGGGTGGTCGAGATGCTGGATTGGAAGTCGCGCCCCGATCGTGGCCTGATCGTGACGGACAACCAGGCCCGCAACCAGAAAGGCGAGATCGTGTTCGCCATTCGGGGGCAGATCCTGGCCGAGCGCCGCCAGCCGCTGTGAATTGCACGTTCCGATATCGCTCGATGAACGAGAAAGCCTAGCCGAGATGACGACATCGCCGACACAAGCCGAGCCCGTCGTGGCGCTCTTCGTGACATGCCTCGTGGACCTGATGCGTCCGTCCGTGGGTTTCGCGGCGGTCAAGCTGATCGAGGAAGCGGGGTGCCGGGTCGAGGTGCCGTCGGCGCAGACCTGCTGTGGCCAGCCCGCCTACAACTCGGGAGACCGCGCGACGGCCGCCGATCTGGCGCGGCAGACCATCGCGGCGCTCGAAGCCTTCGACTACGTGGTGGCCCCCTCCGGCTCGTGCGCGGGCATGCTGAAGAAGCACTACCCGGCGCTGCTCGCCGACGATCCGGCCTGGGGCGCGCGGGCCATGGCGCTGGCGGACAAGGTGCACGAGCTCGTCTCGTTCCTGGTCGACGTGCGCGGCATGACACGGGTCGCGCAGACGTTGAAGGCGTCCGTCACCTATCACGACAGCTGCTCGGGCCTCAGGGAGCTGGGCATCAAGGAGCAGCCGCGCACGCTTTTGAAGAGCGTCGCGGGGCTCGAGCTGAAGGAGATGGCGGACTGCGAGATCTGCTGTGGTTTCGGCGGCACGTTCTCGGTGAAATACGGCGACATCTCCAACGCCATGGTCGAGAAGAAGTGCGCCAACGTGACCGAGGCGGGCGTCGACATGCTGCTGGCCGGCGACATGGGGTGCCTCATGAACATGGCCGGCAAGCTGAAGCGCGAAGGCAAGACGACGGCCGTGCGGCACGTCGCGGAGGTTCTGGCCGGCGAACTCGGCGATCCGCCGATCGCGTCGGCGGACTGATGGGGCGGCGCGTCGCAGACGTGGGAATGGAGCGATAGCAGACGATGGACGTCACCGCACACGCCTTCAAGAGCAACGCCAAGGCGGCACTCGCCGACCCGCAGCTCCAGCGCGCGCTCTCGGGGCTGCCGACGGGGCTCGTCGCGCAGCGCGCGGCGGCCCGCGCCAAGCTGCCGGAGTTCGAGGAACTGCGCGACATCGGGCGCGACATCAAGAACCACACGCTTGCGCATCTCGACCTCTATCTGGAGGCCTGGGAAAAGAAGGCGAGCGAAGCGGGCGCCAAGGTGCATTGGGCGCCCACGGGTGCCGATGCCCGCGCCATCATCCTCGACATCTGCAAGGAAGCCGGCGCCCGGACCGTGTGCAAGGGCAAGTCGATGATCTCCGAGGAGGTGGGGCTCAATGCGCACCTGGAGGCGGCGGGCATGGAGGTGGTGGAGACGGACCTGGGCGAATACCTGATCCAGATCCGCAAGGAGACGCCAAGCCACATCATCGCGCCGGCGATCCACCTGACACAGGATCAGGTGGAAGCCGATTTTCGCCGCCTGCACACGCATCTGCCCAAGAACCGCGTGCTCACGGAGGCGCCGCAACTGGTGGACGAGGCGCGCCAGATCCTGCGCCAGAAGTTCGTCTCGTCGGATGTCGGCATCACCGGCGCGAATTTCCTCGTGGCGGAGACGGGCTCGTCGATCATCGTCACCAACGAAGGCAACGGCGACCTGACGCAGTCGCTGTCGAAGGTGCACATCGTCATCGCCTCGATCGACAAGGTGGTGCCGACGCTGGAGGACGTGTCGACGCTGATCCGGCTGCTGGCGCGCTCGGCGACGGGGCAGGAGATCTCGACCTATACGACGTTGTCCACGGGGCCGCGTCGACCCGGCGATCCGGACGGCCCGCAGCAATACCATGTCGTGGTGCTCGACAACGGGCGCTCGGCGCTGCTGGGCACGAAGCTGCAGGAGGTGCTGCGCTGCATCCGGTGCGGCGCGTGCATGAACCACTGCCCGGTCTACGGCGCGGTCGGCGGACATGCCTACGGCTTCGTCTATCCAGGCCCGATCGGGGCGGTGATCAATCCGGCGCTGATCGGCTTGAAGGAGGCCGGGCCCTTGCCGAATGCGTCGACCTTCTGCGGGCGTTGCGAGAGCGTGTGCCCGATGAAGATCCCGCTGCCCGGCCTGATGCGCGAATGGCGCGAACGGGAATTCGACGCGGGCGGGGGTACTTGGCTGGCGCGCAACGGCCTCAAGGCCTGGGCCTATCTCGCCCGGCGGCCGAAGCTCTATGCGCGCACCATGCGTCTGGCGATTGCGGGGCTGCGCGTCCTGGGCTGGCGGAAAGGCCGCATCCGGCGCCTGCCGCTCGTCGGCGGCTGGACGCGACACCGTGACATGCCCGTGCCGCAGGGACGGACGTTCCAGCAGCTTTGGGCCGAGCACAAGGCGGGAGTGCCCCGATGAGCGACAGCAACGCCGACCGCCGCAAGGCGATGCTCGACCGCATCCACGACGGTGTGCGCGACCGCCGCTCAGACGCGGAGCGTGCCAAGGCCGTGGCGGAGCGGCTCGCGGGGCAGAAGCCGCACCTGATCCCCGAGCGTGCGCGTCGCGACGCGGCAGGCCTCGAGGCGCTGTTTGCCGAACAACTCACCGCCGCGTCCGCGACCGTGATCGCGGTGGCCTCGCAGTCGGAGGTTCCCGAGGCGATCGCGACGTACCTGCGCAGCACGAACCTGCCCATGCGCGTGCGGATGGGCAGCGATCAGCGGCTGGCGGCGTTGCCTTGGACGTCGCAGACGGCCTTGGAACTCGTCACCGGCCCGGCCGACGCCAAGGACGAGGTCGGGCTCAGCCATGCGTTGGCGGGGGTAGCGGAAACCGGCACGCTGATGATGGCGTCGGGGCCCGACAATCCCGTGACGATCAACTTCCTGCCCGAAAACCATGTCGTGGTCGTGCAGGCCGCGGATATCGCGGGACACTACGAGGCCGCCTTCGACAAGGTGCGCGCGCGCTTCGGCCGGGGCAGCATGCCCCGCACGATCAACATGATCTCGGGGCCTTCGCGCACGGCCGATATCGGCGGACGCCCGGTGCTGGGCGCGCATGGGCCACGGCGCCTCTGCGTCGTCGTCGTCGGCGCGTGACGGGATCATGCGGTGGACGGTGTGCGGCCGGACCGATGTCGCGCCATGCCGCGATATCGGCTCTTTTGGGACGCAGGCCGGTCAAGTTCGATGTCACGGCAGTGTTAAGTGCCTTTCGAGATCCGATGTTGCACAAGATTTCTACGTCTCATAAGACTGGACGTTGGTCACAAAGCTAGAAAGTGCGGCTCCCATGGGACGTCGATCCACACATACGCCCGAGCAATTGCGTCAATTGATCCTGGACGCGGCCCAATCCATCATCGAGACGAATGGTCTGGCCGGTCTGTCGGCACGCGAGATCGCGCGCCGGATCGGCTATTCGCCGGGCACGATCTACAACATGTTCCAGAACCTCGACGACGTGGTGCTGCACGTGGAGGCGCGTGTGCTCGACGCGCTCGACCAGCGCCTTGGCGCCATCGGCGAGGAGGGGACGCCGGAGGAGCGGGTGTATCGTCTGGCGGAGGCCTATCTCGGCTTCACAAGCGAGCGGCCGAAGCTCTGGAACCTGCTGTTCGAGCACTACATGCCCGGCGGCTCGGATACCCCCGTCTGGTACCAGCAGAAGTTGGAAGTTCTGATGTCGCGCGTCGAAGCCGCGATGGTTCCGCTGTTCGAGAGCGAAGACGTGGTGGCGCGCCAGCGGTCCGCGCGCGTGCTGTGGGCGGGTGTGCACGGCATCACCTCGCTGTCGACGGCGAACAAGCTGTCGAATGTCACGAGCGAGGCGGCGGCCTATCTCGTCAAGGACCTGATCTACAACTACCTGGCGGGCCTGGCGGCCAACAAGGCGAAGGCGTGAGCGAGGCGCTGTGAGCGCCCCTTCGCTGTTCAGGCGGCCCGGCCGAGCCTGACGGGCAAGTGAACCAGGCCCCGCGCGATCATGGATCGCGCCTGACGGGCGCGGCATCCGCGAGTATCCTTTCGGGAAAGAGCGCCACGTGCCGCGGCAGCGCGATACGCGCCGCGCCAACCGAGCACCCAAGCAGACGTATGCAGTCGAGATGCGCCGGGCCTTCAGCTTCGCACGAGCGCATGTCGCGCTGCGAGGAAAATGCGGCCCGCGTTTGCACAGGTTTTCGGGATGGCGCCGGTGGCAGCGCGGGAGCGTTTGAATTGCGGGGTTGCGGGGTATTTCCGGCCGTGTGCGGCGATTTTCTCCCGCACTGCACGTTTACCGTCGCATCGGGCGTCTTGTTCTAGGGTTGATCATTTTGGCTCAGACGGTTAGCTTTCAGCCGACCATCAAAGTGCCGCCTCTCCAATTCGGCGAGACGGCACGAAAAGAATAGTCGTTGTCCATGGGAGGACTGTGAATGAAGGGCTCCATCGTGAGAGCGCTGGCGGCATCTGTCGCCGTTACGGCGCTCGCTGCGCCGGCACTGGCTCAAAAGAGCGGCGGTACGCTGCGTGTGCAGCACCGCGACAATGCGCCGAGCGCATCGATCCACGAGGAAGCGACGGTGTCCACCGTGATGCCGTTCATGTCGGTCTACAACAACCTGGTGCTGTACGATCAGACCAAGCCGATCATGTCGATGGCTTCGATCATCCCCGAGCTGGGCGAGAGCTGGTCGTGGGATGCCACCAAGACGAAGCTCACGTTCAAGCTGCGCCAGGGCGTGAAGTGGCACGACGGCAAGCCGTTCACGTCGGCGGACGTGAAGTGCACGTTCGACATGCTGCAAGGCAAGTCGAAGGACCGGCTGCGCAAGAATCCCCGCGCCATCTGGTATCGCAACCTCAAGGAAGTGACGGTCAACGGCCCGAACGAGGCGACCTTCGTTCTCAACAATCCGCAGCCCGCGCTGCTGGCGATGTTGGCCTCGGGCTATTCGCCGATCTACCCCTGCCACGTATCCGCCAAGGACATGCGCACGAAGCCGATCGGCACGGGCCCCTTCAAGTTCGTCGAGTTCAAGCGCAACGAGGCGATCAAGCTCGTCAAGAACCCGGACTACTGGCGCAAGGGGCAGCCCTATCTCGACGCCATCGAGTTCAAGATCATCCCGAACCGGTCGACGCGCATCCTGGCCTTCACGGCGGGCGAGTTCGACATGACGTTCTCGGGCGACGTGGCCATTCCGCTGCTGAAGGACGTGAAGTCGCAAGCGCCCAAGGCCATTTGTGACGTGTCTCCGTCCTACGTGAGCCGCAACCTCATCGTGAACGAGAAGGCACCGCCGTTCGACAACGCGAAGATCCGCAAGGCGATGGCCCTGGCGATTGATCGCAAGGCGTTCATCGACATCCTGACGGAAGGCAAGGGCGCGATGGGCGGTGCGATGCTGCCCGGTCCCGAAGGCCTGTGGGGCATGCCCAAGGACGTCATGGAGAAGATGATGGGCTACGGCCCGGACGTCGCCAAGAACCAGGCGGAAGCCCGCAAGATCATGGAGGAGCTGGGCTACAGCGCCGACAAGCCGCTGAAGGTCAAGATCTCCACGCGCAACATCGCGATCTATCGTGATCCCGCGGTCATTCTGATCGACCAGTTGAAGCGGATCCACATCGAGGGTGAACTGGACGTCGTCGATACCTCGATCTGGCACGCGAAGGTGGCGCGGCGCGAGTACTCCGTGGGCATGAACCTCACGGGTGTGGGCGTCGACGATCCGGATGTGAACTTCGTCGAGAACTATGCCTGCAAGTCGGAGCGCAACTACACCCAGTACTGCAATGCCGAGGTCGAGAAGCTCATCGCGATGCAGTCGCAGGAAGCCGATGTCGAGAAGCGCAAGAAGATCGTCTGGCAGATCGAGGACCTGATCAACAACGACGTTGCCCGGCCGATCATCTATCACGATCGCAACGGCCACTGCTGGCAGCCGCAGGTGAAGGGCTTCGTGACCCACAAGAACGGCATCTACAGCAACTGGCGCTTCGACAACGTCTGGCTGGACAAGTAAGCCGTCGTCATCGCCAAGTAAGAGACGGCGCGGTTTTGTCGCCGCGCCGTTCTCTCTGACCGACGGGACCTGGGGGGCGCGGCGTCGCGATGCCGTGCACCATCCGGACGCCCGTTTCGCGCATCGTCGATCCTTGCCGCAGAGGTGACCGCCGTGGGCGCTTATCTGATCCGCCGCTTCCTGCTGATGATCCTGACGCTCTTTGGCATGTCGGTGCTCATCTTCGTCATGCTGCGGCTCGTGCCGGGCAACATCAGCGACATCCTGTTCGACGCTGCCGGTCTGGTGAACCCCGACGACAAGGCCCGGCTCGAAGCCGAGCTGGGTCTCGATAAGCCCATCGTCGTGCAGTACTGGACGTGGGTGAGCGGACTGCTGCAAGGCGATCTGGGCTATGCCTACGTCTCGGAGAAGCCGGCGATCGACGAGATCCTGCCACGCATTCCCGTGACGGCGAAGCTGGCGCTGCTCGCCCTCGTCTTCTCCGTGATCATCGGCGTGCCGCTCGGCGTCATCTCCGCGGTGAAGCAGGACAGTGTGCTCGACTACGCCTTACGTGTCTTCAGTCTGAGCGGCCTGTCGCTGCCATCGTTCTGGCTCGGCCTCATCATCCTGATGGCATTCGTGCAGTATCTCGGCTGGATCCCGATCTATACCGACACGCCCGCGAGCATCTGGCACGAGATCGCGCTCCTGAGCGTTCCGGCGGCGGCCGTCGGCTTCCGTGCGTCGGCACTGATCATGCGCCTGACACGCTCGTCGATGCTGGAGGTGCTGCGGCAGGACTACATCCGCACGGCGCGCGCGAAAGGCGCATCGACGACATCGGTCAACTACAACCACGCCCTGCGCAATGCGGTGCTGCCGGTGGTCACGATCATCGGCATCGAGGCGGCCTTCCTCATCGGGGGCCTGATCGTGACCGAAACCGTTTTCAACATCCCGGGCGTCGCACGCTTCCTGGTCGAGGCCATTCGCTGGCGTGACTATCCGATCGTGCAGAACCTCGTGATGTTCATCGCCATCGTTACCGTGGTGATCAATTTCCTCGTGGACATGGCTTACGTGTTCCTCGATCCGCGCATCAAGTACGAGGACCAGTAGGCGAGGAGGCCCGTCGTGGCAGTCACAGACCATCAAGCCGAACTGAACAGGGCCGGTGCGAACGTCGACAGCACGTTCAGCCTCATGCTCTACTACGTCCGCCGCTATCCCCTCGGGGCGATCGGCGCGCTGATCATGCTCGCGTTCGTCGTGCTGGCGATCTTCGCGCCCTGGTTCACGAACTTCGATCCGACGTTGACGAACCCGCGGACGTCGCTGGCAAAGCCCGGCGGCCTGCATATGCTGGGCGCCGATTTCATGGGGCGCGACCTGTGGAGCCGCATCGTCTACGGCGCGCGCATCTCGCTCATGGTCGGCATCGGATCGACGGTGCTGGGCTGTTTCTTCGGCGTCATCATCGGATTGCTGTCGGGGTATTTCGGCGGCTGGCTCGATCTCCTGACGCAGCGCGTCATCGACATCATGCAGGCCCTGCCGCTGCTGGTGATGGCCCTGCTGATGGCCGCTTCGCTCGGCCCGTCGCTGGAAAATACGATCATCGCCATCTCGATCCCGATCGTGCCGCATGTCGCGCGCGTGATCCGCTCGAACACGCTCTCGTTGCGCGAGATGCCCTATGTCGAGGCGGCCAAGGCCGTGGGCATGGGAGAGGTGTCGATCGCCATTCGGCACGTGCTGCCCAACACGATCGCGCCGTTGATCGTCCTGGCGACGGCGCAGCTCGGATCGGCGATCCTGACGGAGGCATCGTTGTCGTTCCTGGGCCTGGGCATTCCCGAGCCGCACCCTTCATGGGGGCGGATGCTCTCGGAGTCGGCTGCGGAATACGTGCGCACCGCGCCCTGGCTGGTGCTGTTCCCGGGGATCGCCATTTCGCTGGCGGTGTTCGGCACGAACCTGCTGGGCGATGCCATCCGCGACATCCTCGACCCGCGTCAGCGCAGCTAAGCCCCTCGAGCACCGAAGGATCGAACGATGCAATCTGGCAGCGCCAGCGTGGCGGCGGGCAACAACGCGCCGCTCCTCGAGGTCGATGAACTGAAGACGTATTTCTTCACGCGGCAGGGCCTCGTGAAGGCCGTGGACGGCGTCTCGTTCGCGCTCCAGCGCGGCGAGACACTGGCGATCGTGGGCGAGTCGGGGTGCGGCAAGAGCATCACCGCGCTCTCGCTGCTGCGCCTGATCCCCGATCCTCCCGGCCGCATCGTGGGCGGGCGTATCAGCCTGGAAGGGCGCAATCTCCTCGAGTTCGACGAAGCCGGCATGCGCGGGGTGCGCGGCAACGAAGTCTCGATGATCTTCCAGGAACCGATGACGTCGCTCAACCCGGTGATGACCATCGGGCAGCAGATCGCCGAGGTGCTGTTGCTGCATCAGGGCCTATCCAAGGCCGAGGCGCAGAACAAAGCCGTGGAGATGCTGCGGCTCGTGAAGATCCCCGAGCCCGAGCAGCGCGTGAGGGAATATCCCCACCAGCTTTCGGGCGGCATGCGCCAGCGCGCCATGATCGCCATTGCGCTTGCGTGCAATCCGAAGGTGCTGATCGCGGACGAGCCGACGACGGCGCTCGACGTGACGATCCAGGCGCAGATCCTCGATCTGATCGTCGAGCTGCAGAAGAAGCTGGGCACGGCGGTCATCCTGATCACGCACGACCTGGGTGTCGTCGCCGAGACGGCGCAGCGCGTGATCGTGATGTATGCGGGGCGCAAGGTCGAGGAAGCCAAGGTCGAGGACCTGTTCTCCCTGCCGCTGCACCCCTACACGCGCGGCCTCTTGAACTCGATCCCGCGGCTCGACCTGATCCGCGGCGCCGAGGATGTGACGGGCGAGCGACTGCAGGAGATCCCGGGCATCGTACCGGCGCTGTCGGCCTTGCCCAAGGGCTGTGCCTTTGCGCCGCGATGCCCGCATGCCAAGGACAAGTGCCGCGCGGAGTATCCAGCCTACGAGGAGCGGCGCCCCGGCCACTGGGTGGCGTGCTGGTATGCCGAGGAAATAGCGGCGGGCGCGGGAGCTGCCAATGGCTGAGGCCGCAAGGATCGCGGGCGGATGCCGCCGCAACGAATGCCCTGGGAACGTCGGTCGGAGCTTGTCATGATGGGTACGCACGCGGATCAAAGGACGGGCAGCGCCGGAGGCCAGGTGAACGAGGCGGGCGATGCGCCGGTGCTGGAAGTGCGCGATCTCAAGAAGCACTTCCCCATCAAGAAGGGGCTCCTGAGGCGCACGGTGGGGCATGTCTTCGCCGTCGATGGCGTTTCGTTCTCGATCGGCAAGGGCGAGACCATGGGGCTCGTGGGCGAGTCGGGATGCGGAAAGACCACGGTCGGGCGTACGCTGCTGCGGCTGACGGAACCCTCCGACGGGCAGATCCTGCTGTCGGGCCGGGATGTGACACGGCTGCCCAAGAGCGAAATCCGGCCCTTCCGTCGGGAGATGCAGATCATTTTCCAGGACCCGTTCTCGTCGCTCGATCCGCGCATGACGGCCGGCCAGATCGTGGGCGAGCCGCTGATGGTGCACGGCGTCGGCAACAAGGAGGAGCGTCGCAAGCGGGTGGCGGAGCTGTTCAATCGCGTCGGCTTGCGCGCCGCGCAGATGGACAACTTCCCGCATCAGTTCTCGGGTGGGCAGCGCCAGCGCATCGGCATCGCGCGTGCGTTGGCCCTCAATCCGAAGCTGATCATCGGCGACGAGCCGGTGTCGGCGCTCGACGTGTCGATCCAGGCGCAGGTGATCAACCTGCTGATGGACCTGCAGAAGGAGCTGGGCCTCTCCTATCTGTTCATCTCGCACAACCTCGCGGTGGTGGAGCACATCAGCCACAAGATCGCGGTCATGTATCTGGGCCGGATCGTGGAGTATGCGGACAAGAAGTCCATCTTCACGGCGCCCAAGCACCCCTACACGGAAGCCCTGCTTTCGGCCGTGCCGGTGCCCGATCCGACGATCAAGCGCCGGAAGATCGTCCTGCAGGGCGACGTGCCGAGCCCGGTGAAGCCGCCGTCGGGCTGCCACTTCCACACGCGCTGCCCGCTGGCGCAGGCGCGTTGCAAGGTCGAGGCGCCCAAGCTCGAGGAAAAGGCGCCGGGGCATCTGGCGTCCTGCCACTTCCGCTGACGAGAAGGGGCGGGCGCTGACGCGAAAGGGGCGGGGCGCTGCTGCGCTCTGCCGCCGATCTCAGGGATTTTCAGCGATTCCGAATTCGCGGGCCCAGGCCTGCGGGATGCGTCCCAGCCGGTCGCGCACGGCGATGGCCTGTGGCTTCATCATCGCGACGAGGTGGGCGCGGACGGGGTCGGGCAGCACTGCGTCCTGGCTGCGGTTGAAGCGGCGGCCGAGTTCCCCGAAATAGGCGGGATCGAAGGCGACGCCGAGGTAGGCGCAGACCAGCGCAATGGCTGCCGGGCGATCGGCGTGCATTTCCTCGTAGAAGAGGTTCAGGATCCGGTCCGGCGGGAACGTGGCCGCCATGTCGTCGAGGGTGCTGGCATAGTCGCCAAGCTCCCCGAAGCGCGGCTCGCCGATCATGGCGACGATGTCCTCGGTCGACAGGCGTGCGACGTCCAGGCCGCGCGAGCGGCATTGGTGCAGCACCTGGCTCCAGGTGCGGGCCACGGGATTGCGCATGATGAAGATGACGCGCGCGTCAGGGGCGAGGCGCGCGATGTGTGCGAGGCCTGCGCGGCCGAGAATGGCATATTCGGGCGTCAGCTCGCCGGCCATGCGCTTGCCGCCGCGATGCTGGAAAAGCCGCGCGTACCAGGCATCGTCGATGGGGCTGCTCATATAGTCGCGGTACCAGGCCCATTGGGACCTGTGCGCCTTGAAGCTGCCCCACTGCGTCCACATGCGCTGGTGGTACTTGCGGTAGCGCGAGCGGCGCTTGCCGTTGCCCAGATGCTGCGTGATTCCCGCGATGTGATCGAAGTAGTGGATTTCCTTCACGGGCGTGACGAACACGTCGGGATGATCCTGCAGGACGCGCCCCAGCCAGGTCGTTCCGGACTTCTGGGCGCCGATGCAGACGAAGTAGTTCTCGATCGGAGGCGGCGTCATCTCTCCCCGCGGCATGTTCGGTTGCGCCCCCCTGTTTACCATCGTGCAGGGCGGCTGCAACGTGGCGCGAAGCACCCTGGTTCAGTAGCGGAACTGCTCGGACAGGATACGCTCGTCGAGGTTGTGATCGGGGTCGAACATCATCAACAACTCGATCTCGTTGGCCTCGGCAACCTCCACCATCACGACGGAACGGGTCTCCACATTGTCGGCGACGGCGCTCACGGGCCGCTTCTCGCTCTCCAGGGCCTCGATGCGGATGCGTGCCCGGTTGGGAACGAGCGCGCCGCGCCATCGGCGAGGGCGAAAGGCGCTGATGGGGGTGAGCGCCAGGAGCGGGGCGTTGATGGGCAGGATCGGCCCATAGGCGGAGAGATTGTAAGCGGTGGAACCTGCGGGCGTGGCGACGAGAATGCCGTCGCAGACGAGTTCCTCCAGCCGCACGTGATCGTCGATGGAAATGCGCAGACGCGCGGCCTGGTGCGTTTCGCGAAAAACGGAGACCTCGTTGATGGCGAGTGCCTCGTGATGCCGACCATCCTTGTCGACGGCGCGCATGCGCAGGGGGTGTATGGCGGAGACCTCGGCACGGGCGAGGCGACCGGGCAGGTCGTCCTCCTTGTACTCGTTCATGAGGAAGCCCACCGAGCCCCGGTTCATGCCGTAGATGGGGATGCGATCGTGCATGAAGCGGTGCAGCGTCTGCAGCATCAGGCCGTCGCCGCCGAGGGCCACGACGGCGTCGGCCGCCTCGGGATCGGCCTGCCCGTAGAGCGCGACGAGATGCTTGCAGGCGGCCTGCGCTTCGCTGCTGTCGCTTGCGATGAAAGCGATCTTCTCGATCGTTCTCTGGGCTGGCATTCTCAGAACATCCCTCGGCGCAGGACCGCGCGCGCAGGTCAGTCACCATGGACGCCGGGCGGGGTTTGATCGATGATCGCGACGATAGCCGGTATCGGGCCGGTCAGCCAGCGGCAATGGCCGGCGGCAATGGCAGGGTGCGGGCAAACACGGGACATCGGAGGAAAGCGCCATGTCGGGTGATGTCGACCCCGCAGCATTCGTCGCGATCTATGCAACTTTTCCGAGCCTGGAGGAAGCGGAGCGGATCGGTGGCGCGGTGGTGGAGCAAGGGCTTGCCGCGTGCGTCAACATTCTGCCGGGGATGGTTTCGATCTACGTCTGGAAGGGGGAGCGGCACCGGGAGCAGGAGGTGGCCGCACTGATCAAGACGCGGGCGGTGCTGGCCGGGCGTGTCATGGAAACTGTCGCCCGTCTGCATCCCTATGAGACGCCGGCGCTGGTGGTCCTGCCGTTCGCAGGGGGCGCGCAATCCTTCCTGCGGTGGATCGCGGATCAGACAGCCGCGGCGCAAGGATAAGGCATCCGTTAACCGTGTCTTGACCGGCAGACGCTAGTGTTCCGGCTCCGACACTTGGTTCCCCGTGCGTCATACTCTGGACCAAGTGTCGGAGCCAGAAAGAACACTAGCAACCATATGATTCTAGTGTAGCTTTTGCATCTGACGTTTGGTCATGGTTCCAGCCGCGAGGGGGTACCAAACGTCAGATGCGCTACACTAGTCTTGCGGGCAGGGGGCGGCCGCATGGCTTGCCGCCGAATAACCGCGTTTTTCCCGCAATCCCGGCGAATTCGCCCGTTAGCGAGACGTGCGGGGGATCCCGGAGATTGCGCAGGTCCTGCAGGTCAGGGCCCTGCGTCAGCAGTCAGGACGTTCGATGTCGGTATTGCGTGTGTTCTCGAGCGCCGCCGCGATTGCGGCTGCCTTTGCCGCTCTCACCAGCGCTCCTGCCGATGCGCGTGCGCGCGGCCAGAAGCGCGACAGGGTCACGGAAATCATCGTGCATGCGACGGGCGGTCCGTTCTGCCAGCGGGGCGAGGTGCGTTTCTCGCCGCCCGGCACCGCTGTGCGGATCAAGCGCTTCTTCGAGAAATCCAGCAGCGTTTCGATCCACTACATCGTGGAACGCGATGGCGAAGTGCTGGCGAGCGTTCCCGAGGACGAGGTCGCGATCCACGCCGTCGGGCATAATGCGAATTCCATCGGCATCGAGCTGATCAATGCGGGCGATGGCCGCGACCCCTATCCAGCGGCGCAGGTGCGTGCCTTGGGCCATCTCATCGGCGAGATCCGCTGGCGGCATGGCATTGCCCTGTCCCAGGTGAAAGGGCACGAGCAGGTCGACCGGTCGACGATCCCGTGCGGCGGGCGGCAGGTGCACCGCAAGCAGGACCCGGGCCCGCTGTTCCCCTGGGACAAGCTCAAGCTGGAGCTGATTCTCGCGGAGGCGGGAGCCGCCAAGCGGCGCTGAGCCGGGCGGGAGGAGTTCGGGCTTGCGTGCGGGTGGCCTTTCGGGCTTGTTGCCGCCCAAGTCGACCCGAGGGGCCCTGCCATGCAAGCCAAGCTCAATGCCGCCTTCGCCGCCGCGCTCAGTCGCGTGCGCGTCGTGCCCGTCCTCACGATCGCGACCGCCGAGGAAGGCGTTGGGCTCGCACGCGCGCTGTGCGCCGGCGGGCTCGACGCGATCGAGGTGACGCTGCGCACGCCCGCCGCGCTCGATGCCATGCGTGCCATCCGGGCAGAGGTGCCCGAGGCGCGCGTGGGGGCTGGGACAGTGCTGACGCCAGAGCAGGGGCGCGACGCGATCCTGGCCGGTGCGCAATTCATCGTGTCGCCCGGCATGACGCCACGCCTGATCGAAGCGGCGGAGAGTTGGCCGGTGCCGTTCCTTCCCGGCGCCGTGACGGCAAGCGAGGCGATGGCGCTGTCGGACCTGGGCTACCGGGTGCTCAAGTTCTTTCCAGCGGAGTCGTGCGGTGGTGCTGCCGCCTTGAAGGCGCTTGCCGCACCGCTGGCGGGCATCGCCTTCTGCCCCACCGGCGGTATCGCTGCGGACAATGCGGGCGACTACCTGGCGCTGCCGAACGTGGCGGCGGTCGGAGGCTCCTGGGTGGCGCCGGCCAGGCTCGTCGCGGCGCGCGACTGGGACGGCATCACGGCGCTGGCGCGCAGCGCCGTGACGCAGCGCTGAAGCTGCGGTCCCTTCAGGCCAGGGAGCGCGTCAGGATCGCCAGTCCGTTGAGAGCGCGTGGAAAGCCGCCGTAGGGTCCCGTCTGGATCACGGACTCGACGATCTCGGCCTTCGACAGCCCTACATTGAGGGCGGAGCGCGAGAACTTCTCGAGCTGGCTCTCCAACCCCATCGCGGTGAAGCCCGCGATGGCGCAAAGCATGCGCTGGCGATGATCGAGGCTAGGCCGGTGCCACAGCTCGCCATAGCCATAGCGGATGGCAGCCGGATAGAGTTCGCCCGTGATGGTATTGCCCGGTGCGGCATAGCCTTGCGTGGCGCGATCGCCGTGCAGCTTGACCATCACCTCCTGCCCCATGCGGTCGAGCGCCTCGAGGCTGTCGCTGCGTGACGGCTCGGAGGGGACCGTGAGACCGCGCGCCGCAAAGACTTCGTGCGCCTTGGCCGCGGAGGCATCCGTCGTCACGAAGCCCGCGTAGAGGCCCACCTGCACGAACACCTCCAGGATGTTGCGGGGCGTGAGCCCCAGATCGAGCGCGGTACCGACAATGGACGCCAATGCATCGAGCCGCTGCAACACGGAAAGTGCGGCTAGCGTGCAGATGGCCCGGTCGGGCCTGGCCAGGTGCGGCCTGTCCCAGATGCCGGAGAAAACCACCTCGGCCTTGAAGTCCTCGAAGCCGGGGACGAGTTCCGTTTCCCTGATCTGGCCGAGTGCTGCGGCACGCGCGTGTCCGTGCCGCCTGTTGTCGATGCGGGACATGGGGTCCTCCTTGCTCAGGCGCGCTTGGCAAAGGCCGGCATGACCTCCTCGGCGACGCGCTGGAACTGCTCGAGCATGACGGCCTTGGGTGTCGTCAGTGCGGTCGACAGGTTGATGTGCTGCATGCCGGGGAAGCGCTCTTCCAGGGTTTTCACGTGCTCGACGAGCTGCTGCGGCGTGCCGGCGAACCAGGAGCCGAGCTTCATGAAGTGCTCGAGCGTAGGCACGCCGTTCGCATACCAATCCCCACGCTGGGCCACGGCATCGACGCCGGCCGGCGTCAGGCCGGGCACGAAGCCCAGCGGCGCGAACATCTTCACGTGCTCCTCGTAGTAGGGGGTGAGCTCGCGGACCGCCTGCTCGCGGGAATTGGCGAGATAGAAGAAGATGCCGATGCCGAGGTTCTCGCCCAGCTTCCAATCCTTGCCGGCGCGATGGGCTGCCTGCTGGTAGGCCTTGATCGGGCCTTCGTTCATGGTCGCGGCGCCGCCGCCCACCATGCCCTTGATGTCGTGGCGGATCATGAAGTCGAGCGCCTGGGGCTTGGCCGACACGATCGGCTGCCATGTCTCGACCGGCAGGTGGATCGGGCGCGGCACCAGCGTCAGGTCCTTGAGCGTATAGCCGCGATAGGGCACCTCGGGGGGCAGCGTGTAGTGCTTGCCGGCATGGCTGAAGCGTTCCTGGTGGAAGGCCTTCATGATGATCTCGACCTGTTCCTCGAACAGCTCGCGGTTGGCTTCCTGGTCGATGACCGGGGCGCCGAACGATTCCACCTCGCGCGAGTGATAGCCGCGGGCGACACCGAAGATGGTGCGGCCCTTGGTGAGAATGTCGGCCATGGCGAAATCCTCCGCCATGCGCAGGGGATGCCACATCGGCGCGACGTTGAAGCCGCAGCCGAACTTCAGCCTCTTGGTGACGTGGGAGAGGTGGACTGCGAGCATCAGCAGGTTGGGGATGACCTCGTAGCCCTCGTGCTGGAAGTGGTGCTCGGCCACCCACAGCGAGTCGAAGCCGCAATCGTCGAGACACTTGGCGACGGCCTCGGTCTTCTCGAACACGGACGCCAGTTGTTCGTTGGTGAAGCGGCGCTCGTTGGCGGGGGTGGCATTCTGGCCGAAGTCGGGCAGGTCGATGTGGCCGGGGTAGACGGTGACGAATTTCGTGATCATGGGCAGCGCTCCCGCTCGAAGGTTCCGCGGAAGCCTATGACTTCGAGGATGCCCTTGTCACGACGCACTGCAGCGGGGGGCGCGGCCGGCATGCGACGGCCGCGCTGTTTCTCCTATGCCCGGGCCTGGGCCTACAGCCCGCGGTCGAGCATCGCCTTGATGCGCTCCGGGCTCGTCTCGGCGACGAGGCGGTCGATTTCCTTGCCGCCCTTGATGAGCACGAAGGTGGAGCGGCGGGGAATCTTGCGGCTGGTGGTGACCTCGTCCGTCCGGAACAAGTCCCAATCGACGACCACGAACGTGATGGCTTTGTCGTATTCTGGCTGGCTCTCACGGAGCCGTTGCAGCACGCGCGATTGCTGTGCGCAGGTGGGTCACCACGTCGTCTTGTAGTGGAGCAGCACCGCGCCACCCTTGGCGATAGCCGCCTCGAGTGCAGCCGGCTCGTAGTCGAGCGTATCCTTGCCGGCAAACGCACGGGTGTGCGCGGTGGCCAGGAGCAGCATCAGGGCGACGAGCCCCGTCAACAATCTCTGCAAGTTGTCACTCCTTCTGGTTGCAGTCGTTGGACGTTCGTCAAAGCGAAACGGAGAGTTCCTGCAGCCAGACCGGCAGGAGGCGCGTTGCCCAGCCCTCGATGTGCTGGTTGAGGCCGAGCAGGATGGTGAGGCCGACGACGATCATGGCCGATGCCAGGATCCACTTGGAATGTGCGGCGAATTTACGGAACTGCTGCTGGCGGCGCGCCAGCGCTTCGCGCGTGCCATAGGCGAGCAGCAGAATGATCGCCGACGTGCCGAGCGCAAAGCTCGTCATGATGGCCGCAGCCCAGCCCAGCGACCGGCCTTGCGAGGCGAGCGAGATCGCGCCGCCCAGCGTCGGGCCGATGCAGGGCGACCAGGCCGCCCCCAGCAGCATGCCGCCAAGGAAATGACCGCCAAGGCCACGTCCGTCCAGTGCGCTGCGGCGCTCGAAGGCGTGTCCGGAGAGGCCGGCGGTGGCTTCCGCGAAGCGCACGTTGAGGGCCGGTGTCAGGAGGACGAGGCCGAAGCCGATCATGGCGACGGCGCCGATCCTCGCCATCGTGTCGGCATCGAGACCGATCGCAGGCCCGAAGGCGGCGATGGCGACGCCGAGGACAACGAACGTGACGCTGAGGCCGGCGGTCAGTGCCACGGGTCCCAAGCGCTCGTTCTGCATCGCAGAGCCGAGAATGATCGGCAGGACCGGCAGCACACAGGGGTTGATCAGCGTCAGCAGGCCCGCGCCAAACCCGAATACCAGATCCACGCGCCGCTCCCAGGAAACGCTCGCCGCCCGATGGCCGAACTCTCGTTGGTTATGATCTGGCGGGGATGGAGGCCAGCCAACACTACGTCACACCCCATCAAGTTGTCTTGATCGAGCCTGTCGCCGCGCCGCGAGGCCTCGCTTGCGTCGGCCGATCAACTCTTGGCCGGGGCCAACAGATCGAAGATGCGCTCGTCGATGTTGGTGCGCGAGCCCGTCGGGTGGATGGCCTGGATGCACACATGGTCGGCGCCCGCGTCGTAGTGGCGCTGAAGGTGCCGGCGGATGGCGTCTTCATCGCCCCACGCCACATTGGCGTCGATGAAGCGGTCGGAGCCGCCCCCCGACAAGTCGGCGTCGGTAAAGCCGAGGCGCCGCCAGTTGTTGGCGTAGTTCTCCAGCCCGACATAGAACGACAGCGCCTGGCGGGCGGCGGCACGCGCCTTCGCCGCATCGGTTTCGAGGAGGACCATCACCTCCGGGCAGAGCAGTTTGCCCGCCCCGAGGATCCCGCGCGCTTCGGCCGTGTGCTCTGGCGTTACACAATAGGGATGGGCGCCGTCCGCCAGTTCGGCGGCAAGTGCCAGCATCTTGGGGCCGAGGGCCGCCAGCACGGTCTTGGGCCGCCGGCTTGGCGCGGGCGCCTGATAGTCGGCGGCGTTGAGGGCCGTCAGGTAGGCGCGCATGGTGGCGATGGGCTTGCCGTAATCGTGGCCGCGGAGGCCGGAGACGAGCGGCTTGTGGGAGACGCCGAGGCCCAGGAGGAACCGGTTGCCGGAGAACTCGGCGAGCGCGCGCTGGCCATTGGCGGCGGCCATGGCGTCGCGGGCATAGATGTTGGCGATGCCCGTGGCCACGTTGAGCGTGGTGGTTCCCGCCAGCATCCAGGACGAGGTGACGAGCACGTTGCGGCCCCGGCTCTCGGGCATCCACAGTGTCTTGAAGCCGCGCTTCTCGAGGCGCTGGGCGAAGGCGACCGCGTCCTTGCCGGGAAGGCCGTCGAGGCTTGCCCACACGCCGAGCTTGCCGAGTTCCATGTCGTCCGTCTCCGATGATGATCAGGTGAGAAGTGCGCCCGTCGGGCCGCGCGCGGCATCGGCCGCGTGCCGGTTCCACGGCCGGGGATTCCCATGTAGGGTCGCACCAGAACGGCAAAGCCGCAAGACACGGGGTACGGCGGGAACGAGACGCAGGGAACCAGGGCAACGCATGGGCAGCAATATCAAGCGGATCATCTATTTTCACCACCGGATCGATGCGACTGCGGAGCGCGTGCGCGCGGCCCGCTCGGACATCGATTTCTTCCGCCGGAATTTCTCCGATCCGCAGGAGGAGAACTGGGCCGAGATGGCGCGCGTGCACGGCTACCACGCCTGCGCGCGGACCGAGATGCAGGATCCGTGGTTTCCCGATGCCAACCTGATCGCGAAGTCGCCCAACCTGCTGGCGGTGTGCTCGCTGGGCGCGGGCTACGACGTGATCGACGTGGATGCCTGCACGAAGGCCGGCATCATCGTGTGCAACCAGTCCGGTGCCAACAAGGAAGCGGTGGCCGAGCATGCGCTGGGCTTCATGCTGGCGCTGTCCAAGAAGATCATGCTGACGGACAAGCTGCTGCGCCGCCAGAACAATCTCGACCGCTTCCTGTTCACGGGCAACGACCTCGTCGGCAAGACCGTCGGCATCATCGGCATCGGCAACATCGGCACGCGCGTGGCGGAGCTGTGCAAGGGCCTGTTCCGCATGACGGTGCTGGCCTACGATCCCTACCTCACGGCGGAGCAGATCGCGGCGCGCGGGGCCACCAAGGTGGAGCTCGCCGAACTGGTGGAACGGGCGGATTTCGTCACCATGCATTGCCCGCGGACCGACGAGACGTTCGGCATGATGGGCTACGAGCAGTTCTCGCGCATGAAGCCGACGGCCTACTTCGTGAACACCTCGCGCGGGGGCACGTACAAGGAAGAAGACCTGGCGCGTGCAATCACCGAGAAGAAGATCGCCGGTGCCGCCATCGACGTGTTCCTGGACGAGCCGCCGCCGACCGATCACATCCTCATGGGCTTCGACAACGTGATCGTGACGCCGCACAATGCCGGCACGACGCACGAGGCGATGGCCAACGTCGCGATCTACGCCTCAGACCAATGGATGGAGATTTTCGACGGCAAGGTGCCGCCGCGGCTCATCAACAAGGAGGCGTGGCCGAAGTATTCGGAGCGCTTCGAGCGCATCCTGGGCTTCAAGCCCCAGCCGCTGGCCTGATCGGCGAAGCGGACAGCGGCGCGCCCCGGCCGCTGCTGCCCGCAAGCGCCCAGCCCGCCTATTTGCTTTCCTTGATGCCGATCATGCCGTCGTCGTCGCGGGAGACGGCGCGATAGCCGTGCGGCGCGTCGTCGGCGGCGGGTACGGAGATGGCATCGCTGAAGAGGATGCCGTCGTCGAAGTAGTAGGCGATGGTCGTGCGCCAGTTGCCGATGGTGGGCGACTCGGGCGTGCGCAGCACGCTGCCCGTCGTGGAGACGATGGTTGCGATCTCGCCGCGCTGGATCGCGCGCTGCAGCGGCCGATCATCGAGCATCTCGCGCAGGATGCCGGTGGCGAGCGGGGCCATGGCCTGGCCGACCGAAGTCACGATGGACGGGCGCTTGGCGATGGCGGGTTGCGAAAGCACCTGCAGGACGAGCCGCGGCGTGCTCGAGAGGGCGCGCGGTGCGGGACAGAGCCGCACAGCTGCCGCAAGCTGGCGTACGAGCTGATTGGGCAGTTGCCAGCCCATGTCGCGAAGCCGCAACTGGTGGCGCAGTCCCGGTTTATCCTCGCCGCGCTCCCAGCGGGAGATCGTGCGCTGGGAAACGCCGAGGAGGGCTGCGAGCTGGCTTTGCGACAGCACGTGGCGCGCGCGGAAGCGCCGTATCAGCTCGGACCAGTTACTCGGCATCAGGCTCGCGTCCCACGTTTCGCGCGGCGTTTTTTATCGGCCCCGCCGCACGGCAATGTTCTGCGTCGCGATTGCCGGAAGATTATGGCCAATCTTTCCATCAAGGCGGTAGCAGTTATTAGACGTCCTTAGACGTTGATTGCAGTCCTGTCGCATCGATACTTCGCTCTCGTGGCTACTCGGGCCAGGAACCTGATGCCTTGGTATCACAAGCCGTAACGGCTGGGAGAGGGCCCCACCGTTGCGCGAGTAGCCGAAAAGCGGGGTGGTCGGTGGCCTGGTCGTTTGCGCGGCCAGGTCGCCGACCGGCCACCCCGCGGCGATGTCTGGGAGCAGGGCCGCCCGGCCGTGGACCGGGCGCCGCCGCACGAGGGACGATGCTGCTACTCATGTTGCAGACGGATTGGGTTCTGCTGGAGTTGGCGGCGAACCGCCCGCTCGAAAACCTTTCGGAATTTCATCTGCGGATTGCAAAACGCCTGGAGGCGCGCGGCTTCCTGCGCTTCTGGTGCGGAAAGTGGTTTGCGACCAGGGCCGGCTTGACCGCGATAGCGCGCACGGTGCATTGACGGCACTGCTCATGGCTCAGGGCACTGCGTCCTGCAGGGCGATGAGGCGGTAGAGGCCGACCGCACCGGGCCCGGGCAGATCGCCGAGGAGCTGCGGCAGGGCATCGCGCACGGCAGTCAAGGCGCCTTCCGACGTCGTCTCGACGACGAGAGCGGCACTGATCGTGGCATCGGGCGTGGCGCGTGTGCTCGCCTCCTTCGAGCCGGCATTCTGCTCGGACGTCGCCCGCCATGCGTCGACGGCGACGACGCGCGGATCGGTCAGCGCGGCAGCGATCCGGTCGGCGAGATCGACGGGCAGGTCGGTCGCGCCCTCCCAACGGGCGGCGAGGGCGAAACCGCCGATGGCGTCGCCCTTGCGGCGGACACGCTCGCACACCGTGCGGAACATGTTGCTCCACGAGCGCATGACGGTCTGCGTCCACACGGTGGGCGCCTCGAGCCGTTCCAGATAGGCCTTGGAGAACAGAACGTCCGGGCTCTCCAGGTCGTAGAAGGTGAAGTATTTGCGATCGGCATCGATTGCGACATAGCGGCGACCGCGCAGGAAACCCGGTACGGCGAGCCGCTCGGGAAAGTGCTCGGTCATGTACCAGCGCTCGTAGAATTCCTCCGCCTCGGGGGCCATGTCGTTCCAGATGGAGAGGACGCCTCCGCCGAGATAAGGGTGCTTGCGGCTCATCATGGTGATCGGTCCTTGGTGCGCGCTCAAACGATGCCGGCTTTCTTCATCGCCGCGACCGATGCGGGGTCGACGCCGCAGAGCTCGCCGAGCAGCTTGGTCGTGTGCTCGCCCAACATCGGGGGGCGGGTGAGAGTCGTGGGCGAGGCGGAGAGCTTCAGCGGCGAGCCCACCGTCTTGAAGGTGCCGCGTGGGGGATATTCCAGTTCCACGATCATGTCGCGGGCCTTCAGATGGGGATCGTCCAGAACCTCGCCCGTATCCTGGCAGGCGCCGCAGGGCACGCCCGCATCGCCCATCAGCTTCATGACCTCGTGCTTGGTGTGGCGGGCCGTCCATTCGCCGATGATGGCATCGAGCGCGGCACGGTTGGTCCAGCGATCGGCATTGGTCTTGAAGAGGGGGTTTTCCTCCAGCTCGGGCCGGCCGATGACGCGGCAGACGGCGGCCCACATCTGCGGCTGGGCGTAGATGTAGACGTAGTCGTTCGGTCCTGCCGGCGCGCAGGGATAGGTGGTGCCGGGCACGTTCTTGCCGAGCTGATTGCCGGTGCGGACGGGCACGCCGTCGCGCTGGTGTTCGCGCAGGCTGATGCGGATGAGGTTGACGACGGCATCCTGCATCGAGACCTCGACGTGCTGGCCCTCGCCCGTGGCGTGCCGCTGGTTGACGGCGGCGAGGATGCCGATGGCCATGTGCATGCCGGTGCCGCTGTCGCCGATGGCGGGCCACACGTAGGTGGGCGGGTTGTCGGGAAAGCCCGTGATGCACATGGCGCCGCCCATGGCCTGGGCGATCGGCTCGAAGCTCTTGAAGTGCGCGTAGGGCCCGTAGGTGCCGAAGCCCTTGATGGTCGCGTAGATCAGGCGCTTGTTGATCTTCCGGAGGTCCGTCCAGCTGAGCCCGAGGCGGTCGAGGGCACCCGGCCCGAAATTCTCGATCAGCACGTCGGACTGGGCGATGATCCGGCGGAAACAGGCTTTGCCTTCGTCGGTCTTGAGGTTGAGCGTGAGGCTCTGCTTGTTGGCGTTGAGGACGAGGAAGAACAACTCGTCGTTGTTCTGGGCGCGCGCGACGTCGCCACCCTTGGGCTCCTCGAGCTTGATCACCTCGGCGCCGAGAAATCCCAGCATCTGCGCACAGGCGGGCCCCGCCTGGTTGTGCGTCATGTCGATGACGCGGATGCCGCTCAAAGCCTGCTGCATGCGGTTCCTCCGGGAAGCTCGGCCAGCTTGAAGGTGCCAGCCATTCGACCGGAAGCGTAGCGCAGGCGCAGCGCTGGCGGAAAGCGGAAAGGGGCCCGCAGCCGGACCCCTTTCTGTCCCAATTCTCGATCGCTCCTGCGGTCAGCGGCGGCGCGGCGGTTCGCCGAAGACGCTGACGACGGCACGGCCGTTGAAGCCGCGGCGCGCCCGGTAGGTCATCTCGATCTCCCGGATGTAGCTGCGGCGTCCACGCAGATCGACGGCGAGGTCCCGACCGGCAGGGATCATCCGTTCGACGTTGTAGTCCTCCGTGTAGCCGTTCATGTAGACGACGCGGATCGAGCGCATGAACACCTCGTTGTTCTCGGCGACGAAGTGAAGCTTGTCGAAGCCGCGATTGCGGTAGAAATCTTCCGACTGGCCGACGCGGATCACGTCGCGATCGACGCCGAAGCCGACGCTTTGCTTGCCCAGGGGCACCCAGTCGGCGCGTCCGCCGTGGCCGGGACCGCCACCGGGGCCCGGACCCGCATCACCCTGCACAGCCAGACCGGCTGCGCCGGGACGGCGGCGCGGATCGAGATTGACGACGATGCGCTCGATGAAGCGGCGATTGCCCGACAAATCGAAGGGCCGGGTGGCTTCGCCGTTGGCGAGGCGCTGGTTGACGGCGATGTTCTGGACCTCGCCATTGCCGTAGGTCACGGCAAGGCTGTGCACGGCGATGGCGTCGCCGGACTGCTGCAGGCGGATCTTGGAGAACCCGCCGGCATTGCGGCCGATGGGGATGACGACGCGATTATCGGCGCGATCGAAGCGGACGGTCGCAGCAACAGACCAGCCCGGCGGCAGAGAGGCCACGGGCGGGCGGTGTACCGGCGGCGGCGGTGGCGGGGGTGCGTGACGCACGTTCTCGCCGAAGACCTTGACCGTGGCCTGGTTGATGCGCAGCCCGCCGCCACCCAGCGAGAAGCCGAACTTGCCCTTGTAGAACATCTGGATGCGCGCGAGGTAGCTGCGCTCGCCGCGCAGGTCGACGTCGACGTTCTCGCCCGAGTGCAGGTTGCGATTGATCTGCAACTCTTCGGTATGGCCGTTGAGATAGACGAGGCGGACCGTGCGCATCTGCACCTCGCCGCCCGAGACGACGAAGCGCAGGCGTCGATACGAGCGATCGCGATAGTAGCCCTCGTTGTGGCGCAGGTTGATGACGTCGCTGTCCTTGCCCAGGCCGACGCGCTCTTCGCCCAGCAGCTCCCAATTCGCCGCGAAGCCCGGGGGGCCGCCGCGCTGGGCCAGTGCCGGCAATGGCAGGGCCAATGCCAGGCCCAATCCAACCATCAACGTCTTGATCCGCATGTCTTGCTCCCTCGATTGGCTGGCGATCGGCCAGCGTCTATTGCACGGATGCGACCGGCGCCTGCAACGGAGGACACGAGGCGTTAGTCACGCATTGGGGATATCTAACAGCGCGGCGGTGACCGTCCTATGGCGGAATGTGTCCATTCCAGTGGCGGTCCTTTGCCGGGGGCGCTAGCTTCGGCCGGGGAAAAACGAAGGAGTGCGAAGCATGGGCCAGTTGCCGGACCGGGCGCGCGTCGTGATCATCGGCGGCGGTGTCGTGGGATGCTCCGTCGCCTATCATCTGGGCAAACTCGGCTGGCGCGACGTGCTGCTGCTGGAACGCAAGCAGTTGACGTGCGGTACGACCTGGCATGCCGCCGGCCTCATCGGGCAGCTGCGCTCCACCGCGAACATGACCAAGCTCGCGCGCTATACGCAGGAACTCTACTTCACGCTGGAAGCCGAGACGGGTGTGGCGACGGGCATCAAGCGCAACGGATCGGTGTCGATCGCGCTGACGGACGAGCGGTGGGAGGAGCTGCGGCGCAGTGCGGGCATGGCACGCTCGTTCGGTGTGGACGTGGAGACCATCTCGCTGGCGGAGGCCAAGCGGCGGCATCCGCTGGTGGACGTGACGGACGCCGTGGGCGCCATCTTCCTGCCGAAAGACGGACAGGGCGATCCAGCCAACATCGCGCAGGCGCTGGCCAAGGGGGCGCGGCAAGAGGGCGTTCGCATCGTCGAAGGCGTGAAGGTGACGGGCATCCTGCAGGACAAGGGCCGCGTCACCGGCGTGGAGACCGAAGCGGGCCGCGTGGAAGCGGAGATCGTCGTCAATTGCGCGGGCATGTGGGGGCGCGAGGTCGGCCGCATGGCCGGCGTGCCGCTGCCGCTGCAGGCATGCGAACATTTCTACATCGTGACGGAGCCTGTGCCCGAGATCACGGGGGAGTTGCCTGTCCTGCGCGTTCCCGACGAGTGCGCGTACTACAAGGAGGATGCGGGCAAGATCCTGCTCGGCTGCTTCGAGCCGAAGGCAAAGCCGTGGGGCGTCGCGGGAATCCCAGAGTCCTTCTGCTTCGACCAGTTGCCCGAGGACATGGAGCATTTCGCGCCGATCCTGGAAACGGCGGTGAAACGCATGCCGGTGCTTGGGCGAACGGGTATTCGCACGTTCTTCAACGGGCCCGAGAGCTTCACGCACGACAACCGCTATCTCCTGGGCGAGACGGCGGAGGTGGGGAATTTCTACGTCGCGTGCGGCTTCAATTCGATCGGCATCCAGTCGGCGGGTGGAGCCGGCAAGGCGCTGGCGGAATGGATCGTGGGCGGCGCGCCGCCGTTCGACCTGTCCGACGTCGACGTGCGCCGCACCGTGCCCTACCAGGCGACGCGGACGTTCATCACGTCGCGCGTCAGCGAAACACTGGGGCTCCTCTATGCGGACCATTTTCCCTATCGCCAGTTCGAGAGTGCGCGCGGCGTGCGGCACACGCCATTCCACGATCAACTGAAGGCGCGCGGGGCTTCGTTCGGCGAAACGGTCGGGTGGGAGCGGGCGCACTGGTTCCTGCCACGCGTGGCACTCGAATGCGGGGAGACGCCCGACTATACGTTCGGCTGGAAGCGGCAGCCGTGGTTCGCTCACGTCGCGGCCGAGCATGGAGCGGTGCGGGGCAACGTCGGCGTTCTCGACATGAGCCCGTTCGGCAAGATCCGGGTGGACGGTCCCGATGCCGAGGCGGTTCTGCAGCGCGTCTGCGCCAACGACGTCGCCGTGCCGGTGGGGCGCATCGTCTACACGCAATGGCTCAACGCGCGTGGCGGTATCGAGGCGGACCTGACGGTCACGCGGCTGGGGGAAACGTCGTTCCTCGTCATCACGGGGTCGGCGACGCTGGGGCGCGATCTCGCCTGGCTCCAGCGCCACATTCCCGATGACGCGCGCTGCATCGCCATCGACGTCACGAGCGGGGAGGCGTGTCTTGCCGTCATGGGGCCGCGCTCGCGCGATATCCTGCAATCGCTGACGACGGCGGATCTGTCCAACGCAGTCTTCCCCTTCGCGAGCGCGCGCACGATCGACATCGGCATGGCACTGGTGCGCGCGCACCGCATCACCTACGTGGGTGAATTGGGCTTCGAGCTCTACATGCCGACGGAGTATGCGCGGCACGTCTTCGAGACCGTGATGGCCGCCGTCGATGCGGCCGGCGGGCTTCTCGTGGGGATGCAGGCGATGGACAGCCTGCGCCTCGAGAAGGCCTATCGGCATTTCGGCCACGACATTGCCGACGAGGATCACGTGCTCGAGGCGGGACTGGGCTTTGCGGTCAAGACGGGCAAGCAGGAGGGCCGCTTCGGCGCCTTCATCGGGCGCGAGGCGGTGCTTGCCAAGCGTGCCGAGGGCCTGTCGCGGCGGCTCGTCCAGTTCCTGTTGGAGGACCCCGGTCCGCTTCTCTATCACACCGAGCCCGTGCTCAGGGACGGCGCCGTCGTCGGCTATCTATCGTCGGGCGGCTATGGGCATCACCTGGGTGCGGCGGTGGGGCTCGGCTACGTGCCGTGCCGCGCGGGGGAGAGCGCAGAGGAGGTTCTGGCCGGCCGCTTCGCCATCGACGTCGGCGGGGAGATCGTGCCGGCCAGGGCGAGCCTGGTGCCGTTCTACGATCCAGCGAGCGCACGCGTGCGGGCGTGATGGGACGCTTTGCGTGGCGCTTTCAGGTGGTCTATCACTCGTTCGAACGAGAGACGAGCACGCCGAGGAGCGCCCGCGATGGCCGATGATATTCCGTTCCGCAAGGAGATGACGTTCGAATACGGCGTGCCGCGCGAACTGGCACCGGGGATCCAGCGCATCGTCGCCAACAACCCCGGGCCCTTCACCTACAAGGGCACCAACACCTACATCCTCGGCCAGGGCGAGACGCTGGCGCTGATCGATCCGGGTCCGGAGGACGAGGCACATTTCGACGCCATCATGCGCGCCATCGGCAAGCGGACGCTGTCGCACATCATCCTGACGCATACGCATCGCGATCACGTGGACGGTCTGCCGCGCCTGAAGGAGGCGACAGGGGCCAAGACGTGTGGCTATGGCCGCGTCGCCAAGGATCGCGGCACGCGCAAGACCAGCCCCTCGGGCACGGAGTTCGTCGACGACGATTTCGTCTTCGACGTGACGATGCGCGACGGCGACCGCTTCGCGGGCGAGGGCTATGCGCTGACCGCGCTGCATACGCCGGGGCATGCGCCCGATCATCTCTGCTTCGCGCTGGAGGGCACGGGTATCCTGTTCTCGGGCGATCATGTGATGTCGTGGAATACCAGCGTCGTGGCGCCGCCCGAGGGCAACATGGGCGACTACATGCGCTCGCTCGACAAGCTGATGGGGCGGCAGGACGAGGTCTTCATGCCGGGGCATGGCGGCAGGCTTTGGCAGCCCCAGCGCGTGGTCAAGGCGTTCATCGTGCATCGCCGCATGCGCGAGCAGGCGATCCTCGATTGCATCAAGGCCGGCAATGCGACGATTTCCGAGATCGTGACTATTGTCTATCGCGGGCTCGACGCTCGGCTCGTGAACGCGGCCGCTCTCTCGGTTGCGGCGCACGTCGAGCATCTGATCGAGGCGGGTTCGGTTCGCGCGAGCGGGCAGCCGTTGCGCGAGGCACGTCTTTCTGCCGCCTAGGCACGGCGACGGCGGGCCGTCCCCGGCGGCGTCTGGGCGCCGGGGCGAGCGTGCCCAGGTCGAGCTGGCGGCGAATTTCCTGGAAAAGATCGCGGACCCGGTCGGCGTTGCGGCCGAGGTCGTGGGTGCCGTAGCGCGAGGCGGAGCGTGCGTCGACGCGGGCCTCGTGGGCATCGCCGGCGATGCGGACGACGATGTCGTCCTGGAAACCGAGGACCAGGGTCCGGTCCGTCGCCTCGATGAGGCCGGGGCGGCCACGGCCGAGCGGGGGCTGCTCGGATGCGACCTTCCATTTGAAGCGGCGCACGATGTCGCCCACCAGCTCGAAGGTCTCGCCGGCCGGCCGCGGCACCACGATCGGCCGGATATCGGGATAGGCCTCGACTTGAAGAGCTGCCGCGGAAGCCCCTGCATAGGCGATCTGGTTCATGCCGGGCTTGCGCTGGGCTGCCAGCGTGGAGAAGAGCGGCGGCGAGGCCGTATCCGTGGTGATGTCGTGGATCGGCGGCAGGCGCATGGCCAAGGGCGCCAGGGCGGCAGGCCATGACAGCAGGACGAGGCCCAGCAGGCAACCACCGGCGGCGGGCCAGGCGCCCGAGCGGCCCTTGCGCCAGATGATGACGAACGCCACGGCGGCGACCAGGACCGCCAGTGCCGCGCCCGCCATGGCCACGGCGAAGAGGTTCAGCGCGAGGCGCGTATCGAGGCCGGCGAAGCGGTGCAGCAACAGCGCGGCAATGAGCAGTTGTGCGCTGAAGGCAGCAATACGCCACGCCCACGTGGCGATGCGCGTCGGGAAAATGACCTGGTTCAGCCTCATGCGCAGTCCCGCGTCCTCTCGTGCGTCACGCGGCACACCTCACGGCGCCCGAGCAATGAGGCGCACGATGCCCGAACCCCGTCCCGCTTCGTGCCGCAGATGCGGCGCCGTGGCAAGTCGCGGTGGGCACCCTAACCCGGATGCGTCAGGACGGCGTGCGCACGAAGCTGCCGGGCGCATCCTCGATGACGCCGAGCGTGGCGCCGGGCTCACGCGCCGGCACGAGGCTGCCGGACTGCTTGGTCAACCACTTGATCCAGTGCGGCCACCAGGAGCCCGGCGTCTGCTTGGCGCCTTCCAACCATTCCTCGAGGCTCTCGACCCGATCCTTGTTGGTCCAGAACTGATACTTCTGGGGCTTGCCTTCCTGGGGTGGCGGATTGATGACGCCGGCGATGTGGCCGGAGCCGGCCAGGACGTACTCGACGGGACCGCCGAACAGGCGAGAGCCGATATAGACCGACTCGGCGGGCGCGATGTGGTCCTCCTTGGCGGCAAGCTCGTAGATCGGCAGCTTGACTTTCTTGAGATCGAGATGCGCGCCGTCGAGGGTCAGCTCGCCCTTGGCCAGCTTGTTCTGCTGGTAGAACTCGCGCAGGTAGAAGCTGTGGTTGGCGGCCGGCATCCGCGTCGAGTCCTGGTTCCAGAACAGGAGATCGAAGGGGAAGGGCTTTCGTCCCAGCAGGTAGTTGTTGACGATATAGGGCCAGATGAGGTCGCGCGGGCGCAGCATGTTGAAGACGGTCGCCATGCGCGAACCGTCGAGGTAGCCGCGCTCGGCCATCATCGTTTCGAGTGCCTTGAGCTGGGTGTCGTCGATGAAGAGCAGGAGGTCGCCGGCCTTGGTGAAATCCACCTGCGCGGCCAGGAACGTGGCGGAGGCGAATGGGTCGTTCTTCTTGGCGGCATTGTAGGCGAGCGTGGTGGCGAGCATGGTGCCGCCTACGCAATAGCCCAGCACGTTCGACTGCTTGACGCCCGTTTCGCGAGCGACCGCGTCGGCCGCGGCCAGCACGCCCTCCTTCATGTAGGACTCGAACGTCTTGTGGGAGAGGTGCTCGTCGGGGTTCACCCAGGACACCACGAATACGGTGAAGCCCTGGTCGACGACGTACTTGATGAAGGACTTCGGCGGCGTGAGGTCCAGGATGTAGAACTTGTTGATCCAGGGCGGGATGATCAGCAGGGGCACGTTGCGCACCTTCTCGGTGGCCGGCGCGTACTGGATCAACTGGATGATATCATTCTGAAAAACGATCTTGCCCGGGGTGACGGCGAGGTTCCTGCCGACCTCGAAGGCGCTGGTATCCGTCTGGCTGATCTTCAAGAGGTCGCCCGACTTGTTCATGTCGGACATGAGCTGCTCGACGCCCTTGACGAGGTTGGCGCCATTGGAACTCAAGGTTTCGCGCAGCACTTCGGGGTTCGTCGCCGGGAAGTTCGACGGCGACATCGCGCTGGCGATCTGGCGCATGTAGTACTCGGCGCGCTGACGGGTGCGCTCGTCGACGCCTTCGGCCTCGCCCAGAACCTCCTCGGCCCAGCGGGTGGTGAGCAGATAGCTCTGCTTCCAGAAATCGAAATAGGGGTTGTGGCTCCACTCGGGATCGCGGAAGCGCGAATCGCCTGCTTCGGGCTCGACGACAGGATCGGCCTCCTGCCCCATCATCTTCTGCCAGGAGCGGGTCCACACGTCCATGTAGCCACGGGCGAGTGCGGATTGGGCTTCGACGGCGCGCGCGGGATCGGTCATCCAGTGGCTGATGACCTCGCCCAGCACCTTGCTGGCCTCGTTCATCTCGGTGGCCATGCTGTAGGGGCCGCCCTTGGCGTCGGCACGCTGCATGAGCTCCGTCATGGCCTGCCCGCCCTCCTCGAAGAGGCGCAGCATGTTGCGCATGAACTCCTCGGGATTGTCGATCTTGTAGTTCGTCCAATCCGGAGGGCCGGGAGGGGTCGACTTTGCCATGGTTTGTGTCCCCAGTGACGAGCTCTGTGTCTCCGCCGGCGCGCCACAATCGTGCGGTACGAAGAGGGGCCGTTCGAAGCGCTTCTTCCACATGTATCGTTCGCCCGTTGGGCGGACAACCGTCTCGGTGCAGGCGAATCTGCTACTTTCGACAACTCATGGCACATTATCAGGAAAATGACGCCGCAAGCGCCGCTTGCAGGGTGACGGGACAGCCGGCCCGGCCGGCCATATCGAAGGTTCTCGTGGTGCTTTTCGGCGCCGCGCTTCTCGCAGGCTGTTCGCAGAGCTTGGGGGGGGCGGAGCTGCCCAGCCTCGACAGGGGAAAACGTCCGCTCCTGTCCAAGGCCGAGCAGCAGAAGGTCATCGGCGATCTGGCCAAGGCCAAGGAAGAAGAGATCGCCGCCGCAGAGCGACGGATCGAGCGCGGGCGTTGACCGGTTGGTCGCGACGGCAGATCGCGCCGGCTGCCGGCGATGGCGTATCCTTTGACGGCGCTGCACAGCAGGCGTAAAGACCACGCCAGCGGTTGCGTCGTCGCACCCGCAAACCCAGACATAGACAGCAAACGAGATCGCCCGTGATCGAGGATTTTCATCGCATCAAGCGCTTGCCGCCCTACGTTTTCGCCGAAGTCAACCGGTTGAAGGCAGCGGCACGAGCTCGGGGCGCTGACATCATCGACCTGGGCATGGGCAATCCGGACATGCCGGTGCCGCGCCACATCATCGAGAAGATGACGGAGACGGTCGGCAAGCCGCGGACGGACCGCTATTCGGCGTCCAAGGGCATTCCGGGCCTTCTCAAGGCGCAGGCGGGCTATTACGCGCGGCGCTTCGGCGTGAAGCTCAATCCCGACACCCAGGTGGTCGCCACGCTCGGGTCCAAGGAAGGCTTCGCCAACATGGCGCAGGCCATCACCGCGCCTGGCGACGTCGTGCTGGTACCCAATCCCAGCTATCCCATCCACGCCTTCGGCTTCCTGATGGCGGGTGGCGTCATCCGGTCGGTACCCTCCGAGCCGACGCCGGAGTTCTTCGTCGCGCTCGAGCGCGCCCTGATCCATTCGATCCCGAAGCCGATCGCGGTGGTGGTGTGCTATCCCGCCAATCCCACGGCCTACGTCGCCTCGATCGATTTCTATCGCGATCTCGTGCAGTTCGCGAAAAAGCACAACATCGTCATCCTGTCGGACCTCGCCTATTCGGAGGTCTACTTCGACGACAAGGACCCGCCGCCGTCGGTGCTGCAGGTGCCGGGTGCGATGGACGTGTGCGTCGAGTTCACGTCGATGTCCAAGACGTTCTCCATGGCCGGCTGGCGCATGGGCTTTGCGGTGGGCAACGAGCGGCTGCTGGCGGCGCTCGCGCGCGTCAAGAGCTACCTCGACTATGGCGCCTACACCCCCATCCAGGTCGCGGCGGCCGCCGCACTCAACGGGCCCACCGACTGCATCGACGAGATGCGCGCGACCTACAAGCGGCGGCGCGACGTGCTGGTGGAGAGCTTCGCCAACGCCGGCTGGGAATTCGAGGCGCCGACGGCCTCGATGTTCGCCTGGGTGCGCGTGCCGGGGTCGTTCGAGGCCCTGGGCTCGCTGGAGTTCTCCAAGCTCCTCGTCGACAAGGCGAGCGTGGCCGTCGCGCCCGGCATCGGCTTCGGTGAGCACGGCGAAGGCTATGTTCGCATCGCCCTCGTGGAGAACGAACAGCGCATCCGGCAGGCCGCGCGGGCGGTCAAAAAGTTCCTCGCGAAGGCCCCGGAAACGATGCATAACGTGATCCCGCTGCGCGATTCCGCGAAGCGATAGGGGTTTTAGAGCCCGGTCCAGACGTGACGCCCCGCCGGTGCTTCGTCTGGGCGGGGCCGCAAGATATGGCTGGATCTGCGTTATGAACGAGCCTCTGAGACTGGGCGTAGCGGGGCTCGGCACCGTCGGGACGGGGCTTGTGCACTTGCTCGAGGCACACGGCAAGCGCGTGTCCGACGGCGTCGGTCGTGAAATCAAGATTGTCGCCGTCTCCGCGCGTGACCGGTCGCGTTCGCGCGGTGTCGACCTCACTCCCTACAAGTGGTTCGACGACGCGGTTCGCATGGCGGCCGATCCGGGCATCGACGTCCTGGTCGAGCTGATCGGCGGCGACGAAGGTGTCGCGCGCAAGGCCGTCGAGACGGCGCTCGAATGCAAGAAGCACGTGGTGACGGCCAACAAGGCATTGCTCGCCAAGCACGGCGTGGAGTTGGCGCGGCTGGCGGAGCGCAACCAGGTGTCGCTGAGCTTCGAGGCTGCGGTGGCGGGGGGCATTCCCGTCATCAAGACGCTGCGCGAGTCGCTGGCCGGCAACGAGGTGCGGCGCGTCTACGGCATCCTCAATGGCACCTGCAACTATATCCTGGCCAAGATGCAGGACGAGGGGCGGTCGTTCGCCGACGTGCTGAAGGAGGCCCAGGACAAGGGCTATGCGGAGGCCGATCCGACGTTCGACATCGGCGGTTTCGACACCGCCCACAAACTGACCTTGCTGACGAGCCTTGCGTTCGGCTCCAAGGTGGCGCTCGACCAGATCCACATCGAAGGCATCCAGAGCATCACGCAGGCCGACATCGAGGCCGCCGACGAGCTGGGCTACCGCATCAAGCTGCTCGGCGTCGCCATGCAGACGGAGACGGGCATCGAGCAGCGCGTGCATCCCACGCTGGTCGAGAAGGATACCGCGATCGGCGAGGTGTCGGGTGTCACGAATGCCGTCGCGATCGACGGCGATTTCGTCGGCAGCCTGCTGCTTGTGGGCCCGGGAGCCGGTGCCAAGGCAACGGCCTCCTCGGTGGCGGCCGATATCGTCGATCTGGCGCGGGGAACGCGCCTGCCGCCGTTCGGCGTGCCGACGTCCAAGCTCAAGACCTACCGCCGCGCCAAGCTGGGGCAGCACCAGGGCGCGTACTATGTTCGCCTGCACGTCCACGACCGGCCGGGCGTGATGGCCTCGATCGCAAAGCGCATGGCGGACCGCGAGGTCTCGCTGGAGAGCGTCGTGCAGCGCCGTCAGGCCAAGGCCGTGGGGGCGCCGCCGTCGCGCGTGCCGGCCGGCAGCGGCGCAGCCGTGGTGATCGTCATCGTCACGCACGAGACGACCGAGGAGGCGATCCGCAAGACGCTCGATGCCATCGAGGCCGACGGCAAAGTGCTCGAGAAGCCTCAGATGATCCGCATCGAGCGTTTGTGACGCATTTCCAAACCGCAACAGCCGGGCAAGTCTGCCAACGACGGGGAGCAGGAGAGACGCATGGCCAAAGAGATCGGCAAGGGCAGGCTTGACCGTGTTCTAGTGCTCGAGGTGGCGCGCGTAACGGAGGTTGCGGCGATCGCAGCCGCGCGCTGGCGTGGGCAGGGCCAGAACAAGGCGGCCGACAAGGCGGCCGTCGACGCCATGCGCAAGGAACTGGGGCGCGTCCACATCCGCGGCCGCGTCGTCATCGGCGAGGGCGAGATGGACGAAGCGCCGATGCTGTATATCGGCGAGGAAGTCGGTACCGGCGACGGTCCGCAGGTGGACATCGCCGTCGACCCGCTCGAGGGCACGACGATCTGCGCCAAGGACATGCCGAATGCCCTGGCCGTCATCGCGATCTCGGAACGGGGTGGCCTGCTCAACGCGCCCGACATGTACATGGACAAGATCGCCATCGGTCCGGGCTATCCGGAAGGCATCATCGACCTCGACAAGCCGGTCTCCGAGATCCTGGTGGAAATGGCCAAGGTCAAGGGATGCCCGGTTCGCGAGATCACGGCCTGCATCCTGGACCGTCCGCGCCATGCCGACCTCATCGCCGAGGTCCGCAAGATCGGCGCAGGTGTGCGCCTCATTCCCGATGGCGACATCGCCGGCGTGATCTGGACGACGGACCCCGACGAGACGGGCATCGACATCTACCTGGGCTCGGGCGGCGCGCCGGAAGGTGTGCTGGCGGCGGCGGCGCTGCGCTGCATCGGCGGCCAGATGCAGGGCCGCCTGAAGCCCGACGCGGGCGCGGAAGGCCTGAAGCAGATCGAGCGCGCGCGCACGATGGGCATTGCCGACATCAAGAAGAAATTCTCGATGGCGGAGATGGCGTGCGACGACGTGATCTTCTCGGCGACGGGCGTGACGGACGGTTCCCTGCTCGACGGCGTGCATTTCCGTGGCGACTTCGCCGAGACGGAAACCGTCGTGATGCGCTCCAAGACCGGCACGGTGCGCCGCATCAAGACGACGTTCCGTGACCTCGACTTGAAGGGGTGAGGGCGGCCGGCCTGGGGATACATCCCCGGGCGGGCTAGGATGCCCTGCCGGAATCGCCCTACAACTCGGGAAACGGGGAGTAGGCATGGCGTCGGCATTGCGAAAACTGAAAGAAGATCGTCCGCGCGCGCTGCTCGGGGTCGAGCGGTCGGCGCGCGGCTTCGTCTGGCGCGACCGGTTGGCGCCGGAGCAGAGCAACACGGCCCTGGCCATGAGCCAGCAGCACGGCTTGCCCGAGTTGCTCGGACGCATCCTGGCGGCGCGCGGCATCGCGCTCGATGAAGTTCCCGTCGCCCTGGCGCCGACGATCAAGGCCTTGATGCCCGATCCCTCGACGCTGGTCGCCATGGACCAGACGGCGGCGCGGCTGGCGGACGCCATCCAGAAGGGCGAGAAGATCGCCGTCTTCGGCGACTACGATGTGGACGGGGCGTGCTCGTGTGCGCTCATGCAGCGGTTCCTCAGGGCCCACGGCCGCGAAGCGCGCATCTACATTCCCGACCGCATCTTCGAGGGCTACGGCCCCAATCCCGCAGCGATCGAGACGCTGGTGAAGGAAGGGGCGAAACTCATCGTCACCGTCGATTGCGGCGTGACGAGTTTCGATGCGCTGGCGCACGCGGGCAAGCTCGGAGCCGAGGTCCTGGTCATCGACCACCATCAGGCCGACGCGCGGCTGCCCGACGTGCATGCCGTGGTCAACCCGAACCGGCAGGACGACCTGTCCGGGCTCGGGCATCTGTGCGCGGCCGGTGTGGTGTTCATGACACTGGTGGCGACGATGCGGGAGCTGCGGACACGCGGCGCCTACAAGAGCGGCGTGCCGCTCGATCTGCTGTCGCTGCTGGACCTGGTGGCGCTGGCGACGGTCGCCGACGTGGTGCCGCTGCGAACGCTGAACCGCGCCTTCGTCTCCCGTGGGCTCGAGATCATGCGGCGGCGCGAAAATCTGGGCATCCGGGCGCTGCTCGACGCGGCACGCCTGTCGCAGGCGCCGACGCCCTATCACCTCGGCTTCATCCTGGGGCCGCGCATCAACGCGGGCGGGCGGATCGGCGACGCGGCCTTGGGCGCGCGCCTGCTCGCCACCGAGGACGAAGCGGAAGCGGCGAAGATCGCGGCGACGCTGGAGCGGCTCAACGGCGAGCGCAAGGCCATCGAGAGCCAGATGCTCGAGGAAGCAAAGGCGGCGGGAGACAACCTGATCGAAGAGCACCCGGACCTGCCGATCGTCGTGGTGGGCTCGCAGGACTGGCACAAGGGCGTGGTGGGGCTGGTGGCGAGCCGGCTCGTGGAGCGTTTCGGGCGCCCGTCCTGCGTCATCGCCTGGGAAGGCAAGGACGAGGGCACGGGATCGCTACGTTCGATCGCGGGCGTCGACATCGGTTCGGCGGTGCGCCAGTGCGTCTCCGAAGGGCTGCTGATCAAGGGCGGCGGCCATGCCATGGCGGCCGGCCTGACCGTGGCGAAGGCGCAATTCGATGCGGTGCGGGCGCGGCTCGAAGGCTTGCTGTCGGACCGCACGAGCGCTGCTCGCAGCGCCACGTCGCTGGAGATCGACGGCGCGCTGCTGCCCTCGGCGGTCGGCGACGAGTTGATGGAGCTGCTCGACAAGGCGGGGCCGTACGGGCAGGGCAACCCGCAGCCGCGCTTCGTGTTTCCCTCGCACCGGGTCAAGTTCACGAAGATCATGGGCGAGGCGCACGTGCGCTGCACGCTGGAGGCGGGTGACGGTTCGCGGCTCGATGCGGTGGCGTTCCGGTCGGTCGGCCAGCCGGTCGGCGAGATGCTGCTGGGCTCGGGCGGCATGCCGCTGCACGTCGTGGGAAACCTGCGGCGCGACAGCTGGGGCGGACGCGAGCGAACCGAGCTGATGATCGAGGATGTGGCCGATCCGCGCCAGACGGGTTAGATCCAGAGTAAATTCGTGAGCGAGCGGCAAGGCGGGGCGCGAAGGCGCGCCGCTTCCTGGCCCTTCATGCGCTGGAGCAATCGGAACGATGACACAAGCAGACGGGCTCGCGATCGTGAACGTGGGCGGCGAGCCCTGCCTGGCAGCGAGCGGGATGCCGGTCGCGCAGGTGGTGCACGCCTGCCACGAGCGTACGATCGATGCCGGGCTGACGGACCTGGCGGTTTCGGGGCTGACGCGCGACACGCTGGAGCCGGTGCTGACCTATTGCGCGGAGTTGCGCTGCGAGGGCGCGGGGCTCACGTGTGCGGGCTGCAAGCGGCGAACGGAAACGCAAGGCATCGACACGCTGGAAGAGTTCATCCGCCGGCACGAGGAGGTCGTCGTCGGGGATGGCAGCGTGCGCCTCAAGGGAGAGGGTACCGGTGTCGTGCGGACGCCGGCCCTGGCGGCGCTGGAGAAGACCTGGAGCGGGGAGAACTACTGGTTCTGGGCCCGGCGGGTCATCCGCAAACTACGGCATGGCATTCGGCGCGCGCATATCCAGGGCGCGCCCGTGGCCGGGCTCGGTGAGACGCCGGCCGTCGTTCTGATGGAGCCGCAGCTTGCCGACAACATCGGCATGGTGGCGAGGGCAATGGCCAATTTCGGCCTCGACGAGCTGCGCCTCGTCAACCCGCGCGACGGTTGGCCGAACGAGAAAGCGCGGATTGCCGCGTCGGGCGCCAACTACGTCGTCGACGACGCGCGACCCTTCCCGACGCTTGCCGAGGGGATCGGAGACCTCAACTGGGTGGCGGCGACGACGGCGCGACAGCGCGATTTGCGCAAGCCCGTGATGAATCCGCTCGAAGCTGTTGCAGAAATGCAAATGCGCATCGCCCGTGGCGAGCGCTGCGGTATTCTTTTTGGCCGCGAACGCAATGGCTTGGAAAGCGACGAGGTGGCCGTCGCCGATGCCCTGGTGATGATTCCTGTGAATTCTCGCTTCGCTTCGCTGAACCTTGCCCAATCCGTGCTCATCCTGGGTTACGAATGGATGCGCGCCAGCGGACGGGCGACGCTGGGCCGCGTGACGACCTATGAGCAACCCGTGGAAAGCGGGCTGCGCATGGGGGAGAGCCGGCCCGCCAACAAGGAGGAGATGCTGGGGCTTTTCGAGCACCTGGAGAGAGAACTGGACCAGCTCGGTTTTTTCAATCCGCCTCACAAACGCCAGATGATGGTGCGCAATCTGCGCTCGCTGCTGACGCGTACGGGTGCGACCGAGCAGGAGGTTCGAACTCTGCGGGGCGTTGTCGCAGTACTGGCAAACGGCAAGGGACGCGGGCGCAAGGCGCCATAAACTTGCCCACTTTGCAAACGAGCGATGCGCTTGTCTTCGTAAGGGGGGCCTTCCGCGGACATGGCGCGACAGGGACCAGTCTCGTGACGCTGCGATATGGGCACGCACGAGGGCTGTTTCTGTCGGCAGAACCCGAGCAAGTCGAGGCGACGCGGTAGTGAACGACAAAGGACGCGATATGCGGGATGTAGCGCACAGAGTAGGGGCGGTGGCTCTGGTGGCAGGCTTGTTCTTCGGCGCCGGGCCGGCCGTGGCCCAGAAGAAGGAACTCAGCGACAAATCGGTACAGACGCTCATGTCTTATGCATGGGCGATCCTGCCGTCCAAGTTTCGGGCCCCCACGGGCAAGGTCATCGAGGTCGACAAGTCGAAGCGCGACGCGCTGGTGCCGACCGACGTGGGGCGCGAGGTCATTCGGGTGGGCTACATGTCCGCCCAGGCCCAGATCTGCGAGCTCTGGGAAGAGCAGGTCGCCAACTACGACGCGCTGATGGCGCGCGAGCAGGCCAAAAAGACGTGGACCGACCAGCAGCTTCTCTACATCACCACGCTGCACCGCATGACCATTCACATGGCGGCCGGCAAGCTGCGTGTGGTGGAAAAGGGCGAGAACGAACTGAAGGTCATCCTCGAGCCGATCGAGCCGTCCAAGGATCGTTGCGGCGACGACCGCAAGAAGAAGATCAAGGAAACGATCTTCGCCTATGTCAAGGATGCACCCCGGTTGACGCCGAAGGCGGACGCGGCTGCGCCGACGAGCACGGCCGCGGGAGATGCCAAGCAGGCCGTGCCCGCATCCCAGAAGAAATAAGGCGCGGGCGTCCATCGGGCTGCCCTGCCGCCTGTCGCGCGACCGAAATCGAAAGCGCCGCCCGTGTCGCCACGGCGGCGCTTTGCTGTTTGCGGCGTTGTCGTGCTCGTCACGCTTCAGCGAGGATGGCGTCGGCGATCTTCTCCGCGGTCATCAGCGTGGGGAAATTCGTGTTGGCCGACGGCACGATCGGGAAGATCGAGGCATCGACGATGCGCAAGCCCTGGATGCCGCCGCGCAGGCGTCCCTGATTGTCCGTGACCGCCATCGGATCGCCGTCGGCACCCATGCGGCAGGTACACGAGGCATGCCACACGCCGATCGCCGCCTTGCGCACGAAGGCTTCGAGGGCGTCGTCGTCGGTCATGCACTCGGCGAAGCGGAAGCCTTCGATGACGAAGTTGTCGACGAGATAGGAGCGGACGGCTTCCGGCGCCTCCAGCAGTGGCGCGGCGACCTTGGTGAAGATCTTGTTCTTCGTGTTGACGACGCCGAGCTTGCAGCGACGCGATCGGAGTAGGCTGGGTCGCAGCGCGGAGATGGCCGAGCGGAAGGCGGGGTGGCCGTACATGGCGCCCAGCATGCGGAAGCCGGTCATGAGGCGTTCGAGGTCGCGGTGGTCGGACAACAGGTTGAACTCCACCAGCGGTTCCTCGCGCCAGTCGCGCGAGGTGAGCTTGACCTCGCCGCGCTCCGAGCAGGTGCGGTTCACGAACACGAGCTGGGAGCCGATCTTCTCGCCCACGGCATGCCAGGCCGACTTCGTCACGACGGCCACGAACATGTCGCCCTTCGGGATGTCGGGGAGGTTGGAGGAATAGCGCATGCCGAGCGTGAGATGGCGGCGGGTGTGCGGCGTCATGCGATTGCCGCGCTTGACGAAGGCGGACACGGCAATCGAGGGATGGTCCATCAGGCGCTGGCCGACGCCGGCGAGGCCGGAACGCACCTCGATCCCCATGTCCTTCAAGTGGCCGACCGGCCCGATGCCTGCGCGCAGCAGATGGGCGGGGGAATGGATCGCGCCGCACGACAGGATGATTTCCCTGGCGCGGAACTCCTGCGGCTGGCCCTTGACCAGGGCCTTTACGCCGACGCAGCGGTTGCCCTCGAACAGGAGGTCGCTGACCTGTGTCTCGGTCGACAGCCGCAGGTTGGGCCGCTTGCGGGTTTCCCGATTGAGATAGCCGATGGCGGCGGAGACGCGCTGCTCGTTGCTGTTGGAGTGGGTGATCGGGAAGTAGCCGTCCTTGAACTCGCCGTTCTGATCCTCGATGTAGGGAAAGCCGGCATCCTCGAAGGCCTTGGCGGCGGCCTTGTTGAAGCCGGACCAGTGCTCGGGGAAGATGCGGCGGACGGGGATGTGGCCGTCCTTGCCGTGATAGGGGCCGTCGAAGTTCTCGTCGCGCTCGACCTTCCTGAAGTAGGGCAGCACCTGATCCCAGTTCCAGCCCTTGGCGCCGCGTTCCTCCCAGATGGCGTAGTCGGTGGGCGCGCCACGGTTGGCGAGCTGGCCGTTGATCGAGGAACCGCCGCCCAGAACGCGCGCCTGCTCGTACTTGCGGAACGGCGGCGGGCTTTCGTCGGGGTTGTTGTGGCTGACGACCTCGGTGCGGACCTTCAGTTCGGTCCAGTGGAAGCGCGGGTCGAAATAGGCCGTGCCGGAGTAGCTGTCGAGGATCTCCTTGGGCTCGTTGCCGGGCGGCGTGTCGGGACCGGCCTCGAGCAGCAGGACGTTGTTGCTACTCTTGGCCGACAGGCGATTGGCGAGCACCGAGCCCGCAGAGCCGCCGCCTACGATGATGTAGTCGTATTGCATTGAGCGTTCCGTTTCCCCGTTGGCCCGGCGGTTGGCGATGCGCGGAGCCCTTGCGTGATTTGACGACATTGCACGGACGCCATCTCGCCATGTCGATGGCGGCGGCGTCAACCACGCCCCTCGAACGAGAAAAATCGGAGCTGTGAGGTGCATCACACCCGGCGCGGCGGGCATGGGGCATTGTCCACTCATCGGCGGCGACCAAGAGTGGCGCTGCCAAGTGAGACAGACACAGAAGCCCAACCGCAGGAGAGACCCATGCTGAAGAAGATCGCTTTCGCCGCCCTCGCCCTCGGCCTCGTCTCCGGCGCTGCCAGCGCCGCGCCGGTCGGCGCGCAGAACGACACGGTCATCGAATACGGGTGCGGCTACGGCTACGGCCACTGAGCCTCGAACGCCCCCCTTTTCTCCCTACGATTGCTCCTTCCTCCCCCCTTCTCTCGCCTCTGGGCTCCCCTGCCCGGAGGCTTTTTATTGCGCCGGCCAGCTCATGATCGTGTGTTTGTTGCGCATGGCGATCGCTGATGCCCGCACTGGTTGCGTCTCGTGTTGTCATTGCGCGCGGTTGGTGCGCTCCGCTTGCCTTCGCGCGCGGGCCGTGTCACGTCACGGGTTAAATTCGAGTCTCCGGGGGGAGATTCTCTTCTGGCGCTGTCCTGATCGTGCTTCCGCGTCCGTGGCTTCGCCATCGAACTTCGAGCGGACACAATCCCATGGCTTCACAGCGCGATCTTTTTGGAAATCTCGCACAGAACATGACGGACAAATCCGCTCGCCGCACCAGGGTCGCCGACGCTTCCGATGCCTACACGGCTGCCGACATCGAGGTTCTCGAGGGCCTGGAGCCGGTACGCCGGCGCCCGGGCATGTACATCGGCGGCACCGACGAGAAGGCGATGCATCACCTCTTCGCCGAGGTGATCGACAACTCGATGGACGAGGCGGTGGCGGGCCATGCCACCTGGATCGAGGTGCGGCTGGACGCCGACGGCTTCCTGTCGGTGATCGACAACGGGCGTGGCATTCCCATCGACCCGCACCCCAAGTTCAAGGCCAAGTCCGCGCTCGAAGTGATCATGTGCACGCTGCATGCGGGCGGCAAGTTCGACGGCAAGGCCTATTCGACGTCCGGCGGTCTGCACGGCGTCGGCGTGTCCGTCGTCAACGCGCTGTCGGAGCTGTGCGAGGTGGAGGTGGCGCGCGGCCAGCAGCTCTATCGCATGGTGTTTGCGCGCGGCGAGCCGCAGACCAAGCTGGAGAAGCTCGGCTCGATCATGAACCGGCGCGGCACGAAGGTGCGGTTCAAGCCGGACGAGAAGATCTTCGGCAAGGGCTGCGCCTTCAAGCCGGCGACGCTGTTCAAGATGGCGCGCTCGAAGGCCTATCTGTTTGGCGGTGTCGAGATCCGCTGGCACTGCGCGCCCGAACTGATCGGCGAGAAGGACGATGCGCTGCCCGAGGCGGTGTTCCACTTCCCCGGTGGCCTGAAGGACTTCCTCACCGCCCGCATCGAGGGCCACACGCGCGTCACCAAGGATTTGTTCTCCGGCCGCATCGAGAAGGAGGGCGGACACGGTACGGTCGAGTGGGCGCTGTGCTGGATCTCCGACGACGACGGCTTCCTGAACTCGTACTGCAACACCATCCCGACACCGGAAGGGGGCACGCACGAGAGCGGGCTGCGCTCGGCCCTGTCGAAGGGCTTGAAGGAATTCGGCGAGCGCGTGGGCAACAAGAAGTCGTCCAGCATCACGGCCGAGGACGTGTTCTCGACGGCGACGGGCATGCTGTCGGTCTTCATCCGGGAACCCGAGTTCCAAGGCCAGACCAAGGACAAGCTGGCGACCGTGGAAGCCGCCCGGATCGTCGAGGGCGCGGTGCGCGATGCCTTCGACCACTGGCTGGCGGACAGCCCGCAGCAGGCCACCAAGCTCCTGGAATGGGCGATCGAGCAATGCGAGGACCGCGAGCGCCGGCGCAAGGAGAAGGAAGTCTCCCGCCAGTCGGCAACGCGCAAGCTGCGGCTGCCCGGCAAGCTGACGGACTGCTCGAACCGTTCGGGCGAGACGGAAATCTTCCTGGTGGAAGGCGATTCGGCCGGTGGCTCGGCCAAACAGGCACGCAACCCGAAGACGCAGGCGATCCTGCCCCTCAGGGGCAAGATCCTGAACGTGGCCAACGCGACCTCGCAAAAGCTCTCGCAGAACCAGCTTCTGGGCGATCTCGTGCAGGCGCTGGGAGCGGGGCTCGGTGCGAAATACCGCGACCAGGACCTGCGCTACGACCGCGTAATCATCATGACGGACGCCGACGTCGACGGCGCCCACATCGCCTCGCTTTTGATGACGTTCTTCTATCAGGAGATGCGGGCGATGATCGACAATGGGCATCTCTACCTGGCCATGCCGCCGCTCTATCGCCTCACGCACAAGGGCGAGACGGCCTACGCGCGTGACGAAGCGCATCGGCAAGAGCTTCTGGAGACCGTGTTCAAGGGCAAGAAGCCCGACGTGACGCGGTTCAAGGGGCTTGGCGAGATGGATTTCAAGGATCTCAAGAACACGACGATGGACCCGGCGGCCCGGTTGCTGCTGCGCGTTGAGATCGCCGAGGACGACCGCCCGGCCGTGGCCGAAGCGGTCAACGCGCTGATGGGCTCGAAGCCGGAACTGCGCTTCCGCTTCATCCAGGAGCACGCGGCGTTCGCCAAGGATCTGGATATCTGAACCGGGCGCACCTATGTGCGTTAGGGAACCGTTACCGTCTTCCCAGAGGTGTCCCATGCGCCTGTTGCCAGTAGCCCTGATCTCCGCGTTCGCGCTGACGTCGGTTGCGCCCGCCTTTGCGCACGAGAGCGACCGACCCCATCGCCATACCCGCTACGAGAAGTCGTATCGCGAAAAGCGGTCGTCCACGGAGGACCGCTTCGGGCGCTGCGTCACCGATAACGGGCGTCCGCTCGATAGCCTGAACCTCAACAACCGCTGCGACCGGGAAGAGTTCTGGGACCGCATGCGCGATCGCGGCAACAACTGGCGCTGAAGCTCCGGCCAGCGCCCCGCGCCTTACCTGTCCTTAAGCTCGCTTTGCGATCCTGTGGGGGATCGACGCGAGCCGCAGGGAGCCAGGGTATGCCGCGCATCTATGGCGTGATGATCGCCAAGAACGAGGCCGACATCATCGGCCAGAGCCTCGTCAACGGACTGAAGCACTGCGAAAAGACGATCGTCATGGACAATATGTCCACGGACGGGACGTGGGAGATCGTGCAGGACCTGGCCGCGCGGCATCCCGGCCGGATCATCGCGCATTGCCGCCTCGACCAGAAGTTCCACGATAGCCTGCGGTCGATCGCCTACAACGCCTTTCATGGCGAACTGGGCCGCAACGACTGGTGGCTACGGTTCGACGCCGACGAATTCCTGAACGAGGACCCGTTCCCCATCCTGGCGAAGGCGGAAGCCGAAGGGGCCGATTTCGTGCGCGCGAACCAGATGGAGTTCGCGCTGACCGACGTCGACGTCGCAACCATCGAGCGGGGCGAGGACAGCCGCGATCAGCCCATCGAGACGCGCCGGCGCCACTACCGCGTGACGTGGCGGGAATTCCGCTTCTTCCGCAATGATCCCGATGTCGCCTGGGATCCCGAGCTTGCCAAGCAGTTCCCCCAGACCTTGTCGAAGGCGAAGGTCTGCTCGCAGGCGATCTTCAACCGCCACTATGCGCATCGCGATATCGAGCAGTTGAAGACGCGGATCGCGGCCCGCAAGGGCTCGCTGTCGTTCACGCATGTCGCGGATGCGGACTGGCGTGGCTACGTTCATGCCGCCGCGACGCAGCATGTCTGGTCGCCGGGGGCACCCGTGCAATACGCTCCGGTCCGGGATTTCTGGCTTCCCCGCATCAAGCTGGAACTGGCGCAGCGGCTGGGATTGGCCCTGAAGCCGGCCTAGAAGCGTTCGTCCGGCGCGCCCGTCCATCGGGCAGAGCGCTCGCGAGCCTTCTTCAGGCGGCCTTGGCGTCGGGCCGTGTCACCGACAGCAGCCATTGGGCACTGCGCGGTGCGAGGCTCGCTGCGGCGAGGCCCAGCACGGCGCGCGGCTGGCTGACGAGCAGCGCCGGGTCCGTCTTCAAGGCCTGCCACAGGTACTTGCGGATGGCAGAGGCCCCCTGTTCCATACGCATGGCTCGCCGTGCGCAGAACAGCAGCATGCCGCCCATCGCCCTGGAGCGGGCGGCAGCGACGACATCGGGCGCAAGCGTCGCCACGTGCGCCAGCAAATCCTCGTAGGCGCCGAGCTGGGCTTCCAGATTGGCGGACAGGCCAGCTGGACTGTTGCGGTAGTCGGCGAGCGGCTTGGCGATGCCGCGGATCTGCCAGGGCGTGAGCGCGACGCGGAAGAGCCATTCCTGGTCCTCTGCCCGCCGCAGGCTGGCATTGAAGACGCCGACCTCGTCGATGACCGCGCGCCGGGCGACCATCATCGCGCAGCCCGCGGGATTGGCCGCGAGAATGTCGGCGGCCGTGATGTGGTCGAGCTTCGGGCGGGTCGTTTCCCCGGTCGGCTGGCCGTCGTGGGTGATGAAATGGATGCGCGTGAAGGACACGCCGCGATCGGGTTCTGCAGCAAACAGCGCGAGATGCTCTGCAAGGTAGGTCGGCTGCCAGAGATCGTCGGCGTCGATGAGGCCGACGTAGGCGCCGCGGGCCATGGCAAGGCCCGCGTTGCGGGCCGCCGCGCATCCCCCGTTGGGCTGGCGCAGGACCCGCAGGCGCGGCTCGCGCTGCGCCCAGGCGGCCAAGCGGGCCGGGGTTTCATCGGTCGAACTGTCGTCGACGGCGATGATTTCGAGCGAAGCCCAGGTCTGCCGGGCGATGCTCTCCAGCGTCGCATCGATGGTTGCTGCGCAATTGAAGCAGGGAATGACGACGCTGACGAGCGGCTCGCTCTCACTCATTGGGCTTCCCCATCGCGTGCGGAAGGATCGGCACAGATCGGCGCTGCGCCGCGGCATACACCCCGACAGTCTTAAGGGAGCGAGATTAAGGGAGCCTTGAGCACCCACGTGCCCCGGCCGTCTCGGCATCGAGGCGGGTTCACGCGCCGACCGCTATCTCTTCCTTCACCTTCTCGGCGAGCTGGGGCAGCGTGAACGGCTTCTGCAGGAAGGCGAAGTGCGCTTCCTCCGCATCGTCGATCTTGATGCGGTCGTCGGGGTAGCCGGACATGAAGATGACCTTGAGGTCGGGACGTGTCTTGCGCAGCTCGCGGTACATCGTCGGGCCGTCCATCTCGGGCATGACCACGTCGGACACGAGCAGGTCGATCTTGCCCTGGTCGCTCTCGACGATCTCCAGCGCCTCGGCGCCATTGGTCGCCTCGATGACTTCGTAGCCCTGGCGCTTCAGCGCGCGCACGGCGAAGCTGCGGACAGAGTCCTCGTCCTCGACGAGGAGCACGCGGCCGGTGCCGGTCAGATCGCGCGACTGCTCCTTCTTGGGCTCCTTGATGCTCTGCGTCTCGGTCTTCGCCTCGGGAATATGGCGAGGCAGGTAGACGCGGAAGGTCGTGCCCTTGCCCGGCATGCTCGTGGGGAACACGTAGCCGCCGGTCTGCTTGACGATGCCGTAGACGGTGGAGAGGCCCAGGCCGGTGCCCTTGCCGACATCCTTGGTGGAGAAGAACGGCTCGAAAATCTTGGCCATGACCTCGGGCGTCATGCCGGTGCCGTTGTCCTCGACCTCGATCAGGACGTATTCGCCGGGAATGACCGTCTGATCGCGCAACTTGAGGCTGTCGCGCTCGGAGATGTTGCGAGCGCGCACGGCGAGCTTGCCACCTTCGGGCATGGCGTCGCGGGCGTTGACCGCGAGGTTCATGACGACCTGCTCGAGCTGGGTCTTGTCGGCCTTGACGAACCACAGGTCGCGGCCGGTGATGATCTTCAGGTCGACCTTCTCGCCCAGCAGCTTGTTGAGCATGGCCGAAAGCTCGGTCAGCACCTCGCCCAGGTCGAGGACCTCGGGCTTGAGGGTCTGGCGGCGCGAGAACGCGAGGAGCTGGCGGACCAGGCGCGCGGCGCGATTGGCCTCGGTCTTGATCTTGAGCATGTCGGCGTAGGCGGCGTCGGTGGGCCGGTGCGTCTGCAACAGCAGGTCGGAGAAACCGATGATGGCCGTCAGCACGTTGTTGAAGTCGTGTGCGATGCCGCCGGCGAGCTTGCCCACCGCCTCCATCTTCTGGCTCTGCGCGAACTTCGCCTCGAGCGCCTTCTGTTCGGTGGCGTCGATGGAATAGATGATGACCGTTTCACTGAGGCCTTCGCCGGGTGCAATCGGGCTGACGTAGAGGCGCCGTGTGAATTCGCTTTCCGGACCGAAGGAGACTTCGACCGGGGCGAGGCTGATGCGGCCCGCCCGGGCCTCGGCCAGGGCCGCTTCCAAGGTCGCGCCCGCCTCGTGATTTGCCGTCGTGGCGACGAGCGCCTGGATGTTGTTGGCTTCGACTTGGCCCGGTTCGGGGAACATGCGCGCGAAGGCGGCATTGGCATTGAGGATGCGGCCGTCCTCGGCGATCGTGGCGATGCCGAACGGGGACGACTGGAACAGCCGCGCGAAATTCTGGCCGCCTTCGATGGCGCCCTGGGCGGCAGGCGTGGCGCGGGTGGCGGGCAGGACGATGAGCGAGATCTCGCCGGAGGACGCGCCTTCAGTCACATAGGCGGCGAGCGCCTCCACCGGAATGCCGACGCCATCCTCGCGTACGAGATCGAGGTGCAGGCGCACGGGCTCGCCCTTGGATCGGTGCAGGCTCGACCGGAGCAGGGCTTCGGCCGAGCCCACGACGAGATCGTCGATTTTCAGCGCGCGGTCCCGCGCTGCACCGAATTCGATGCCGAGCCACTTCGCCAGCGTCTGGTTGAGGTGCGAAATGCGGCCTTCGGGATCGACGCTGAGGACGCCGACCGACAGGCTTTCGTAGTTTGCCAGTGCGGTTTCCAGATCGCGCACGGCCTCGGCCTCGCGCGCCCGCTCCCGCGTGATGTCGGTGAGCTGCCACGTCACCAGGCCCTGGATCTCGGCGGCGGAGCTGCTCGACAGCAGGGGACGGACGGACAGGCGCAGCCAGCGCGTGGTGCGGGCGCGCGCATCGCCATCGCGGAAGCGGAACTCTTCCGCGCGCATTTCGCCGCGTTCGACGGCGCGCATCAGCCGGAACAGGCATTCCGCGGCGAACGGCTCGCCGGCCAAAGCCTCTTCGAGAGTGCGCAGGGAGCCGTCGGAGTCGAGCCCCAGAAGTTCGCGGAATTCGCGATTGGCGAACAGCGGGCGGCCGTCGCGCGAGCTGATGAGAACGCCGTGGTCGGCGGTGTCGAGGGCGGAGCGCAGCAGTTCGGAGGAGCCGAGCCGTTCCTTCAGCCGGATATGGCCGGCAGCCAGTCCGAAGAGAAAGAACGTGCCCATCATCGCCAGGAACGCCATCAGCGCCAGGACGAGTGGCTGGGCGGACCGCGCGGAGAGCAATGTCAGTGTGGCCAGTCCGGTCGCGCCAAAGATGACGATGACCGCCAACAGGACGCCCGCCACCGGGGTCATTGGCATGTCGCTCGCCGGGGCGGACTGACGTGCACGGATCTCGCTCATGAGGCGAGATATTACCTGATTCTGTGATACGACTGCCTGGAACCCGGACGCCCGAACGCGGTACACGCCTTAACCCCTCACCCCGGGTTCGCGCCCGAACGGGGCGAGAACGGTTGACGTACGCCAGGTGCGCGTTGGTGGGATGGCACCTGTGGATAATTTTGACCCACTGAGAAGTCGAGCATTAGGGTTAAAATCACGCTAATCTTCTGATAACGGTGCGCTTCGCGGCGTTCGGCCGATCGAGGTGGGATCACATGGACATTCTCTTCTACCTGTTCGTTTTCGCGCTGCTGGCGCTGGCGGTGGTGGCGCTGATCTGGGTCGTGAAGGGCTATGCGAACGGACAATCCCCTTCTGCCGCGATTTTCGGCCCGCGCCCGGACAAGCGCCTGGGCGTCATCGAACAGGCGAGCATGGATGGGCGTCGCCGGCTGGTCCTGGTGCGCCGCGACGATGTGGAACACCTCATCATGATCGGCGGGCCGGTCGATGTCGTCATCGAGACGGGGATCAACGGGGACGTGCGGCGCCAAGCGGGTTTCGAAACACGCGAGCAGCCGATACAACCGGTGTTCTCGCGCCCGGTGCGCGCATTCGGGCAGGCCGGGGAGCGCAGCGCCGACAAGGCGGCGGAATAGCGGACCGGACTTCGTCCACGAAGAGGGGGCTCGCCGCCGGCGGATTTCCGTGACAGTGGCGGGCGAGCGTACAGTCAAACCTGCGTGAGGTGTCATCGTGCGAGCAAGAGTTGCCGCGGTGCTGGCCGCCATCGTCCTTGCGTGCGGACTGCAGGGGGTGTCGATCGCGCGGGCGCAACAAGCCCCTGCGGCGGCGCCAAAAGTGGGGACCAGTCCGGCAGCACCGGCGAATGGAAAGGCTGCGCCTGCGCCTGCGCGTGATGCGGCGGCTGCCTCCGCGCCGGCTCCCGTGACGCCGGCGGCACTTCCTCCCGAGGTCACCGAGCCGCTCAGGCGCATGGCGCAGAGCGTGGAGCAGGCCGAAAAGTCGATCCAGAAGGTCAAGGAGCTGGAGGGCGAGCTCGGCCGCGTCCGCAGCGAGGTCGAGCGCGTCATCTACGAGTCGACGGCGACAGCAGAGAACCTGCGGCCTCAGCTCGAGCAGGTGCGCGATCAGATCAAGAAGCTGGGACCACCGCCGGCCAAGGACCAGCCGCCGGAGTCGGCGACGGTGGCTGCCGAGCGGCAGCGGCTCAATGCCCTGGGCGCGGCGCTCGACGGCGCGGTGAAGACGGCAGAGCTCGCCTGGGTGCGCGCCAAGCAGCTCATCGATCGCATCACGGTGATGCGTTACCAGATGTTCGCGCGCAACCTGCTCGAGCGGCGCGACAGCCCGATCCTGCCGGGTGTTTGGCGTGACGTTGCCGAGCGCATGGACGCGGTCGTCGGCCGCTTGCAGTACTACGGCGGCGACTGGCTGATCTGGGCCAAGCGCAGCGGCACGCAGCTCGTCACCATGCTGGCCGGGTTGACCGTGCTCTACGGATTGCTGCGGCTCGGCGTGGGGCGGATCGTGTCGCGGGCGCTGGTGCGGCCGGCGCAGCCGCCGAGTTTCTTCGCGCGCGTCCTGCAGGCGTCGTGGCTGGTGCCATTGCGTGCGCTGCCGCTCGCCATCTGCGCCAGCCTGGCGATCGTCGGCCTCGACAGCCTCGATCTCCTGTTCGAGCCGTGGGACGGGCCGGGCTATGCCATGTACAAGGGGCTGCTCGTGCTGTCCCTCGCCTGTGCGCTGCTGGCGACGCTGCTGGCACCACGACATCCGGCCTGGCGGGTCATTCCGCTCGCCGACGTCGCCGCCCGGCGTGTCCGCATCGTGCTCACCGGGTTCGTAGCCGTCTACGTGCTGGACACGGTTCTGGTCGAGTTCGGCCGCGTGCTCTATGTCCCGCTGCCGATCACCATCGCGCAGACGTTCCTGATCAGCCTGGGCTTCTTCGTCCTGCTGCTCTGGCTGCTTTTGACGCCCTTCACGCCGCAGAGCGGGGCGGACCGGCCCGTGAACGGCGACGTGCACGAGGACCGCACGGCGGGGCTGCTCGATCCCGTCTCGGTGAAGTTCCCGTTGTGGATCGTCGCCATCACGATCGTCGTATCGTCGATGCTGGGCTACGTGTCCCTTGGCCGGTTCGTCGCCCATCAGCTCGTTCTGAGCGGCGTGGTGCTGGCGGCGGCGGGGCTCATGTATCTGGCCGTTCGTGCGGCAACGCGAGGGACGGGAGACGGCGACTCCCTCGTCGACGGTTTCCTCGGCGCCCGCTTCGGGCTCGAGGGCACGCGGCGCCGGCAGATCTCGCGGCTCATGGAGTTCGTCGCGACGATCCTGATCGCGCTCACCGCGATGCCGGCGTTGTTGGTGCAGTGGGGCTTTTCGCGCGACGACATCCGCGATTGGCTGCTCGCCCTGCTGTTCGGTTTCGAGATCGGTCAGTTCCGCATCTCGCTGGTGCGTATCCTGATCGGCATCGGGCTTTTCATCGGCCTGCTGTTCGTGACCCGCGTCGTGCAGCGCTGGCTGCGCGACAGCGTTCTCGACCAGAGCCGGATCGATGCGGGTATCTCCAATTCGATCGAGACCGCCGTCGGCTATTCGGGCACGGGGCTGGCGCTGCTGTTGGCGCTTTCCTACGCCGGCCTCGACATCACCAGTCTCGCCATCGTTGCAGGCGCGCTCTCGGTCGGTATCGGCTTCGGCCTGCAGTCGATCGTCAACAATTTCGTGTCCGGCCTCATCCTGCTGGTGGAGCGCCCCGTGAAGGTGGGGGACTGGATCGTGGTGGGTACCGAACAGGGCAACGTGCGGCGCATCTCCGTGCGCTCGACGGAGATCGAGACGTTCGACCGCGCCAGCCTGATCATCCCGAATTCGGAGCTGATCACCGGGCGCGTGATGAACTGGACGCACCGCAATCAGCTCGGGCGGGCCGTGGTCAAGATCACGGCGGCGCCGGACGCCGACCCCGAGCACGTGCTGAAGGTCTTGCGCGCTGCCGCGGCTTCGCATCCCGAGGCCATGCAACAACCCGGACCGGTGGTCACATTCGACAATTTCGCAACGACTGGGTTGGAGTTCACGGTGCGCGTGACCGTGCAGGACGTCTACCGGACGGGGCCGGTCGCCACCGACCTGCGGGTCGCCATCCTGAAGATCCTGCGGGAAGAGGGCCTGTCCTTCGGGCATCCCCAGTACGATGTCCACCTCCGCGACCTGGACAGCGTGCGGGCGCTGTTCAACCGGCTGGCGGCGCAGCGCGCGGAGCAGGAGGCGGCTGCGGCGGCCGCCCGCGACGTCACGCCGGCGGAGGGCGTTCCCAAGGGCTGATCGGGATTGGGCGTCGCCAGGGACGGGGCCGGGGGACGCGTTGCCGCGCCGCCGGTCAGAAGGTGGTGAGGATGCCGTACAGGACCCCGCCGGCGACGCCGGACAGCACGACGCCCGCGGCGAAGTCGCGCCACGACTGGGCTGCGATGGCGCGGCCGTTGGCGGCTGCCGCCTGCTGGCGGGACGCGCGTTCTGCCTGTGCCTGCCGGATGATGCGCGGCGGCTCCGGTTCCGTATCGTCGGGGACGGCCACGTGAACGCTGGTCTCTCCGAGCGCATCAGCGGGCGATGCGGTCGCGCGCGGTGTGTCGGATGGTGCGGCAGCTGCCGCGGCCAGGGCATCGATCATTGCCGAAGCATCGCGATCGGGGGGCTCGGAACGGGGGGAAGAGGCATCGGCGACCGGGGACAGGTCCGCCAATCCCATTCCGGAAATGGCCGGGCAGTCGTTCCCTGTTTCGGCGGGCCCAGTTTCGACGGGTCCCGTGTTGCTGGGGCTCGTGTCGGCGGCCCCCGTGTCGGCGGGCGTCGGATCGTCGACCGTGCGCGTGGATGACATAGCGAGAACTCCACTTCGGGGAACAAGCGGCACGGCGGCTGCCGCCACGGCCCGCGTTACGCGATACGAAAAAGATCCATCGAGACGGACGCCCAAGTAAAGCGGATCGTCGCGAAAAAATTGAGGCGGCGCCAGCACGTTTGAGCGCCTGCGCCGTCGTGGGACAGACGCTAACGCTCCGTTAACTGCGTTACCGCTAGTGTTCCGGCTCCGACACCTGGTTCCCCGTGCATCGTATTCTAGACCAAGTGTCGGAGCCAGAAGGAACACTAGCAACACTATGATTCTAGTGTAGCTTTTGCATCTGACGTTTGGTCATGGTTCCAGCCGCGAGTGGGTACCAAACGTCAGACGCGCTACACTAGGGTCATGACGCGCGAGACCGTGCATGGAGGGGAAGCACGCGCGCTGTCATTCTCCCCTTGAACCTTGGGATGGGCCGCCGTGACGCTCCATCGGCATTGGGCCGGATTGTCGACGAGCGCGGCGGGCGCATTGCTCGCGGTTGCGGGTCTTTGCGCGTCCGCACCGGTGGACGCACAGACGCTGCGCGGCGCGATGGACAGCGGCAACAGCGGCTTTTCCACGACGGTGAGACGCGGTGATCCCAGCGGCACGGGCGATGCGGACGGGGTGGGCGAGGATGGCGCCGATGCGGCGGCACCGCGGCCCCGATACTCCAACGCCCGGCCAGTCGTGATCGACGGCAATCCCAATTGGGCTGCCGAGCCGCCGGTGCTGCGCGATGGCATCGTCGACACGGCCGAGGACCAACCCGTTCCCGATGGCGCGGAGGCAATCGGCCTCGATACGCGCTCTCGCGAGGACATCGAGGCCTTCGAGAGGCCGTCTGCGGGGCACGATGCGGACGCCTTCGCGGTCGAGGTCGAACCGATCCTCGATCGCCGCCCGGCGCGGTTGGCGCGCTTCGAGCCGTTCGACCCGGTCGGTCTTCGCATGGGCAGTTTCACCGTCTTTCCGGAAGCGGAGATGGTGGTTGGCACGGACAGCAACGTGTTCCGCTCGAGCAGCAATGCGCGCCGGGACGTGGCGCTCGAATTCAAGCCGACGGTCCGGGCCGTTTCCAACTGGCGCACGCACGCGCTGGAGTTCCGCGCCACGGGCCTGTCGACGTTCCACAACGAGTTCTCCACCGAGGACGATCGCTCCTACACGCTGGAGACGCGCGGGCGGCTCGACATCACGCGCCGGACGAACATCGAGGCGCTGGCGTCGTTCGACCATGCCCTGGAGCAGCGCGGATCGATCAACGCGACAAGTGCCGCGGGCGAACGCACGCCGATCGATACGAGCCGGGCGGCGTTGACCTTCAATCACCGCTTCAATCGCCTGTCGCTGCAATTGCGCGGCGCGGTGACGGACACCGACTACGACGCGATCTCGGGCGCCGGCGGCGTGCGGATCAGCAACGAGTCCCGCGACAACCAATTGCGCGAAGCGGCGGTGCGGGCGAGCTGGATGTTCAAGCCGACGTTGGCGGTCTTCGCCGAGGTGGTCGGTAATGCACGCACCTACAACGGCATCGAGGCGGACGGCATACGTCGCGATTCGACGGGTGATCGTGTTCGGGCCGGCGTGTCGTTCGGCAATACGAGCAAGATCCTGCGCGGCGAAGTAGCGGTGGGTCGCGCCGAGCAGCGGTTCGACGACAAGCGGTTGGGCAGCATCGACGGCATCGTCCTCGACGCCAACCTGGCGTGGCGCGTGTCCGGCCTGACCTCGCTTCTCTTTACGGCGAGATCCGACATCGCCGAATCCACGCTTGCGGGTTCGGGCGGTGCGCTGTCGCAGACCGTGGGCGTGGAGGCGCGTCACGCCTTCAGGCGCAACCTGATCGGGACGGCAGGCGTGTCCCTGTCGCGCCAGGAATACGAGGGCGTCGACATCACGGAGCAGGCACTGACCGGGCTCCTGGGCCTCGAATACCATCTCAATCGCGAGGTGACGATGTTCGGTCGCTATACCCACGTCGCCTTCGATTCGACCGATGTCGCGCGCGACTACAACTCCGACGCATTCAAGGTGGGCGTCCGCGTGCGCCGCTGATCGGGGCAGGCGCGGTCGCCCGGGCCTCGCTCCGAAGGCCTGGAAAGCAACGCGATGCGGCCAGAGCGGATGAGCGCCCCGGCCGATTTGTCATTGCGGAAACGTCGTCGGCGTACGCTCAGAGGAACTTGCGCAGCTCGTCCTTCAGCGCGGGCGCCAAATCCTCGCGCTCCAACGCATAGGCGATGTTGGCGGCGAGGAAGCCGACCTTGGAGCCGCAATCGTAGATGGTGCCGTCGAAGCGGACGGCGAAAAACGGCTGGGTGGACCTCTCCGACAGCTTGATCATGGCATCGGTGAGCGCTGGATTTCGCCGCCCGAGCCGCGCTCCTGGCGTTCCAGCAGGTCGAAGATCTGGGGCTGCAGGACATAGCGGCCGGTGATGTGGAGGTTGAGGGGCGGTGCCGCGCGGCGGCTTCTCGACCATGGTCGTGATCGGCGACACGGCGGCCTTGGCGCTCTTCACGCCGACGATACCGTACATGTGCGTCTGGTCCTCGGGAACAGGGGAGACCGCCACATGATTGCCGCCATGCTTGTCATAGGCTTCGATCATGGCGGCCATGCAGGGCTTGGGCGCATGGTGGAGCATGTCGGGCAGCAGTAGGGCGAAGGGCTCGTTGCCGACGATGTCGCGGGCGCACCAGACGGCATGGCCGAGGCCCAGCGGGGCCTGCTGGCGCGTGAAGCTGGTCTGGCCGGCGCCGGGAAGATCGCGCGTGAGGGCGGCGAGTTCCGACTTCTTGCCGCGCTCGGCGAGCGTGTGCTCCAGTTCGTACTGGCTGTCGAAATGATCTTCGATGACGCCCTTGTTGCGGCCGGTCACGAAGATGAAATGCTCGATGCCGGCTGCGCGCGCCTCGTCGACGACGTGCTGGATGACCGGGCGGTCGACGACCGTGAGCATTTCTTTCGGCATGGCCTTGGTCGCGGGAAGGAACCGCGTACCGAGACCCGCGACGGGAAACACGGCCTTGCGGATCTTGCGAGGCTTGGCAGGCATTGGGACCAACTCCGAAGCGAATGTCTTGCGCCGGGGACGAGCCGCACACGCACTTAGCGCAAGTTTGATGCCGGAAGGATACCGGGCCTTAAAGTGGATGTGCGTATTAGATACTCAAGCAAGCAGCATCAGCGTGAATGAAGGCTTAAAGCGGGACGCGTGAGGAGTTCGAGATGACGATTTTGGTGACGGGCGGGGCAGGCTACATCGGCAGCCACATGGCGTTGGAGCTGGTGGACGCCGGCGAGAGCGTCGTTGTTCTCGACAATCTGTCGACGGGGTTCCGGTGGGCGGTGCCCGACGAGGCCAAGCTGATCGTGGGCGACGTGGGCGACGAGAGCCTGCTGGCCGACATTTTCCGCAAGCACCCCATCGAGGCGATCATCCATTTTGCGGGCTCGATCGTGGTGCCGGATTCGGTGTCCGATCCACTGGGCTACTACCTCAACAACACCGTCAAATCCCGCGCGCTGATGGCGGCGGCCGTGAAGGCGGGAGTCAAGAACTTCATCTTCTCCTCGACGGCGGCCGTCTATGGCAGCCCGGAAGAGAACCCCGTTTCGGAGACCGCGGTGCTGGCTCCGATGTCGCCCTACGGCTCGTCGAAGCTGATGACCGAGATCATGCTGCGCGACACCGCCTTCGCGCACGATTTCAACTATGTCGCGCTGCGCTACTTCAACGTGGCGGGCGCCGACCCACAGGGCCGCTCGGGCCAGTCGACGCCGCGGGCGACGCATCTCATCAAGGTGGCGTGCGAGACGGCGCTGGGCAAGCGCAGCCACATGGAAGTGTTCGGCACGGACTACCCGACCCCCGACGGCACGTGCATCCGCGACTTCATTCACGTCAAGGATCTGGCGCGCGCGCACGTGGCGGCGCTGTCGCACCTGCGCAATGGCGGCAAATCCGACGTGTTCAACTGCGGCTATTCGAAGGGCTATTCGGTACTGCAGGTGATCGAGGCCGTGAAGCGCGCAGCAGGACATGGCTTTGCCGTGCGCCTCTCCGACCGCCGTCCAGGCGACCCGCCCGCGATCGTCGCTTCCTCGACGAAAATCCGCCAGCAGCTGGGCTGGGTGCCCGCGCACGACGATCTCGATCGGATCGTCGCCCAGGCGCTCGCCTGGGAGGCCCGCCTGGACAAGCTCAAGGCCGCGAGCTGATCCACGTGTTCGGGTTCTGGCGTCAGCCTCCCTGATACGAGGGGGCGAGGAGCCGTCGGAACAGAAAGACGCACGCACCTGTCGTCGCATTATGGCCCAGAAATCCGGGGAAACTGCCTTCCAGGGGCAGTTTTGCCCGGTGACGCGCGACGAGAGAAGCGGCACCCTGTCGAACAGGAGTACCGCGGGACCATAGGGGGGCCATGCGCCAGAGTGCGTCCGAGAGGACAGCGTACCGCCGTGTGACGGGCTGGTGGCGTACCATGATCGCGGCAACGCTGGCCGCAGTGGTGGGCCTGACGCCGGCCGCCCGTGGCGCGACGCCCGCCGAGTTCGCCACCTTCGTGGAAACGGTCTGGCCGCAGGCGGAGGCCCAAGGCGTGTCGCGCGAGACATTCGATCGCGCATTCAAGGGCATCACGCCCGATTTCTCCCTGCCCGATCTCGAACTTCCCGGCCGGCAGAAGCATTCCGCGCGCGGGCAGGCCGAGTTCACGCGCCCGCCGCAGGATTATCTCGATGCCCGCGCCCTGGAGCGGCTCGCCAGCCAGGGCCGCACGCTTCTGGCGAAGTATGCCGGAGCGCTCGACACGATCGAGCGGCGGATCGGCGTGGACAGGGCCGTCGTCCTGGCGATCTGGGGACGCGAGACGGCATTCGGCACGCACAAGCTCAAGCACAACACCATCCGCGTCCTGGCGACGCTCGCCTATGCGGGGCGGCGCAAGGACTTGTTCCGGCGCGAGCTGATCTTCGCGCTGCGCATGCTGCAGGATCGCCTCGTGGCGCCAGCGGACATGCGCTCGTCGTGGGCAGGGGCCATGGGGCTCACGCAGTTCATGCCGTCGGAGTTCTATTCCTCGGCGGTCGATATCGACGGGGACGGGCGCATCGATCTCATTCACTCGGTGCCCGATGCGCTGGGCTCGGCCGCACGGCAACTGCAGCTCAAGGGCTGGACGAAGGGGCTGCCCTGGGGCTTCGAGGTGAAGACGGGCGCACGGGTGGACTGCGCCAACGAAGGCCCGCTCAATGCGCGGCCGCTGGCGGGCTGGGCCGGTGCAGGCGTCGTCCGCGTCGAGGGCGGGGCCTTGCCCAGGCGCCATGCCCAGGCCAGCGCCTACCTGATGTCGCCGGGGGGTACTTATGGCCCGCAATTCCTGGTGACGGAGAACTTCAAGGTTCTGCGCGCCTACAACACGTCCGATCTCTATGCCGTCTACGTGGGGCATCTGGCGGACCGGATCGCGGGTGGTGGCAACTTCAAGACGCGCTGGAGCGCCATCGCGCAATTGCCGACGCGCGATCTGGCGGAGATGCAGGAGCGGCTGAAGGGACTGGGCTACGCGATAGACAAGATCGACGGCAAGATCGGCTCCAACACACGCTGGCAGATCGGACTTTATCAGCGCGCGAGCCGCCAGAAGGTCGATTGCTGGCCGACAGTCCACGTCCTGGAGAGCCTGAGGGAGGGTGCCAAGCCATGAGCTACGCATGGAGCCTCAAGCGTGCCGGGGTTACCGGGGCGGTCGTTCTGGGCGGTCTGGGGCTCGGCGCGGCGATGGTGACGCTCGGGCCGGGGGGGCGGCTCGGCAAGGCGCATGTGGCCGCGGGCTCGTCTTATGCGGTGGCGGAGGCGGTCCCTTCGGTTCTCGAGGCCGCGGCGACGGAGGACTTCGACCCGATCGCGGCACTTCTGGCGCGGCAGGACCGCGAGCGGATCGCCGCCTTGGCAGAGGCCATCTGGCCCGAGGCGCAGCGGCGCGGGATCAGCCGCGAACTCGTCGACCGCGCATTTTCCGCCGTGCGCTACGATCGTGGTATCGACCGGCTGCGCACCAGCCAGCCCGAGCATGTGATGCCGCCGTGGACCTATCTCGCCCGTCTCGTTTCGGAGGCGCGGGTGGCGGACGGCCGGCGCAGACTTGCCGAGCACGGTGCCCTGCTCGAAGCCATCGAGAAGCGATATGGCGTCGATCGTTACACCGTGCTGGCGATCTGGGGCGTGGAATCGAATTTCGGCACGGCGGCCGGGCGTCGCTCGGTTTTCGACGCGCTGGCGACGCTCAGCGTCGGAGACGGCAGGCGGACGGCGTTCTGGCGCGGGGAACTCCTGGCGGCGCTCGAGATCGCGCAGAGCGGGGACGTGCCCCCCGAACGCATGACGGGATCCTGGGCCGGCGCGATGGGGCATACGCAATTCATGCCGTCGAGCTATCTCGCGCACGCCGTCGATTTCGATGGCGACCGCAAACGCGACATCTGGGGGTCGGCGGCCGATGCGCTGGCGTCGACGGCCAACTTCCTCAAGGCGTCGGGCTGGCGGGGGGACACGAGCTGGGGGGTCGAGGTGCGTCTGCCCGATCCCGCGGGGGCGGCCGCATTTCGGCCGGGCCTGGTGCGCCGCCTCGTCGCGTGGCAGGCACTCGGTGTGACGCCGGCGCTCGGCGGCACGCTGGATGACGAAAACGACTACGATGCCGAACTGCTCCTGCCGACCGGCCGGAATGGTCCGGCGTTCCTCGTCTCGAGGAATTTCCGCGCCATCCTGCGCTACAACAATGCGACCGTGTACGCGCTGGCCGTCGGGCACCTGAGCGACCGGCTGCGCGGCCTGCCGCCGCTGCAAGGCAGTTGGCCGCTCGACGATCCACCGCTGGGCGGCATCGCGCTGAAGGAGGTGCAGCACCATCTGACGCGCCTGGGACATCCCGTGGGGCCGATCGACGGCATCGCGGGCGAAGCCACGCGCGCCGCGGTGCGTGACTATCAGCGCATGAACGGTCTGCCGGTCGACGGGTACGCGGGGATGCGGCTGCTGAAACACGTGCGGGCCGACGTACAACAGTGATCGGCCGATCGGATGATCGGGTGGTGGAGGCGCCCCGGAAGTGGCGCCCGGGAGTGGCGTTGTGCATCGGCTCTTTTGCGGCTAGTGTTCCGGCTCCGACACTTGGTTCCCCGTGCGCTATACTCTGGACCAAGTGTCGGAGCCAGAAGGAACACTAGCAACCATATGATTCTAGTGTAGATTTTTCATATGACGTTTGGTCATGGTTCCAGCCGCGAGGGGGTACCAAACGTCAGATGCGCTACACTAGAGATCCGGGCATTCCCGGTTGGGCCGGTCCAGGCGATTCGGCCGTTCGGTTGCGTCGAAGTTTCGACGGCGGAGTTTCGATGACGCGGGTGGCTTCACTGCTTTCGGCTCTGTTTGTGCTGCTGCTCGGCATCGGGCAGGGGCAGGCACAAGTGCTGCCGGGATCGGGCGGGGACCGGCTCGGCGCGTTCATCACGCCATTTCCCGAGAACGACGTCTATCGCATCCAGGTCTACGGAGATGGCTTGGCCGACGGATTGGCGGACGGGCTCAACGATGCCTTGGGGAAGGAGGCGGGTGTCGCCCTGGCACGGCGTCCGCAGGCGATCGGCGGCCTCCTGCGCGGGGATCCGCGCGACGAGCTGCGGCTGCTGGAACGGGAGCTGCAGAAGAACACGCCGCATATCGCGCTGATCATGCCGAGCATGGTGCTTCGGCTGCCCTGGCGCGAAGGCTTCGATCGGCGCTTTCCGCCCAATTCGGAGGCGCGCCAGGAGGAAATCGAGCGGCGACGCGATGCCTGGAAGGCGCAGCGGGGCCTCTACATCGATCACGTGACGCGGATGCTGCGGCGGCGCAACGTCGCGGTGTACTGGGTCGGGCTGCCGATCATGCGCCATCCGCTGACCGCCGACGATGCGCAGATCATCAACGCCATGGTGCGTGAGCGTGCGATCCTCAATGGCGGCAAGTACATCGACACCTACACCTTGTTCGCCGACGCGGCCGGTGCCTATAGCAGCTACGGTCCCGATCTCGACGGCAAGGCGCGCCAGATGCGCGAGCAGGACGGCATCCACCTCTCCTGGTACGGCAATCGCAAGCTCGGGCATTTCGTGGAGCGGGCGTTGAAGCGGGACATGAGCCTGGCGCGGGCCGAGCGGGAGATTCCCTTGGCGGGGGCGGAACCCGAACAGCGGCGGTTGCGGCAATCGGTGCAGGCGCGCAGCGTCGCCGGGCGCAGCGGCAGTGCGCCGGGTGGACGTGCAGGGGGCGCTTCCGGCGGAGCTGCCAAGGGCCCCGGATCGGCATCGGCGAAAAGCAGGGACGGCTCGCCCGTCGTCACCGAAGGCGCGGGACTGGGCGCCAACAACAGCCGGATCACGCTCAATTCGCTGACACTGCAAGGCAAGGAAGAACGGCTCGTCATCGAGATCGTGCGGCCGGCGATCCCCGGACCTGTCCTGGCGGCCGTGACACGGCGGCAGTCGCCCGACAAGCTCGTACGGCTCGGCGATCCCGTGGCGACGAAGCTGCCGGGCGGGGGCGTGGTCGTGAGCACGGTTGCGCCCGTCGTGGACGCCAATTCCGCCGGGCGGCGGGCGGTGGGCGTCAACGCGCCCTATCATCTGGTCCTGGAGAAAGGCCAGCGTCTGCCGCCGCGGCCGGGCCGCCTCGACGACCTGCTGTGGCCTCGTCCGGAAAATGCGGGCACCGAAACGAACGGTAGCGTGCCCCCGGCCGGGCCGCAGGGCGGCCGCGATGCCGATGCCGGCAGCAGGCGCTGATCGCCCGCTTTCAGCGCGTAGCCGGAGATGCGCGTGAGCACGTCTTTCAAAGGCAGGTCGGTCCACATGCCTTCGTCACGAAATCGTGGTGGCTGACGGCCTCGGGCGCCGGGATCAAATAGGATCTCGCCCTTATGGATGGGGCCTGAGTGCGGGCACGGGGCTGACGACCGATCTGCTCCAGGGCGCGCTGCAATTGGGCATTGCGCTCGGTGGTCGTCTTGGCGAAGGAACTGACGAGGAAGCCGTCCCTTGAGCGGGCGAGCCAGGCCTCGAAGGCATCCAGCTCGCCATAGAGCGCGTCCAGCAGCACGACACCCCTGACGCGGGGGGCGATGGCTGGATCGCGCAGGGCGAATGCCAGGGGCTGGTAGCCGCCGCTGTAGGCGACGAGGACGATGGGCATCGAGCGGAAGGTGCGCGCGCGCGTGCCGTCACCGGCAAGGCGGGCGAGGCGGGTGGCGGCCTCCTCCATGAATGCGGCGAAGGCGCCGCGCTTCCAGAAGCTGCCGGAGCTGGAATCCCAGGCGTCGTGGGCCATCTGCGGGGCCACGAGCACGCTGTTGAGCTGGGCGGCGGCCGTCTGGTCGGGCACGCGCTGGCGGCGCACGACATCGCGATCGAGGGTGGCGGCGTTGCCATGAAAGAAGACCACGATCACGCCAGGGCGTGCGGGATCGAAGCCCGCGGGAATGTCGAGCAGGACGCGGCGGTCGTTGTAGGTCTTGTCGGCCCAATAGATGCCGCCCGTGCGCCGCGAGCTGCGACCGCTGCGATCTTCGAGCACGATGTCGTAGAAGGGTTTGCCGGTGGCGGGAACCGTTCCGGCATACGGGAAGGGCGACGCCCTGAAGGGCACGATCGTGCGGCGATGACGGGCCGTGACGGTGGCGCTCCAGCCGGCGCCGACGACCTGCGCGCCCGGGCGGTCGGGGCCGGCGGCATCGGCGGGGCGGACGGCAGGCAGGCTGTTCAGCAGAATTGCAGCAGCGGCGCAGGCGAACGCGCGCGTGCGTGCGGGCGGCCGGCAATGGGGTATGCCGTCGATGATGCGCACGATACAGCGCAAGATGGATCGCATGCGGTTTCCCCCACGGGCCGGCGGCGCAGGCACGCCATGCATATCGCCGGCGACCGGGAGAGGGCTGGTGTTGTGCCAAGCCTCGCACGGTCGCCGGTTTGTGGCCTCGATCGGCCACCTGATCTCAAGTGTCCCGTGGTGCCGGAAGCGGCCATTGGCGCGCTCTCTCGTGATGCTCGGCTCCGTTGATGAGACTATGCCAAAACCCTTTCGATCGTGTTGTGCGGTACATCACAAGTCGAACGAATTCGCCGGGAATGCGTGACACCTGGGCTCAGCTCGACGGCGCATCGAGCTTGCGCGTGAGGTTCTCGAACTCGCGGCGCAGCTCCTCGTTGCGGAAGATCTGCTCGAAGGTCGGCGCCTCCAGCTTCTGGATCGCCTCGAACGAGGTGGAGCTGTCCTTCATCAGGGCGCGCAACTGGTAGCTCGCCTCCACCGTCTCGTAGGTGTTGTCGGCGATCTTGAGATCGTGGGCGGCGCGGCGGCGTGCCTTGGCGACCTGCTCGCGCTGCTGCAGCAGATAGCGGCGATACCCCTTCGCCGCCTCTTCCGCCAGCTTCTGGCTTTGCCTGTTGGCCTCGAGTGCGCGGCGCTGGTCGGCGCGGTTCTCCCCGCGCAAGAGTTCGTTCGTGCGCTTGGAGGTGGCCGCGATGTCCTTGGTGATCGCATCGAGCTTGGGCAGGTACTGCTTGTCGATCTTGCCGATCATGCTGTCCTGGGCGTGCACGAGCATGGCGAACAATGCCGCGTGCATGGCGAAGTATTTGCGGGCGGCCCCGGCGTTCTCGCCGGACTGGCTCATGAGTTTTGCAAGCTGGGAATCGATGGCCTTGGCGGAATTGAAGATCGCCACGAGCCGGACGAGATCGCCGGACAGGACGCTGTCGATCAGCAGGTCGGTCTGCTCTGCCGTCAGCTCGATGCCAGACTTGGCGAGGCCTGCGTGGACTTCCGACTTCGCCTTGGCGATCTCGGACTTGTTCTCCTCGATGCGCTTGCGCGAGTCCTCGATCTCGTTCTTGAGGCTTTCCACGGTGTCGGTGACGTAGCCGGGCAGGAAACCGTCCTTGGGTGCGGTGAGCTGCTTCTCACGCAGCTTGACGATGCGGTCGTCGAGGTCGCGGATGTTCTTGCGCAGCGTCTCGATCTTGCGCTGCACGTCGACGACGGGCACGTCCGTGACGATGCCCAGGGCGGCGTCGAGCAACTCGCGGATCTTCTTTTCCCGATCCTCCTTGGTCTCGGTCCAGATCGGCTTCAGGATGAAGTCGCTCTCGGCCGGCAGCTTGCGGGCCTCGTCGCGGTTGCGAGCGGTGTCCTGCAGGATGGCGTCGATGGCGCGCATCAGGCGTTGTGCCTGCTCGTAGGCGGCGTCGCCTTCGCGGGCATCCTTCGGGGCTGCGGCGCGGGGGGAAGCGTTACCGGGGTGCTGCTGGTCTTCGACGCGCGGCGTGCCGCCATTCTTGCGCAGCAGATCCTCGATGCCGTCGCGTCCGGCCGATTGTGCGAATGCAGGGGCTGCCGCCGAAATAAGGGCGATCACCGCCGCAGCGCGAATGACGTGACCCATGGGGCGTCTCCACACGAAATGACGCTTTTCCTCATGCGTATCAATTGGGGCGGGAGCAAGATGGTTGCAAGGCACGGGCTGTGGACGAGGCCGTCGCCGGCCCGCCCGGCTCGCCCGCGCCATGTTCACAGCCAGCGTCGGACCCTGGTGCGATAGGCCGCGAACGCCTGGGGGAACCGGCGCTCCAGATGCTGCTCCTCCGGACGGATGGCGAGGCGGGCGACGAGCGCTACGAAGACCGCCGTCATCACCACGAGGCTGAGGCGATTGAGGGCCAGGCCAAGCCCCATGAGTGCCGTGGCGTCGGCCAGATAAATGGGGTTGCGCGACCAGGCGTAGGGGCCGCTCTCGATCAGCGCTGACGCGGGCCGATCCGGCCTGATCGTGGTCTTGTGCCGCCAGAATGCGAGCGCCGACCAGATCAGAAGGCCGCCGGCCGTTGCCAGCAGGAGCCAGCCGAGGCCGTGCACGATATCGACCTCGGCGAAGGGCACCGGCAGGGGCAGGACCCACCAGTCCCATAGCAAGGCGGCAAGGAAACAGCCGGCCAGCAGGATCGGGGGCCAGGGGACACCGCTGGGCGGCGGGACCTGGGAAAACGGAGGGGGGACCTGCGACATGCGGCGGCTTATCCTTTGCGCTGGCGGTGCGAGATCATATGGTAACGCCCACGAACAGAAATTTGGCACAGGAAGTGCGAACGATGTCGATCCGCAACGAGTATCCCAGCTTGAACTTCGATCTTGGCGAGACGGCGGACCAGCTGCGCCAGACGGTCGGCGCGTTCTCCGCGGCCGAGATCGCCCCCATTGCCGCCGAGATCGACAAGACGGATCGGTTCCCGCGGGAGTTGTGGCCGCGCATGGGCGCGCTCGGTCTGCATGGGATCACCGTCGAGGAGGAATACGGCGGATCGGGGCTGGGCTACCTCGAACATTGCGTGGCGGTGGAGGAGATGTCGCGGGCTTCGGCCGCCGTCGGCCTGTCGTACGGCGCGCACTCCAACCTGTGCGTCAACCAGCTGCGCCGCAACGGCAGCGACGCGCAAAAGCGCAAATACCTGCCCGGGCTGATCTCGGGCGAGCACGTCGGCTCGCTCGCCATGAGCGAGGCGGGGGCGGGCTCCGATGTCGTCTCCATGCAGCTGCGGGCGGAGAAGAAGGGCGACCGCTACTTGCTCAACGGCACCAAGATGTGGATCACCAACTCGCCGGATGCCCAGGTGATCGTGGTCTACGCCAAGACCGATCCGGATGCGGGCCCACGCGGGATCACCGCCTTCATCGTGGAGACGGGCTTCAAGGGGTTCCGCGTCGCGCAGAAGCTGGACAAGCTCGGCATGCGCGGCTCCTCGACCGGCGAACTGGTGTTCGAGGACTGCGAGGTGCCGGAGGAAAATGTGCTCGGTGCCGTCGGCCGGGGCGTCAACGTGCTGATGTCGGGCCTCGACTACGAGCGCGCGGTGCTGGCGGCGGGGCCGCTCGGCATCATGCAGGCGGCCATGGACATCGTGGTGCCCTATATCCACGAGAGAAAGCAGTTCGGGCAGCCGATCGGCACGTTCCAGCTGATCCAGGGCAAGGTCGCGGACATGTATACGGAGATGAACGCGGCGAAGGCGTACGTCTATGCGGTGGCCAAGGCCTGCGACCGGGGCGAGACGACACGCAAGGATGCGGCAGGCGCCATCCTGTTTGCAGCGGAGAAGGCGACCAAGCTGGCGCTCGATGCGATCCAGATCCTGGGGGGCAACGGCTACATCAACGAGTATCCGACGGGGCGGCTGCTGCGCGATGCGAAGCTGTACGAGATCGGCGCGGGCACGAGCGAGATCCGGCGCATGCTGATCGGCCGCGAACTTTTCCAGGAGACGGCATGATGGTTCTAGGGCGCTTCTACATTCGCATACTGGCCGCAGTGGGCGTTGCGGCCGGTGTTGCAGGTGTGGCGAGGCTGCGTTCGCGGCCGAAGTTCTCGGCCGGCATAGCGACTGGCGCGCGCTGCGGAACGGCGATGGCAAGGAACTCTTGTGCTTCGCGATCACCGAGCCCAAGGAGATGGCGCCGAAGGGGGCGAACCGCGACCAGCCTCATTTCTACGTCTCCGCTTGGCCTGCGGCCGGGGTCAAGGGCGAGATCAGCGTCAAGATGGGCTATCCGGTGAAGCGGGGCAGTGCGGCGACGGCGAACGTCGACGGCGCAGTATTTCGATTGTTCCCGGATGCAGATCGCCTGTTCGTCGGCGATCCGACGCAAGAGCTGAAGTTCATCGAGGCCGTGCGCAAGGGGTCGAACCTGACGCTGAAGGCGATCTCGGAGCGCGGCACGACGACGACGGACACATATTCGCTGGCAGGCGCGTCGCAGGCGCTGCAGACCGTCGCCGACAAATGCAAATAGCGGCACGCCTGGGCGCGCGCTATTTGCGCGAGGGCGGATGTCGAGGGGCCCGTAACGCGAAGCTGCCAGCATGTCGCGCTCGTGTTGCGGGCGACAAAGGAGGCGGCCCCATGTCGAAGCATGTCATCGCGATTGCGGTATTGCTGGCCGTCAGCGGCGTTCCGGCCGCGGCGCAGTTCGCACCACCCAGGGACTATGTCTTCAAGCCTGCCGCACCGTGTATCGAGGACAAGGTGCGCGCCGCCAAGCCCGTGCGCCCGAGCGATGCCCGATACGCGGTCTGCGAGGACCAGATGGCGCTTCTCGCCAAGGCGCTGGCCGAGGCGAAGGCCAGCGGAAAGCTGCTGCTGGTGACGTTCGGCGCGACGTGGTGCCCGTGGTGCGCCTCGCTGCAGCGGACGCTGCCGGGGGCGGCGCTGCTGGGCCACAAGGATACGACGCTCGATTACGGCGCAGCGTTCCATCATGCCGAAATCGGGCTGTCGATGGTGTGGAAGGGCAAGAAGGCGGAGATCCCGAGCGGGGAGGCGACGCTGAAGCACGTCCTGGCCATGGCCCCAGGCGTGAAAATCAGAGCGATCCCGTTCATGGCCGTACTCGATCCGGCCAAGCCCGGCCGTGTTTTCGCGCGCAATACCGACGACGTCGCCAAGGCCGACGGCTCGCACGACACGGCGAAATTCCGCGCCCTGCTCCTGGAGGCGCGCGCCTATCTGGCGGGAGAAGGTTCCGGCCCCTCCGAGCCCAACTGGTTCGTGCGGAAGTGGCGACGCTTCTGGAACGGCTGAGCGGGGTCTGCGTGCGGGGCCCGGGCTCCGAGCATCACCGGGGGGGTGAGCGCCTGCGCAGGTGGATGTAGACGGCCCCGTCGCCGCCGTGCCGCGCGGCGGCGGTGGTGTAGCTTGCCACGAAGATGCGGATTTCAGGGTCGTCGAGCCAATGTGGCAGGCTGCGGCGCAAGACACCCCGCTGCTCGCCCGCGGCCCACCATGGGCCTTCGTCATCCTCGTTGCCGCGCGGCGTGCCTTTGCCCGTCACCACGAGAACCGTCTGCAGGCCGCGCGCCGAACAACTCGCGAGGAAGCCGCGCAGGCGGCCATGCGCCTCGGCTTGCCTGAGGCCGTGCAGGTCGAGCCGGGCCTCGATGGGCATGCGGCCCGTCGCTATGCGGCGCGATCGCTTGCGGTCGAAGGGGGCGATGGCGGGCGGCGCACCGGTGGAGTTGCCGCGATGGGGATGGGGCGTGGGCTGCCGCGAGAACGGCGAGATGCTGGCGCCGCTGCCTGGGCTGTGGGGGCGGTGGATGCTGGGGGCGCGCGCCGGTCCGGGGGGCGTGTGTCGCCGGCTCGGGCGGGGGCGTGCTTTCGTGGCTAGAGACACGTGCACGCAAGCTGGGAAGGGGCGTGAGGCTCGAGGCGATCCGCTGCCAAAGGGCGCGATCCTCCTCGCTCATGAGTGGCCGCCGCCCCTTGCGCTGGGGACGTTCGGGTGGGCGGCCGCTGCTCATTTGCGGTCCTGCCGGGTCGCCGCGCTCGTTTTTGTCGAGGAGGTCTCGATCCCGGGCATCCTGGGGCTGAGCACGATGAAGCTGGCGGGATGCTTGATGACGCCGGCAACCTTTCCGGCGCGGGTGCCCGAGCCGATGTAGAGATCGCCACGTTCGGGCCCCTTGATGGCGGAGCCGACGTCGTGGGCCACCATCAGGCGATGGAAAGGCTTGCCCTTGGCAACGGATTTCAGCGCCGGCGCGCTGACGAAGATCGGCATGCCCATCGTATGATAGGCGGGATCGACGGCCAGGCTTCGGCCGGGGATCAAAGGCACGTTGAGGACGCCGAAGGGCCCCTCCGAGCCCTGCGGCAACTCACGGAAGAAGACGTAGGACTTGTTCAGCGCCATGATCCGGGCGGCGCGGGCGAGATCCGAACGCAGCCACTTGGCGAGGGCTGCCAGGGACATCTTGTCGGCGGGTACGATGCCCTTGTCGATCAGGTGTCGGCCGATGGACGAGTAGGGGTGGCCGTTCTTGCCGTCGTAGTGGACGCGGATCTCGGTCCCGTCCGTGAGCCTGACCCGTCCCGATCCCTGCACCTGCAGGAAGAACACCTCGACCGGATCGGCCAGATATAGGAGTTCCAGGCCGCGATCCTTGAGGGCGCCGCCGGCGATTTCACCGCGGGTCGCGAAGGGCACGAGCGCGCCGCCGGCCATGCGGGCGTGCGTGAAGCTCGCGGGCAACGCGCCACGCGGGACGCCGCCGGCGAGCGTGACCAGTTCGGGCGGGCGCTTGTAGAGCGGGGTGGTGAATTTCGCGGTCGCTGTTCGCGATCCCTCGATGACGGGTTCGTAGTAGCCGGTCGCGAGGCCGGGCGGCCCCCGGTGCGCGACCTCGTGGGGCAGGAAATATCGCTCGAAGAAGGCGCGGGCGCCGGCCTTCCCGGTTCGCGCGGGGAGCTGAATGGCGGCCTCGCAGGCTGCAACGAGCAGGCGCGGCGGCGGCTTCTTCTTGGCATCGGCGCGGGCGATGATCTTCGGGCAACTCGCCTGGAAGGCGCGCAGGGCGGCCAGATGATCGTCGGCGGCCCAGCCCGGGATCGCCTCGAAGGGGAGGGGCTTCAGGCCGAGTTTGCGGGAATGATCGGTGTACTTGGTCTGACGCTTGCCGGGTGCGAGCCTGGCGGAGCTGATGGGAGGTGGATCGGCCACTGCGGTGTTGCCTCCGGTCGCCGGCTCGGTGCGCGGCGATTTGGCATGCGCCGAGCCGTGCTGTGCGCACGAAAGTGCTGCGGCTGCCAGGATGCCGGCACTCCACGCCCCCCATGCCGGCCGCCCGTGGCGTGCCGTCTCGAAGAAAATCCCCAACGCAAGTACTCCCCCGTCGACGAAGTCAGGCGCCGCTGTGCCGCTGCTGCCTGCCCGTCCACCGTCAACCCGGCGGCTGTGTCGCCACCAGCTTCCAATTCGGATCGCGCGAGGTCACGTCGCGCGCGAACGTCCAGATGTCCATCACTTCCTTGACGCGCTTGGGATCGCCCGCCAGCACCTCGCCGGTGCGATCGCGCGTCGCCGAGATCAGCTCGCTCACGAAGCGGACACTGATCTGGGCCATGTCCCGGCGCATCTCCGCTTCCACCACCTCGGCCTTGTTGATGCCGATGAAGCTCTGGTCGATCTGCTCGCCGCGGCTCTCGCGGTCCCGGATCGCGCTGTCGAAGCCTTCGTAGACATCCTTGCCGAGGAGGTTGCGCAACAGCTTGCGATTGCCTTCGGCGAAGGCGGTGACGATCATCTCGTAGGCCTGCCTGGCGCCGGCCATGAAGTGCTCCGGGTTGAAGTCGCGGTCGCGATCGTGGATGGCGAGCAGGCCGTTGCCCACATCCTCGTTGCCAGCCGCGAAATCGCGCAACCGCTTGCGCGCGTCCTCGAGGGAGGGGGCCGTCGGCTTGGACGGCTCCATCGTCGCGTCGGCGGGGACGCGATCGCGCCGCGGCAGCGCCACGACCTTGTCGCGCGCCTCGGCAGCGGCGGCGCGCGCCTGCTCCTTGTAGCGTTCCTTGCGGGCTTCGTCGTCGCCGGTGCGTTGTCCCAGGACGCTGCGCAGCTTCAGAACGATCACGACCGCCAGGACGAGGAATACGAGCGTCAGAATATCGATCTTACCGTCCATCCGGTGCCGCTTTCCTGTCGGGGGCCATTGGCTTCCATGCCGACGATGTAGGGAGCAGTGTCCGTTTGCGCCAGGGGCCGACGCAACGGCATCGTTGCCACCCTTGCTCGAACGACCGTCGCGTTCCTCGTCGCCGCACGAGCCGAATTGACCTGCGCTACATTGAACTTAAGCTATCAGACTGGTGAAGCCAAGCGCTCCGAGAGGCTCCGGGAGGCGCTTTGGCCATTCCGGCACCCCCTCGAGGTTGTAATATGCGGCTCCCGTTGTTTCTGCTGGTGTTCGCCACGCCGTTGATCGAATTGGCGGTGCTGATCGTCGTCGGCCAGCGGATCGGATTGTGGTGGACGCTGGCCATCGTCATCGGCACCGGCGTGCTGGGCGTGGCTGTGCTGATGGAGAACGGCGTTTCGGCGCCCTTGCGCATCCGCGAGGCCATGGGGAAGGGCGAGGCGCCGCTGGCGCCCATGCTGGAAGGCGCCCTGGTCGTCATGGCCGGCATCCTGCTTTTGACGCCGGGACTGATCGCGGACGCCGTGGGCGTGCTGCTGCTGATACCGCCGCTGCGGCGCCTGTTCAGCCGCTGGGCGGTGCGCCACCTGTTTCCGCTCATGGATGTCGAAGTCCGCACATCGCATGCACAGGGCACCTATCGGCGGCGCGACGATGGCCCCGGGGGCGGCGATGTGATCGAGGGCGAGTTCGAGCGTCTCGACGAGCGCACGATCGATCCCAATCGACGCAAGGACGACGACAAGCCGCGCTGAAGCCGGGAAGTGGTGCGCGTGCGGTGGGCCTGCCGGTGACCTCCGGTGCGAGGCGGGAAGTCTGCGGATTGCCGGCCAGGCGAGGTTGCCGGGCCGGCAGCGGCGTGCTAGCGACCCCTCACCGTCAATTCTTCGAGGAGAAGCGTGGCTATGGCAGATCAGCCGAATGCCGGTGGGCCGGGATCGGCCGTGCCCGTTCAGGTGCGGATCGTCGGGCAATATGTGAAGGATCTGTCGTTCGAGAGCCCGAACGTCGTCAAGTTCATGACGTCGCAGCCCGAGAACCCCAACCTCAATCTCGAGTTGAACGTCGTGCCGTCCAAGGTCGGTGCGGACGTCTACGAATCCGCGTTGAGCTTCAAGGCGCAGGCGACGAGCAAGGCCGGCATCATCTACGATCTGGAAGTCGAGTATGCCGGTCTCTTCGAGATCAAGGGTGCGCCGCCCGAGATGCTCGACCAGATGCTGCACATCAACTGCCCGTCGATGCTGTTCCCCTTCCTGCGCCGCCTGACGGGCGACCTGACGCGCGAAGGCGGTTTTCCCCCGCTGTTCCTCGACCCCGTCGATTTCGCCGCGCTCTACTTCAAGAAGCGCGAGCAGCTGGCCAAGTCGCCGACGTCCTCGAAGCCGAGCTGACGCCCTGAGGCCAAGGCTGCCGGAGGCGGGATCACATGCCCGCCTCGAAGGCCTCTTCCACGACATAGGGGCCGCCGCCCTGGTTGGGGCGCGAGGAGAACAGCACGAACCGGTCCACCGGGAAGGGCGGCATGTCGAGCCGCCCACGCGAGGCCAGGAAGCGTGCGACCGCTTCGGCGCGCGAGTTGGCGAGCCGCGCCAGCGTCACGTGCGGCACGAACTTGCGCGTTTCGGGGGGCAGGCCCGCCGTGCGTGCCGCGCGTGCGACGCCACGGGCCAGATTCTGCAAGCCTTCACCGCCATCGAGGCCCGCCCAGACGACGCGCGGGTCGTTACCGCCAAATGCGCCCAGCTCCGTGAAGCGGAGATCGAACGGCTCCCAGGCGACCTGATCGAGCGCCTTGACCAGCTCGTCGGCCTGTGGATTGTCGATGTCCCCGGCGAAAAAGAGCGTCATGTGGAAATTGTCCGGCTCGACCCAGCGTGCGCCGGGCAGCGGCCCGCGGATCAGCGAAAGCCGCAGCCGATGGGCTTCAGGGATCTGGAGACCGACGAACAGACGAGGCATGGCGATCCCCTTGGATTGCTTTCGACGAATGGCAGGTCAGCCGCCGGGGCGGACGTTCGCCCGTGCTGCGGCGATCAATCTGGTCACCTTGGGCAGCATGCGCGACACGATGATGGCGACGCCCTCGGCGGTCGGATGGATGCCGTCGCGCTGGTTGAGACGAGGATCAAGGGCGACGCCGTCCAGGAAGAACGGATAGAGCAGCGCGCCATGCTTGGCGGCGAGTTCGGGATAGATCCGGTCGAAGGCGTCGGTGTAGGCGGGCCCCAGGTTTTGTGGCGCCTGCATGCCGGCGAGGAGGACCGGCAGGCCGCGGGCCTTCAGGCGGGACAGCATGGCGTCGAGGTTGGCGCGTGCCTGGGCGGGGGGGCGGCCCTGCAGCGCGTCATTGGCGCCGAGCTCCAGGATGACCGCGTCGGCATCGGCCGAGATCGACCAGTCGAGGCGGGCGAGCCCGCCCGAGGTCGTATCACCGGAGACGCCGGCGTTGATGATCGCGACATTGGCGCCGCCAGCCTGCAGCGCGCGTTCGAGCTGGACGGGGAACGCATCGCGGGGCTGAAGGCCGTAGCCGGCCGTCAGGCTGTCGCCGAACGCGACGATGCGGAGTGGCCGGTCCTGCGCGTGGGCGCCCGAAGCCGGGCAGAGCGCGACACCCAGCGCCAGCGCCAGGCTGTTGACGATCGTGCGCCGCAGCACCATTTGCCGGACGAGCGTTTGAAATGTCGCCATCTTGGTCCTTTAAGCGGGTGACATGCGTCATATGTGGTGCGCCGAGCGATTCAGCAGACGCTTCTATGGCGTCATGCAGAAAAATGGGCGTTGGTGCGGGGGCACCATGGCCCAGCGGCCCCTCGAGGGAGGGACGATAGCGGTGACGGTGAAGCCGATCGAGCTCAGAGGGGCGGGGCTCACGTTGAAGAGCCGTGCAGGCGATGTCGAGATCCTTCGCGACGTGGGCCTGACCATCGCATCCGGACAGTCGGTTGCGATCGTGGGGCCGAGCGGTTCGGGCAAGACGTCCCTTCTGATGGTCATTGCCGGGCTGGAGCGGGCCACCCGTGGCCAAGTCCTCGTGGCCGGCACGGATCTGGCGGGGCGCAGCGAGGATGATCTGGCGCGCTTGCGCGGGCAGTATATCGGCATCGTGTTCCAGTCGTTTCATCTGGTGCCGACCATGACGGCGCTGGAGAACGTGGCGCTGCCGTTGGAGCTGCTGGGGCGGCCGGGCGCGCGGCAACGGGCGCGGACGCTGCTCGGCGATGTCGGGCTGGTGGCGCGCGCAGAGCACTTTCCCGCGCAGCTCTCGGGTGGCGAACAGCAGCGCGTTGCTTTGGCACGCGCGCTCGTGACGGAGCCGCGCATCCTGCTGGCGGACGAGCCCACCGGCAATCTCGACGGGACGACGGGACGGCAGGTCGTCGACCTGCTGTTCGACCTCAGCCGGCGCAGTGCGACGACGCTCGTCCTCGTCACGCACGACGAACGGCTGGCGCAACGGTGCCAGCGCGTCGTGCGCATGGCGGATGGCCGCATCGTGGCGGAAGAAACCGGCGCCGACGCGGATGTCGCGGCATGACCACCATCACGGAGCCCCATGCCGTCATCGAGGAGCACTACCAGCCGTCGCCCCGGATCGCGACGATCGCGCTCAACGAGCTGCGCGGCGGTTTGCGCGGCTTCTACATCCTGATCGCGTGCATCGCGCTGGGCGTGGCCGTGATCACGGCTGTCGGCGGGCTGTCGGACGCCTTGCGCAAGGGCTTCGAGCGGCAGGGCGCGGTTCTGCTCGGCGGTGATGTCGCCCTGGCTCGCGCGCACCGGCGTGCCGAGCCGGATGAACGCGCCTGGATGACGGCACGAGGGAAGGTCTCGGAGACCGTGACCTTCCGGGCGATGGCGCGTCGCGGCGACAATACCGAGGACGCTCTGGTCGAGATCAAGGGCGTGGACGACGCCTATCCCCTCGTCGGCGACCTCAAGTTGCGCACGGGAGACGCAAAGGGCGAGCCGCTCGGCGCCGGCGGTGCAGTGGTCGAGGAAATTCTCCTGGAGCGCCTCAAGGTGCGCGTCGGGGACCGGATCCGGATCGGCCGCAGCGAGGTGGAAATCCGCGCCGTCATCGTGACGGAGCCCGACAAGATCACGAACCGGCTTTCCTTCGGTCCGCGGGTGATGCTGTCGTTGCCGACGCTGCTCGAAACGGGCCTGATCGGACCGGGAAGCCTGGTGCGCTGGCGCTATGCGCTGAAGCTGCCGCAGGAGCCGTCCGCGCCTGCCCTGGCAAGCATGCAATCGCAAGTGCGCAAAGACTGGCCGAATGCGGGGTTCCAGGTGCTCGACCGGCGCGATCCCGCGCCACGCGTGACCAAGACGCTCGAACGGCTGCGCCAGTTCCTGACGCTGATCGGCCTGACATCGCTGTTGATCGGCGGCGTCGGCGTCGCCAATGCGGTCACGACCTACATCGAGCGGCGCCGCAAGGTGATCGCGACCATGCGGGCGCTGGGCAGCACGACGCGCCAGATCCTGATCCTGCATCTGACGCAGGTCCTGCTGCTGGCGGTGCTGGGCATACTACTCGGGCTGGCCGTCGGCCTTTCGCTGCCGCCGCTGCTCATGTGGTCGCTCGGCTCGGTGCTTCCCGTGCAGCCGGAATTGGCCCTGGGCGCGGAGACGGTGTTCCTGGCCATTGCCTATGGCCTCATCGTGACGCTGCTGTTCTCGATCTGGCCGCTGGGGCGGGCAGAGCAGATCAAGCCGGCCGTGCTCTTTCGCGAGGAAGCGGGAGGAGAGCGCGTGCGGTTGCGCTGGCCCTACCTGGCCGGCAGCGCGGCCATGGCCGCGACATTGCTCGGGCTGGCGTTGTGGACGTCGGAATCGCAACGCATCGCGCTGTCGTTCTGTGCGGCGGTGGCGGGGATCTTTCTGTTGTTCACGGGGCTCGGCCAGCTCATCGCCTGGGTCGCGCGCCGCCTGCCGCGCCCACGGCGGCCGGAACTGGCCCTGGCGATTGCCGGTCTGGGGGCGCCGGGCGGGCTGACGCGCTCCGTCGTCCTGTCGCTGGGGTCGGGGCTGTCGCTGCTGGCGGCGGTCGCCGCGGTGGATGGCTCCATCGTCTCGGAATTGCAGGGTCGCCTGCCCAAGGCGGCGCCGAATTTCTTCGTGCTCGATATTCCCAATGGCGAACTCGGCCGTTTCAATGCGCTGGTGGCGCGCGAGCGGCCGGGGGCGCATCTCAATCACGCGCCGATGCTGCGGGGCCGCCTCGTGGACCTCGCCGGCAGGCCCGCGGAGAGCGTGAAGGCGCCGCCGCAGGCCCAGTGGGTTCTCAACGGCGATCGCGGCCTCACCTACGCCGAGGACGTGCCGGAAGGCTCGCGCGTGGTCGCGGGGAAATGGTGGGAGCGCGGCTACGCTGGTCCGCCGCTGGTGTCGTTCGAGGCGGAACTGGCGCGCCAACTGGGTCTTGCGCTCGGCGACAGCATCACGGTCAACGTGCTGGGGCGCAATATCACGGCGCGCATCGCCAATCTGCGCGAAGTGGAGTGGGAGAGCCTGGCGATCAATTTCGTGATGGTGTTCTCGCCGAACACGCTGAAGGCTGCGCCGCACAACATGCTGGCGACGATCACGCTGCCGCTCAACACGTCGCTGGCGGACGAAGCCGACCTGGCACGCACGATCGGCCGGATCTACCCGACGGTGACGGCGATCCGGGTGAAGGACGCGATCAATTCGTTCAACACCATCTTCGAGAAGGTCATGGTCGCCGTGCGTGCGGCGGGTGGCGTCACGCTGCTGGCGGGCGCGCTGGTGCTGGCGGGAGCCTTCGCCACGTCGCAGCGCCGGCGCACGAAGCAGGCGGTGATCCTCAAGGCGCTGGGCGGGACGCGCGGGCGGATCGTGGGATCGCATCTCCTGGAATACGCCCTGCTGGCCGTCGTGACGTCGGTCGTGGCGCTGGCGGTCGGGAATCTGGTCGGCTGGGCGGTGCTTTGGCGGATCATGGACGTGCCCTACGTATTTTCCTGGGGACCTGCCCTGCAAGTGCTCGGCCTGTCGCTGGGGCTCGTCCTGGCGCTGGGGGGGATCGGCACGTGGCGCATTCTCAGTGCGCCTGCGGTGCCCTATCTCAAGGGTGAGTGAGTCTGCACGGCCGGCCTGATCGGAAATATCTTAACGATCTGATCGGAATTACTTATCGACCGGTCCCTTGAATGTTGCGGTGGGGCGGAACATATTGAGAGCGTAAAGCGACTGATTTGCATCGGTCGTCGAACGGTTTTGGTGAGGCACAAAGGGACCCCACACACATGGCTGAGTTTCTCCCCCGTAACGTCCAGGCTCCGTCGGCCGGTCGCGTCGGCGGCAGGGCAAACATCGACGAGGGCCTGCGGTCGTACATGCTGCGCGTGTACAACTACATGGGCCTTGGCGTCGCTTTCACGGCGGTCGTCGTCCTGGCGCTGATGAACAATCCGGTGCTGATGAAGACGATCGCGCTGGGACCGGGCAAGTGGGTGCTGTTCGCCGGCATCCTCGGACTGGGCTGGTTCGCGCCGCGCATCATCTACTCCGGCAGCGCCGTCGTCGCGCATGGCGCCTACTGGCTCTACGCTGCGATGTGGGGCGCGCTGATCTCGCCGATGGTCTTTGCGTTCTTCGCGAAGGGCATGGGGCATCTGGTCGGCAAGGCGCTTCTGATGACGGCCGTCACGTTCGGCGCGGTGAGCCTCTACGGCTACACGACCAAGCGCGACATGACGGGCTGGGGTGGCTTCCTGTCGATGGCGACCATCGGCTTGCTGGTCGTGTCGCTGGGCAGCTTCTTCTTCATCACGGATCCGGGCACGAGCAAGATGTTCAGCCTGGCGATCTCCTGCATCGTCGTGCTGCTCTTCTCGGCGGTGACGGCTTGGGAGACCCAGCAGGTGAAGGACATGTACCTCAACTCCGCCATGTACGGCGGCGAGGCGAGCATCGGTCGCTCCGCGATCTTCGGCGCCTTCATCCTCTACGGCAGCTTCGTGACGCTGTTCACGCACCTGCTGAACATCCTGGGCATCCTGGGCGGCGACGAATAAGCCTCGCGCCCGCTGGCCAGAGACGACGTGTTGGGAGCCTCGCTGGATCACCGGCGAGGCTCTTGCTTTTTCGGTGTGTCCGGCGTTGTGTGGCGGCCGTCTTTTCAACGGGAGCCAGGGCGATGACGGGCGTTACGGTGCGGGCAGCGACGATTGCCGACATTCCCGCGATTGCGCGCATCTACGGTCATGCGGTGACGAGCGGCACGGCGAGCTTCGAACTCGAGGCGCCGGACACCGCCGAGATGGAACGGCGCTTCAGGGCGGTGACCGGCGGCGGCTATCCCTATCTCGTAGCCGAGCGCGACGGCGCGGTGCTGGGCTATGCCTATGTCGGCCAGTACCGGCCGCGGCCTGCCTACCGCTGGAGCGTGGAGAACTCGATCTACGTGGACCCGGGCGCGAAGCGGGGCGGCGTCGGCCGCCTCCTCCTTGCGGCACTGATCGAGGCGGCAACGGCCCGCGGCTATCGGCAGATGATCGCGGTCATCGGGGATTCTGGGCAGTCGGCATCCATCGGTCTGCACCGCGCCATGGGGTTCACCTTCTCGGGCACGATCCACTCCGTCGGCTTCAAGAATGGACGCTGGCTCGACAGTGTGATCATGCAACTCTCGCTGGGCGAGGGCGATACGACGGCTCCGCGCTGAGGGCTGGGCGAGCTTATGCGCGCAGTGCGGCGCATGTGTTCGACGTGTGCGGGGCTCGGCCGGCCGCCCGCTCAATTGTCGACGAGTTGGAGACGGCGTTTCTCGAGCACCTCCAGGACGCGCTTCAATTCGTGGCCGCGCTTGAGTATCAGCCCCGTCGCGCTGACCACGGAGTATGCGCCCTGCTTGCGCGCATTCCTGGGGGTCTTCTCGATGCGGTAGAGCGGCCATTCGCTGGCACGCCGAAACACCGAGAAGACCGCTTTCTCCTTGCCGAAGTCGAGCGCGTAATCGCGCCATTCTCCCGATGCCACCTTGCGGCCGTAGACGGTGAGGATTTCGCCTAGCTCCCGGCGATCGAATGCGATGGTCGCAGGCGTGGCCGTGGGGGGATGAAGCGTTACGACACCGGCATGGCTTGCCCTCTCGCGGGGGCGGAACGCTATCGGTTCGCTATCGCTCAAGAGCGCCTCCTGTCCGTGTCCATGACAACAGGATGACGCCATACGTGGGCCCATGCAACAGTGTTTTCGTGGGGCTGATGTATCGCGTCTCAGGGGGAACCGCTTGAGACGAGAACGGCCGGTCTTCTGACCGGCCGTTCGTCGTCGTCGAGCTCAGTGGAGGCGAAAAATCAGTTCTTCGCCTTGTCGACAAGGGCGCCGGCCTTGATCCAGGGCATCATGGCGCGCAGCTTGGCGCCGACTTCCTCGATCGGGTGGGCGTCGTTGAGACGGCGGGTCGCCTTGAACTTCGGCTGGCCGGCCTTGCACTCGCGGATCCACTCGGTCGTGAACTGGCCGGACTGGATGTCCCTGAGCACGCGGCGCATCTCGGCGCGGGTCTCGTCGGTGACGATGCGCGGGCCAGTCGCATACTCGCCGAACTCGGCCGTGTTGGAGATGGAGTAGTTCATGTTGGCGATGCCGCCCTCGTAGATGAGGTCGACGATCAGCTTCACTTCGTGCAGGCACTCGAAGTAGGCCATCTCCGGCGCGTAGCCGGCCTCGCACAGCGTCTCGTAGCCGGCACGGATCAGTTCGACCAGACCGCCGCAGAGCACGACCTGCTCGCCGAAGAGGTCGGTCTCGCACTCTTCCTTGAAGGTCGTCTCGATGATGCCGGCGCGGCCGCCGCCGATGGCGGAGGCATACGACAGGAACAGGTCGTGGGCGTTGCCCGACTTGTCCTGATGGATGGCGATGAGGCAGGGCACGCCGCCGCCGCGCTGGTACTCGGAGCGAACGGTGTGGCCGGGGCCCTTGGGGGCGACCATGCCGACGTCGAGGTCGTCGCGCGCCTCGATCAGGTTGAAGTGGATGTTGAGGCCGTGCGCGAACAGGATCGCGGCGCCCTGCTTCATGTTGGCGGCGAGATGGTCCTTGTAGATGTCGGCCTGCAGCTCGTCGGGCGTGCACATCATCATGACGTCGGCCCACTTGGCGGCCTCGGCCACTTCCATCACCTTGAAGCCGGCGTCCTGCGCCTTCTTCACGCCGGCGGAATTCTTGCGCAGTGCGATCACCACGTCCTTGACGCCGCTGTCGCGCATGTTCTGCGCGTGGGCATGGCCCTGGCTGCCGTAGCCGATCACGGCCACTTTCTTGGACTTGATGAGGTTCACATCGGCATCACGATCGTAGTAGACGCGCATAATACGCTTCCTTCCCTGGTTGAGCGTCAATCACCGGCCTCGCGCCGGCGTCTTCTTTCCCGCGCCGTAGAGCGCAAGAAACTGCTGTGTCGCGATCTTCGCGTCGTGCATGATCTGGGCTTGCGTCATCTGCAGCTTGTCGCCGAGGAGAAGCCTGATCTGGACGTCGCGACCGACAAGTCCGAAAAAGGTGCGGAACGTCGCCTCCGTATCGTCGAAGACGAGAAGTCCTGCATCGCGCGCCGCATCGAGCAGCGGCTTCAGGCGCTCGCCGATGGCGAAGCGGCCGTTGGCGAGCACGATCTGGCCGAGATTGCTCTTGCCCGAGCCCGCGTGCGCGACGGCGACCCTGTTGAGGGCGATCGACGTGCGCGACGAGATGACCTTCAGCCAGGTGACGCCGAAGGCTTCCAGGCTCGCGCGCAGCGTCAGGCCGTCGAGCCGGGCACTATCGTAGGCGCCGGCGCGCACCTTGGAGGCCTGCCACTGGACGGTCGCCGTCAGCAGGCCGTCGCGATCGCCGAACCACTTGTAGAGGGTTTCCTTGGAGCAGCTCGCGCGCCGCGCCACCGCCGACATGGTCAGGGCGTCGCGCCCTTCCGCCAGCAACTCGAGGACGACATCGAGCACCTCGCCGCGCCGTGCGACGGGATCGCGGCCGGTGCGTGTCACCGTTTCCGTCTGCGCCGTGCTCGACACCTGGTGCGACCTCGCGAGGGCTCAAGAAGCGTACCGTACCGTACGTTACGGCATACTTCTACAGCACGAGCGCGCGGGCTGACAAGATCAAACATCGGCGGGCTGGGGGGCTGTGCGACGCCTTGTCAGCGGCCGATCACCTTCGGCCAGTTGGCATCGCCACGCCGGATGAAGTCGGCGGGATCTCGCCGCCAGCTCGATTGCGTGCCCGTGCTCAGGTTGAGGTACAGCTTGCCGTCGACGACATCCCAGACCTTGGGATCGCCGGGGGCCGTCGACCCGCCCGCGACGGCAAAAGCGCAATAGCCGCCGTACTGGGGCGCGTATTTCGTGGGCTCCTTCAAGAAGAGATCGAGGTTGGCCTGGGAGGCGAACTGCCACTCGGCGCCTTTCCAGCTCACGCGGAACTGCGGGTTGCCTGGCAGCGGCCTCTTCTGCGTGTGATAGGCGACGGTATCGTAACCGCCCACGGCAAGGGCATTGGCGGGGTAGTCGGGGCGCTTGGACTGGTGGATCTCGGGCTGTTGGGCAAGCGAGGCCGTGGCGGCAAGGACTGTCAGTGCGATGGCCGTGGCGATGTCGACGATGCGGCGGACGAGCGTGCGCATGGGGGGCTCCATTCGCTTGAGGACGATCGGGCGGTATCGTTCGACGAATGTAGCGCCGCGCCGTCCTCAGGCAACCGTCATCACGGCCTTCTGATAGATCGTCAGAAAGCCGTGGCGATGCTCAGGGCCAAAGACTGGCGGCGATCGGCCAGAGCGTCGCCACGAGGGCGAGGGCCATCGCGACATTGAAGATCCGGACGGTGCGCGGGTTCGACAGCAGGCGGCGCAAGGCCTGACCGAAGAGCACCCAGACGCCGGACGAGGCGAGCCCCAGGACGCCGAAGACGGCGCACATCGTCGCGATATTGAGGGGAAAAGCGGCGAGCGAGGCGAACGTGGTGACGGCCCCCACGGCCATCACCCATCCCTTGGGGTTGATCCATTGGAAGGCCGCCGCCCCCAGAAACGTCATGGGCTGGCCGCGTCCTTCGCCGTCGCGCGTTGGCGGCCCGGACGTGGCGATGGCCCAGGCCAGATAGAGGAGATAGGCGACGCCGCCCCACTGCATCGCCGCGTACACTCTCGGATAGGACGTCAGCGCGGCGCCGATGCCGACGCCGACGAGCAGCACCATGAGGGAAAAGCCGAGGGCGACGCCCAGGAGATGCGGCAGGGTGCGCCGGAAGCCGAAGTTCAGCCCCGACGTCATCAGCATCATGTTGTTCGGGCCGGGCGTGAACAGGGTCACGGCCGCGAACGACACGAACGCGATCAGGATGTCGGAGGCCATGCGTCTCCCCGTCAGCCGCCGAGCTTGGCGGACATGCCCTCGGGGCCGCGTCCGATGGCGGCGATGCCGGTGCGCGAAATCTCCACGAGTCCCAGGTCCTTCATGATCGAGATGAACTGCTCGATCTTCGACGAGCGGCCCGTCACCTCGAACACGAAATGCTCGGTGGAGGCATCGATGACGCTGGCGCGGAAGATCTCGGCGAGGCGCAGCGCCTCGATCCGCTTCTCGCCCTTGCCGGCGACCTTGATGAGCGCGAGTTCACGCTCCAAGGGATCACCGGCAACGGTCAGGTCGACAACGGAATGGACGGGCACCATGCGTTCGAGCTGGTTCTTGATCTGCTCGAGAACCATGACCGTGCCGCGCGTCACGATGGTGAAGCGGGAGAGCTGCTTCTCGTGCTCGGTCTCCGAGACGGTCAGGCTCTCGATGTTGTAGCCGCGGCCCGACAGCAGCCCGGCAATGCGCGAGAGCACGCCCGGCTCGTTGTCGACGAGGATCGAGAGCGTGTGCTGGACGAGCGGATCCTTCTGCTCTTCGATGAAATAGGCGGAACCGGTGGCTTTCTCGGACATGGGGCTTGCTCTCTTCAGGCTTTGGCGCGCGGATGCGTCGTCGTGGCTGTGGGCGTGTGGAAGGTTTCGACGGCGGTCCAGCCCTCCTCGTAGTGGGGAAGCGACCAGGGCTCGGCCAGGGCCTGGGTGCGCCACTTGACGAAGGCGGGATGGTTCAGGACCGCATCCATGTAGGCGCGCGTCTGGGGGGCGACGCGGATCTGGTAGGTGTCGAGGCGGGTCACGACGGGCGCATACATGGCATCGGCCGCGCAGAAGCTGCCATAGAGGAAGTCGCCGCCTGCGCCGAAGCGGCGCCGGGCGTCCGACCACATGCCTTCGAGGCGTCGCACGTTGTCGGCGACGTCGGACGACAGCTCCCTCGGGGCGAACCGCTTGCCGAGGTTCATCGGGCAGGCGCCGCGCAGGGCCTGGAAGCCGGCGTGCATCTCGCTGGCCGTGGCCCGTGCATGCGCGCGTGCCGCCGGATCGGCGGGCCACACGCCCTTTCCGGGAAAGGCCTCGGCCAGGTATTCCATGATGGCGAGGCTTTCCCAGATTTTCACATCGCCGTTGACCAGGCACGGCATCTTGCCCGTAGGCGAGACGTCGAGCATGCGTGCCTTGCTGTCGGGGAAGTACATGGCGATGACGGTTTCCTCGAACGGGATGCCGAGGGCCGTCATCAGGAGCCACGGCCGCAGCGACCAGGACGAGTAGAGCTTGTTGGCGATGTAGAGATGCATGGTTCGACCCTTTTTCAGGCGTAGCAGGCGAACGCGCGGACGACGCTGTGATCGGCTGCGAACTCGAAAGTCTCGGCCGCCGTCTGCCCGCGATGGTTGCGATAGAGGATCGTCAGGCAGTCGTGACCGACCAATACGTCGAGAAGCGTGAAGTGCAGGTCGGGCTGGCTGGTCAGTCCTGCCTGCCAATAGGCGCGCAGCGCGGGGATGCCTTCCACCCGCCCGCAGCCCACACGGCGCTGGGCAACAGGAGAGAGGAACACGATACCGGGCGCGTAATGCGACAGGATGCGCTCGAGATCGTGCGCATTCCAGGCCGCGATCCACGCCTGGGCAAACGCGCGGGCGGCTGAGGCTTGCATGGCTAGACCAGCATCTTGCCTTCCTTGCCGATGGCCTTGGCGACATCGTCGTCGGTGACGTCCTCGCCCATCAGCATCTCGTTGTGGGCCTTGCCGGATGGGATCATCGGGAAGCAGTTGGTCAGCTGCGCCACGTGGCAGTCGAACAGCACCGGCTTGTCCTTGACCGCCAGCATCTCCTTGATGGCGTCGTCGAGGTCGGCGGGGTGCTCGCAGCGCATGCCGACGCCGCCGTAGGCCTCCGCCAGCTTGACGAAATCGGGCAGGGCCTCCGTGTAGCTTTCCGAATAGCGGTTGCCGTGCAGCAATTGCTGCCACTGGCGCACCATGCCCATGTACTGGTTGTTGAGGATGAATGTCTTGACCGGCAGCTTGTACTGCACGGCCGTCGACATCTCCTGGATGTTCATGAGGATCGATGCGTCACCGGCGATGTTGACGCACAGGGACTTCGGGTGGGCGACCTGGGCGCCGATGGCGGCGGGCAAGCCATAGCCCATGGTGCCGAGCCCTCCCGATGTCAGCCAGCGGTTGGGCTCCTCGAACTTGTAGAACTGGGCGGCCCACATCTGGTGCTGGCCGACCTCCGTCGAGACGTAGTAGTCGCGCTCCTTCATCTGCTCGTAGAGCCGCTCGATGGCGAGCTGCGGCATGATGATGTCGCCGGTCTGGCGGTACTTGAGGCATTGGCGCGCGCGCCATGTGTCGATCTGCTTCCACCAGGCCTTGTGGGCGGCCTTGTCGGGCTGCGCACCCTTCATCTTCCACAGCCGGATCATGTCCTCGAGCACGGAGGCGCAGTCGCCCACGATGGGGAGCTGGACCTTGACGTTCTTGTTGATCGAGGAGGGATCGATGTCGATGTGGATCTTGATCGAATTGGGCGAGAAGGCGTCGATGCGGCCCGTGATGCGGTCGTCGAAGCGGGCGCCGACGTTGATCAGCACATCGCAGTCGTGCATGGCCATGTTGGCTTCGTAGGTGCCGTGCATGCCGAGCATGCCGAGCCACTGCTTGTCGGACGCGGGGTATGCGCCCAGGCCCATCAGCGTGGAGGTGATGGGGAAGCCCGTCATGCGGACGAGTTCGCGCAGCAGCTGGCTCGCCTTGGGGCCGGAGTTGATGACGCCGCCACCCGTGTAGAAGACGGGCTTCTTGGCGGTCGCCATCACGTCGATGACCTTCTGCAGCGCAGGCTGGTCGGCCTTCAGCTTGGGCCGGTAGCTCTTGTGCGACATGGTCGCGTTGGTGGGCGCCACGTAGGTGCCGGTCGCGAACTGCACGTCCTTGGGAATGTCGACCACGACGGGGCCGGGGCGGCCGCTCTTGGCGATGTAGAAGGCCTCGTGCAGGATGCGCGCGAGATCGTTCACGTTCTTCACGAGCCAATTGTGCTTGGTGCAGGGGCGCGTGATGCCGACCGTATCGCATTCCTGGAAGGCGTCGTTGCCGATGAGATGCGTGGGGACCTGGCCCGTCAGCACGACGACGGGGATCGAATCCATCAATGCATCGGTGAGGCCGGTGACAGCGTTCGTGGCGCCGGGGCCCGACGTGACGAGCACGACGCCGACCTTGCCGGTGGAGCGCGCATAGCCTTCCGCGGCATGCACCGCGCCGCCTTCCTGGCGCACGAGGATGTGCCGGACCTTCTCCTGCTGGAAGATCTCGTCGTAGATGGGCAGCACCGCGCCGCCGGGATAGCCGAACACATGCTCGACGCCCTGATCCTGCAGCGCACGGATCACCATCTCCGCTCCGGTCATCTGACGTGCCATCGCTGAACTCCTTGGAAGGCCGCATGGGGAACGCCGCGCTGGGGATTGGCCACCGGCGCGGTGTCGTCTCTTGCGGTGCAACTTGGTGTCAGTTCACGGCGTCGTCAACTAATGTTGTGAAACGAGGCAATATTTTGCAATTATATATCGATTGAACGACGCTCCAAGACATCATGTAACGATTGGCCCAGGTCTGCTGCCGTTTGACGTAGGCGCGTGTCTCCTGTTTTCCCGAAGCGATCGCAGTTGCGAGATCCGCTTCGCCACACAGATGGCGCGCCAGGGAGGGGACGCCGAGCGCGCGCATGACGGGCCTGTCGACGGGCAAGCCGAGCGCCAGGAGGCGGCGCACCTCCTCGAGAGCGCCCTGCTCGATCATGAGATCGAAGCGCAGATCGCAGCGCGCCTGGACGTCCGCGCGCGGCGGGGCCAGGGAGAAGCAGATGGCGTCCGAAGCCGGAAGCAGCGGAGTGCCACGCATCTGCTGCCATTCTGCCAGGGATCGCCCGGTGGCCGCGATCACTTCCAGCGCGCGCGTGACGCGCTGCGTGTCGCCGGTGGCGAGGCGGGCCGCCATCACGGGGTCGCGGCGGGAGAGTTCCTGGTGCAGGGCTGCCGCGCCGAGCGCGCCTGCCGCCTGCCGCCAGCGGGTGCGGATGTCGGCGGGGATCTCGGGGACTGGCGACAGGCCTTCGGTCAACGCCTTGAAGTAGAGCCCGGTGCCGCCGACGATGATCGGGCGGAGGCCTTCGGCCGCGGCCTCTTCGAGAACGCCTGCGACGTCGGCCAGCCAGGTCATCACGGAATAGGGCTGCGCGGGGTGGACGTGGCCATAGAGGCGGTGGGGGGCGCGGGCCAGATCCTCGGCCGACGGGCGTGCGGTCAGCACGTCGAGGACGGCATAGACCTGCATGCTGTCGGCATTGACGACGACGCCGCCATAGTGCCGGGCGAGCGCCACGGCGAGGGCCGACTTGCCCGAGGCGGTCGGGCCGGCAATGAGAATGGGCTTCATGGACGACATGGCGCCAAGTTGGGGCGCGCGGGGCTCGGGATCAATGGCCGAACGCCTGGTCGCCGGAAATGCGATGCAGCATCTCCTGGCAGATCGCGCGAAGAGCGCGGCCGGCGGAACTGGGATACTTGGCGATCAGCGACCGCGGCTCCCTGGAGAACAGCGCTGCGCGCTGCATGGGGGTGAGGCGCGGCACGGCCTCGGGGAAGCAGCGCAGATCCGCACGTGCCCGCAGGGAATTGTAAACCGTGCGGTCGTCGTCGGAGGTTTCGTCCATCATGTTGACGACCACGCCGATATGCTGGGCGAAATCCGCTTCGCGACTGGCCGCTTTGAAATTGCGCAGGTATTCCATGCCGGCGACCGCCAGAACGTCGGGCTTGACGGGCACGAGGTGATAGTCGCAGGCGCGCAGCCAGCACTCGGTGAGCGTCGTGATGCCTGGGGCACAATCGACGATGACGAGGTCGAAGATCGAACTGGCCTCGACCAGCAGGCGCTGGACGACCGCGGCCAGCACGGCCTCGCGCCCGGCGGCGACGACGGAGCGCTCGACGAGGGTGATGTCCATGTCGCCGGGCAGCAGGTAGATGTCGCGGACATCGTCGACGTCGGAAACGTCGTGGGCCAGATAGTTCCGCCAGTCGGCGCTCTGGCCATGCAGCACCGAATGGACGAGGAAGGACGCGAGCGACCGCCCCTCGCCGCGCAGATCCCGGAGGCGCTCGAACGGCGTGACCATCAGGCTGAGGCTCATCTGGCCGTCGGAGTCGATCAGCAGGATGCGCTTGCCGTGCTCGAGCGCCAGGACTTCGGCCATCGCCATGGTCAGGGTGGATTTGCCCACACCGCCCTTGGCGTTCATGACTGCGATCGAGTGACCCATCGTGGACCTTCAGGGGGAGTGCGGTGCCGTGTGCCGGAACACGATGTGCGCGGCGGTTTTGTTCGTGCATCACATATACGGGCAACTGCACATTGTGCAATCGCCGTGGCCGCCTGGAATGCACGCAGGCGATGGCGCCATCATGACGTGAGCGCGCGGGCACGAGTGCGCTGGACGGTCACGGTTTATCAGCGCAAGTGCGCCCGCGACCCCGGGCCAGCGCCAGGAGGCAGAGCGCGGCGCCCACCGCCAGCACGGCTGCTGCCTGGCCCATCGCCAGGCGAAACCCCGCCTCGAATGCGAGGTCTGCGGCAAGGCCGCCGGCGCGCGCCATGGCTTCGCCCCAGTCTTGCACCGCCGCGTGCCCGTTGGCGCCGCCCACGACCCCGATCGTCCGCGTGACCATCGTCAGGCTGCCGGCGACGCCGCGATCCTGGAGGGGGAGTGTCGCGGTCACGAGATCGGCGTATGCAACTTGAAAGAGGCCGAGCCCGATCCCCTGCGCCAGCATCGCCGCGGTGACGAGCACGAGCGGCGTGGCGGCAGACCACGTCGCCATGGCGCCGAGCCCGACGAGGCTGAGAACGATGCCGGTCGCGGTCAGCGGGGCAATGCCCAGGCGTCGGGCGAGGCGTCCGGCCAGCCACGAACCGGCGATCGTGCCGACCGCGGCCATCGCCAGGACGATGCCGCCCGTCTCGGGGCCGAGCCCGAGCGAGCGGGTCAGGTAGTAGGGCACGAGCAGCATGATCGAGAATGCGGCGTAGTTCGCGACGACACTCAGAAGGTTCATGATGGCGAAGGCGCGATTGCGAAAGACGCCGATGCGGAGGATCGGGGCTGGATGGCGCAATTCCTGTCGCACGAAGGCGACGAAGGCGACCGCGCCCGCTGTGAGGAGAGCGGCGCGCAGCAGGGGAACGGGGGCGCCGCCGCGCAGGGCAAAGCCAAGGAAGACGCACGCGAGTGTCGTGACGAGCAGGGCGGCGCCGACCACGTCGAAGCTGCCGCGGGCGGTCGGGGGCGCGGCCGGGGGGGACGGCGGGGGGATCGACCAGGACAGCAGGAGGGCTGCCAAGGCGATGGGCGCGCGCATCCAGAATACGCCGCTCCAGCCGAGCCTGGCGATCATCAGGCCGCCGAGTACGGGCCCCAGGGCGGCACCAGCGGCCGATGCGGCGGCATAGAGGGCGAGGACGCGCGTGCGTTCCTCCTCGGCATAGAGCGTGGTCGCCAGGGCCGGCGCACAACTCAGCAGCAGGGCGATACCGATGCCCTGCACGATGCGGTCGAGGGCGAGTGCAGTGAGGCTCGGGGCCGTTGCGCATGCCAGGAAGCCTACCACGGCGACGGCGAGGCCAGCCTGGAAGACCTTGCGGTAGCCGATGAGATCGCCGAGCCGGCCGCAGATGAGCAGCAGGCTGGCATAGGTCAGCACATAGGCGATGACCACCCATCGAATGTCGGAAATAGGGGCGGAGAACGCCGCCGACATGCTGGGCAAGGCGATGTTCACGGCACTGTCGAGGGGGGCCACCAGCGTGCCGATGCAGACGATGGCGAGTGCGGCTGCCGCGCGGGTCCGCGAGTGGCTGGCCGATGGCGACGCCGTTGTCTGCGGCATCGGGGCTAACCGGGCCGGCCGGTGCGGGCGGCCGGGCGGGCTTCGAAGGTCATGCGCCCCTGATTGTGGCCGAGGTTGAGGGGGCGGCGCCGCACGGCGAGGCCGTGTGCCTCGATCAGGGCGGTGATGTCGCCGGGCTCGTAGAAGGACAGGCCGAGTTCGGCGCGCTTGCGGCGGTAGTCGGAAAAGAAGGTGCGGACGAGGCCCAGCCCGGCCGCGAACAGGAAGCCGTTGCGCGCGCCGTAGCGCAGCAACGCCAGGGCATCGGTGATCGCGCTCGACGTCGGCGGGATCACGTCGGCGATCACGAGGACGCCTTCGGGGGCGAGCTTGGGGGCCAGGAGCGCGATCGTCTGGTCGAGTTCGCTGCGCGACAGGTACTGGATCACGGAGTTGATCACCACGAGGTCCAGCGTGGCGGCGGGGAGGGCTGCGACATCCTCGAGGGAGAGCACGCGGACGTTCGGGCGGCTGGCGTAGGCCGCCACCAGCTTGCGGCGGACGAGTTCGGAGGTGTCGCACAGCAGGAGTTGACTGCAGGCCTCCGCGACCATGGGGGCGGACAGCGCCTCGCCGCAGCCGAAGTCCAGCACGCGGGAGGCGCGCGAGGGGATGATGGCGACGATATCGTTGGCGATGTCGGTGTAGTGCACCTGTTTGTGACGGTCGTTCACATAGATGCTGTTCTCACGGCTCCAGAACTCGCGCCACGTCATGCCGCCCGCCTGCCGATCCTGCCATGTGTTTGTCGAATGCTTGACTTGGCGCCAACCTAAGGACTTAAAGAGGCCCCGTCCATATCGGTCGTCGGGGGACGATCGCGTGGGGGACGGCCAACGCAGACCGGCCGGGGCAGGGCGGTCCGTCGGCGTCCAGGGGAACCCGAGGTCGGCACATGAAAAGCGTTGGCGTTCGGGCCTATCGCGCAGCGCAGGCGGCGTTTGCCGGCGCGTGGATCGTGCTGTCCTGGCCATGGATGACCGGTGCGGTCACAATTCCCTACGACGCCAAGGCCCACTTCCAGGCGCAGTTGCAGTTTCTCGCCAATGCCCTGCACAGCGGGCAGAGCCCGTTCTGGGCGCCCAACGTCTTCGTCGGCCTGCCGCAGATCGCAGACCCGCAATCGCTGATCTTCTCACCGGCGCTTCTCCTGGCCTGGCTCGATCCCGCCCCCAGCTTCCGGCAACTCGACCTTTACGTGCTGGGGCTTCTGGCGCTCGCCGGACTGGCGGTGATCAAATTGTTCCAGGACCGGGGCTGGCATCCAGCGGGGGCTGCGGTCGCGGCGATCGCCGTCGCCTTCGGCGGTTCGGCGGCGTGGCGCATCCAGCATATCGGGCAGGTGCAGAGCTACGCTTTCTTCTGCATCACGCTCTGGCTGCTCTTGCGCGCGCTTGGCCGCCGCTCGCCGGCTTGGGGCGCCGCCGCGGGCCTTGCCGGCGGCGTGATGATCGCGGAGCCCGATCAGGTGAGCTTCCTCGCCTGCTATGTGCTGGCGGGTGCCGTGGTCGCCTTCTGGGTCGGCGGTGTGGGGATTGGGGCGCGCGTACGCCAGAGTCTGCCGGTGCTGGCGGTCGCCGGGGTGGCGGGCCTGCTGGTTGCGGCGCTGCCGTTGCTGTTCACCGTGCTCTTCGTCATGTCCTCGAACCGACCGGGCATTCCGTTCGCCGAAGCCGTGCGCGGCTCGCTGCACCCGGCCTCCCTTTTGACGGCGATCGTGGGTGATCTCTTCGGCGCGTTCGACCAGTTGGTGGACTACTGGGGCCCCTATAGCGAGACCTGGGACCCGACGAACCTGACGTTGTCGCAGAACATGAGCCAGCTCTATGCGGGCGGCGTGCCGGCGCTTCTGCTGCTGGTCGTGGGGCTCGGCTGGGGACGGTTGTGGGATCGCGATATCCGCTTCTTCACGCTGGCGCTCGCCGCAAACGCTCTTTACGCGCTGGGCGTCTTCACGCCTCTCTTCCGCATCGCCTACACGCTCGTTCCAGGCGTCGGCATGTTCCGCCGGCCGGCCGACGCCACCTTCCTCGTCGACGGCCTGGTGGCGATCTGCGCGGGCTACCTGCTGCACGTGTGGCTCGGGGGGGCGCAGCCCGACAAGGGTACGCCCCGCCGCATGATTATTCCCGCCGTTCTAGTGACGCTGCCGTTCGCGCTGGCCATCTGGGTCGCGGTGGCGGAAGGCAAGCTCGGCCTCGCCGTGCGGCCGATCCTGATGGCTGTCGGCTGGCTCGGTGCCGGCCTCGTCTTCCTGGCGCTGATGCGGCGATGGGTCGGAGCCCAGCCGCTCGCTGCGGTGGCGATTGCCGCCGCCGTGATGACCCTCGACCTGCGCATCAACAACGGCCCCAACGAATCGACGGCGCTGGCCGCGGAAGCCTACGACGTGCTGCGTCCGCAATGCCGCAACGAGACCGTCCGGTTCCTGCGGACGAACGTGCGGCGCGGGCCGGGCAGTGCCTGGCGGGACCGCGTGGAGATGGTCGGGCTCGGGTTCGAATGGCCCAACATCGCTCTCGTGCACGGCATCGACCATACGCTGGGCTACAACCCTCTGCGAATGGAGATCGTGTCGCGCGCGGTGGGGGCTGGCGACTACATCGCGGGGCCCGACCAGCGGACGTTCAGTCCCCTTTTTCCGTCCTACGACAGTCCCCTCGCCGACATGCTGGGGCTGCGCTACGTGCTCGCCAGCGTTCCCATCACGGACGTCGATCACAAGCTGCATCCGGGGCGGCTGACGTTCGTCCGGCGCACGGCGGAGGCCTACATCTACGAGAACCCACGCGCCCTGCCGCGCGTGATGGTGGTGCGGGAAGCGCGCGCGGCGAACTTCGATGCGATCACGCGCCTGGGGCGCTGGCCGGCGTTCGATTCGCGCCGTACCGTGTTGCTGGAGACACCGCAGCGGCAGGCGGCGAGCGGCGGGCCGTCGTTGCCGGGTGCGGTTGAAGACAGCGCCCGCATCGTTCGCTACGAGAACACAGTGGTCGAAATTGCCGTGACGGCGGGGGCGGCGGGCTATCTGGTGCTCAACGATCTCTGGCACCCCTGGTGGCGGGCCAGCGTGGATGGACGCGATGCCACCATCCTGAAGGCCAACGTCATGTTCCGCGCCGTGCGCATTCCCGCCGGCCGCCATACGGTTCGCTTCGAATTCCATCCGCTCGACGGGAGCCTGGACGAACTTGCCGCCAAGGTGCGCCGGCTGCTGCCCGACGGGCACGCCAAGGTCAGCCTGGAGCCGCGTGCGAGGGCCACCAATGATTCGACGAACAGTGTAGAGGGGGCGGCATTGCGCGCGCCCGCGCCGCACCTATAGACTTGCCGTCCCGTCCTGTCGCCATTGGCTCGCCCCCGGTCCGATGCGGGCGGCGCGGTGCAATGCATCTTCGCGTTCTTTTTTCGAGAGTGGGAGCCCTGGTATGGCCATCAAGTTCGACGCTGCGCGGTTCACGCCGGAAGAGGCACTGCGCTTTCATGCCGAGGGCAAGCCGGGCAAGCTCGAGATCGCGCCGACCAAGCCGCTGACCACGCAGCGCGACCTTTCGCTGGCCTATTCGCCGGGCGTGGCCGTGCCCGTTCTGGCCATCGCCGAGGATCCCGCGCTCGCCTACGAGTACACGAGCAAGGGCAACTTCGTCGCCGTCGTGTCGAACGGCACGGCGATCCTGGGGCTCGGCAACCGCGGGGCACTCGCCGCCAAGCCGGTGATGGAGGGCAAGGGCGCGCTGTTCAAGCGCTTTGCCGACATCGACGCGATCGACCTGTGCGTCGACACCGAGGACGTGGATGCCTTCGTCAATTGCGTCCGCTATCTCGGGCCGACGTTCGGCGGCATCAACCTTGAGGACATCAAGGCACCCGACTGCTTCATCATCGAGGAACGCCTGAAGCAGTTGATGAATATCCCCGTGTTCCATGACGACCAGCACGGCACGGCGATCATCGCCGCCGCCGGCCTCGTCAATGCGCTGGAGCTGACGGGGCGCGACATCGGCACCTGCAAGCTCGTGGTCAACGGTGCGGGGTCGGCGGGCATCGCCTGCCTGGACCTGCTCGTGGCCATGGGGATGCCGAAGGCGAACATCCTGCTGTGCGACACCAAGGGCGTCGTCTATCAGGGCCGCGAGGCCGGCATGAACCAGTGGAAGTCGGCCTATGCGTCGAAAACCGAGGCGCGCTCGCTCGACGACGCCATGAAGGGGGCCGATGTCCTTTTCGGCCTGTCGGCGAAGGGTGCGGTGACGGCGGCGATGGTCGCGAGCATGGCGAAGAACCCGATCATCTTCGCGATGGCGAACCCGGACCCCGAGATCACGCCCGAAGAGGTGCACGCGATCCGCACCGATGCCATCATGGCGACCGGGCGATCCGACTATCCCAACCAGATCAACAACGTGCTGGGTTTCCCGTTCATCTTCCGCGGTGCGCTCGACGTGCGGGCCTCGGAGATCAACACGGCGATGAAGATCGCGGCCGTCAAGGCGCTGGCGGCGCTTGCCCGCGAGGAGGTGCCCGACCAGGTTGCCGCCGCCTTCCATGGCCGCCGGCCGGTGTTCGGGCCCGAGTACATCATTCCCGCGCCGTTCGACCCGCGCCTGATCTCGAACGTGCCGCCGGCCGTCGCCCGGGCTGCGGTGGAGACGGGCGTCGCGCGCAAGCCGATCAGCGATTTCGACGGCTATACGGCCTCCCTCGAAGGGCGGCTCGATCCGGTGACGGGCTGGCTGCAGACGATCTTCGACAAGGTGCGCGCCCATCCCAAGCGCGTCATTTTCGCGGAGGGCGAGGAGCCCGCCGTCATCCGCGCGGCCAATGCCTTTCTGGGCCACGGCTTCGGCACGCCGCTGCTGGTGGGGACGGAAAGCACCGTGCGCGAGAGCTTCAAGGCGCTGGGCATCAGCATGAAGCCCGAGTTCGAATTGCTCGATACCCGCAACTCCCAATTGACGGAGACGTTCACCGATTACCTCTACGAGCGCCTGCGCCGTCGCGGCTATCTGCGCCGTGACTGCCTGCGGCTGGTGCTCAACGAGCGCAACGTCTTTGCGGCGCTGATGGTCGTGCATGGCTACGCGGATGCGATGGTCTCCGGCGTCACGCGGAACTGGACGAGCATCTACGACGATGCATTGCGCGTCATCGACGTGCGGCCCGGCCGCCGTGCGATCGGCGTCTCGCTGGCGCTGTGCCGTGGCCGCGCCGTGCTGGTGGCCGACACGAGCGTCCACGACATGCCCGACGCCGAGCAACTCGCGGATATCGCGGTGGAAGCGGCCAATGCCGCCCGCCGGCTCGGCATGGAGCCGCGTGTGGCCATGCTCGCCTATTCGACATTCGGGCAGCCGCGCGGGGACCGGGCCGATCAACAGCGGCGCGCTGTCGAGATCCTCGACGGACGCAAGGTCGATTTCGAGTACGACGGAGAAATGGCGGCCGATGTCGCGCTCGACCCGCACATGAAGCAGCTCTATCCCTTCTGCCGGCTCACCGACACCGCCAACGTGCTGGTGATGCCCGCGTTCCACGCTGCATCGATCTCGACCAAGATGCTGAAGGAGTTGGGCGGGGCGACGCTGATCGGGCCGGTGCTGACGGGGCTCACGCATTCGGTTCAGATCTGCCAGCTCGGCGCGCGCGATTCGGACGTGCTCAACATGGCGGCGATTGCGGCCTACGATGTCGGAGCGTGACGCACGCGCCACAGATCATGGCGAGATGAGCCGAGGGACCGCCGTAGGGCTGGACGGCCAAACTCTTGCCTGATTGACGTCCTTGGAATGCCGCTTCGAGCGAGCACTCTCACAGGGAAGGTGGAGATCGTGTGCGGTTTGTGCGTTGATTTTCGTCATGGCCGCGCGACGTTCTTAACTTTATGTTAACGATAACGAATCGAGATGAAGCTATGTGCACCGGGGGCACTGTGTAGCTTGTCGATCGTCCGGGGGAACATGATCAGGCGTCCGTTCCATATCGCCGCCATGGTGGGCACTCTGCTTGCCGCGAGCGCTTGCGGCTCTCCGGAGATTCCACCGGCGATGCGTCCGCTGTCCAAGGACGCGATCATGCTGCTGGGCAAGAAGGGCATGCGCACGGAGGCGCCGATCTTCGTCCGGGTCTTCAAGGAAGAATCGGAACTGGAGATCTGGAAGCAGCGCGACGACGGCCACTTCTACCACTTCAAGACCTATCCGATCTGCACGTGGTCGGGCGACCTGGGGCCAAAGCTCCAGCAGGGCGACAAGCAGGCGCCAGAGGGCTTCTACAGCATCCACAAGAGCCAGATGAACCCCAACTCCAAGTTCTATCTGGCGTTCAATATCGGCTATCCCAACAACTACGACCGGGCGAACCGGCGCACGGGCGACGCGCTGATGGTGCATGGCAAATGCAGCTCGGCGGGTTGCTATGCGATGACCGATGCGCTGATCGAGGAAATCTACGCCCTGGCGCGCGAGCAATTCAGTGCGGGGCACGAGTACTTCCAAGTGCATGCCTATCCGTTCCGCATGACGGACGAGAACATGGCGCGGCACAAGGGGCATCGCTGGTATGGGTTCTGGAAGACCCTGAAAGAGGGCTACGACTACTTCGAGGTCTCGCGCAAGCCGCCGCCGGTGGTCGTGTGTGAGCGTCGATACCACGTCAACGTACGCCCCGTGCGCAACGTATCCGGCAAGATCAACCCGGAAAGCAGCTGCCTGCGCTTCGAAAAACCGGTGGTCGAGGCGTTCGTGCCGCCAGCGGATGCGAAGACCAAGGTGCGCATACGCCCGCTGTCGTGGCGCCGGGCCGCAAGATGCGCTCCCTGGCCTCGATCCCGAGTTCGGTGCATTGCCGCGGGGCGCCGCAGTCCTATGCAACCGGGTTCGGCCTGACGCAGACGCCGCCGGCCTTCCCCAGAAGATGCTGGGCTTCACGAGCAACTGAGCCGCGACTGCAACACCTGTGGTTAAGCCGTCCTGACGGCTTGAAGCCAGCCCCCTCAAGAGTTACGGATGAACCGAAGGCGGTCTATCGGTGCGGTGTTCCGCATGCGACAGAGGCCGGGGATGGCGTGGCGTGAGGTCAAGGGTTGATGCGGCGAGTGCCCCCAGTGCGTCGAGCGCTGTCGATTGCGCTCCTGGTTGCGGCGGCCGTCGGGCTTGCTGCCCAGCGGACGCATGCGCTCGAAGTGGAACTGGACGACGTCGCTCCCGATCGCATCGAGCGCCAGCGCGCGTATACGCGCGGCGAAATCCTGCCCGGCACGCCTGATCTGCGCCATCTGGAAACACGGTTGGCCGCCAGGGGGGTGGCGCGCGGCAATCCCATCTACATCCGCATCTTCAAGGAGACGTCGGAACTCGAGCTGTGGATGCGCAAAGGCGACGCCTTCGTATTGCTCGACACCTATCCCGTCTGCCATTGGACGGGCACGCTCGGCCCCAAGCTGAAGGAGGGGGACAAGCAGAGTCCCGAGGGCTTCTACAGCATCACCATGCGCCAGACACGGCTCGTGGGCCGCTGGCGACAAGCCTTCAACATCGGCTTTCCCAACCACTACGATCAGATCAACCGGCGGACGGGCCTGTTCATCCTGGTGCACGGCGGCTGCTCGTCGGTGGGCTGCTTCGCCATGACCGAGCGGGTCCAGCACGAGATCTACGGCCTTGCCATGGATGCGATGCGGGCGGGCCAGCAGCGGTTTCACGTGCACATCTTTCCGTTCCGGATGACGGACGAGCGGATGGCGGCGACTGCGGGAAGCCCCTGGACGCGGTTCTGGCGGGATTTGAAGGCAGGCTACGACAGTTTCGAGCGGACGCGGGTGCCCCCGCGCATCGGCATTTGCGACAAGCGCTATTTCGTGGCGGACGGCGAGCCGGGCTGGGCAGGGGACGACAAGCCGCTGTCGCGGTTGCCGATGACGGTGAAGGCCTCGCTCGACAGCGAGGCGCAGTGCGGCCGCGAGACCGTTCGCATGGCGCACCAGGACAAGGCAGAGGGTGCGGTCGATCTGGGCGGGAACGGCGGGGCTGGATCGCTCGCTTCCGGCTCGGCAGCGGAGGAGGGGGCGGAGATGCGTGCGCCCGACGCCGATGCCGGCGCTGATGCGAAGCCCGAGCCCACGGATGCCGCAGCACCCATCCGGCGCAAGGTTCCGCGCCGCAGCGCCCTGGCGCGAGGCGGCCGTGACGATGCCGATCCACCCGCCCGCCGCTCGGCCGCAGTCTCACGAGCGCGTGCGCCTGCGCAGGCGCAGCGGCGTCTGCCGTCGATCGTCACGCCGTCGCATGGGTTCGGAGATGCCATGCGCCGGGGTGTCGGGCCGTCCCCGGCCACGTCGGGAGGGTGACATGAGGCTGCTACGACCGCGCGCGCCCCCGCGTGCCGGCATGTGGAGTGCCGGGCCTGCCAACGTCAGTCCTTCGAGCCAATGACCGTAACCAAGCCCATTCTGCTCGTCGTCGCCGCAGCGCTCGTCGACCGTGACAACCGTGTTCTGGTGGCGCAGCGACCGCCCGGGCGCTCCATGGCGGGGCTGTGGGAGTTTCCCGGCGGCAAGGTGGCTGCGGGTGAAAATCCCGAGCAGGCGCTCGTGCGCGAGCTCCGCGAGGAACTGGACATCGAGGTGTGCGAGACGTGCCTGGCGCCATTCACGTTCGCGAGCCACGCCTACGAGACTTTCCACCTCCTGATGCCGCTCTATCTGTGCCGGAACTGGGACGGGGAGATCACGCCGAAGGAAGGGCAGGCCGTGCGCTGGGTACGCGCGATCCGGCTGGCTGAACTTCCCATGCCTCCAGCGGATTTGCCTCTAATTCCCATGTTACGCGATCTATTGGGCTAACCCGACCATTACTCTTGCCACGTATATGTAAGGGCGGGGCGCCGCCGTGGCTTGCTTTCAGCAGGTAGTTCGGACAGGTTCCCGCTGAATCCCGTGGCGGCCGGGGGGACCGGCCGATCGGACGCCGCTTCGTATTGCGGATTGACGCGAGGTAATTGCATGACCGCCGAACCGTTGCTGGCCATCGTGCTGGGTGCCGGGAAAGGCACGCGGATGAAATCGCAGACACCGAAAGTCCTGCACAAGGTCGCGGGGCTCTCGATGCTGGGGCATGTGCTGCGTGCAGCAGCGGCGGCCGGGGCGTCGCGCGTGGCGGCCGTGGTGGGGCCGGACATGGATGCGGTCGCGGCCGAGGCCCGGCGCCATGCGCCCGAGGCCGACATTCACGTGCAAAGCCAGCAACTGGGCACCGCCGATGCGGTGAAGGCGGCGCGTGCCTCGATCGCGGCGCACACGGGCCATGTCATCGTTCTGTTCGCGGATACGCCGCTGTTCCGGGCGAGCACGCTGGAGGCGACGCGAGCGGCACTCGGCCAGGGCGCGGATGTCGTCGCAGTCGGTTTCGAGGCGGCCGATCCCACGAACTACGGGCGCTTCATCACGGATGCTGCCGGCGATCTCGTAGCCATTCGCGAGCACAAGGATGCGAGCGCCCAGGAGCGGCAGATCCGACTGTGCAACGCCGGCGTGATGGGGTTCCGGACAGAGCATCTCCTGTCGATCCTCGACGCCATCGGCGACGACAATGCCAACAAGGAATTCTATCTGACCGACGCCGTGACGATCGCGCGTGAGCGCGGGCTCTCGGCGCGCGCGATCGTATGTGCCGAGGACGAGGTGCTCGGTGTCAACTCGCGCGATCAATTGGCGACGGCGGAAGCAATCTGGCAGAACCGCCGCCGGTTGGAGGTCATGCGCGAGGGGGCGACGCTGATCGCGCCCGAAACCGTGTGGCTGTCGCACGATACGCTGATCGGCCGGGATGTCCTGATCGAGCCGAACGTCTTCATCGGCTGCGGCGTCACCATCGAGGACGGTGCAACGATCAAGGCGAACACGCACATGGACGGCGCGGATGCCAAGAGCCAGCTCGGCGTGCGCATACGCGCGGGCGCGGAAGTGGGGCCCTTCGCGCGGTTGCGACCGGGCGCCGACATCGGCCCTTCAGTGCACATCGGCAACTTCGTCGAGGTCAAGAACGCCACTTTGGAGAAGGGCGCCAAGGCCAACCACCTCGCCTATATCGGGGACGGACAGATCGGCGAAGGCGCGAATATCGGTGCGGGCACGATCTTCTGCAACTACGACGGGTTCTTCAAGCACAAGACGGAAATCGGCGCGGGCGCCTTCGTCGGCTCGAACTCGTCGCTGGTCGCCCCGGTGAAGATCGGAAGCGGGGCCTTCATCGGCTCGGGCAGCGTGATCACCAAGGATGTCTCGCCCAACGCCCTGGCGCTGGAGCGTGCGACGCAGGAAGAACGTCCGGGGTGGGCGGAGAAGTTTCGCGTCATGATGCAGCGTCGCAAGGCGGAAAAAAAGGCCTGATCGCGGTGCAACCCGTAGCTATCCGGTAAACGGCCGACACAGAAATTGAGTTGTGGCATCCGCGAATCTTTCGGATTTCTCGGATAGAGCTTCTCCTGGCAGGCAAGTATTGGGTCCGATACTTGCTTGCTGCTTCTCAAAGTGAGTTCGAGACGTTCGCGCAGGCGGTCCGGCGGTGGACGGCGCGCGCCAAAGCGAGGATGACGACATGTGCGGCATTGTGGGAATTCTGGGCACCAAACCCGTTGCGGCCGATCTCGTCGACGCCCTGCGTCGGCTGGAATACCGCGGCTACGACTCCGCCGGTATTGCTACGGTCGAGGAGGGCCGGCTGCAGCGCCGCCGCGCCGAAGGTAAATTGCGCAACCTCTCCGAGCGTCTCGTAACCGAACCGCTGCAGGGGCATGTCGGCATCGGTCACACGCGCTGGGCGACGCACGGCAAGCCGGTGGAGCGCAACGCCCATCCGCACATGACGGACGCCGTCTCGGTCGTCCACAACGGCATCATCGAGAATTTCCGCGAACTCAAGGAGGAGTTGATCCGCTCGGGTGCGGACTTCACCTCCGATACGGATACCGAGGTCGTGGCGCACCTCATCACCGCCGAAATGAAGAAGGGCACCGACCCAGTCGCGGCGACCAAGGCCGCGCTGGCGCGTCTGCGCGGTGCCTTCGCGCTGGCCATCATCTTCGCGGGCGAGGACAACCTGATGATCGGCGCCCGCGAGGGCAGCCCTCTCGCCATCGGTCACGGCGACGGCGAGACGTTCCTGGGCTCGGACGCCATCGCCCTGGCGCCGTTCACAAACCGCATAACCTATCTGGAGGAAGGCGACTGGGCGGTCCTGACGCGCGAGAGCGTCGAGATCCGCGACAAGCAGGGCCGCCGGGTCGACCGGCCCATGATCGCCTCGCAGGCTTCGGGCTTCCTGGTCGACAAGGGCAACCACCGTCACTTCATGCTCAAGGAGATCCACGAGCAGCCCGAAGTCATAAGCCATACGCTGACGAACTACATCGACATGGGCGAAAGCCGCATCGATTTCCCCGATATCGGCATCGACCTTGCGAAGATCTCGCGCGTGACGATTTCCGCGTGCGGCACGGCCTATTATGCCGGCCTCGTCGGCAAGTACTGGCTGGAGCGCTATGCGCGCGTTCCCGTCGAGATCGACGTCGCCTCGGAGCTGCGCTATCGGGAAGCGCCGCTACCCAAGGACGGGCTGGCGGTATTCGTCTCCCAGTCGGGCGAGACGGCCGATACGCTCGCCACGCTCAGGTATTGCAAGGCCAACGGGCAGCGCATCGCCGCCGTCGTCAACGTGCGCACGTCGACGATCGCCCGCGAAAGCCACGCCATTCTGCCCACGCTCGCGGGCCCCGAGATCGGCGTCGCCTCGACGAAGGCCTTCACCTGCCAGCTTTCCACGTTGGCCTGCCTGGCGATCGCGATCGCGCGGGCGCGCAACGAAATCAGCGAGGAGCGCGAGCGCGAGCTGGTGCGGGCACTGACCGAGGTGCCGCGCCTCGTCGCCTCGCTGGTGCGCGACGAGCGTCGCTTCGAAGAACTGGCGCACAGCCTCTCCAAGGCGCGGGACGTGCTCTACCTGGGCCGCGGGGTGTCCTATCCGGTGGCCCTGGAGGGGGCCTTGAAGCTCAAGGAGATCTCCTACATCCACGCCGAGGGGTACGCGGCGGGCGAGATGAAGCACGGACCGATTGCGCTGATCGACGAGAACGTGCCCGTCGTCGTGGTGGCGCCCGAAGACGACCTGTTCGAGAAGACCGTCTCCAACATGCAGGAGGTGCAGGCGCGCGGCGGGCAGATCATCTTCGTGTCGAATGCCTACCCGGATGCCACGGGCTGCAGCGTCGCCACGCACATCCCCATGCCGGCGACACACCCGTTCGTGAGCCCGATCGTCTATGCGATCCCCATGCAACTCATCGCCTATCACACGGCGACGTTCATGGGCACCGACGTCGATCAGCCGCGAAACCTGGCCAAGTCCGTAACTGTGGAATAAGCAGCGGTTCCAGGGCAAAGGCCGGGTCTCGGATTTGCCTCATTGACTTGCTTTGCATTAGTGTAGCGCATGGGACGCCGTGGCGTAGCCTGGGGCTATGCCGTGGAGGAATCGTCTCTGTCTGAAACACGTTTGTCTTATAGAGTTGGCTGGTGTCGTTCAGATCGCGAGGTGCATTCGGCAGACGCTGCGGAATGCGGGGAGCCACGTGACGGGGATACCAGTTTTCCGTAGCAGAGGGCGTTGCGCGTATCAGGGAGACCCGGGGGTGAACATGGCGCGCGCTGTGACGATACTGGCGCTGATCGGACTACTGGGACTTGGCGACGCGAGCGGATCGCTGGCGGCGGCCCAAGGAGTGGGCGACAAGGGCAAGAACAGCAAGGCGGCGGCTGCCAAGCACGCGGCAAAATCCGGCTCGAAGGCCGATCACGCGCTGGCGCGCGCAAAGAAAGCGCTCGACGCGGGCAAGGCCGATGTCGCCGTCGACCAGATGAACGCGCTTCTGGGCACGGGTGGGCTCGACTCGCAGACGATGGCGCGCGCCATGGTGGTGCGCGGCCTCGCCTACAAGAAGCAGGGCAAGCCGGCACAGGCCATTTCCGATCTGCAGAGCGCGCTGTGGCTCAAGGGTGCGCTGTCCGACAAGGACCGTTCCCAGGCGCTGCACGCGCGCGTGGAGGCCTATCGCGAGGCCGGCCTCGGGGAGCCGCCTCCGGCTCCCGGTCAGGCCACGAAGCAGACGGCGCACACGGTGGCGGCGCCCGTCGCGGCACCAGCCGCTCCCACAGCGGCAGCGCGCGCACCTGTTCGACAGGCGACGGCAGCCCCGCAGGCGGCGGCTCCCAGCAGCGGGGGCTTGGGCGATTTCCTGTCTGGCATCTTCGGCGGTCAAAAGGTGTCGCAACCGACGGCATCGCTCAGGGAAGCGGCCCCGCCGAGCGCTCCGAGGCCGTCCGTGTCATCCTGGTCGAACACCGAGGTCGTGCCGGCCAAGAACAAGGAGCCGGCCGCCAAGGCGAAGACGTCGTCCGGCAAGCCCGGCAAGACGACGACCAAGTCCAAGTCCAATTCCAGGCATAGACAGGCGGATGCCACGGAAAAGACGGGGGCCAGGGCGGCACGCGGGAAGCATGAGGCGCGGCTCGCGCCCGTGCGGTCGCGCGCGGAGGCTGCGGCACTCGCTGCCCGGGTCAAGAAGGAAGAAGGCAGCCTTCTGGGCGGGCATCGCCTCGAGATCAACGAGACCACGTTCGGTAACATGGGCAAGTTCTACCGCGTGAGCATCGGGCCGTTCGCCAGTGCCAACGAGACCCAGAAGCTGTGCGCCGCCCTGCGCGGCAAAGGCATCGATTGCATGCACACGACCGAATGAGCGGTACGTCTTTAGTCGGCCGGCCATAGTTGTGACTTATGTTCTGCTATAAGCGAGCACTCCCGCGGATCGTTCGGGTTTGCGGCAGGGTATCGGGCTGGCGCGCGGGCAGCATGGCGCGGAATGCGGTCGTCGTGCGCATGGGCGATGATCGATGTGGCGGTCGAGCATAACGAAGATGGCATCTCGCAAGTCGCGAAAGAACCTTGGCAACGGGGGGCCGCAGGCGCCCAGTGACCCCTTCGCCGCGGCAGAGCTGGAGCCGCCGATCAAGATCGGGCTCGGGGCACGACTGCGCACGTACTTCCTGACCGGTCTCGTCGTCGTCGGCCCGGTCACGATCACGCTCTACATCGCCTGGTACGTGATCAATATCATCGACAACTGGGTGAAGCCCTACATCCCCCGCGACTACAACCCGGACAGCTACCTGCCGTTTCCGATTCCCGGTGCGGGGCTGCTGTTCGCCTTCGTCGGGCTCACCGTCATCGGCGCGCTGGCCGCGAACCTGCTGGGGCGCACCTTGATCAACGCCGGCGAGCTGATGCTCGAGCGGATGCCCATCGTGCGCAACGTCTATCGCGCGGTGAAGCAGATCTTCGAATCCGTCGTGTCGGCCACCGGACCCGAGCAGGCCTTCCAGAAGGTGGCGGTGATGGAATTTCCCTCGCCCGGCATCTACGCGCTGGTCTTCATTACGGGTCAGGCGGGTGCGGAAATCGCCCGCGTTGCGCCCAACGACGACCTGATCGCCGTCTTCATGCCGACGCACTTCGTGCCGCCGTCCGGCTTCACCGTGTTCGTGCCGCGCTCCAAGGTGACGCAGCTCGACATGTCGGTGGAGGATGCCGCCAAGGTGATCCTGTCCGCCGGCATGGTCACGCCCGACGGGCAGAGCAAGCTCAAGTCGCTGGCCGAGGCTGCGAACAAGAAGCGCCAGTCGGCCCCGCTCGACAACGTCGCGGCAAAATGAGCGGCGCGCGGGAATATCCCACGCGCCACCGCTGATCGGCTTCAGGCGTCCTGCGGGAACAGCTCCGTCGACAGGTAGCGCTCGGCGCACGACGGCGAAAACGTCACGATGGTCTTGCCGGCGAGTTCCGGCCGCGCCGCAAGCGTCAGGGATGCAGCGACGTTGGCGCCCGTCGAGATGCCGCCGGGAATGCCTTCGCTGCGGGCCAGCATGCGGGCAACCTCGAAGGCCATCTCGTTGGGTACCTTGACCACCTCGTCGATGAGGTTGCGATCGAGAACCTCGGGCACGAAGCCCGCGCCGATGCCCTGGATCTTGTGAGGCCCGGGAGCGCCGCCCGACAGGACGGGGCTCGCCGTCGGCTCCACGGCGACGATCTTCATGGCGGGATTGCGCGCCTTGAGGACGCGCCCGCATCCCGTCAACGTGCCACCCGTGCCGACACCGGCGACGAGGACGTCGATCCGGCCGTTGGTGTCGTTCCAGATTTCCTCGGCGGTCGTGTGCTCGTGGACGAACGGGTTGGCCGGATTCTCGAACTGGCCGGGGCAGATCGCGTCGGGCAGCGTCGTGAGCAGCTCGTTGGCGCGATCGATGGCGCCCTTCATGCCTTTCTCACGCGGCGTCAGCTCGAGCTCGGCACCGAGATAGGCCAGGATGCGGCGCCGCTCGATGGACATGCTCTCGGGCATGACGAGGATGAGGCGATAGCGCCGGGCGGCGCAGACGAAGGCCAGGCCGATGCCGGTGTTGCCCGAGGTCGGCTCCACGAGCACGGTACCGGCCTTGAGTTTGCCGGAGGCCTCGAGGGCATCGATCATGGCGACGCCGATGCGGTCCTTGACGGACGACAGCGGGTTGAAGAACTCGAGCTTGAGAAGGATCTCGGCCTGCGCGTTGGCGGCCTGCGTGAGCCGCTTCAGGCGCACAAGTGGCGTGTTTGCGATGGTTTGCGTGATGTCGTCGTAGACGCGGCCGCGCCCCGGCTTGCCGATGGCCGCCAGCGTGCGCACCTTGATGTCGTCGCTCATGATGATCTCCCTCGTCTTTGCCGTGAAGAGGCGCTTCCGCACGCCTCGAGGCGCCCGTTCGACGCAGGCCGTTCCACGCGCGGCGCTGCGGCGAACGGTCTCAGTCCCCCGATGCCGGTCTTGCCCCGTCTTGTCAAGTTCGTGGCCGGCCTGCGCTGGAAGGAGGCCCTGGAAGGAGGGATGCCGAGAGCTGGCAAATCGGCTAAGTTTCGCCCCGAAACGAAACTAGAAAATCTGGATGCGGGGCACATCTGCTTGCGACGGGCGCGTTGCAGGCCGGTCGACGCCGTTCAAGACAAAGGGGGTGCTCGGCAGGATGACGGATCGCGCGCCGCAGGATCAAGGCCGCTTGCCGATGTCGCCGGAGTTCCAGGCGACGTTGATGCGCGCGCGCGACTATGCCTTCAACCAGGGGCACGCGCACGTCGTCGTCGAGCATCTATTGCTGTCGCTGACCGAAGACAGCGACGCCACCGTCGTCATGCAATCCTGCAATCTCGACCTCAATCGCCTGCGCAACGACGTTGCGGGCTTTCTCGGCGCCAATAACGACATCCAGCGGGCGGCTCCCGGCACGCAGCCGGTGATCGCCCAGCAACTCACGCAGATTCTCAGCTATGCGACCATCGCGGCGCGGCAGGGGCGCCGTGATCGGGTGGATGGGGCGATCGTTCTGGCGGCGCTGATCGGCGAAGGCCGCAGCATGGGGGCGGGATTTCTGAAGGCGCAGGGGCTGACATTCGAGGCCGCCGTGCAGGTGCTGCAGCGCGGACTGGCTGCCGCGCAGGCGGCGCGCAGTGAACCGGCGGCATCACCCATCGCGCACGCCCCGCCGGCAACGTCGATGGTTCCCGCGCGCCATTCGCCCCCCGCATCGGGCACGGACGACATTCTCAACCGGGCCCGCGAGCGTGTGGAAGCGCGCACCGGCGGGCGGCTGCGTGGAACGGAGCCACCGCCCGAGACCGCGCCGCCGCGTTCGGGTACGGGCGAGGCGGTGCCGGTTCGCCAAGAGCCCGCGTTGCCCGAGCCACCTGCGTTCGGGGCGCCGCAGGCAGTGGCCGCCGATGGGGCGATGCACGGGGACGGCGAGCCTCCGGCACGACGAGAGCCGTCGTTCGAGGCCGCGGCGCCCGTCGCGGGTGCGCACGAGCCGCCGAGGCAGGCGTCACCGGCGCCGCCTGTCGAGGCGCCTGCCGCGCCAATGCCGCAACAGGCACCGCAGCAACCGGCACAGCAGCTGCCACCTTCGACTGCCGTCGAGGAGGTTCGACACGCCGATGCCGAGCGCCTGAACGAGGCGCTCGCGCGGGCGCGTGCCGAGCCCCCCGTCGTGCGGCCGGACATGCGCGGGCACGAGCAGGCGCCGGCCCCAGTCCTGCCGATGCCCTCGCATCTGCCTCCCCAGCAGGCACCTTATCAGCAGGCACCGCCGCCGCAGCGGGCGCAGCCACCCGTGCGTCCCGACGCCCATGCGCAGGGACCGGGCTGGTCGCCGCCGCCACTGCCGGTGCCTGGTTCCGGGCGGCAGGTGGCGCCGCCAAGCCAGCGTGTGCCGCGCCATCCCGGGCCGGAAGGGGAGCCCTATTTCGAGCCCGTGCCGGGACGCGGCGGGACGGTGCCGCCCGGCGGGTCACCCCACATGCGAGCGGAGCCTGCCGCGCCGACGCAACCGCCGATGCCGCAGCATCGTCGCGGGCCGCCGCCGGGGATGCCAGCAGGCGTGGGCGTTCCGGGACATCCTTCCGGGGGACCGCCGCCAGCGATGCGCGAGCCGCCGCGCCGGGGGCCGCCGCTCGATACGGCCCGGATGACGCAGTCGTTTCCCGATCACATGCGCATCGACCGCGCCTCGATCGTGGAGGTGCGCGTGGGGCGGACGCCGGTTTCGGGACTTACGCGGGCACCTTCGTCCGAAGCATCGCGGCAGGATCTGCTGGCGGCACGCGCGGTCACGGCCAGATTGCGTTCTGCCACGCACGACGTCACGATCGAGGCGTCCTCGCCGGAGACGCAATGGGACTTCCCGTCACCGTCGACCGGGCTGCTCACCGCAGACGAGGCGGTCTGGCGTTTCAGCGTGACGCCACGCAAGGCCGGTGAGGTGGAGCTGACGCTCGCCATTTCGGCGCGGACGCTGGGAGCGGACGGGGTGATCGCCGACATGACGCTGCCCGAGACGCCGGTCGCAATTGCCGTGCGACGCGATCATGTCCGCGCTGCCCGCCGGCTTGGAACGGCGGTGCTGCTTTTCGCCGGGGGCATCGTCCTGACGAAATCCGTCGAGGTCTTGTTCGGGATCGATCTGGCGCGCGCGGTGCGTCGCGTCGCGGGGCTGTGAGCCGAGGCGGGCGTCGGGCTCCTCAGCGCGTGTCGCTGTGCTCGGCGATGATGCGGGCCACCAAGGCGCGCAATTCTGGAAATCCCGTGCCCTTTTCAGAGGACGTGGCGACAACCAGCGGAAACGCCGCTCCGTGCTTGGAGATGGCGGCCTCGGTCGCGGCAATCACCTTCGGCAGGGCCAGCGTGCCGATCTTGTCCGCCTTGGTGAGGACGATCTGATAGGTGACGGCTGCCTCGTCGAGCAGCTTCATGATCTCGCGATCGACGGCCTTGAGGCCGTGCCGCGCATCGATCAGCAGCAGAACGCGGGCGAGCGTGGTGCGACCGCGCAGATAGGCCTTGATGAGGGCAGTCCAGGCGACGACTTTGGCCTTGGGCGCTTCCGCGTAGCCGTAGCCCGGCATATCCACGAGGTAGCAGGGCATCTGATCGTGGGGTGGCTTGAAGAAAATTAGCTCCTGCGTGCGGCCCGGCGTATTGGACGCGCGTGCCAGCCCATGCCGGTTCACGAGGGCATTGATGAGGCTGGACTTGCCGACGTTGGAGCGGCCGGCGATGGCGATCTCGACGCGGTCGGCGGCGGGCAGGTGCTCAAGCGCGGGCACGGCCCTGTCGAACGTCCAGTCGCCCGCAAAGAGGCGGTGACCGGCGGCGAGTTCCTCATCGCCAAGACCCAGCCGCTCGGCGTCGGCGGGGGCGACGGCCGCGCCCCCCATGCTGACGGCGGCTCTATTTCTTTGCACTTCGTCCGGCAAGGAGCCGCTCCAGTCCGATGTTCTTCCAGAGATGGATCTCGGCGCCGTTCTTCTTGTTGATGTGATACTGCTGCAGCAACGAGAGGGTGTTGCTCCAGGCCCAGTACATGACGAGGCCGACGGGGAACGAGCCCAGCATGAACGTGAAGACGACGGGCATCCAGTTGAAGATCTGCTGCTGGACGGGGTCGGGCTGCTGCGGGTTCAACTGCATCTGCAGCCACATCGTGATGCCCATGATGATCGGCCAGGCGCCGATGTGCAGGAATTCGGGCACGGTGAAGGACAGCAGGCCGAACAGGTTGAACAGTGTCGTGGGATCCGGCGCGGACAGATCGTGGATCCAGCCGTAGAACGGCGCGTGGCGCATGTCGATGGAGACGAACAGCACCTTGTAGAGCGCGAAGAACACGGGGATCTGGAGAAGAACGGGCAGGCAGCCCGCCATCGGATTGATCTTCTCCTTCTTGTAGATCTCCATGAGTTCCTGGCGCTGCTTCATGGGATCGTCTTTGTAGCGCTCGCGCAGGCGCTCCATTTCGGGCTGCAACTTCTTCATCTTGGCCATGGACTCGTAGCTCTTGTTGGCCAAGGGGTAGAACGCCCCCTTGACGAGCACGGTCGTGGCCAGGATGGCGAGGCCGAAGTTGCCGACGATGCCCAGCTTGGCGAAGAAGGCGGCGATCCAGTCGATCAGATGGAACAGCGGCTTGGTGATGAAGTAGAACCAGCCCCAGTCGATCATGAGATCGAACTTCTTGATGTCGAGCGACTTCTCGTAGGCCTCGATCAGCTTGACCTTCTTGGCGCCGGCGAAAAGATGCGTGGTGACCGTGCGCGAGGCGCCCGGCGCTACCGTCATGCCGCGCTCGAGATAGTCGATCTGATAGCTTTCCTTGGAGCCGGGGATGCGCGCGTCCTTGGCGTAGCCAGTGACGTAGCCGTCGAGCGTCGCCTTCTGCTCGGGGATGAGGGCGGCGGCCCAATACTTGTCGGTGATGCCGAGCCAGCCGCCGGTGATCTTCTCGAAGGCGCTGGTCTTGTGCTCGCCCGACTTCAGGTCCTTGAGGGCGTTGGCGTAGGTGACTTCCTGCAGCCCCTTGTCGCCGGCGACGCCGATCGGACCCTCGTGCAGGATATAGAAGCCTTCGACCTTGGGGGTACCGTGGCGCGAGAGGAGGGCGCGGTGATCGAGCACGATCGGCGCCTGGCCCTTGTTCTCGACGCTGTCCTCGATCTTCAGCATGAAGTCGGCGTCGATGGAGATCTTGCGCCGGAAGACGTGGCCCAGGCCATCGTCGGCGGCGAGAACGACGGGCGTGGCCGGCGTCAGCTTCTCGCCACTCTCCACGCGCCATGCCGTGGCGGCGTCGGGCACTTTCACCGTGCTGCCGGCGGCGGCGATCCAGCCGGTTTCGGCGTAGTAGGGTTCAGGCGCGCCGGACGGGGAGAACAGGTCCACGGGCGGGCTGTCCTTGGCGGCGGCCTGGCGGAACTGGACGAGGCTCAGATCGTCGATGCGCCCGCCCTTCAGGTTGATGGAGCCCTTCAGGTTCGGCGTTTCGAGCGTGACGCGGGGGCCGGCCTTCAAGGCATCGGCGCGGGTCGCGAAGATGGAGGCGGCGGTCGCCGGCGGAGCCGTGGTCGCGGCGGGCGGCGTGGCGCCCGGCTTGGTGGAGGCAGGAGGGGTGGTGGATTGTGGCGTCGCGGTCGGGGTCGCGGCTGGCGCGCTGCCCGGCTTCGCGGCGGTCTGGACCTGTTGCTCGCGCGCCTTGCGGGCTTGCTCGTCCTTGATCTTCGGGCTGACGAAGAAGTACTGCCAGCCCAGCAGGATCATCAAGGAGAGGACGATGGCGAGCAGCAGGTTCTTTTGATTGTCGTCCGGATTCATCCTCGTCCCGTCCTGAATTTGCGCGGGGGCCGGCAAGACACCGCGGCGCTCTTGTTGGGGCTCGCTACGCGCTACTGCTCACTCGCATGTCGGCGCTTGGACTGGTCGTCTGGAGGCGACGCTGCGTCACGTGACTTGGTTCTACGCCCCCCCGAGCCGCCGCGCTGTGCCTGCCGCTCGAGATTTGCAAAAGCCGACCTGAATGCCTGCACGAGGTCGGAGAAGGCCACTTCGTAAGCTGGTCGTCGGGCCAGGATCACGTAGTCGAACCCGGGCCGGGCAAGCTCTCCGGCGGTCGCGCGTAGGGCTTCCTTTATCCGGCGTCTGATTCGATTGCGCTCGACCGCGCCTCCGAGCTTCTTGGTGGCGATCAGGCCGAAGCGCGATGCCGCTTGTGGCTCGCCGTCAGCAGCCGGACGCGCTTTGGCTTCAATCGCAAAGGCGCCGCATGAAAACCGTGCGCCGCCCCGTACACGTTTGAATTCCGCCGCGTTTTTCAACATCACGAGGCGCACGTCACGTCCCTCTCAGGCGTCGAGCCGGAAAACGGATGTGCGCGCGCGATGCGACGGTCCTCGCTTACGCCGACAAGCGCTTGCGGCCCTTGGCACGACGGCGGGCGATGACGCGCACGCCACCGGGGGTCGACATCCGCTTGCGGAAGCCATGGCGCCGTTTGCGCACGAGACGGCTTGGCTGGTACGTCCGTTTCACGACTAAATCTCCATCGCGGCCAAAGCCTTGCGCCGCAAGTTGCTTCTGTTCTCATGGTAGCCGGGGGCGCCCGCGCGAATCCGTAACTCGCAACCGGCGCCTAAGCCTGGATTTGGGGCTTATAGGCGGGAGTCCCCGGCCCGTCAATCGCTACTCGCGCGCAAGGGGCGGGCGGGCGACTATCCGCGGCGGTCGGCTTTGTCGGGAATGGCGGAAATAATGACGATGGCCTGGGCGGAAGGATAGTCGTCGGTCAGGGTCAGATCGATGCGGGGTGTGCAACCCTCCGGCGTGATGCGGAGCAATTGCTCGGCAGCGCCGCCGGTCAGGATCAGCGTCGGGCGGCCGGAGGGCAGATTGACGACGCCCATGTCCTTCCAGAAGACGCCGCGGCGAAATCCGGTGCCGAGCGCCTTGGAGCAGGCCTCCTTGGCGGCGAAGCGCTTGGCATAGGAGGCGGCGCGCTGCTTGCGCCGGTCCGACTTCGCCTTCTCGACCTCGGTGAAGATGCGGTCGGTGAAGCGGCTTCCGAAGCGTTCCAACGTCCGCTCGATGCGCCGGATGTCGATCACGTCGTTGCCCAGGCCGATGATCATGCGTCCTCTCCGCTGCCGCGCGCAGTACGTGCTTCGTCCATCAGCGCGCGCATGCGCCGGATCGCCGGATCGAGGCCCGTGAAGATCGCCTCGCCGATCAGGAAATGGCCGATATTGAGTTCGACGATCTCGGGGATCGCGGCAACTGCCTTCACCGTGTTGAAGGTCAGGCCGTGGCCGGCGTGCGCCTCCAGGCCGGCCGCGTGCGCAGCGCGGGCGGCTGCGACGATACGGTCGAGCTGGCGGGCGACACCAGCGGCATCGTTTTCGAGGGCCAGCTCGCAATAGGCGCCCGTATGCAACTCGACGATGTCGGCGCCGAGACGGGCCGATGCGGCAATGGCGACGGGATCGGGCTCGATGAACAGCGAGACGCGAATGCCCGCGGCCTTGAGCTCCTGGATATGGGGCTTCAGGGTGTTTTCCCCGCCGACGACGTCGAGGCCGCCTTCGGTGGTGCGCTCCTCGCGCTTCTCGGGAACGAGGCAGCAGGCGTGGGGCACGTGGCGCAACGCCATCGCCACCATCTCGTCGGTCGCAGCCATCTCGAAATTGAGCGGGTGGGTGAGGTGCTCCTTCAGGCGGGCGATGTCGTCGTCGCGGATGTGGCGCCGGTCCTCGCGCAGGTGCGCCGTAATGCCGTCGGCGCCGGCGGCGATGGCCAGGTGGGCCGCACGCAGGGGGTCTGGATGGCGCCCGCCACGCGCGTTGCGAACGGTGGCGACGTGGTCGATGTTGACGCCAAGTCTCTGATGGGGCATCCGCGCGGAACGGCTCATGCTGGGCTCTCGCTCATTATTTGCATAACGAATCTAGGCGCTTCCGCGCGCCTTGTCGAACGGGGTGCAGGGGACGCGGTCAGCCGAAGACGCGCTCCACCTTGCTGACCACGGGGCGGGCCTTGAGGCCCGAGGAAATGCGATCGAGATGCTCGAGGTCGAAGACCTCCAGCTCGATGCGCATTTCCGTGAAGTCGCCGCCGCGCTTGGTCATGCGGAGATTGTCGATGTTGCCGTCGAACTCGCCGATGACGGCGGCCACCTGGGCGAGGGTGCCAGGCTCGTTGAGCATGGTGACCTCGAGGTGGGCAGGAAAGCGTTCGGGCGCCTCGATGTCGATGTCCCAGGTGACGTCGATCCAGCGCTCGTGCTCGTAGTCCTTGAGGCTGGGCGAGTGGATCTGGAAGATGCGGATGCCTTCGCCGGGCATCAGCACGCCAACGATGCGGTCGCCGGGAACGGCGCCGCCGGGTTCGAAGCTGACGGGCACGTCGTTGCGAATGCCGCGGATGGGAAGTCCCGTTCCGTTCGCCGCCTGGGCGACGCCGGCTTCGTCATCGGGGGCGGTTTCAGCGTCGCCGTCCTCGCTCGAGCCGAGCATGCGGAATTTCAGACCCATCACCTTCGACAGGTTGAACCAGCCCTCGTCGCCGGCGGTGCGCTCGTAGCGGTTGCGGGGGCGGGGAACGGGCCGCGCCTTCTCGATGATGGCGTCGGGCGCCACCGCGCGCACGACGTCTGCGATCGGCAACTCGGAGCGGCCGACGGCGGCGTGAACGTCCTCGACGGTCTTCTGGGGCAGGCGGGCCAAGGCGCGGCGCAGGCGGTCGTCGGTGTAGTCCTGGCCGATCTTGTGGAAGGCGGAGACGAGGAGCCGCCGGCCCAGCTCCGCGTATTGGCGGCGCAGCGCATCGCGGGCGGCGCGCCGGATCGCCGAGCGTGCCTTGCCCGTCACCGCGAGGCGCTCCCAGGCGGCCGGCGGCGTCTGGCTTTCCGAGGTGAGGATCAGCACCTCGTCGCCATTGCGCAGCTGCGTCGTCAGCGGCACATGGCGGCCATTGACGTTGACGCCGACGCAGTGATTGCCGACGTCGGTGTGCACGGCGTAGGCGAAGTCGATGGGGGTGGCGCCGCTGGGCAGCGCGATGAGCCGGCCTTTCGGCGTGAAGCAGAACACCTGGTCGTGGAAGAGTTCGAGCTTGGTGTGCTCGAGGAATTCTTCGGGATTGTCTCCCTGCAGCAGTGTACCCACGAGGTGGCGCAGCCACATGTAGGGGCCGCCCTCCTTGGGATCGCGCAGGTCCTTGGGGCCGGGCCTGGTCGCTCCGTTCGTGGCGGCGCCGGGGGTGGGATCCTTGTAGAGCGCGTGCGCGGCCACGCCCAGTTCGGCGACGCGGTGCATGTCGTCGGTGCGGATCTGGATCTCGACGCGCTGATGGCGAGGGCCGACCACCGTCGTATGGATCGACTGGTAGCCGTTCTGCTTGGGTGTCGAGATGTAGTCCTTGAAGCGGCCGGGCACCGCGCGCCAGGTGGTGTGGATGACGCCGAGCGTCCGATAGCAGGCGTCGTCGTTCGGCAGGATGGCGCGAAAGCCGTAGATGTCGGACAGCTGTTCGAGCGAGATCTGCTTGTTTTCCATCTTGCGCCAGATGGAGTAGGGCCGCTTTTCCCGCCCCGTGACCTCGACGGTCAGGCCGACTTCGGCGAGACGGGCCATCAGCAGCTCGTTGATGTCGCGGACGATGCCTTCGTTGCGCTTGCGAAGCTGGGTCAGGCGGTCGACGACAGCCTTGTGCGCGTCGGGGTGGAGCCAGCGGAAGGCCAGTTCCTCCAGTTCCTCACGCAGGGCCTGCATGCCCATGCGACCGGCCAGCGGGGCGTAGATGTCGAGGGTTTCCTGGCTGATGCGCTGGCGGCTCGCGGGCTTCATGTGCTCGAGCGTGCGCATGTTGTGCAGGCGGTCCGCCAGCTTGACGAGCAGCACACGGATATCGGTCGAAATGGCGACCAGGAGCTTGCGGAAATTCTCGGCCTGCTCGACCCGCTTGGAGACGAGATCGAGGCGTTTGATCTTCGTGAGGCCATCGACGAGGGCGCCGATCTCGGCGCCGAAGAGATGGTCGATCTCGGCGCGGGTCGCTTCCGTGTCCTCGATCACGTCGTGCAGCAGCGCGGTCGCGATGGTCGCGTCGTCCAGCTTGAGATCGGTCAGGATCGCTGCGACTTCGAGGGGATGGGAGAAGTAGGGATCGCCCGAGGCGCGCCGCTGATTGCCGTGCGCGCGCATGGCATAGACGTAGGCGCGGTTGAGCAGCGCCTCGTTGGCCTGGGGTTCATAGCTCAGAACGCGCTCGACGAGCTCGTACTGGCGCATCATCGCGGGCTGGTCTCCGGGCCGGGCGCGCCATGCGCCCGGTTCACACGGCTCATGATAACAGAGAGGCCATCAGCCCCGCTATGCGTGAAAGGTGCTTCACCGGTCAGGAAGCACGCGCGTGCGGCGCCTGGATCAGCGGCCCCGGCCGCCGCCACCGCCGCCATTGCCACCACCACTGCCGCCACCTGCGGACGGCTCGGAGGGCGTGAGGCTTTCCATGGCGCGCAGAAGCTGCTCCTCGGACATCGTGATCTGGTCGACCATGTTGTCCGAGCCCTGGTCGTCGCGGCCCAGCGTCTGGCGGCGATCGGACGGCAGCAAGGGGGCGGCGCCCGCCTCCGGCTCGTCGACCTCGACGTTCTTCTGGATCGAATGGATCAGGCTTTCGCGCATATCCTCGGGCGCGATGGTCCGGTCCGCGATCTCGCGCAAGGCGATGACGGGGTTCTTGTCGTTGTCGGGATCGATGGTGATGGCCGAGCCGTTCGAGATCGCACGGGCGCGATGGGCCGCGAGCAGAATCAGCTCGAAACGGTTGGGCACCTTGTCGACGCAATCTTCAACGGTGACGCGGGCCATTCAGCCTGCTCCTCATTTTTGCGTCCGCCTCGCCAAAGCATGCTCCGCTCGCTCATGAGCCTCATGAACGCGACGGTTCGACGACGGACGTGCTTCCGGAAGCGGCCCCTATGCCACACTTTCGTTGTCAAGGCAAGTCGGTGGCGGGGCAGCTGCGGGTTCCGGCGCGTGCCCCGGCCAGTCCGATTGCGCACGGCTCGCGCGATCCCTTCAGGGCTTACGGGCCAGGAAGGCGTAGCCGAAGACGCCAAATCGGCGCGCGTTCTTTTCGCCGCCGGCCCCGCCGAAGGTATCGACCGGGGGGCCGATGCGAACGTCGCTAAAGCCGCTGTCCTCGATCATCTTCTGCCAGCCTGCACACGGCAGGCCACCAGCGATTCAAGCCGTCCATAGATCGATGTTGGCGACAGCGGCCGCGGGAACTGCCTCGCTGTTGGCGATATCGGCGAACTGGAGATGGCCGCCTGGACGCAGGATGCGCCAGATCTCCGAGAAGACTTTCTTCTTGTCGGCGCACAGATTGATCGCGCCATTGGAGATCACGACGTCCGCCCACTGGTCTTCGACCGGCGTCGATTCGATGATCCCCTCCCGGAACTCGACATTGGTGTGCTGCATCGCCCGCGCGGTGGCGCGGGACTTCGTCAGCATTTCCTGGGTCATGTCGATGCCGACGACGCGACCTCGCGGCCCGACCTGGCCGGCGGCGACGAAACAATCGAACCCGCCGCCCGATCCGATGTCGACGACGCGCTCGCCCTTTTCCAGCGTGCGCAGGGAAAATGGATTGCCTACGCCTGCAAACGATTCGACGGCCGCGTCGGGCAAGGCGGCCACCATCTCGCTGTCATAGCCCAGGCGTCGTGCCAGGGGGCGCCCCGTATGGAAGTGGTAGGCGCCGTGCGGCTCGATCGCCACTTCGCGATACTTCATTCGTACCTGATCGCGCAGGGCTGCCGCATCGACTGGAGTTGCGCTGGTCATGTCGGCTCCTCCTCGTGCTTGCTGTGCCTTGTCTCGACGCATCCAGAGGCATCCTCTTGTGATGGTCCAGGCTCGAGCATTGTCTCGCCTGTGCAGGGTCGGTGCAAGAAACTTGCGCGCCATCGACCTCGATGCCCCGAGCCGCTCTGCGCGCCCGAGGGCCGGGGGGCGCCCGATGCCCGATGCCTTGACAGTTGGCCACGGGGCGGCGTTTGGTGCGACGGCACGTGCAATCCCCGGGAGGAACGAGACGTCCCATGGCCAAAACCGCCGCCAAATCGAAGTCGAAGAAGTCGAACGCCCTGAAGATCGCCGTCATCCCCGGCGACGGCATCGGCAACGAGGTGGTGCCCGAGGGCATCAAGGTTCTGGAGGCCGTGGGCCGCAAATTCGACATCGAATTCCAGTGGGACAACTTCGACTGGTCGTGTGAGGTGTTCAAGAAGACGGGCAAGATGATGCCCGACGACGGCCTCGACCAGATCCGCCATCACGACGCGATCTACCTGGGTGCCGTCGGCTTTCCAGGGGTTCCCGACCACGTCTCGCTTTGGGGCCTGCTGATCCCGATCCGCCGGGAGTTCCAGCAGTACATCAACCTGCGTCCCGTGCGCCTGTTCGAGGGCGTGCCGTGCCCGCTGGCCGGCCGCAAGCCCGGCGACATCGACTACTGGATCGTGCGGGAGAACAACGAGGGCGAGTATTCCTCCATCGGTGGGCGCATGTACGAGGGCACCGAGTACGAGATGGCGGTGCAGCAGGCGATCTTCTCCAAGCGCGGCTGCGACCGGGTGATGCGCTATGCCTTCGACCTGGCCGCCACGCGCAAGCGCAACGAGGTGGCCTCGGCGACGAAGTCGAACGGCATCTCGATCTCGATGCCGTACTGGGACGAGCGCTTCGCGGCCATCGCCAAGGAGTACCCGAAGGCGAAGACCAGCCAGTACCACATCGACATCCTCACCGCGCATCTGGTGCGCAACCCGCAGTGGTTCGACGTGATCGTGGGCTCGAACCTGTTCGGCGACATCCTGTCGGACCTGGGACCGGCGACGACGGGGACCATCGCCATCGCGCCGGGCGGCAACATCAATCCCGAGAAGGACTATCCCTCGATGTTCGAGCCGGTGCACGGCTCCGCGCCCGACATCGCGGGGCAGGGCATCTCCAACCCTATCGGCCAGATCTGGTCGGGCGCCATGATGCTCGACCACCTCGGCCACAAGGAAGCGGCGGACGCGATCGTGACCGCGATCGAGCGGCTGTTCAAGGAGACGGACGTGCGCACGCGCGACCAGGGCGGCAAGGCGAGTTGCACCGAACTGGGCGATGCCATCGTGCAGTTGCTGAAGTGAGCGCCCTCGACGTTTCACTGGCGACGATGGGCCTGCCGGCACAGTGCCAAGGCGTGGTGGCACCTCTGCTGCCATGCCGCGCCGGGCCCCAACTGCCGGCGTCGGCGGGACACGGGGGCGCACAGCCCCTGCCTGCCGCTGCACGTTGCGCGAATTTGTTCTAATTCACCGCCGAGACAAACTGCCGAGACAAGAAGGAAGCCTGCCTGTGACGATGCCACTCCTGTTCACGCCCATGACGATCCGATCCGTGACGCTGCCCAACCGGATCGCGCTGGCGCCCTTGTGCATGTATTCCGCGAAGGACGGGCTGGCGAACGGCTTTCATTTCTCGCACCTGACGACGTTCGCCCGGGGTCGCGCCGGCATCGTCTTCACGGAGGCAACCGCCGTGCTGCCGGAAGGTCGGATCTCGCATGGCTGCTGCGGACTGTGGAATGACGCCCAGATCGAGGCCTATCGTCCGATCGTCGCGCAGATCGAGGCTTTCGGCTCCATTCCCGCCATCCAGATCGCGCATGCCGGTCGCAAGGCGTCGGTGATGCCGCCGTGGGGCGGCAGCCGTCCCCTGGTTGCCGACGATGCGGCATCGGGTTCGCCGCCCTGGTCGGTGATCGGGCCGACGGCGGAGCCCGTCGCGGCGAACTGGCCGGCCCCCACCGCCATGACGGACGCTCACATCAAGACCGTCGTCGACGCCTTCGCCGCGGCAGCGGGCCGTGCCGTCAAGGCGGGCTTCAAGGTGCTGGAGATCCATGGCGCCCACGGCTACCTGATCCACTCGTTCCTCTCGCCGCTGTCCAACAAGCGCAACGACGGCTACGGCGGCGACCGGCAGGGCCGCATGCGTTTCGCGCTCGAGGTGGCCGAGGCGGTGCGGGCGGTATGGCCGCAGGAGCTGCCGCTGTTCATGCGCATCTCGGCGATCGACGGGCCGGCCGACGGCTGGAACCTCGACGACTCCGTGGTCCTCGCCAAGGAGCTGAAGGCGCGCGGCGTCGACGTGGTCGACTGTTCCGCGGGTGGCATCTCCGGGGCGCCGCACTTCCGCTCGAGCGACAGCGGGCAGGCCCTGAAGACACGGGCCGAGCGCCCGCCGGGGTTCCAGGTGCCCTATGCCGAGCGCGTGCGCCGCGACAGTGGGATCAAGACGATGGCGGTCGGCGTCATCATCACCGGCCGGCAGGCCGAAGCCATCCTGCAGGAAGGCCGGGCCGACCTGGTCGCTGTCGGGCGCGAGATGATGTACGACCCGTTCTGGGCGCTGAAGGCGGCCGAGCAACTGGGCTGCGACCCCGACTCCAAGATGTGGCCGGCGAGCTATGGCTGGGCCATTGCGCGCCGTTCCGAGATCATGGCGGCGGCAGGTCTGAGCTGAGGCTCGTGGCCCGTCGCGCCAAAATCGCCTCATAGCCACGACCGCTTACCGATTTTGGCGCGACACGAGGGCCACGAGATACACCATGAGCTTCGTGTGGCGTTCATCGCGTCTTGATTGACGAACAGCCTGCCGCACGGATTGGTCAATCAAGACGCGACGCCACACGAGCCGATGGAGACAACCTTTGACCACGGCATCTGATCTGATCGGGGCCTGGCGGCTGGAGGGCTGGGCGCTCGTCTATGAAGACGGGCGGCCGGCGGAATATCCGCTGGGACGGGATGCCGTGGGCTTGATCCTCTACACCGCCGACGGGCACATGAGCGCCACGCTGATGCGCAAGGGGCGGGCGGTGTTCGCCACCGGCGATGCAGAGGAGAAGGCCGAGGCCTATGACGACTGCTTCGCCTATGCGGGCACCTACGAGGTGATCGACGAGGCGGTGTTTCATACCATTGCGGTTGCAACCAACCCGGCGCTGGCAGGGATCACGTCGACGCGCAATATCATGCTCGACGGTGATCGGTTGACGCTGTCGGGGCCCGACTTCTCCCCCGACACGCCGCGCTATCACCGGATCGTCTGGCGGCGCGCGGGGCCGGCGGCATAACGCTCGGCGTAGCACTCCGGCCGGCGGGCGCCATCCCGGCGCTTGGCCTGCCGCGAATTAGCGGGTATGAAGCGGCGCAATTCCCGAGGCTCGACGGCCATGGGTCGTGTCGGCATGGCCTCACGGCGCCCGGACGCGGTGCCCTGAAATTCGAAAAGAATGGAGAACGAACGTGGTCAAGGTTATCGCCAGCGAGGTGCGCAAGGGCAACGTCCTCGACATCGACGGGCATCTGTGCACGGTCCTCAAGGCCGAAAGCATTCGCCCGGGCAAGGGCACGCCGACGACGCATATCGACATGCGCCGCATCTCGGACGGCGTGAAGATCGTCAAGAGCTACCGCACGACGGAATCGGTCGAGCGCGCGTTCCTCGACGAGAAGACGTTCAACTACCTCTACGAAGACGAAATGGGCTACAATTTCATGGAGCCGGAGACTTACGAGCAGATCTCGATCTCCAAGGAGCTGATCGGCGATCAGGCGATCTGGCTGCAGGAGAGCATGACGTGCTCGGTGCAGCTGTTCGAGGGCACGCCGGTGGCCATCGAACTGCCGCCGCGCGTCACGCTCGATATCGTGGAGGCCGATCCGGTGGTGAAGGGCCAGACGGCGTCTTCGTCCTACAAGCCGGCGAAGCTGTCGAACGGCGCCCGCGTCATGGTGCCGCCGCATATCGAGACGGGCACGCGCATCGTCGTGTCGACGGTCGACGGCGAGTACGTCGAGCGCGCCAAGGATTGATGCGCCGTCGCGGCGCCGAGTTCTTCGAAACCAGGAACGCCGGCCCCATCGGGAGCCGGCGTTCGCATTTGTCGGCGCGGTCGTCCGGCCGGCTTCAGTAGGTCTTGGCTGCGGCGGAGGGCGCCAGCCCGCGCGTTTCCTTGATCATGTTGTTGGCCGCCATGGCCAGCGTGCGCGCGTCGTTGAGCAGGGTGCAGAACTGATAGCCCTGTTCGATGCGCGTCTTGGCGGTGGCGGGGCTGTCCGTATGCACGCCCGCGATCATGCCCTTGGCGCGCGTGCGCTTGGCGATCTCGGCGATGGCGGCGATGACGCCGCTGTCGGAGGGATCGAGCGTCGGCGGCTTGCCCATGGCCATCGACAGGTCCGACGGGCCAACGTAGACGCCGTCGAGCCCTTTCACGGACAGGATGTCGTCGAGGTTCTTGAGGCCGTCCTGTGTCTCGATCATCGCCAGCAAGACGATTTCCTGGTTGGCGCCCTGCCAATAGTCGGCACCGGCGTACTGGACGGCGCGGTTGGGGCCCATCGACCGCGTACCGATCGGGGGATAGCGGCCGAAGCTGACGAAGCGCTCCGCCTCTTCGCGGTTATTGATCATCGGGCAGATGATGCCGTAGGAGCCCGCGTCGAGCAGCTTCATGATGATGGCCGCATCGTTCCAGGGCACGCGGGCCATGGGCACGGCGTCGGTGGTGGAAATGGCCTGCAGCATCGTCAAGGCGGCCGAGAAATCGACCGGTCCGTGCTGGAGGTCGATGGTCACGCTGTCCCAGCCCTGGTGGGAATAGACCTCGGCGGAATAGGAATCGGGGATCGAGCACCAGCCGTTGATCACGGTGCCCCCGGACTTGACGATCTCGCGGATCTTGTTCTTGCGCATCGAGCGTTTCCTTCGTGAGTTGGAGGATGTTTGTCCCCACGAAGGTCTAGGGCCGGCCCGATGGCCTGCCAAGGTCTTAATCGCGGGGCGCGCGGGGCTGCACGTCAGGCGTAGGTGCGGGCCCACAGGGAGCCGATGACCCATGTCAACAGTGACAGGGCGATGCGGGCCATGATGGTGAAGAACATGAAGACGAGCTGCTTCTCCTCGAGCAGAAGCTTGACCCAGACATTGTATTTGGTGGGCAGCCCCGAGGCGACGATCCAGGATTTGACGGTGGTGGCGGCCGTGATCAGCTCATCCAGCGTCTCGGGATAGTTGATCCCGACGAGCGCCAGGGCAATGGCACCGATGATCAGCGAGACGACGACGTTTCCGGTAGAAAGCAGCAAGCGGTTCACGGTTCGACGCACTCCCGGACGAAGGTTGCTCCAGATGCGGAGCCTAACACTCGTCAACCCCGAATGTCGCGTCCATCGGGCGGAATTGCCAGCAAAGTCGGAAAACAGTTTCGCGGCGGCCATGCCGCGCCGTCGCGGCGCGCGGCCTCGGAAGGGCCGTCAATGGGCCGTGTGGGCGCTCGCGAGGCGGATGATGGCGTGATTGATGTCGTCGATGCGCGTGAGGCATTCGGCGATGCGGTCCAGATAGGCCGGGTCGGCCGCCATGCTGGAAATCACCTGAACGCAGGCGGCATGTTCGGCCTTGAGCTCGCTCAAGGCGTGATCGATTCCGCTATCGCTACGCAACACATTGCTCGGCACGGCACACCCCAACTCTTCCTCGGAAAGCGTGGCACGGGGGCCTTTATCTCATGAACGTGCTGCGAACTGTCTCACGCGGGGCAGCAAAATTGCTTCAAGGTTTATCGATCGCCGCGAGCTGGCAGCGGGCTTCCAGGGGTCGCAGGTGCGGCAATGCATGGCTGCTGCAATGCTTGACCCGCAGCGGAGCACTTGCGATCTGATGGCAGTGGCCGCCGAGCGGCCGGACCGATCCAGGAGCCGCGCCCGCCTTGCCGAGCACCCTCACCAATCTTCTGCGCCTTGCCCGAGCCGGCCTGACGCTCGGGCAATTCGGCGTCGACCTGGCACCAGCCGGCGCACTGCCGCGTGGTGCGCTGGCAGCTTTACGGATCGTGACCGTGCCGGTGCGACTGCTGACCTGGCCCTGGCGGCGCAAGACACCGCCCGACCGGCGCATGGCGGCTGCGTTGACGAGCCTCGGCCCGTCCTACATCAAACTCGGCCAGTTCCTGGCGACGCGGGCCGACGTCATCGGGGAGGAGGTCGCGCGTGATCTGCGCCACCTGCAGGACCGGCTGCCGCCGTTTCCCATGGCCGAGGCCCGCCGGGCCATCGAGGAATCGCTGGGGGGACGGCTGGAGGATCATTTCGTCGAACTCGGGCCGGCGGTAGCCGCCGCCTCGATCGCCCAGGTGCACAAGGGTGTGGTGATCGACCGGGACGGCACGCGCCGCGCCGTCGCCGTGAAAATCCTGCGGCCGGGCATCGAGCGGCAGTTCAAGCGCGATCTCGACAGCTATTATCTCGCGGCTCGCATCGTGGAGCGCGTGCATGCGCCTTCGCGCCGCCTGAAGCCGGTCTGCGTCGTCGACACGCTGGCGCGTACGACGACGCTCGAGATGGATCTGCGGCTGGAAGCTGCCGCGCTCTCGGAGATGGCGGACAACATCAAGGCCGATCCGCGCGCGGAGGGTGCCGGCCTGCGTGTGCCTGCGGTCGACTGGCGGCGCACGCGCAAGCGTGTGCTGACGATGGAATGGATCGAGGGCACGCCGATCAGCGATGTCGCTGCGCTGAAGGCGCAGGGCCATGACCTGCGCGCGCTGGGCCTGACGGTGCTGCAGTCGTTCCTGCGGCACGCCATGCGGGACGGCTTCTTCCATGCCGACATGCACCAGGGCAACATGCTGGTGGAGCGCGACGGGACCGTGGTTGCCATCGATTTCGGCATCGTCGGCCGGCTCGGCGCAAAGGAGCGGCGGTTCCTGGCCGAGATCCTGTTCGGGCTCATCACGCGCGACTACCGGCGCGCCGCGCTCGTGCATTACTGGGCGGGCTACGTGCCGCCACATCATCCAGTCGAGGTCTTCGCGCAGGCCCTGCGGGCGATCGGCGAGCCGATCCATGGCTTGACGGCCGAGGAGATCTCCATGGCCGACCTGCTCGGCCAGCTCTTCGCCTATACCGAGGTCTTCGACATGGAGACCCGGCCGGAGCTGATCAACCTGCAGAAGACGATGGTCGTCGTGGAGGGCGTGGCGCGCTCACTGGACCCCAGCCTCAACCTGTGGACCGCCGCAGAACCCATCGCGCGCGAGTGGATCGAGGCGAACCTCGGCGCGGCAGGCGCACTCAAGGATGCGCGCGAGGGTGCGGGCGAACTGGGGCGGCTGCTGGGGGAGGTGCCCGCGCTGCTGTCGCAGGCGGAGCGGACGTTCGCCGCGCTGGGCGACATGGCCCGGGGCGGCGTGCGCCTCGACGATCCCACGATCCTGCGGTTGGCCCGGGAGGAAGCGCGCCGCACGCGCTCGGGACGCATCGCGCTGTGGGTGGGAGCGCTGGCGTTGGTGGCTTTGGCGGCAGCGGCCTGGGGGCGCTTCCTGCCCCCTGTCTAGTGTAGCGCATCAGACGTTTGGTACCCACTCGCGGCTGGAACCATGACCAAACGTCAGATGCAAAAGCTACACTAGAATCATATGGTTGCTAGTGTTCCTTCTGGCTCCGACACTTGGTCCAGAGCATGATGCACGGGGAACCAAGTGTCGGAGCCGGAACACTAGACTGACCGACAAGACTGACTGGCAACGAGCCCGAACGGGCCGACGATGCGCCGGAGGAAACGACGATATGGCAGGCTCGCTGAGCCGGACGACGGCTCCGTTCGCGGTGCACAGCTTTCGCCTGCAGTGGCCAGCGGACCTGATGACGTCGCTCGCCTTCGAAATGGAAACGCTGATCCTCGGCTGGTACATCCTGACCACGACGGGCTCGGTGTTCTGGCTGACCGTGTTCGCGGCCATGCAGTTTCACGGCACGCTCGTATCGCCTCTGCTGGGCGTCATCGGCGACCGGATCGGGCACCGCAACCTCCTGTGTTGTATGCGCGCCGTCTACGTGGGGTTGGCCGCCACGCTGCTGACGCTGGCCGCGAGCGGTCTGCTTGGACCTGTGGCCGTCGTCGTCGTGGCGTCGCTGATGGGGATCGTGCGCCCGTCCGACCTGTCGGTGCGGGCCGCGTCCGTAGCGCAATCCATCCCCGCGGACCTGCTGGTGGGAGCGCTGGGCATCTCTCGGACGACATCCGACGTGGCGCGGATCGCCGGGGCCCTGACCGGCGCCGGCGTGCTCGCCAAGCTGGGAATGGCGCCAGCCTACATGATCATCACCGCGATCTATGCGGGCGGCCTGGTCCTGCTGCTTCTCGCGCGGACAAAGGACGGAGCGATCATCGCCAGCGGAACACGGGCGGAGCGCGGGATTTCGGGGGCTTGGCGGGATCTCAAGGAGGGGATGGCCTATGTCCGCTCGACCCCCCGGCTACTGGCTGCCGTGTGGCTCGCCTTCCTGATGAACATGACGACGCTGCCGCTGTCCGGCGGGCTGCTGCCGTTCGTGGCCAAGGGCGTCTATGGCACGGACCAGACGGGGCTCGGATATTTGAGCGCGAGTTTCGCAGCCGGCGCCTTCATCGGCTCGTTCGGGTTGAGCCTGGCGGCGCGCTGGATACGGCTGGCGCGCGCGATGATGCTGTCGGGCATCATATGGTGCGTGGTGCTGATGGTATTCGCGACGACGACGACGCTGCGGGAGGGAGTGGTGCTGCTCTTGCTGGCCGGCGTGATGCAGAGCGTCTGCCTCGTCTCGATGGCGATCCTCTTGCTGAAGACTTCAGAAGAGAGGCTTCGTGGCCGCGTGATGGGTGTGCGCATGCTGGCGATCATCAGCCAGGTGCCGGGATTGCTGCCGGCCGGGTTGCTGATCGAACGCTTCGGGTTCTCAGCGACGGCCCAACTCTATTCGGGGGGTGCGCTGTTGTGCACGATCCTGATATGGGGAATGTGGCACAAGGATCTGTGGCCGCCGGAAGCCGTCGCCAACGTGCGCACCACCTGAACTTTGTTCCAAATCGTAGTCGTCCAGCGTAACGAAGGACCGGCCGCATGAGCAGTGCGCCATCGACGATCTTTGCGCTTTCGAGCGCGCCGGGCAAAGCGGGCGTCTCGGTCATCCGCATTTCCGGACCAGCGGCGGGCCTGGTGCTCGACCGCACGACCAGCTCCCGGCCCCAGCCGCGCTATGCCGGCTTGCGGCGCATTCGCCATCCCGACACTGCCGAACTGCTGGACGAGGCCCTGGTGCTGTGGCTGCCGGGACCTCGCACCGAGACCGGCGAGGACATGGTGGAGTTGCACATCCACGGCAGTCCAGCGGTTACGCGCGCGGTGCTCGCGGCACTCGCGGAGATTCCGGGATGCCGGCTTGCACAACCGGGCGAGTTCGCGCGACGGGCGTTCGAGAACGGGCGCATCGACCTCACCGCCGTGGAGGGCCTAGCCGACCTGGTGGATGCGGAAACCGACGCCCAGCGTCGCCAGGCCCTCGTGCAGGCGGGAGGGGCCCTGGCGCGGCTCTATGGCGAATGGCGCGAGCGCATCATCGCGGCGCGCGCCCTCGTGGAGGCTGCGATCGACTTCTCCGACGAGGAGGACGTGGCGCGGGACGCCGTGGAACAAGCAAGGCAGCAAGCGCGAACGTTGCATGACGTGTTGTGCCAGCATCTTTCCGGGAGCAATCGCGGCGAGATCATCCGCGAGGGGTTTCGTGTCGTGCTGGCCGGGCGACCCAACGCTGGCAAGTCCAGCCTGCTGAACGCCCTTGCCCAGCGCGACGTCGCCATCGTCTCGCCGGAGGCTGGAACGACGCGCGACGTGATCGAGGTACGCCTGGACCTGGGCGGGTATGTCGTCGTGCTGGCGGATACGGCGGGCATTCGCGCGGCGCAAGGCGCAGTCGAGAAGGAAGGCATTCGCCGAACACTCGATCGCGCACGGGACGCCGATCTCGTCTTGTGGCTCGTCGATGTGACCGAGCCAGAGTTGTCTATACCCGCGGAGATCGCGGCCAACCCGACGCCGCGTCTGACAGTCCGTACCAAGATCGATATGATGCCGGAAGCCCGGCCGGAGCAAAATGTTTCCCGTGAATCCATTTTTGCGATCTCCTCGGTGACCGGCGCAGGGCTCGATGCGCTGACGACGCGTCTGCGCACCGAAGTGGAGAATCGTGTTTCACGGGCCAACGGCCTGGTGCCGACACGGGAGCGACATCGGCAAGGGCTCGAGGCAGCAAAGACGCATCTGGCCAAGTTCCTGGCAAGTGAAACCAAGCTTCCTGAGCTTGCCGCCGAAGAATTGCGACTGGCCGGAGACTCGCTCGGACGGGTCGTTGGGCGAGTAGATGTGGAGGATGTCTTGGACCAGATCTTCTCTCGATTCTGCATCGGGAAGTAAAACAGGAGGCTGTGTTTCACGTGAATCCTTTTCTGTAGACAATGGTCGTTTCACGTGAATCATCGCTTGCGCAGTGTCTCCAGGGTCCAGGAGGCTGGAATCGACATCCAGGAGGCTGCATCGCCGGTCTAGGAGGCTGGTTCGACGATGCTGGAGGATGCAGAGTCGATCTCCGCTTTGACCAAAGACCCCGATTCCGGGTAGTTTCCGCGCAAATTTGCAGCTTCTCGGGCCCAGAGCGGGAATGTCAGTTCGTACTTTCGATGTTGTCGTGATCGGCGGTGGTCATGCCGGAACGGAGGCTGCGGCAGCCTCCGCACGTGTCGGCGCGCGCACGGCGCTGGTGACCCATGCTTTCGCGACCGTGGGAGAGATGTCCTGCAATCCGGCGATCGGCGGTTTGGGCAAAGGACATCTCGTCCGCGAGATCGATGCGCTGGACGGATTGATGGGGCGGGTCGCCGATGCGGCCGGCATCCAGTTCCGGATGCTCAACCGCTCGAAGGGGCCAGCGGTACAGGGGCCACGCGCGCAGGCCGACCGCAAGCTCTATCGCCAGGCGATGCAGGCCGCGATCCGTGAAACATCCGGGCTCACTGTGATCGAGGGCGAGGCGGCGGACATCGGCGTCGAGGCTGGCCGCGTGACGCGCGTGACGCTGGCCGACGGCAGCGTCATCTCCTGCGGTGCCATCGTCCTGACGACAGGAACCTTTTTGCGCGGCCTCATCCACATGGGGGAGGTGAAAATCCCCGCCGGCCGGATCGGTGAGGCGCCGTCAGTGGCTTTAGCGGAACGCCTGGCGGCGCTGGGCCTGGCCATGGGCCGGCTGAAGACGGGAACGCCCGCTCGGCTGGACGGCCGGTCTATCGCCTGGGATCGCTTGGAGATGCAACCTGGCGACGAGCATCCCCTGCCGTTCTCGTTCCTGACGCAGCGGATCACGAACCGGCAGATCGCGTGCGGCGTCACCTATACGAATGCGGCGACGCACGAGATCATCCGCGGGAACCTCGGCCGTGCGCCGATGTATTCGGGTGCGATCAAGAGCACCGGGCCCCGCTACTGCCCGTCGATCGAGGACAAGGTCGTGCGCTTCGCGGATCGCAGCGCACATCAGATCTTCCTCGAGCCTGAAGGGCTGGACGACCACACGGTCTATCCGAACGGGGTCTCGACGTCGCTGCCGGCAGAGGTGCAGGACCAGTTCCTGCGGACCATTCCAGGGCTGGAGGACGTCGTCATCCTGCGGCCAGGCTATGCGATCGAGTACGATCACGTCGATCCGCGGGAACTGACGCCGACGCTGGAGTTGAAGAAGCTCGGCGGATTGTTCCTGGCCGGCCAGATCAACGGAACCACAGGATATGAAGAGGCTGGGGCACAGGGGCTCATAGCTGGCTTGAATGCCGGCCTGAAAGCCTCTGGTTCCGCACGGTCTTTCACCCTGTCTCGCGCAGACGCCTATATCGGCGTGATGATCGACGACTTGGTGACCCGGGGCGTCACCGAACCCTACCGCATGTTCACGTCGCGAGCGGAGTTCCGGCTACGGCTACGGGCCGACAACGCCGATCAACGCCTGACGCCCGCTGGCCTGGCCGCCGGCTGCGTCGGCCACGTGCGTGCTGTGCATTACAGTGCACGGGCTGCGGCCTTGTCTGCCGGCCGCCGCCGCCTCGAAGCGCTGAACCTGACCCCGACAGAGGCCGCAAAGCACGGGCTGGAGATCAACCGAGACGGGCGGCGGCGTTCTGCTTTCGAACTTTTGGCGCACTCGGGCATTTCCCTGGAGCGTTTGGCTGGGATCTGGCCCGAGATCGGGGATATGCCGGCGAATATCGCGGAGCAGCTCGTGGTCGATGCGCGCTATCAGCCGTATGTCGACCGGCAGATGGAAGACGTGGCGATGCTGAAGCGGGACGAGGCCGTCGAAATCCCTCATGATTTCAATTATCAAGGCCTTCCCGGCTTATCGGCCGAGCTACAACTCAAGCTCGCGCGTCACCGGCCCTCCACGCTTGCCCAGGCCTCGGCCATCGATGGCATGACCCCTTCCGCGCTGCTGCTTCTGCTGGCCCATGCGAAGAAGAGCGGCGCGGCCAAGACGTCGGCGACGCGGGCATGAGGAAGGGTACCGGCAACTCGTCTGGCATGGTCGCGATCAGCGATGCCACTGGTTTCATGTCGGAATTCGCAGTTTCACGTGAAACGGCGGACCGCCTCACAATCTACGCCGAGTTGCTGGCGAAGTGGCAGAAGACCATAAATCTCGTGGCGCCGAGCACGTTGGGGGCCGTCTGGAGTCGTCATTTCGCCGACAGTGCCCAGATTCTGCCGCTAGCCAGGAATGCGACGGGATATTGGGTGGATCTGGGGAGCGGTGCAGGCTTTCCAGGGCTGGTTCTGGCGATCCTACGCGCCGAAATGGGGCCGATGCGAGCGACCCTGGTCGAAAGTGACAGCCGGAAATGCGCTTTTCTAGCCGAAGTCTTGCGAAAGGTCGGGCTACCGCCTTCTGCAACTGTGGAGATTCGGAACCAGCGTATCGAAAATTCCGCGACTCAAGATAGCTTGACGGGCGTCGATGTGATCACCGCGCGGGCCTTGGCCCCGCTCGATCGCCTCTTCGAGCTGTCCGCAGGCCTTTTTGCGCCGTCGACCAGGGCGTTTTTCCTGAAAGGACGCGACACCGAGGCCGAAATCGAGGCGGCCAGGCTGCGTTGGAGTTTCGTTTGCGAAATCCACCCCAGCCGGACCGATCCCAGCGGCCGGATCGTCGAGGTTCGTGGTCCCGTTGTTCGTATGGAGGGCCTCGGCCGTGGCTGAGACGCGATCACCTAAGTCAGCGCTGCGTGTTCTCGCCGTTTCAAACCAAAAAGGCGGCGTCGGCAAGACGACGACGGCCATCAATCTCGGCACAGCACTGGCCGCCGTGGGTGAGCGCGTCCTCATTCTGGACCTCGATCCCCAGGGAAATGCGTCGACGGGCCTGGGAATTTCAGCGGATCAGCGCCCTTTGACCTCCTACGACGTCATCAAGGGCACGTGCTCGATGCTCGACGCCACCGTGAAGACGCTGGTGCCCGGCCTCTGCGTGATCCCCGCCAATTCCGACCTGGTCGGCCTGGAAGCCGAGTTGATTTCGGACCCGAACCGGCCGTTCAAGCTGCGCGATGCGGTGACCCAATTGGTCGCGGAACAGCGGGCCGCAGTCGGGGACCAGGGATTCTCGTACGTGTTGATCGACTGCCCCCCTTCCTTGAGTCTCTTGACGCTCAATGCTTTAGTGGCTGCACAAGCGGTTCTGGTGCCGGTTCAGTGCGAGTTTTTCGCGCTGGAGGGCATTTCGCAGCTCAAGGAGACGATCGACCAGATCAAGGCCACGCTGAATCCAGGCCTGGAATTGCAGGGCGTGGTGCTGACCATGCACGACGCGCGTACGCAGCTTTCGCGCGAAGTGGCGGAGAGCGTGCGCCATGTCTTCGGGGCGAAAGTCTACGACACGACCATCCCGCGCAACGTCAAGATCGCGGAGGCGCCATCACACGGCAAGCCGATCCTGATCTACGACACGTCGAGCCCCGGCAGCAAAGCCTACGTGGGCCTGGCACGCGAAGTCATCGAACGCGAACGTAAGTACAGAGCAGCCTGAAAAAACACGGAAAGACAGGGGAGCGGGTCGGATGTCGACGCCATTGCAGAAGAGCAGACTCGGACGGGGGTTGGCGTCCCTCATTGGCGATTCCGTACCGAATGGCCCGCGATTGCCGCCCGAAGGCGAGCAGCGCGTGCTTCCAATCGACCAGTTGAGCGGCGGGCGGCTCAATCCCCGCAAGGAATTTCGCGAGGAAGACCTGGTCGAATTGTCGGAGTCGATCCGGCAGAAGGGACTAGTTCAGCCGATCATCGCCCGCCAGATCGCAGACGGGGCCTACGAAATCGTGGCCGGTGAACGCCGCTGGCGGGCCTCGCAAATGGCCGGGCTGCACAGCGTGCCCGTGATCGTCCGGGACCTCAACGACCAGGAAGTTCTCGAGCTCGCGATCATCGAAAACGTGCAGCGAGCCGATCTCAATCCCATCGAGGAAGCGGGCGGCTATCACGAGTTGATGGACCGCTTCGGGTATACCCAGGAAGGCCTGGCCGAGGTGATCGGCAAGAGTCGCAGCCACGTGGCCAACACGCTGCGTCTCTTGAAGCTGCCGGAGGCCGTTCTCGGGCTCGTACAATCCGGAAAGCTCACGGCGGGTCATGCGCGGGCGCTGATCGGGCGCGAGGATGCGGAGGCGCTCGCGGATCGCATCGTTGCACAGGGTTTGAACGTGCGCGAGGTCGAAGCCCTCGTCCAGTCGGTCGAAAATCCGGCACAGCCGCGCCGCAAGCGTGAGAAGGACGCCGATACGCGGGCCTTCGAGAAGGATATGGCGGATCTACTGGGGCTCAAGGTCGAGATCAAGCGCACCTCGGGCGAGAGCGGCACGTTGATGATCAAGTACGGCAACTTCGACCAGCTCGAGTACATTCGCCTGCGGTTGATGGGGCAGACCCAGTCCAGCAGCGAGTAACGCCGCCTCCGCACGGCGATGCGAGCGCTTCGCCGACACATCTTCCGAGAAATGAAACGGGGCGCGCCATCGGCACGCCCCGTTCTCGTTCAGATCCGATCCTGACGTGGAGATCAGGTGTTCATCGAATTGAAGAAGTCGCCATTCGTCTTGGTCGACTTGAGCTTGTCGATGAGGAACTCCATCGCATCCATGGTGCCCATGGGGTTGAGGATGCGGCGCAACAGGTGGCCCTTGCGGAGCTGATCCTTGGGCACGAGCAGCTCGTCCTTGCGGGTGCCGGACCGGGCCACGTCGATGGCGGGGAACACGCGCTTGTCGGAAACCTTGCGGTCGAGAATGATTTCCGAGTTACCGGTGCCCTTGAACTCTTCGAAGATGACCTCGTCCATGCGGCTACCGGTGTCGACCAGGGCCGTGGCGATGATCGTGAGCGAGCCGCCTTCCTCGATGTTGCGCGCGGCGCCGAAAAAGCGCTTGGGCCGCTGCAGGGCGTTCGAGTCGACGCCGCCGGTCAGCACCTTGCCGGAAGAGGGCACGACGGTGTTGTAGGCACGGCCGAGGCGGGTGATCGAGTCCAGCAGGATGACCACGTCGCGCTTGTGCTCGACGAGGCGCTTGGCCTTCTCGATGACCATCTCGGACACCTGCACGTGGCGTGACGGCGGCTCGTCGAAGGTGGAGGAAATGACCTCGCCCTTCACGGAGCGCTGCATGTCCGTGACTTCTTCCGGCCGCTCGTCGATGAGCAGCACGATGAGGAAGCACTCGGGATGGTTGGCCGTGATGGACTTGGCGATGTTCTGCAACAGCACCGTCTTGCCGGTGCGGGGCGGCGCGACGATGAGCGCGCGCTGGCCCTTGCCGATGGGTGCCACGATGTCGATGACGCGGGCCGAGAGATCCTTGATGGTGGGATCCTCGATCTCCATCCGCAGCCACTTGTCGGGGTAGAGCGGCGTCAGGTTGTCGAAGTGGACCTTGTGCTTGGCGGTCTCGGGGTCTTCGAAGTTGATCTTGTTGACCTTGATGAGGGCGAAGTAGCGCTCACCCTCCTTCGGGCTGCGGATCTGGCCTTCGACCGTGTCTCCGGTGCGCAGTGCGAACCGGCGAATCTGGGATGGCGAGACGTAGATGTCGTCGGGACCGGCGAGGTAGTTGGCGTCGGGCGAGCGCAGGAAGCCGAAGCCGTCCTGCAGCACTTCGATGACGCCGATGCCGGTGATTTCAATATCCTTGGCCGCGAGTTGCTTGAGGGTCGCGAACATCAGCTCCTGCTTGCGCATGGTGCTGGCGTTCTCGACGCCCGCCTCTTCGGCAAAGCTCAACAGCTCCGTCGGCGACTTCGCCTTCAGGTCCTGGAGCTTTATCTCCTTGATCGCGATATCCTGCATAGAACACTCTTGAGGGGTTGCGCGGCATCCGTTGCGAAAAACGCGACGGGACTTTTGGGATGAATGCCGGGCACTCGGACTTTAGGTGGGAAGCGCTGCCGGTTGCTGGGATGCACCTGGGCGTCCGCCGGTATTGCGTTCGGGCGGAACGCACGCCCTGCCGTGAGGTGGAGGGTCAGCGCCAATGTAGGTGTTCATACAGCATCCGCCGGGGAAAAGCAAAGACTGGTTAGCGGCGGTGCGCTGGGCGATCAGAACGGCTTCACGATCACGAGCACGACGATTCCGATCATCAGGACGGTAGGCACCTCGTTGACGATGCGCCAGTGGCGGGGCGCTTTGTCATTGCGGTCTTCGGCGAAGGCGCGGGTGGCAGCAGACAGGTAGCCGTGCGCGGCAGACAGCAGCAGGACGAGCAGGAATTTCACGTGGAACCAGGGTGCCAGGTAGAACCGTGATTGCCAGGCGAGCCACAGCCCCGTGACCCAGGCGAAGATCATGGCGGGGTTGATGATGACCCGCAGCAGGCGGCCTTCCATCACCTTGAACGTCTCGGACTGCCTGGAGCCCTTTTCGGCATCGCAATGATAGATGAACAGCCGCGGCAGATAGAGCATGCCGGCCATCCACGAGATGATCGAGATGACGTGCAGGGCCTTGATCCAGTCATAGGCGCGGCTGCCAAGCAGGACGACGGCGGCGACGAGCGCGGCGGCCGTGACGGCGAGGGCGATCCCGGCGCGAGCGGCGGGGGAAGCTTGGCGCGGCTGATCCATCGGCGAGTTGGCCTCTTCGTCTGCGAGCTGGTCCGGCTGACATAACCCGGTCGCCGGTCGCCGTCACGTGGCAGCGGGCGAGACGGTCTTGCCGCAGCTACAACCCGAACCGAAATTCGACAGGCGGGCGGAGTTTCCCGACGGCCGGAGCGCGGCAGGTCGAGGCCGTTCGACGCGGACCGCTTCCAGCGAGGGCTGGCGATGGCTCCGCCTTCGGTTCCCGCCTCTTCCTCTGGTGCCCTTCCACCCCCTCGGTTCCCCGGCCAAGCGGGCGGGCGAGAGCCCGGCCGCGTCGAGCCGGGGTCCTTCCCGGTTCTGTCAGGCACGGCCACGCCCGTCGTGGCCCGCACCGCGATAGATCCCGGATCGCCGCGCTCCGCGCGCCGTCCGGGAAACCGGAGGAGGAGGGTGAGGCGCGTCGCCCACGTTCCGCTCGACGAGCCAGCGTCATTACCAGCGCAGATCACTCTGGTCCCACCTCCCCCCGGTTCCCCGGCCAAGCGGGTGGGCGGAAGCCCGGCCGCTGCCAGAGCCCGGGTCTTTCCCGGTGCTGTCGGGCACGGCGCTGCCGCCGCATGTGGCCAAGCTCGTCGTGACCCGCACCGCGATGGATCCCGGATCGCCGCGCGTCGCGCGCCGTCCGGGAAACCGGGGGAGGGTGAGGCGCGTCGCCCACGTTCCGCTACGCGTTGCGAACGACCTTCCGTGTTTCCCTCCCCCCTCCCGGTTCCCCGGCCAAGCGGGTGGGCGGGAGCCCGGCCGCGTCGAGCCGGGGTCCTTCCCGGTGCTGTCAGGCACAACGCTGCCGCCGCATATGGCCACGTCCGTCGCAAACCGAACCGCGATAGATCCCGGATCGCCGCGCTCCGCGCGCCGTCCGGGAAACCGGAGGGGCGGGGCGGGGCGTCGGCGTTATGTCCGTAGCGGGGCGTCGGCCTTATTGTTCGGCCGGGTCGGGCGCGTTAGTATCAAGCTATGGGGGGGTCCTCACAAGGAGGTTCCCATGCAGTCTCTCACAACTGATGGCTTTGCTTCCGATTTTCGTGGCACTCTCATCGAGCCGAGCGACCCCGCATACGACGATGTTCGTGCTCTCTACAACGGCATGATCGACAAACGGCCGCGGCTCGTTGCCCGCTGCGCCGACGTGGCGGACGTGATCGCCGCCGTCAATTTCGGCCGTGACAACGATCTGCGCATCGCGATCCGCGGCGGTGGGCACAACGGACCAGGCCTGGCCAGCGTCGACGACGGCTTGATGATCGATCTTTCGGGCATGCGCGGTGTCCGCGTCGATCCGACGGCGAGGACGGTTCGGGTCGCTGCCGGCTGCACGCAGGGTGATGTCGACCATGCCACACACCCGTTCGGCCTCGCGGTGCCGGCCGGCATCATCTCCACCACGGGAATTGCCGGACTGACCTTGAGCGGCGGGCACGGGTACCTCGCACGCAAATACGGGCTCACGATCGACAACCTCCTGGAGGCGGACGTGGTGCTTGCGGACGGTCGCTTCGTGACCGCGAACAAGGACAGCGAACCCGAACTCTATTGGGCCTTGCGCGGCGGTGGCGGCAATTTCGGCGTCGTCACGAGCTTCCTGTTCCAGGCGCATCCCGTCAGCACGGTGTTTGCCGGGCCCATCGCGTGGGACCAGGCGCATGCGCAGACCATCATGCGGTGCTATCGCGATTGGCTGCCGCAAGCTCCCGAAGAACTCGGCGCGTTCGTCGGCCTGAAAACGGTGCCTTCGACCGATCCCTTCCCGAAGGAGCATTGGGGCAAGCGCATCTGCCTCCTGATGTCGTGCTACGCGGGACCCGAGGATGATGGCAGGGCGGCCCTCGCGCCGTTGCTCGCGCAACTGCCGGAACCTTGGTTCAACTGGATGGGAGCGATGCCGTTCCGCACGGTGCAAAGCATGTTCGACCCCCTCTTTCCCAAGGGCATGCAGTGGTACTGGAGGGGCGATTTCGTACGCGACCTGTCCGACGCGGCGATCGATGCACACGTCGCGGCGGCCGCACGAACACCGAGCGAGCTTTCCCTGATGCATCTCTACCCGATCGACGGCGCGGTACACCGCGTCGGCAGGACGGACACGGCGTGGAACTGCCGCGACGCGCGCTGGTCGATGGTCATCGCGGGCATCGACCCCAATCCGCAGAAGGCCGGCGAGATCACACGCTGGACGAAGAGCTACTGGGATGCGGTGCACCCGTTCAATCTCGCGGGCGCCTATCCCAACTTCATGATGGACGACGAGGGCGACCAACGCCTGCAAGCGACGTTCGGCGACAACTATCCGCGGCTGGTCGCCGCAAAGACGCAGTACGACCCGGCCAATCTGTTCAGCGTCAATCAGAACATACGGCCGAACTGACGCACTGTGGTGGATCGGCCCCGAACCTCGATCCAGTCCACCGCTCCGGCCGCGGCACCATCCGTGGCCGGCGCGGCGACATGGGCACGACGGCGTTCGGCATTCTGGGTCAACCGGCGGCCGGGAAATAGACGAAGAACAATGAGATGGTGGCGACGGAGAGGATCGTCGTGACGAGCATCGCGGCGGAGGTCGGCTGAACATAGACGCCCTTCGCCTGCGCGAGCACGAACGGGCCCGAGCCGATGGGGAGGGCCGCCGATAGAATGGCGATCTTGGTCCACAGCGGATCGGTCGGGAAAACGGTGAAAATGGCCGCGGCGGTCAGAAGCGGGTGGATCAGCAACTTGACGACGGTCATGGCCGCGACCTGTCCGGTGCCCTGGCTCAGGGGCTTGCCGACGAGGAACAGGCCGATGGAAAAGAGCGCGCAGGGACCGGCCGCTGCGCCGAGCATGCCCGCGAAGTTCTCGAGTGGAACCGGCAATTTCCGTCCGAACCAGGCCCATGCCAGTCCCGCGATGGGCGCCAGCAACATGGGATTGCGCAGGAGCGAGCGGACCACGCGGCCGATCGTGCGGAGCAGCCGCGTTTCCCGCTGCTGGCTGATCTCCACGGGAATGACGGCGATCGTGATGAACAGCACGGAGATCACGGTCGCGACGATCGAGGGCAGCGCGGCCTCGTCGCCATAGGCTGCGATGGACAACGGGATGCCCATGTATCCGGTGTTGGCGTAGGCGCCATTCAATCCAAACAGAGAGCCTTGCGCGGAGCTCAATCCAAAGAGCGCCATCGCAGCCAGCGCCGAGAGCGCCCACGTCGCGAACATCGCCAGCGTGTAGGCCGTGATGAAGTTCAGATTGAGGACCTGGGCGAGATTCACACCCGCCATCGCCTTGAACAACAGTGCGGGCAGCGCGACCCAGTAGACGAAGAGGTTCAGCGCGTCGCTGCTCGCTGCGCCGAGCAAGCGTCCCCGGCCGCACAGGTAGCCCGTCGCGACGACAGCGAAGATGGGAAGAACGATGTTGACCAAGGCCTGCACGTGAGCGGTCCTTCTCGCGCGGCCTTGGTCGGCGCGTACCGGATTTCCGGCCAAGCGGGCGCAGTCGTGTGTGGATTGCCGTGAGGCAGCCTTTTTGACGAAAGGGCCTCGCGTTGTCACCCGCCACCGTCGCAACCCTGATGATCGCGAGGCGACTGCGACGCCAGCGACAAGGCGCCGATCCGCTACACTAGGCAACGAGATGATCGATCGGTAGCTTCAGCTCTCCGCGCACGATCGGCATGCAGGCCGGAGCGATGTCCGGCGCGATCTCGACATTCGTCCGGGCAACGCGATCCAGGAAGTGGCCGAGGTGAACCATGCCGCCACCGGCGATGTCGTGCAGGACGAGCACCGCCCAATCCTGCCGTGCAATCCCATCGAGCGCCAAGTCCACCCAAGAGCCGTCCGGGCGGCACCAGTCCTCGCAGATCACATTCCAGAGGACGAGCGTATGGCGCGTCGCGACCAGATGATCGGCAACACCACGATTGAGGACGCCGGGCGCGAGGACACCGCCGCCCGCCGATGGCCGGAACAGGCGATCGGGCTCGATCAGGTCGCCGAGTAGCGCATCCGTCCGCTCCACCTCGCGTATGGCGTCGTCGGGGGCCAGGGCCCCGAAGGGCCGCGGGTGGGAATACGTGTGATTGCCGATGCGATGGCCTTCGCGCGCTGCGCGGCAAACGAGATCGCGCGCCGGCAAATCCATCAGCCTCTCGCCAACGGGAAAGAAGGTGGCCGCAAGCTTGCGGCGCGCGAGTTCATCAAGCACCAGCGGCGTGACGCGCGCATCGGGACCGTTGTCGAACGTCAGTGTCAATTTGCGCCGCCGGCCGGTCACCACATTTCTCCATTTTCGCGGATTGTCGGACCCGTTTGGAAGCCGGGTTCCGCCGCGCTTCGGGCAAGGCATCGTCGCCGCTCGTGCGCCGACGGCCTCACCAGATCCACTTCGCGCCGAGGATCGTCGCCAAGGGAACCGGCAGCACCGCCAACAGCACCGCCAGCACGAAACCTCTGATGGTGAAGAGACGGCTGAGTCCAGCGAGAAGGGCTATTCCACCACCACCGCCGAGCAGGGCATTTCCCGGCAGGTTGAATGCGATTGCGACCGCGGCATAGCGATGTTCCAGAAGGAACGGCACATAACGCGGCGGGGCGCCCTCGATCAGGGCAGCGAGCCGCGCCTGCGCATCGAGCGGCGCAAGACGATCGACGAGCTCGCCGGCCCGCCGCAGTCCCGTCAGCTTGAAAAGGCGTGACAGGGCGCCGGCGGGAACCATGCGGCCGATCAGAAACGCGGCAATGAGAGCGGAGACAGTGGCCAAATAGATCGGAATCGCGGCCGCACTTCCGAAAAGTGCAAACAGGGCGAGGCTGATTTCCATTCCGGGAACGAAGGGTATCGCAAGCAGTACCGCGTAGACGACGAGACCGCCCAGAAGTGCGCGCTGCCCGGAGACCGATCCCACATGCGCCGGATCGAAGCCCAACCAATGCGCCATCCAGGTTCCGCCGACGTTACCCAGCCAGAACAGCACGGCATAGCCACAAGCGAGAACGGCGATGCGACCCCATCTGACATCGCGCCCCATTTCGCACACGCTCCGGGTTCGATCGACCGAGGTCGTGAGCCGATCAGCCGACCTCACCACGGACGAGTTGCACGAGGCGCGCGACATTCTCCGGCGGCGTCTGCGGCACGATGCCGTGGCCCAGATTGAAGATGAAGCGGCGCCCCTCCATCAGCTCCAGGATTTCGGCGACCCGCTCCTCCATCGCCTCGCCGCCAGTGACGAGCAGGAGTGGATCGAGATTGCCTTGCACGACGACATTCTCGTCGGCGAAGGCCTCGTTCATCATGTAGGGGGGCATGGAGGTGTCGCAGCCGATGCCGTCGACGCCGGTCTCGGAGACGTACCAGAGACCTGAAGCGCCCGCGCCCCGCGGAAAGCCGATGATCGGTATCGCGGGATGGCGTTCCTTGATGGCGGAGACGATGGCCCTGGTCGGCTCGACAACCCAACGATCGAACTCGTTGTCAGGGAGACTGCCGGCCCAGGTGTCGAAGATCTGGAGGGCGTCGGCGCCCGCTTCGACCTGTTGCGACAGATAGTCGATCGAGGTCGTCACGAGCATATCGATAAGTTCTTGAAATCCCTTTCGATCCCGATAGGCCCACAAACGCGCCGCAGCCTGGTCCTTCGAGCCGCGACCTTCCACCATGTAGGTCGCAACCGTCCAGGGCGCCCCACAGAAGCCGATCAGCGCGGTCTCGGACGGCAGATCCTGCCGGAGCCTCTGCACCGTTTCGGCGACGAGGGCGAACTTGGGCTGAGTCGCCCCGGGACGCAAGCGAGCCAGACCGGCGGCGTCGGTGATGGGGTCGAGCAAGGGCCCCTCGCCCTCGGCGAAGCGGACGGATTGGCCGAGCGCGTCGGGAACGACGAGGATGTCGGAGAACAGGATCGCCGCGTCGAAACCGTAGCGACGGATCGGCTGCAAGGTGACCTCGGCAGCCATGGCCGGGGTGTAGCAGAGGTTGAGGAAGCCTCCGGCCTTGGCGCGGACTTCGCGATATTCCGGCAGGTAGCGGCCAGCCTGGCGCATGAGCCAGATCGGTGGCGGGCTCAGGGCCTCACCAGCGAAGGGGGCGAGAAAGCGCCGGGACGGCTTGGCGGCAGGTGTTTTCCTCGATGGCGGCGTCACTTCACTTCCTTCTTCAATGAAGGTCTAAGGTTTTTATTGAAGATTCTTAGGGCCGTGGATTGTGAGGATTGCTGGGTCGTGCAGCAATTGTCCCCAGAACAGCCAAGGCCGGGATAGATCGGCGCTAGGTATAGTCGGTGGCGGTGCTTCGTGCCACTAGTGTCTGGGATGCGTTGGGATTCAGGATGTTGGCGGCCTGTTGCACAGGCAGCCTCGTGTTGCAAAGCTGTTGGTAAACGCTGACGAGGGCGTGGGGCCCGCTTGGGGTTGCGATCTGCAACCCGTCAGCGTCCCGCGGGGTGGCTGCTGCGGTCAACCTGTGGATGGAAGTGTTGAGAACCCGGTACGTTGCCCACAGACGCGCGGGGGCGGCGGGCCGCTGGAGAATAACCCGGGAAATGATCCACAGATGACCCACACGCTGCCGAGCTACTTCCATCTGCACCTCGTATCGGATGCGACGGGCGAAACGCTGACGACGATCGCGAAAGCGGCGGCCGTGCAATATGCGCAGGTGCGCGCCATCGAGCATGTCCATCCGCTCGTGCGGACGGCGCGACAGCTCGAGCGGGTGCTACAGGAAGTCGCTTCGGCGCCGGGTATCGTGCTCTACACGGTGGTCAATCAGGAGCTGACCTCGGAGCTGGAGCGCCGCTGCCGCGAGCTCGGCGTTCCATGCCTGCATGTGCTCGAGCCTGTCATGAAAGTGTTCGAGTCGTACCTGGGGGCGCCGCAGACGCCCATCGTGGCCGGGCAGCACGTGCTCGATGCCGACTACTTCCGGCGGATCGACGCACTGAATTTCAGCATGGCACACGACGATGGCCATCTGCCGTCTGATCTGAGCAACGCGGAGATCATCATCCTCGGGGTGTCGCGGACATCGAAGACGCCGACCAGCATCTATCTGGCGCAGCGCGGCTACAAAGTGGCGAACGTGCCGCTGGTGCCGGGGATCCGGCCGCCGGCACCGCTCTTCGAGAAGCATAGCGCCTTCGTCGTGGGATTGATCGCCAGTCCGGAGCGCATCGCGGAGATCCGGCGCAACAGGGTGCAGATGTTGGCCGACCGCGATCTCGACGGGTACGTCGACAAGGATCGGATCGCCGCCGAAATCGCGGAATCGCGCAAGCTGTTCGCCCGGCAGGGCTGGCCGGTGATCGACGTGACGCGACGGTCGATCGAGGAGACGGCCGCCACGATCCTCAAGCTGTTTGCAGAGCGCCAGGCGAAGGCGATCGCCGCGCAGGCGGACGAGGACGGTTGAAGCCCGCCACCCGTCGGTCCTGCTGGTGTGGCGGGGCTCAGAGACCGCGCTGGCGTGCGAGCTTGTCGAGGGGCACCGCCGGCCGCGCGCCCAGATGGCCGATGACTTCGGCCGCGGCAATGGAACCCAGGCGGCCGCATGTCTCAAGCGGCTTGCCCTGGGTCAGCCCGTAGAGGAATCCGGCCGCGTAGAGATCACCGGCGCCCGTGGTGTCCACGACGCGGGTGACAGACTCCGGCGCGATGGTCACGGCCTTTTCGCCGGAAAAGATGACGGAGCCTTTGGCGCTGCGGGTCAGCACCGCGGTCTTGATCTGCGCGGCGGCCTGGCGGGCGGCGTCGTCGAAGCTCTGCGTGCGGTACAGCGACGTGATCTCGGACTCGTTGGCAAAGAGGATGTCGATGCGGGTCTTGATCAGGTCGAGGAACTCGGCGCGGTGGCGGTCGACGCAGAAGCTGTCGGACAGGGTCAGCGCGACCTGGCGTCCGGCGGCCTTGGCGATTTCGGCGGCCGTGCGGAACGCGGCCTTGGCCTCGGGCCGGTCGAACAGATAGCCCTCGAGGTAGACGACACGGGATGCGCGCACGAGATCGGCGTCGACCTCGCCCTTGTCCAGTTCAGGGCTGACGCCCAGGAACGTGTTCATGGTCCGCTCGCCATCGGGCGTCACCAGGATCAGTGAGCGGGCGGTCGGGCTGCCACCCTTGGCGGGCTCAGTGCCGAAGGCGACGCCGGCCGCGCGAATGTCGTGCGCGAAGATGCGGCCGAATTCGTCATCGGCGACCTTGCCGACAAATGCGGCATTGCCACCGAACGAGGCGATGCCGACCATCGTGTTGGCGGCCGAACCGCCGGAAATCTCGGTTGCGGGACCCATATCATCGTACAGCCGCTTCACGGTGTCGGCTTCGACGAGCTGCATGTGGCCCTTGGTGGCGCCATGGCGCGCAAGGAACGTCTCGTCGCAACGCCCGATGATGTCGACGATGGCGTTGCCGATGCCGAGGACATCGTGCTTGATTTCAGACATGGGATTTTCCCGAAGTAGGGTTGACGTGGCCGTTTTTATCTTGCGGCGCACTATAGGCAGCGGCTCCGAGGAGGCAACGCCCGTCAGCTCTTTTGCAGTCCTTCCCACCTGGCACATCGACAGGAACCGGCATTGAAGTTGCCGTCTGCGACCTGGATGGATTAGGGCCGGGTCATGGTGGCGTTGATTCACGTGAAAAAAGTCGGCGACGACTGGTTCCAGGGCGTCCTTGCCGAGGTGAAATCCAACGATGCCCTTGTCAAACCGGAGAAAATCGTCGGCGCCTCCGAGAGGGCGGGCGGTCCGTCAGCGGCGATATTGAACGAAGACCGACTTCTCGGCTAGCCGATCATAGAGACTGCGGGCGCGGTCGTTGAATTCCTGGGTCGCCCAATAGGTTCGCGTGCAGCCGCGCGCATCCGCCTCCGCATACGTGGCCTCGATGAGCTTGCGGCCGACACCTCGGGCACGGCAGTCGGGATCGACATAGAGGTCCTCGAGGTAGCAGTAGTGCGTCGGCGACCAGGTGGAGCGATGAAACAGGATGTGCGCCAAGCCGATGGGCCGGTCCGTTTCGTCCACCGCCACGAGTGCGATCGGGAATTCCGCCGCCTCGTCGAGCAGCCGTGCCCAGGTCAGTGCGACGACGTCGTCGGGGACCGTGGCTTCGTAGAAGGTGATGTAGCCCTGGAACAATTCGAGCCAGCGGGCCTTGTCTCTGGCTTCCAGACGTCGAATGCGGACGGACATGGCTCGCTCCGGTGGGAAATCCTCGGTCTAAAGCAGGAAGGCGGTCGCAAGGCCCAGGAATGCGAAGAAGCCGACGACATCGGTCACCGTGGTGACGAAGACGCCCGACGAGACGGCTGGATCGTAGCCGAGCCGGTCCAGCACCAGCGGAATGAGAATGCCGGCGAGTGCGGCGGCCATGAGATTGAAGATCATTGCGGCGCCGATGACGAGCCCGAGCTTGCCGGTGCCAAACCAGAAAACGACGACCAGGGCCAGGATGACCGCGAACATGACACCGTTGATCATGCCGACGGACGCCTCGCGCAGGACGATACGGCCGGCGTTGACGGGGCCCAGCTCACGGGTGGCCAAAGCGCGGACGGCGACGGTCATCGTCTGCGTTCCCGCGTTGCCGCCCATCGAGGCCACGATGGGCATGAGCACGGCGAGGGCCACCATCTGGGAAATCGAGGCGTCGAACAACTTGATGACCGAGGAGGCCAGGAGGGCTGTCCCCAAGTTGATGAACAACCAAAGAAACCTGCTCTTCACGGTGGGCAGGACCGTATCGGCCACGCTCTCGTCGCCGACGCCGCCGAGAAGCAGCAAGTCTTCTTCCGTCTCTTCCTGGATGACCTCGACAACGTCGTCGACGGTGACCACGCCGACGAGGCGCTCGTTGGCGTCGACGACCGGTGCGGATTTCAGGTCGTAGCGCTCGAACTGGCGGGCCATCTCCTCCTGGTCGGCTGTTGCCAAAAGAATGTGGCGCTCGGTCTCCATCACGCTTTCGATGCCGGCGTGGCGTTTCGTGCGCAGGAGCCGCGAGAGATCGACGCTGCCGAGGACACGGAACGTCGGATCGACCACGAAGATGTCGGAAAATGTCTCGGGCAGGTCGTCGGCCTCGCGCATATGGTCGATGACCTGCCCGACGGACCAGTACTGGGGAACGGCGACGAAGTCCGTCTGCATCAGACGGCCGGCCGTTTCCTCCGGATATTCCAGGTTGCGTTCGAGGGCGGCGCGCTCGCTCAGCGGGATCTGGGCGAGCACTTCCTGCTTGTCTATTTCCTCCAGGCCTTCGATGACGTAGGCAGCGTCGTCGGTGTCCAACTCGGCGACGACCTTGGCGAGGACGGAGTTGGGCAGTTCCTCGGAGATCTGGTCGCGAACGCTCTCGTCGAGCTCGGACAGAACCTCCGGATCGAGCTTGTCGCCGATGGCCTGGATCAGGCGAATGCGCTCGCCAGGTGCCAAAAGCTCAATCAAATCAGCGAGATCTGGTGCGCTGAACCTCCCGCAGAGGTTTTGGACCTGCGTGGCGTCGCCGCTGTCCAGGGCGGCACGCAAGGCAGCGATATCCCGCGTGCTCCGATCGTCCGGCGACAAGTCGATCGTGGTGGTCTCGGGCTGTTCTTGCATCATGGCGCCGCACCGGCCTGAGTTGCAGTTTTGCCGCTGCGTGGCGCGCGCCACGCCCGCGTGGCAAGGCGGACGTTGCGTCCTGCCACATTCAGTCCCTAGGATCGTTGCAGAATCACGCCGGCATGCTGCTCGTGATCGGCGAAGGGGTAACGGCTCGGGAGCAGCCAAGTCAAGCGAAAGCGCGACGAAACAAGCCGTTATGTCCGACCAGCGTCATGCGTTAAGACGGTGTACATCACGTTGGCGCACAAAGCGCGGAATGCGGCTGTCTGGACCTGGAATTCGAAGATGCGCCTGGGACGATCACTTGTTGCGGTCATTGGTTTGGCTGGGCTGTTCGCCGGCGCGGGTCCCGCGCATGCGCAGAAGCAGAGCGCTTGCGGTGCGGACGCGATCGGGCTTGCCCGTACGGCGCGCGTCGATACCAAAGGTGGACCGCATTTCGGCAACCTGCAGTACAGGGGCGACCACCTGCTGAAGGAGGGCGAAGTCGTCCTCACCTTCGACGATGGACCGCACAAGGCCTATACGCCGGCCATTCTGCAGACACTGGATGCACATTGCACGAAGGCGACCTTCTTCATGGTCGGCCGCCCGGCCATCTACTATCCGGGGCTCGTGCGCGAGGTCGCCCACCGCGGCCACACGGTGGCCACGCATACCTGGTCGCACAAGAATCTGGGAAAGAGCAGCGCAGCGGAAGGTGAAGCCGAGATCGAATTGGGTATCAGTGCGGTGCAAAAGGCGCTGGGCCAACCTGCAGCGCCCTTCTTCCGCTTCCCGTACCTCGCCTACACCAAGGCCACGCACGCGCATCTTTCTTCGCGCAACACGGGCGTATTCTCGATCGATGTGGACTCGTACGATTTCCGCACGCGCAGTCCGACGGTGATGATGCGGAACGTGCTGAAGCAACTCGAAAAGAAGCGGCGCGGCATCATCCTGTTCCACGACATCCAGCCGTCGACGGCAAAGGGCCTCGACGCGCTGTTGGTCGAATTGAAGCGCCGCGGTTTTCGCGTGGTCCATCTCCAGGCGATGCAGCCGCAGACGACAATCGCATCGTACGACTCGCGTGTGGGCAATCCAAAGCAACTGGCACGGCTTGCGTCGCTGCCGGTGCCCGTCTCCAAGCGCGGCATCGTGTCCCCTGCCTGGGAAGTCAGCGTTCTTCGGGGCAGCGAGAACCCCTACACCGGCAGTGCCTTCTCTCCGAAGGCGCCGACTGCCGCCGATGCTCCCTCTGCGGCCGCCGCAGGCGGACCGAAGCTTCGGCGCACGATCACGGACGACTGGCGCCGCTCAGTCTTCCAGGGTTGGTAACGGGCGGCGACTGACGTAGTGTACCTGCGATGAGACCGTCAACGACACCCGCCGGCCGCGGCTATTTCGCCATTGGCGCGGAGCGCATGTCGAAGAGCCTCAATCTCGGCAATCTGATGCGGTCCGCGCACGGGTTCGGTGCGAGCTTCACGTTCACGATCGGTGCGCAGATCTACCGGGGGCACGAGGCCTTCGCGGACACGTCGAAGTCGGCGCGGCATGTGCCGCATTACGACTGGCCATCTCTGGAAGCGATGGCACTGCCGCAGGGGTGCAAGCTCGTCGGAGTCGAGTTGATCGAGGATGCCATCGACCTGCCAGCGTTTGTGCACCCTCAGCGCGCAGCCTACGTGCTGGGGCCGGAAATGGGATCGCTCTCGCCGGAATTGCTGGCGCGCTGCGACCATGTCGTGAAGATACCGACGCTATTCTGTGTCAACGTGGCGATGGCCGGGGCGATCGTGATGTACGACCGCCACCGCGTGCTCAACAACGCACCGCGATTGCCGGGCTGAACGAGTTTGGCGTCGCGCCTTGATTGGCCAAGACGTGCGGCAAGCTATTCGTCAATCAAGACGCGATGAACGCCGCACTCACGGCTCATGGCTTATCTCGTGGTCCTCATGCCGCGCCAAAATCGGAAGGCGGTTGCGGCCATGGGGCGATTTCGGCGCGACGGGCCACGCGTGCGGGGCCTACGTGCGGCGCGGGCGATACGAGCCGGTGGCCGGATCGTACTCGAGCTGGCCCAGGTCCTTCATCGACGGCTGGGTGGAACTGCGGACCGACGCTTCGGCGTTCTGCGCCGCCGACATGAGTCCCTTGAGGATGCGAAGGCCGGCAATGGCACCCGCGCCCAGAAGTGCCAATCCGATCAGTTGGGGCATCGCTAAGATCTCCGGTATTGCCGCTCAAAGCCCGTAGCGCGACCAAATCGCCCGTGCGTCGAGGGTCGCCATTACATCCTCAGCGATTGATGGCTCTATTGTGGCGGACGCGCTTCTCAGGCCAGGTAACCGGCGAAGGCGCGACAAGAGGCCGCCCTGGCCCACCGTGACGACGCGCAGGCGAACCTTGTCGCCGTGCAACTCGCGCATGCGGCTGCGCACATCCGCATGACCGTCGACGAGGCCCAATTCCCTGGCGCGCACGCCGGACCAGAAGGCGCCGGTGAAGAGGTCTGGGTCGGTCTGGGTGAGCCGGGCGCCGCGGCGGTTTTTCACGATGGAAACGAATGTCTCGTGAACATCGCCTTGTATGGCCTTGAGGCGCGCCACGTCATCAGGCTTCTCGGGCAGGAACGGGTCGAGCGCGCCCTTTGAGGTGCCGGCGGTATAGACGCGGCGCTCGATGCCGAGCTTTTCGATCGCCTTGTCCAGCCCGAAGCCCGCGGAGATGACGCCGATCGACCCGATGATGGAGGAGGGGTCGGCATGGATCTCGTCGCCGGCGACCGCGAGGAAGTAGCCCCCCGATGCTGCGACATCCTCGCAAAAGACGTAGACCGTCTTCTTCTTTTCCTCGGCAAGCTGGCGGATTCTCTTGAAGATGAGATGCGACTGGACGGGTGATCCACCCGGCGAATTGATCTGGATGGCGACCGATGGCGTCTTGGACAGGCTGAAGGCCTTCTCGATGGCGGACGCCGTATTGGCCATCGTCAGCCCGGACTTCATCGCCGAGGGCATGCCGATCTGCCCGTAAAGGCGAAGAACGGGAACAACGGGCTTACGCGACAGCGAGAGCATGAACTTCGATCCAATGTTGACGGGGAGAGCAGGCCGACAGCCCGGCTGCGCCGGTATCGTGCGCGGTACTCATACACTGTGAGATGCCCGCTTGAAACACGCCGCACCCATTCAGCTCAAACGCAAAGGGGCGCCGCGCCGCAGAATGTCGTCGATTTCGGGCCGGAAGGCCTGACCGTCGGTATGCAGGATCAGGCCGGGCAGGATGCGTGTGGGGGCACGGCTGTCCTTGCGGCCCTGGACGATGATGCGATTGGCGGGCGTGCCTGCGCGCGGATGAACCGGCAGGATGGTGATGGCGCCGAACCGCGCGCCCATGTGCTGCAACACGTCTGCGATGGCGTCGGCCCTGTGGATCAGTGTCGCCGTGCCACCGCCGGTGCAGGCCGTCGCGAGGAACCGCATCCATGCATCGAGGGCATGGCGCGGCATCGCGTGGGCTCGCGCCTTGATGGCGTCGGGTGACGGTGTGCCATCGCTGTTCACGTAATAGGGCGGGTTTGCCGCGACGTGGTCGAAGGCGCCAGGCTGCAGGACGGCCGTCTCCGAGGTGCCGGAATGGAAGGCGCTGCCGCCGCTGCTCACGTCGGCTGCGATTGCCTGCACACGGTCGACGAGGCTGTTCCGCGCGATATTGCGCTGGGCCAGTTCGAGCAGTACCGGATTTTGTTCGGCGAGCACCACACGGGCGGTCGCCATGCGGCGTGCAGCACAAAGGCCGACCGTGCCGACGCCCGAGCCGGCGTCGAGGATATGCACCGCGCGTCCGGTTTCAGGGATGGCCGCGGCGAGCAGGACGGCATCGAGGCCGGCGCGATAGGACTTGCGGGGCTGCAGGATGCTCAGGGGCCCGCCATCGCAGTCCGCCAGAAATATGTCGTCGGTCAGTTCGGCGGGAGGAGGGTGTGTCACGGGTGCAGATCCCTCACGTCCGGCGAATGTGGGATTCGAGCCCGGCGTCCTGCAAGAGCTGGCCAGCCGCGTCGAAATCCTCGTCGTGAACCAGAACGCGACGCGGAAAGACGCCGATCGAACCTTCCATGATGCTGATGTTGGCGTCGGCCACGTGATGTTCGATGCCCGCGTCCTTCAAAAGTGCACAGACGAAGCTCAGCAGCACCGGCTCATTCGTACGTATGAGATCGCGCATGGCTGATATTCCGAAGGCCGATGATGCAATACCCTCATGCCGTTGGGCTTTCAGCATGGCCAGACCTCAGGTTCGACTTGACCCGTGCGGCCCGACCACTAAGTATAGCGCGGTTCGGCCATCGGTCGACGCTGTGCAATTTTCATGAGGTATTCGAGCCTTGGGTGTCGTGGTTTCCCTTGGTGATGCTCGCGATCCGATGTCGGGGCTCAAGCCCATCATGGAGCTGGTGGCCTCCGACATGGAGGCCGTGAACCGGATCATTCTCGACAAGGCGGTGTCCGATGTCGAGATGATCCCGACGCTGGCTCATCATCTGATCTCGTCCGGCGGCAAGCGGCTGCGGCCGATGCTGACCATCGCGGCTGCCAAATTGGCGGGGTACGACGGGCAGGGGCACATCCGGCTCGCGTCAGCCGTGGAATTCATGCACACGGCCACGCTTCTGCATGACGACGTGGTCGACGACAGCGATTTCCGGCGCGGCAAGAAGACCGCTCGCATCCTGTGGGGCAACCAGGCGAGCGTGCTCGTCGGCGATTTCCTGCTCGGCCAGGCCTTCCGGATGATGGTCGATGTCGGCTCGCTCTCTGCGCTCAAGATTCTTTCCAACGCCGCGGCCGTGATCGCCGAGGGCGAGGTGATGCAGCTCGCCGCCGCCAAGAACATGGCGACGACCGAAGACGAGTACCTGCAGATCATCAATGCGAAGACCGCCGCGCTGTTCTCGGCTGCCGCCGAAGTCGGACCGGCGGTGGCGGGTCGCCCGGCCGAGGAGCAGGCGGCGCTGAAATCCTATGGCCGCAATCTCGGCATCGCGTTCCAGCTCGTCGACGATGCGCTCGACTATGCGGGCGACAGCAGCCGGCTCGGCAAGTCCGTCGGGGACGATTTCCGTGAGGGCAAGATCACGCTGCCGGTCATCCTGGCGTTCCGCCGCGGTTCGGAGCAGGAGCGCGAATTCTGGCGCTCGTCGCTGGTGGATGGCAATTCGACCGACGATGCGCTGGCGGAGGCGGTGAACCTCGTGAAGCGGCACAAGGCCATCGAGGCGACGCTGGAACGGGCGCGAACGTACGGCGCCATGGCGCGCGATGCGCTCGCCATCTTCCCCGACAGCACGGCCAAGACGGCACTGACGGAAGTCGTCGGCTTTTGCGTCAGCCGGGCGCACTGAAACGGCCGACGATCGAGACGTGCTTTGCGGTCGGGATACGTGCCGTCAGGTGCTGCTCGAATCCCGCTTGATCGTCATGTGATACGTGAACCGGTCCGCGGGATGGAGGCTGATGGACAGCTCCACCAGCCGGCGGCCCGTGACGTAGTAGCGCCGCGTGAACTTCAGCGCCGGCGAGCCCGGCGGGGCCTTGAGGTTCTCCGCCATCGCGTCATCCAGCAGCGTCGCTTCGATTTGCTGGTCCACCTCGATCACCGTTTCACCGAAGCGATGCTCGATGAGCGACCAGAGTGCGGTGCGGAGCGAGCTGACCTCCTCGGCGATTGCGCCATAGGCGGCGTCGAACAGCACTTCGGAATGGCAGATCGGGCGGGCGTCGTCGGCGCCGTAGCGAATGCCGGCCACGCGCACCCAGGGTTTGCCGGGGCGGCAACCCAACTGCTCGGCCAGGGCACCGCGCGCCTTCAAGGTCTCGTGGCTGATGAGATCGAGCCGCGTTTCATGGGCGAACTGCAGCAATTCCGTCAGCGAGGGGATGGCGTGCAGGTAGCGGGTCGACTGCTGGCGGGCTTCGACCCGGGTTCCCACGCCCTTACGGGCGGAGACCAGCCCCTGTTGGCGCAGGTGCTGGATCGCCTGGCGCACGGTATAGCGCGACACGTTGTAGGCAACGCCAAGCTCGGCCTCGGTCGGCAACAGCTCCCCGATGGGGTAGGCGCCTGATTCGATGCGCTCACCCAAGGCATGGGCGAGCTGGACATAGAGCGGCTGTCCCGATTCCGGGTCGAACTTGGACAATGGTTTTGCGGGAGTTTGGGTCTTCGAAACGCGCAATGCTTTCCTCGTCAACTCAAGCGGTGGCGCCGGGCGACCAGACCTTCAGTGCGTCGGCGGCCTGTACTGCGTCGTCCAGTCCTAGCATCGCTGCTTCCATTTGCTCAGCAGTTTCCGCATTGCAGACCGTGGCTGCGTTCCCCCGGAACTTGGCCACGATCTCCTCGTTGGTCAGCGGACGCTCGGCCGCCCCGCGATTGATATGCTCGCGGTGCGCGATCGTTTCGCCGTTGTCGAGTGTAATCACGACCTCGCCGGAGTAGGCCAGCGGGAACGGGCTGTCCTTGTATTCCGCGTACTTTACTTTCTGCGTCATGGCCAGGATGGCGGGATCGGTGATCTCGGCGGGCTCGAGTTCGGCCAGGCCGAGCTGGCCGCGCACCAGCGCCGCGGCGGTCAGCCACTGCACCGAGAACTGCGCATCGTAGCTGTTGGCGGGCTTGAGCTTGTTGGCTTCCGGCTCGCAGATGACCTTGAAGACGCCAGCCGGCACGCGCGTCTCGATCGCGCGGATGCGGGCGATGTCGAGGCCCTGGCGGCGCAGGGCGAGGGCCGCGTCGATGCAGGCGTGTGTGAAGTGACAGGCCGGATAGGGCTTGATGGCGGTGTTCATCAGCTCCCAGGTCTCGCCGAGGCCGGCCGTGGCGAGCGCGGGATCGGCCGCTTCGCGATAGGCGCCCATGAAAGCGTTGAAGAGACCGAAGCGGCCTTCGTAAGGCTTTGTCGCACCAACGAACCCTTCCTTGGCGAGCGCGGCCGCGGTGATGCCGGACTGGGCAGCCCAGCCGGGGTGAAGGCGCTTGTTCCAGGCGCCGTCCTCGACAAATTCGAGGTTGCCGCAGGCGAGCGACACGGCAATGCCCTGGGCCATGCAGAGCTGCTTCTCGGTGAGGCCCATGATGCGGCCGGCGGCGAGCGTGCAGCCGAAGACCCCGACGAGACCGGTGGGGTGGAAGCCGACCTGGTGGAAACCGCTCTTGGCCACGGAGGCGATGCGGGCCGCCGTCTCGACGCCGATGACGAACGCCGTGACCATCGACTGGCCCGTCGCGCCGGTCAGCGCGGACGCCGAGAGGACGGCGGGCAGAATGCTGGACGTGGGGTGAATGATGCCGGCCACGTGCGTATCGTCGAAGTCGAGGCCGTGGCAGAGGTAGCCGTTCATGACGGCGGCGTCGCGCGGTGCCAAGCGAACCGGCATGCCGAACACGGGCACGTTGCCGGAGCCTGCGAGGCTGCGCAGGCCCGACAGCATGCGGTGGGAATGATCGTAGCGGGTGGCGGCGATGGCAATTCCAGCGGCATCGAGCATGTGATGCACGGCGCGTCGGCGCACGTCGGCGGGGATGTCGTCGGCGCGGGTGTTCGTCGCAAAGGCTGCCAGCTGCTGGGCGATGGGTGCGGTCACGGCGGCGAGCGAAGCGATCTTGCCGGGGTCGGCTGCGTCCCGAGAGGCCTTCAGGTTGTCGTTCTGCTTGGCATTCATGACCGTGGCCTTTCTCGATCCCGTCAGCGCCTGTCGTGCGCCTGCATAGCTGAGTGCCCGTTCCGCCTCTGGTCAGCGGACTTCGAGTATGGGAGACGGGTTGTCCGGACATATATACACGGGACCGAAGGGGCCTCAAAGATTGCATTCGAAGGTCGAGACGGGGCAGGCGACAATGTCGCGCCATGCGGCGATGGGCACAGCATCCGACAGCGAGACGCCGCCGATCTCGCTTGCGATCCTGATTGCCCTGGTGACGAGCGTCCAGGTGCTGACGACCTTCACGGTTCTGGCGCTGCCCACCCTGGCGACGCGGGCCGCGGCGACGTTCGGCCATGGAGCCGAGGCGGTGGGCTTCCAGATCAGCGTCGTCTATCTCGCGGCGGCGGGGCTCTCCAGTATTGCCGGGCTGATCGTCAAGCGCTACGGCGCGGTGATGGCGAGCCTGATGGCCCTTGCCTTGAGCGGTCTGGCGCTGCTCGGTGTCGCCGTGGGACGGGTGGAGGTGGCGGTGCTGGCGTCCCTGCTGATGGGTTGCGCCTACGGGCTGACCAATCCGGCGGCGTCGCATCTGCTCTTGAAGTATGCGCCGCGTCATCGGCAGAATCTCATTTTTGCGGTGAAGCAGACCGGCGTTCCCCTTGGGGCCATGTTGGCGGCCTTGGCGCTGCCTGCCCTGTCGGAACGGGTCGGCTGGCAGATGGCGCTCGTTCTGGGTGCCGTGCCGCAGCTTCTGCTGGCAGTGCCGCTCCTGCGAATCCGCGGCCGCATCGACGTCGACCGCGACCCGTCGGCCCTGGCTGGCGGCGGCATGCTGAAGGGGTTGGGTCTCGTCATCGCCAATCCCATGATGCGTTCGCTGGCCATCATGGGGTGGGCTTATGCTTCGTTCCAGCTCTGCCTGCTGGCGTTCATCGTGACCATGTTGGTTCAAGATCTCGGCTGGACGCTTGTGTCGGCGGGCATCATGGCGACGGTGATGCAGATCGGCGGCGCGACTGGTCGTATCGCCTGGAGCCTGCTCGCCGACCGGATCGGCCGCGGGCATCTCATTCTCGTGGGCATCGGCATCGGGTCGGCAGTCCTGGCGGGTCTCGTCGCGGTTGCCACGCCGGCGTGGCCGGTTGCCCTCTTGTCGCTGGTGCTGTTCTGCTTCGGGTTCTCGCTGGTCGGCTGGAACGGACTGTGGATGGCGGAAATCGCGCGAACGGCCGGGCTCGCCAACGTCGGCCTGGCGACGGGCGGGGTGCTCGTTTTCACCTACGTCGGCATCGTGACCGGTCCGGCCGCGTTCGCCGCCGCCTATCGCGTTCTCGGCAGCTATGGCGCGACGTTCGGCGTCTTCGGACTGCTGCCGGCGTTCGGCGCGTTGGCCTTGCTGATCGGCACGTGGCGGGCCGGCACCGATGCCCGCTCCGCGGCCGGCAGTCGGAAATGAAGCACGGGAGACGCGGGTGGTGCCCGCTTCCCCCGTTGCCATTCGTGCATCAGGCGTACAATCCGATGTCGTGCAGGCTCGTCACTGTGGCGTGCTCGAGCAGCACGACGTCGACCAGCGTTCCCTTCACCGCTGCCTGCACCATCGTGCCGGCATCGGAGGTTTCGAAGTGGACTGCGCTGCTCCAATCCTTCACGCCCTTGAGGAAGTCGGACAGGTCCAGCCGGTCGGTGCCGATCTCGAAGTCGGCGATGCGGTCGTGCGTGCCGTCCGCGGCGTCGGATCGGGTATAGACGAAGGTATCGGCCCCTGCGCCACCGCGCAGCAGGTCGTCTCCCTTGCCGCTGCGGAACCAGTCGTCGCCCGCGGCCCCGTTCAAGGTATTGTGCTGGTTATTGCCGACGAGGCGATCATTTCCGGCCGTACCGAAGACCTGCTCGAAGCCCGACAGGTCGTGAACGAACATGCCGGCTTCCGTTGCGATGGCGGCGTAACCCTTGGACAGATCGACCGCGAGCGCGCCTGTCATCTCCGTGTAGTCGAGGGTGTCGAAGCCCGAACCGCCGATGTAGGTGTCGTATCCGGCGCTGGCGAGCACATAATCCTTGCCTGAGCCCAGATCGACGTAGTCGTTGCCGGCGCCGCCCCAAAGCTGGTCGCTGCCGCTGCCGCCGAAGAGGACATCGTCTCCGTCTTCGCCCCAGATCATATCGTTGCCGGCGCCGCCGTACACGACATCGTCGCCGGCCCCTGCACCGACGATGTCGTCGCCGCTGCCGCTGATGATCGTGTCGCGGCCGGCCCCGCCGAACAACAGGTCGTTGCCTTTGCTGCCGTCGATCGTGTCGTTGCCTTCGTCACCCCAGATGGTGTCGTTGCCCGCACGGCCGTGGATCACGTCGTCACCATCCAGACCGGCAAGCATGTCGTCCTGGTTCTTGCCCAGGATCACGTTGTCGTCGTCGTCGCCCCACAGTTCATTGAGCTGATCTGCAATACCCTTGATCGTATTCGACGCCATTGAAATTCCCCCCGAAGCGTTCGCATTTTCATGTTCGCAGCGACGCCGGTCCCCGCAGCGCCGTGCTTGGTGGGAGTTGTCTCAGAGATCTTCGAAGATAGCGTTCGGACACCTCTGGCAGGTTGATGAAAATGCGGTGGGGATACTTCAGGTTTCGGCAAGACATGGAAAAAGGCCCGCATCCGGCGAGGAAGCGGGCCTTCGATCCTACGACGCGAGATCCCGTGAGCTGGATCAGCGCGCCTTTTTCTTGGCGGCGTCGAACGGCTTGGCCGCCGCAGAGCCTGCGCTCTCGAAGGCCTGGCGGGTGATGCCGGCCGACAGCTCGACGATTTCCTTCGTCTGTGCGCTGGCCGTCGCGAACTGCTTCTGCAGGAAGCTGGCCTGGATCTGCGCGATCTCGGCGAGCGAGCGGGACTTCGCCATGGCTTCGGCTGCGTCGAAGGCGGCCTGGGCATTCGTCATGGTGTTGTCGACCAGCTTGCTGCCGATCGACTTGGCGCCGGCCTGCGTCGTGAGCAGAAGCTCCTCGGCGGCCTTGGCTTGGTCCTTGAGGCTGCCGGCGACCTGCTCGAAAGCCTCGCGGCTCTTGGCTACGGTCTCCGTCGCCATGACCTGAACCTGCTCGGGAATGCGAGCATCCTTGGCGGCGTTCATGAACTGCTCGGCCTGCTGCTTGAAGTGCTCGTTCACGGCTGTGCTCCAGTTGCGCGTTCAAACTCTGTTGCAGTGCAATATAGAGATTATTTTGTGCGGTGCAACAAAAATCGTGATGTCCCGCTGCAGGGCTGCTCAGCGATCGATTTTCAGCGGTGCGAATGCGTCGCGGTAGCCCAGGGCAGCCTGGTCGAACAGGACATCGGACGGCCGCAGGCCGCGCGCCAGGGCCAAGCCATCGAGGGATCGGCAACGGGACAGGGCGACGTAGGCCTGGCCATGCGCGAAGGTGCCTCGACCCAGGTCGATGTAGACCCGGTCGAGCGTCAGACCCTGGCTCTTGTGGATCGTGAGCGCCCACGCCAGCCGGAGTGGCAGCTGCTTGAAAGTACCGGCGACCGTCTCGACGATCTTCTGGGCGCCCTGGTCGTAGGCGTAGCGGCGCTGTTCCCAGGAGACGGGCTCGATCTCGTATTCGACGCCGTCGATGGCGACGTGAACGCTGGTGTCGTCGAGCCGCGTGATCCGCGCGATGGTGCCGTTGACCCAGCGGCGATCGGCATCGTTGCGCAGCATGATCACTTTCGCGCCGGCCTTCAGCGAAAGCACCGCATCGGTGGGCTGCGCGGCTTGCCCGAAATCGCCGGTCACGGCCGCCGCGTAGGATTGCGCGCGGCCCGGCAGGGCTTCGAGAAAGGCCATGTTGATGCGGTGCGCTGCGGCGTTGGTGGGCGTGAGAATGACGTAAGGGTCGCCCTCGGCCAGCGTCCTGACGGGGGAAACGCGGCTGTTGAGCACCTCGAGATCGGTTTCGGTCAGGCTGCCGTCGCGCAGGTGATTGAGGACGTCGAGCAGCCGGGCGTCGTGCTGCCGGAAGACTTCCGTCAGCTCCAGAAGTGCGGTGCCCTCGCCCTCCTTGAGCGACGCGATCGAGAAGAAGAACGGACCCCCGTGGGTGTCCTCCAGATGGGTTGCCACATCCTGCTCCTGCACGACCGGCGGAAGCTGATGCAGGTCGCCGAACATGACGAGGCGCAGTCCGCCGAACGGCTCGCGGGGGCGGCCGCGATTGACGCGCAGCGCCTGGTCGATGCCCCACATCAGGTCGGAACGCACCATCGAGACCTCGTCGATGACGAGGAACTTGAGCTTGCGCATCACCGCGCCGTTCCTGCTGCGGCGAATGTCGTTGGGGCCGATCAGACGGGGGGGAAAGCCGAAGAAGGAGTGAATGGTCTGCCCGCCGACATTGACGGCGGCCAGTCCGGTGGGCGCCACGACGGCCATCGGCTCGTCGAGCTGCTCGGACAGCGCGCGCAGCAACGTCGATTTTCCCGTGCCCGCGCGTCCCGTGACGAAGAGGTGCCCCTTGCCGTCGCGCAGGTAGTCCAGTGCGGCCTGATACTCGGCAGTCGGTCGCACGCCGCGACCCCACGCCGTCGGGCTGGCGGTAGGTGCGGCGTTCTCATCATTCGCGGATCGCGGCACGCGGTGCTCCTCGAGGTCTCGCTTCGTGTGTGGCCATGGCGGGCACCGCCGGCTCGTCCGGTAGTCCGTTCGCGATGATCATGATCGCTGATCGCACATTCGCGCGATGTTTGCGAACGCTCGTGTCCCCACTGCGACGCCCATCGCGTGCCTCGGCGGGTTGTGAAGGGGCGTTGCGGTCAATGGTCCTGCTTACGCCGACTTGCGCCGCCGTGCCTATCGGATTAGAGCAGGCTCCCATAGGAAATACGGGCAAAACTCGAAGGGTGAGGCGACCCAATGACAACCCACAAACTGCTTCTGCTTCCCGGCGACGGCATCGGGCCGGAGGTGATGGCGGAAGCCGAGCGCGTGCTGGCCTTCTTCAACAAGCATTCGAAGGCGCAGTTCGTCACCGAGACGGATCTCGTCGGCGGCTGCTCGATCGACCAGCATGGCGTTCCCCTGACGGATGCGGCGCTGGCCAAGGCGAAAGCGGCGGACGCGATCATCTTCGGCTCGGTGGGCGGTCCGAAGTGGGACAAGGTCAAGTACGAGCATCGCCCAGAAGCGGGTCTCCTCAAGCTGCGCAAGGAACTCGATCTCTTCGCCAACCTGCGGCCGGCCATCTGCTATCCAGCACTGGCGGAGGCTTCCAGCCTGAAGCGTGAGCTGGTCGAGGGCCTCGACATTCTCATTCTTCGCGAGCTGACGGGCGGCACGTACTTCGGCGAGCCCAAGGAGATCGTGACGCTGGAGGATGGCCAGAAGCGGGCCGTCGACACCACCATCTACACCACCAGTGAGATCGAACGTATCGCGCGCGTCGCCTTCGAACTGGCGCGCAAGCGCGGCAACAAGGTGCATTCGGCGGAAAAGCGCAACGTGATGCGTACCGGCGTGCTGTGGAACCAGGTCGTCACGGACGTGCATCAGCGCGACTACAAGGACGTCGAGCTGCAGCACATCCTGGCCGATGCCTGCGCCATGCAGCTCGTGCGCAATCCCAAGCAGTTCGACGTCATAGTCTGCGACAATCTGTTCGGCGACATGCTGTCGGACGAGGCCGCGATGCTCGCCGGCTCGCTGGGCATGCTGCCCTCGGCGTCGCTTGGCGCGCCCGATCCCACGACGGGCCTGCCCAAGGCGCTCTACGAGCCGATCCATGGCTCGGCACCCGACATCGCCGGCCAGGGTGTCGCCAATCCGATCGCGGAAATCGGATCGTTCGGCATGGCGCTGCGTTATTCCTGCAACCTGGCGAAGGAAGCAGACCTGATCGAGAAGGCCATCGCCAATACGCTGGCCCAGGGCTATCGCACGGCCGACATCATGCAGCCGAACATGCGCAAGGTTTCGACCAGCGAGATGGGCTCGGCCATCGTGAAGGAGCTCAAGCACCTAGTGTAGCGCATCCGACGTTTGGTACCCACTCGCGGCTGGGACCATGACCAAACGTCGGATGCAAAAGCTACACTAGACTCATGGTGTTGCTAGTGTTCCTTCTGGCTCCGACACTTGGTCCAGAGGCCGATGCACGGGGAACCAAGTGTCGGAGCCGGAACACTAGTGAAGCAATAAGCTTTCAGGCGGCTAAAGCGAAGCTTCGGGAAGGATTCGACATGACTGCCACCGGCTACGATGCAGAGGCTGCCGCGGATTATATCGCGGAGGCGCATGCGGCCAGACAGGCGTATCGCAACCTTCCCGACGATCTGGCGCCGCGCACGGTCAGCGACGCCTACGCCGTGCAGGAAGCCCTACGTCGCCTCTGGGAGCCGCAGCGCGGCCCCGTGGCGGGGCTCAAGATCGCGACCACGACGAAGGTGATGCAGGATCTGATGGGCATCGATCATCCCTGCGGGGGCATGATCTACGCGAAGACGATCCATGCATCGCCGTTCGACCTGACGCTCGCCGACCATATGCACGTCGTCGTCGAGTGCGAGCTTGCCGTGCGTGTCGGGCGCACGCTTGCGAAGAAGACGACACCATGGACGCGCGAGGACGTGCGGGCGGAGGTCGTGGAAGCCATGGCCGCCTTCGAGCTGATCGAGGATCGCAATGCGGTCTACAAGGAAACCAAGGCCTATACGCTGATTGCCGACAACGCATGGAATGCGGGCATCGTGCTGGGGCGCGGCATGACGCCTGCAGCAACCCTCGACTTCGACGGGCTCGCCAGCCGCCTCGAAACGGGGGATGGCGTGCGGGAAGGCCGCACGGACGATCCCATGGGTGCGCTGGCCTGGATCGCAAATCTCGCGGTCGATCGCGGTCGGCCGCTGGAAGCTGGACAAGTCGTGATCACAGGCAGCGTTGTGGCGACGCTGCCGATAGCGCCGGGCGAGCGATTCCGGCTCGAAATCGACGGTATCGGAAAAGCCGAAATGCTGGCGCGGGGCTGAGGCCGAGGAACCGATCGCGCCAAAACTCCGGCCACTGCAGATATTCGCAGGCCGGTGAAAATACCCGGCAGAACGCCGGAGAAATCGTGATTGGCAGCATTGATCGCGTCGCGGGTTCGAGCGAGAAATACCGCAAAAGCGCCCAAAAACGTGGCTTTCCGATCACGCTTTGCCGTCGCAGCGCCGATTTTTTCACGGTTCGTGATTCAAATCTGTTGATTCTCAATAACAATCCATTTACCGCGATTTTCGGTGCTCAGGAACAATCGCCCCAGACCCAACAACGTCATCCAGGATAATCATCATGGCAATGAAACCAGCAAAAGCAGCGAAACCGGCAAAAGCGGCCACCAAGGCAGTGAAGACAGCCAAGGCGGAAGCTCCGGCGAAAGCCCCCGCGAAAGCGGCGAAGGCGGCAAAGACGGATACCGTGACGCTGAAGCACATCGGTAACGCGCTGGCCGAGACCTACAACATGCCGAAGAAGCAGGCGAACGAGATCCTCTCGAATATGGTCGAGATGATCACGAAGCACCTGAAGAAGGGCGCGCGCATTCGCATGGGCGGCCTCGGTGTCCTGCAGGTCCGCAAGCGCCCGGCGCGCATGGGCCGCAATCCCGCGACCGGCGCTCCCATCAAGATCAAGGCGAGCAAGAAGGTCGCATTCCGGGCTGCCAAGGAGCTGAAGGAAGCCGTCTGATCGGCTTCGCCTCCGGGCAATCGCAATCTGATTAGAATTTGGAAAAGGGCTCCGTCGGGGGCCCTTTTTCAATTTTCAGGGCGGGGCAGCACGAGGGTATGTCCATGGGCGATACGGCCGCTAAGGCAATGCTAACCAATTCCATTATCGGTTGGCTAAGTGTTACTCGGCTAAGTTGTAACTATCAGACGACGTGCACGCAAGCGCAGGTATTTTCTACAAATTTTGCCAGTGCTGTCGGCCCGGCGTTGACGATCCGTTTAGGTTTTGCGGAAGGTGTACCAGCGTGCATTTCCCCTCTCCAGGCCTTCGAAGCCTTACCGGCCGGCTATATCTGAATGGTGCGGCCTTGCTGTTCGCCATCGCCATCCTGGCGGGATCCGGCCTCTATCTGGCGCAGCTCGCGCGGGATGCGACGCGCCTTGCCGGTTTCCCGCAATTGGAGGTCCTAGCAGGCTTGCAGGAGCTCAAGCTTGCCGCGGGTATTCATCGCGAGCTCATTCTGACGGCGATCGACAGCGCCGATGGCGGGCCTGGACGCGCCGGCGAACGTGTCCTGCTGCGCATGAAGGGCATTGCGGGAGCAATTTCGGAGCATGCAGCGGCGGGGGCGCCGAGGAATTTGTCGGCTTCGCTGTCGGGTGTCGCGGATGCGACGGGGACGCTGCTGGCGAGCATGCGGGAGCATGCCGGTTTACCGGCCGCGGCGGCGGTGGCGCGCTATGATGCGGCAACGCGCGAATTCCAGTCTGCGCTGGATGCGGCGATGTCGACCGTCGGCCGGGGAGCGACGACCGGGGCGGGCGAGGTTCTCGCAGAGAAAGTCGGGAAACTGGGGGCTGGCATCTCGGCGGTGGCGCTCATCGCCATGCTCGGGCTGATGCCGATCGGCTCGCTGCTCGTGCACGGCCTGACGCAGCGGCTGCGTGCGGTGCGGGGCACGATTTCGCGCCTTGCCTTGCGGCAGCAGAATACAGAGGTGCACCCTTCGGGTCGCAGCGACGAACTGGCTGAGCTGGAGCGGGCCGTCGTCGCCATGAAGTCGAATTCGTCGGTCCTGCAGAGGCAGAAGTCGCGGCTGGAACAGTTGAACCTTTGGCTGGACGTCGCGCTGAACAACATGACGCGCGGGCTTTCGATGTTCGATGCCGAGCAGCGGCTCGTGGTCTCCAACGGCACGTATCAGCGGATGTATGAGCTGCCGGATGCCATGGTGGAGCCGGGCACGCATTTCGCCGATATCATTCGCTACCGGCAGCAGATGGTGGAGACCCTCAACGGCGAGCAACTGGACACGAATGGCCGCAACCCGGAGGAACTCGCGTCACGCATCGCGAATTTGAGAACGGAGTCGCATTCTACCTTCGTCTTGCGGCGCGGGAGCGTCCTCGAAGTTTCTATCAAGCCATTGCCGCAGGGCGGTTGGGTCGCCTTGCACGAAGATGTCACGGAGCGTCGGCGCGACGCCGAACAGATCTCGCAGCTCGCCCGGCGCGATGCGCTGACGGGCTTGGCCAATCGCTTCAGCTTCCGCGAGGCGCTGGATGAAAAGGCGGTGCAATTGCCGGCGGGGCGCTCCTTCGCGCTGCACTGCATCGACCTCGACCGGTTCAAGGAAGTCAACGATACGTTGGGGCATCCCTGCGGTGACGAGGTCTTGCGTGCGGTTGCGATGCGCCTGGATAGCGCCGTGCGCGGAGGTGATATCGTCGGGAGGCTGGGTGGCGACGAATTCGCGGTGATCCAGGTCGGCGCGAGGTCGCAGTCGGATGCGGCGGCGCTGGGCAATCGCCTGCTCGATCGACTGAGCGCTCCATACGTCATTCAGGGCCACCATGTGGAAATCGGTGCCACGATCGGCATCGCGCTGGCGCCGGGCGATGCCGATTCGCCCGATTCCCTCCTGAAGTGCGGGGATATGGCGCTCTACCGGGCGAAGGCCGACGGACGCGGCCGGCTGCATTTCTACGACTGCGCCATGGAAGGCGAGATCCGGGAGCGCCGGAACCTGGAAATGGCGCTGCAAAAGGCGATCGAGAACAACGAGCTGGAGCTGCACTACCAGCCGATCATGAAACTCGGTACGCGAGAAGTATCGGGATGCGAAGCGCTCATTCGCTGGCGGCATCCCGAACGCGGCCTGGTTTCGCCGGCGCAGTTCATCCCCCTCGCCGAGGAAACGGGTCTCATCATCCCGATCGGCAAGTGGGCCATCGAGACGGCATGCCGCGAAGCCGTGCGCTGGCCCAACAACGCTACGGTCGCGGTCAATCTCTCGGCGGCCCAGTTCGCGTCCTCCGATCTGGTCGAAGTTGCGCGCGCCGCACTCCAGGACAGTGGCCTGGCAGCGGAGCGGCTGGAGCTGGAGGTGACCGAATCTCTCATTCTCGAGACCAGCGCCCGCAACCAGAAGACGCTGCACTCGTTGCGTGATCTTGGGGTTCGCATCGCGCTCGACGATTTCGGCACCGGCTATTCGAGCCTGAGCTATCTCCGCAGTTTCCCGTTCGACAAGATCAAGATCGACCAGACGTTCGTCCGTGATATCTCGGAGCGAAAGGACTGCGTGGCGATCGTGGGTGCGGTGGCGCAGCTCGCAGCGAGCTTGTCGATGTCGACGGTGGCGGAGGGGGTCGAAACAGGGGATCACCTGACCCGGGTGCAGGCGGCCGGCTGCACGGAAGCGCAGGGCTATCTCTTCAGCCGCCCGGTTCCCGCGCAGCAGATCATCGAGGTCATGGCCCGCTGCAACATGGACATGCGCGTCGAGACGCGGGCCGCGTGACAGGCCGGGCCGGCACCCGCGCATGTGCGGGCGGTTCTCCGCTGCCTGATGCGGTGCACCGGCTCACGATTCGCGGAAGGTGCGGGCCAGCGCGTCGGTCAGGGGCTTGAGGAAGTAGCTCATGATCGAACGATCGCCCGTCTCGATGTAGACCTCGGCCGGCATGCCCGGAACCAGGGCATGCCTGGCCGGCAATCGCTGCAACTCGCCGTCGGCCAGTGCGACCTGCACCGTGAAATAGCTGCGATTGTTCTGGTTGTCGGTGAGCTGGGCCGCCGAGACACCGATCACCGTTCCGTCGAGGCGCGGCGTCGTGCGGGCGTTGAAGGCGGGGAAACGGACGTAGGCGGGTTGGCCGTCGCGGACCTTGTCGATCTCGCTGGGCGGGATCTGGGCGTCGACGATCAGGCGCTCGCCGTCGGGAATGATCTGCATGATGGGGCTGCCCGGCGCGATGACACCGCCCTCCGTGTGCACCGCCAGAGCATGCACGCGACCGGCCCGCGGCGCCGCAATGTCGATGCGCCGGAGCTTGTCTTCGAGTGTGGTGCGCTGCTCCGCCACCTCGGTGAGCGCGGATTGGACTTTGCGCAGTTCGTCGACAACCTGCTGCGTGAATTCGCGCTCGGCCTGGGTCTTCTTCAACTGTGCTTCGGACAGGGCACTGTTCGCCTTGGCGAGCTCGCTGGTCAGCCGTCCCACCTCGCCTTCGAGACGGGCGTTCTCGCGCTGGACTGGCAGCAGGCGCTGCTGGTTGGCAAAACCGCGATCATAGAGCGGACGGATGGTCGCCAACTCCTTGGCGCTGATTTCGGCTTCCTTCTTGCGGGCTTGCAGCATCTGCCGGATACCCGCGACTTCATTCGTGCTCTGCTCGACGCGTTTGCGCAGGACGTCGAGGTCGCCGTGGTGGGCTGCGGTGCGCGCGCTGAAGAGGGCGAGCTGCGCCTTGACGGTCTGTGCGAGGGCCGGGTCTGCCTTGTGGGCCTCGACCTCGCGCGGGAGAGCGACCGCTTCCGCGCGATCACGCTCTGCTTCCAGGCGCGCCTTCTGCACGAGGAGATCGTTCATCTTGGCGACGGCAACGGCGAGATTGGCGCGCGCAGAGGTGTCTTCGAGACGTACGAGGACGTCACCCTTCTGAACGCGATCGCCGTTGCGCACGAGGATCTTGGAGACGATGCCGCCGTCGAGATGCTGCACCGTCTTGTAGTTGGATTCGACGTTTACCACGCCTGTCGCCACCACGGCGCCGCTGATCGAGACGAGGCCGAAGGCGAAAAACAGGGCAGTCATGCTCAACAGCACCTGATTGCCCTTGCGGACCCAGTGCTCGGTGGATTCCGGACCGGTCACCTGCGACCGCTTGCCGAGAACAGACAGCATCTCAGGATCCTTTGGGCTTTTGCGGCTGTTCGGCTGGAGGCTGGCGTGCGGGCGCTTCGGCTTGCGGCGTCGGCTCGCTGCCGCCCTGCAACTGGCGAATGACTTCGCCGCGCGGGCCGAACGCCTTCTGCAGGCCCTTGTCGATGTAGAGGAGGTAGTCGGCCTTGCCGATCACCTGCACGCGGTGCGAGACCAGAACGACGGTCTGTCCGTTTTCGCGCATGCCGTCCACAGCGGCGGACAAGGCTTCGTCGCCGTTTCGATCGAGGTTTGCGTTGGGCTCGTCGAGCACGACGAGCGCCGGCTTCCGGAACAGCGCACGCGCCAGACCGATGCGCTGGCGTTGCCCTGCCGACAGGTGCGTGCCATAGGCGCCGAGCGGCGTCTCGTAGGCCTGCGGCAATGCCATGATGAGGTCGTGCGCGTGGGCGGCCTGCGCGGCCGTTACGACTTCTTCGTCGGTGGCGTCGGCGCGGAAGCGGGCGATATTCTCGCGCACGGTTCCCGCGAACAGTTCGACGTCCTGGGGCAAATAGCCCACGTACTGCCCGAGTTCCTCGGGGTTCCACTGGTCGATCCGCGCGCCATCCAGGCGGATCTGGCCACCAAAGGGCGGCCAAAGCCCGACGATGGCGCGCGCCAGCGTGGATTTGCCGGAGGCGCTGGGTCCGATTACGGCGATCATCTTGCCGGGCTCTGCCGCGAACGAAATGCCCGAGAGGATGACGGTGCGGGTGTCGGGACTTGCGACCCGGACATTGGCAACCTCGAGGTGACCCTTCGGCGCCGGCATGGCGGTGCGGGCCGGTGCGGCGGGAAATGCCTGGAGCAGGGCCTCGAGCTTGTCATAGGCTTCGCGCGCACGTCCCAGGCCGCGCCAATGGGCAATGGCCTGCTCGACGGGGGCCAGCGCGCGTCCGAAGATGATCGTGGCGGCAACGATGGAGCCGGCCGAGATGTTGCCGCTGATGGCGAGGGCTGCGCCGATGGCGAGCAGCAGGGACTGCAACAGAAGACGCAACGTCTTCGTCACGGCAGTCATGTTGCCCAGCCTGTCGGCCGCCAGCCGTTGCAGGCTCAAGGCTTCGGAGACCGAGTCCTGCCAACGCGCCCTGTAGGCGCCGAGCATGCCCATCGCAGCGATGGCTTCGGCATTGCGATGACCGGTCTCGGCCACTTCCATGCTGCGCGCGCTGGCCTTCGTCGCTTCGCCCAGGATATTACGTGTGCGGATGTCGCCGGCCCAGGTGAGGAGGACGAGTCCTGCGGCGCCGGGCCGGAGACGAACTGGCGGAGCTGGTCCAGCTCGCGCAGTGCCTGTGGCGCGCTGCCGGGTGCCTGGAGGGCACGCCTGATCGTCGCCTCGAATACGCGATCGCCGACGCGGCGGTCGAGGTCGATGCCGGTGCGCACGATGATGCGCGTTCTGACGAGCTCCAAGAGGCCGATAACGCCGTAGACGCCAGCGGTCAGGATGGAGAGCGCCGCCAAGGTCGACATCGAACCCGAGGTCATGACGCGGTCGTAGACCTGCAGCATGAACAACGGCCCGGCGAGCATCAGGATGTTGATGGCGAAGCTGAACTTGCCGATCGCGAAGAAGGCACTCTTGCTGGCCTCGATGGCCTGGCGCAGCTCGCCGATGCCGGAGCGTGGCGCAGCAGCCGTCGGTGGCAGCGGCGCTGGCTCGTTCTGCGCTTTCTGCGGGGCCTTCTGTGGAGCGGGTGCGCGTGCCTGCGTGGCGACCGATGCCAGACGTTCTGCCGTCTCACGGGGCATGTGGGGGAACGCCGGCGCATCGTTGCGCTCGGCGGCGCCCGGTGGTGCCGTTACCCGCGCCGGGGCGACCGCTGGTTGCGCACTCTCGCCAGCCGGCGGCCGCAAGGGCTCGACGTGCGGCACGGGCGCCGGTTCCGGTGCGGGCTCCGGATCGGACGGGAAGGCGAGATTGGGGGAAGCGATGCTCTCGCGACGCGGCTGCTCGGAACGCGCCTTGCGAAGCCGTTCGAGCAGGCGGTCGAGCTCTTCGGGCTCCGAATAGACGACGCGAAGCTGGTCTTTGCCCGTGTTTCTTGGAGGACGCTGCACTGTCACTTGTCCGAAAGCTTCTTTGCGGAGGCGCATGCCGTGGGAATGCGTCTGTCGGCGACAGTCATTTGATGCGAGGACGGTGATTATTCTCTTAATCGGCAGATCAAAATGCGGCTTACTGCGAATTTCTCCGCCCTGCACATCGCTGCCGTGCATCGCCAGTGAACGTGCTTTAAGGGTTTCTTAGCCAATTTGTTGCTTGCTGGAACCACGCGGTCCCGGAATCGGGGTCGGCATGTGCAGGAGCTGAGTAATGCGTTTGAAAAGTCTGGCTGCGGTGGCGGCCGCAATTCTGGCGCTCGGCGGCGCCAGCCCCGATAAGGCCGAAGCCTTCGGCGCGCGCCGGGATTCCAACAACTGGGCGCGGCCGAAAGTCGTGCATCACTGGGTCTATCGTCCCCAATACGTGCACTACTATCACCGCGATCCCTACGCCTATCAATATAGTCCGCGCGGGTATTACCCTTATTACAACTCGGGCTACTGGCGGCCTGCCAGCGAGATCCGCGCGCGCAATCGTGCGCATTATCACAAGTGGAACACGCAGCCGCCGCGGTTCAAGTATTACAAGAGCTGGGGTGGGCCGAGGCAGTGGAACCATCGCCAGTGGCACGACGAGAATCACGGCCGCCATCGGCTTCACCATTGGTGATTTGATCGGGAACATGGAACGCAAGGGGCCGTTCGGGCGTCATAGGGTTGCCCGAATCCCTACGTTCATGGAAGGTTCAGGAGCGGATCGCCAGAGTACGGTCCAAGCGGAGTGCGGGGGCTCCGTCCGTCGCATCATGCCGTCGTGAACGGGCGGCGAAGAGAGGAAATCGAACCATGCTGAAATATGTGATGCATGCCGGTCTCGCATTGACCCTGGCCGCCGGTTCCATGATCGTCGCCACCCATGACGCGGAAGCGCGCGGCGGACGCCGTGCTGCGGGTGCGGTTGCCGGTGCCATCATCGGTCTTGGCATTCTGGGCGCCTACGCGGCCTCCCGTGATCGCCACTACGACCGTTCCTGCTATCCCGGCCGCCGGCGTTGCGAGGTGGTGGGGCAGCGCTGCTGGTACAATCGCTATGGCGAGTACGTGTGCAAGGACAAGGTGAACTGCTGGCGTCCGACGTACTGCGATTGATCGCGGCGACGCGACCCGTCACAATCGAATTCGAGGGGCCGCTGCATTGCGCAGCGGCCCCAATTCGTTCAGGCGGGCGTGCCGGCCGCGCGGCGCTGGGCAAGGGCGTGCAGGGTGATCGCGGCGGCGATCGAGACATTCAGGCTTTCGACCGTACCCGAGGTCGTGATCTTGCAGAGGCGGTCGCAGTTCTCGCGTGTCAGGCGGCGCAGGCCCTTGCCTTCCGCGCCGAGAACCAGCGCAATTCCGGTGGTTTGCGAGATTGCCTCGATGGCTTCCGTCGCCTCGCCGTCGAGGCCGATGCGTGTGAGGCCAAGTTCGCCGAGGGCATCTAGGGCGCGAGCCAGGTTCGGCACCAGGGTGACGGGGACGTGTTCCAACGCGCCGGTGGCGGCCTTGGCCATGGCACCGCCCAGGGGTGGCGAGTGCCGGCGTGTCATCACGACGCCCGCGGCCGAGAATGCCGCGGCCGATCGCAGGATGGCACCGACGTTATGCGGGTCCGTCACCTGATCGAGGACGACGAGCGGGCCGCCGTGGAGCGCTGCCTCGGCCAATTCCTCCAGCGAGGGCTCCGGCAGCGGCTCGACCTCGAGCACGGCACCTTGATGGACCGTTCCCGGGCCGAGCAGGCGCTCCAGGTCGCGCAGTTGGACGCGGGTGGCCGCCAAGCCGCGTGCAGCCAGAACTGCGGCCAGGCGATGCTCGGCGTTGTCGGTGAGCTGGATGCTCTTGATGACACGGCTGGGATTGCGAAGCGCGGCTTCGACGGCGTGGGCGCCATAGATGCGCAGGATCTCGTCGGCTTCGGCTGCCTTGTCCTGCTGCCAATGGGGCTTGTCTGGGCGCCCGCCGCGGTGGTGTTTGCCGTCTCGCTTGTGAGGCTTCATGGCGACGCTGTCTCCGTTGAGGATGGCTGCACGAACGCGACGCGGCGCACCTTGCGCGGAGCGGCGATCCAGATGAGCACGATTGATAGCAGACAGGCGGCGATGGCGACCATCCAGCCGAGATCGTAGGAGCCGGTGCGGTCGAAGATCTCGCCCATCACCCAGGGTCCGACGGCGCCGCCGGACGAGCCGAAGACGGCGATGACGCCGAAGATGCGGCCGTAGGACGAGCCCTGGAACAAATCGGCAGGGATGGCGCCCACGGCCGGGGTGACGCCATAGCCGAGAAAGCCTTGCGTGACGACCATGATCCAGACCAGGGCGGCGCTGGGGTAGTGGGGCAGCAGCAGAAGCGAGGCATAGCTCAGCAGGAAGCCCGAGCAGGCGAAAGTCCACACCCATTCACGGCCGAGGCGGTCGGCCAGGTAGCCGAGTGTGATCTGGCCGCCGACGCCGAAAGTGGGCACCAGTCCCAACGCCCATGCGGCCAGGTGAGAATCGAAGCCGAGGTCGATCAGGTACTTGGTCTGATGCACCAGCACGCCGTACCAGACGAACATCGCCAGGAAGAAGCCCAGCGAAAAGCACCAGAAGCGCCCCGTGCGCATGGCGCGCGGCAGCGTCCATTCGGTCGTCGCCCATGTGGCATCGACGATCAGGACCTTGCGCTGCGTCGTGGCGCCTGTGTTCGCGGGCAAGCCGCCATCGGGCAGGACGCCCAGGTCCTGCGGGCGGCGGCGCTGCAGGAGGATGTTGAGCGGCGCGACCAAGGCGACGAGCACCGCCGCCATGACGAGGCAACCCGTGCGCCAGCCACCGGCGTCTATCAGCACCTGGACCTGCGGGATCAGAATGAATGCGACCGCGCCGCCACCCGCAGCAACAAGACCGATGGCGAGGCCGCGCTTGCTCTCGAACCAGTTCGGCAGGAACACGAAGTGCCCGTTGTAGGCGAAGCTCATGCTTGCACCGATGCCCATGATGCCGAGCGTGACGGTGAACTGCAGGGGGGTGGCGGCAACGGTGGTGAGCGCGAAGCCGGCCGCCGTGACGAGGATCCCGAACGGCAATGTGCGTTGCGGCCCATATCGGTCTATGGCGGCGCCGACCCAGGGGAAGGTCAGGGAAGCCAGCAGGAAGCCGATCGAGAAGATGGACGCGGTGAGGCCGCGCTCCCATCCGAACTCGGCGAGGATCGGCGGGAAGAGGAGCGAGAACAGCGACCGCGTGCTGGCACCCATGCCGAGCGTGACGAAGCCGACCAGGACCACGATCCAGCCGTAGTAGAAGGGAGCCCTGCGGGAGAGGGCGCGTGCAGGATCGAACACGGGTGATGCCTCGGAAATGTCGGAGCGTCGTGGGGACGAGAGCGCGGAATACGAAGGGGGTGTAGCGCGCGCAAGCGAAAATAGCCGCGAGCGATGCAACAGTGTGCGGGCAGCATGCATGTTCGTTCCTTGAGGGCGCGTTGCGGCCGGGCTATCGTCGGGTCCGTCCGCTCGTGGCTGCGATAGAGGATATCGCCGCGCGACCGGGCCGATGGCCGCCGGGTCCGGCGATGCCATGGTCCAAGACAAGCCAGGATCTCGACTGCTGGCGGGTTGGCTTCAACGGGAGTCGGCACGACACGTGACCGCTGTGTCTGATCAGCCGGTTCTGCTTCTCAGCGTGCCGCGGCGGCTCTTCGTGCTGCTGACGGTCGTCGCGGCATCGACGGCGTTCAACGCCGCCACGTTCTCGGTGGCAGCAGTGCTGCCGCAGTTGCAGGGCGCGCTTTCCGCGACGCAGGACGAAGCCTCGTGGGCCGTGACGTTCTACATCCTGGCCACCGCGGTCACGATGCCGATGACCGGATGGCTCGTCGCCCGGTTCGGGCGGCGGCAGGTGCAGTTTTGTTGCCTGGCCGGCTTCACGTTCGCGACGGCGATGTGCGGGCTCATTCATTCGCTGGAAGCGCTGGTCGCGTGGCGACTGGTGCAGGGCATCGCGGGGGCGCCGTTGCAGCCGCTCGGCCAGTCCGTGCTGCTCGACGTGTTCCCGCAGCGCCAGCACGGGCTCGTCATCTCGATCTTCGGCACCACGAACACCATCGGTCCGGTGATCGGCCCGACACTGGCCGGCTATCTCGCCGAATACTATAGCTGGCGCTGGGGTTTCTTCATGATCGTGCCGGTGGCGCTGGGCTCGTGCGTCGCGGCCTACTTCGCGCTGCCGGAGGAGAACCGCCAGCGCCGATCTCGCTCGACTGGATCGGCTTCCTCTCCTCTCGATCGCCATCGCGGCGGCGCAATTCGTGCTCTCGCGCGGCAGAAGCTCGACTGGTTCGAGTCGACGGAGATCATCGCGGAAGCCTGTCTGGCGGCGATGGCGCTCTACATCTTCATCGCGCACAGTGCGACGGCATCGCAGCCCTATATCAGTCCGCGGCTGCTGCTCGATAAGAACTACATCATCGGCATTTCGCTGATCATGATCTTCGGCATGCTCAACTTCACGCCGATGGTGCTCTTGCCGCCCTTGATGCAGAACCAGCTCGGCTACCCCGATGGCCTGATCGATCGTGGTCAGTTGGCGCGGTGCGGGGTGCTGAGCGGCTCGTTCGCGTCGATCTTCGCGCAACGCTTCGATCCACGATTCGGGATGGTGGCGGGGTTCAGCCTGCAGATCATTTCCGGGCTCTGGCTGATGAGCCTCAATCTCAATGCGCAGCTTCCGGCGCTGTGCGCCAACGCCTATCTGCAGGGTCTTGCCGTCGGCCTCATCTGGACGCCGATCGTGACGACGGCCTTCCGGACGCTGAACCATGCGTTGCGGCCCGAGGGCATCGCGGTGATGCACCTGATGCGCAGCATCGGCTCGAGTTTCTTCATCTCCGTGTGCGTGACTGAAATCGTGCGCTCGACCAGCGCCAACTACAGCCGCCTGATGGAGAACATCACGCCCTACAACAAGCACCTGATCGAGCCGTCGACGATGGGGGCGTGGACGACGGACACGGTGTCGGGAATGACGGCCATCGCCCGGGAGGTCACGCGGCAGGCGGCGCTCATCGGCTACATGAATGCCTTCGTGCTCTACACGTGCGCATCCGCCATTGCCATTCCGCTGGTGCTCATGCTGGGCGGGCGGGCGAAGAAGGCGTGAGGGGTTAGGCGGCGCGCAGTTCATGGCGGTGCCCGACGGCGCCGGATGGACCCCGGCTCGGCGCGGCCGGGCTTCCGCCCGCCCACTTGGCCGGGGAACCGGAGGGAGGCGAGACCAGGGAGCGGCAGTGCGTCGGCAGGGCCAGCGGTTGAATGGGTCCTCGCGACAAGCGCGAGGAAGACAAAGAGGGGGCGAGGTGTCCGGGCGTGCGCCGAGCGGGGGGCCGCGCGCGGGGTCTCATACGCTCGTCTCGCAGAGATTTGCCGTCTCACTTCACTCACCGTCCGGTTCCCCGAAAGCTATGCCCGATCCTCCCCTCGTTTCCCCGGAAGGCGCGCGGAGCGCGGCTGTCCGGCAACTGTATTTGCATTTCACGATTTCGCTCGGGCTCACCAAGTGGATGTGCCGCCATCCCCTCGGCCCGCCGTCGCGGGTCGAGGCAGCGACGCGGCGGCTCCGGGGGATGGTTCAGGGGGCGAATGCGACGTTGTCGCGGAACATGGCGTTTATGGCGACGAGTAGCTTACGTGCGATGGCGATCAGGATGGTCTTGGTCGCCTTGCCAGCCGCGCTCATCCGGCTCCCGCATTTCGCTCCAGCTCGGCACGCGTCGCGAAGCGTGCATGGCGGCGATGTAGAGCGCGCGACGGACCTTGCGGCGGCCCCCAGATCCGGCGCCTGCCACGGTGCCTGCCGCTGTCGCTGGCAAGCGGGGCGAGACCCGCCAGCGCCGCGATGGCACGGCGGTCGCGTTGGCCCAGTTCCGGCAGTTCGGCCAGGAGGGTTGCCGCGACGACGGGGCCGACGCCGGGTATTTCACGCAGGCGCGCGTCGGCAGTTTGAGCTCCCGATGGCGCGCGATCAATGCGGCAATTCCGGCATCGATCTTGTCGCGGCGACGCTCGAGCAGCGGACGTGGCTTTGAATGTCGCGGCGCACGGCTAGGGCGGCAACCTGCTCGAGCCTGTTCTTCTCGCGCACGATATCGCCGACGATCTGGTCTCGGCGAGCGATCAACTCGGCGAGTTCTCGGCGTTCTGGTGTTTCGACGCTCGCCTGCAGATCGAGCCTGCAGCCCATTTCCGCGAGCGCACAGGCATCGACTTTATCGGTCTTGGCGAGAAAGCCTGCTGCGCGGGCGAACTCGCGGCACGGCGGGGATTGACACGCGCAAACGGGATGCCTGCGGCGGCAAGCGCTTTGCGGGGCGCTGTCGCAGCCACTGGTGGCCTCGAAGACGACGAAAGCATCGGCGCACTCGGCGATCAACTGCTTGATTGCGGCCGGGCTATTGGCAATTCGCCGATGTTGGCCGTTTCGATGGCAACGATATCGAGCCAGTCTTTGCAGATATCGACGCCAACGCAGTTCTGATGCAAGGTCATGGGAGCCTGTCCTTGTCATGCGGGGTCCGCAGCAACGGCCCCGTGCAACTGTTCAGGATGGGTCGTCAAAGCGGGCAGGGCCCCATGCCGGACACCGGGATCATCTTGTCACCGGGGACCTTTCGGGCTCCTGCCCGCACTCAATATGCATCATCGCGGACAGACAGGGGCCTTTCGCGGTGCGGGCCACGACGGGCGTGGCAGCGTGCAATCTCATGGTGGTGCCCAGCGGCACCGGGAAAGACCCCGGCTCGGCGCGGTCGGGCTGTCGCCCATCCGCTTGGCCGGGGAACCGGTGGGAGGCGGGGAACTGGCTGACCAGGGAGCGGCGGTGCGTTGGCAGGGCCAGCGGTTGAATGGGTCCTCGCGACAAGCGCGAGGAAGACAAAGATGGAGAGGGCACGGAGCCCGGTCACCTGCAAACGATAGCGGATCAGGTGGCGGCGGGGGAGCGGTGCGCGGGCGCCACATACGCTCGTCTCGCAGAGATTTGCCGTCTCCTCTCACTCACCGTCCGGTTCCCCGAAAGCTATGCCCGATCCTCCCCGCGTTTCCCCGGAAGGCGCGCGGGGCGCGGACAGACAGGGACCTTTCACGGTGCGGGCCACGACGGGCGTGGCGGCGTTTGGTTTCGGCTGGGCGGGCCGCGCGCAGTCTCATGGCGGCGCCCGGCGGCACCGGGAAAGAGCCCGGCTCGGCGCGTCCGGGCTGTCGCCCGCCCGCTCGGCCGGGGAACCGGGGAAGAGTTGAGACCGGAGAAGACTGCACCGGTTGCGATGAACCCAGCTGCGGCTCGGCGCGGCCGGGTTTCTGCCCGCCCACTTGGCCGGGGAAACGAGGGGGTGGGGCTGGGGATGGTACGAACCGGTCATCCCCGGGCCTCAGTGATTGGTTCTGGCCGTCACTGGGACGCTGCCGCCCCTCATCGCGGCCCTACTTCTTCTCCGGCAGGTTGAGCCGGATGTGCAGCTCGCGGAGCTGCTTGGGCGTCACGTCGGACGGGGCGCTCATCAGCAGGTCGCTGGCCTGCTGGTTCATCGGGAACAGCGCCACGTCGCGGACGGTCTTGCAGCCGGTCAGCAGCATGACCATGCGCTCGATGCCCGCCGCCATGCCGCCGTGCGGCGGGGCGCCGAACTGGAACGCGCGGTAGAGGCCGCCGAAGCGAGCTTCCACGTCTGCCTGGGACAGGCCCGTGATCTCAAAGGCCTTCACCATCGTCTCGGGCAAGTGGTTGCGGATCGAGCCGGAGGCGATCTCGTAGCCGTTGCAGACCATGTCGTACTGATTGGCCTTGAGTGCCAGGATCGCGTCCGTGCCCGCCTTCTCGGCGGTCTCGAGCGCCTCGCGGCCACCCTTGGGCATCGAGAAGGGGTTGTGGGAGAAGTCGACTTTCTTGTCGTCCTCGTTCCACTCGTAGAACGGGAAGTCGACGATCCACGCCATGGCGAATTTCGTCTCGTCGATCAGCTTCAGCTCGCGGCCCACTTCGTCGCGGGCCAGACCGGCGAACTTGTAGAACTTGGCGGGGTCGCCGGCCGTGAAGAAGCAGGCATCGCCGATCGCAAGGCCCATCTGGGTGTAGATGGCCTCGGCGCGTTCGGCGCCGATGTTCTTGGCGATGGGACCGGCGCCGGCCGGGCCTTCCTCCTTGCGCCACATGATATAGCCGAGGCCCGGCTGGCCTTCCTTCTGGGCCCAGGCGTTCATGCGGTCGCAGAAGGCGCGGCTGCCACCCTTGGGCGCGGGGATAGCCCACACGCGCACCTTCGGGTCCTTCTCGATCATGCCGGCGAAGACCTTGAAGCCCGAACCGCGGAAGTGCTCGGTCACGTCCTGCATCTCGATGGGGTTGCGCAGGTCGGGCTTGTCGGTGCCGTACTTGGCAATCGCCGTGTCGTAGGGGATGCGTGGCCAGCCGTTGGTGACGGTCATCTTCTTGCCGCTTCGGTTGCCCACTTGCGCAACCGCGGTTCCGCCGCTTGCGTTGCCCACTGGCGCAACTGCGGCGTCGGGCGCGAACTCCTCGAACAGGCCCGTGATGATCGGCTCCATGGTGGCGAACACGTCGTCCTGCTCGACGAAGCTCATCTCGACGTCGAGCTGGTAGAATTCACCCGGCAGGCGGTCGGCGCGCGGATCCTCGTCGCGGAAGCACGGTGCGATCTGGAAGTAGCGGTCGAAGCCCGACATCATCAGCAACTGCTTGTACTGCTGCGGGGCCTGCGGCAGGGCGTAGAACTTGCCGGGGTGGATGCGGCTGGGAACCAGGAAATCGCGCGCGCCCTCGGGGCTCGAGGCCGTGAGGATGGGCGTCGGGAACTCGTTGAAGCCGGCCCCGTGCATCCGCTCGCGGATGGCGCGGGTGATGGCCAGCCGCTTCATGATGATGCCGTGCAGCGTCTCGCGCCGCAGGTCGAGGAAGCGATAGGTGAGGCGGATGTCTTCCGGGTAGTCCGGCTCGCCGAACACGGGCAGCGGCAGTTCCCTGGCTTCCGACAGCACCTCGATCTGGGTCGCGAACAGCTCGATCTCGCCGGTCGCCAGCTCGGGGTTGGTCGTGCCTTCGGGGCGCGGGCGCACCTTGCCGTCGACGCGGATCACCCACTCGGAGCGAACGGTCTCGGCCATCTTGAAGGCGGGGCTGTCGGGGTCGGCCACAACCTGGGTGATGCCGTAATGGTCGCGCAGGTCGATGAACAGCACGCCGCCATGGTCGCGGACGCGATGGACCCAGCCCGACAGGCGCGCGACGTTGCCCTCGTCGCTCCGGCGAAGGTCTCCGCACGTCTTGGAGCGGTAACGGTGCATGGGCGCCTGGGACATGGCTGAAATCCGTTCAATCATGAGGGGTTTGGCGCGGAGAAGCGCACCCGTCCGGGGTTTTGTCAAGGGATTGGGGGGCCAAGCAGGGCGGAACGGCTCAAGACGTTGTCGTCGAACCCTAAAATTCGCTCGGGACACGGCGAATCCCCTGCGCTATACCACAGCATCATGCCGGATTCGCCCCACGTCATCTCCCGTACCTCCGATTTGGCCGACGCCTGCCAGCGGCTGGCCATGCACGATTTCGTCGCCGTCGACACAGAATTCATGCGCGAGCAGACGTTCTGGCCGAGGCTGTGCCTCATCCAGATGGCCGGACCGGACGGCGAGTTCATCGTCGATCCGATGGCGGCGGACCTGGATCTCGCACCCTTCTTCGAGCTGATGGCCAATTCCAGCGTCGTGAAGGTGTTTCACGCAGCGCGCCAAGATGTTGAAATCGTTCATTATAAGGCTGGCATCGTGCCGACGCCCCTGTTCGATACGCAGGTGGCGGCCATGGTGTGCGGGTTCGGCGACTCGATCAGCTACGTCAATCTCGTGAAGCGCATCGTCAATCGCGATCTCGACAAGTCGTCGCGGTTCACGGATTGGGGCCGCCGCCCGCTGTCGCGGCGGCAACTCGAATATGCACTGGCAGACGTCACGCATCTGCGGGACGTGTACCGGCACCTCGTTTCCGAACTGGACCGCACGGGGCGCGCACGGTGGCTCGACCAGGAAATGGGCGAGCTGACCAATCCGCGCGTCTACGAGGTGGTGCCCGAGGAGGCCTGGCGGCGGCTGAAGCTCAAGGTGCGCAACCGCCGCGCGGTGGGTGTGCTGATGGAGCTCGCCGCCTGGCGAGAGCGCATGGCGCAGTCCATGGACGTGCCGCGCAACCGGGTGTTGCGCGACGAAGCGCTGTACGACATTGCCAATCAGCAACCGACCGAGACGGCCCAGCTCGGCGAATTGCGGACGCTGAGCGACGGCTTTTCGCGTTCAGCGCGCGCCAAGGAAATCGTGGAGGCCGTGAAGCGGGGGCTGGAGCGCGATCCCAAGACGATCCCCTCGCTGAACTCCGGCCCCGCGCTGCCGCCCGAGGCGACGGCGACGGTGGATCTCCTGAAGGTCCTGCTCAAGGCTGCCGCTAGTCGCCACGGCGTCGCGCCGCGGCTCATCGCGGATACCGAGGAGCTGGAACGCATCGCCTCCGAGCGCGAACCGGACGTTCCGGCGCTGAAGGGTTGGCGCCGGGATCTCTTCGGCGAAGACGCCTTGCGCCTCAAGCGGGGCGAGTTGGCGCTGGCCGTGCGCGATGGCGAAGTCGTGGTCTTCCAGGCCCAGCAGGCACGCGTGGTTTGAGGCCTCGTGTGGCGTCGCGCCTTGATTGACCAATCCGCGCGGCAGGCTGTTCGTCAATCAAGACGCGCTGAACGCCACACGAAATTCATGACTTATCTCGTGGCCCTCATGTCGCGCCAAAATCGGTAAGCGGTCGCGGCTATGAGGCGATTTTGGGCAGCGACGGGCCACGCGTGTGGCGTCGCGCCTTGATTGACCAATGCGTGCGGCAGGCTGTTCGTCAATCAAGACGCGCTGAACGCCACACGAAATTCATGACTCATCTCGTGGCCCTCATGTCGCGCCAAAATCGGTAAGCGGTCGCGGCTATGAGGCGATTTTGGGCAGCGACGGGCCACGCGTGTGGCGTCGCGTCCTGATTGACCAATGCGTGCGGCAGGCTGTTCGTCAATCAAGACGCGCTGAACGCCACGAGCCGCCGGGGGTCGATCCACTCTGGTGCGAGATCCCTTCCGTCACGGACGCGGGCGCAACAGCAACGGTGCATAGACGATCACGAAGCCGGCGAACGCGATGACCCACGCCGTGGCCGACACGTAGAGCATCGCCTCCCGCGCAAGATCGAAGGCGGCCGCGATGCGGGCTACGGCCGAGAGGCCGGCCGCAATGTAAATGCCCCGGATCGCCGGCGTTGCGGTCAACGGCCGGCCGGTATGGCCGAGGCTCGCGCGTGTCATCACGGCAAGTGTCATGAGGCCGATGGCGCCCGCCGTCCATGCGTGCAGGGCGCCCGTCGGCGCGAGGATATCGGGGCGCGCGATGCCGACCGCGACGAGGGCGAAGCCGAGCGCAACGAACATGTAGGCGGCGTGCAGTACCCAGACCAGTGCCTCGGCCGTGGTCCGGTCGCCCGCCCATCGTGCCAGGCGCCACGCATTCAGGATTGCCGCGAGGGCTGCGAGAGCGCCAGTGACGACATGTTCCGGTGCCGCGATCCAGGCCGCAAGGGTCAGCCCGCTCGCGATCATGACTGCGACGTCGAAACGTCCGAAGGGTTCGGGAAGGCGACCCGGCCCGCGCTTGACGAGCCAGTTGCGCGTGAAGCTGGGGACGATGCGGCCGCCAATGAGCATGATCAGCAGCACGGTTGCCGCGATGCCGATCCGGGTGCCGAAGCCTGGCGCACGTGCCTGCGCCAACTCCAGATGAAATATGGCATTGCCGACGAAGAGCAGCGCGACCATCGCCAGCACTTTCAAGTTGCGCTTGTCGCCGCCAGCGACGATCTCACGCGCTATGACTGCGCCGAGGATGGCGAGGAAGGCGAGATCAATCGCGGCGCTTGGTCCTGGTCCGAGTGCGTTGGAGAACAGCACCGCGAAGCGTCCGGCGAGCCAGGCGAGGAACAACGCGAGAAGCCGCGGGCCGACGACGGGCAGGCGGCCGGTCCAATTGGGTACTGCCGTCAGCAGGAAGCCGGCCACGACTGCGGGCACGTAGCCGTAGAGCAGTTCATGCACGTGCCATTCCAGTGGTGCGAACGCCGTCGGCAGCACGAGGCGGCCTGCCAGCATCGGCAGCCAGATGGCGACGGCGACCGCTGCCCAGGCGGCTCCGGCCAGGAAGAAGGGCCGGAAGCCATAGCTCAGGACGGCTGGCCCTCGATAGGCGCGGATTTGCTCGGCGGTGGTGCTCATGAAAGCCTCCGGTGCGGATCAGGCGCAGCGTTTTCGTGTTGCGTACGGGCCCGGCTCGAGATGCGCTCTGGTTCGACGTTATCACGCTTCATCTTCTGCGGGCGCTGCTGGTTCCTGCGAGAACTCGGCGGCCTTACCTTTGCGACCATTTTCCGCGTCGGCGCCTGGCATCGGGGCGGTCTTGGCGACGATGTTGGGCCATAGCCCGGCGTATTTGCGGTTGAGGTCCAGCCAGTCGCGCGTTGCTTCCGGTTCGGAATCGGCAACGATCGCCTCGGCGGGGCATTCCGGGACACAGACACCGCAGTCGATGCACTCGTCCGGGTGAATGACCAGCATGTTGGCGCCTTCGTAGAAGCAATCCACGGGACAGACTTCCACGCAGTCGGTGAACTTGCACTTGATGCAATTTTCGGTGACCACGAATGTCATTGGCGCCTCAGGGGCTCACGGAGAGCCAGATCGTGGCGAATGCCGCGAAGGCGAAAGCCACGGCCAGGGGCACGATGACCATCTGCAGCAACGCTTCCGTGCGGCCGAGTGCGCCGCCGAAGACGACGACGCGTTCCGCGCGCCTTTGGGGATGGCTTTGCGACCAGCGCACGTCGTGCTTGTTGCGGATGCGCGACATCAACACGGGAACGCCAAAGAACATCGCCATGTAGACGACACAGATGGCGATCGCGAGCAAGGCTGCACCACTCTGCCAGAAGGTGAATGCTGCAATCGCCATTGCCGCGCCGTAGGCCGTCATCATGACCGGAACGGCGGTTCTCAGGAGGCCGTCGTCGTAGTCGGTGACCGGCTCGGGGCCGCTACCGGTCGACGTCTTGCCAGTCGTTTCGTCCAGGCGTGCCGCGTGGTGCTCGAGCTGCATGGCCGTCTCCATAAGATACATTATCGATGTATCTTTTCAGGCAACTTGCCGCTCTCAAAAAGATATGTCAACAATGAATCTATTCTCCAACGTCGCAGGGCGCTCATGCAGCTCACGAGATTTTCCGATTACGCACTGCGGGTCCTCATGTATGCGCATGCGGCCGACGGCCGGCTCGTGACGATCGAGGAGATGGCGGCGTCCTATCGCATTTCGCGCGCGCATCTGATGAAGGTCGTCAACGCGCTGACGCGCGCTGGATATCTCACCGCGGTGCGCGGTCGGTCGGGTGGCGTGATGCTGGCTCGGCCGGCGGACGAGATCCGGCTCGGAGATGTCGTGCGGGCAACGGAACCCGATTTCGCGCTTGTCGAATGCTTGTCCACAGGAAGCGAATGCGTCATCGACGGCTGCTGTAAATTGCCGACGGTCCTGCGCCGTGCACTCGCGGCCTTTCTCACCGAACTCGATCAGCACACCGTTGCAAGCATTGCATTGCGCCCGAAGGATTTCCGGCAGGTGCTCGGCGGCACGGTGCGACAGGAGGCACGGCAGACATGACCGACACATCGCCAGCCGCACCGGTTGGTTTCGATGCACTTGCGAGGCAGATCATTGCCGGTGCGCCGGACGCGATCCTCTATACGGACCGGAACGATATCATCCGGTTCTGGAACGGGGGGTGCGTGCGCATCTTCGGGTTTTCAGCCGAGGAAGCCACGAACCAGCCGCTCGCGATCATCATCCCCGAGAACCTGCGGGACCGGCACCGGCGCGGGCACGAGGAGACGATGCGTACCGGCCGGACGAAATACGGCGGCGGCGACCTTCTGGCAGTACCCGCGATGCGCAAGGACGGGACGCGGATCTCGGTGGAGTTCTCGATCATTCCCTTTCGGGATGCGGACGGCGCGATGATCGGGATGGCTGCCATCATGCGCGACGTCACCAAGCGTTTCGAGGAAACACGTGCGCTTCGCCGGCAGCTCGCCGAACGGACGTGAGCGGGGCCTGACGCTATCGGGAATGCGTTGCCGGTGACTGCGCTTCCAGCGGCAGTCACCGGGTGCCCTGGTCAGGCTGTCGCTTTATCCATCCGCTCCAGCTCGTCGATCATGCCTTCCAGGACGCTGAGGCCCTTCTTCCAGAAGGCGGGATCGGCCGCGTTCAGGCCGAAGGGGGCCAGCAGCTCGGAGTGGTGCTTGGAGCCGCCCGCCTTCAGCATATCGAAGTATTTGCCGACGAAGCCGGGGTGCGCTTCCTGATAGAGGCCGTACAGCGAGTTCACGAGGCAGTCGCCGAAGGCGTAGGCGTAGACGTAGAACGGCGAATGGATGAAGTGCGGGATGTACGTCCAGAAGGACTCGTAGCCCGGCTTCAGGTCGATGGCGTCGCCCAGGCTTTCGCGCTGAACCTCCATCCAGAACTGGCCGAGCTGCTCGCTGGTCAACTCACCCTCGCGGCGTGCCTCGTGGACCTTGCGCTCGAACGTGTAGAAGGCGATCTGGCGCACGACCGTATTGATCATGTCCTCGACCTTCTGGGCCATCATGGCCTTGCGCTCGCGCGGGTTCGTGGTTTCGGCCAGCAGCGCCTTGAAGGTCAGCATCTCGCCGAAGACGGAAGCCGTCTCGGCGAGCGTCAGCGGCGTGGGGGCCAGCAATGGACCCTGTGGGGCGGCCAGCACCTGATGCACGCCGTGGCCCAGCTCGTGCGCCAGCGTCATCACATCGCGTGGCTTGCCCTGGTAGTTGAGCAGCACATAGGGATGGGCGGACGGTACGGTGGGATGGGCGAAGGCGCCTGGCGCCTTGCCGGGGCGCGTGGGCGCGTCGATCCAGCGGCGATCGAAGAAGCGGCCGGCGATTTCCGACATGTCCGGCGAAAAGCCCTCATAGGCGCGCAGGACGATGGCTTGTGCCTCACTCCAGGGGATGGTGCGCTCCGGCTTCTCGGGCAGTGGCGCGTTGCGGTCCCAATGGGCGAGCTTGTCCATGCCCAGCCACTTCGCCTTCATGCGGTAGTAGCGGTGGGCGGTGCGCGGATAGGCTTCGCGGACGGCGGAGACGAGCGCGTCGACCACTTCCGGCTCGACGCGATTGGCGAGGTGGCGGCTGTCGGCCACGTCCTTGAAGCCGCGCCAGCGGTCGGAGATCTCCTTGTCCTTGGCCAGCGTATTGGTGATCAGCGTGAAGAGCCGCAGGTTCTGGCCGAAGACCTTCGCCAGTGCCTCGGCGGCGGCCTTTCGCTTGGCGCCGTCGGGATGCATCATGAAGTTCAGCGTCGGTTCGATGGGGAGCGGCGCGGGCTCGCCCTCCACCTCGAACGTCAGCGCCGCCATCGTCTCGTTGAACAGGCGGTCGAAGGCACCGCGGGAGGTCATGCCCTTCTCGAGGAAGAGTTTCTCGATCTTCTCCTCGAGCTGGTAGGGCTTCTCCTTGCGCAGATCCTCGATCCAGGGGCGATAGCGCTGCAGCGCCGGGCCTTTCACGGCTTCGGCCAGCTCGGCGTCGTCGATCTGGTTCAGTTCGAGCTCGAAGAACAGGAGGTCGCTCGAGACAGCGGTCAGTTTCTCCTGGATGTCGCCGTAGAACTTGGCGCGTTCGGGGTCTGTCATATTGCCGTAGAACAGCAGGCCCGCGAAAGAGGCGATGCGCCCCACGACATCCGACAGGGCCTCGTAGGCCGCGATGGCCTCCGCGAGCCTGGCGCCATCGCGACCGGCCGTGACGAGCTTGCCCTGGTAGGTGGCGTTGATGCGCTTGGCCTCGTCGGCGATGTGGGCGAGGTCGCGCTTGAAGGCCTCCGATGTTCTGCCCGGATAAAGGTCGGACAGGTCCCATTCCGGCATCGCGCCCAGATCTGTCGCAGGAGTGGAGGCGCTGGTGCCGGCGGCGGCAAGCGTGGCGGGGTGGTCGTTCCAAGCGCGCATGATGGCTCCCGAATCTGGTGTGTCGTCCCTGACAGGTGGGACGTTTTCATGGCTCGATCAAGACAGAACGGCTGCTCAGGCCCGGGCCGCGCCGTAGTACAGCGTGACCACGTGCTGCGCCTCCGCGAAGAACAGCCAGCGCTCCGTGAACAGCCCGATGCCCGCCGAGATCGTCGCGAGCGTAGCGGCGAACGGGCCCAGCACGGGTTTGGCGATGAGGAGAACGAGCAGCAGGATCGGTACGGCGAAGGCGAAAGCCATGACCATCAGGCGCAACTTGTCGGCATGTTTGCGGGCAACGCGGTAGCCCATCTCGCGCATGACGAAGTTGGCTTCCGTATGTGCTTCCAGCAGCGGCCGCACCTTCGTGCCGGCCCCCAGGCCAACGGCGGATCCGACAGTAAAGGTGCGCGGGGCGGCGTCGATGCCATTCCAATAGATCGCCTTCATCAGCGCGCTCAGCGCCAGGAGAACGATGGCAGCCCAGGCCGCGCCCGGGCTCGGCCAGCCCAGCAGCGCCAGGATCGTCGTGAGGACGAGTGCGCCGGAGGCTAGCGCCAGCATGAGGTAGACTTCGGTGGTGAGGACGTGGCTCCAGGCGCGGATGGTGGGCAGCGTTTCGTAGATCATGCCCGTGCACCAGACGGTGGCGAGCGCCAGCACGAGCGTCGGCGCGGCGAGAATGCGTTGCAGCCACACGGGGACGTCGGCCAGGGCCGCGAGCGCGAGCAGCGCGCCAATGCCGAGCGCGGCGATGGCGGCAACGCCTTCGCGCGAGAGCCAGGATGTGCGCCACTGCGACAGGGCCCGCCATGCCCGTTCGGGATGGCCGAGATGGAACGTCGAGCAGAGCAGACCGCCGATGGCCAGCGTGTAGGCGAGAGCGAAGGCCACCAGGTAGAACGTGAACGAAGAGGCGGGCGGGCTCGTCAGGATGCCGAAGGCCAGCCACGCGAGGAGACCGAAGCCGGCGCCCGAGCTGGTCGTGAACAGAATGACGGAATAGGCGGGATGCATGGGCGGGCCTCAGCGGGAAAGCATCTGATCGGCCCAGGTGAAGAACCTGTCCATGACCGAGCCATTCGATGGGGATGCCGTTTCGGGAGCAGCGGGCGCTGCAAGCGTGGTCGCGTCGCGACGTGGGCGAGGCGGCAGATACTTGTTGACCGGCTTGAAGCCCATTTCGGGCAACAGATCGACGCCGCCGCGCTGCTTCACGAGCTGGGACACGGCGCTGTCGGGATCGCCCAGGTCGCCGAAGTGACGGGCGCTGGTCGGGCAGGCGCGGACACAGGCGGGCACGCGATCTTCCTCGGGGAGATGCTCGTTGTAGATGCGGTCGACGCACAGCGTGCACTTCTTCATGACGCCGTCGGCCGCATCGAACTCGCGCGCGCCGTAGGCACACGCCCAGGAGCACAACTTGCAGCCGATGCACGTGTCGGGATTGACGAGGACGATGCCGTCCTCGGCGCGCTTGTAGCTGGCGCCGGTGGGGCAGACCGTGACGCAGGCGGGCGTCTCGCAATGCAGGCACGAGCGCGGGAAATGCACGGTGCGGCTCGTGGCGCCCTCGCCCACGTCATAGGCGTGCACGCGGTTGAGCCAGGCGCCGTGCGGATCGGCGCCATACGGGTCGATGTCGGAGAGGGGTGCGGAATAGCCGCCCGTGTTCCATTCCTTGCAGCTCGTGGCGCAGGCCTGGCAGCCCACGCAGGTGTCGAGATCGATGACGAGGCCGAGCTTCCTCTTGGTCGATGCGGGTAGCGCGGTCATGCCCGATCCTTGTTGAATGCGCGGCCGAAGTCGGAGACCGCTGGAGGCGTGATGCCGGTGGGCGAGGGGAGCGGCTCGAAGCGCGGGAACGTCTCGTGGACTTCGGCAGCGGGCGCTTTCTCGATCCTGACGCGCAGGTCGTACCAGGCGGCCTGACCTGTGACGGGATCGGCATTGGCGTAGCGATAGCCACCGTCACGCGGCGGCAACAGCTCGGCAATCAGGTGATTGAGCAGGAAGCCGCGCGTCGCTTCCGGCGCGTCGGCGTCGAGGCCCCAGGCGCCGGCACGCTTGCCGATGGCGTTCCACGTCCAGACGGTGTCGGGATTGACGCCCTCCATGAGCTGCACCTGCGCCTTGACGCGGCCGATGTGGCTCGAAATCCAGACCCAATCGTCATCGCCGATGCCCAGCTCGCGGGCGCGGTCGCGATGCATGAAGAGGCGGTTGGCGGCATGGATCTGGCGCAGCCAGGCGTTCTGCGATCCCCACGCGTGATACATCGCCATGGGGCGCTGGGTGACGGCGTGCATGGGATAGGCGCGGTCGTCGATCAGGCCGCCTTCGAACGGGGCATACCAGAAGGGCAGGGGATCGAAGAAGCGCTCGATACGCTGGCGATAGCGATCGGGGGGCTGCACGGAGCCATGGCCGCGCGCGGCGAGGCGGAATTTCTGCAGCGGCTCGCAGTAGAGCTGGAACACGATCGGGTCCGCGTGCGGGATGAAGCCGACGGACTTCGCGAATTCGAGATAACCCCGGTTGGCGTGCTTCATGTAGCGCTGGCCGGGCTCGAGATGATGCAGGTGGAAAGCGCCATTCTCGATGTAGCGCTCGAGCTGCTTGGGATTGGGCTCACCCATCCCGAACTTCGACCCGTCGGCACCGCGCCAGCCGGCCAGGGGACCCACGCCCGGCGAGCGCTCGTGATTGACGATGTAGTCGGGATAGCCGCCGGGATAGCGGGGCGTGCCGTCCTCCTTCGTGAAGCCCGGCAGCCCGAGCCGCGCCCCCAGTTCGATCAGCACATCCTGGAACGGGCGGACATTGCGATCGGGCGCGACCACGGGATGGCGGATCGCGTCGGCGGGGCCATCGGGCTCCGAAATCGGGCGATCGAGCAGCGAAATGCAGTCGTAGCGCTCGAGGTAGGTCGTGTCGGGCAGGATGAGATCGGCATAGGCCACCGTCTCGGAGGCATAGGCGTCCGAATAGATGACCTTGGGGATCTTGTAGCTGCCGTCCTCGTTCGTGGCCGTGAGGTAGTCGAGCGTCGCGCCGATGTTCATCGACGAGTTCCAGGCCATGTTGGCCATGTACATGAACAGCACGTCGACGGGGTAGGGGTCGGCCAGCGCGGCGTTGGTGATGACCATCTGCATCATGCCGTGGGCGGCGATCGGCGCCTCCCAGGAGAACGCCTTGTCGATGCGCGAGGGCTTGCCGTCCGCGTCGACGAGCAAGTCCTCGGGGCCGTGCACGAAGCCCAGATGCATACCAGGCAGCGCCGTGTTCGGCTTGACCTGCTCGGGCTTGCCGACAGGGCGCGCGCCGGGCGGGGCGGGCCGCGGGAAGGGGGCCTTGTAGCGGAAGCCGCCCGGCACATCGATGGTGCCGAGCAGGATCTGCATGATGTGCAGCATCCGGCAGGTGTGGAAGCCGTTGGAGTGGGCGGAGATGCCGCGCATGGCGTGCACGGAGACCGGCCGGCCGGTGATGCTGTCGTGCTCGCGGCCGGCCCAGTCGGTCCACTTGATGGGCAGCGTGACCGTCTGCTGGAAGGCGACGTCGGCCATTTCCTCCGCGATGCGCCGGATGGTGCCGGCCGGTACGCCGCAGATCTTCTCGGCGGCTTCCGGGGTGTATTCGCTGGACAGGAAGCGTTCGGCGAGGAGCCGGAACGAGGGGACGGCGCGGCGGCCATCGGGCAGCGTGAACTCACCGACGAGTGCAGGCGTGATGTCCGTGCGATCGGCGCGGGCGAGGCTGTCCGTGGTCTTGTCCCAGGCCAGCACCTTGCCGTCGGCATCGCGGGCGAAGAGGCCGTCGTCCTTGGCGCCCTTGTCCTGGATCACCAGCCAGGGCGCGTTGGTGTAGCGAACGAGGTAGTCGAGATCGACGTTGTTGGTGCGGAACAACTCGTGGATCAGGGCGCCGACCAGAACGCCGTCCGTGCCGGGCTTCACGCCCAGCCATTCGTCGGCGATGGCGTTGTAGCCGGTGCGTACGGGATTGACCGAGACGATCTTGGCGCTGCGCTGCTTGAGCTTGCCCAGGGCTGCCTTGATCGGGTTGGAGCCGTGATCCTCCGCAACGCCAAACAGCAGGAAGTACTTGGTGTGCTCCCAGTCGGGCTCGCCAAACTCCCAGAACGAGCCGCCGAAGGTGTAGAGCCCGGCGGCGGCCATATTGACCGAGCAGAAGCCGCCGTGGGCGGCGAAGTTGGGCGTGCCGAACTGCATGGCCCACCAGCCCGTCAGGGATTGCGACTGGTCGCGGCCCGTGAACATGGCGAGCTTGCGCGGATCGCTGGCGCGCACTTGGGACAGCCAGCTGGTTGCCGTGGTCAGGGCCTCTTCCCAGGTGATTTCCTTGAATTGGCCGGAGCCGCGCGGGCCGGTGCGCAGCAGCGGTGCCTTCAGCCGCGAGGGGGCGTAGTGCTGCATGATGCCGGCGGAGCCCTTGCCGCAGATCACGCCGCGATTGACGGGGTGCTTCCGGTTGCCGTCGATGTAGCGGACCTTGCCATCCTTCAGGTGAACCTGGATGCCGCAGCGGCAGGCGCACATGTAGCACGTGGTGGTCTTGATCTCGTCGGCAGGTGGCACGGACGTCGCAACTTTGGGCTCGCTCATGCGTCGTCAGTCCCCTTGAATTCCGGTTGTGGTGAGACCCGCCAGGCGTCGAGCGATGCCGCGGATCCGCAGGACGGCAAGATCGGTGGTCAGGCCGTCTTTCGAGACGAGGCGCGTACAGTGCGTGAGGGGGCGCCGGCTCGTCAAGTGTACGGGGCGCAATAGCGTTTCCACCAACGTACCGCATCGAACGACGGGCCTCTTGAAATCGGCTCCAGGGCACCCAAATCAAACTCGTCACGCGCCCAGACGGGGCGTGATCCCTGGAAACGCCGGGCCCCTCGGGGACGGCGGAGTTCATCACATCGCTTCCCTAGGAGGATGTCATGCGGCCTTTCGATTTTGCTCCCCTCTATCGCTCGACCGTCGGTTTCGATCGCCTCGCCAAGCTCATGGACAACGTGGCCGGCTTCGAGAACGATGCGCCGGCCTATCCGCCCTACAATATCGAGCGGCTCTCCGAGAACGAGTATCGCATCACGATGGCCGTGGCAGGCTTCGGCGATGGTGACCTCAAGCTCGAGGTCAAGGAGCAGACGTTGACTGTCGCCGGCCACAAAGCGCCGGAGGACAAGGAGCGTCAGTACCTGCATCGCGGGATCGCCACGCGCGCGTTCGAGCGCCGCTTCCAGCTCGCCGACCACGTCGAAGTGACGGGCGCAGAGCTGAAGGACGGGCTGCTCAACATCAATCTGGTGCGCAATGTTCCCGAGCGGCTGAAGCCGCGCACGATCACGATCGGCACCAGCGCGCCGAAGCAGATCGAAGCGCAGGGCTAACCGTCGGCGTTTCGCGGTTTGCCGGGCCTGCACGGCTCGGCGTTTCAAGGCGGGCGGCTTCAGGGCTGCCCGCCTGTTGGTGTTCGTGTCGGCGATTGCCTGGCCTCCCGTAGTGTCGAACCTGCGCCTAGCCAATCCCATTGTGCTCTGGCATGGAGGGCGGCAGATCGTTGTCGCTGCCATTTCTGGAGACGCCATGTCCGCGCCTGTCCATGACCCCGTCGCCTTGACGGCTGCTCTCATTCGCTGCCCCTCGGTGACGCCCGAGGAGGGCGGGGCGCTGACGTTCTTGCAGAGCGTGCTGGAGCCGGCGGGTTTCACCTGCCATCGCCTCAAGATGACGGAGCCGGGGACGCCCGACGTGGAGAACCTATACGCGCGTTATGGGCGCGGGCAACCGCACCTGAGCTTCGCCGGCCATACGGACGTGGTGCCCGTCGGCAACGAGAGCGCCTGGACGCGGCCGCCGTTCGGGGCGGAGATCCACGACGGCGTTCTCTATGGTCGTGGCGCGGTGGACATGAAGGGCGCGATCGCCTGTTTCGCGGCTGCCGCGCTCAACTACATCGCGCGCATCAAGGGCCGCGAGGACTTCTCGATCAGCTTCCTGATCACGGGGGACGAGGAGGGTCCGTCGATCAACGGCACGATGAAGGTGCTGGACTGGATGCGCGACAACGGCGAGGTGATGGACGCCTGCGTCGTCGGCGAGCCCTCGAACCCGACGGCGCTGGGCGACGAGATCAAGATCGGCCGGCGCGGCTCGGTGAGCGGCGAGATCGTAGTGCAGGGCAAGCAGGGGCACGCTGCATATCCGCATCTGGCGGAGAACCCCATTCCGAAGCTGGCGCGCATCATCGATCGCCTGTCGTCGGCGCCGCTCGACCAGGGCACGCCCGACTTCCAGCCATCGAACCTTCAGGTCACGGTGATCTCGGCGCCCAACACGGCCACGAACGTCATTCCCGCCGAGGCACGGGCGAAGTTCAACGTGCGCTACAACGATCTGTGGCGCAGGCCGAAGCTCGAGGCCTGGATCCGCGAACAGATCGCGGCGGCGGCGGCCGAACTGGATGCCCGGGCGACGGTTACGTTCTCGGGGACGGGCGACGTGTTTCTGACCAAGCCAGGGCCGCTGGTCGATACGATGCGGCAGGCGGTGCAAACCGTGACGCGGCGGGAGCCGGCGTTGACGACCGGCGGGGGCACGTCCGACGCCCGGTTCATCCAGGCCTACTGCCCGGTGATCGAATTCGGTCTCGTCAACGAGACGATCCACGCCGTCGACGAGTGCGTCGCGGTATCCGATCTCGTCAAGTTGACCGAAATCTACGAGCGGTTCATCGAGGCCTATTTCGGCGCGGCGCGCGGCTGAGCGAGAGCGGACGCGGCGGCGTTATTCCGCCGCCAGTTCCTGCATGCCGAACTGGAGCCTGGCGAGGCGCGCATACAGGCCTCCCTTGGCCACGAGGGAGGCGTGCGTGCCTTCCTCGACGATGCGGCCTTCTTCCATGACGAGGATGCGATCTGCCTTCTGCACGGTCGCCAGGCGATGCGCGATGACGATCGTCGTGCGGCCCTTCATGACGCCTTCCAGCGCCTTTTGAACGGCGACCTCGCTCTCGGCGTCGAGTGCGCTGGTGGCTTCGTCGAGCAGCAGGATGGGCGCATCGCGGAGAATGGCGCGAGCGATGGCGATGCGCTGGCGCTGGCCACCGGAGAGCATCACACCGCGTTCGCCCAGGGTCGTCTCGTAGCCCTCCGGAAGGGCGCCGATGAAGGCATCGGCGTGGGCGGCGACGGCGGCCTTGCGAACCTCGTCCATGGTCGCGTCGGGGCGGCCGTAGCGGATGTTCTCCGCCACGCTGGCGGCGAACAGTGCGACGTCCTGTGGGACGAGCGACATGCGCTGGCGGACAGCCTCCAGATCGGCGTCCGGCAGCGCGACGCCGTCGACCCGGATCTCACCGGCGTCGGGATCGTAGAAGCGCAGGAGAAGCGCAAAGAGCGTGCTCTTGCCCGCACCGGAGGGGCCGACGACAGCGACCGTCTCGCCCGCCCGCACGGACAGGTCGAGGCCCTGTATGGCCGGTTTGTCGGGCCGGCTCGGATAGGTGAACGCCACGCCGTCGAAGGCGATTTCCCCTTTCGGCGGTTGTGGGAGGGGCTTTGGAACCGCGGGCGAAACGATGACGGGCACTTCCGACAGCAACTCGGCCAGGCGCTCGGCGGCGCCGGCGGCCTGCTGGACCTCGCCCCAAACCTCCGACAGCTCGGCCAGCGCACCTGCCGCGAACAGTGCATAGAACAGGAATTGGCCGAGGCTGCCGCCGCTCAATTCGCCGCGCACGACCAGGCCGGCGCCGTACCACAGCACGCCGACGACGCTGCCGACGACGAGGAAGATGACCATGGCGGTGAGGCCGGCGCGAGCGACGAGCCGGGCGCGTGCGGCCTCGAAGGCGCGCTCGATGGCCGTCTTGTAGCGCGCGGCGACGGGGCCCTCGTTCGTGTAGGCCTGCATGGTGCGGACCGCACCGAGGTTCTCGGCGGCATAGGCCGTGGCGTCGGCGAGCGTGTCCTGGGCGGTGCGCGACAACTTGCGGACCGAACGGCCGTAGCCGACGAGCGGCAGCACGATGACCGGGATCGCGAACAGCACCATCACGGACAGGCGCGGGCTCGTCACCAGCATCATGGCCAATGCGCCGACAAGCATGATGACGTTGCGGACGGCCTGACTCAGCGTGGACCCGGCAGCGGACTTGATGAGCGTGGCGTCTGCGGCGAGCCGGCTCATGATCTCGCCGGAATGCTCGCGCTCGTAGAACGTGGGTCCGAGCCGGGTCAGGTGGGCGAAGACGGCCGCGCGCACGTCGGAGGCGACGCGCTCGCCCAGCCAGTTGACGAAGTAGAAGCGGGAGGCGCTGGCGACGGCGAGCACGAGGCCGATGCCGATCAGCGTGGCGAAGGCGCGATTGATGCCCGCGGCCTGCCCACTGGTGAAGCCATTGTCGATCATTCCGCGTACGGCGGCGGGCACCGACAGCATGGCGAGTGCGGAGACCACCAGTGCGATGGCGGCAAACGCCAACATGCCCTTGTAGCGCATCAGATGCGGGCGGAAGGCCATGAGCGGGCGCAGCGAGCGCGATTTGCGCTGCTCGCTGGTCGTGTCCGCATCCTCGGAAGATCTCGATCGTCGTGCCACGCGCCGTCCTTGTGGGGTCGTCAGACCTCGCTCACCTCGTTTGAGGGGCCATGCATGCCCGACATAGGCGCGCGGCTCAAGTGCGGCAAATGGACGGGAGTCAGAAATTTGTCGTGAGGCCGGGCCGGCGGGGGAGCCGGAAAGGCGCAACCGCTCGGCCCGCGGGCATGCCGCCGCCCCGTCGCTGCCGGACTTGCGCGGCAGTGCCAATGCGGTGAGGATCGTGGCCAGAGAAGCGGTACGCGCGACGGGAGGCACCTATGAAGTTCGGCTTGAGGTACTGCAATACGGGCCGCTACGTCGACCCGGCGGAAGCCGTGGCACTGGCGCAGGCGGCCGAGGCGGCGGGCTTCGAGTCGCTGTGGACCGTCGAGCATACCGTCGTGCCGGCCGGCTACGGATCGCAATACCCCTACGACACCAGCGGCAAGATGGCCGGCGGCAACGACGCCATCCCGCTGCCCGATCCACTGATGTGGATGTCCTACATTGCCGCCGTGACCAAGCGCATCAAGCTGGCGACGGGCATCCTGATCCTGCCGCAGCACAACCCGGTGGTGATCGCCAAGCAGGTGGGCACGCTGGATTTCATGTCGGGCGGGCGGGTACTGCTGGGCATCGGCGTCGGCTGGATGAAGGAGGAATTCGACGCGCTGGGCGTGCCATTCGCCGAGCGCGGCAAGCGCACGGACGAGTATATCGCCGCCATGCGCGAACTCTGGGGTGCGGAGAAGCCGACGTTCCAGGGCAAGTACGTCAACTTCAAGGATGCCTATTGCCGCCCGCAGCCCGCCAATGGTTCGGTGCCCATCATCGTGGGCGGGCACTCGGTGGCGGCGGCGGTGCGCGCAGGGCGACTGGGCGACGGCTATTTTCCGCCGCGAGGCACGGATGCCGACTTGCTGGCTGCTGCCCGCAAAGCTGCGTCGGACGCGGGGCGCGATCCCGCCAAGCTCGAGATCACCGCCAGCCTGCCAGCTTCCCTCGACGAGTTGCCGGCGCTGGTGGATGCCGGCGTCGACCGCGTGCTGGTGCCGGTATCGGGAATGGCTGGGCTCAATACCGTGATCCGCGGCCCCGAGGACGCGATGAAGTGGAGGGAGACGATCGAACGATTTGCGTGATGTGCCTTCGTGGGGACGCAGATGGCGCCGCTTGCCTGTTCAGCGGCGTGTCTGTACTGAGAGTGTCGGCATACGGAGCAATGGCGCTGCCGTCGGTTGCCACTTTCAGGGGTCGCATCGCAGAATGGCACAGGAAATAACGCTCAAGCACCCGCAAACTGGCGATACCAAGAAGGGGTTCACCGGTTTCAGCTGGACCATGTTGGTTTTTGGCGGATTCGTTCCCCTCCTTCGCGGCGACATGATCATGGCGTTGGTCGCCTTCGTGGTGCAAATCGCAACCGTGGGCCTGGGCACTGCAATCTGGGCGTTTGTGTTCAATAAGCAATACACCATGAAGTTGATCGAAGCCGGCTATGAGATCGTCGGGGATTCGGACGCGGTCAAGCAGGCCCGGGACGCTCTGGGCATCAGCGCATAAGAGCGCTGGGAGCGGCTTGCCGGATGTGTGCCGTGGTCGGGCGTCGTGTTGCTCTGTGTCGGTGTACGGGGCGTTCGCCCTTCAGGCGGTGTGATCGCCCCGATCACCTGATGGAGACGTGGAGCAATCCCGTTCCCATGTCGAGGATGCCCAGGACGATCTTACCGACGTTTTCGTCTCGATCGAACTCGGAGCAGCCTTTGGCCACATAATGGTCCGGCTGCTCTCTGGACCAATTGACCGCGCGGTCGCCGATCCGGCCTTGAAGGGCAAAGCACATCACGCGGCTGTCGCGCAGGAAGCGAATCGAATCGGGCGCGCTGCGGCCGATCCTGATCCGCCGTTGTCCGGCGGTTGCCGCGACCGGACCGGTGGTCCAGCGCAGGGCATCGGGGGAATAGGACGCCACGGGGATATCACCGTAGGCCTGCAAGGCTGGCCGCCAAAGGCTCGTGTCGTCGAGCGTTGCGACATAAGCTTGCAACTGTTCCTGGCTGAAGGTGGCGATCGCGGTGAATTGCGGTCGGCTGGGCGTGGACCAGCGATACGTTCGGACGCTCGTGACGGCGACGTCTTCGGGGATATTGAATTGACTGCGCAGCATGTCGATCTGTGCCATCCGGCGCGTCAGGCCACCCCAAATCAGAACAGCGAAGAAGCCCACGACGAGGATGGTGGCGTGGACCCGCTGGCGCGGCGTCAGGGCCTTGAATTGTGCAATGAGGCTTTCGCGGCGGCGCGGCCTGAAGAGCTCGGGATTGCGCGCCCGCAGGAACAGTGCGGCCACCAGAATGACCGGCAAGAGAAGAAATTGGCCAACGATGGCGATCGGAAGCGTAGAAACCATTACCAAGTCCCGTCCGTGTTCGTTCCGGATCTTGGCAGGAAATAGATAAGAGCGACTGTAGAAACCGTTGGCGTTTTCTTGCGCCGCGTTTCGTTCAGGGAGAGCACGGAATTTCAGGCGTGCAATTAATCCGGTTTGTGCGGAGACCCAGGGGCGCTCGATCGAACGCCCCTGGGCCTTCGTGTCACTCCGCCGCGGTCTTGTAGGAACGCGCGTACTCGAGCAGGGCGTTGTCTTCACACGGGACGATCGGCGTGAAGTCCTGATGCGCGATCCACTCCGGCCGGGTGGGCTTGCGGATGTGGTTCGAAACGGCGTTGAGCGTGAGGTAGACGATCTTGCGCGGCAGCGGCGTGATGTTGCCGGCCGATCCGTGCACGAGATTGCCGTGGAACATGAGCATGCCGCCCGCCTTGCCGGTGGGCACGACGATGCCGCCTTCGTCGTAGAGGCGCTGCACGGTCGGCTCGTCGAGTGTCCACAAGGGATAGCTCGTCGTCGCCTTGTCGTGGCCGGCCGACAGAACGCCCTGCGTGTGGCTGCGCGGGATCAGCATCAGCGCGCCGTTGTAGGGGAACACTTCGTCGAGGAAGATCGAAATGTTCATGGCGCGCGGCTCGGGCATGCCGTCGTCGCGAGCCCAGGTGCCGTAGTCCTGATGCCACTGCCAGACATCGCCGGAGAACTTGGCCTTCGCATTGATCTTGAACTGATGCATGTAGAGTTTTTCGCCGAACACCTGCTCGATCGGCTCGATCATGCGGGGGTGGCGACCGAGAATCCCAAACGCCTCGTTGTAGAGGTGGGCAGCGAAGGCCGTGCGGGGTGCGCCGGACTTCTCGCGCCAGATCTCCTCTCGCTCCTGCTTGTAGATGTTTTCCGCCTCGGCGTTGAGGATGGCGATTTCCTCTTTCGAGAACAGCTCGGGCAGGAACAGCCAGCCTTCCTCGTTGAACTGCTTGATCTGTGCGTCGGTCAGTCTCATGTCTGCGTCTCCTCTTTCTTCACATCTCTTGTTTCGTTGCCAGGCCATCGATGCGCCGTTTGGCGGCTTCGCCGGCGCGCAGTGCGTGATCGCCGGCCAGCCGCTCCGCCGTCTCTCCATCGCCCGCCAGCACGGCGTCGAGGATCGCGGCATGTTCCTGCCAGATGCGTGGCTTGCGCTCGCCGGTGTCCAGGACGGCGGCCATCGAACGCATGAATTGCGGCCACTGCTCGGCTACCGTCCGCGCAATCTCGGGATTGCCGGAGAGTTCGTAGAGCCCCCTGTGGAAGGCCACGTCCGCGCGCACGAGGTCGATCGTATCGGCGGAGGCATCCAGTGCCGTGCCGGCATCGAGCGCGCGCCGCACCGCCGCGATCTCGTCCGCCGTGGCAGAGCCGTTCGCGACCCGGTGGGAGGCGAGGCGCGCGGCGAGGCCGTCCAGCGCCATGCGAACTTCATAGAGATGCAGGATGCGCGTGCCGTCCAACGGCGCCACGACGACGCCGCGCCGGCCATGCTCGACCACGAGGCCGTGATGCTTGAGCAGTTGCAGTGCGTGGCTGACGGGCTGCCGCGACACGTCGAGAAGGCTGGCCACGCGCTCTTGTGTCAGGCGCTCTCCGGGCAGCAGGCGACCGACCGAGATCGCCTCCACCAGGGTGTCGCGCACCTGATCGATCAGTGCAGGCTCTGACCTGAGTGGATCGAGCACGGAGATCCCCTCTCGCTTCGATGGGCCTCGAGCCGGGTTGACAGCGCAGGCCCGGACTACATATTGAATTCTGAATTCCATAATGGATATGCCGCGTCAAGCGCCAATCACCGAGAGGGCTAGGGAATGTATCTTCATCGCGAACTGTCGGCCCGGGCCGCTGCGGGCAAGCCCGTGCGCGTCGGCTTGATCGGAGCCGGCAAATTCGGCTCGATGTTCCTCTCGCAGGTTCCGACCACGCCGGGCTTGCGCGTCAGCGTGATCGCCGACCTCGATCCTGCGCGCGCCAGGACGGCGTGCCGCAACGTCGGCTGGAACGATGAATTGATCGCTGCGACGCGGTTCACCGACGATGCGATCGACATGCTGAAGTCGGGCGACATCGACGTCGCGGTCGAGGCGACCGGCAATCCGGTGGTGGGGCTGGTCCATGCGCGCGAGGCGATCCGGAATGGCCGGCACATCGTGATGGTCAATGTCGAGGCGGACGTGCTGGCGGGTCCGTTGCTGGCGGAGGAAGCGCGCCGCGCCGGCGTCGTCTACTCGCTGGCCTACGGCGATCAGCCCGCCTTGACGTGCGAACTCGTGGATTGGGCCCGCAGCACCGGCTTCGATGTCGTCGCGGCCGGCAAGGGCACGAAGTTCCTCCCCACCTATCATGCTTCGACGCCCGATACCGTCTGGGATCATTACGGACTGACGCGCCAGCAGGCGGCGGATGCCGGGATGAATTCGCAGATGTTCAACAGCTTCCTCGATGGCACGAAGTCGGCGCTGGAAATGGCGGCGATCGCCAATGCGACGGGCCTTACGCCGGCTCCGGACGGGTTGCACTTCCCGCCAGCCGGCATGGACGATCTCGCGCACGTCCTGCGGCCGCAGAGCGTCGGTGGGCAATTGCACCACAAGGGCCAGGTCGAGGTGGTGTCGTCGCTCGAGCGCGATGGGCGGCCCGTGCACAAGGATCTTCGCTGGGGTGTCTACGTCGTCATCGAAGCTCCCAACGACTATGCGGCTGCCTGCTTCCGGCAATACGGCATGAACACCGACGCGACCGGCCGCTATTCAGCCATGTACAAGCCATTCCATCTGATCGGCCTCGAACTCAACATCTCCATCCTCTCCGCGGCGCTGCTGAACAAGCCGACGGGTACGACGGAAGCGTTCAACGGCGATGTCGTCGCAACCGCCAAACGCGAGTTGAAGGCTGGTGAAATGCTCGACGGCGAGGGCGGCTTCACGGTCTGGGGCAAGCTGTACCCGGCGCAGGCTTCGCTCGCGCTCGGCGGCCTGCCGATCGGGCTCGCGCACAAAGTGAAGCTCAAGCGAGACATTGCGGCGAACCAGCCGCTCTCCTGGAACGATGTCGATGCCGACGAAAGCCTGGAGGCGGTGCGCATCCGTCGGGAGATGGAAGCGCGCTTCCGCATGCAGTGACCGCGGCGGCGCATATCAGGATGCCGGCCGCCCAGCGGCGCCACCGCCCTTTCCGGGAGGGTGGCGTCCCTGCTCAGCCCATGTAGACGCCACCATTGGCGTGAACCATTTCGCCAGTCATGTAGCGGGACTGATCGGAGGCGAGGAAAACGATCACGTCGGCGATGTCCTCCGGCTTGGCCATTGCGCCGAGCGGGACGAGGTCGGATTGCCGTGCCATCTCGTCTTCGTCGAACTGATAGCGGGGCTGGGCCGTGTCGGTCAGGCCCGGAGCGATGGCATTGACGCGAATGCCGTGTGGTGCGAGGGCCAGCGCCATGGAGCGGGTCATGCCGATGATGGCCGATTTGCTGGCGGTATAATGAATACCCAGAACGTGGCCGCGCACCGATGATGACGACAGGTTGACGATCGCCCCTTTCGTGCCGTCGGCGACCATTTGCCGTGCGGCGGCCTGGGCGACGAGGAACGTACCTTTCAAGTTGACGGTCAGGACGTGGTCCCATTCCGCCTCGGTCAGGTCGAGGAAGGGTGAGCGCGGGAACACGCCGGCGTTGTTGACCACGATGTCGAGACCGCCCAGCCCTGCATGCGCTTCCTCGACGATGCGCCGCGCGTCCGTGGCTTTGGCGACGTCGCCCGCCGTCAGGATCGCCTTGCGGCCGTGGGCCCGGACGGCGATGGCCACCGCCTCTGCGGCGTCGCGATCATCAAGCCAGTTGATGGCGACGTCGGCGCCCTCACGGGCAAGGGCAATGGCCGTGGCACGGCCGATACCCTGCTGCGCCCCTGTCACCAGTGCCCTCAGTCCCGCGACCTGCATCGATCCGGCTCCCTTGCGGCTGCGATGGCCCGAGTTTGCGCGGGGTCGTTACCGCCTTGCAAGACGGTGTCGCGGCCGAGCGCACATCCCTTTCAACGGATGCGTGTTTTTTCGTGTTGTGTGAAAGGTTTATCGTTAACCGGCCGGTAAGGTGAATCGCGCTATAGCTCAATCTGACGCAGAATTCGACGCTCGCGGGGGGGCAACTCAGCGACGGAGGCCGGACGTGGGAATTTCGTACATCAGCGAGAAATCGCATCTGTCCGAAGGGCAGCGGCACCTGCTCAATGTGCTCGGCATCGTCAATACCTCGTTCGCAGTTGTCGTCCTGTTGGCCTGGTCGTCCGTGCAGCTCTTCCTGATGGAGCCGATCGAGTGGGCGACGTGGCAACCGATCACGCGCACGCAGGATCTTGCCAGCCTGGGCGAGTATCCCTTCGTGATCCTGTGGCTGCTGCCACTGCTGGGCATGTTCGGCGGCATGGTGTTCGGCGCATCGGGCAAGTCGAAGCAAGCCTACTTCTGCGCCACCACGCCGATCATCCTGATCAGCGGTATTCTCGCCTGGTACTATTTCCTGCCGCAGGAGTGGCACTGACGGCAGCGCCATCGCGGCGCCATACGGGTCAGATCGAAAAGCTGGTTCCGCAGCCGCAGGAGGCCGTGGCGTTCGGGTTCTTGATGCGGAACGCGGCGCCGATCAGGTCGTCCACGAAATCGATTTCGGAACCGGCCAGGAATTCGAGCGAGGTGGTGTCGATGGCGACGCGGGCCCCATCGCGCGTGATCACGATGTCGCCGGGGTCGGCGTCACCGACCAGGTCGAACTGATACTGGAACCCCGAGCAGCCGCCTCCCTCGACGGCGATGCGCAGCACCGGCTTGGAAGGATCTTGTGCCGCAATCTCGAGAATGCGGCGTGCGGCGCGCTCCGTCAGGGTGAGCGTCTGCGGCGCGGTCAGCGTCTGTTCGGCGATGTCCTGCACGGTCGGGCACCTCGTCTCTAGGCTTCGGCTTTTCTGCCGGAGAAGCATCTTGGCCGATAGTTTGGCGCATCGGAAGTGGCGCGCATGGGCGCTTCGATTTGCGCCGGAGCACAAATCAACTATCTACCCTTCACTAGATAGGCACGGCGGTCGCCGTGTCAAACACCGGGATCGTTGAGCGGGAACTGTCGGTGACGACGAGCCGAACAGAACAGATTTCTGGCTGGCAGCCAGCGGCGCGGCCGGTTGCGGCCTATGCGGTTCCCGCGCTGGGCGCAGGACAGCGGCTACATTCCGAGGCGCCATGTCCCATGCGAACGCCGTTCCAGCGCGACCGCGACCGCATCGTGCATGCCACCGCCTTCCGGCGGCTGAACTACAAAACGCAAGTTTTCCTGTTCCACGAGGGCGATCATTACCGCAGCCGGCTGACGCACAGCCTGGAGGTTGCGCAGATCGCCCGCTCGATGGCGCGCATGCTTGGGCTCGACGAGGATCTGGCGGAGGCGCTGGCGCTGGCGCACGACCTGGGGCATCCACCCTTCGGACATGCCGGGGAGCGGGCGCTGGACCGGGCGCTGAAGGACTTCGGCGGGTTCGACCACAATGCGCAGAGCTTGCGCGTGGTGACGCGGTTGGAGCGCAAGTACGCCCGGTTCGATGGCCTCAATCTGACATTCGAGACGCTGGACGGGCTCGTCAAGCACAATGGGCCGGTGACGGGCACGCATGCCCAGGACGGGCCGGAAGCGCGCGCCGTCGCCCATGCCGTGGCCGAGGCTGGTCTGGCCGGGCATCTCGACCTGGCGACGTTCGGGTCCGCCGAAGCCCAGGTTGCGGCACTCGCCGACGACATCGCATGGCACAACCACGATATCGACGACGGGCTGAGAGCGGGACTGCTCGCCATCGAGGACCTGGCCGACGTCCCGCTGGCCGGCGCATTCGTGCGCGATGTCCTGGCCCAAACCGGCAACAGCGACCGGCGGCGGGCCATCTACGAGGTCAACCGGCGCATGATCACGGTCATGATCGCGGATTGCGTCGGCGAGGCGCGCCAGCGGCTCGGGCGGATGCAAGCGCAATCATCCGCGGACGTGCGCCTGGCCGGCGAGCCCACGGTCGTGTTCTCGCGCGAGACCGTCGATGACCTGAAGGGGCTGAAGGCGTTCCTGTTCTCGCGGGTCTACCGGCATCCCCGCGTCATGGCGGTGATGACGGCTGCGGAGGGCCTGCTGATCGAGCTTCTGGAGCGCTACCGCAGCGATGCGTCGTCGCTGCCGGGGGACCGGGCGGACGAGATCGGCCGTCTCGCGGAGCCCGACCGCAGCCGGCGTATCTGCGACTTCGTCGCGGGCATGACGGACCGGTTCGCGATCGCCGAGCATCGGCGGTTGTTTGACGCTACTCCCGATTTGGGATAGGCGGGCCGCAGTCCAACGGCCGCGCGCCCCGTGGCCGCCCGCAACCGGGCTCTACCGATCGAGGAAATGGCATGAACGTGCTCCGCCATGTGGAGGATCGCATCTCGTCCGCGCTTGCGGCGCTCAAGGCCGAGGGTGCGCTGCCATCCGATCTCGCGCCCGTTCCGTTCGTCGTCGAACCGACGCGCGACCCCACGCACGGCGAGTTGGCCTGCAACGTGGCCATGGTGCTGGCGAAACCGGCGCGCATGAAGCCGCGGGACATTGCCGAGAAGCTGAAGGCGATGCTGGCCGGCAAGGATGGCATCGCGGCCATGGACGTGGCCGGACCGGGCTTCCTGAACATGACGCTGGAGCCGGCGTTGTGGCAGGGCGTGGTGCGCCAGATCCTCAGCGAGGGCGAGGCCTATGGCCGGGTCGCGCCGAAATCGAAGAACCGCATCAACGTCGAGTACGTCTCGGCCAATCCGACCGGGCCGATGCACGTCGGCCATTGCCGGGGTGCGGTGTTCGGCGATGCGCTGGCCAACCTGCTGGCGTTCGCCGGCCATGACGTGACGCGCGAGTACTACATCAACGACGCCGGCGCGCAGGTCGACGTGCTCGCCCGGTCCGCCTTTCTCCGCTACCGGGAAGCGCTGGGCGAGGACATCGGCGAAATTCCCGAGGGCCTCTATCCCGGCGATTACCTGAAGCCGGTTGGCGCGCAACTCGCCCAGCAGCACGGCGCCGCACTCGTCGGCAAGCCGGAGGCCGAATGGCTGCCGGTGGTCCGTGCGGTGGCGATGGATGCCATGCTGGGCATGATCAAGGACGATCTGGCGGCGTTGAACGTCCATCACGACGTCTTCTTCTCCGAGCGGTCGCTGACGGCTGGTGCAGTGGACGAGGTGGCGCAGACGATTGCCGAACTCGACCAGCAGGGGCTCATCTTCCAAGGTCACCTCGAGAAGCCGAAGGGCCACGAGGCCGACGATTGGGAAGAGCGTGAGCAAACGCTGTTCAAGGCCACCGACTTCGGCGACGACGTCGACCGGGCGCTGAAGAAATCGGATGGGAGCTATACCTACTTCGCGGCCGACATGGCCTACCATCACAATAAGCTGGCGCGCGGTTTCCTGCATCTGATCAACGTCTTCGGCGCGGATCATTCCGGCTACGTGAAGCGCATGCAGGCCGCCGTGAAGGCCCTTTCGGCGGGCAAGGCGGATCTCGACATCAAGGTGTGCCAACTCGTCCGACTGCTGCGCGGCGGCGAGCCGGTCAAGATGTCCAAGCGGGCCGGCACGTTCGTGACGCTGCGGGAGGTGGTCGACGAAGTGGGGCGTGATCCGGTCCGCTTCATGATGCTCTACCGTAAGAACGACGCCACGCTGGACTTCGACCTGGCGAAGGTGATCGAGCAGTCGAAGGACAATGCCGTGTTCTATGTCCAATATGGACACGCGCGGTCCTACTCGGTGTTCCGCATCGCCAAGGAGACCTTCGGCGAGGTGCCCGATACGAATGCTGCGCTGCAAGAGGCTGACATCGGCCTGCTGAGCGATCCGACCGAGATCGATCTCATGCGACGGTTGGCGATCTTTCCGAGCGTGGTCGAGGGCGCTGCAAAAGTGCACGAGCCCCACCGCGTGGCATTCTATCTCCACGAGTTGGCGTCGGCGTTCCACGCGCATTGGACGAGAGGCAATGAATCGCCATATTTGCGATTCATACAGCAGAATGACAGGTCGCTAACGGTTGCCCGCCTGGCAATGGTGCGGTCTTTTGCACAGGTTATAGCCTCCGGTTTGGCGATCCTTGGGGTCGATGCCCCGAGGGAGATGCGATAATCTCCGCGAATCGCAAGGCTGCTCAGCAAAGGGACAGTGCGGCGATCACCGGACTGCGGGTGGAAAGGGTCTGAGCAATGGCAGGGTCGAACCGCTCGCCGATACTTCCTCGAGCAAAGGCGCAGCATCCCGATTGGGATGCACAGCGGAGCCACGACCCCTCTTTATCGCCACCCGCTCCCCCGGCCGATCAATTCGCAGCCTATCACCAGGGCTGGCCACCGGCCGCGCCCACTGGCGGGCCCGCGCAACCGCCGCCGCTGCAGGCCAGCCACGGCGCCCAGCCGCCGCGCTCGGGCGTGTTTCCGCAGGACAACTACGACTACGGTGCACCGCCGCAGGCGTGGCCGACGCCTCCCAATCCGCAGTCGCAGCACAATCCCTTCGATGCGCCGCAGCAGGGGCCGTACGAGGCCGAGTTGTCTCGGCACGGCTACTATGATCCCCAGCAGGCGCCGCAACAGTCGCCGGAGTTGCAGTCGTGGGATCTCTCGCAGTATGCGACCGGGCCCAACGGGCATGGCGCGCAAACGGGCTATGATCCCAGCCTGCAGCATCAGCAGTACCCGACGCCCTATCCGGAGCAGTCGCCGGCCTATCCCGACCCCGCTTACGATCAGCAGGGCTATGCGCAGGGGCAAGGCTACGACCCACGGCAGACGGGCAACTGGGATGCCTACCAGCAACAGCAGCAGGCCTATCCGGGTTACTATCAGCAGGACCAGGGTGGTTATGCCGGGGGCTATCCGGATCAGCACGCCTATGCCGACCCACAGCACGACGGGCAGGAGCAGTATTTCGAAGCCGAGATGGACGAGCCCGCGCCGGTGAGAAGCGGGCCGCGGCCAGTCGTGGTGGTGGCGGCGCTGGTCGGCGCGATCGCGCTCGGCGGCGGCCTCGCCTACGGATATCGCATGCTGGGAGGCGGTGCGCCGAAGGGTGCGACGCCGGTCGTCAAGGCCGACAAGTCGCCAACGAAGGTCACGCCGGCGAACCCCGGCGGCAAGACCATGGCGCACACGGACAAGAAGTTTCTCAACCGCCTGACGGACGACAAGGGCAGCGCCTCCGCACCGACGCCGGTCGCCGGAGGACCCGTGGCGCCGTTGCGGGAGCCGGATGGACCGCGCAAGGTCACGACCCTGATCGTCAACAAGGACGGTACCATTTCCCCGCAGACGACAGCCGCGCCGCCGCCGCCGGCTCAAGTCGCTTCGGCCACGACGCAGCGGACTGCAATTCCGGGCATGGTCATCGAGGGCATCAGGCCGGCGCAACCGCGCGCGATGCCTGCCGAATCCCGGATGCCGGCCGCTGCGGAAGAAACGCCCGCTCCCCGGGTCGCCGACCTGCCGCTGCCGAAGGTGCGCGGGACGACGAACGACGTTGCCGAGCGCGCGCCGCCCAAGCGCAAGCGGCCTGCCGTGCGCGACGATGCACTGGCGACCAAGACGGCCCTGGCGACAGAAGCGCCCGCTCGCAGCAAGTCCCTGCCGGGAACTACGGGCCGGATCGTGGGCTATGTTCCCGTCCTCGCGTCGAAGCGTTCGCGCGAGGACGCTCTGAAGACGTTCGCGGACATGCATCAGCGCTATGCGTCGATCCTCACGGGCAAATCGCCCGACGTGATGGAGGCCCATATCGCCAACAAGGGCACCTATTTCCGCTTGATCCTCGGCCCGCCCGCCTCGCGGGAGTCGGCACGTGACGTGTGCACGAAGCTGGATGCTGCGGGCTTCAAAGGGTGCTGGGCGCTGGGCTACCGCCAATAGGTCGCAGCCCGCGCGGGATGTACTTAAGACAAACTTAGCCGCGTCCGTTTAGTCCTTGAAGAACAGTAGAGTTCGTCAAGGATTGGTATCATGTCGGCATCGACAAGCGTCGATTGGCTTACGATCTTCGAGCGCGTGGGTACCCACGTGGTAGGTACGCTGAAGACGGCCCTCCTGCATCCCGGTAGCTCGTTCTCCCTGGCCTCGCTGCTCACGGCGTTGCTGATCGCCCTGCTCTTCCTCGGATACAAGCATCGCAACCGCAAACGGCCGGTACCGCTGCGGGTGCTCTTGAGGGCGATCTTTCCCAGGCGCATCATCGCGAGCCGGACCTTGAAGGCGGATGTCGGCTTCTTCCTCTTCAATACCTTCATCATCACGTCGATGCTGGGGTGGGCGCTGCTTTCCAGTCATGTGGTGTCTGGTGCCGTCACGGGCGGCCTGACCGGCCTGTTCGGCGCCCTCAGCCCGTCGTCCCTGCCGATGTGGGCCTGTGTCGCCATTCTCACCGTCGCGGCATTCGTCGCCTACGAGTTCGGGTTCTTCCTCGCGCACTACCTGTTGCACAAGGTCAAGTTCCTGTGGGAGTTCCATACCGTTCATCACCAGGCGGAAGCGCTGTCGCCGCTGACGAACTATCGCCTGCATCCCGTCGACAGCGTCATGTTCGTGAACTTCACGGGCATCGCGATGGGCGCGGCGAGCGGCACCCTCGTCTATCTGTTCGGACAGCCGGTCGAGCCCTTCACGCTGTGGAGCGTCAACGCGATCGTCGTGCTGTTCACGTATCTGCTCGACCATCTGCATCACACGGAGTTCTGGATCCCGCTGACGGGCTTCTGGGGCAAGATCATCGTCAGCCCGGCGCACCATCAGATCCATCACTCGCTCAATCCGATCCACTACGACAAGAACATGGGCAGCTGCCTCGCCATCTTCGATTGGATGTTCGGCACGCTGTTCATGCCCGGCAAGGAAACGGAGAAGTTGAAGTTCGGCGTGGCGCCGGGCGCTGCGGATCCGCACTCGATCTCGGAATGCCTCGTCAACCCATTCATTCGCGCGGCGGCGCATGCGGGTCTCAAGGCGCCGGACACGGCAGGTGCGCAAGACGTGACGCCGATCGATCCGACGCCCAAGGCAAGCTGATCGCCGCATCGTCGGCGCGATGTGATCGTGACCACCAGCGGCCGCCCTACCGGGGCGGCCGTTGGCATTTCCGCGGGAGGTCTCGGGGATGCCGTGTTGTGGAGCTCATCCGGCGTTCGGCTTCTGCTCGCGGCTGCATCCGCGAGCGAACCTCGAATGCACCTGTCGGACCTGGAACACCGGCGCGGCGACAAGGTGCTGGCGCGCCGATGCGATCACCCCTGCCGACGTGCCGAGGCTCGGGGCGTCGAGCCCTCGTGGATGGCGCTGATGCGATAGGCGTCATGCCGTGGGTCCCGGGCCGACCGTCGGCAACGGAAATGCTTGCGAAGGGTCATGCGGGGCGGCGTCATGGCAATGCCTGGCGCAGTCGCGCGCCCTTCGCCCCCATGAGGGGCCGTCGTATTCCGCCGACGGGGGGGCGGGCACTTGGCCCACCACCTGCCGGCACGCAATGGCGCGATGCCTACCGCGTAACGTGGCAATCGACCGAGACGCGGCGAAGCTCGGTGCAGACGCGGCTCGCGCCCTGCGGGTCGAAGCCGACGAAGCGGGCCCGATAAAGCGTGCGGCCCTTTACCTGGACCGTTTCCGTCATCGGCCGCGCGTTGGACAGCAGGCCGGCATTGGCGGACTGTACACTTTTCAGCCGGCCATCGGCGTCGGCGGCGCTTGCGTAGGCTCCGATTTGAACTGCGATATTGCCAGCGGCCATGTGTTCTGCCGGCCGTTCGGGACGTCCCAGGCCGGACGGGGGCGGGCCGAGCGATGTGCGGCTGGCGACGAGGCGGTGCGGGGGCGCCACGGGTGACTGGCCTTCGGCAAGTCGGCGGGCCTGTTCCTCGAACGTCGAGGGTGCGCTGCCGCGCGAGGTATCCATGATCGTCGACGGCTGGGCGAACCCGGCGAGGCGCGACGGCTGCCGATGCGGCGGCTCGATCGGCGCTGCCGGCAGGGTGTGCGCAATGCGCTGCGGCGCCATGGCGACGGGCGCGTCGTCGGCAGATGGCTGCGGGGAAGCGGGAGCGAGGCTCACCGGCTCGATGCGAACGGAGCGCACTTTTGCGATGTGAACGCGAGGCGCTTGGGCTCTGGGCGCCGCGGCGACGGCATTTTGGACCGTTGGCGCCGTCCTCTGGTGGCGTGGTTCGGCGACCTGGCGCACGGGCTCGATCAGGCGCGGCTCGCTGGCGCGTGCCGCGTGATGTGCGGGGCGGTTGGCCGGGCGGAGTTCCGCGACGAGTTTCGGTTCGGCGCGCTGGCGTGTGCGGTGCGTGGAGGCGCGTGGCAGCGCCCGGTCGAGCATGGCGCGCATCTGCACGTTGCGAGCGGCCGCCGAGGAACCGCCGAAGACCACAGCGACGACGTGCCTGCCGCCGCGTCGCACCGAGGTGACGAGGTTGAAGCCCGAGGATGTGGTGTAACCGGTCTTCAGCCCGTCCATGCCGCGATAATAACCGAGCATGGTGTTGTGGTTGCGGTAGGCCCGGCCGGCGTAATGGAAGACCCGCAGCGAGAAGAGGCTGTATTGGCGCGGAAAATCGTCGCTCAATCGCATAGCGAGCGTGAGCATGTCGCGCGCCGTCGTCACCTGAGCGGAATCGGGCAGGCCGTGGGGATTGCGGAAGGTCGTCCGCGACATCCCCAGCTCATGTGCCTTCCGGGTCATCAGGCGTGCGAAGTGGGCTTCGCTGCCCGCGATGTGCTCTGCCACGGCCACGGCCACGTCGTTGGCCGACTTCGTGATCAGCGCCTTGACGGCATCGCCGAGGGCAATCTCGTCGCCGGGGCGTAGTCCGAGACGGGAGGGGGGCGTGCCGGCTGCGTTCTCGGAGATCTTGATGCGGGTGCGGGGCGACAGCCGGCCGGCTTCGATCTGCTCGAAAACGAGATAGAGCGTCATCAATTTGGTGAGAGACGCGGGATAGCGCACTTCATCTGCGCCCTGCGCGTAGAGGACCCTACCGGTGTTGGCGTCGATGGCCATCGCGGCGCGCCGACCGGCCGCTTCCGCCATGCCTGGAATCAGGACCATGGCTGCCGCAAGCACTGCGGCCAAGAACACATCGACGATTGGTGCCCGATCGCGCTGCCGATGCAAACGCAACCGAGGGCCCACGCATTTCTGACGCGACATCCCCGAACCCGACCTGTTCGTGTCGCACGCGCGCGGCATGGCAGCCGGGCGAATCCGACAACGCTTCCCATTGTGCTCGATCTGGCAAGCCTCTTTGTTAGATAAGCACCCGTTTCGGGCGCCAATTGGGCTTACTCTGGTCTGCACGCAGGCATGATCTGCGAAAACCGCTCAGATCCGGTTAATGGAGCATGCTGCATCGCAAAAAGTCTCTTGACGGTTTTGTGCAACGCATCATATTGGAGACATCGAGATCGCGGTTGCGGCGGGTCCGCGCCAGTAGGCCAGTTTGTTTTGGAGCACGGCACATGATGAAGTCGTTCGAGGACATGCAGAAGTTCAGCCAGGGCAACATGGACGCCACGATGAAGGCGTTCGGTGACTGGACCAAGGGCTGGCAGGCGATTGCCGCGGAGTGGAGCGACTACTCCAAGCGTTCGTTCGAGGACGGCTCGCAGACCTTCGAGAAGCTGCTCGGCGCGCGTTCGGTGGAGCAGGCCGTGGAGATCCAGTCGGGCTATACGAAGCGCGCCTACGAGGACTACATGCATCAGATCCAGAAGGTGGGCGGCATGTACACGGAATTCGCCCGTGAGGCGTATCGCCCGGTGGAGCGCATGATGCAGGGCGGCCGTTGATCGGCGACGCCTCGCACCGTCAGGCCCGTGGGCGACCCACGGCGCCGGCGCGCGAGCCCGAGGTAAGAGATTTTGGAAGGCCCGGCGCGTTGCCGGGCCTTTTCTTTATTCGCCGCGCGCCCCACATTAACTTGCCTTGCGCGATGTTCTCGGGAACCCTCGGCCGAGGTGTGCTTGAGGGTTTGCGATGCCCCCATGGCTCCCGGTAGTATGCGGCGATCCATTTCGACATTGCCTGGCCTTTCGGCGTCTTGCGCCGGTAGGGCAGCGAGCGCGCGAGCTTCGAGTGAGAGCGATGAGCAAAGTCTCAGACGTTAGGATGATGGCAGGTAAGAACGACTCTCGCGACGACCAGGGCAAGACTGGCCTCGTCACGAAAACGCGTCCCAAGACCAAGCGGCCCAGCCTCTATAAGGTGCTGCTACTCAACGACGATTACACGCCTATGGAGTTCGTGGTGCTCGTGCTGGAGCGCTTCTTCAACAAGGGGCGGGAGGATGCCATGCGCATCATGCTGCACGTTCACCACAAAGGTGTCGGAGTTTGCGGCGTCTATACGTACGAAGTCGCAGAGACCAAGGTAACGCAGGTGATGGATTTCGCTCGTCAGCATCAGCACCCGCTGCAGTGCACTATGGAAAAGGAGTAGGTTGCGCCGTGCCATCCTTCTCGCAAAGTTTGGAACAGGGCCTGCATCGTGCCCTGGAGTTCGCCAACGAGCGCAACCACGAATATGCGACGCTCGAGCACCTGCTGCTCGCGCTGATCGACGATCGTGATGCAGCCGCAGTCATGCGCGCCTGCAACGTGGATCTCGAGCAGTTGCGGCGGCGGATCACCGATTACCTCGACACGGAGCTGGAAAGCCTCGTGCGCAAGGATTCGAGCGACGCGCAGCCCACGACCAGCTTCCAGCGGGTCATTCATCGCGCCGTCGTCCATGTCCAGTCGTCGGGCCGGGAAGAAGTGACGGGCGCGAACGTGCTCATCGCAATCTTCGCCGAGCGTGAGAGCCATGCCGCCTTCTTCCTGCAGGAGCAGGAAATGACGCGGTTCGACGCCGTGCAGTACGTGAGCCACGGCATCGCCAAGCGGCCCGGCATGTCCGAGCCCAAGCCCGTGCGCGGCATCGACAGCGAAGGCAACGGCGAGGGCGGCGACAAGAAGCAGGGCGAAGCGCTCAACACCTATTGCGTCAACCTCAACAAGAAGGCGCGCGACGGCCGCATCGATCCGCTGATCGGGCGCGAGGCCGAAGTGCTGCGCACGATCCAGGTGCTGTGCCGCCGGTCGAAGAACAACCCGCTGTTCGTCGGCGATCCAGGGGTCGGAAAAACCGCGATCGCAGAAGGCCTGGCGCGCAAGATCGTGCGCGGCGAGGTGCCGGAGGTCCTGAAGGGCTCCACCATCTTCTCGCTCGACATGGGCACGCTACTTGCCGGAACGCGCTATCGCGGCGATTTCGAGGAGCGGCTCAAGTCGGTGATGAAGGAAGTGGAGAACTATCCCGGCGCCATCCTCTTCATCGACGAGATCCACACGGTGATCGGTGCCGGCGCGACGTCGGGCGGCGCGATGGATGCCTCCAACCTGCTGAAGCCGGCGCTTCAGTCGGGACAGGTGCGCTGCATCGGCTCCACGACCTACAAGGAATATCGCCAGCACTTCGAGAAGGATCGCGCCCTCGTACGCCGGTTCCAGAAGATCGACGTGAAAGAGCCTTCGATCGACGACACGATCGAGATCATGAAAGGGCTGAAGCCCTACTTCGAGGACTTCCACAAGATCAAGTACACGAACGAGGCGATCAAGGCGGCCGTCGAGCTGTCGGCCAAGTACATCCACGACCGCAAGCTGCCGGACAAGGCGATCGACGTCATCGACGAGACGGGCGCGTCGCAGATGCTGGTTCCGGAGGGCAAGCGAAAGCGCAAGATCACCGTCAAGGAAGTGGAAGCAACTGTCGCCACGATGGCGCGCATTCCGCCGAAGACGGTGTCGAAGTCGGACGCGGAGGTGATGGGCAACCTCGAGCGCGACCTCAAGCGCCTGGTGTTCGGCCAGGACAAGGCGATCGAGGCGCTGTCGTCGGCGATCAAGCTGGCGCGGGCCGGCCTGCGCGAGCCGGAGAAGCCGATCGGCTGCTATCTGTTCTCCGGTCCGACGGGCGTTGGCAAGACGGAGGTGGCAAAGCAGCTGGCCGGCCTGATGGGGATCGAGCTCCTGCGCTTCGACATGTCGGAGTACATGGAGAAGCACTCGGTGTCGCGGTTGATCGGTGCGCCTCCCGGCTACGTCGGCTTCGATCAGGGCGGCCTGCTCACGGACGGCATCGATCAGCATCCGCATTCCGTGCTGTTGCTGGACGAGATCGAGAAGGCGCATCCCGACCTGTTCAACATCCTGTTGCAGGTGATGGACCACGGCAAGCTGACGGACAACAACGGCAAGCAGGTGGACTTCCGGAACGTCATCCTGATCATGACCACGAACGCGGGCGCATCCGACCTCGCCAAGGCGGCGATCGGCTTCAATCGTTCCAAGCGCGAGGGCGACGACACGGAAGCGATCAACCGGATGTTCACGCCCGAGTTCCGCAATCGGCTCGATGCGGTCGTTCCGTTCGGAAATCTGCCGCGTGACGTGATCCTGAAGGTGGTCGAAAAGTTCGTGTTCCAGCTCGAAGCCCAGCTTGCCGATCGTGGGGTGAACATCGAGCTGGGCGAGGACGCCACCAATTGGCTCGCCGACATGGGCTACGACGAGAAGTTCGGCGCGCGGCCCCTGGCACGCACGATCCAGGAGTACGTCAAGAAGCCGCTCGCCGAGGAGCTGTTGTTCGGCAAGCTGCAGCATGGCGGCACGGTGCGGATCGCGACGACCGGAAAGGGCGACGAGAAGAAGCTGGCGTTCGAGTACATTCCCATGGACCCGAGCAAGAAGCCGAAGTCCAAGGAAGACGACGAGGACGAGGACGACGGCGAGGCGCTCGTGGAGGCAACGGCCAAGAAGGTGCTGCCGCCGTCCAAGGGCGGCAAAGAGTCCGGTCGCCCATCGAGCGCGGTGCCGAGCGTGCCGCGTCGCAAGAAGGACGAGTAATCGGCGGCCGGGTTATCGCCTCCGGAAACGACAACGCGCCGCAGCCTGCACTGCGGCGCGTTTTGCTTTTTCGCGCGATGGCCGGCGTGCGTCGCCAATCGGCGGCGCGCCGGGGTCAAGCCTGGGCCAGCGCCTTGCGGATCTTGTCGGCGGCGGCGGCGAGTACTTCGGGTTTTTCCATCGTGGCGGTATGCGGGCCGAGCTTCACGCCGGTCCAGCGGGGCAACACGTGGAAATGCAGGTGAAAGACGACCTGTCCACCGGCCGGCTCGTTGAACTGCTGGATCGTGATGCCGTCGGCGGCGAAAGCCGAACGCTGAGCGCGGGCGATGCGCTGGACGGTCGCCAGACATGCGGCGAGATCGGCTGGATCTGCATCCAGCACGTTGCGTGCAGGTGCCTTGGGGATCACCAGCGCATGGCCTTCGCACCGGGGCATGATGTCCATGAAGGCCAGCGTCTTATCGTCCTCGAAAATCTTGTGCGCCGGCAGCTCGCCGCGAAGAATCCTGGCGAAGATATTGTCGGTGTCGTAGCTCATGCGATCACTCCTTCCGGCTTCTCGACGGCAGTTATCGTCGGGAGCCCGAGACCGTCAAGCCAAGCCGTATCGGACAAGGCGTTGCGCACATGTGCACATACTCGAACCGGGGACATTCGCGACCATGACGACACAGGCAAGTCCCAGGCGCGGGCATGGCGAGACGGCTGCGGCGACGGTTCTGGGGTTCTGCGCCATTCTTCTTTGGGCGGCGCTGGCGGCATTGACGACGGTGGCCGGGCCGATCCCGCCGTTCCAGATGTCGGCGATGACGTTCGCGGTGGGTACGCTGGCGGGCGTGATGTGGACCTGGTTGCGTGGCCAGTCGCTGCGAGAGATGCGGCAGGCACCTTTATCCGCCTGGCTGCTGGGCGTGTATGGGCTTCTGGGGTTCCACGTCTGTTATTTTCTGGCGCTGCAGAAGGCGCCCGCGATCGAGGCCAGCCTGATCATCTATCTGTGGCCGCTGCTGATCGTCTTGTGCTCGAGCCTGCTGCCTGTGGCGCTGGGCGGCCGGCGCCTGAATGCTCTGCATATTGCGGGCGCCCTGTGCGGGCTGGCGGGAACGGTACTCATCCTGACCAGCCGCGGCGGCGGCGTGAATTTCGGGGGGATGAGTGACGGCTATCTCTTTGCCGGCCTCGCGGCTGTCATCTGGGCCAGCTATTCGGTGGGGCTCAGGCTGTTTTCCGCAGTGCCGGGCGCCATCGTCGTGGGATCGTGCGGACTGACCGCCATCGGTGCCGCCGTCATTCATTCGGCCGTGGAAACGACCTACGTTCCAGGCAGCACGTCGGCCTGGCTGGCCGTCCTGGCGCTTGGCATCGGGCCGGTCGGGATCGCGTTCAATCTTTGGGATGAAGGCATGAAACGCGGCAATCTTCGGCTGCTCGGCGTCGCGTCGTATGCGACCCCGCTCTTGTCGACGCTGCTGCTTTCCGGCTTGGGGTTGGCGCGCGCAACGGCGGCGATCTGGATCGCTGCGGGTCTCGTTACGACCGGCGCCGTGTTGGCATCGCGGGGCGAGCGCAGCTCAAAGACATCAATCGATCAATAGCGAGACTTTCAGGTCCACAAAAATCGAAAGCTGCCTGACACCATATGGTGTCGGCGGCCTCGATCTATGCTGGCGACGCCGCATTCGGCGCCGGCGGCATTACATGCCGCGCATCTTCAGGCCGGCCTCGACGCCCGTGAAGGTCGCCTTGACTTCGGCGCCGACGGACTGGACGATCGTCACGATGGAAACGCCGATCAGGGCGGCGATGAGGCCGTACTCGATAGCCGTTGCGCCCGACTCGCACTTCACGAAATTCTTCAGGGTCTTCATTGTCACTCTCCGAACTCCACCCGAGGGCTTGATTGCCCTCCGTTTCAGTGTTCGCAGTGAACTTCGTCGCCGCTCACAAGGACATTTCTAGGCTCAACCACCAAAGAAGATATTAACACGGGAGGGCGCCAAAGGCTTTTTGGCGGAGTCGATATTCCATGGCTAATTTTCCCTAAATATGAATGCCTGTTAGGCATTCCGTCCAGGCTTCTATCGCGGTTCTATAGTCGAGGCGATTCAAAATGGAGGGCGCGCGGGGGTCTGGCCAACGACCGGCCCGGTCGTGGCGGATGCAATAATTGGTGCGCAAAATCAATGCGATGTTTGATTTTTTGATCGCCTTCTCCGGCTGCGGCGCGCTGCGGAGGCAGGGATCGTGGAGAGGGGGAGAACGGTTCAGGCGTCGGGACGCGACGCGCAGGGTACTTATGACGGCAGCATCGGGTCGCACCTGCCTCCCTGGTACCGAAGTTGATCGTTCTTAGGAATTGCGCGTAAACGAGGCGATGCAACTTCGGTGGAATTCTGGTATTTATCATTTGGAAATAAAGTTGAATGAACTTTGAATTTATATTTGAGTAAGCATGGCTCCCGCGTGCGCCGGCGGGGGCGACGTCGACAGCGGTAGGCCTGGCAGTTGGGAACGGGAGGCAGCGGCGGGGTCGCGCTGCCCGACGGCTCTGGGGCTTTGACCGGAGAGCCTGCTATGCTGTGGGGGATGCGGCCGCTCGTGTCGCGCATCTGACGTTTGGTCCCAGGTCGCGACTGGGCTGGCATGCAAACGTCAGATGCAGGCGCTACACGAGAATCATGGAGTTGCTGGTGTTGCTTCTGGCTCCGACACTTGGTCCAGAGTACGACGCACGGGAAACCAAGTGTCGGAGCCGGAACACGAGCGGCGTCGCACAGCAAGGCAACAGGCGAGGTCAGTACACATGACATTGAAGCGGATGGTGCTGGAGATCGGGATGGGTACCGACATCCGGGGCTCGGACTCGACGAAGGCGGCGGTGCGGGCCTTGAAGGATGCCCTTTGGCACAACTCGCTGTCGGTGGCGACGGTGATGGGGCAGCCGCTGGATGCGATGCATGTTTCCGTGCGTATCGGCGTGCCGCGGCCCGAGACAGTCGACAAGGCGGCGGTGCTCGAGGTTCTGCCGTACGGCAAGGGGAGCATCGAGGTCGTGGACGGCGGGCTTTCCATTCCCAACACCGAGGGCACGGACGCGACGATGATCGCGCACGCGGCCGTCACGGTTTCTCTCGATCTGGCATGAGGGGCGATATGGCACGCAAGAGAGTGATCCTCGAGCTGGGCGCCGGCAACGACCTGCACGGCTCGGACTATACGAAGGCGGCCCTGCGTGCGGTGCAGGATGCGCTGCACCACAGCTCGCTCGTCTTCATCCGCACGCTGGGCGTGGACAAGGCATCGATCGACGTGGATGTGACGATCGGCGTACAGCGCCCGGAAATGGTAGATATCGAAAAGGTGCGGCAATCACTTCCCGTCGGCAACGTCACGGTGAAGGCCGTCAAGGGTGGTCTAGACGTTCCCGATACAGAGCATCAGGATCCCGCCGTCATTGCGAGTGCGGCGATCGCGGTCTTCATCGAGCGCTGATGCCGATCGGCCGGGCCGGCAACGATCTCCCGGTGGGGGCGTTGCGGCCCGGTGCCCGAGCGGGCGACATCCGCTTTCGTGACAAAATAAAACGACCCCGTCCAAAAAAGAGCCAGTAAGGCGGCCTGCGCAACCAACCATTTACTCTTGTCGGGCAGATTGAGGGCATCCGAGTAAGCCGAGTGTGGATGGACGTGCCGGGTTGGTGCATTCGTTCTTTCGCTCGCAAGTGTCAGTAGCGTTGCGTGAGTCTTGTAACAAATGGCCAAGCGCGTCCTTATCGTCGATGACGATCCCGCACAGCGGCGTATCCTCGAAGAAATGATCAAGCGTCTCGGTTATGAGACGCGCACCGCACAAGGCGGTGAGCAAGCCCTGCAGGTCCTGGAAGGGCCCGAAGGGGACGGGATCTCTCTCGTTCTGCTCGATCTCGTCATGCCGGGTACAGACGGCATGGCGGTGCTCGACCGGATCGCCCGCAACCCCAGCACGCCACCCATCATCGTGCAGACCGCGAACGGGTCGATCGATGCAGCGATCGGTGCGATGCGGGCGGGTGCTACGGACTTCGTGATCAAGCCGGCATCGCCCGAGCGTCTCGAAGTGTCGATGCGCAGCGCACTCAAGATCGAGGCGCTGCAAGGTGAAATCAAGCGCATCAAGAAGAAGGTCGAGGGGCGACTGACCTTCGCGGATCTCGTGATGCGCGGCGATACGATGTCTCGCGTCGTGTCGCTGGGTCGTCGCGCTGCGTCCTCCAACATTCCGGTCCTCGTCGAAGGCGAGTCGGGCGTCGGCAAGGAACTGATCGCGCGCTCGATCCAAGGTGAGAGTGAGCGGGCCGGCCAGCCGTTCGTAACGGTGAACTGCGGCGCGATCCCTGAGAACCTCGTGGAAAGCATCCTGTTCGGCCACGAGCGCGGCGCTTTCACCGGTGCCGTCGATCGCAGGGTCGGCAAGTTCCAGGAGGCCGACGGCGGCACGCTGTTCCTCGACGAAGTCGGTGAACTACCGCTCGATGCGCAGGTCAAGCTGCTGCGCGCGCTGCAGGAAGGCGAGATCGATCCCGTCGGCGGAAAGCGCCCGGTGAAGGTCAACTTCCGCCTGATTTCGGCGACCAACCGCGACATGATCCAGTTGGTGAAGGAAGGCAAGTTCCGCGAGGATCTCTACTACCGCCTCAACGTGTTCCCGATCTTCGTGCCGCCGCTTCGCGACCGCATCGACGACGTGCCCGAGCTGGCAATGCACTTTCTCAGCCGTTTCACCGCGGAAGAAGGCAAGCGCATCACCGGTATCGACGAGGCGGCGCTTTCCCTGCTCACCCGGTACACGTGGCCCGGCAATGTTCGCCAGCTCGAAAACGCGGTGTTCCGCGCCGTCGTCCTGGCCGATGGACCGGTATTGACGGTCAACGAATTCCCGCAGATCGCGGCGCACGTCGAGGGCTTCGCCGCAAATGTTCCCGCTGCGCCGCCGCAGATCGCGCGCCGTCCGGTCTACACGGGCCCCGCGCTGCTCGGCGCGGAGGCAACCGTGCCGCAGACGATCGAGGTTGCACCTTCGGGTTCGGCGACGCGCGGATCGCTCGGCATTCCAGCCGTGGACGATAGCGGCGAAATCCGCACGCTGGAGGCGATCGAGGCGGATATGATCCGGCTCGCACTCGGGCGCTACCGTGGTCACATGACCGAGGTCGCCAAGCGGCTCAACATCGGCCGGTCGACGCTTTATCGCAAAATGCGCGACTACGGCCTCGAAGAGCGCACCAGCGGCTGAGGCAAGGGTCAGTCCCGGTGCGGCAGGACCGTGCATCGCCGCGCGTGGTGCATCGTCCGGGAAACCCGAGTGGATCTTTCCGGCGTGAGAAGCGCCTGATCGTTGCCCGACACGACGAGATCGAGGCCTCGCCATCGGCGGGGCCTTTGTCGTCGTTGCGCGGGGTCAGCGCGCTGGCGGCTTGGTTGCAGCGACAGCGAGAAAGGCGGCCCCGAGCGTCGTCAGCCTGCCCAACCGGGCGTCGGCGGACCGCATGGCGCGGGCCGCGATATTGGTCCGGGGATAGTAGACTGCGCCGTGAACCGCTCCGGGCCGCAGGCCGGCGCCGCGCGCGAGCCGCTGCAGTTCGCCCGCGGTGCGGAACCGCCCGCGTTGCCAAAGTGCCGAGCCGAGCCAGGCACGAACGCGCCTTTCGGCCGCCCAGGTGCTCCACCGGCCGAGTTCGCCGATGACGAGCCGCCCGCCCGGGCGCAGGACGCGCGCGATCTCAGCGAACACGGGAGGGGCATCCTGCACGAAACAGAGGATGGTCATCGCGACGACGACATCGAACGAGGCGTCCGGAAATGGCAGGGCATCGGCCGACGCGACCTCGAACGATACGTTGTATCTGGCTCGACCAAGCTTGTTCCGAGCGGTCGCGATCATCTCGGCCGAGGCATCAATTCCCGTGACGGCAGCGCCGCGCGCGGCAAACTCGAGCGCGAAGTCACCGTCGCCGCATCCGACGTCGAGCAACGTCTCGCCTGCGACGTCGCCGACGAGATCGCGCATCAAGCGGCGTTCGAGATGCTCCGTGATGCGGCCAAGGTCGCTGTCGCGCCACCGCGCGTAGGCGTCTGGCCCCAGGTTGGGGAGCGTGCGGCCTTTTGCCGACGCGATGGTTGCTGCCGCTTTCCCGTTTGATGCAGGTTCGGGCCCGACCAGGCGGACGTGAGAAACGCCGTGCTGCTTCGTCGGGCCGATGCGCTCGGTGTCGATGCGGGCGCCGAGCTGTCCAAGGGCCAACAGGACGCGCCGCTGCATTCCGGTCTCTCTTCCGGGCATTCCTTCTTCGAGCGCCACGGCCTGCTCCGCAGCGTCGTATTCCCATCGCATCAGGATCTCGACCTTTTGGGATCGCGAGAGGGTCGTCTCGGCAAGGACGCTCTCCGGCGAGGAAAAAACCGCAGCCGGATCCTGTAGTGCCCGTTCCAGCTGCTGCGGTGTCATTTGCGAACTCCTCATGTCACGCGAATTGTCGGTCCTTGGTCCTGGCTGATGCCGCAGGGGGCATGACCGTCAAGCTATCGGCCCGACTGGCGATCCAAACCTGCAACGCCATATTTGTCGGGATCGGGCGGGCAAATGATGGTTTGCGGAGGCCGACGAAAGCGGCGGCCGCGACGGCGAGGAGGATCTCGCGCCCGACCGGCGGACTTGGCGCCATGCCTGCGGACAGCCCGCTTGCGGCCGGATCAAATGCCCGAGGGTTTTTGACTCATTGGCATGTGTTCGGAGGCGATTGCATTGACCGGGGTCAAAACCCCGCCCTGCATGCCGCAGCGCAAGCCGATCGCGAAGGCGCACCCACCGTACACGTGTGCAGCGAGGGGACTTATCATCGATGATCGCAAGAGACGGCAGATGCCTTGCTGAAGGTGCCGTCGCGAGAACGGCCCGTGGCCACCCACGGCGGCCGGTGCAGCACGATCATGCTTGAAAATGGTGCCCAGAAGAGGACTCGAACCTCCACGGTGTTACCCGCCAGTACCTGAAACTGGTGCGTCTACCAATTCCGCCATCTGGGCACTGTACGGGACGCGGGGTGGCGTTGCCGCCATCGCGTCCCGAGCCCGCCATTCACAGTATTTGGCGGGCTCTGTCAACCTGCAAAAAGACAGTTGCGCGTCGAAAGACGACAACGCGTCACCGTGGCTGCGCCATGGTGGACGGCTTCGCTCACTTCTTCTTGCCGGTGGCGTCGAACTGCTTGAGGAACGCCACGACGTCCTTCACGTCCTGCTCGTCCTTGAGGCCGGCGAACGCCATCTTGTTACCCGGCATCGCCGCGCGGGGGTCCTTGATGTACTTCACGAAGGTCGCCTCGTCCCAGGTGAGGCCCGAGCTCTTGTTGGCTTCGGAGTAGTTGAAGCCCGCAACCGAGCCCGCCTTGCGGCCGAACAGGCCGTTCAGGTTCGGACCGACCGCGTTCTTGGCGCTTTCGCCGACCTGATGGCAAGCCTTGCAGCGCTTGAACACGTCCTCGCCGGCTTCGGCATCCTGCGCGTTGGCAGGCGTGACGGCCAGAACGAGCATTGCTGCTGCGACAGTGGAACAGAAGGCACGCATCGTGTTCTCCTCGTGAGGATCGTTAACTCTCGGTCTTCTTAAAATATCGCGTCCGTATGGCCAATGCGTCAGATCGGCGTCAACGATTTCCCAAACGCCACAAGGCCGCACCGTCGATCAAGTACCATAGGCCGAAGCGCGCGCCGATGAGCGCCCCGGCAACGAAGATCACTGCAGAGATAGTCAGTGTACTGGCTGCAGACAAACCCTGTCCGATGGTGCAGCCGTGCGCCAAAACGCCGCCGAGGCCCATCAGGGCGCCGCCCGCCAGATGGCGTCGCATTTCGGTAGGATCGTCGAAGGCCTCCCAGCGGAGTTCGCGGCGCAGCGCTGCGACCAGGAACGATGCGGCGATCGCGCCGAACATGGCTGCAATCCCGAAGCCGACGTTGCGGAAGGGGGACATCATGACTTGCAGCAGGGCACGGCCGGCGGGGGCCACGAAGGAAAGGCTCTCCGTGCGCTCCAGCAGCAGTTCGTCGACCGCTGCGGTTGTTATGGCCCAGCCGAGAGACACGGCAAGGCCCAGGACGACCGCGGCAATCAGCAGGCGGGGGCGTCGCCGCAATCTGGTGTCGATGGCGGCCGGCAGGACGAGCGCGGTCACGATCGCAACGGCCACCAGTGCCGCTACAGGCTGTCCGAGCCAGGTGGCGATCATGCGATCCACGGCAGGGCCGCCCGCCGCGGCGAGATCGATGACGCCGCTGCCTTCGATGGCGAGCCGAACGGGGGCAACGACGCCCGCGGTAAACGATATCGCGGAAATGCCGACGATCATGGCTGTGACGCCGGCGCGCAGGTCGCCGCCGCCAGCGCGCACCAGCAGGCCGAAGCTACAGGTACCTGCCAGCGCCATGCCGAGGCCGAACAGCATCGCCCCGACCAAGGTGCCGAGCAGGTCGATCTTGGGCTGCATGTAATGGGAGGTCGCCACATCGGCCAGTCCCGCGTGGCTGGCGAGCTGCGTTGCGGCAATCGCCACCGCAACGGCCAGAGCCCATGCCTTCGCGGCCCTGAAATCCTGTCCGAGAAAGGCGTCCTCGATCGCGCTCATGCTGCAGATGCGGCCGAAGCGTGCAGCGCCTCCGGCCAGCATGCCGCACACGAAGCCGCCGAGGATGAGGGCGTCGACGATCACGCCCCACGCTCCAGCGCGGGCGGCGAAAATGCGCCGTCAGTTCCGGCAGAACTTGTCGTAGACGGCCTGCAGGAAGCGGCACGTCTTCTCGTCGGGGATGCTGTAGTAGACGACGCGACCATCGCGCCGTGACTCGACCAGGCCTTCATGGCGCAACCGTGCTAGCTGTTGTGACACTGTGGCTTGACTCAAGGCCAGCAGGCTCTCGAGCTCGGTGACCGAGCGTTCACGCTCGGCCAGCAGGCAGAGGATCACAAGTCTATTCTCGTGCGCCAGCGCCTTGAGGAAATCACTGGCTTTGCGGGCCTTGGAGATCAGGTCGTGCAGCTCGACGGACATTTCGCCGTCCTGCTCCAGCACCTCTTCCAGTTCTTTCGCCGCGCTTCGCATTTTCGTTCCAGTCAAGTGGCCGCTGCCGAGCATTTTCTTATCCTGTCCGGCGATTCAATAGAATGGTTCGGCTCAGGATATCAAATGCAGAGGCCAATGGGCATGCGACGGTGGCGCACCCGTGCGTGACGGCGACATCGGCGCGTTGCTGCTGCTCCTTCGGCAGTTTGTCCAGAAGCTCGGCGAGCAGACCCCAGAAGAAGTCGGGCCCCGGATACCCGGTAATGCGGCCGATTTCCCGGCCGCCGTCGACGAGCACGAAGGTGGGGGAGATCGTGACGGGCGCGGCAAAGGTTATTCCGGCCGCGCGCGTGCGCGAGATATCGAGACGGCGCAGTGGTGCGCGCCGTCCCTCCGTAGTTTTCGGGTAGGCCGGGCCGATTTCGGCATGCCAGCGTACGCACCAAGGACACCCGCGAGATTCGACCATGACCAACTCGGCGGCGTGGGCGCCACCGAGCCAGAAGAGCGTGCAGGCGAGCACGACGGCGGTGCCGAGCGCGCTGCGCCTCGCTCTGGAGATCACGCCTGAAAGCCGGTTCAGCATCGGGCGAACACTCCCTGGTCCGCTACTTGTTGACCGGGCTGTCCTTGTCGAAGAGCAGGGCAACGAGATCCTTGATCTGCTGTTCGGACAAGAAACCGCTGTGGCCGAAGCGTGGCATGTTCGAGCACGGCTGAACCGACTGCGCGTTGTAGATCTTCGCGTAGGCGGCGGTCGCCTCCTTGGCGTCGAACTTGCGGATCTTGCCGTATTCGAGGAGGCTCGGGGCCAGCGTGCCGAAGCTCAGCTCCTTCTTCGAGAGCTGATGGCAGGCATAGCAATTACCGCCATTGATCGTCCCCGGCTTGTCGTTGAAGCGACCACCGAAGCCCGACTGGGCGATCTTTTCTCCCGCCTTCCAATCGCCCATGACGTTGCCGTCGGCGGGCATCTTGACGTTACCCTTTTCGCGGGCGAGCACCTTGTCGAATTCCGCCTTGGGCAGATCGTTGCGGTACTGTGAGCAGACCTTCTGGGTTTCGTCCTGGACGGTTTTCTTCTTCCATTCCTCCTTGGCGTTCTTGAACATGCCTTCGTAGAAGGTTTCGACGTCGGCCGGGTTGGCGCGATCCTGCGCGCTGGCGGGGAGGCAGAGGGCGCCGGCGAGAAGGCCGGTCAGAGCGACTGCGATCAGTCTCATGTCTGGTTTCCTTCCCGGATCAGCGCTTGATCGACGGGACGGCGAGCACGCCACCCTCGGCCATCTTGTTGAGATAGATGTTGAGCGCGGTCACGCCATCCGTCGCATATCCAGGCGCGGGCATGCGCATCTGGCGATAGCAATCCCAAATGCGATGCTGGACGGTGCGCAACTGGCCCTGCGATACGCGATAGGTCGGCCAGGCCGCCTGCGTATCCTGTGCATCCTTGCCGGGCTTGTTGAGCTGCGGCAGGCCCTGCAGCCGGATGCGCTTGCCGGCGTCGCCGTGGCAGGTCGCGCACGAGAAGTCGTTGGTCGACGAGCGCTTGTAGAAAAGCTCCTGGCCGATCAGGAAGTAGCGCTTCTCCTGCGGGTGCGACAGCGGGAACGTCAGCTTCATGCCATTCGACTTGTTGGCGATGAACCCGACGAGGTCTTCCATGTCGGAGTTGGCGGCGCGGTTCGATGGAGAAAACTTGCGCTTGATCACGTCCTTCGTGTCGAGGCCCTGCAGTTTCTCCATGCACCACAGCAGGCGCTGTTCCAGGTCCATGACCTTGTCTGCGTCGGCGAAAAATCGCGGCAGCTTGGCATAGGCGCCTTCCAGCTTGCCGGCGCCTTCGCCCAGATCACACTGCTCGAGGCTGACGTTCTTCGTGCCGCGCGCCGTCTTCCAGAGGATTTCGCCGCGATCGACGTTGAGATAGCCAGGATTGGAGAACGGATCGCTGATCATTTTGCGATACCGCTCGATCTCCTTTTCCGATTCGTCGGTTTGCGCTGCAGCAGAGCCAGTGAATATGGCTAGGCCTGCGACAAAAGTCAGGCATTTCAAGATTATTGATCGCAAGGCATCCTCCCGAATTGCTGCGTCGCAGCATTTGTTTCGCTACATGGTTCTTGCTTGGGCGTGTGATGATAATGTAAATGACTGCGACGCTTTGATGCAAGCACATATTGACATATTAGATTTTTCATATGTAGAGAGTAGGCACGCGCGCAGATGCGTGGACGCGCCTCACATAATCCACCGCCGCATGGAGGAAACAGGATGAGATCGCACGTTGGCGCCATGTCGCGCCGGGACATCATGAGCATTGCCGCATTCGGTGCCTGCGCGCTCGTGGTCGGCGTGGGCGAAGCCAGCGCGACCCCCGAGTTCGTCGCCGCCGAAATGAAGAAGCTCTACGGCGACAAGAAGGCGACGCCCGGCAAGGTCAAGCTCGACGTTCCATCGATCGCCGAAAACGGCCTAGTGGTTCCGCTCAATTTCGAGGTCGAGAGCCCGATGACCGAAAAGGACTATGTCAAGTCCGTCACCGTTTTTGCCGACGGCAATCCCCTTCCGGTGATCGCTGCTTTCCATTTCAATCCGATGAGCCCGAAGGCAGCGGCGTCGATCCGCATGCGCCTGGCCAAGACACAGAACATCACGGCAGTCGCCGAAATGTCGAATGGCGCGCTTTTCTCGGCGACGAAAGAGGTGAAGGTCACGATCGGTGGTTGCGGCGGCTGATGCCGCGCAGTTCGACGAAACCGTCCGACCACAGCTCATTTCAGAAGCGAGACTAGAAAATGGCCGCCAAACCGACCCCCCGCGTTCGTATGCCCTCCACCGCGAAGAAAGACGAGGTCATCGAAGTCAAGACGCTGATCAGCCACGAAATGGAAACTGGTCTGCGCAAGGATTCTTCCGGTGCGCTGATCAAGCGACGGATCATCAAGCAGTTCAAGGCCAGCTTCAACGGCAAGGAAGTGTTTCGCGCGGATTGGTTCCCCTCCGTTTCGGCCAATCCCTATCAGTCGTTTTTCGTCCGTGCGACCGAGTCGGGCACGTTCACCTTCGAGTGGTTCGACGACGACGGCTCCATCTACAAGCACGAGCAGAAGCTCGCCGTGAGCTGAGGCGGGGCAGCCCCCCCTCGGCTCTTCTTGTTTTCCTGGCGCTCCCGGCGTTGCGGGGGGCGAGCGGCCGGCTATTGCCAGGGCGGATGATATCCGCTGGCGTGCCGCGCGATTGCGCAGCCGGTCTTGTTTCAGACGATGAGGAGCACCGCATGGTCTCGCGCCGGGATTTCCTGACGGCTGCATCGAGTGCCGCGATTCTGATGGGCGGCGGCGGGCTGCTCGGCCGGGCGGCTGCACAAGGACGCCTGTCACAAGACGATCTCCTGCGCTTCGAGCCGCTGGGCAACGTCACCCTGGTCCATATGACCGATATTCACGGCCAGCTCGTGCCGGTGCACTTCCGCGAGCCGTCGATCAACATCGGCGTCGGGCCGAGCAAGGGTCAGGTGCCGCACCTGACCGGCGACGCTTTCCTCAAGGCGTTCGACATCAAGGCCGGCAGCGCCGAGGCGCACGCCCTGACCTACGGCGATTTCGCGGCGCTGGCGAAGAACTACGGCCGCATGGGCGGCCTCGATCGCATCGCGACCATCGTGAAGGCGATCCGCGCGGAGCGGCCAGACAAGACGCTGTTCTTCGACGGCGGCGACACCTGGACCAACAGCTGGACATCGCTGAAGACCAACGGCCAGGACATGGTCGACGTCATGGCCCACTTGAAGCCGGACGCCATGACCGGGCATTGGGAGTTCACGCTCGGCGATGCGCGGGTCAAGGAATTGACGGAGAAGCTGGGGTTCCCGTTCCTGGCGCAGAACGTGCGCGATACGGAATTCGAGGACCGCGTCTTTCCGGCGCAAAAGATGTTCGAGCGCGGCGGTGTGAAGATCGCCGTCATCGGCCAGGCCTTTCCGTTCACGCCGATCGCCAATCCACGCTGGATGGTGCCGAAGTGGTCGTTCGGCATCCGCGAGGTGGAGCTGCAAAAGGAGGTCGATGCGGCGAAGGGCGCGGGGGCCGATCTCGTCGTGCTGCTGTCGCACAACGGCTTCGACGTGGACCGCAAGGTGGCCAGCGTCGTCAAGGGGATCGACGTCATCCTCTCCGGGCATACGCACGATGCGGTGCCGCGGCCGACGAAGGTGGACAACACGCTGATCGTCGCGTCGGGCTCCAACGGCAAGTTCGTGTCGCGGCTCGATCTCGACGTGCAGGGCAAGGCAGTCAAGGGTTTCCGCTATCGCCTGATCCCCGTGTTCTCCGATGCGATCGCGGGTGATGCCGAAACGGCCGCCGCCATCGCCAAGCAGCGTGCGCCGTTCGCTGCGGAACTCGGCAAGGTTCTGGGCCGGACAGACTCGCTGCTCTATCGCCGGGGCAATTTCGACGGCACGTTCGACTCGGTGATCTGCGATGCCATCCTCAAGGAGCGGGATGCGGAGATCGCGCTGTCGCCGGGCGTGCGCTGGGGCACGAGCGTGCTGCCGGGGCAGGACATCACGTTCGAGGATGTCACCAACGCGACGGCGATGACCTATCCGAACTGCTACCGCATGAAGATGACGGGCGCGCGCCTGAAAGAGATCATCGAGGACGTCGCCGACAACATCTTCAATCCCGATCCCTTCTATCAGCAGGGCGGCGACATGGTCCGCACTGGCGGGCTCGGCTACACGATCGACATCAACAAGCCGATCGGCCAGCGCATCTCGGGGATGACGTTGCTGGGCAGCGGTGCGGCCATCGAGGCCAGCAAGGAGTACGTCGTCGCGGGCTGGGCGAGCGTCAACCAGGGCACCGAAGGGCCACCGATCTGGGATGTCATTGCCAAGCACCTGACGACGCAAAAGGTCGTGAAGGTCGAGGAAAACACCGCCGTCAAGATCGTCGGCGCGTGAGCGCGGCAGAACACTGGGCACAAAATCCAGGGAGAGCATGCTGATGTCGGACGAAGGAAAGCGCAGCGACGCGCCGCAGAAGGCTTCGAGCCGGCGCGGGTTCCTGCGGGGGTCGCTGGCGGGTGGACTGGCCGCGGTCGGCGCGACGCAGGTGCTCGCACAGGACAAGCCGGCAGCCAAGGCCGCCGCCCCGAAGAGCAATCCGCGCAATCTGCCGCCGCGGGTTTCGGGCTGGTCGAAGGGCCTGGGCGACGGCGTCGCGGCCAACCCCTACGGCAAGCCGATCAAGTTCGAGAGCAATGTCGTGCGCCGCGACGTGCAGTGGCTGACGGCCTCGCGCGAGAGCTCGGTGAACTTCACGCCGCTCTATGCGCTCGACGGCATCATCACGCCGAACGGCTTGTGCTTCGAGCGTCACCACGGCGGCGTGGCGGTCGTCAATCCGACCGATTACCGGCTGATGCTGCATGGCCTCGTCGACAAGCCGCTGATCTTCACGCTCGACGACATCATGCGGTTTCCCCGCTACAACCACATCCATTTCCTGGAGTGTGCGGCGAACTCCGGCATGGAATGGCGCGGCGCGCAGCTCAATGGCTGCCAGTTCACGCACGGCATGGTTCACAACGTCATGTACACGGGCATTCGCCTGCGTGACGTGTTGAACGAGGCCGGGCTGAAGCCCAACGCCAAGTGGTTGCTGATGGAAGGCGGCGATGCGGCCGGCATGAACCGTTCGCTGCCGCTGGAGAAGGCGCTCGACGACTGCCTGCTGGCGTTCAAGATGAACGGCGAGGCCTTGCGCGGCGAGCAGGGCTATCCCGTGCGGCTCGTGGTGCCGGGCTGGGAAGGCAATCTCTGGGTCAAGTGGATCCGGCGCATCGAGGTGGGCGACAAGCCGTGGCTCGCGCGCGAGGAGACCTCGAAGTACACGGACCTGATGGCAGACGGGCGCTCGCGCCGCTTCACGTTCGTGATGGACGCCAAGTCGGTGGTGACCAACCCATCACCGGAAGCACCGTTGAAGCACAAGGGCCGCAACATCATCTCGGGCCTCGCCTGGTCGGGCCGCGGCACGATCACCCGCGTGGATGTCACGCTCGACGGCGGCCGCAACTGGCAGGAAGCGCGCATCGACGGGCCGGTTCTGGGCAAGTCGCTGACGCGGTTCTACGTCGACTTCGACTGGCAGGGCCAGGAACTGATGGTGCAGTCGCGCGCCTACGATTCGACGGGCTACGTGCAGCCGACGAAGCAAGAGCTGCGCAAGGTGCGCGGCGTCAACTCGATCTATCACAACAACGGCATCCAGACGTGGCTGGTGCGCTCGAACGGGGAGACCGAGAATGTCGAAATCGGCTAAGGCTCTCGCGACGGCGATCGTCGCCGCAACGTTCCTCGCCACCGCGCCGCTGGCCGCCGAGGCGCAGAAGCTCGGTCTTGGCCAGGCTGCAACGCCCGAGCAGATCAAGGGTTGGGACATCGACGTGCGTCCCGACGGCCAGGGACTGCCGCCGGGCAAGGGAACGGTGAAGCAGGGCGAGGAGATCTTCCAGGCCCAGTGCGCCCAGTGCCATGGCGAATTCGGCGAGGGCAAGGATCGCTGGCCGGTGCTGGCAGGCGGTCATGGCTCGCTCAAGGCGGACCGCCCGGAGAAGACCGTCGGCTCGTACTGGCCGGCCGCGTCGACCGTGTTCGACTACGTCAAGCGTGCCATGCCCTACGGCAATGCGCAGTCGCTGTCGAACGACGAGATCTATGCCGTGACGGCCTACATCCTCAATCTCAACGACATCATCAAAGATCAGAACTTCGAGCTCAGCGACAAGAACTTCGCCACGATCAAGATGCCGAACGCGGGCAATTTCTACGACGACGACCGCGAGACGACGGAAAAGCACTTCTGGAAGCGCAAGCCCTGCATGAAGGACTGCATTCCAGCCGCTCCGAAGGTGACGGGACGTGCGCGCGTTCTCGACGTCACGCCGGAGAAGGGCAAGGGACCGACCGTCGATTGATGCGGCCAGCGCTTCGCCGATGGTCGGGACGTGCCCGTGCGCGTCCCGGTTCGATCTATCTTTCAGGATCAGGAGAGCCTGCGATGCGATCGCTTCCTGCCTCGTTGCATCCCAGCCGGCGCGGCTTCATCGCCGGCGGGCTGGCGATCGGGCTTGCGCCACGGTTCGCCTTCGCGCAGGAGGCGCCGCACACGTTCAAGGTGGGTGAGATCGCGGTGACCGTGCTGTCGGACGGTACGATGGACCTGCCCCCGAGTTTCGTCCTGCCGGGGCGCGAGCTGCCGCAGATCGAGGCGGCGTTCAAGGCGGCGGGCACGACCTACGCCGGCCTGCGGTCCCAGGTGAATGTCGTGCTGCTGCGCGTGGGCAAGGAGGTGATCCTCATCGACACGGGCGGTGGACCGGACTTCATGCCGACGCTGGGCAAGGTCAGCGACCGCATGCAGGCGGCAGGGATTGCGCCCGACAGCATCACGAAGGTGGTCTTCACGCACGGCCATCCCGATCACTTGTGGGGCGTGATCGACGCACTGACCGAGGACACGGCCTTCGAAAAGGCCGAGCATGTGATGTCGGCGGTCGAGTTCGAGCACTGGATGCATGCCGACGTGGCCAAGCGCGTCCGTCCGGCCATGGAAGCGATGGCGGTCGGTTCACAGCGGCGCCTGAAAGCGATTGCGCAGCGCGTGACGAAACGCAAGCCGGGCGACGAGATCGTCCCAGGCATTACGCTCGTCGCCTCGCCGGGGCATACGCCGGGCCACGTGTCGGTCATGGTGACGTCGGGTGGCCAGTCTCTGCTCGTCGGCGGCGACGTGCTGACGCAGAGCGTCGTCTCGTTCGCCTATCCCGACTGGCAGTGGGGACCGGATCACGACGCAGAACTCGGCGCCAAATCGCGGCGCAGGATTCTGGACCAGCTGGCGACGGACAAAATTCCACTGCTCGGCTACCACCTGCCGTGGCCGGGTGTGGGCCGGGTCGAGCGCAAGGACACGGCCTATCGCTTCGTGACGGGCTGAGCCGAGTCGGGAACGGGGTGTGCGCTCAGGCGCTGCCCGCGTCCGCGAGGATCATGGCGGCGCCCTTCTCGCCGATCATGATCGAGGGCGCGTTGGTGTTTCCGGCGACGATCTGCGGCATGACGGACGCATCCATCACGCGCAAGCCTTCGATGCCGAACACGCGCAGGCGGCTATCGACGGCGCAGCTCTTGTCATTGCCCATGCGGCAGCTACCGACGGGGTGGAGGTTGGAGACGGCACGGTTGCGCGTATCCTCCAGCAACTGCTCGTCCGTGGCGGCTGCGGGGCCGGGGGCCATTTCCTCGGCAATGTAGTCGCGGACGGCCGGCTGGCTCGCGATCCTGCGCGCGACGCGGATGCCCGCGAGGATGGCGTCGATGTCGTATTGCGTCGCGAGGTAGTCCAGCCGGATCTCGGGCGCCGCCAGCGGGTCGGGGCTCTTGATGCGGACGGTGCCGCGTCCCTCGGGCCGCAGATGCACGGGGCTCAGCGTGAAGCCGGAATGATCGTGCGTCTTGAGGCCGTTGCGATCGCGGTGCGCGATGCTCCAGCCGAACATGTTGATCTGCAGATCGGGCCGGTCGAGGCGCGCGTCGGAGCGCACGAAGGCGCCTGCGAAGATGCCGTTGCCGGTGAGCGGGCCGCGGCCCGTGAAGGCGTAGCGCAGTGCGGCGACAGCCTGGCGCATCGGGCTCGTGGCGATGTCGTTGACGGTTACCGGCTTCGTGCAGCGGTAGGCAAGATAGGTATTGAAGTGATCATGCAGGTTGGCGCCGACGCCCGGCAGATCGCGAACGACGGGGATACCGAACTTCTGCAGCAGGTCGCCGGGGCCGATGCCCGACAGCTGTAAGAGCTGGGGTGAGCCGTAGACGCCGCCGCTGACGATCACCTCGCGCCGCGCAGTCGCCCGCCGGGGTCCAGATGGTGTGTGGAACTCGACGCCCGTCGCCCTGCCGTTCTCGACAATGATCCTGGTCGCATGGGCGTTCGACGTCACGACGAGGTTTTTGCGGTCGCGCGCCGGGTGCAGGTAGGCAACGGCCGCGCTCCAGCGGCGCGTCTTCGTCGTGGTGGTCTGGTAGAAGCCGACGCCCTCCTGCCTGGGGCCGTTGAAGTCGGGATTGCGGGGGATTCCAGCTTCGACGCTGGCGGCGACGAGGGCTTCGGCAAGCTCGCTCTGGACGTACTGGTCGGAGACGCGCAATGGCCCGCCGACGCCATGGAGATCGCTTTCGCCGCGCTCCTGGTGCTCGGCCTTGCGGAAATACGGGAGCACGCTGTCCCAGCCCCATCCCTCGCAGCCGCGCTGGCGCCACTCGTCGTAGTCGCCGGGCGTGCCGCGCATGTAGATCATGCCGTTGATGGCCGAGGTGCCGCCGAGCACCTTGCCGCGCGGCTGGTAGGATGTGCGATTGTTGAGGGCGGGGATCGGCTCGCTCTCGAACATCCAGTTCATCCTGGGGTTGGCGTAGAGCTTGTGCAGCGCCAGCGGAATATGAATCCACGGGCTCCGGTCGCGCGGGCCGGCCTCCAGCAGGAGGACGCGGTAGCGGCCGGACTCGCTGAGGCGCGCGGCGACGGCGCATCCGGCCGAGCCCGCTCCCGTCACGATGAAATCGTAGGTCTCGTTCCCAGCCATCGCGCGTTTCCCCCGCTGCGCCTCTCACCTGTCAGACCCGGCTCACTGCTCGATGACGATCTTGCCGAAGTGGCCTGCCGCCGCCATGGCATGGTAGGCGGCACGCGCGTCGGCGAAGGCAAAGCGCTGGTCGATGACTGGGCGCAGGCCCGCCGTCGCGATAGCCTTGTTCATGTCGCGGAACATGCGCTGCGAGCCCACGTAGATGCCTTGCATGCGGATCGACTTGCGCATGAAGGTCGCGGGATTGATCTCGCCGCCGGTCAGCACGCCGATGAGCGGAATGGTGCCGGCGATGCGGGTCGCCGTGATGGTGCGCGGCAGGGTGCCGGCGCCGCCCACTTCCACCGTGCAATCGACGCCACGGCCATCGGTCTCGGCGAGGACGGCTTTCTCCCAGTCGGGCTGCTGGCGGTAGTTGATGGTGACGTGGGCGCCCAGCTCCCTGGCGCGCGCCAGCTTGGCGTCGCTCGACGACGTGATGATCGTGCGGGCACCGTGCATCCGCGCGAACTGCAGCGCGAAGATGGAGACGCCGCCCGTTCCCAGCAGCAGGACGGTATCGCCGGACTTGACGCGCGCGCATTCGACGAGCGCGTGCCAGGCGGTAAGCGCGGCGCAGGGCAGCGTGGCGCCCTCGGCGTAGGAGAGATGGGCGGGAATATGTACGGCGGCGTCGGCGGACAGGTTGACCTCTTCAGCCAGGACGCCGTCCACCGGGCCACCGAGCGCGCTCGCCATCACTTCGGCCGAGCAGGCGCCGTCGACCCAGTCGCGGAAGAAGCAGGAGGCCACGCGATCACCGACCTCGAATGCGGTGACGCCGGGCCCAACCGCGATCACGTCGCCCGCGCAATCGGAATTGGGAATGCGGGGAAAAGGAAAGCCGCGCGATACGGGATCGCGCACGGTGCCGAGGTCGCGATAGTTGATGGACGACGCCTTGACGCGCACCTTGATCTCGCCGTGCGCCGGTGCGGGGCTGTCGACGTCGGCAAGACGCAGGGCGTCGATGCCGTCGGCCGAGACGATCTGCCAAGCCTTCATTGGATGTGCTCCGATGGGAATTCGTGTTGTCGTGACGGCGGGAGGGCCTCAGGCGAGGCTGAAGCCCTCGTAACCCTTGGCGACCACGTCGTTGCACTTCTCGATGTAGGCGGGAAATCCGCCGAAGTAGGGCAGGAAGACGCGCGGCTTGCCGGGAATGTTGGCGCCCACGTACCAGGAGCCACATGCGGGCTTCAGCGTGTTGCCCGATACCTCCTCGTTGTGCACGACCCAGGCGTCCTCGGCGGACTTGTCGGCCTCGATGGTCTGGCGCTGGTGGTCGCGCATGTAGGCGATGCAGTCCGACACCCAATCCACGTGCTGCTCGATGGTGGGCAGCATGTTGGTGAAAACGGACGGGCTGCCAGGCCCCGTGATCATGAACAGGTTGGGGAAGCCCGCGGACATCAGGCCCAGATAGGTGCGCGGGCCTTCGGTCCACTTCTCCTTGAGCGAACGGCCGCCGCGACCGCGGATGTCGACGCGGGTGAGCGCGCCCGTCATGGCGTCGAAGCCGGTGGCCATGACGATGGCGTCCACGGCGAACTCGCGTCCGAGCGCGCGAACGCCCTTCTGGGTGATGCGTTCGATGCCGCCGTTGCTGATGTCCACCAGCTCGACGCTGGGCTTGTTGAAGGTGTCATAGTAGCCGGTGTCGATGACGAGGCGCTTGCATCCGATCAGGTAGTCCGGGATCAGCTTGTCGGCCAGCGACTTGTCCTTCAGCATGCCCGTGACCTTCTCGGCCACGAAATCACGCACGGTCTTGTTGGCGTCGTCGTCGATGAGAAGGTCGCTGAATGCGCCCATGAAGCCCAGGCCGCCTTCGTTCCAGCGGCGCTCGTATTCGGCGCGACGTTCCTCCGGCGAGGTTTCGGAAGCCTTGTCCTTCCGGTAGCTCGTGAGAATGCCGGTGAAGTTCGTCTTTGCCGTGGCGCGGCGCTCTGCGTAGTTCGCCTTCCACTCGTTCATGACGGCGGGATCGAGCGGCTTGTTGTGGGCGGGGATGACCCAGTGCGGCGTGCGCTGGAAGAGGTAGAGCTTCTCGGCCTGGGACGCGATGATCGGCGTCGATTGCACCGCGGACGAACCGGTGCCGATGATGGCGACCGTCTTGCCGGTGAAATCGACCGGTTCGTGCGGCCAGTTGCCGGTGTGATAGACGGTCCCCTCGAAGTCCTTGAGGCCCTCGAACCTGGGCGTGTTGGGCGAGGACAGGCAGCCGGTCGCCATGATGCAATAGCGGCCCGTATAGGTGCGGCCGTCCTCGCTCGTCAGCGTCCACCGGCTGGTGGTCTCGTCATAGATCGCGCTCTTGACGCGGGTGTCGAAATCGATGTCGCGGCGCAGGTCGAAGCGGTCGGCGACGTGATTGGCGTATTTCAGGATTTCCGGCTGGGCGGCGAAGCGCTCGGTCCAGGCCCACTCCTGCTGAAGCTCCGGCGAGAACTGGTAGGAGTACTGCATGCTCTCCACGTCGCAGCGGGCGCCGGGATAGCGATTCCAGTACCAGGTGCCGCCGACGCCGGTTCCCGCTTCCACCACACGTACCTTGAACCCCATGCCGCGCATGCGGTGCAGAAGGTACATACCGGCAAATCCGGCGCCGACAACGATAGCGTCGTACTGCGGTTCTGTGGCTTGGGCAGCAGTGGTCATCAGCGATTCCTCGTCGTGTTGTCATTCGGGTTGGCGACAACTTGGCAGTCTCGGGGGGCTCCGGTCAACGCTGCGTCGAATGGCTCTGGTCACGGCGGGGCTTGCGTGTGGCTGCAATTTGCTAATCTGAGGGCCGGCACACGTTCGGCAAAGATCGATCAACCGGGGAAACGTCCATGGCCACGAATGACAAGGCATCGCCGACGACGACGGTGCGACTGCAGAATATCGCGCAATCCTACGGGCAGTCCGCTGCCTTGATGGCGGCCGTGGAGCTTGGCGTGTTCACGGCGATCAGCAAGGGGGCGGGCTCGTTCGACGAGGTGGCGCGCGCCATCGACATCGAGCCCACGAACGCGGAACGGCTGATCGTGATGCTGTGCGCGGCGGGCCTCGTGGTGCGCGAGGGCGGGCGGCTCAGGAATGCCGAGGATGTGGAACGCTTCCTGGTGGAGGGGGCCCCGGGCTACATGGGGCCGTGGATCACCTTCACGAAGCCGCAATGGAACGAGTGGGGGCGGCTGGCGGAGCACCTGCGCGTGAAAGACCTCAAGGTCATGGGGTCGATCGACAGCTTCACGGTGGAGGATGCGCGGCGCTACCACAAGGCGACGTACTCCATCGGCATGGGGGCGGGCCGGCGGTTCGTGCGTCAGGTGGACCTGACGAGCGCCCGGAAGATCATGGATATCGGCGGGGGCTCGGGCGCCTAGTGCATCCAGGCTGCCAAGGCGCATCCGCATGTCCGCGGCGTCGTGCTAGACCTGCCGGTGGTGTGCGAGGTGGCACGGGAGTTCATCGCCGAGAACGGCGCGGCAGACCGCGTGACGGCGCAGCCCTGCAATTTCACGCGCGATGCGTTCCCGACCGATTGCGACGTGGCGATCATGGCGTCGAACCTGCCGATGTACGGCCGTGAAATGATCGCGGCGGTGATCAAGAAGACGTTCGACGCGCTGCTGCCGGGTGGCCATATGCATCTCATCGGCGAGACGACGAACGACGAGCGCACTGGGCCGTGGGGACCGGCCTACTGGGGGCTTGGCCAGGCGATCTCGAATTCGCAGGGGCTCGCGCACTCCGAGAGCGACGTGATCGGCTATTTCGAGACGGCCGGTTTCACCGACGTGACCGTGGAGGACTTCATCCCCGGTGCGCTGAGCCGCATCGTCGGGCGGAAGGGATGATCTTCCGCCTCGCGTTCGTCCTGTCGCCCGGCCGACGGTGATCGTGCCGAGGCGGGAACACTAGTGTAGCGCATCTGACGTTTGGTCCCACTTTCGGCTGGGACCGTAACCAAACGTCAGATGCAAAAGCTACACTAGAACCTTGGTGTTGCTCGTGTTCCTTCTGGCTCCGACACTTGGTCCAGAGCCCGATGCACGGGGAACCAGGTGTCGGAGCCGGAACACTAGCGCGGCCGCCGCCAGTGCCAGCGGCCTTTCTCGTAGGTGACGAGCAGGTCGCAGCTCTGCCCGGAGGTATAGTCGCGGCCCTGGTCGGGCTCGCACCGCGGGTCGCCGGCATAGATCGAGATGGCCATGAACTGGAACTTGTTGGTGTCGCGATCCAGGCTGACGAACTTGTCGTGCGCATGCTCGTTGAACGTCAACTTCCACGTGCCGTCGGGGTGCTGTTCCCAGATCCTGAGATCGCACCCCCTGTTGGAGCAATTGGCGCCGGCCATGTGCCCGCGGCACAGGTGAACATTGTCGACCAGGATGGCGCGCCTGCCTTTTCCGGTGAGGTCGATCGCCTGAATGCCGCTCGTTTCCATGGCGGGCCCAGCTTTGCGGTCGTACTCGAGGCAGCTACGCAAGACCGACTGCACGTGCTGGCGGACAGGGGCGGGCACGTCGCGGAGACGTGCGAAATCTTCCGCCCCGGCCTGGGTTCCCAGAAACAGCAGGCCCACTACGGTCGATGCCAGTCGTCGAAATTTTCCGGTCATTCGCTCGTCAGCTCCCTCAGTGCCGCTTATTCCGCCGGGCGCGGCTGGATGGGCGGCGTGATGTCATTGGGGATGGGGCAGACGTAGGGCTGGTCGGCGAGGCGGCGGGCATGATCGGCCTTCGCCCGGGCAATCAGGCTCTGGTCCTTCAGCGCCTCGACGGCGGTGGCCGCCATCACCTTGGCAGCGAAAACCATGCCCTTGTGGGCGTGAGCGGACTTGCCTTGTGCGACCACCTGCCAGGAATGCAGCGGCGTGCCGATGGCCATGGTGGCGATGCGGGCCTGGATGGTCGGCACCTTCCAGCTGACGTCGCCGACGTCCGTGGAGCCCAGCATCGGGTCGCCATTGACGCCGAGGGGGACAACGAAATCGCACAGCGGGGTGTCCGGCATCTGCGGGATGCCCTGGCGGCGGTAGGCAGACTGGATGTCCTCCGGGCTCAGCGTCGCCTGGATCTTGGCGGCGTAAGCCTTGTCGGCGTCGTCGAAGCCGGCGTTGCCGAGCCGGTCGAAGGCGCGCTGCATGGCCTCCTCGAGCGGCGTGTTGCCGAGCAGGTTGGAGACGGCGCTGACGACCTGCGTTTCGACGGTGGTCTCGGTCATCAATGCGGCGCCGTCGGCGACCTTGCGCACGCGGGCGATGAGCTGGGTGAGGCCGGCGAGATCGCGGGCGCGCACGGCGTAACGCACTTTCGCCTTGGCCTGCACGACGTTGGGCGCCACGCCGCCGGTGTCGAGGATGGCGTAGTGGATGCGCGCATCGGACGGCATGTGCTCGCGCATGTAGTTGACGCCGACGTTCATCAGCTCGACGGCATCGAGTGCGCTGCGGCCCAGATGCGGCGCGGCGGAGGCGTGCGAGGCGCGGCCATGGAACGTGAAGTCGATGCGCGTGTTGGCGAGCGACTTGGCGTCGTCCACGCGATTGAACGAACCGGGATGCCAGGAAATGGCGATGTCCACGTCGTCGAAGCAGCCTTCGCGCACCATGAAGCCCTTGGCCGCGCCGCCTTCCTCGGCGGGGCAGCCGTAGTAGCGCACGCGCCCCGCGATGCCCGCTTCAGCCAGCAGATCCTTGACGGCGGTCGCGGCGAGCAGGGCGGCGGAGCCGAGCAGATTATGGCCGCAGCCGTGGCCGTGGCCACCGGCGACGAGAGGGCGGGGCTCGGCGATGCCGGCTTCCTGCGAGAGGCCGGGAAGCGCGTCGTACTCGCCCAGGATGGCGATCACCGGACCGCCCTCGCCCGCTTCACCCATGACGGCGGTGGGGATCCCCGCGAGATTCTCGCTGATACGAAAGCCTTCGGCCTTCAACATGGCGACGTGCTCGTCGACGGACTTGTACTCCGTATAGGCGATCTCCGGCGTCGCCCAGACCCGGTCGGCCAGCGCCTGAAAGGGCTCGCGCTTGTCGTCGACAAGCGTCCAGATCTGCTCGCTGTTCTGCATGGCGGCGTGTCCTCGGCGGGGATGGATTTCCTGGCAGTGTTGGCACGTCCGTACGCGGTTCGCAACGGCGGTGCGCGCCGATCGTCAGACGCGAAAGGGGGGCCGAAACGACGAAGGCCCGCCTAGCATCAGCCGGCGGGCCCTCGATGGAACGATGTGTCGCGGCGGCGCGTCAGCGCTTGCAGGCGCGGGCTGCGCCCTTGCAGCTGAGGCCGCTGCAGGTCAGCTTGATGGCGCCGAGCTTGTACTTGGACTTGCCGGCCCACTTGGCCGCGCTGTCGGTGACGGCCTTCGAGGCCATCCAGCGCGCGATGCCGTCGGTGACGCCATAGCCCGTGCCCTTGATGCGCGCGCACTTGGCGGCGCTTGCGGGTGTGGTGCCAAGGCTTGCGGTGAGAAGTGCTGCGGCGCCGACTGCGGCGAGAATGGACTTCTTCATGGTTGTCCCCTGTTGTCCCTGCGAATCGGACCGTAACTCAGTCCGTGATTTGCGTCCAAGGCGCCGTTTGGCTCTTCAACCGCCATTATCGTGACCGGGAAGCCAGGGGAGGTGGGGCACGGCATAGGCCAGGGCCTCGGCTTCGCTTGCGAAGACCTTCTGCGAAAAGTCGGAGACGAGCGACCAGCGGCCACCGTCCTCGGCGTCGCGGCGGAAGGTCTTCAGCGTGTAGGTGCCGTCGGGATGTGCGAGAATGTCGAGGCAGCGCTCGCCAAACACGTCCTCGATGCTGCGGATAACCGGCTTGTCGCGCTTTTCGGTCATTTACGCCGCCAGCAACGACATTGCCCGGTCGCGTGGCACGGGTGTCGGGTCGATCAGCAACGCGATCGCCTCCTTCTCCCAGGCGTCATCGCGCGGGGCGAGCGGGTCCGTGGCCTCGATGCGGTGTTCCAGCACCATGCGCGCGACAAGGGCGCGGCGGGCGTCGAAGCCGGGCCGGGTCCCTTCCCAGGCGAGCATGACGGCGCTGGCGACGTTATAGAGTGCGGTCGCCGCAACGCGGGCGAGTTGCTCGTTGCCGGGTGAGCGGGCCACGCGCTCGGCGAGGGCGAAGGCGCGATCGACGCCCGCCCGCAGCCGGGCGGCGAAGGCCGCCGGCAGGTGCTCCGTTTCGTCCATTCGCTCCAGGAGGTAGCTCTTGAACTCGTGGTCGGCGTGCTCCTTGGCAACGGCGCGGCTTATGGCGTCGAGCGCGTTGACGTTGCTCGTCCCCTCCCACAGCACGCCGATGTGGGCGTCGCGGACGAGGCGCGGGTTCACCCATTCCTCGATGTAGCCGTTACCGCCACGCACCTCCATGGCACCGGTGGCGACGCGGATGTTGTCGCGGCAGGCGCGCAGCTTCATCAGCGGCGTCAGAATGCGCAGAAGCTGCTTGGCGCGGTTGTCGCCGGCGGTCTCGCGGTCCATGGCGGCGGCGGTCGTCATCGACATGGACAAGGCCTGCTCGGTGGGCACGAGGATCTTCATGAGCTGGCGGCGCAGAAGCGGGTAAGTGACGATGTCGTTGCCGAAGGCCCGGCGCGAGCGGGCAGCAGCCAGGGCCTCGTTGAGGCAGCGCCGCATCATCGCCGCGGCGCGGATCCCGTGGCTGAGGCGCGAGAGGTTGACCTGATCCATCATCTGCTTGAGGCCGCGTGTCACGTCGCCGACGAGCCAGGCGCGTGCGTTCTCGAAGCGGATCTCGCCCGACGCCATGGACTTGGTGCCCATCTTGTCCTTGAGGCGAACGATCCGATAGCTGTTGCGGCTGCCGTCCTCGAGGCGGCGGGGGCAAGCAAAGAGGGCGAGGCCCCTGGTGCCGTCGGGTGCGCCCTCGGGCCGGGCCAGCATCAGCGCCACGTCGGCATCGGTGTGCGAGCAGAACCATTTCTCGCCGGTCAGGCGCCAGCCGTCCGGGCCTTGCCGCGCGATGGTCTCGATCTGTCCGACGTCCGAGCCGCCGCGCTTCTCGGTCATGAACTGCGTGCCCTTCCAGAGCGTGGCCATGTCGGCGGAGAGCATGCGCGGCAGCAGGTAGGCCTTCAGCTCGGGGCTGCCGTAGCGGCGGATGAGATGGACGGAGGTATCGGAGACGCTGATCGGGCACATGAGGCCGAATTCGGCCTGCACGAAGAGGTATTGCAGCGCATATTTGGCGATGAAGGGGACGGGGCGGTCGAGGCCGAGCGTTCCCGCCCGGTGGCTCATGGCGTGGAACTGGAAGTCGCCGAAGGCGATCGCTTCCATCTCGCGATAGGCGGGGTGGTATTCGATCCAGTCCTCGTCACGGCCGAGGCGATCGCGGGCATGGAGCACGGGGCCGTGGCGGTCGGCGATGCGGGCGAGTTCGTCGAGGCGGCCGCCGGCAAGCTGGCCCATACGGGCGAGGTGGGGTTGCAACGCAGGCCGCAGGGCCGGATCGACGTAATGCGCGAACAGATCCTGCAGGCCGCGGTCGACGGCGTAGAAGTCCATGCCGGCGCAATCCTTCGCGAGCGGGCTGTCGCTCGCGGCCGATGTGCCGGTCTGGATGGGGTTCGGGCTGCCGTCGTTCATTTGATCGTTCCTCCAGGGGGCCGCATTCGAGGGCTCGAAGCTTTTTCTCGCTCACCTCTCGCATATCGCCGGGTTGCTTGAGAAGCGCGCATCGGGGAGCAGTTGTGGCGGAACCCGCGCGACGGCATAGAATGGGCGGTCTTCTCTTTGGGGGCGGTCATGCCTGACATTCACGTCGCAGCCTGGGTCGCGTGGGCCCTGCTTTCGGCCATCTTTGCCGCGATGACTGCGGTCTTTGCGAAAATCGGCATCGAGAACGTCAATTCGGACCTTGCCACGTTCGTGCGTACCGTCGTCGTGATCGTGGTGCTTGGCGGCATCCTGGCGGCACGCGGACTCTTCCAGCAACTGGGGGGCATTTCCGGGCGGACATACACCTTTCTCGCCCTGTCCGGCGTGGCGACCGGGGCGTCGTGGCTCTGCTATTTTCGTGCGCTCCAACTCGGTGATGCGGCGCGGGTAGCGCCAATCGACAAGCTCAGCGTCGTGCTCGTCGCCGTGTTTGGAGTTCTGTTCCTGGGCGAACATCTCGCGATACACAATTGGCTGGGTGTGGCCCTGATCGCGGTCGGGGTCATACTCATCGGGTTGCCGTGACGCTAAGCGAGCGGACGCTGCAGACCGCATGCGAAAAGGAAACGGTGGCATGATCGCTTTCAAGACGATCCGCGAGCGCGCGGAAAAGCGCAAGGGTGGAGCGGCAGCCTTGAAGCGGTTGTTGCCGCCGAAGCCGGATGCAAAGGCGCTGGCCGAGCTCGGGGACGACCGCGTGCTGGCGGAGATGGCCAAGCGCGTCTTCTGCGCCGGCTTTGCCTGGAGCGTGATCGAGACGAAGTGGCCGGGTTTCGAGGAGGCCTTCATGGGCTTCGAACCCGGCCGCCTATCGCTGCTGCCGGACGACTACTGGGACGGCTTGCTGAAGGACGCGCGCATCGTGCGCAACGGCGCGAAGGTCATGTCGGTGCGGGCCAATGCCGCGTTCGTGCGGGAGATCGCGAAGGAGCACGGCAGTTTCGGCCGGATGCTGGCGGGCTGGCCGTCGTCGAACGAGGTGGGGTTGCTGGAGATGCTGGCAAAGCGCGGCAGTCGCCTCGGCGGCAACACGGGGCAGATGCTGCTGCGCTTCCTGGGCTGGGACGGGTTCGTCACGTCCAGGGACGTCGTCGCCTGCCTGCGCGATGCGGGCCTCGAAATTTCGGAGGATGCCAAGTCGAAGCGCGATCTTGCCAAGGTGCAGGCGCAATTCGAGGCCTGGGCGAGGGAAACCAAGCTGCCCTACGTGCACCTGTCGCGCATCTGCGCGCTGTCGATCGGCGAGAATTACGAGCCGGAGCGGCTTTTGCGCGGCATGGACGAGGACTGATGGCGCGCGAACCGATCCCGCGGGGAGGATCTGTCCGTGGGGAGGATCTAGCGTCGGCCTCGCGAGTTTGCCATGATCGGGCCCGAGGAAACCGCGCAAGGAGGGCCGTAGAGCCATGACGCAGCGCATCATGCCGACACGTCGCCAGATGCTGGGCCTTGCGGCGGGCGCCGCTGGCGGCCTGTCCTTGCCGGGGGGCTGGATGGCACATGCTGCCGCTCCCGCACCGACCAAAATCACGCCGGAGCTGATCGCGGCCGCCAAGAAGGAAGGCAAGGTCAACTGGTACACGTCGGTCGAGATCAAGGTGGCCGAACAGATCGGCAAAGCCTTCGAGGCGAAGTATCCGGGCATCAAGGTGAAAGTCGAGCGGTCGGGCGCAGAACGCAATTTCCAGCGCATCGGCCAGGAATATGCGTCGAAGATCTACAACTGCGATACGGTGAACACGTCCGACGCGGCGCACATGATCATCTGGAAGCGCGAAGGCATGCTCGAGGCCTGCGTGCCCGAGGACGTGGCGTTGCATTATGCGCCCGAGTTCAAGGATCCCGACGGCTTCTTCGCGACCTGGCGCGTGATGCTGAGCGTGATCGCCTACAACAAGACGCTGGTGAAGCCCGAGGACGCGCCAAAGAGCTTCAAGGACCTGCTCGATCCGAAGTGGACCGGCAAGATGGTCAAGGCGCATCCCGGTTACTCCGGCACGATCATGACGGCGACGCACCAGATGTCGCGCGATCTGGGCTGGGGCTATTTCGAGCAACTCGCCAAGCAGAAGATCCTGCAGGTGCAGTCGGCCGCCGATCCGCCGAAGAAGTTGGCGCTGGGTGAGCGGGCCATCATGATCGACGGCGGCGATTACGTCGTTTCACTGCAGATCGACAAGGGTGCGCCGCTGGAGATCGTCTACCCGGCGGAAGGCACGCCGCTGATCACGGGTCCATCGGCCATCATGAAGCGGGCGTCCAATCCCAATGCTGCGAAGCTGTTCCATTGCTGGGCGTTCACGCCGGAAGCGCAGGCGCTGTCGGTGAAGATCGGTGCGCTGCGATCGGCACACAAGCTCGTCAAGGACCGTCCAGGTCGCAGGCCGCTCTCCGAGATCAAGCTGATGAAGGAGAACGCCGCCGAGGTCGAGAAGCTCGCGGACAGCATCAAGAAGAAGTACGCCTCCCTGTTCAAGGTCTAGGCAGCGAAGAGCCGCCGAACGATCGTCGTCGACTGGGACAAGGGAGACGGGCAGCCCATGGCCGTCGAAGCGTCTGAACTCGCGCCTACTGCCGAGAACCGGCCGAAGCGGGCCGGTCTGGATTTTTCCATGCCGGTGATGGCGTTGGCGGTGGCACTGCTCGTGATCCTGATCGTGCTGCCGATGGCGTGGCTCGGCGTCTATGCCTTCAGCCTGCCGAAGGAAGGCGGCTTCACGCTCGCGAATTTCAAGACGCTGCTCGGCGATCCCGACCTGGTGCAGCCGCTGATGACGACCTTCGTGATCGCCATTTCGGTCTCGCTGTCGTGCTGCCTGATCGCGGCGCCGATGGGGTGGCTGGTTGCGCGCTCCGACATGCCGTTGCGCAACGTCGTGCGCACGCTCGTGACGGCCTCGTTCGTGACGCCGCCGTTCCTGGGCGCCATCGCGTGGGAAATCCTGGCGGCGCCGAACAGCGGGCTTCTGAACCAGGCATGGCGCGGCCTGACGGGGGCATCGAGCGACACGCATCTGTTCAACATCTACTCCCTGACGGGGCTGATCTTCGTCATCACCTGCTACACGTTCCCCTATGTCTTCGTGCTGGTGTCGAACGCGCTCGACCGCATGCCGGGCGAGCTCGAGGACGCGGCGGCGATGCTGGGGGCGCCAGCCGGCGTGACGGCACGGCGCATCACCGTTCCGCTGGCGCTGCCGGCGTTCGTGGCTGGCGCGCTGATCGCGTTCCTGCAGGCGATGAACCTGTTCGGTTCGCCGGCGATCCTGGCGATTCCTGCCGGCTTCCACACGATGACGACGAAGATCTGGAGCCTGTTCCAGTTCCCGCCCAAACTGGAGCTGGCGGCCGCCGGAGCGCTGCCGCTGCTCATCCTCACCGTGGTGCTTCTGCGCGCACAGGCGAAGGTTCTGGGGCGACGCGGCTACGCCGTGCTCGGCGGCAAGTACGGCGCGCCGCGGCCGGTGCTGCTCGGCTGGTTCCGTTGGCCGGCGCTGATCGTGTGCCTATTCATGCTGATGATGCCGGTGTTCCTGCCCTATCTGGCGCTGCTCAACGCCACATTCTCAGCGGTGCCGACGCGGCTCGTGACCTGGGCGACGCTGTCGATGCAGAACATCCACTTCACGTTCTTCGAGCTGTCGCAGACGATGGACGTGATGCGCAACACGTTCCTGCTGGCGACGCTGGCCGCGACACTGGGCACGCTGCTGTCGCTGCTGATCGCCTTTCTCGTGGCACGCAAGGCGGTGCGAGGCCACGCATATCTCAATCTTCTGGCGACAGCGCCGATCGCGATTCCCGGCATCGTGCTGGGTGTGGGGCTGTTCCTCGCCTACACGCGGCCGCCGATCGTGCTTTATGGCACGCTGTGGATCCTGCTGATCGCCTATGTCACCATCGAGCTGCCCGGGTCCTACCAGCAGCTCCGCTCGGCATTCGAGGCAGTGCATCCGGAACTGGAGGAGGCGGGGCGGATCCTCGGCGCCACGCGGCTGCGGACGCTGCGGAGCATCACGGCGCCATTGCTGCGGTCCGGCGTGATTGCGGCCTGGTGTTTCATCTTCGTGGCGGTGGTGCGCGAGCTGTCGGCTGCAGCCATCCTCTTCACCTCGGATACGAAAGTGCTGTCGGTCCTCATCTTCGACCTGAAGGAAAGCGGTGACCTGGGCGCGATCGCGGTGCTGGGCATCATCATGCTCGTGGTGACGATTTGTGTCGTGGCCTTCGCGAACCGCTTCGCAGCCAAGGGCGGTGCGCGCATGCGCATCAACGGATAGGAGGCGGGGGATGGATCTCTTCGAGCGCCTGAAGGCAAGTGCGAACGCAGAGTGGACTGCCTACACCGAGCATGCCTTCACCACCGCCATGGGCGACGGCAGCCTGCCCGAGGCCGCGTTCCGTCACTATCTGGTGCAGGATTACCTGTTCCTCATCGAGTTCGCCCGCGCCTATGCCTTGGCGGTCTACAAGTCGCCCTCGCTCGCCGACATGCGCGAGGCCTCGGCTGGGCTCGCTGCAATTCTCGACGTGGAGATGGAGCTGCACGTCAAGTTGTCCGCGGCCTGGGGACTGTCACGCGACGACCTCGAACTGGCGCCGCCTGCGCCCGAAATGCTCGCCTATACGCGCTATGTGCTGGATGCGGGCATGCGCGGCGATCTGCTGGCCCTCAAGGTGGCGTTGGCGCCGTGCGTGATCGGCTACGCGGAGATCGCGACGCGACTTGCGGCAATGCCGGGAGCCCTTGGCGACGGCAATCCCTATCGCGTCTGGATCGGGGAGTATGCCGGTGCGGCGTATCAGGAGATTGCGGCCAATGCGCGTGCGCACCTGGCGCGCCTGGGAGAGCGTTATGTGACGCCGGCGCGGGAGGCCGAGCTGGTCCGGATTTTCTCGGAGGCAACGCGGCTCGAGGCGGATTTCTGGGAGATGGGCTGGCGCGCGCGGAACGATCGCGCAGGCGCGTGAAGCGACGCTCTCGCGTTTCGGCGCGGCAAGGGTGGCCCGGACGCTCCGAAAGGACTATGAAGCGCGCAGTTGCGTCGCAGCCAGTTCGCGGGCCCGGATCATGACCGACATCTTCAAGCGTCTCGTCTTCGCGCCTCGCGGCAGCACCGCCGAAATCGAGGGCGGCACCTGCCTGACACCGAAATTCGACGATGGCGGTGTGCTCGCCGCCGTTGCGACGGATGCCGAGACGGGTGAAGTGCTGATGCTCGCCTGGATGGATGCGGAAGCCCTCGCCCTGACCATCGCGACCGGGGAGGCGCATTTCTACAGCCGCTCGCGCAAGCGGATCTGGAAGAAGGGCGAGGAAAGCGGCAACGTGCTCGACGTCGTGGAAATGCGGACCGATTGCGATCAGGACGCAATCTGGATGCGCGTGAGGATGCGTGGCCAGAAGGCCGCCTGCCACACCGGCCGTCGCACGTGTTTCTACCGGCGCATTCCCCTGGGCCAGGGTACGGGAGGGCACGGCGTGACCGCGTCGCTGCAGCCGCCCGACGTGCCCCGCCTGTTCGACCCCGCGGACGTCTACAAACCGTCTTGAAACCCGGCGATCTTCACCAGGCGCTAACCATGCGGGGCCTTCGGCGCGCCGCAGGCCCGCTTTGTTAACGGCTGCCTGTCAACCTTAACGGAGACGGCCGATTTGTATTTGCCGTGCAATACCGGAGACTCAACGCAAGGCATTGTTCATGCCCGGTGGCGGCGCAAGGGGGACCGCACGATGGCCTCGACCAAGATCGGATTGGCATTGGGTGCCGGCGCAGCGCGCGGATGGGCGCACATCGGCGTCATTCGTGCCTTGAAGCAGGCCGGTATCGTTCCCGACATCATAGCAGGCACGTCCATCGGCGCGGTCGTGGGTGGGTGCTACGCGGCCGGTCATCTCGACGAGCTGGAAGGCTTCGCGCGCAACCTGACGCTCCGCAAGGTCTTCGGCTTCCTCGATTTCAATCTCACGGGCTCGGGCCTGATCACGGGCCAGCGCGTCGTCGAACGCCTGGAGACGCATCTGGCGGGCTATGCGGTGGAGCAGGTCTCGCCGCGTTTCATGGCCGTTGCGACGGAAATCGGCACCGGGCAGGAAATCTGGCTGTCACGCGGGCCCCTGGTCGAAGTCATGCGTGCGTCGTACGCCATTCCCGGCATCTTCAAGCCGGTCAACATCGAGGGGCGCTGGCTGTTCGACGGGGCGCTGGTCAATCCGATTCCCGTCTCGGTGTGCCGGGCGCTGGGAGCGCGCTACGTGATCGCCATCAACCTCAACTCGGACCTGTGCGGGCGCGGCGCGCCGATCCCTGAAGGATGTGCACTGGCGGGGGCGCACGCCGGCATGATGGACGGCCAGGAGCCAGCGCGGCCAGCGGCACGCAAGCTGCTGCAACGCCAGATCTTCGGCAACGGCGATGGCAGCCCCGGCATCTCCACGGTGATGGTGGATGCCTTCAACATCGTGCAGGACCGGATCGCGCGCTCGCGCCTGGCAGGCGATCCGCCGGATGTGGTCATCAACCCGCGTCTGGCGGGCATCGGCCTTTTCGACTTCCATCGCGCGGACGAGTTGATCCAGCGTGGTGTCACGGCGGCGCAGCGCGAATTGGAGGACATCCGCCGCGAAATCAATTCGCGCCGCGCGCACTGGAACGGCGTCGCCCTGCATGCCTGAGGCGGGCGCGCGAAACGCGCGGCGCGCTGCCGTGGCGGCCGTACGAATTTCGCGATCACCTCCCCGTGTCCACTCCAGGGCCGGACGCCGGACAGGCGACGCCACCCTGCACCGATATCAGGCGGCCTGAATGTAGTCGCGCAAGGCTGCGGCGTCGGTTTCCACTTCGGCCACGCGCAACTTCACCACGTCGCCGATCGAGACGATGCCAACCAACCGCTCGTCTTCGATGACGGGAAGGTGGCGGAAGCGTCGTTCCGTCATGAGTGCCATGAGGCCGTCGATGGTGTCGTGCTCGCGGCATGTGACGACGTCGCGGGTCATGATGTGGGTCACGGGCCGGTCGAGCACATCGGCGCCGTGATCTGCGATGGCGCGTACAATGTCGCGCTCGGAGACGATGCCAGTGAGCTTGTCGCTCTCATCCAGGACGACGATGGCGCCGATCTTCAGCCGCGTGAGTGTTTCGGCAATGCTGCGGACGAGGGTTCCTTCGCGGGCGACTTCGACGAGGCGTCCCTTGTGAGCAAGAATCGTGGTCACATGCATGGCTGTCTCCTCTTCCGCTGCCGCGGAGAGATCGGCCGGCCATGCCCCCGTCGCACTCGCAAGCCCCATATGTCCTGGAGCGCCATGTCAGGCCGTCGTCGCAACGGCAGACAACATATTTTTCTATCGCGTCTTCTATCAGGCCCACGCCACCCTCCCGGGAGCATGGTTACGACCAGAGTGCGCTGTTCCGCCGCACGCCGCAAGGTGAATCTTGGTGCACTCCGCCGATCAATGCAGCGTCGTGTGCACGAGGTGGGGGCGCGGCCGACGCGGCAACTCGAAGTAGTCGAAACAGAACAGACCGAACAGGAAACCTCCGAGGTGGGCCTGCCAGGCGACGCCGTCGCTCGAGGAGACCGACGGTGCCATCAGCGACGCAAAGACGTTGATCAGCACCAGAACGGCGGCGCCGGCCTGAAAGCGACGGTCGGAGAGGGTTTGGCGAACGGTCATCAGCGGGATCGAGCGGGGATTGAGGCGGAACATCTCGAAGCCACCCCGGTCGAGGGCCGCAAAGAAGAAGCGAAAAGCACCCCCCATCAGGCCGGAGACGGCTCCCGATGCGCCGATCATCGGAACGAGGTCGCCAAAACGAAACAGCAGGAAGACGGCGGCCCCGGCAACGCCGCTCAAGACGCCGAGCAGCAGAAAGCGGAGGCCGCCGATACGCTGGGCGACGGCGCCGCCGAAGACGAGCAGCCAGGCGCAATTGAGAAGCAGATGGGTGATGTCGCCGTGCAGCAACTGGTGCGTCAGCGGGGACCAGATGGTGGGCAGCCAGCCGAATACGGGATCGACCAGGGTGCCAGTGTACCGGGCTGGGATGAACGCGAACCACTCCAGAACCTGATACGCCGTCGCATCGGGTAGCATGTGCCACACGATGACGTGAACGACGGCCAGTACCGCCATGGCACGTACGACGCCGGGTGGCGCATTGAAGACCGGCTCGCGGCTCACGTTCAGCCTCCTCGTCCTCGGCGCGATAGGCGCCAGATCCTGCCCAGATCGGGCGTGGCCCTAAATAGCCTATAAAAATCAATCGCCTGGATGACAGTCAGACGGTCCGCTCTCGCCGCAGCGTCGACGTCCGGCGCGTGCCGGCACCAGCAACAAGGCACGTTCGCTTACCTTTCGCGCATTGCGTTCGCAATGGGAATCCGCGGCTGAACGGGTGCTGGCACGGTTCATGCTCAGACGATTGCACACTTACCAGGCAATCCTGCATCGCCCCACCACGGTTGATGTGACGACTGCAATGCCGGTCTCGGGCCAACCCCGCCCGTTCACGAAGGACGTAGTATGAAGCAGCGTACGAGCCAAATTCTGTTCAAGTACTGGAACGACGTGCGTGGCGACCGGCTGGCACCACTTCGGCTCGAGATTGAGCCGATGCGCATCTCGCCGATCCTCGCGGAAACCTTCATTCTGGAACAGGCCGACCACCATAGTTTCACGTTCCGACTGGCGGGGACGCGGCTGTGCGATCAGATCGGCAGTGAGTTGCGTGGCACGGACTTCCTCGATCTCGTCGGGGAGGACGATCGGGAGACCATGGAGCTGGCCATGGCCGACGTTTCGCAACGCGGGGCCGTCGCCGTGTTCGAAATCGAGATGTGCGATGCATCGCAGCGCAGCGTCCACTTCGAGGCGGTTGTCCTGCCGTTGCTGCACGCGCGGGATTCGATCTCGCGCTATCTCGGCGCCCTGTCGCCGGTCGACCCGCCCTATTGGCTGGGGCACGAGCCGCTTCACGCCCATGCGCTCGCTCGCCAGGAGATCATCTGGCCGGACGGCCGGCCCCACGCCGTGGTCGAGCGCGCCGGGCATCAGGCGCCGTTCCTTCCCGCGCTGGCGCAGGCGCGTGTCGTGCGCTTCAACCGCCGCCAGTTCCGGATTCTCGAGGGCGGACGCCAGGATCAGAAGTAACCGCCGTCCGATCTCCGGGCCGGCGCACTGCGATCTGCCACGCATGCCGGTCCTTCTTGCCTATCTGTCGCAGACCTGAAAGTAATGGTGCCAAATTCGGACAAAGCCGGAGGAAGCACCATGACCGACGCCGTGATCGTTTCGACAGCACGTACACCGATTGGTCGTGCATTTCGGGGCGCCTTCAACAACGTGCATGGCGCCACGCTGGGCGGCCATGTGGTCGCCGAAGTCGTGAAGCGCGCCAAGGTGGCGCCGGAAGAGATCGACGACGTGCTGATGGGCTGTGCCATGCCCGAAGGGGCAACCGGCGGCAACATCGCACGCCAGATTGCCGTTCGCGCGGGGCTTCCCGTTTCGGTTCCCGGCGCGACGGTGAACCGCTTCTGCTCGTCCGGCCTCCAGACCATCGCCATGGCGGCGCAGCGCATCCGGTCCGACGGGGCCGGCATCATCGTGGCGGGCGGCCTCGAGTCCATCAGCCTCGTGCAGAGCAACCAGAACGTGCTGGGCGCGAAAGACGGCTGGATCGAGGAGCACAAGCCCTCGATCTATTGGCCGATGATCCAGACGGCAGACAACGTCGCCAAGCGCTATGGCGTCAGCCGGGAGGCGCAGGACGAGTATTCCCTGGAAAGCCAGCGCCGCACGGCCGCAGGCCAGCAGGCACGCAAGTTCGACGACGAGATCGTGCCGCTTCCGGCCGAGAAGATCATCTACGACAAGGAAGGCAAGGTGGTCGGCAAGGAGATGTTCACGCTGACCAGGGACGAGGGCAACCGGCCCGAGACCAACATGGAAGGCCTCGCGAAATTGAAGCCGGTGGCGGGCGCGGGCAATTTCGTCACCGCCGGCAATGCCAGCCAGCTTTCGGATGGCGCTTCGGCGACGGTGGTCATGAGCGACAAGGAAGCCCAGAAGCGCGGGCTGGCACCGCTCGGGATCTATCGCGGCTTCGAGGTGGCGGGCTGCGAGCCCGACGAGATGGGCGTCGGCCCGATCTATGCGGTGCCCAAGCTGCTGAAGAAGCACAATCTCAAGGTCGAGGACATCGGCATCTGGGAGCTGAACGAGGCGTTCGCCGTGCAGGTCGTCTACTGCCGCGACAAGCTCGGCATCCCCGCCGATCGCCTCAATGTGGATGGTGGCGCGATTTCGATCGGCCATCCCTACGGCATGAGCGGTGCGCGGCTCACGGGCCATGCGCTGATCGAAGGCAAGCGGCGGGGTGACAAGTACGCCGTCGTGACGATGTGCATCGGCGGCGGCCAGGGGGCCGCGGCGCTGTTCGAGATCGTCTGAACGCCGCAACGACCACACGCTTTCCGGGGCCGCCTTGCGTCGCAGGTGCGGGCGGCTTCCGTGAGGCATTCCATTTCGAGGATCGAGGCCGATGTCTTCACCGATCACCACGCCGGGCTATCTGCATCGCGGGCTCGACGACCTGTTCGCGATGGCACGCGCCAGCATGCTCGATCCGCGCTGCGACAGCTTCCTGTTCGTGCGTCACGGCGAGACGGACGGAAACCATCGCCGCATCTTCCAGACGGCCGAGCAGCCGCTGAACGAACGCGGCCTGGCGCAGGCGCGCGCGGCCTCCGCCGCCCTGCAGGGGCACGGGCTCACACGCATCGTCGCCAGCACCATGAACCGGGCCTGGCGGACAGCGGAGATCATCGGCGAGCCGCATGGGCTCGTGCCGCATCCCGAGGCCGGTTTGCGCGAGCGCTGGTTCGGAGACCTGGTGGGCACGCCGTCCGCCGATCACGACTGGCGCGATGCGCCGCCCAACGGCGAAACGCTGCAGCAGTTCGTGGCGCGCACGCAGGAAGGCATCGCGCGGGCGCTGGTGGGGGCGGAGACGGGCCTGACCACGCTCGTGGCGCACGGAGGCATCCTCTATGTGCTCGCGCCGAGCCTGGGGCTGGAGCTTTCGACGCCGATGCTGGCGAACGCGACGCCGATGCGGTTCGATCGCGCCGGGCGCGGCTGGCGCGTGACCGTGCTTGCCGATACCGGCGGGCGCGGCGACAACGTCTCCTGAGATTGCCGTACAGAGAAGTTTGTCGAGGAACGGCGTCGAAGACGCCTGGGACGAGCGGAGTTCGCACATGGACATGTCGGGAGAGTACAAGATCGCGGCGCCGCGGGACGTGGTGTGGGCAGCGCTGAACGATCCCGAGGTGCTTCGCCGCTGCATTCCCGGCTGCAAGGAGCTGGAACAGCGTTCGCCAACCGAACTCGCCGCCAAGGTGGGGCTGAAGATCGGTCCGATCTCCGCGACGTTCACCGGGGCCGTGACGCTGGAGAACCTCGATCCACCCAACGGCTATTCGATCGTGGGGCAGGGCCAGGGCGGGGCCGCGGGCTTCGCCAAGGGGCGAGCGGACGTGGCGTTGACCGCCCTGAGCGATGCCGAGACGAACCTGGGCTATACGGCGAAGGCGGAGGTCGGTGGCAAGCTGGCTTCGCTGGGGGCCCGGCTCATCCAGGCGACCTCCAAGAAGCTCGCCGACGAGTTCTTCAGCAATTTTGCCCGCGAACTCAACGGCGAGGACGCAGCTCCGGAGCCGGAGAAGCAGAAGAGCCGCTGGACGAAGTGGCTGCGACGGTCGTGACGCGCGCGGTGAAACCGCGCACCTCGAAGAAGCCCGGACGGACCTCCATGGCGCAGGACCCGAAGTCGCAGGCTGCGACGCCCGCGAACGACGAGATGGAATTGCGCGTGCGGCGGATGCACCGTCGCGACATCAATCGCGTGTGGGAGTTCCTCAAGCGCGTCTTTCGGGACGTGAACCGGGAGACCGTGGAGTATCAGCGTCCGCGCCACAAGGCACGGTTTCTCGAGACCTACGAGGAGGATGGCGTCGAACAGCTGGTGTTCGAGGTCAAGCACCAGGGCAAGTTCGAGCTGGTCGGCTATGCGGAGTACGCCTACGAGATCATCGGCTCGGATAGCTGGATGAACCACCGCTACTTCGAAAAGCGCGGGATGCGACCGCTGTTCGTCGAGGAGATCGCGGTGCATCCCGATTACCACGGGATGGGCGTGGGGTCGTTCATGTTCGAGCAGATCGAGCATGCCGCGCGCCTTCGGGGCTGCACGCACATCGTGCTGGAAGTTGCCGAGAACAACGAAGATGCGTTGCGGTTCTATCGCAAGCGCAGCTTCCAGAAGCTCGATGCTGCAATCTTCATGAGCCGCAAGATCGAGACGGGTGGAGACCTCCTCACCCCGCGCCGCCTCAAGCGGCGCAATGCCGGCAAGGCGTGACAGCGGAGATGGTCGTGCCTCGGGTCAGCGGCGCGATCCCATCGCCAGCGGCTCTCGCGGGCGAACCGAGCAATTTTATATGTTCTGACGGCGGAATGTTTAGGCGCGACACCTAGATTGCCTCCATTGATGGGGGCAACCCGAGGGGGAGAGCGGGGTCATGCGTCGGTTCATTATCGCAGGTGCGGTGGCGGCTGTTGCCGTCTGCGTTCCAGTGCATGACGCGGAGGCGCGTCGCGGGATCGTTCCAATTCCGTGCACGAGCGACAAGGTCGTGAAGGTTGCCGATCTACCGACGACCTTCCGGCACAAGAGCGGCACGAAAATCGACCTGGGCTATGTCTACCATGGCTGTTTCAGCGGCGAATGGGCCGGCTACCTTGGCGGCAGCGACAAGTACATCCCCTTCAAGTCGGACATGGTGAAGACCGTCGGTGCGTTCGCGGGGCTCGGGCCGTCACCGCAGGCGCCCAGCGTATGGGCGTCGGCGATGTCGCATCCTGGCCAATTCTGGGCCGAATGGCTGTGGGTCGCGATCCTGGGCATGGTTCCGTTCGGCCTTGTGGCCAAGGCCAGGGGCGCAACCACTGGCGTGGCGCCATCCGATGCGCCAGGGGAGCCTGCTCCTGCGTTCGCCGCTGCACGGCCGATGCCGCAACAGCACGCGCAGGCACCGCATTCGGCGCGACCCGTGCGCAGCGCGCGTATGGGCGATCAGGCGGGAACCGGATTCGGGCGTCGACGCGGCTGAAGCGTCAGCCGCGTTTGCCGCGCGAGAGCACCGCGCAAAGCAGCAGCGCGACGAGCCAGCTCGCGATCATGGCCGGCGCAGACTCGAAGCCCGGCATCTTCAGGCCGAAGGCCAGGACGAGATAGGCGGCCAGCCCGACGCCGAGCCCGACGCTCATGATGCCGGCCAGCATGCCCGTGTTGCCGCTCGTGTTATCGCTCAAGGTCGATCCTCCCTGGACATTGTTCTGATTTGCCGGGGTAGGCTGCCACAGTCCGGCGGCGGGGTCCAGTCCGCCGGCTGGAATTCACGGCGATTTGGCTGCCTGCCGGTCGAACGAAAACGCCGCGTCAGGGAGCTGACGCGGCGTGGATCAGGTTTGCGAGCCCTCGTGTGGCGTCGCGTCTTGATCGACGACAGCCTTGCCGCACGGATTGGCCAATCAAGACGCGAGGGGGCACTCGTCTATTCAGCTGCGGCCTTGCGCGGAGCGGCCTTCTTCTTGGCCGCGGGTTTTGCTGCCTTCGGTTTCGCTTTCGTGGCGGGCTTTGCCGGCTTCGACGCTGGTGCGTCGGCCTTCTTGGCAGCCTTCGCCTTGCCCCGGGCCGGTTTGCTCTTGCCGCCGCCCTTGGCCGCCCGCTCGGCGAGCAGGGCGATCGCCTCGTCGACGGTGAGTGCAGCGGGATCCTTGCCGCGCGGGATCGTGGCGTTGACCTTGTTGTGCGTGACGTAGGGGCCATAGCGCCCGTTCAGCACCTCGATCTTGCCGCCCTCGCCGGGGTGTTCGCCAAGGTCCTTCAACACCTCGCGCTGGGCCGCGCCGCGCTGGAAGCGCGAGCGACCGCCGCCTGCCCGCTTCTCGGCGAGAAGCGTAACGGCGCGATTCAAGCCAATGTCGAAGACTTCATCGACGCTTTCGACGTTGGCGTAGGTTCCATCGTGCAGGATGAACGGGCCGAACCGACCGAGGCCGGCCATGATGGGCGTTTGCGTCTCGGGATGGATGCCGACCTCGCGCGGCAGGTAGAGCAACTGCAATGCACGATCGAGCGTGATGGCGGCGGGATCCCACCCCTTCGGGATCGAGGAGCGGCGCGGTTTGTCGCCCTTCTCGATCGCCTCGCCCAATTGCAGGTATGGGCCGAAACGGCCGCTCCGCAACGTCACTTCCAGGCCGGTCTTCGGGTCGATGCCCAGGACCATGCCGTCGAGCGCTGCCGCGTCGGCGTCGTCGCCGGTCTGCGACAGCTGGCGGGTATAGCGACAGTCCGGGTAGTTGCCGCAGCCGATGAAGGCGCCGCTCTTGCCGGAAATCTTCAGGCTGAGCTGGCCGGTGCCGCACTTCGGGCAGATGCGCGGATTGGAGCCGTCACCCTTGTCCGGGAAGATATGGGGACCGAGCAGCTCGTTGAGCGCGTCGAGCACGTCGGAGACCTTGAGGTCCTTCGTCTCGTCGACCTGGCGCATGAAGTCGCGCCAGAATTCGCGCAGCACGTCCTTCCAGGCCAGCTTGTGGTCGGAGATGAGGTCGAGCTTCTCCTCCAGGCCGGCGGTGAAATCATATTCCACGTAGCGGCGGAAGAAGCTCTCCAGGAATGCCGTGACCAGCCGCCCCTTGTCCTCGGGGACGAGGCGTTTCTTGTCGATGCGGACGTAGTCGCGCTCCTGCAGCACGGCGAGGGTGGAGGCATAGGTCGACGGGCGGCCGATGCCAAGCTCTTCCATGCGCTTGACCAGCGTCGCCTCGGTGTAGCGCGGCGGGGGCTGCGTGAAGTGCTGGTTGGTCTCGACGCCACGGTCCTTGACGTGATCGCCAGCCGCCAGCGGCGGCAGGCGGCGGCTGTCGTCCTCCTCGCCTTCGGCGGGGTCGTCCTTGCCCTTGGCCAGCGTCTGGACGCGGTCGTCGCGGCCCTCGTCGTAGAGCTTGAGGAAGCCGTCGAACGTCACGACCGAGCCATTGGCGCGCAGGCCATAGGCCTTGCCGTCATGCCCGCTGACGCCGATTTCGGCCGTCGTCTGGTCGATGTCGGCGGAGGCCATCTGGCTGGCCAGCGTACGCTTCCAGATCAACTCGTAGAGCCGGGCCTCGTCGCGGCCGACGTAGCGTGCGACCTGCTCGGGCCGCCGGCTGATGTCGGTGGGGCGGATCGCCTCGTGCGCTTCCTGGGCATTCTTGGCCTTCGCCTTGTATTCGCGCACGAACGGGGCGACGTAGCGCTTGCCGAACTGATCCTCGATCTGGCGGCGGATGGTCGTGAGGGCCTCGGGGATGATGGTGACGCCGTCGGTTCGCATGTAGGTGATGAGGCCGACCGTCTCGCCGTCGATGTCGACGCCCTCATAAAGGCGCTGGGCAACCTGCATCGTCTGCTTGGCCGAGAAGCCCAGCTTGCGGGAGGCATCCATCTGCAGGGTGGACGTCGCAAACGGCGCATAGGGATTGCGCTTCGTCGCCTTCTTCTCCACCGAGGTCACTTTGAAGTCGCCGCCCTGGATTGCCGCCTTGATGGCGGAGGCGGAGGCTTCGTCCTTGATATCGAGGCGATCGAGACGCCGTCCCGCGATCGACGTCAAACGGGCGCGGAACTCCTCGCCCTTGTGGGTCGCCAGCAGTGCGACCAGCGTCCAGTATTCCTCGGTGCGGAACTTCTCGATCTCGAGTTCGCGGTCGCAGACGAGGCGCAGTGCCACGGATTGCACCCGCCCCGCCGAGCGCGCACCGGGCAGCTTGCGCCAGAGCACGGGCGATAGCGTGAAGCCGACGAGATAGTCGAGAGCGCGGCGGGCCAGATAGGCTTCCACCAGCGGTGCGTCGATGTTGCGCGGGGCCTTGAAGGCTTCGAGCACGGACTGCCGCGTGACAGCATTGAAGGTGACCCGTTCGACGGCGGTTCCCTTCTTCAGGGCCTTCTTCTGATTGAGGATCTCCAGGATGTGCCAGGAGATCGCCTCGCCTTCGCGATCAGGGTCGGTCGCCAGGATGACCTTGCTGGCCGTGCGCGCGGCTTCGGTGATCTCGCGCATCACCTTCTTCGAGCGATCGTCGTCCAGCGACCAACTCATCGCGAAATCGTTCTCGGGATCCACCGAGCCATCCTTGGCTGGGAGATCGCGAACATGGCCGTAGCTGGCCAAGACCTTGTAGCCCGACCCCAAGTACTTGTTGATGGCCTTGGCCTTTGCGGCCGATTCAACAACGACGAGGTTCATGAAATTCCGTTTCGCCACGCTGTGCCGAGGAAGGCTGCGCACGCATGGTCGCTTTGGGTTTATTTGCCGTGCGCCAGCATATGGGAGAGGATGAACATCCTGTCAAACCGCAAACAAGTTGCATTTCCTTCTGTAATCGCACTTTTAGATTGCAAAATGCCCGTATCACGGGTTAATGATGCCTTATAAACTATCATTGCGAGCATTTCATAGGTGAGGCATCAACGATGCGGCACTCGAGCCAGCCTAGGCAAGTCAGATCTCGCGGTGCTTGCCGCAAAGAGAGACACGGCAACGTGCCGGGGCAGGACGCCTCCGGTCCAAGGGATCAGGACTTCATGGACTACATCGCGGACATGGTGCTGGAGCTGCGTGATCTGGCGCGGTCCGCCGAGGCCGAGACGCTGACCGATCTGCTCGATCTGGCACACCGCGAGGCGCGGCAACACTTGAAGCGACACGCGGCAGGCTGATCTCGCCGGGCGGCTGTCCAGGCGGCGCCGTCATGCGGAGGGATGCGTGCGCAGCGAGACGAGCTGCCCGCCGTGATGTTCGATCAGGCCGGCGAGATCGAGTTCCAATACGGCGATGCGGACGGCGCGGGCGGGCAGGCCCGTGGCGCGGGCGATCTCGTCGACGTCGATGGGGGCCGGTCCGAGCGCGCCCTGAACCTGCGCGATCAAGGCATCATCGGGCAGGGATGGCGCCACTGTCGCGACGTAGGCGGGAGTTGCGTCGAGATGGGCGCCGGGCGCGGGCGCCGGGGCTTCCGCGAACCGGTGCGCATCATGCGGGCCAGGCATCAGGGGGCGCATGGCGTCGAGCACGTCGTCGGGCTGGGTCACGATGAGCGCGCCTTGCTTCAGCAGTGCGTTGGTGCCCTCCGCGCGTGGATCGAGGGGGTGGCCGGGCACGGCGAAGACCAGGCGACCCTGCTCGTTGGCGGTTCGCGCGGTGATCAACGTGCCGGAGCGGCGGGCCGCCTCCACGATGACGACGCCATGCGACATTCCCGAGATGATCCGATTGCGCCGGGGAAAGTCCTGCCCGCGCGGCTGGAAGCCGGGCGGCATCTCGCTGACGAGGCAGCCGTCCGTCGCGATGCGCTCGTGAAGGCCCGCATGTTCGGGCGGGTAGACATGGTCGACGCCACCGGCGAGCACGGCAACGGTCCCTGTCGCCAAGGCGGCTTCATGGGCGGCGCCGTCGATGCCGCGCGCCAGGCCGGACACGACCAGCAGGCCTGCAAAGCCAAGCGCAGAAGCAAGTTGCCGCGCCAGCTTGACGCCAGCCGCCGATGCATTGCGGGAACCGACGATGGCGACGGCAGGCCGCATCAGAAGTTCGGTCCGGCCCTTCGCGTACAAGAGCGGCGGCGGGACTGGAATGTGGGCCAGGGCCGGCGGATAGCCCGGCTCGATGGTGAAGATCGGGACGGCGCCAACCCGGGATGCGGCGGCTAGCTCGGCTTCCGCGTCGGGTCGCGGGCACAAACGCAAGGGCCGGCGGCGGCGGGTTCTCCGGCCGAGTTCCGGCAACGCCTCGAGCGCGGCCGCCGCGCCCCCGAAATGGTTGATCAGCTCGCGAAAGGTGACCGGGCCGACATTTTCGGAGCGGATGAGGCGCAGGCAGGCCAACCGCTGCGCATCATCGAGGGGGGCGACGGGCAATGGCGCCTGGGCGCCGGCGTCGAACAGCGTGAGTTCAGCTTGACTGGGGCTGTTTGGCTTTCGCACCGATCTTGCTTTCCGTTCCGGCCAGAAGACGCGCAATGTTCTCCCGGTGCTTCCAAAAGAGCAAGATGGTCAGTAGCAGGAACAGAAGCGCCAAATCTGCCGTGCCGAGCGTCAAGACGATGAGTGGTGTGGCGGCGGCCGCAACAAGGGCGGAAAGCGACGAGTAGCGGGTGACGATGGCCACCACCAGCCAGATGCCGCAAAACAACAGTCCGATCTTCCAGGCGAGGCCCAGCAGCACGCCGATGTAGGTCGCCACGCCCTTGCCGCCCTTGAAGCCCAGCCAGACCGGGAAGATGTGGCCCAGAAACGCGCCGAGGCCCGCGGCCATGGCGAGGCGGTCGCCGGGTGCCGATTGCGGGGCAACCCCCAGCATCGGGGCCAGCACCAGCCACATGAGCATGACGGCGGCATAGCCCTTGAAGCCGTCGAGGAAGAGCGTGGCGGCCGCCAGCTTCTTGTTGCCCGTGCGCAGGACGTTGGTCGCACCGATGTTGCCGGAGCCGATCTGCCGGATGTCGCCGAGGCCGGCGGCACGGGTCAGCAGCATGCCGAACGGGACCGCTCCCAGCAGATAGCCGAAGATCAGGGCTAGCAGGCCATGCCAGGTCAGAATGGGTTCGATCACGTTCGGTTCCCGTCCGGTGTGCGGATCACAGGTGCATTTCGTGACCGTATTGATACACCGTGCGGCCTGCAACCATGGTGCGCAGGACGAGGCCCTGCAGCTTCTCCTCGTCGAACGGCGAGTTCTTGGAACGGGCGTGCAGCTTCTCGCGGTCGACGACCCATGGCGTATTGATGTCGAACAGCGTCAGATCGGCGGGTGCGCCCTTCGTGAGTTGGCCCGACTCCAGCCCCAGCAGCTTGGCGGGATTGATGGTCAGTGCACGCAGCAGCGGCATGAGGGCAATCTCGCCGCGATGATAGAGGCGCAGCGCGGCGGGCAGCAGCGTTTCCAGGCCGATGGCGCCGTCGGCGGCCTCGGCGAAGGGGCGGCGCTTGACGTCGGCGTCCTGCGGGTCGTGGCTGGAGACGATGACGTCGATGTCGCCGGAGGCGACGGCGCGCACCATGGCGCTGCGGTCATCCTCGCCGCGCAGCGGCGGGCGCACCTTGTAGAAGGTGCGGTAGGAGCCAATGTCGTTCTCGCTGAAATTCAGGTGGTTGATCGACACGCCGCAGCTCACCGGCAGGCCCTTGCCGCGCGCCTTGCGGATGACGTCGACGCTTTCACGGCAGGTCAGCGTGGAGGCGTGATAGCGACCGCCCGTGATCTCGACCAGGCGGACGTCGCGCTCCACGACGATGACCTCGGCCATACGATTGACGCCGGACAGCCCGAGGCGCGTGGAAACGTCGCTGGAGTTCATCGCAGCGCCGTTGGAGAGGTAGGGATCCTCGGTGTGGTGCACGATGAGCGCGCCGAAGTCCTTGCTGTAAAGCAGGGCATTGCGCATCACGCGCGTGTTGGAGATCGACGACTTGCCGTTGGTGAAGGCCACGGCACCAGCGCGCTGCAACAGGCCGATCTCGGCCAGTTCGTCGCCCTTCAATCCGCGCGTGACGGCGCCCATGATGTGGACGTGGACGATGGCGCGCTCGCGGGCGCGGCGCTGCACGTAGTCGACCAGCGCCACCTGATCGATGACCGGCTCGGTGTCGGGCATGCAGACGATGGTGGTGACGCCGCCCGCCGCCGCCGCGAAACTCGCCGTCTTCAGCGTTTCGCGGTGCTCCTGGCCGGGGTCGCCGGTAAAGACCTGGCAATCGATCAGGCCAGGGCAGAGCACGTGCCCCTGGCAGTCGATGACCTCCGCGCCTTCGGGTGCATTGCGGCGCAGATGGCCGCCCAGATCGGCGATGAGGCCACCACGCACCAGCAGGCCGCCGGGCTCGTCGCGTCCGGTCGCCGGGTCGATCAGGCGGGCATTGATGAAAACCGTATCCTGGGCATCGCTGGCGCGGCCGTTGGGCGTGCGTGACATGGCCAGCCTCAATGATTGGGAAGGTTGCGGGCGAGTGCCTCGAGCACCGCCATGCGGACGGCGACGCCCATCTCGACCTGGTCGCGGATGACGCTGCGCGAGTGGTCGGCGATGGGCGAGGCGATCTCAACGCCACGGTTCATCGGGCCGGGGTGCATGATGAGCGCATCCGGCTTGGCGCGGCCGAGCTTCTCCTGGTCGAGGCCGAAGAAGTGATAGTACTCGCGCGTGGAGGGGACGTAGTTGCCTTGCATGCGCTCGCGCTGCAGGCGCAGCATCATGACGATGTCGCAGCCTTCCAGGCCCTTCCACATGTCCGTATGCACCTCGACGCCCAGCTTCTCGATGCCCGTCGGCAGCAACGTGGAGGGGGCCACGAGGCGGACATGCGCGCCCAGCGTGTTGAGCACGTGGATATTGGAGCGGGCGACGCGGCTGTGCAGGATGTCGCCGCAGATCGCGACGTTGAGGCCCGCGAGGCGGCCCTTGGCACGCCGGATGGTGAGCGCGTCGAGCAGGGCCTGGGTCGGGTGCTCATGGGCGCCGTCGCCGGCGTTGATGACCGAGCAATCGACCTTCTGCGACAGCAGCTCGACCGCGCCGGCGGCGTGATGGCGGACGACGATCATGTCGGGGCGCATGGCGTTCAGGGTCATGGCCGTGTCGATCAGGCTCTCGCCCTTCTGGACCGAGGAGGTCGACACGTTCATGTTCATGACGTCGGCGCCGAGCCGCTTGCCCGCGAGCTCGAACGACGCCTGCGTCCGGGTGGAGGCCTCGAAGAAGAGGTTGATCAGGGTGCGGCCGCGCAGCACCTCTCTCTTCTTGTTCACCTGCCGGTTGAGGTCTGCCGCCTTATCTGCCAGATCCAAAAGAGAATTGATCTCTTTGGCCGACAATCCCTCACAGGTGAGGAGATGGCGACGCGGGAAGAAGATGTGCGCTGGTTCTGATGTGCTCATTAAAGCGGCTCTCTTATAGCGGAACCGGGCTGGCCGCAAGGCGGGGCCGTCAATGAGCTGTGCGAATGGTTGCGGCGTGTGGCGGGCGGGGCCATCCCCGACGCAAAGAGGCCTGCGCGGGGTGCGCGGGCCTCTCTTTTTTCTCCGCCTTCGGATGCCCACTCCGCATCCGGCGGCTATGGGCGCCTTCGGATGCCCACTCCGCATCCGGCGGCTATGAGCGCCTTCGGTTGCCCAAAGGCAACCGTCAGGCTCACTTGCCCTTGGCGGCCTTCATGGCCTTGAGGACCTTCGGCGGCGACAGCGGCAGCTCGAACATCCGCACGCCCGATGCGCGCTTCACGGCCGAATTGAGCGCGGCCATGGGCGGCACGATCGCCGTCTCACCGATGCCGCGCACACCGTAGGGGTGACGCGGGTTCGGCACCTCGACGATGATCGTCTCGATCATCGGCAAGTCGGAGGCGACGGGGATGCGGTAGTCGAGGAAGCCGGCGTTCTGCATCTTGCCGTCTTCGCCGTAGATGTACTCCTCGTTCAGCGCCCAGCCGATGCCCTGTGCGGCACCGCCCTGGTACTGACCCTCGACGTAGGCCGGGTGGATCGCCTTGCCGGCGTCCTGGATCACCGTGTAGCGGGTGACCGTGACCTTGCCCGTCTCGGGATCGACCTCGGTATCGGCGATGTGCACGCCGAAGCTCGGGGCCGCGCCCTGCGCCGAGATGGCGCCGACGCCGACGATGGAGCCGCCGGTCTTGCCTGCAACCTTGGCGATGTCGGCCAGCGACATCGGCTTGTGGTTGCCGGCGTTCTCACCTGCAGGGCGGAACATGCCGTCCTCGAAGGTGACGGCCTCTTCCGGGATTTCCCAGAGCTTGGCCGCGCGACCGCACGCCTGCTTGATGATGGAACGGGCCGCCTCGACCGTCGCCATGCCGCTCGAGAATGTCGAGCGGCTGCCGCCGGTGAGGAAGTTGTAGCCCAGCGAGGCGGTGTCGGCGATGATCGGCCGGACCTTCTCGTACGGGATCTTCAACTCTTCGGCCGCCATCATCGCCAGCGAGGCGCGCAGGCCACCGATGTCCGGGGTTCCGGCCATCAGGGTGACGGTGCCATCCTCGTTGAGCTGCACGTTGACGGTGGTCTCGCCGCCGATGTTGAACCAGAAGCCGGCGGCGATGCCGCGACCCTGGTTCTTGCCCAGCGGCGCATTCCAGTGGGGGCTGTCCTTGGCGGCCTCGAGGCACTCGATCATGCCTACGGGGCCGAACTTCGGACCGTAAGCCGCCTTCGTGCCTTCCTTGGCCGCGTTCTTGAGGCGCAGCTCGATCGGGTCCATGCCGAGCGTTTCGCACAGCTCGTCCACGACGCTCTCGACCGCGTATTCGGCGATCGGGCCGCCCGGAGCGCGGTAGGCCGCGACCTTCGGACGGTTGGAAAGCACGTCGTAGCCGACGACCTTGACGTTCTCGAGGTCGTAGGGTGCGAAAGCGCACATGCAGGCGGGCTGGACCGGGCTGCCCTGGAAGCAGCCGGCCTGGAACTTCAGCTCGCCCTCGGCGGCCGTGATGCGGCCGTCCTTCTTGGCACCGATCTTGACGCGGATGTTGGCGCCCGACGTCGGCCCGGAGGCCTTGAACACCTCTTCGCGCGTCATCACCATCTTGACCGGACGGCGCGCCTTCTTGGAGAGGGCGAGCGCCAGCGGCTCCATGTAGACGACCGTCTTGCCGCCGAAGCCGCCGCCGATTTCCGACGACGTCACGCGCAGCTTGGTGATGTCCCAGCCGAGCAGGCGCGAGCAGTGGGCGCGCACGATCCAGTGGCCCTGGGTCGTGGTCCACAGCTCGGCCGTGCCATCCTCCGAGACGCTGGCCACGCAGGCGTGCGGCTCGATGTAGCCCTGATGGACCGGCTTCGTGTCGAACGTCCGCTCGATGATGACGTCGGCGTCCTTGAAGCCCTTCTCGACGTCGCCGAGCGCAAATTCGACGCGCTTTGCGACATTCGACGGCGTCGTGGGGGCGGGCGTCACGCCTTGCGTGATCATGCCGTCCTCGACGATCGGCGCGCCGGGCTTCATGGCGTCGAGCACGTCGATGACGTGCGGAAGGACCTCGTACTCGACCTTGATGAGCTTGAGGGCCTGCCGGGCGATCGCCTCGCTGGTGGCGGCGACGGCGGCAACGGGATGACCCTCGAAGAGAACCTTCTCGCGGGCCAGCACGTTGCGAACGACGTCGCGATAGTTGATCAGCATCTCGCCCGCGGGAACGAACTCCGATGCCTGGTCCTTGATGTCGTCACGCGTGACGACGGCCTTGACGCCGGGAAGCGCCAAGGCCGCAGAAGCGTCGATCGACTTCAGGCGGGCGTGGGGATGCGGGGAGCGCAGCACCTTGCCCGCCAACTGGCCGGCAACGTGGTGGTCCGCGCCGTATTTGGCGCGTCCTGTCACCTTGTCGGCGCCGTCGGGGCGGACTGGCCGCGTGCCGACGACGTCATACTTGGGGCCCTTCACGCGATCCTGCATGACCTCAAGCTCCTTTTCTCATCTCCGCCGCGGCGTCGAGCACAGCGCGAATGATCTTGTCGTAGCCCGTGCAGCGGCACAGGTTACCGGCAAGCCAGTAACGCGTCTCGGTCTCGGTGGGGTTGGGGTTCTTCTCGAGAAGGGACTTGGCGGCGATGAGGATGCCCGGCGTGCAGATGCCGCACTGCAGTGCAGCATGCTCCAGGAACTTCTGCTGCAGCGGATGCAGCTCTTCGCCGGTCGCCATGCCTTCGATCGTCTCGACCGTCTTGCCGCCGGCCTCGACGCCGAGGACGAGGCAAGAGCAGACCAGACGGCCATCCAGCAGGACGCTGCAAGCGCCGCAATCACCCGAGCCGCACCCTTCCTTGGAACCGGTGAGGCCGAGTTCGTTGCGCAGGCAGTCGAGCAGGCTCTGCTCGGTGTCGCACAGGAACTCGACGGGATCGCCGTTTACGGTGGTGGAAACGTGGTGTTTGGACATTTACTTCTTCCTCGCTCTCTCGAGCGCGATCAGCGCTGTTCTACGGGCGAGCACACCCGCGACGTCGATGCGGAACTCCTTCGTTCCACGCTTGTCGTCGATCGGGCTGCAGGCGGCGCGCACGGCAGCCTCGAGCTTGGTGAGAGCCGCTTCGTCCACCTTCGTGCCGATCAGCGCCTTTGCGGCGTCGGCGACGAGCAGCGGGCGAGCGGCGACGGCGCCAAGGCCGACGCGAGCGTCCGTGCAGGTGCCCGAGCCGTCGAGCGTGAGGCTGACGCCACAACCCACGACCGCGATGTCCATCTCGGTGCGGGGGATGAAGCGCAGGTAGGCATCCGAGGCATGTGCGGCGCGGGCCGGCAGCTTGAAGGAGGCGATGATCTCGCCCTTCTCCAGCGACAGCTTGCGCGGGCCGATCATGATGTCCTCGACCTTGACCTCGCGGCGGCCCTTCGGACCGACGACAGTGGCCACGGCCCCTGCAGCGATCATCGCGGGCACGCTATCGGCGGCCGGCGAACCGTTGCAGAGATTGCCGGCGAGCGTGCAGCGGCCTTGGACCTGCGTGGAGCCGATCAGGTTCGCACCTTCGACGAGGCCAGGCCATGCGGCCTTCAGCTTCGCGTGCTCCTTGAGCTCTGCGCCGGTGACCGTGGAGCCGATGCGGAAACCGCCATCTTCCTCGGTGATCTTGCGAGTCTCGGGGACCTTCTTGATGTCCACCAGGAGAACCGGGGAAATGACCTCGGCCTTGAGCTGGACGAGAAGGTCGGTGCCGCCAGCGAGGACGCGCGCCTCGCCACTCTCGGAAGCGAGAAGTTGAGCGGCTGCCTCGAGCGTATCCGGAGCCTCGTATCGCATGCGTAATTGCCTCTTGCGTTGGTTCGCCTGAGTGAACTGGTTTTGGGTGAGTACGCGTAAGCTTGGCACACTGCAAGCACTGCCTGCAAGCCGTCGGGGCGAGGATTTTCTTCCAGCGCAGACTTGCTGCGGTGCAGCGTAGCTGGAGCGGCCAAGGGAGCCGCCGGGGCGCCCGGCTGCTCAGAGGGTTTGATGAGAAAATGTTCCCATTCCATGACGCCTTCCGTTAACCAGAATGTAGTGGGAGGGTGACAAGCTGCTTTTCGGGTCAATGGCCTCCTCGTGCCCCGATTGCACAATCCATCTCATGGCCCTGCGGGCTCCGATCGGATTTTGCAGTCGCAAGGACACGAGCTGGAATTTCCGTTGGGCGAGACGTGGTGTCACGCGAATAACGGTGCCCCGTGCGGGCGAAGGGAATGGTCGCTTGTCGAGCAGGGTCGCAGTCATCGGAGCCGGGCTTTCCGGTTTGGCGTGCGCGCGAGTGCTGCGGCGGGCGGGCTGCTTCGTCGACGTTTTCGAGCAGGACCGCATCATCGGCGGGCGCATGGCGACCACGCGCCTGGGCGTGACCCCTTTCGATCACGGGGCGCAGTATGTGACCGCCCGGAACATGACGTTCCGCATGTACGTCGACGAGTTGATCGGCGCATCCTACCTGAAGCGGTGGGTTCCCAAGACTTCCACGGGCGACGAAGCCGTGCAGCTGATGCCGTGGTACGTGGGGACACCCGGCATGAGTTCGATCGTGCGACCACTCGCCGAAGGTGTGCGCTTGTTCACGTCGCAGCGCGTGCATTCGCTGCAAAAGGGAGAAAAGGGCTGGCTGCTCGTCTTCGAGGACGGTGCGAGTGCCGGTCCGTTCCACGCCGTGGCCATTGCCGTGCCGGCGCCGGAAGCGCAGCTTCTGGTCGGGCGCATGGACGAACTGGCCGAACCCATCCAGCGCGTGCGGGTTTCCCCCTGCTGGGCGGTGATCGTGCGCCTGGAAGACCGGATCCTGCCAACGCAGGACGTATTCTCGGATATGAACGAGGTCATCCGCTGGGTGGCGCGCAACAATGCGAAGCCGGGACGCCCGCAGCGAGGAGACCATATCGTCATCCACGCATCGCCCGGCTGGAGCCGGGAAACAGAGGATGTCGAGCCCGAGGTCGTGGCGAGCGAAATGTGGAACGAGGTGAGCAACGCGCTCAGCCTGCCTCCCATTCGCCCGGCGCAGCTGTCGGCGCATCTATGGCGGCACGGGCTCGTCGACCAGTCGCTTGGCGAGACCTACCTTTATTCGTCCGTCCTTCGTGTCGGGCTCGCCGGCGACTGGTGTCTTGGCCGGCTCGCCGAACATGCCTTCGAGAGCGGTAGCCGGCTCGGCAAGGCCATCGTCGACAGTATCTGAGGCGCGCGTCGCATCAGCGGCGGCGCTGCGCTGCCACACAATCCCATGTTTCCACGCGATTGCCGTCCGCCCGCGCGCCTTGCATGCAGGCGGTCCGCACAATCATGTCTGGGCAATGCCGCAATCCCGCCAATCCCGCACCCGAATCGGGCGTCCATTTAGAGGCTGTTAGTAGAGAATCAGGTGTTGTGCCGTCGAGGGCGGCGCGTCAGTCGCGTTGCGTAGGGAATGGGGTCATATGCTTATCGGTGAAGTCGACGGACTGGACGTTGCAGTCGAGCATCCCGAACTGGTTGGGAAGCGTGTTCTTGTCACGGGAGCGGGCGGCCGGCTGGCGGACGAGGTGATCCAGGCCTTCGCGCAGGCGCGGACACGGCTGGTGGTGCACGGCACGGGGCCGCGCAGCGAGCTGACCCGCGTCGCCAAGGCGGCCGGGCGGTACGCGATGGATGTGGAAGTGCTTGCCTCGACGGGTTCGGACTACGCCCAGCAACTCGAGGTCGCGCGTGCGGGCATCCAGCGATTCGGCGGCATCGATGCGGTGGTCAACATCGCCGATATGGATGTGCTGTGGGACGAGGCGGCCGTGCAAGACGAGGGCGCGATCGCCGACGTCCTGGCGCTGCCCTGCCTCGTGACGCAGATTGCCGTCAATCGCATGCGCGCAACGCTCAATCGCGGATCGATCGTCAACATCCTGACCGGCGGGCGACGCGCGAGCGGGCGCGGGAAGCTCATCGCGGAACTGGCCCAGTCGTCGTTGTCGTCGATGACGCGGACGCAGGCCCAGTCGTGTGCCGAGAACGGCATCCGCGTGAACGCGCTGGCGGTGTCGGGCGATATGGATTTCGATCCTGCCGGGCCATCGGGATATGCCTTCAGCGAACGGGCGGACGTGGCGTCGCTGGCTTTGCATCTGGCGAGCCCGCGCGGGCACAATCTGTCCGGCCTTACGTTCGAGGGCTATGCGTGTTGAAACAGAACAAGAAAAAATGCGAAGGCAACCATGTTCCTTAACGGGAAGCGAAGGTATTTGATGCAAATTCCGAGTATCACGGACGCATGAGACGGCCGCTCAAGAGTTGACAGGATGCACGCCCCCGATGCCTCGCGGTTTCGGGGGCGATGCTTTTCAGGGTGCTCAATGCGCCGTCGACATCGCCAGCACGATTGTCGCCAGCAACAGCCAGCCGACGTCCCGGTTGGACTTGAAACGCTTCAGGCAATTGGCGGGAGAGGACATGTCGAGCGTTACGACCTGCCAGGCGAGCAGGATGCCGGTGGCCGCCAGCCCGAGAACGAAGATCGGGCCGATCGGCATGCCCGCCATCACCATGGCCGCGCCCCACAGGAGAAGTGCAGCGCCGTAGAAGCCGGCGACCCAGGCCGGCGTCTGATCTCCCAGCCGGATCGCCGTGGACTTGAGGCCCATCGACAGGTCGTCCTCCTTGTCCTGGTGGGCATAGATCGTGTCGTAGCCGATAGTCCACAGGACGCAGCCGGCATAGAGCAGGACGGCGGGCCATTCGAGCTTGCCGCGCGCGGCCGTCCAGCCGACCAGGGCGCCCCATTTGAACGTCAGGCCCAGCACGAGTTGCGGCCAGTACGTCACGCGCTTCATGAAGGGGTAGATCGCGACCAGCGCCAGCGACGAGATGCCGAGCAGGATGGTCGTGACGTCGAACTGCAGCAGAACCAGGAGCCCGACGAGGCAAAGCGCGATCATGAAGATCTTCGCCTGGGCGACCGTCACCTGCCCCGAGGGAATGGGGCGATTGCGCGTGCGGGCGACGCCGGCGTCGTATTCGCGGTCGACGATGTCGTTATAGGTGCAGCCGGCGCCGCGCATGACGAAGGCGCCGACCATGAAGAGCAACAAGGACCAGGGGTTGGGGTAGGCCTTGCCGTTCGCGAGTTCGGCGAGAGCCAGCGACCACCAGCAGGGAAACAACAAGAGCCATGCGCCGATCGGCCGGTCGAAGCGAGCCAGGCGCAGATAGGGGCGTGCCTTCGGCGGCGCCAAACGATCGACCCAGTTGCCCGGCTGGGCATCCGGAACGATGGGGTGCTGGGCGTCGACGGGCGTGGTCATGCACGATCTCGAGGGTTGGGTGGTTCGATGAAGGCAACGGGTGATCAGCGCCGACGTTGCCGATTTTGTTGCGTCCGGGCAACGCGATCATACATCGCGATCGCAATTCGGCCCGGCGCGGCGCGTCTTTTAATACCTCGTTAACGATTCACGCAAAGCATTGAATCAGCAAGTCGAGTTGATTCTCAGGGCAGAGACGCCGGCTTGCACATTGGGTCGAAATTGGAGAGGTACGACAATGGCTAAAGCTGTGAAGACGAAGAAGGCCGCGCCGAAGGCGAAAGCCCCCGCGAAGACTCCCGTGAAGGCCGCCGCCAAGGCAAAGGCTGCGCCCAAGACGAAGGCCGTCACGAAGGCGAAGGCTGCCCCGAAGGCTGCTCCCAAGGCAAAGGCGAAGGCGAAAGTCGCGGCCGTGGTGGCCGAGGTCGTCGTCGCCCCCGCGATCGCTCCGGTTGCCGCTCCCGTCGCTGCCGCGCCCACGAAGAGCGCCAAGCGCTCGGGCACCGCGCGCCGCTCGGCCGTGAAGACGACCAAGGCTCGCAAGCCGTCGAAGACGAAGTCCTCGACGCCCGTCGCAGCCTGATCGTTCGGATTGGGTCGCGGACAACCTCGGCGACGAGGCCCGCGGCCTGTGAGACGCCTCGGCCGGAACATCGTGGGCAGCGATGTTTCGGCCGACGCCTTTTCGGGGGCACCAAGGACGATGCGCGGCGGTCAATGTCGTTGACGGTCCCGGGACGCGCCAATAGTTTGCGCCGCAACAGCACACTGCGCGCGGCATGCCGCGCCAAGACGGATTCCGGCAGGACAACATGACGACAGCGATCGCACCCGCCGAGCATGCGGCCGCGCAAGAGGCGCGCGCATGGCCGTTCGAGGAGGCCCGGCGCCTCGTCGCGCGGCTCGAGAAGTTGCCGGGTGGCAAGGAAAAGACCGTCCTTTTCGAGACCGGCTATGGCCCCTCGGGCCTGCCGCACATCGGTACGTTTGGCGAGGTGGCACGCACGAGCATGGTGCGGCACGCCTTCGAGGTGCTGACCGAGGGGCGCGTCAAGACACGACTCGTGTGCTTCTCCGACGACATGGACGGTTTCCGCAAGGTGCCGGGCAACGTGCCGAACCAGGAGATGCTGGCCAACTACATCGACGTGCCGCTTACGCGTGTGCCCGATCCCTTCGCGGCGCTTTCGGGCGCCCAAGATGCATCCGGTGCGGGTGGCGCCGGGGGGGCGGGATTTCCATCGTTTGCGCATCACAACAATGCGCGGCTGCGGGGGTTTCTCGACCAGTTCGGCTTCGACTACGAATTCCTGTCGGCGACCGAGGTCTACACGTCCGGCGCGATGGACGAGACGCTGCTCAAGATGCTCGACGTGTACGACAAGGTGATGGACATCATCCTGCCGACGCTCGGGCCGGACCGGCGCGCGACCTATTCGCCGTTCCTGCCGATCAGTGCGCGTACCGGCAAGGTCCTGTACGTGCCGATGGTGGAGCGTAATGCGTCCAAGGGGACCGTCGTCTACGTCGATCCGGAGACGGGCGAGAAGGTCGAGACGAAGGTCACGGGCGGTGCAGTCAAGTGCCAGTGGAAGGCGGACTGGGCCTTGCGATGGACGGCACTCGGCGTCGACTACGAGATGGCCGGCAAGGATCTGATCGACAGCGTGACGCTGTCTTCGAAGATCTGCCGGGCGCTGGGCGGAACGCCGCCGGAAGGCTTCAATTACGAGTTGTTCCTGGACGACAAGGGCCAGAAGATCTCGAAGTCGAAGGGCAACGGGCTCACCATCGAGGAATGGCTGACCTATGCCAGTCCCGAGAGCTTGTCGCTGTTCATGTACCAGAAGCCGAAGACGGCGAAGCGGCTCTACTTCGACGTGATCCCGCGCACGGTGGACGAGTACCTGACGTTCGTCTCCAAATATCCGGCCGAGGCGGAGAAGGCGCGGGTCGAAAACCCGGTCTGGCACATCCACGCGGGCAAGCCGCCGGCCGCCGAACTGCCGATCACGTTCGGGCTGCTGCTCAACCTCGTGTCGGCATCCAACGCGCACGACAAGGACGTGCTGTGGGGCTTCATCCGTCGTCACGCGCCGGGCGCCAACGCGGAAAAGTACCCGCTGCTCGACCATCTGGCGGGGTATGCGGTGGCCTACTACGACCGGTTCGTGAAGCCGGAGAAGACGTTCCGGCTGGCCGACGACGTGGAGACGGCGGCGCTGCAGAAGCTCGACGCAGCGCTTGCGGCGCTGCCGGCCGACGCGGACGGCGAGACGATCCAAGGCGTGCTGCTCGACGTGGGGCGCTCGATCGAGCGCTACCAGGACCACGCGAAGAAAAGCCCGAGCGGCGGGCCGGGCGTGAAGCTGGAGTGGTTCCAGGCGATCTATCAGGTTCTGCTGGGCGAGCAGCGGGGGCCGCGGTTCGGCACGTTCGTGGCGCTCTATGGCATACCGGAGACGCGGACGCTGATCGCGAAAGCGCTGGCGGGTGAACTGGCTTGAGTGTGCCGCGCGCCACGAGCGGGCGCGAGGCGACGTAACGGGGTGGGGATCATGTACAGGATCGGCGTCGACATCGGCGGCACATTCACGGATTTTGCGCTCTACGACGGGCGCGGCGAGACAATTGCCATCCACAAGCGGCTGACGACGCCCCCGGACCCGTCCGAGGCGGTGATCGAAGGCGTCAAGGCGATCGCGGCGCAGAACAACGTCGCCATCGGCGACGTGGTGGAGATCGTGCACGGCACGACGCTGGTGACCAACGCGGTCATCGAGCGCAAGGGTGCCAGGACAGGCATGCTGGTGACGGCCGGTTTCGGCGACATCATGGATATGGGCTTCGAGCGCCGCTACGACCTGTTCGACCTGCGCATCACCTATCCACCGCCGTTGGTGAAGCGCAGCCTGCGGCTCGAGGCGCACGAGCGCGTTCGCCACGACGGCAGTGTCGAGACGCCGCTGGACGAGGCGAGCGTGGCGGCGGCTGCGGCGCGGTTCCGCGACCTGGACGTGGGTGCGATCGCGGTATGCTTCCTGCATGCCTATGCGAACCCCGCGCACGAGCGGCGCGCCGCGGAGATCCTGAAGGCCGCGCTGCCCGGCGTGTTCGTGAGTGCATCGGCGGACGTCTTTCCGAACATGCGGGAGTTCGAGCGCTGGACGACGACGAGCGTCAACGCATTCACCGGGCCGATGTTCGATCGCTACCTGAAGCGGCTCGAGACGGAGCTTCGCAGTGGCGGCTTCAAGGGCCGCCTCTACATCATGGGCTCGAGCGGCGGCACGCTGACGACGGAGACGGCGCGCGCCTTCCCCGTGCGGGCGCTGGAATCGGGTCCGGCGGCCGGTGCGCTGATGAGTGCGCATCACGGCCGTGCCCTGTCGCTGCAGAACCTCTTGTCGTTCGACATGGGCGGCACCACGGCAAAGGGCGCACTGGTGCGGGGCGGCGAGCCGGTGAAGAAGTACGCGATGGAAGTCGCGCGGCAGCACGAGTTCCGCAAGGGCAGCGGCATGCCCGTGCGCATCCCGGTCATAGACATGATCGAGATCGGTGCGGGCGGCGGCAGCATCGCGGAGGTGGACGACCGCGGGCTTCTGCGCGTCGGTCCGTCGAGCGCGGGTGCGTTGCCCGGCCCGGCCTGCTACGGGCGCGGCGGCGAGCGGCCCACCCTGACGGACGCCAACCTTCTGCTCGGCTACCTCGACGCCAATTTCTTCCTCGGCGGTGCCATGCGGCTCGACCGCGAAGCGGCCGAGAAAGCGATCGCGACGCACGTGGCGAAGCCATTAGGGCTGGAGACACTGCGCGCGGCGTGGGGCATCCATGACATCATCAGCGAGGACGTGGCACGCGCCTTCCGCATCCACGCGACCGAGCGCGGCTTCGACTACCGCTCGGGCAGCATGGTGGCGTTCGGCGGCTCGGGTCCGCTGCATGCCTTGTCCATTGCGCGCAAGTTGAAGATCCCGCGCGTCATCTTCCCCGTCGCCGCGGGCGTGATGTCGGCGCTGGGCCTGCTGATCAGCCCGCTGGCTTTCGAGGTGGCGCGGTCGCGGCGGATCCATACGGCGGACATCGACGCTGCCGATTTCGGCGCGACGTTCAAGGCGCTGGAGGCCGACGCGAGCGCCTACCTGGTCCAGGCCGGGGTGGCCGAGAAGGATATCCGCATCGTGCGGCGTCTCGACATGCGCTACCAGGGGCAGGGGCACGAGATCGAGGTGACGCTGCCGGAGGCGGCGGACGCTGGTTCGCTGTTCGGGCAGCTCGGCGAGCTCTACGGCGCGGCCTACGAGGCGAACTTCACGCTGCGGCTCGACGAACCGACGGAAATCGTCAACTGGAAGGTGGAAGCGGTCGGCCCCGCGCCAAGCCTGGGCAGCGGCGTGCGGCTGGCCGGTAAGACCGGTGCCGAGCAGGCGCTCAAGGGCACGCGGCGCGTCTACGTCGACAGCCTCAAGGACGTGGCGGACTGGCCGGTCTACGACCGTTATGGCCTGCAGCCCGGGCAGACCGTCGTGGGGCCGGCGCTGATCGAGGAACACGAGAGCACCTGCGTCGTGGGCATCGGCGATCGCGTGACCGTCGACGCGCGTCTCAATCTGGTGGCCGAGCTGGAACTCGGCGGTGGGGAGGACCGGTGATGGCGAAGCAGACTTTCGACGCCGTAAGCCTCGGCATCATGTGGGACCGGCTGGTCTCGCTGACGGACGAGATCGTGTCCACGCTGGTGCGCACGTCGTTCTCGACCATCGTCAACGAGAGCTACGACCTGACGGTCGTGGTGCTCGATGCGGATGCGAATTCCATCGCGCAGGGTACGTTCAGCGTGCCGGTGTTCATCGGCAGCGCGCCGGTGACGGCGCAGCACATGCTCAAGCGTTTTCCGCCCGAGACGCTGAAGCCCGGCGACATCATCGTCACCAACGATCCGTGGCTGGGCACCGGGCATCTGTTCGACATCACGATGCTGCGGCCGGTGTTCCGCAAGGGGCGCATCGTCGCCTACACGATGAGCATCACGCATCTGCCCGACATCGGCGGCATGGGTTTCGGCTCGGCGGCGACGGAGGTCTATCACGAGGGCCTCAGGCTGCCGATCTGCAAGCTGTACGATGCCGGCCGGCTCAACGAGCTGATCGTGGAGATCGTGCGCACCAACGTGCGTGTTCCCGAGCAGACGATGGGCGACATCATGGCCAATGTCGCCTGCAACGAGGTGGGCGGGCGCGAGCTGCTGGCGTTCCTCGACGAGTATGGGCTGGAGGATCTCACCGACTTGTCGCAGGCGATCCGCAGCCAGTCCGAGACGGCGATGCGGGCCAAGATCCGCGAGCTCAAGGACGGCACCTATCGCCACCACATCCAGGTGGAGGGCTTCGAAGGGCCCGCCGACTACAGGGTGCAGGTGGATGTCGCGGGTGACAGCGTGGCGGTGGACTTCACGGGCACGTCGGGGTGCGTGCGGGCGGGCGTCAACGTGCCGTTCTGCTACACGAACGCCATGGCGCTGCATGCGATCAAGACGCTGACGCTGCCGTCGATCCCGAACAACCAGGGTTCCGTCGCGCCGATCAAGGTTTCGGCGCCGGTCGGCTGCATTCTCAACGCGCAGCCGCCGTTCCCGACGGGCGGACGGCACGCCATGGGGCATTTCGTGACGCCGCTGATCTACGGCGCGCTGGCGCAGGCGACCCCCGATCGCGTGCAGGCGGACAGCGGCATGATGAACCTCGTCACGTTCCAGGGGACGCGGCGCGACAGCCGGGCCTTCGCGACGATCTACTTCGCGGCCGGCGGGTACGGGGCGCTATCGGGCCTCGATGGCTGGCCGACGCTGCCGCATCCCTCGAACATGGCGGCGGTGCCCGTGGAAGTGTGGGAGACGCTGACGCACACCAGCATCCTGTCGAAGCGGCTGCGGACGGATTCGGGCGGCGCGGGACAGTGGCGCGGCGGCCTCGGCCAGACGGTGGAGCTGCGCAACGACACCGGCAACATCCTGACGATGCTGGGCATGGGCAACCGCACCATGTTTCCGTCGAAGGGCTTCTTCGGCGGTCGGGATGCGGCGCTGCGCGTGCACGCCGTCGACGGCCAGACGGTGCACGCCAAGGGGCGGATCGAGGTGGCGCCGGGCGCACACATCACGATCACGGAGGCCGGCGGCGGCGGCTTCGGCGATCCCAAGACGCGGGATGCGGCGGCAGTCGCCAGCGACGTGGCAGAAGGGCTCGTCAGCCCCGAGGCGGCGGTTACCGTTTACGGACAACGCCCATCGGGTGCATGATCCTCGCGGGGGGCCGGCCAGACGCCCCCGGGAGGAAACAAGAATGCGCAATTCGCGATTGGACATTCGCCCTTGCTCGGGCGCGCTCGGCGTCGAGATCCTCGGCGTCGATTTGAGTGAAGCACTGCCCGAAGGCGCCGTCAGCGAGATCCGCTCGGCGCTGCACGAGCAGGGCGTGGTCTTCTTCCGCGACCAGACGCTGTCGCCCGAGCAGCATGTCGCGTTCGCAGAGCGGTTCGCGCAGATCAACATCAACCGCTTCTTCAAGGCGGTGGAGGGACATCCCAAGATCGCCGAAGTGCGCAAGGAGCCCGGCCAGAAGACGAACATCGGGGGCGGCTGGCACACGGATCACAGTTACGATCAGGTTCCGGCGCTGGGCTCGATCCTGCTGGCGCGCGAGACGCCGCCGCGCGGTGGCGACACGATCTTCGCCTCCATGGCACTGGCCTACGAGGCGCTATCGGACGGCCTGAAGCGGACGCTGCAAGGACTGAATGCCGTGCATTCCAGCCGGCACGTGTTCGGCGCGAAGGCACAAGCCGCGCGCGAAGCCGGCGACCGGCTGGGCAATGCCGAACAGGCGACGCAGGACGCCCTCCACCCCATCGTGATCAAGCATCCCGAGAGCGGCAAGAAGATCCTGTTCGTCAATCCGGGCTTCACGACGCACATCGAAGGCTGGACGGTGCCGGAGAGCAAGGCGCTACTCGACTATCTCTATCAGCACGCGGCACGGCCCGAGTTCCAGACGCGGTTCAACTGGCGGCCCGGCTCGATCGCGTTCTGGGACAACCGGGCAACGTGGCATCTGGCGGTCAACGACTATCACGGCGAGCGCCGGCTGATGCATCGCATCACGCTGGAGGGCGGGCCGCTCGGCGGGGTCGCATAGGGCGCGCAAACGGGGAGCGTCGTCACACCGGCGACAGGGCGTTGGCCAGATGCAGGGGCCAGCGCCACGGGACGACCAGGATGGCGTCGAGCCCCATCTCGTGGTCGCGGTAGAAGGGATGGCGGGATATCCAATATTCGGCGGCGTCCGTGACGCGAGCAGCCTGCGTCGTGGTCAGGGCTGCTTCCGCCTCGGCGAGACCGGCCCGGCGCTTCACTTCCACGAACGCCAAGCGTTTGCCGCGAACGGCGATGATGTCGATTTCGCCGAACGGCGTGCGATGCCGGCGGGCGAGGATGCGATAGCCCTTGGCCATCAGCGCTGCGGCGGCGCGCCATTCGGCGGATGCGCCCCGCCGCAGGCGTGTGCGGCGCTCCTCGACGCTGTCGGGATCGCCCTTCACCGCTGCCCGGACCGCAGTTTCAGCGCGATGTCGTAGACGCGCGAGCGGGCGACGCGCAGGTGGTCGGCGACGGCGCGGGTGGCATCCTTGACGCTGGTTGTGGGAAGCAGGCGCGCGAGTTCGGCGGCGATGGCGTCGTCGGTGGCCTCGACGGTGGCATCGGGCGGGGCAATCAGCACGACGATTTCGCCGCGCGTTTCAGCTCCAGCGAGTTTCGCCGCGACGTCGCTGGCGGTTCCGCGGACGATCTCCTCGAAGCGCTTGGTCAGTTCGCGCGCGACGACGACGTCGCGGTCGCCCAGGACGTCGGCGATGGCGGCGAGCAGCCTGGCGACACGGCCGGGCGCCTCGAACAGGATGAGCGTCGCGGGGACCGGCCGCAGCTCTTCGAGGCGGGCGCGCAGGGCCGCTTCCTTGGGTGGGGGGAAGCCGGCGAAGAAAAAGGCGTCGCTGGGCAGGGCGGATACGGCGAGCCCCGTCAGGACGGCCGAAGCACCGGGCAGCGCAAAGACGCCGTGGCCGGCCTCGGTCGCCGCGCGCGTCAGCTTGAAGCCCGGGTCCGACACCAGCGGCGTGCCCGCGTCGGTGATGACGGCAACGATACGACCATCGTCGAGCTGCCGGAGGATACGGGGACGCTCCTCCTCGGCGTTGTGCTCGTGATAGGAGCGCAACGGCCGGTCGATGGCGAAGTGGGTCAGCAAGCCACGGCTGTGGCGCGTGTCCTCGCAATAGATCACGTCGGCGCGGGCAAGAACGGCCAGCGCGCGCAGGGTGATATCCCCGAGATTGCCGATGGGCGTGGCGACGAGGTAGAGGCCGGGCGCGAGGGCTGTGGCAAGCTGACGCTCGATTTCGGCCGCAGCGGCGCGCAGCAGGCCGGACGAACCGGATGTTGGGGAGGGCGGCGCGTCATTGGGCATGGCAAGCTCATCCGCACACGGGCGAATTCCCGTGAATTCGCTGTCTCGTGGCTCATTTGCACTATTCGGTCCGGTGCCGGCGGGCTATCGCCGACGCGAAACTTTACGAAGATTTCGCCTCCGTTGGAATGCAAGTCGTTGTTTCGGTTCCAGGACGGGCGACAGCATGCCAGAGTGGCGACGAAGACGACGGGCCGAGGCCGCAACGCCCGTGCCCGGCACACCACCATGAACGAGGGACCGTTGCGCGCTGCATCGAAAGCGATCGAACGCCGTATCGTCGTAAAGCGTTTGCTGCAAGGCATCGGCCTTGCCGCCACGGGGGCGCTGGGCGGCTGCTCGGCCAACCTGGGCGCGGCTGGGGTCACGGCGTCGACCGGGGCCGCCGGCAAGGTGCCCGATCCGGCTCCGCGTGGTGGCGAAAACGCGAAAATAGCGCTTCTGCTGCCGCTTTCAGGCGATCCGCAGACCGCGGCGATGGCGCTGGGGATGCGGCAGGCGGCCGAACTCGCCATGTTCGAGCGTGGCTCGAGCCCTATCCAGCTCGTCGTGAAGGACGACAAGGGGACGCCCGAGGGCGCGCGCCTGGCCGCCGAGGAGGCGCTGCGGGAAGGCGCGGAACTCATTCTGGGGCCGCTGTTCTCCCGCTCGGTGGCAGCGGTGAAGCCCCTCGCGCGGAAGGCCAACGTGCCCGTGCTGGCATTCTCGAACGATCCGTCCGTTGCCGGCGGGGGCGCATATCTGTTGAGCTTCTCGCAGGTCAACGAGATCGATCGCGTGGTCAGCTACGCCATCGCCAAGGGGCGGCGGCGGTTTGCGGCGCTGATCCCGAGCGATGCGGAGGGCAAGATCCAGGAGGCCGCGTTCCGCCAGGCTGTCGCGCGCGGTGGCGCCAGTGTCGCGTTCCTGCAGACCTACGACATCGGTGCTGGCGGCATCATCGGCTCGGTCGGGCGCGTGCGGGATGCCCTGGAGATGTCGGACGACGGCTCGGGGGCCGTGGATGCGATCTTTCTTCCGGCCGGCCAGGACACGCTGCGGCAGGTCGCGAGCATGATGACGGCGCTGCGGATCGATCCCGCGCGGGTCCAGCTCCTGGGCACCAGCGGCTGGGATTTCCCCTCCGCTACGCTCGTCAAGCGGGCACATGGCGGGTGGTTCGCCAGTCCCGATCCACGCGGCTGGAGCGATCTCGCGGAGCGTTACGGCAAGGCCTACCGGACCATGCCGCCAAGGCTCGCGTCCCTGTCGCACGATGCGGTGGTGGTGGCGGCCTCGCTGGCGACGGGGCCGAAGGGCAGCCGATATTCCGTACCCATGTTGACGCGCGCAACGGGGTTCACGGGGGCGGACGGCGTGCTGCACATCGATCCTGCGGGCTTTGCGAAGCGCAATCTCGCGGTGCTGGAGCTGACGGCATCCGGTCCGGTCGTCATCGACAGGCCAAGCCCGGTGGCGAGCGCGTCGCCCTCCGTGGTCTCGTCGATGCGCTTGCCGGACGTGGCCGGTAGTCCCCTGCACGGTACTGCGACGCGGTGATCTGCGGGGCCGATATTCGCGTTCCGATATTGACATGGGGCGCGCCGTTCAACAAAGTCCGCCGCGACGAATTCTATCGCCCTGCGCCGATACGGCCGGGGCATGCCACGGGAAGTTCGCGACATGGTCCAGCTCACACTACCCTCGAACTCGACGATCACCTCCGGAAAAACCTGGAACAAGCCGGAGGGCAAGGGTGAGTGGAAGGAATTCCGCGTCTATCGCTGGAACCCGGACGACGGGAAGAACCCGCACGTCGACACCTACTGGGTGGACCTGAAGCAGTGCGGTCCGATGATCCTGGACGCGCTCATCAAGATCAAGAACGAGATCGATCCGACGCTGACCTTCCGCCGTTCCTGCCGCGAAGGCATCTGCGGCTCGTGCTCGATGAACGTCGACGGCACCAATACGCTGGCCTGCCTCAAGGCCATCGAGGAGGTGAAGGGCGCAGTCAAGATCTATCCGCTGCCGCACATGGAAGTGGTGAAGGATCTCGTTCCCGACCTGACGAATTTCTACGCCCAGCACCGTTCGATCGAACCGTGGCTGCAGACGACGACGCCGACGCCGCCGAAGGAGTGGAAGCAGGCGCGCGAGGATCGCGAGAAGCTCGACGGCCTCTACGAGTGCATCCTGTGCGCGTGCTGCTCGACGTCGTGCCCGAGCTACTGGTGGAACTCGGACCGCTATCTCGGCCCCGCGGTGCTGCTGCAGGCCTATCGCTGGGTCATCGACAGCCGCGACGAGGCGACGGGCGATCGCCTGGACAACCTCGAGGATCCGTTCCGCCTCTACCGCTGCCACACCATCATGAACTGCGCGAAGGCGTGCCCGAAGGGCCTGAATCCGGCCAAGGCCATTGCCGAGCTCAAGAAGCTGATGGTCGAGCGCCGGGTCTGATCCCGGCGCCGTCCGGCCTTGGCACGAGGGACGCTGGTCGCGCTCAGCCCAGCGTCCAGCCGCCGTCCACGACGAGATGCGTGCCGGTGACGAGGCCCGAGGCATCGGATGCGAGGTAGACGACCGCACCCATCAAGTCCTCGATCTGGCCGACACGGCCGAGCTTGATCTTCGACAGCACGAAGTCCTTGAATTCCTGGTCGGCGAGGAAGTTGGCCGCCAGCGGTGTCTCGATGAACGTCGGGCACAACGTATTGGAGCGGATGCCGTGCGGCGCCAGCTCCCAGGCGATACCGCGCGAGATACCCTCCAGCCCGGCCTTGGTGCCGCAGTAGACCGATCGGCCGGGCCCGGTGATGAACGCCATCTGCGACGAGACGTGGATCAGCGATCCCTTGGTGCCCGTCGCGACCATGCGCTTGGCGACGGCCTGGGCCACCACGAAAGCCGCGCGGACGTTCAGGTCCAGGAGGTGATCGAGGTCCTCCAGCTTGAAGTCGATGAACGGCTGCGGGCGATTGCTGCCGGCATTGTTGACCAGCACGTTGAATGGATCCGCCGCGGCGATGGCCGATTGCACGGCGGCGGCGTCGGTCACGTCGAGCACCAGAGCTTCGGCGGAGCCGCCTTTGTCGCGGATGGCAACGGCTGCGGCCTCGATCTCATCCCGGGTGCGGGCGGCGAGGACCACGTGTGCGCCTGCGTCGGCCAGTGCCGCCGCCGCGCCCAGGCCGATGCCGCGTCCGGCTCCCGTGACGAGTGCCCGCTTGCCATCGAGCCGGAATGACGGTGTCCGAGGGAGCTGCATGGGCGGTTCCTTGCGTTATTGGCCTGATATCGAGCGGTCGTTTTCGTTGGCAGCCGACCCGTAGTCGACGCGCACCAGATAGAGCCCGCGGGAGGGGGCGAGCGCGCCGCATCGCGACCGGTCGCAGGCCTCCAGGGCGGCCTTCATATCGTGATGCGTCAAGCGTCCCTCGCCGACGTGCTTGAGGCTGCCGACGAACGAGCGCACCTGATGATGCAGGAACGAGCGCGCGGAAGCCCGGATCTCGATCTCGTCGCGCACCTGCTCCACGGTGAGCACGTCCAGGGTCTTGACCGGGGATCGGGCCTGGCAGCCGGCCGCCCGGAACGTCGTGAAATCGTGTCTTCCGAGCAGGTGGGTCGCCGCCTCCGCCATGGCCGCGACGTCCAGCGGCTTCTGCACCCACCAGACGCGATTGCGGGTGAGGGCGGGGGGCGCGCGGCGTGACAGCATGCGATAGAGATAGTGGCGGGCTGTGGCAGAGAAGCGGGCGTCGAAGCCGGCGTCTACGATATCCGCCTCGATGATGACGATGGGATCGGGCTTGAGGTGGTAATTCAGCCCTTCGCGGATCTTGAAGGCCGGCCATTCCCGCGCGAGGTCGAAATGGGCGACCTGGCCGAGTGCGTGCACGCCCGCGTCCGTGCGGCCGGCGCCGCGGACGACCACGTCCTCGCCGGTCAATTTGCGGATCGCGTCGGTCAGGCTGGATTGAATCGATCTGCCCACGGCCTGGGTCTGCCAGCCGACGAAAGGCGTGCCGTCATACTCGATGATGATGCGATAGCGCGGCATGGGGCTGGGGCTCGATGAAAGGCGGCGCGCCGATCCGAATGGCGCGCCGCATTGGCAAGTCCCGTAACCCGTTGACGGCCGGAGAACAAGGCCGGTGGCAGCTCAGTGCTTGGCGTGGCCCCCGCCGTTGTGCTTGTTGCCCGATCCCTTGTGCGGCTTGGGGTAGCCGTAGCCGCGCGGGGGCGGTGTGACGCCGGGCACGGCGGGGTTGTGATCGGAGCTGGCGAAGCTGACGCCGTTGTCGCTGTCGCGATCGCCGCTGTCGCGTGCTTCCCTGCCGCTGCCGTATTCGTAGTTGTGGGAGATCGTGCGGTTTTCCTCGAAGCTCAGGCTCAGCGGGGTCCTGCCGCCGGGATTGATGACGACCTTGGAATGCGGCGGCAGTGGACGGAAGACGCGCACGCCGGCCTCGAGTGTCACGGTGGCGCCGTAGAACGGCCGCGTCTCGACGCGGGTCGTCGTCGCCTGCTGTGCGAAAGCTGCGGTCGACAGCGCCGAGACGGCGGCCGCAACGGCGAATGTGGCAAGGGCGGTGTTACGCGACATCGATCGGCTCCGGCTGGTCAGTACAACTGTCGCTGGAACTGTACCGTCCCGGGCCGGGACATGGCTCAACGAATCGTCAACGCCGTTAACGGCGCCTGCCGGTCGTTCGGAAATGCTCGTCTTGTCAGGGTCTTGCGCGCAGGAAGGCGCAAACGCCGTCCTTGAACGTGCGATCTCCCACGGCCTTCATGTGGTCGCGGCCTTCCAGCACCAGGGCCTGCGCGCCAGGGATGATGTCGGCCAGCGCCTGCGCGGAGCCCGCGATCACATCGGTGCTGCCGACCGCCACCAGAACGGGACAAGTCAGCGTTGCGAGCGCGGCTGCCGTGAGCGGATCGCGCGCGGAGCGGATGCAGGCGGCCAGCGCCTTGAGGTCGCTTTTCGTCTGTTCGGCGAAGGCGCGGAAGGTGCGCGCGGTGGCATTGGTCACGTCGTCGATAGTGGGTGCTTCGAGTGCGGCGGCGATGGGGCCTGTGCCAGCCATCGGGCGCACCATGTTGCCGCCCAGTCCGCCGAAAACGAGACTGCGGACGCGGTCGGGATGGGCAAGGGCCAGGAACGCGGCGATGCGCGAGCCCATGGAGTATCCCATGACGTCGGCGCGCGGGATGCCGACGTGGTCGAGCAGGCGACGCACGTCCTCGGCCATGACGGGGGCACTGTAGTCCTCGGGCCGATGGAGCTTGGCGGAGGCGCCATGGCCCCGGTTGTCGATGGCGATGACGCGCCGGCCCTCCTTGACCAGGGTTTTCACCCAGCCCGTATCGACCCAGTTCACGGTCGCGTTGGACGCAAAGCCATGGATGAGGATGATCGGTTCGCCCTCACCTTCATCGAGGTAGGCGATCTCCACGCCATCGGAAAGAAAGCTCGGCATGTTGTTTTCTCGCGTTCCGGCTGCGACCAGCCGGCCCCTGTGCTTGCGTTCGGCGGCCCAGTATGGTGTTTGACGGACCAAGAACCGACAGTGGATGCCAGGGAATCACAGGATGGCCGCCTCGACCACCCCCCATTTCGCCAACGACCTCGGTGTCGAGAAGATCTCGGTCGGCGTCAAAGAGTTCCAGTGCATGGGCGCGCGTCCGCCCTACGACCACCCGCATGTCTATCTGGACATGGGGCAGGACACCCAGATTCTCTGCCCGTACTGCTCGACGCTCTATGTGCTCGACGAGCGGCTGGCCGAGGACGAGACGGATCCCAAGGGGTGCCTCGTGCACCACGAGAACGTCTGAACCGGACGCCTAAACCCGAGGTTTGGCGATTTGACGACGCCCCCACAGCCCATCCTGATTGCCGGTGGCGGCATCGGCGGGCTGGCGCTGGGCATCGCGTTGGCGCGCCTGGGCGTCGCTGCGCACATCCTCGAACGTCGCCTGGAGTTCTCGGTCGCCGGCGCGGGCATCCAGATCGGGCCGAACGGTGCGCGCGCCCTCGACTGGCTCGGCGCACTGCCCCACCTGCTGCCACACTGCGGCCGGCCCCGCGCGATCGAGGCGCGGGACGGGCGGACCGGCGCGATGCTGGCCACGCTCCCACTCGGCGATATCATCGCCGCGCGACACGGCGCACCCTATCTCGTGGCACATCGGCGCGACTTGCAGGCGGCGTTGCTCGATGCGGCAGGCCGCGAACCGCTCCTGGATATCACGACGGACTTCGAGGTCGCACGGATCGCAGAGACGGGCGATGGCGTGACTGTCGTTTCCACGCGGGGCGCATCGCATGCCGGCGCGGCGTTGGTGGGGGCGGACGGAGCGTTCTCGGTGGTTCGCCGGCATTTGCACCCCGCTCTCGATCCTCAGTTCACGGGCCGGACGGCTGCGCGCGCCGTCATCCTGCGTGCGGATGCGGCGCCGTTCCTGGCGCGCGAGGCCACGGGCGTCTGGCTGTCGCCGCGGGGCCATGTCGTCCACTATCCCATCAGCGGCGGTCGCGAGGTGGCGCTGGTCATCATCCGTGTCGAGGACCGCCGCGAGCCGGGCTGGAGCCGGGACGTGCCGGCCCGCGGGATTGGCGAGGCGCTCGCGGGGTTCGCACCGGAATTGCGGGACACGCTTGCCGCGATCGACGGGTGGCAGGGATGGGCGCTCTACGGACTGCCGCCGCTGCCGTTCTGGTCGCGCGGGCGTGTGACCCTGCTCGGGGATGCCGCGCATCCGATCCTGCCATTCCTGGCGCAGGGTGGCTGCCTGGCGCTGGAGGATGCCGTGACGCTGGCCGTGCGTATCGCCGAGCGGCCGGGCGATGTGCCGGAAGCACTTGCCGTCTATGCGCGGGATCGCATGGCGCGCGCCGATCGCGTGGTGGCCGCGTCACGGGAGAACGGGCGGATCTTCCATATGAACGGCGTGATGGCCGCAGCACGGAATGCAGCCATGCGCCTGATGCCGCCGCAGCGTGCCATGGCACGCTACGACTGGGTCTATGCGTGGCAGGTGCCCGTCACGCATCCTCGTACATGAAGTGGTCGCCACAGGCCTTGAAGCGGCCGATGGACGGCGTGGGGAAGTGGCCCGTGCAGATCAGCGTCGAGGTGTCGGCGAAGCGGCCGAAGAACTTGCGGCGCGTTTCACCTGCCAATTTCGAGCTGTAGTCCGACATCATGCCGACTTCGGGGTAGCGGGCCTGGATCGGCGAATGGATCATGTCGCCGGTGATGACGGCATCCGCGCCCGGCTTGCCGACGTGCACTGCGTAGTGATCGATGGTGTGGCCGGGCGTGGGGATGAGCGTGACGAGGTCATTGAGGCAGTGGTTGCTCTTCACGATCTCGGTGCGGCGCGCCTCGACGATGGGCAGAACCGAATCGGTGACCCAGGGGCAGGCGTCGGGGTCCTGCTTGTGGCGCTCGGTCCAGAATTCGAGTTCGCGATCGGAGAAGACGTATTTCGCCTTCGGGAAGGTCGGCACCCAGCGGCCGTTCTCGAGACGTGTGTTCCAGCCGGTGTGGTCGACGTGCAGATGCGTGCACATCACGTAGTCGATGTCCTCGAAGGTGAGGCCGGTCGCGGCAAGCGCCTTCTCGTAGCGGTCGGAGGTCATCATGTCCCAGAACGGGCGATGCGGGCGCGGCTTGTGATTGCCGACGCACGTATCGATCATGATGTTGTGGTGCGGCGTGCGCACGACGTAGCTCTGGATGCACAGGACGAGTTGACCGGTCTTGGGGTCGACGAAGCGCGGCTCGAGCCAGGACTTGTTCTCCTCGTGCATCTCACGCGTGTATGTGGGGAAGAACTGGAACGGATCGAAGAACGGGCCTTCCTGTTCCACCACGCGCTGGATCGTGATGTTGCCCAATGACAAGCCTTTGCTCATTTTCGTTTCCTCCGTGCGTTGCTGGCACTGCCGTTGCAAACTATAGTCGCGCTATTCGACGAGTGACACTCGATTTGCCCAGCGGCTGCGATCAGCCATCATGCGCCCGCGTCACTCCACCGGCTGGCGCGCCGTGTGTCTTTGCGTTCTGATCTTCGAATATGACGCTCGCGGACCACGCGACTGATTTGGGTGGGATGGGAATGACTTTGCAGACTTGGCGACCTTTGCAGGCAGTCGCGTCTCTTGCCATCGCATTACTGCTGGCGACGGGCGCCGGATCGCAGGGCTGGTGTGCCGAGGCCGCCAAACCCAAGGCTGCCAAACCCAGGGCCGACGAGGACATCGGGGCCGTGCTGCTGTTCGAACCGGCGACAGGCAAGGCACTCTATGAAGTGAACATCGACGAGCCCTGGTTTCCCGCATCGCTGACGAAGATGATGACGGTCTATCTGACGCTGGACGCCGTTCGCGCTGGGCGGCTCACCTGGGATACGAAGGTTCCCCTTTCGGACAAGGCCCGCGCGCAGCCGGCGACGCGGATCGGCTTGCGCAAGGGCATCGACATCACGGTCGCACAGGCCGTGCGCGGCGTGATCCTGCGTTCCGCGAACGATTTCTCGATGGCGCTGGCGGAGCTGATCGCGGGCAGCGAAGAAGATTTCGCCAGGCTGCAGAACGATACCGCCAAGCGGCTGGGCATGTCGCGCACGCACTTCAAGAACCCGCACGGATTGCCCGACGCCGAGCAGATGACGACAGCACGCGACTTTGCCAGGCTGACCATGGCTCTGGGCCGCGATTTCCCCGAGAGCATCGAGCTGTTCTCGACGCGGGAGGTGCGCATCCACAAGCAGACGTTCCATTCGCAGAACGAGCTGCTGCGGACGCTGGCGGGCGCGGACGGCATGAAGACGGGCTTTACCTGCGGGTCGGGCTACAATGTCGTCGCCACGGCGACGCGCGAAGGCCGCCGGCTCGGTGTGGTCATCCTGGGAGCACTGACGCGGAACGGCCGCTCGAAGCGTGCCAAGGATCTGCTCGAGGCGGGGTTTGCCTATGTCGAAGGCAATGACGTGGAGATCGACGGGCAGGCGCTGAAAACCGTGTCGCTGGACCAGGTGCCGGTCAGCCACGGTGCCGAAACGCCTGCGCATGACCTGACGCGCATCACGCGCACGCGCAAGTGTGGCAACCGGGTGGCGCGCCGAGGTCGGCAATTGGCGCGGCCCACGATCGTCACGGTAAAGCGTCCGAGCCTCGCCGACGGGCCAGTGGCGGGAGCCGTGGCGGCCGGCGTCATCTCCACGCCCACGCCCCGCGTCGCTGCCAAGAAGCACTGACGCGACGCTGGCGTTGCCCTGTCAGGCGGCGCCGCTTTTCCCCGCGAGGCGTGCCAACTTCGCATTGGCCGACGTCATTTCGCCTTCCTCGCCCCCGCGCACGATAACCTCGCGATGCGGATAGGGGATCTGGATGCCGTGCTCGCGGAAGACGTCCCAGACCGCCAGCAGGGCCTGCCCCCGCACGTTCGTCACGCCCTCGTCGGGGTCGCAGATCCAGAAGCGTGCGACGAAATCCAGCGAGGACTCGCCAAAGCCGACGAGATGGCAGATGGGCGGCGGGTCGGGGAGCACGCGATCGATGGACGAAATCGCATCCGTCACGAGCTTGCGCACTACGTGGGGGTCGCTGTCGTAGGCGACGCCGAACTTGATTTCGATGCGGATGTTGCGATCCGTGTAGGACCAGTTGACGACGCGCTCGGTGATGAACTGCTCGTTGGGGATCAGGTATTCCGCGCCGTCGCGGGTGACGACCGACACGTAGCGGGCCCGCATCGACGTGATCCAGCCGAACGTCGTGCCGACCTGGATGATGTCGCCGGGCTTCACCGAACGGTCGGTCAGCATGATGATGCCGCTGGCCAGGTTCGATGCGAGTTTCTGGAGGCCGAAGCCCAAGCCGAGGCCGAAGGCACCCGAGAAGACCGTGAGGATCGTGACGTCGATGCCGGCCGCAGACAGGGCGATGAGGACGGCGATGGTGACGGAGACGGCCTTCGACAGCTTGCCCACGAGCACCTGGAGGCTGGGGCTCAGGAGATCGCTCTGCTTGAGGTTCTTCTCGAGGACGTCGCCCACGACATTACCGAGCCAGAGCAACACACCCAGGACGGCGATCGCCTTGACGACGGTGAGCACCGAAATGCGCACGCCGCCGAACGACAGGGCGACAAAGTCGAGCGAGGTGATGGTCGCGTCGAGCCACCCGACGATGTAGAGGGCCGCCACCGACCAGACCGCGATCTCAACGATCTTGGCGAGCGATCGCTTGCGGATCGTGCGCGAGAGGATGCTGACGATGGTCCAGGACGTGGCCAGACTGGCGGACAAGGCCACGAAGTAGCTGTTGCTCGGCCACGTGAACTCGCGCAGCACCTTGGCCGACGTCCAGAGCATCAACGCGAACAGCGCCCAGTGCAGCCGCCGCAGCAATGCCACGAGGAAGCGCAGCAACGCCGGCTGCTGCTCGATGCGGCGCAGGCGCGCCTCGAGCCAAGGTTCGAGCCGGCGCGTGACGAGGAGCGACGCGCCCCAGCATCCCGCGATGATCAGGGCCTGATAGATGGTCCAGACGGACAACAGGTTCAGGAAGGACAGCCAGACTCCCTCGACGGCCTTCGGCATCTGGAGGAACAATCCGTTCATTTCCACCTCTCGATGCGCCTCGGCCAGTCGGCCCGGCTGCAGGATGTCTGTCGCGCCGGCCCGCCTCGTGCGGTTGCTCGCGGCTGTCACGCCAAGGTCACGGCCTGCAGGGGAGCGCGGCGACGAACGCGGCCCGTTCGAATCACTGGACAAAGTGTACCCGGTTCGAACGGGCAGAATTGGGACCACACGCCGATACTGTGGACGACGGACGACTTCGGCGGAATTGCTGGGGGAGCAGAAATGAAAAGGCCCGCGGCCGGGGGACTGGCCGCGGGCTTAGAGCGTGACGCCACTATGGGGGGGATAGGTGGGACGGCGCCACGTTTCGGACAGTCCTATTCAAGCCCAACTGCGACAAAAATGCAAGTCGTCCCAGGAAAAATAATTAAACTTCAATGACGATTCTTGGCTCAACATAAATAAAAGTGGTGCTGTTCTACCGTAGGTGGCGAGCGCCGTCGAGATCGGCGGGTCAGGGTGATGTTCGTAAACAAACGATTTATCAATTAGTTGACCATTTTCGACCGTGCCGAACGGAGTGCCGCTTGCGACCGCGTCTATTGTGCGAACCTGTGCGAGCGATCAAAGACCGAAGCTCCGTGGGGTTGCATTTTTTTCTTGCAAAACGCGAAAATTCTCGCGTGTGCAACCGATTCGCTTCAAGCCCAAAGCGAGGCGCGGTCGAAACGCCACATTGGCAACGAACGCGGGCCATAATGACGATCTAAGGCGTACGCACAGGTTTTCGCTGCCCAGCCGACGGCCGGGCCATCGTTTCGAGCGTCGCGTCGCCCATGATTCACCTCCTCCGTGCATTTGCAGGGGCATTCGAGCTGGTGGCGCTTTCTGTCCGGCGGCTCCTGGGCCTGCTGGCCTTTCCTTTCGTCCTTGCGCCGAAGCTCGGGCCGCTGCGTCACGTCGTGACTGCCGCGTTCGCCTTCGTCGCTTTCGCGATCCTGCTCGTCTATGTCGTGGCACCGATCCGTGGGATCGTGGGGCACCACCTTCACGGACAGCGGCTGCGCTACGATGCCGAGCGCTGGATGGCGACAGCGATCTTCGATCGACAGGGTCAGTTCGTCGGCACGTTCGATCCGCGGCTCGACAGCCAGGGTGACGTCAATTGGACGGGTGAAGCGATCGAGCTGGCGGGTTACACCGCCAACCCCGATCACAAGTCGATCCCCGTGAGCGTCGTTCCGGAGCAGTACTGGCAGTGCCTGACGTATCACGAGGACCGCTACATCGGCGGCTGGCTCAACCCCTACGGCATCGATCTGATGGGGGTGCTGAAGATCCCCTATTCGACCATCAAGCGCTCGATCGCCCTGAGGCGGCCCAGCCTCGGCGTCGGCGGTTCGACGCTGCCGATGCAGTTCGCGCGCGTGATCTACAAGACGCCGCCGAGCTCGCGGGAGAGCGGCTTCACCAAGCTCAGGCGCAAGCTCGGGGAATGGTGGCTGGCGCCGGTCATCTATCACGAGCTGACGCGCGGGGGAGACGATCTTCCGTTGAAGCAGTGGGCGGCCAATCACCTATGGCTCGCGCAGCGCACGGGCGGTGCGCCGCTGCACGGCGTGGAGATGACGAGCCGCATCGTGTTCGGCAAGGAGGCGAAGGACCTGACCGTGGCGGAGCAGTTCGTGCTCGCCTCCGCGGTCAACAAGCCGATCGTCCTGCTGCCGGGCAACGAGCGGCTCAATGCCGTGCGCGAGGATCACTGGCGCTACATCACCGAAGTGCGGGCGCGGATGTGCGCGGAGAAGCTGATCGCGGATCAGCAACTCAAGAAGGACGTGCTGTTCGAGTTGATCGGGCTGGCCGGCGGGCCGCCAGATCCCAAGGTTCGCCCCAAGCTGCAGGAGGCGCTGGACCGTTACGCGCCAAACCTGGCGCAGCGCGCGACCGCCAATCCGGTGATCCGCGCCAACGCCCTTCTGCCGGCCGCGCGCTTCGGCCTCCGCGAGGAAATGAAGCAGCTGCATGGGCGCGGCTGGCGGGAAGCGGTGCGTGGCGTGACGACGACGCTCGACGTGCCGGACAATCTGGCGTTCGGCGATCGCATTCGGGAGCGGCTCAGTGCGCTCGATGCGAAATGGAGCAGCCATCTGGCGCCGGGTTTCACGCTCGATCCAGGCAAGGGGAGCGGCCAGGGCGCCGGGCTGACGATGCCGCAGGTGATCATCGCTGCGGCAAACGCCAATGGAGAGATCGTCCGCTATTTCGACAATGGCCAGACGGGCGCCTATTTCGGATCGCCGTTCGCGCGCGACAGGGCGAGTGCGCGCTATGATCCCGCGCGCGAGCAGCGGCGGATCGCCTCGGTCGGCAAGATGCTGGTGGCGATCGCGGCGGGCAACGGGCGTCACGACAGCGTCGACACGCTCTACGCGGACGCGCTGGCGCCGGAGCGCGGCCGGGGCGAAACATGCGCCAAGGGCAGCGGCGGGACGCCGGGCGAACGCCGCGCGCTGGTGGCGTTCGCGTGCTCGCTCAACCGGCCGCTGGAATGGCGGGCGGCCCGGCTGGGGCAATCCCGGATACGCAGGCTCATCGACGGCTTCGGCTTCACCATGCCGCCGTCGGCGTCTGCCAGCGAGGCGACGCCGCCTTCGACTGCGGCGGTGCGCGGCCTGATCTCGGGCTCGCCGCAGCGGGTGCATCATATGGCGAGCGTGGTGCTCGCCGGGCTGACGGGCCGCGGGCAGGCGGCGGTTCCGCCCCCGACGCTGGTCAAGCGATACGACCTGGGAGCGTTGTCCCTGGCCGAGACGCACGCCGGCCCGGCCGCCATCGTGCCCGACCGGCTGATGCGCAGCAGCGCGCGCGGCTTCGTACGGTCCGTGCTGCAGGCGCCGCTCTGCCATCGGCACAAGGGGCAGCCGCAGGGCACGTTGAAGAGCCTGTCGCGCTGGTGTGCGGCAGAGCGCGCCGGGCTGAACCTGCATTTCGCCAAGACGGGCACGGATACCACCGACGATGCCAACCAGACCGTCGACATCTGGGTGGCGGGCGGCCTGCAGTTCTCCACCGGCCGCGCCTATTCCTATGTCGTGCTCGTCGGCACGGGCTCGACCAGCGCGCCGTTCGGGCGCAGCGTGCATTCGGGGCAGGTGGCGGCGCCGCTGCTGGAGGTTCTTCTCGAGGATCTGGAGCGGGCGCAGGGCGAACGGCACGCCGGTCCGGCCAAGGCAAAGGCCAAGGCCGTACCGCAGGAGGCGGCGCAGGCACGTCCGCGTCGCAGGCCCGTGCGCCGTGCCGGGTTGCGCCAGAGGCAGACCGCACGCCACGACGTGCGCTCTGCCGGCAACTGAGCGTAGGCCCGTTTACTTGTAGAGTTCCGCGCCGAAGTTTCGCTCGGGATCGAACTCGAGCGACAGGCGGCCGGTTGGCCGCGCGGCCTCGCCGGCCTCGCGCGGCAGGAACTGGCCGGAGCCTGCGGCCGCCGACAGCTTGCCCCCGTCCACGATGACGCTGCCGCGCCGCAGCACCGTCACAGGCCAGCCTTCGAGCGTGCGCCCGACGTAGGGCGTGTAGCCGGTGCGATCGTGAACGTCCTCGTCGCGGATGGTCACGCGCTTGTTCGGGTCCCAGATGCAGACGTCGGCATCGGCGCCGATGAAGATGTCGCCCTTCCTGGGATGCAGGCCGTACATGCGGGCGGGCGCCGTCGCGGTCCACTCGACGAATTTCTGAAGGCCATGGCGGCCTTTCGAGACCATGGCGTCGAAGAGAAGGGGCATGCGCAGCTCCAGGCCCGGCATGCCGTTGGCGATCTCCTTGAAGCTCGGGTTCGGGCCGGCGCGCAGCTTGCCGGTCTCGTCGAACCGGTAGGGCGCGTGGTCGGACGAGACGAACTGCAGGTCGCCCAGCTCCAGCGCCTGCCAGAGCGCTTCCTGGTCCTCCCTGGTGCGCAGCGGCGGGCTGCACACCCACTTGGCGCCCTCGAGCCCGGGCCGGTCGAGATCATCGACGGTGAGCGTGAGGTACTGGGTGCAGGTCTCGGCGAACAGCTTGAGGCCGCGGCCACGTGCCTCGCGGATGACGCGGCAGCCCTCGGCGGTGGAGACGTGGTAGATGATGACGGGCTGATCGACCAGCTCGGCAAAGGCGGCGAGGCGATAGAACGCTTCCGACTCGCACAGGCGCGGGTGATGGATGGCGTGGTATTTCGGGGCGACGTAGCCGCGTTCGACGAGGCGACGGCCCATCCACGAAATCATGCCGTTGTTCTCGGCATGCACGCAGACCATGGCCTTGTTCTCGCGCGCGGCAACGAGGGTATCGAGGAGTTGCTCGTCGTCGACCTTCGTGTGCTGATAGGTCATGAAGAGCTTGACCGAGGCGTGGCCCGACTTGACCAGGGGCGGCAACTCCTCCTTCAGCACGCGCGCATTGGGATCGGCCAGGATCATGTGAAAGGCGTAGTCGATGATGGCGCCCTTGCGTGCGAGGCCATGATAGTCCTCCACCACCTTGGTCAGGCTCGCTCCCTTGTGCTGGGCTGCGAAGCAAACGACGGTGGTCGTGCCGCCATGGGCTGCGGCCTTGGTCGCGCTCTCGAAATCGTCGGCGTTCATGACGCCCATTCCGGACAATTGCTCGATGTGGGCGTGGCCGTCGACGCCACCGGGCGTCAGGATTCTGCCCGTCGCGTCGATCTCGCGTTTGCCGGGTGCGAGGTTGCGGCCGATGGCACTGATGGTGTCGCCGTCGATGGCGACGTCGGCATGGAACGTGCCGCCCGATGTGGCGACGAGGCCGCCGCGAATGACGATGTCGTGCTGTGTCATGAACCGGTCTCCGGACGCTGCTTTCGTACCCGGTCCGAGCTTCCCGCAGTGCGTGGGGCAGTGCAAGCGGGATGCTCGGGCGGGAGGCACACGTGCGCTCGCGCGCGGGGAGCGAAGGCAGGCTGGCGCCACGCCCCCGGCCCCACTAACATCCCGGACCAGCCCGCCGACGGCTCCTCGTTGCGTGCGAGGTCGAGATTCATGTTCCAGTCTTCCAGGGAGGAAGCCCGCGATGTTGTTCTACAGAGGCCTGACCGCCACGAACGTCACCCTTACCGGCGACAACGGGACGCCCATCACCGCCTATGTGGCGCGTCCGGAAGGAGACGGTCCGTTTCCTGCCGTCGTGCTCGTGCATCACCTGCCCGGCTGGAGCGAGCTCTACATCGAGATGACGCGCAAATTCGCGCACAACGGCTACATCGCCATCTGCGCCAACCTCTATGAGCGGGCCGGAGAAGGGCATCCCGACGATGTCGCCGCAAAGGTGCGGGCGGACGGCGGCATCGCCGATGCGCAGATGGTGGGTGACACGGCCGCCGCGGTGGCGTGGGCGCGGGCGCAGCCCGGCCACAACGGCAAGGTCGGCATCTTCGGCTCGTGCTCGGGCGGGCGGCACGCCTTCATCTACGCCTGCACGAAAACGGACGTCGATGCGTGCGTGGACCTGTGGGGCGGCCGTGTCGTGATGGGCAAGGAGGAACTGAACGCAAAGACGCCGGTTTCGCCGGTCGAGATGACCAAGAGCCTGTGCTGCCCGCTGCTGGGCATCTTCGGCAACGAGGATCGCGCGCCGAGCCCGGAACAGGTGGACCAGCACGAGGCGGAGCTGAAGGCGCAGGGCAAGTCGTACGAGTTCCATCGCTACGACGGTGCGGGCCACGGCATCTTCTACTATCACCGGCCGCTGTACCGCGTCGAACAGGCGCTCGACGGCTGGAGCAAGGTCTTCGCGTTCTTCGGCAAGCACCTGGCGGGGTAAGCGGACATGTGCACATCGATCGTGGAAATCGCCCCTGCCGACGGTATGGCCAAGGGCGAGAAGGAGTGGTTCCCGGTGACGCGTTCGGTCGTGGCCTACGACCATGCGCGGCATGCGCTACTGGGTGATGTCATCACGCTCGACTTCATCAACAGCGATCTGCCGCCCGGCGCGCGGGCTGCAGTAGAGCTGACGCTGGAGAGTGCAAAGGCGCTGCGCGCGGCCCTCGACAAGGCCATCGCGGAAGCGGAGGTCGAGGAAGCGGAGCGGGCGGACTCGATCGCCCGGCAGAAGCTCGCCGCGGCCCGGCGCAAGGTCCGCGCCCGCGTCGAGGCTTGAACGGGATCGCCATCCGGCCGCCGTGTTCGTGCGCGAGGCGTGTGTGACGAAACGCGGCCGAGGCGGCGGCGCGAAAGCCGGCCGCACGGCGCCGGATGGTTTCGGCTGCAAGACGAGCACGGGCAGTGACACTTGCAGCCCGCCCGCAGGAGGGTTCACCGATGGCCGGACGATCTTTTCTCGCCGATGTCGATCGCCAGTTCGAGGCTGCAGCGGCATTCGTGCCGATGCAGGACGGGCTCGCGGACAAGATCCGGGTCTGCAATGCCACCTACGTCATGCGCTTCGGCGTGCGCCTGCGGGGGCGCATGGAGACGTTCGTCGGCTGGCGCGCGGTGCACAGCTCCCACTTCACGCCGGCCAAGGGCGGCATCCGCTACTCGCCCGACGCGGACCAGGAAGAGGTCGAGGCACTGGCTGCCTTGATGACCTACAAGTGCGCCTTGATGGGGCTGCCGTTCGGCGGCTCGAAGGGCGGCCTGCGCATCGATCCGCGCAAGTGGAGCCGGGAGGAGCTCGAGCGTATCACGCGGCGCTTCACGCAGGAGCTGGCGCGGCACAACTTCATGAGCCCGAGCCAGAACGTGCCGGCGCCCGACATGGGCACCAACGAGACGACGATGGTCTGGATGGCGGACGAGTATCGCCGCTGGACGCCCAACGACATCAATGCGCTGGCGTGCGTCACGGGAAAGCCGCTGGCCATGGGCGGCATCGATGGACGCATCGAGGCGACGGGACGCGGCGTGCAGTTCGCGCTGCGCGAGATGTTCCGGCACGAGGACGATCTGGCGCGCGCGGGCCTGACGTGCGACCTGGCGGGCAAGTCGGTCGTCGTGCAGGGCCTCGGCAATGTGGGATATCATGCCGCCAAGTTCCTCTCCGAAGAGGACGGCTGCCGGATCGTCGCGGTCATCCAGAGGGATGGCGCGGTGGTCAACGAGAACGGACTGGAGATCGAGGCCCTCAAGGCGCATCTGGCGGCGACGGGCGGCGTAAAGGGTTTCGCGGGTGGTGTGTTCGTGGCGGACGGCGCCTCGGTCCTCGAGCGGCCCTGCGACGTGCTCATCCCCGCGGCAACGGAAGGTGTCATCAACGCCGACAACGCCGCCAGGCTACAGGCCAAGCTGGTCGTCGAAGCGGCCAACGGCCCGACGACGTTCGATGGCGACAAGGTTCTGCGGGAGCGCGGGATCACGGTGCTGCCGGATCTGTTCGTCAATGCGGGTGGCGTGGTGGTCAGCTATTTCGAGTGGGTGCGAAACCTCACGCACATTCCCTTCGGCCTGATGGAGCGGCGGTGGCACGAGGCCAGCCATCGCAGCCTGGCGCGTGCGCTGGAGAAGATGACAGGCGCTTCCTTTCCCAACGACGGGGCGCGGGGCTTCCTGGAGGGGGCCCGCGAAATCGATCTCGTGCGCTCGGGTCTCGACGACATGATGCGGGCGGCCTACGGCGAGATCCGCGGCGTGCTGCGAAGCGATCCCGGCATTCCCGATTTGCGAACGGCGGCGCATGTCATTGCGATCCGCCGTTGCGCGGACGCCTACGGGGCCATCGGCATCTGAGCGGGGCCGAACGTCCCCTGGAACATGCAAAGGGCGAGAGCGGCTGCCGCTCTCGCCCTTCTCGTCGTGATGCCTCTCGTGGGCCGTCGCGCCACAATCGCCCAATCAGTTCGCCAACATCTGCCTGGGCAGCCAGAGGATGAGGTCGGGGTAGGCCAGGAAAATGGCGATCAGGATGAAGTCCGCGATGACGAACGGCAGGGCACCCTTGAAGACCGTCTGCAACGGAATTTCGCGTCTCACCGAGGAGACGACGAAGCAGTTCAAGCCAATCGGCGGCGTGACGAGGCAGACCTCGCACATCTTGACGACGATGACGCCGAACACGATCGGATCATAGCCGAGCGCGGTGACCGCGGGGTAGACGACCGGCAGCGTCAGCAACAGCATGCCGATGGCGTCCATGAAGCAGCCGAGGATCAGGTAGCCGATCAGGATCATCACCATGACGGCCCACGCGGGCATGTCGAGGCCGACGATGAACTGGGCGAAACGCTCCGGCAGGCCCGCAAAGCCCAGGAACCGCACGAAGATCAGCACGCTCCAAACCAGCGCGAAGATCATCACGGTGAGCTTTGCCGTCTCCATCAAGGCGTCGTAGAGCGACCGCATCGACATGCCGTTGAACAGCGCGAGGATGAAGACCACGAAGGCGCCGAGGGCCGCGGCCTCTGTCGGCGTCGCCCAGCCGAAGTACATCGACGAGAAGATGATCAGGATCACGGCCACGACCGGCAGCGTGCCGGGCAGCGACTTGATGCGGTCACTCCAGGTGTAGCCGGGGATCGCCGGACCGAGCTTGGGGTTGATCAGGCACCACACGAAGACGATGGCCGCGTAACCGACGGCCGAGAGAATGCCCGGCAGGAAGCCCGCGACGAGGAGCTGGCCAACCGAGGCCTCGACGATGATGGCGTAGACGACCATCAGTGCGCTTGGCGGAATGAGGGCAGCGAGCGTGCCTGCGACCGCGACGACGCCGGCGGCCAGCTTGTTGTCGTAGCCGGCCTTCTGCATCTCGGGGATGGCGATGCGCGAGAACACCGCAGCCGTCGCCGTCGATGCACCGGAGACCGCCGCGAAGCCGGCGTTGGCAAAGACGCTGGCGATGGCCAGGCCACCCGGCATCCAGCCGAGCCACTTTCGCGCCGCATCGAACAAGGACTGCGTGATGCCGGCGTGGAAGGCCAGATAGCCGATCAGGATGAAGAGCGGCAGAACCGAGAAGGTGTACTGGATCGACTTGGAGTGCGGGACGGTGCCGATGATGCCGGCGCCGGCATCCCAGCCGATGATGGCGACGGTGCCAAGCAGGCCGACGAGAGAGGCCGCGATGTAGACCCGTACGCCGGCGAAGACCAGCACCAGCAGCGCGATGACGCCGAGAACGCCGATGGTGTCGTTGGAAAGCTCGGGCATCTCAGTGTCCTTTCTGCTCGCCAGCGCCGACGCGGGCCGTTTCCTCGGCGACCATGTCGAGATCAGCGATGAGCGGCACGCCGACAGGCTCGAGGCCCGGATTGATGAGCAGGCGCATGTAGCCCCACAGGCTGATGAGCAGCCGGATGAAGAGGATTACGAACGCGAAGGCCACGAGCAGCTTGGACGGCCACCACGGCAATTCGAGATCCATGGTGCTGTCGCCTGCGGTGTAGGCTCGCAGGAAGTGTGTGTACGAATAGTAGGTCAGCGTTGCGACGACGAAGAGGCTCAACAGAACGCCGACCACTTCGACGAACCACAGGAGGCGGCCGCGCATCCGCGATGCGAAGATCTCCATGCGGACGTGTCCGCCCAGCCGCTCCGTGTAGGAGATGGCGATGAAGGCGAACGTGGTCATCGCGATCTCGACGATGTCGATGTACCCGTAGATCGGCGCGTTGAAGAGTTTGCGCGCCAGGACCTGCCAGACACCGACGGCCATCAGCGCGAAGATGCAGAGTGCCGATATCAGCGCCATCAGCTTCTCGACGCTGAAGAATGCCCGGTCCACTGCGCCGAGCGCGCCGCCGCCGCTTTCCGACGGTCCCTTGTCTTCGGATGCTCCCATGCCGCTCCTCGCGATCGCTGACGCTCGTTTCTCGAGCGCTCTCAAATTTCGACGCGGAAGTGATCACCAAGGATCACTCCCGCGTTGTGTCACGTGCGCGTCTGCGTCGGCCCTGAGCCCGCGAGGGCCGGCGGGCCGACGCCTGTGCTCGTTACTTCTTGGGGCCGACGGCAGCCTGGGCCTTCTTGATCTCGGCCATCGTGAACTCGAACACACCCTTGGCGTCGAACTTCGACTGGTTGTCCGCGATCCACTTGTCCCAGACCGGCTTGCCGGCCGTCTCCTGGAAGCGCTTCAGCTCGGCCGGAGAATACAGGATCTCCTTCATCTTCTTCTTGAAGACCGGCAGGTTGACCTGGTCCTTGTCCTGCCACGCCTTGACCTGGGCGGTGTCGATCTCGGCACGGATGTCCATCAGCAGCTTCTGGTACTGCGCGGGAAGCTTGCCGTAGGCGTCCTTGTTGATCACAAGGCCGCACTCGGTGGTGCCCGGCGACAGGTTGTTGGTGAACCACGTCGAGACTTCATGAATGCGGTAGGCGGCCTGGCTGTCCGTGAAGGGCAGGGCGACGGCGTCGAGCGTGCCGCGCTCGATCGAGGTGTAGGTTTCCGTGGCGGGGACGGTGGTGGGAACGGCGCCGAGAACCTTCATGGCGTCGCCGAGACCGCCGCCTGCGCGCACGCGCATGCCCTTCCAGTCCTCCAGCTTCATCGGCTGCTTGCCGCGGCCGAGCAGCTCGTACTGCGGCAGGTGCGTCGAGACGTAGGGCATGGCGTTCCAGTTCGCCATGTCCTTCACCAGCAGCGGATGCTGGTAGAGGGCGACGCGAACGCGCTTGGCGACTTCCGGGTTGTCCATGGGCAGGAACGGCAGGGCCAGCACCATCCATGCCGGCGTCTTGCCGGGGTGATAGAAGTTGCAGAAGTTGGCCATCTGGAAGGCGCCGAGCTTGATGCCGTCCAGGTTCTCGCGCGCCTTGGACAACGCCTCGCCCATGTGGACCTTGACCTTGAACTTGCCGCCGGTGCGCTCGTTCAGGATCTTGGCCAGGACCTCGTTGTTGGCAGAGGCGGCGCGCGGCTTGCCCCAGTGCGAGATGTTCCAGGTGACGGCGGGGCCGTCGACCTTCTGGGCATGTGCAGTCGTTGCCGACAGAACAGCCGCGATCGCGGCGCCTGCAGCGCCGATCGATTTGAATTTCATGTTGTTCCTCCCCGTTAGAGACAGTGACTCTGGTCTCGACCTGATGTGACAGTCGCTGCGGCGGGACCGCCAGCGCCTACCCACGGCTAACGAAAACCGTATAAAGCAGCCTTCAGCCTTGTCCAGTGCCAGACTGACGATCCAGGTCGGATCGTGCCGCTTTTCTTTCGTTAATTCAGTTGGATGCCGTGAAGGTCGCGCCGGGGCGGGCCGGCTCACCCTGCGCCGAGCAGGCGCGCGAGATGATAGGTGACGAAGGCGGCGGCGTAGGCCAGCGTGAGCATGTAGGCGAAGGTGGCGGCCATCCAGCGCCAGCTCCCGGTTTCGCGGCGGATGACGGCGAGCGTCGATGCGCACTGCGGCGCGAAGACGTACCAGGCCAGGAACGCGAGGGCCGTTGCGAGGCTCCATTTCGTGGCGAGCATCGTGCCGATCTCGGTTGCCGCCTCCTTGCCGCCTTCGATCGCGTAGACGGTGCCGAGCGCCGCCACGGCGACCTCACGTGCGGCCATGCCGGGGATCAGTGCGACGCTGATCTGCCAGTTGAAGCCGATGGGCGCCAGCAGCGGGTGGATGACGTTTCCGATCATCGCCGCCAGGCTGTATCCGATGGACGGGTCCGTGGCGCCTTCGGGCGGGCGGGGAAACGAGGCGAGGAACCAGATCAGCACCATCATGGCGAAGATCGTCGTGCCCGCCCGTTTCAGGAAGATCTGTGCGCGTGCCAGCAGCCCGAGACCGATGCTTCTGAGGCGCGGCAGCTTGTAGTCGGGCAACTCGAGCATGAACGGCGGCGTGGGGTGCTCGCGCCAGACGAAGTAGTTGCTCAGGAACGCGACCAGCAGGGCGCTGGCGATCCCCACGGCGTAGAGCCCGAACATGACGAGGCCCTGCAGGCTGATCCAGCCGCCCAGATGCGTGTTCGGGATGAAAGCGGAAATGACGAGCGTGTAGACGGGGATGCGTGCCGAGCACGTCATCAGGGGGGCGACCAGGATCGTGGTCAGGCGGTGTCGCGGATCATCGATGACGCGGGTGGCCATGATGCCGGGAATAGCGCAGGCGAAACTCGACAGCAGGGGGATGAAGGCGCGGCCGTGCAGCCCGGCGCTGCCCATGATGCGGTCCATGAGGAACGCGGCGCGCGCCATGTAGCCGAGATCCTCGAGCAAGAGGATGAACAGGAACAGGATCAGGATCTGCGGCAGGAAAACGAGAACGCCGCCGACGCCCGCCATCACGCCGTTCTCGACGAAGCTGCGCAGGAGGCCTGCCGGCAGCATCGCGTGCGAAAGCGCGCCCAGCCGGCCAAATGCGCCCGAGATCAGCTCCATGACGGGCTGTGCGCCGCTGAAGACGGCCTGGAACATCAAGAACAGCACGACGAAGAGGATGACGATCCCGGCAATGGGATGCAGCAGCACGGCGTCGAGGCGGCCGGTCAGCGTGTCGGGGCGCGCCGGTTCCGTGACGGCCACGCGGATGATGCGGTCCGCTTCGCGCTGGGCTGCCCGAAGATCGGCGGCGCTGGGAGGCTGCCAATCGCCGACGGCGGCGTTGGCGTCCTGGCGATGGGCCAGCTCATCGATGCGCGCGACGAGCTCGTCGGTGCCGCCCTTGCGCACGGCGATGGATGTCACGACGGGAATGCCGAGTTCGGCCGACAGCTTGTCGGTGTCGATGGCGATGCCGCGACGGCGTGCGATATCGATCATGTTGAGGACGAGCAGCATCGGGCGGCCGGTCCGCTTCAGCTCCAGCGCGAGCCTGATGGCGAGACGCATGCTGGTGGCATCGACGACGCAGAGAATGAGGTCAGGCGCCGCCTCGCCGGTCATGCGGCCCAAGACGAACTCGCGCGTGACATCCTCGTCCGGGCTTCGGCCGCGCAGGGAATAGGTGCCGGGCAGATCGATCAGCCGGATCGCACGGCCGGACGCCGAGCGCAATTCGCCCGATTTTCTTTCGACGGTGACGCCGGGGTAGTTGGCGACTTTTTGCCGGCTGCCGGTCAAGGCATTGAAAAGTGCCGTCTTGCCGCAATTGGGTGTGCCGACGAGCGCAACATGCACGCGGTCGCGCTGTGTCATCTGCATGATTGCGCCGACGTGCGCCTCACGCGTATGGCCATGGCCTCCCGGCGGCGCAAGGCGATCGTCAGGCCATGCACGCGCACCGCGATCGGGTCACGCCGAAAGATGCCTTCGTGGAGAATTTCGACGCTGGCCCCTTCGACGAAGCCGAGCTCGATCAGCCGGCGCTCCAACTCGTCGTCGGTTATGCCGCTTGCGCAGCTTTCCGCGCGCACGCTCTCGATTTCGCCCGTAAAGCCACAGTCGGCCAAGCCGAGGGGCAGCCCCAGGTCGCGTTCGGTGGGAGCGCTGGACATGTCCATCGTCATCTCCGGTCATTCGATGACAACCAGATTTCACAAAGACATGTCCGGGGCAACGAAAAAATGCGCTAAATCAATAGTTTATAATTATTCTAAGTCAAAATTGGGCGTCGGCTGCCGAAGTGGGCGACGCCGTGCGGCGGCATGTACCGGGCCGCGCATGGGGGGACGACCGTTCCGCGACGGCGGGGTGGCGCCCTCGTGTAGCGCATCTGACGCTTGGTCCCCGGTTGCGGCTGGGCTCGCAGCCAAACGTCAGATGCAAAAATTACACTGGAATCATTGAGTTGTGAGTGTTTCGGCTCCGACACTTGGTCCAGAGTATGGTGCACGGGGAACCACGTGTCGGAGCCGGAACACCAGGCGCCACCGCTTCTTGCGATGCCGGCGCCGTCAGGCCGTGCCGAAGACGCGCGTGAAGATGGTGTCGACATGCTTGGTATGGAAGCCGAGGTCGAACAGGCGCTCCAGCTCTTGCGCCGTCAAGGTGCGGGAGACGTCGGGATCGGCCTTCAGGAGGGTGAGGAAATCGCCCTGGCCGCGCCAGACCGGCATGGCATTGCGTTGCACCCAGGCGTAGCTGTCCTCGCGGCTGACACCCTTCTGTGTCAGTGCCAGGAGGATGCGCTGGGAGTGCACCAGGCCGCCCAGGCGGTCCAGATTGCGCTGCATGTTCTCGGGATAGACGACGAGCTTTTCGACGACGCCGGCGATGCGGTTCAAGGCGAAGTCGAGCGTGACAGTCGCGTCCGGACCGATCATGCGCTCGACCGACGAATGGGAAATGTCGCGTTCGTGCCAGAGCGCCACGTTCTCCAGGGCCGGCGTGACGTAGCCGCGCACGAGACGCGAGAGGCCCGTAACGTTCTCCGTCAGCACGGGATTGCGCTTGTGGGGCATCGAGGAGGAGCCCTTCTGGCCTTCCGAGAAGAACTCCTCGGCTTCCAGAACCTCGGTGCGCTGCAGGTGCCGGATCTCGATGGCCAGCCGCTCGATGGAGGAGGCGACGACGCCCAGCGTGGCGAAGTACATGGCGTGGCGGTCGCGTGGGATGACCTGCGTCGAAACCGGCTCGGCCTCCAGGCCCATCCGGCTCGCGACGTATTCTTCCACGCGCGGGTCGACATTGGCGAAGGTGCCGACGGGGCCGGAGATGGCGCAGGTCGCCACTTCCTTACGGGCGGCGACGAGCCGCGCGCGGCAGCGCTGGAACTCTGCGTGGGCCTGGGCGAGCTTGAGGCCGAAGGTCGTGGGCTCGGCGTGGATGCCGTGGCTGCGGCCGATGCAGACGGTGTTCTTGTGCTCGAAGGCGCGCTTCTTCAGCGCAGCCAGCACACGGTCCACGTCCGCGATCAGGATGTCGGCGGCGCGGACGAGCTGGACGTTCAGGCAGGTGTCGAGGACGTCCGACGACGTCATGCCCTGGTGCACGAAGCGGGCCTCGGGGCCGACATGCTCGGCCAGATGGGTCAGGAAGGCGATGACGTCGTGCTTGGTGACGCGCTCGATCTCGTCGATGCGCGCGACATCGAATTCCGCCTTCGCGCCCTTCTCCCAGATGACCTCGGCGGCCTCCTTGGGGATGATGCCGAGATCCGCCATGGCAGTGGCCGCGTGCGCCTCGATCTCGAACCAGATGCGGAAGCGGGTTTCGGGATCCCAGATGGTGGTCATCTCGGGGCGGGAATAGCGCGGGATCATGGTTCTGGTCCTGAGTTTCGAGCGTTTGGCGTCGGCCTAGCAGAGCCGGCCGCGCTCGGCAACGCTCGACGCGCCCGGCGTGGCCATGTTGCACGCGGCGTACGGGCGCCGCATTGTCCGGGGAACGTGGTGTGCCGTCGTCCGTCGGGCGGCGCGGGGTGAAGGAGATATCGATGGCAGGTCTGACGGTCGCTGGCGCCGACGCGATCCTGGCGGACAACTTCGCGCCCTGGGTTCTGGCCATGGGAATAGCGACGCAGTCCGTGGGGCCCGAGGGCGTGACCTTGAGCATTCCGTTTTCGGACGAATTGTGCCGCGTCGGGGGAACGATGTGTGGGCAGGCCCTGGCCGCCGGCGCCGATACCGCGATGGTGATCGCCCTGGCGGCGGCCATGGGTGGCTTCAAGCCGGTAACGACGGTGGATCTGTCGACCACGTTCATGCGTCCCATCGCGGACAAGGACGCGGTGCTGGAGGCCAAGGTCGTGCGGCTGGGCAAGACGCTCGGCTTCTGCACCTGCGAGATCCACGAGAAAGGCGGCACGAGGCCCGCCGTGATCGCCCGGGCGACGTATGCGATCTCGAGTTGAGCGCGACGAACGCCATACGAAGTTCATGCTTCATCTCGTGACCCTCATGTCGCGCCAAAATCGGAAAGCGGTTATGGCTATGGGGCGAATTCGGCGCGACGGGATACTCGTGTTCCGGTTCCGACATTTGCATCCCCTCGCGGGGCGGCCGAGAGCAAATGCCGGAACCAAACGGAACACGAGCAACACTATGATTTTAGTGTAGCTTTTGCATCTGTCGCTTGGTCGCGGACCTAGCCGTTGGCGGGTACCAAGCGTCAGATGCGCTACACTAGCCACGGCGGCAATCGCGTGCCGGGGGAAGCGGGCAACGGTTCACAGGAGGAACGGTTCAATGTCGAAAGAGCTCGTGCAGCAGCAATTCGGCGCCAACGCCGCCGCCTACCTCACGTCGACCGTGCATGCGAAGGGCGCCAGCCTGCAACGGCTGGTGGAGCTGGTGAAACCGCAGGCCGGCTGGGTGGCGCTGGACGTGGCGACGGGGGCCGGGCATACGGCCGCCGTGTTCGCGCCGCACGTGTCGCGAGCGGTGGCCAGCGATCTGACGCCACAGATGCTGGAGCAGGTCGAACATCTGGCACGCGAGCGCGGGCTGGCGAACATGGAGACCGCAATCGCGGACGCAGAGGACCTGCCGTTCGACGACGCGAGCTTCGATCTGGTGACCTGCCGGATCGCGCCGCATCATTTCCCCAACGTCGCGCTGTTCCTGTCGGAGACGTTCCGGGTGCTAAAGCCTGGCGGGATCTTCGCCCTGGTGGACAACGTCTCACCGGACGAGGAGACGACGCCCGGGTTTTCCAAGGCGGAGCTGAGGGACGCGGCGATCGGCTACAATGCCTTCGAGAAGATCCGCGATCCCTCGCACGGCCGGGCCCTGGCCACGGCAGAGTGGATCGAGCTGATCGCAGATACGGGGTTCGATCTCACGCATCGCGAGCACGCCCCGAAGGCCATGGATTTCGCGAGCTGGTGCAAGACGATGCAGGTGCCGGCCGATACTGTCACGCATCTCCGGGCCATGCTGGAGGACGCCTCGCCGGCGCTGAAAGCGTTCCTGAAGCCTACCGAGCAGGATGGCAAGATCGGCTTCATGCTGGACGAGCTGATCGCGATTGCCCGCAAGCCGGCTTGAGAATAACGCCGGCCCCTGCCGGTGGGGCCGCTCAGTGGTGGGTCAGGGAACTCGGCACCGGGGAACCCCAGGTGGCGGACAGGTCATCGCAAATGCCCGCGCGCGCGACCCGTGACGTCCGGCTCGCCACGAGATGGACTTCGTTGGCACCGATGCGTGCGCCCAGGCGACGGACCTCTGCGCGATTGAGGCTGGAGCTGACGTGCTCGCAGCTCAGCACGGCCATGATGCGCCTGCGATCCTCGCCGTCGCGACGGACCAGGATGGCAATGGCGCGCGGGAACATCGGGCAGCCGCGCAGCGTGTGGACACGGCAGGTATAGGTACGGCCGGATCCGCCCATCCACATGTACGACCCGATGGGGGGCGCTAGCTCGGGCGGCAATCTGTTGCCGCGCGCGGGCTCCTGGCCCAGCCTCTCGGCCGATCTGGGCATTGCCTTTGCACCTCTGCTCATCGCGAGCCCGTCGCCCCTACGCCTAACGATCCGACACTAAACCTATGTAGTCACAACCACGGGGCCGAACATGGCGCTCATGTTCACATCCTCGTCAATTGGCTGTCACATCGGTGTCCAGCGTAGTCGCGGTTGCGCCTCCGCGTACTGAAAACGCAGGCAACGGTTAATCGGTTGCCATCGCGCGATCCGTTCTAGTGCGGCGTCGCGCCTTGATTGACCGATCCGTGTGGCAAGTGGGTCGTCAATCAAGACGCGATGAACGCCACACGAAGCTCATGATGTATCTAGTGTAGCGCATCTGACGTTTGGTACCCACTCGCGGCTGGGACCATGACCAAACGTCAGATGCAAAAGCTACACTAGAATCATATGGTTGCTAGTGTTCCTTCCGGCTCCGACACTTGGTCCAGAGTATGACGCACGGGGAACCAAGTGTCGGAGCCGGAACACTAGCGGCCCTCATGTCGCTGCCAAAATCGGTAAGCGGTTGTGGCTATGAAACGATTTTGGGCAGCGACGGGGCACTGGCCGGTCGGGCGCCCGACCGGTGGCGCGTTACTGGCAGGCTGCGTAACCGCAAATCCGGCAGACCCAGCAGCCGGCCTCGCGGACCAGCGGTTCGCCTTCGCAACGCGGACACGAATTCGCGTTGCGGCCGTTCGTCGAGCCTGCCGGTTGCCGGCCGAACTCGGCAGGGAGCTGGCATATGCCGCCGGCGATCGGGATCGCCTCCGGCGCGGTTTCGGCAAGACCGGGGCGCGCGACCGGCGCTGGCGCGGCGGCGGGGTGGGTGGACGCAGGCGGCGGGCTGCCGTGCGATGCGGTCAACACGGCGCCCGTGACGGGGTTGGGACGGAATGTCGTGCAGCCCTTCAGGCCGAGGTCGAAGGCGTCCGCATAGATCGACCGGAATTCGTCGAAGCCGATATCTTCCGGGCAGTTGATGGTTTTGGAGATGGAACTATCGACGTGTGCCTGAACCGCGGCCTGCATGGCGAGGTGATCACGGGGCGTCAGTCCGGCGACGGTGCGGAAAACGGCCGCCCGGCGCGGATCTTCGCCCGTGGCTTGCCGATAGCGATCGGCGGCGAAATCGTACACCTCGACCTCGTGCGATGTGTCGCCATCGTCGCGGATGCGACGGCTGTAGCTCAGGTCGAAGATGGGCTCGATGCCCGAGGAGACGTTGCCGGCCAGCAGCGAGATCGTTCCCGTGGGCGCGATCGAGGTGAGGCAACCGTTGCGGATGCCGTCGGCTGCGATCGCCGCGCGGACCTCGTCGTCGAGGCGTGCGACGTTGGGAGACGACAGGAACGGCTCCGCCACGAAAAGTGGAAACGGCCCCTTCTCCGCGGCGAGCCTGCTGCTCGTCAGGTAGGCGGCACGCTCGATGGTCGCCATCCAGGCGGCGGCTGCTTCTGCCGCGGCCTCCGAGCCGTAGACGAGGCCGGTCATCGCCAGCGCGTCGGCGAGCCCCGTGATGCCGAGGCCGATGCGCCGCTTGGCCAGCGCCTCCTGCCGTTGGGCGGGCAGCGGGTAGGCCGAGACATCGATGATGTTGTCGAGGAAGCGGACTGCGATGCCCACCAGTTCGGTGAGGCGCGCGAGGTCGAGCCGCGCGCGTGACGTGAAGGGATCGACGACGAGCCGTGCCAGATTGATCGAGCCCAGGAGGCAGGCGCCGTAAGGCGGCAGCGGCTGCTCGCCACAGGGGTTGGTGGCGTGGATGTGCTCGCAATAGGCCAGGTTGTTGCGGGCATTGATGCGGTCGATGAAGATGACGCCCGGCTCGGCATAGTCGTAGGTGGCCCGCATGATGCGCTCCCACAGATCGCGGGCGCGGACCGTTCGGTAGGTGACGCCAGCGAACCGGAGCGGCCAGTCGGCATCCGTGCGGACGGCCTCCATGAAGGCGTCGGTCACGAGGATCGAGAGATTGAAGTTGCGCAGGCTGCCTGCCGCCGCCTTGGCGTCGATGAAGGCCTCGATGTCGGGATGCGTGCAGCTCAGCGTGCCCATCATGGCGCCGCGCCGCTGGCCGGCCGACATGATCGTGCGGCACATGGCGTCCCACACCTGCATGAAGCTGATCGGCCCCGACGCGCCCGCGCCGACGGTATGGACCAGCGCGCCGGCAGGCCGCAACGTGGAGAAATCGTGCCCGATGCCGCCGCCGCGCTGCATGGTGAGCGCGGCTTCCTTCAGGTTATCGAAGATGGAGCCGAGATCGTCCTCGATCCGGCCCATGACGAAGCAATTGAAAAGCGTGACATCACGTTCCGTGCCGGCGCCGGCGATGATGCGGCCACCGGGCAGAAACGCCAAAGAATCCATAGCGTCGAAGAACGTCTGCGACCAGCGCGCGCGTTGGGCTGCCGGCTCGACGGAGGCTGCTGCATGCGCCACGCGGCGCCAAGTGTCCGACAGGGTCGCCTCGAGGGGCGTGCCATCCTCGGCGCGCAGCCGGTACTTCTGGTCCCAGACGTAGTGGGAGATCGATGGAAGTTGTGAGGACGGCGATAGCATGGGCGCGAACTCGATACGACCGGAAGCGAGTTCTCAAGATAGTGCCGCGAGAACGATTTGTCAATCAAATGTTCTAATTTAGTTCTCTATTTGGTCGCTTTGTTTTACGGCGCTACCACGTTCTCGGGCTGGTCGGGATCGGGGTTCGGCGTGGGGGGTGGGTTTGTGGAGGCCATGGCTTCGGCAAGGAGGCGGTTGCTTGCCTCTTCGATGCGGGCTTCCACCGCGCGGCGCACCTCGGCGCGCTTCAGGCCCGGCGGGACGGGATCGAGGATCTCCACGACGATGGTGCCGGGATAGCGGCGCCAGCTGCGGCGCGGCCAGAACAGTCCGGAATTGAGCGCCAGGGGTACGAGCGGGATGCCGAGGCCTTCGTAGAGGGCGACATAGCCCGGCTTGTAGTCTGGCGGGGCGCCAGGGGCGCGGCGTGTCCCTTCCGGAAAAATAACGATCTGGCGGTGCTGGCCGGCTTTCTTCCGTGCGTCGGCGAGCATAGCCTTCAGGGCGACGGCGGCCCGGTCGCGCTTGACGAGAATGTGCTCGAACTTGACGCAGAACCAGCCATAGAACGGGATCCACTTCAATTCGTCCTTCAGGACGATGGCGGGGTCGTCAAAGATCGGCACGAGGGCGAAGGTGTCCCAGGCCGACTGGTGCTTGGCGACGACCAGGCAGGCCCCCTCGGGTAATTTCTCGCGTCCGCGAACCTCGATGCGGGTGCCGCAGACGACTTTCAGGAGCCAGAGGCATGCCAGGCCGTGCAGCCGCAGGCCCTGCATCGCCCAGGATCGCGGTGCCAGCAGCAGCCAACTGCCCAGCAAGAGGAACAGTGCTGTCGCGACGTAGAACGCCGCAGCGAAAACGATGGATCTGATCGTGATTGCGCCGGCCATGCCATCGCCTTCGCTTGGAGACGGGTCAAATCGTACGTGGGCGGTCCGGCTCGTCGGCATGCGAGCCGTGCCACGCGGTGACGGCTCCTAGCATCCTGCCCAGGCCCAGTCGAGCGCAGGACACGAGAAGCTTGAGGTATTCGCTGGCGTGCGTGCGCCAGGAATGACGGTCGAGCGACCACAGGTACTGGTCCTTGGACTTGCCCATCGCGGGGTAGGCTTCAAGGCGGACCGTGGGCATGGCGCGTGAGAATTCGGCAAGGCTGCGCGGCATATGATAGGCGGCCGTGACGACGAGAAGGCTCTTGAAGCCCCAGTTGTTCGCCCATTCACGGGCCTCGACGGCATTTCCGATCGTGTTCTCGGCGACGTGGCCGAGATCGACGCAGCAGGGCGCCTTCACATGGCGGCCGGTGAGGCGGCGCAGCAGTTCGGCTGCCGTCTTGTTGCTAGGATGGACGCCGCTGATCAGCATGCGGCGTGCGCGGCCCTTGGTCAACAATTCGAGCCCCAGCGAGATGCGGTCGCCCGGGCCGGTCAACACGACGATGCCGTCGGCGGTCGCGGTCGTGTCGGGCACGAAGCCGCGCACGGCGTTCATGAATATGACGAAGCCGATGAGCAGCACTGCAAACAGTGCCGCCAGGGTACGCAGTGCGAATTTGAACCGTGACCTCATGCTCCGTCCCGGGCGCGGCCGACCCTTGCCGTTCCCCCGGTGCTCTCGGCTTCGCCATGTCGACCGGTCGGGACGCGGATGCGTCGAACTCGACGCGCCATACCACATCCTATTCCTCAATGCTGACTGTTCAAGATCCGGTAAACGCCGAAGCGCGAGGTCAACATACACAGGGCGGCCACCACGAAGACGACGACGATCATGACGAGATAGCCCGCGGCGTCGAGGACGCCGGTGCCTACGAGGCGATGCATTTCGGCCATCGTGACGGCGCCGCCGCCCAGGAGCTGCATGACGCTCGGCATGAAGAAGAAGACGAGCGTGGCCAGCACGGCCCCGACCAATCCGGCGCGAACGCCGAGATTCAGGAAGTGGCGCTCGAACTCGCGCGAGATGAAGCGGTCGGTGGCGCCGACGAAGTGCAGCACCTCCACGATCTCGCGGTTGGCGCTCATGGAGCTGCGCGTCGCCGAGATGATGATGGCCGTGGTCGCGGCGCCAACCAGCATGAGGATCGCGAGGCCCCCGAGCGCCAGCGATCGCGTCACGGCGCGAATCTGCTGTTGCCAATGGCGATGGTCGTCGAGGCTCACGCCCTTGAACTGGGAGCCCAGCTTTTTCCGCAGGTCGGCAAAGTCGGGCGGCGCGCTGCGGTCGAGATCGATGGCGACGAGACGGGGTAGCGGCAGGGATTTCAGCGCGTCGGAGGTGCCGAGCCATGGCTCGATCAGGGCGACGGTGTCGTCGATACCCATCGGCTTGACGCCGCGAATGCCGGGCAGCTGAAGAAGATAGGCGACGACGTCCTTGGTCACGCGGTCGGTGTCGACGCCGTCGCGCGGCTCGATCTGTACGGTCGCCTCGCTGGCGATGTCGCGCAGCCAGGCGGAGGCCGACTTGTTGATCATGTAGACGCCGCCGGCCGTCAGGCAGGCGAGGAAGCACATGATGGACACGACCAGCGTGAGCGAGCGTCCGGTGACGGAGCCCGGTGGGACGATCGATGCGCTCGCGGGAATGCGTGCGGCCCTCGGCGATGCCGGACGCATGTCGGCGCGCAACTCCGGCTCGACGGGGGCGGACGGCGAAACGTTGGGATCGCCATATTCGTAGTCGTCGGCCGTTTGGGGGTGCTGCGACCTCAGGTCATAGGTGGGCTGGTCGCCGATCGGGTCGAACGCGGCGTTCGGGTCGGTGTAGCCCTCCTGACGAGGGCGCGTTCGTGCCGTCGTGCGCGCGGGCGGGGGAGCCGGCAGGGCCGACGGTCTGTCAAACGATCCGGACATGACCCTCGTGCAGCTCCAGCCTTGGCGCCCTGAATTGGCGCATGAGTTGATGGTCGTGGGTGGCGATGACGACGGACGTGCCCAGGCGGTTCAGCTCGATGAACAATCGCAGGAGACGCCGTGCCATCTGCGGGTCGACGTTGCCGGTCGGCTCGTCGGCGAGCAGAAGCTCCGGCTTGCCGATGACGGCGCGCGCGATGGCAGCGCGTTGCTTCTCGCCACCCGAAAGCACGGAGGGGAAGTGGTCCATGCGCTCGCCGAGCCCCACCCACTGAAGCAGGTCGGTGACGTCCTCCCGGTAGTCCGATTCGCGCTTGCCGATGACCCGGAGGGGCAAGGCGACGTTTTGCCAGGTGGTGAGATGGTCGAGCAACCGGAAGTCCTGGAAGACGATGCCGATGCGGCGGCGGAGCTGGGCGCGCCGGCTCGCGTCGGCCCGCGTAACGTCCTGGGCAAAAAGGCTTATTGCGCCTCGCGTGGGGGCCTGCGAGAGGAACAGCATGCGCAGCAGGGACGACTTGCCGGCCCCGGACGGCCCCGTCAGGAAGTGGAACGATCCCGGGCGAAGGTGGAATGTCACGTCGCGCAGGACTTCCTTTCCCTGGCCGTATTTGAGACCGACGTTCTGGAGCCTGATCACTATTCTTCCTGTCTGGATTTCAGCGACGTTGTGCGATTCTGTATCCGGTGCCGCGAATCTTTATGCGGTTGAACGCCCATCGATCAATCATAGATGAATGTGGCGCCGTTAAGAGATGTCGTTCGGCTCGTGTAGCGCATCTGACGTTTGGCACCCGCCAACGGCTGGGCCCATGACCAAACGTCAGTACACTGGAATCATAGTGTTGATCGTGTTCCCTTGGGTTCCGACATTTGTACTCGGACGAACTGCAAGGGGATGCAGATGCCAGAACCGGAACACGAGTACACTGGGCGACGACGCACTCTCATCGAGACTTCAAATCCTGACAGAGCAGATGACGCATGAGTGAGACCGAAGAAGACGCACGCAAGATCGACGTGATCTACTCCGCCGAAACGATCGCAGCACGGCTCGAGACGTTGGCCGGCGAGATTGTGGGGGCCAAGCTCGAACGGCCGCTCGTGGTGTCCGTGCTGACGGGCAGCTTCGTGTTCTCGGCCGACCTGTTGCGTTCCCTGCAGCGGGTGGGAATGGCCCCGGAGGTCGATTTCCTGACCCTGGCGAGCTATCGCCGCAGCACGACGTCGTCTGGGAGCGTCGAGATCCTGCGGGATCTCGATCTCGACGTGAAGGATCGCGACATCCTGCTCATCGACGACATCCTGGATACGGGGCGCACGCTCGCTTTCGCCAAGGATCTGCTGGCGGGCCGGGGCGCGCGCAGGATCGTGACCTGCGTGCTGCTGGAGAAGCAGACGCAGCGCGCGGTGACCGTCGAGGCGGATTTCGTCGCCTTCACGTGCCCGCCCGTGTTCGTGATCGGCTATGGAATGGACGTGGCCCACCGTTACCGCGAATTGCCGTTCGTGGGGTGCTTGCGCAGCCCCGAGGCGTGAGCGCTGCGGGCGTCCCGGCGCACGGGCGGAGTGAGCGACCATTGACTTTCCCGGCGGGGTAGTGGATTACTCCCCTGCTTCCAGAGCCTGCAACGGCTCTGATGAAACGCCCGTCAGCGAAGGCTCGCTCACGGGCGCGTTTCTTGTTGTGGTCGATGTTTGCGGCGTCTGGTCGAGCGGGAGAATGGTCGAAATGCTGAAGATCTGGGGGCGCAAGACGTCCGTGAACGTGCAGAAAGTCATGTTCGCAGTCGGCGAATTGGGTCTCAAGCATCAGCGCTTCGATTTCGGCGGCCCGTTCGGCGGGCTCGATACGCCCGAGTATGGCCTTCTCAATCCCAACCGCCTCGTTCCCACGATCGACGACAATGGCTTCGTGCTGTGGGAGTCGAATGCGATCGTGCGGCACCTGGCGCAGCACTACGGCCGCGGAACCCTGTCGCCGGCCGACGAGCTGACGTTCGCGAAGGCCGATGGCTGGATGGACTGGTCGTTGACCACCCTGTACGGCGACATCATCCACACCTGCTTCCTGCAGCTCGTGCGGACGCCGGCCAGCGAGCGCAACACGGCCCTGGTTGCGGAAGCGGCCCGGCGCGCGGGCGAAAAGCTCGCCATTCTTGATGAACAACTGCTCGGGCGCCCCTATATCATGGGTGAGACGCTGACGATCGCCGACGTGGCGGTGGGCACGCTGATGTATCGCTATTTCAACCTGGCGCTGCAGCGCCCGAAGCTGGCGAACGTCGAGGCCTGGTACAGCAGGCTGACGCAGCGTCCGGCCTATCAAGCGCATGTCATGGTCGACTTCGAGTCGATGAAGGTGCCGGGCGCGTGATGGCGCACGTCTTGCGGCACCGGATCAATGAGAGCGAGTAAATCGAATGGCTGAGCTTTTCCAGACGCTGTCGGATCGCCTTTCCGGCGTTTTCGAGAAGCTGACGGGCCGTGGCTCGCTGAGCGAAAGCGATGTCAACGACGCCATGCGGGAAGTGCGGCGCGCGCTTCTCGAGGCGGACGTCGCGCTGGACGTCGTGCGTTCGTTCACCGACCGCGTGCGGGCGAAGGCCGTGGGTGCGACCGTGCTGCGCTCGATCAAGCCGGGCCAGATGGTCGTCAAGATCGTCCACGACGAGATGGTGGCGATGCTGGGCTCGGATGCCGAGCCCATCGACCTCGTGGCGGCGCCGCCGGTCGGCATCCTGATGGTGGGCTTGCAGGGCTCGGGCAAGACGACGACGACGGCCAAGATCGCCTATCGCCTCAAGACGCGCGAAAAGCGCAAGGTGCTGATGGCGTCGCTCGACACGCGACGTCCGGCCGCGCAGGAGCAGTTGCGCGTCCTGGGTGAGCAGACGGGCGTCGACACGCTGCCGATCGTGGCGGGGCAGACGCCGCTGCAGATCGCGCGGCGGGCCGAGGACGCCGGGCGCCTGGGTGGCTACGACGTGGTGCTGTTCGACACGGCCGGCCGCACGACGATCGACCAGGAGCTGATGGCGGAGGTCGCGCAGGTCAAGGCGCAGGTCGGTCCGCACGAAGTGCTGCTCGTGGTCGATGCGCTGACGGGACAGGACGCGGTGAATACCGCCAAGGCCTTCGATCAGACGGTGGGCGTGACCGGCATCGTGCTGACGCGCGTCGACGGCGACGGGCGCGGTGGTGCGGCGCTCTCCATGCGGGCCGTCACCGGCAAGCCGATCAAGCTGATGGGCGTCGGCGAAAAGTGGGACGCGCTGGAGGATTTCCACCCCAGCCGTGTCGCCGGTCGCATCCTGGGCATGGGCGACGTCGTCTCGCTGGTCGAGAAAGCCGCCGAAACGCTCGATATCGAGAAGGCCCAGGCGATCGCGCAGAAGATGCGCAAGGGCGCCTTCGACCTGGAAGACCTGTCCGACCAGCTCAAGCAGATGCAGAAGCTCGGCGGCATGGGCGGCGTCATGGGGATGTTGCCCGGCATGGGCAAGGTCAAGCAGCAGATGGCGGCTGCCAACATCGACGACCGGATGATCATGCGCCAATGCGCGATCGTGTCGTCGATGACGCCGTTCGAGCGGCGCAATCCCAAGGTGCTCGACGCCAAGCGCAAGCGGCGGGTCGCGGCGGGATCGGGCACGAAGGTCGAGGAGATCAACCGCCTCCTCAAGATGCACCGCCAGATGGCGGACATGATGAAGATGATGGGCAAGAACCCCGGCATGATGGCCAAGATGGCCGGGGCCATGGGGATGGGCGGCCTGGGCCGCATGGGCATGGGCGGCGGCCCGAGCCCGGCGGAGCTGGAAAAGCTGCAGGCCGAGGTGGCCAAGCTCGACCCGAAGGCGCTCGAGCAGTTGCCGAAAGAAATCAGGGACATGCTGCCCAAGGGCGGACCGGGCCAGGGCCAGGGCCCGGGCTCCGCTCCGGCGGCAAAACCGGCGGGCCTGCCCGGCCTCGGCGGCAGAATTCCTGGACTGCCGGGCCTGGGGGGTGGCCGACCGCTGCTTCCCGGCCTGCCGGGCAAGAAGAAATGAGACGGGGCCGGCATGGCGAAACCCTCGCCGCGCCGGTCGCAACAACACTAGACATCAGACTGAACCTGAAAGGACTTGCGAATGTCTGTCAAAATCCGTCTGTCGCGTGGCGGCACGAAGAAGAAGCCCTACTATTACATCGTCGTTGCCGAAGCGGCCTCGCCGCGCGATGGCCGCTACATCGAGCAGATCGGCACGCACAACCCGATGCTGCCGAAGGATCATGCCGACCGCGTGAAGCTCGACGCCGATCGCGCGAAGCATTGGCTTTCGGTTGGCGCGCAGCCGACGGATCGCGTCGCCCGTTTCCTCGACGCGGCCGGCCTGATGAAGCGCACCGTGCGCAACAACCCGAACAAGGCCAAGCCCGGCAAGAAGCGCCTGGAGCGCGAAGCTGCCGCCGCCGAGAAGGCCGCGAGCAGCGACGCTTCCGCGTAACGCTTGAACCAACGATGGGTGCTGGCGCATGAGCGATACGGCCAAGGATCGCGTCCTTCTTGGCCGCATCGCTGCCGCACACGGCATTCGCGGCGATGTGGTGGTCCACTCCTTCGCCGCCGATCCGGTGGATATCGCATCCTATGGGCCGCTCGGCGATGCCGGCGGCACGCGCTCGTTCAAACTGAAGGTGCGCCACGTCACCGACAAGGGCGTGATCTGCGGCATCGCCGGGATCACCGATCGAACGGCGGCCGAGGCGTTGCGCGGCGTCGAACTCTATGTCGCGCGGGACCGGCTTCCCGATACGTCGGAAGACGAATTCTACCATGCCGACCTGATCGGCCTTACGGCGGTGGATCCGGACGGCGTACGGATCGGCCGTATCGCGGATGTCGTGAACTACGGTGCCGGCGATCTCATCGAGATCGCGCGCGACGGCAGCACGAAAACCGAGCTGATTCCCTTCCGAGAGGCGTTCGTTCCCGAGGTCGACGTTGCGGGGGGCCGTGTGGTCGTGCGCATGCCGGACGTCGCGGCCGATGACGACGAAAGCCCGGAGAAAACCTGAGCGCGGCTGCTGGGCGGGTGCTCGCCTGCCATGCCGATGCCATGGAACCACGCCAGATTTGGCCATATGGTCCGCTCCCGCACGCGGGGACGGAGCGGGAGGCGGTCTGCCGGGCACGTCGCATTGACCCCGCGAAGGGGCAGCCCTACGGTCGTCCGGAAGCCGTCATGCGGGGCGATGCGGTGCCCCGCGCGCAGCGGGAGGTACAAATGAAGCGCTTGTTGGCCGGTGTGGCCGTGGCTCTGTCGGTCGGGCTATCGGGATGTGACTATCTGCCGGATTACGCGCGCGCGTTCTTCGACAAGAAGACGCTGCCGCAGAACGTCACCGCCGGTACGTTCAAGAGCCAGGTCAAGGTGCTGTTCGTCGACCCGAAAACGCCGACCGACCGCGACGTGCAGCTGTTGGAGCCGTTCGGCTACAAGGATCGCAACGGCGTCGATTGGGACGTGCCCGCCGGCTACGTCTCGGACGGGGCGTCGATCCCCTGGAGCTTGTGGTCGTTCGTGGGCGGTCCCTACGACGGCCCGTACCGGGATGCGGCCATCCTGCACGATTATTTCTGTGAGAAGAAGGACCGGAAATGGGAGGACGTGCATGCCATGTTCCTCGAGGCGGCCCTGAAGCGCGGCGTTTCCGAATCGACGGCGCAGACGATGTACGCCGGCATCCTGTATGGCGGGCCGCGGTGGCCGGAGCCCAAGCCGGTGTCGAAGGCGCAGATCATTCCCGTGCAGACCACGCCGACGACCAAGGCGGATCCGGGCATCACCAACCGCAAGGCGACGAAGACGGAGCAGCAGATCTTCGAGGAGCTGCGCAAGTGGATCGAGCAGACCAAGCCGACGCCTGACCAGATCAAGGCGAAGGTGGAGGAACTGCGGAAATCCCAAGGCGTCGCGCCGGCGACGAAATGAGCATGAGCGGAAGTGGCACGACGAAACACGAGGCCGACGTCATCGTCGTCGGCAACGGTATCGCGGGATTGTCAGCAGCGGTGACGGCGCGACAGGCCGGCGCGCGCGTGATCGCGCTGGAGCGATCCGGGCCGGAGGACCGCGGTGGCAATACGCGATGGACCGAGGCATTCCTGCGCATGAAGAGCGAGGATGCGGTGTCGGACGATTTCGTCAGCCACTTCGCCAAGCATGCGGGACACCATCTCGATCCCGAGATCGTGGCGGAGACGGCGGGCGACTTCGAAAGCCGCTCCTCGATCGCCAAGGCATTCGGCTTCACCGATCCCGACGTCATCGCGCGCTTTGCCGACGAGGCACCCGATGCGGTGCGCTGGCTCAAGAGCTTCGGCGTGCGTTTCGACTTCCTGCCGATCTATTTCGTGACCCAATCGACGACCCGGCTCGGCACGGTCGGCGGCGGGCTCGCCATGGTCGAGGCATTGGGCGCGTATGCCGATGCGCATGGCGTCGAAACGCTCTACCGCACGACAGCGCGGCGGCTGATCGAGGACGCCAGCGGCGCTATTGTCGGCGTCGAGGCCGTCGGCCCCGGGAACCAGCGGATCGAGCTGCGTGCACCCTCCGTGGTGCTGGCCTGTGGCGGTTTCGAGGGTAATCCTGAAATGCTGGCGCGCTACATGGGCGCCTCGTCCCGCTACCAGCGGCCTGTCGCGCGCGGCGGCTACTACAATCGCGGCGAAGGCATCGAGATGGCGCTCGCCGTGGGGGCCGCGCCGGCCGGCGACTACACGCGGTTCCATGCCGAGCCGCTCGACCCGCGCTCAGGTGCACCGGAGCCGGTGGTGATGGTGTTCAACTACGGCATCATGGTCGATGTGCACGGCAACCGCTTCACCGACGAGGCGCCGTGGTCGGCGGACGCCACCTACGAGGCGGTGACGCGGGTCATCGGCGAGCAACCGGACGGCATGGCGTGGCTGATCCTCGATCAACGGATCGAGCAGGTGCCGACGTGGCAGCGTGCGGTGCGCTCCGATCAGCCGCCGGTCGAGGCGGCGACGCTGCACGACCTCGCGGACAAGATCGGCGTGCCCGGCAACGCGCTGGCGGAGACGGTGCGCGCCTTCAATGCGGCGTGTCCCGAGGGCTTGCCGTTCGCACCGGAAGCGCCGGACGGGTGTGCGACGCTGCCGGGCTTTGCCCCGCGCAAGTCGAACTGGGCGTTCCCGCTCGAGGCGCCATTCCGGGCCTATCCGATCATCTGCGGCAATTGTTTCACGTTCGGCGGGTTGAAAGTCGATCCGCGGGCGCGCGTCTTGAACCGCGATGGCGAGGCCATACCCGGGCTCTATGCGGCAGGCGAGACGATCGGGCTCTATTGGGGCACGTACACGGGTGCCACCAGCGTGCTGCGCGGGGCGGTGTTCGGGCGCATCGCAGGGGCGGAGGCCGTCGCGCGCAAGGCGTGAGCCGCAGTCATCGCAGCTTGCGCAGGGCTGCGGCGTGGACGCGATCGAACTCCGCGTCCAAGGCGGCGTTGACGCCGTGGCAGCCGTCGGCCACCAGCCGCGCGAACTCGAGATAATCGCGCCGGCGCTGCAGCGTCCATTCCGAGGGCGGGTTCTCGACGGTATCGGCGACGTTGGACGTTTTGTCCGACAGCTTGATGAGCTTGGCGTCGGGTGACAGATGCGGGGCGTCGTCGATCTCGTTGCGCTTGCGGTCGGCCCAGTGGATGCCCTGGTTCTCGACCGTCAGCTCGGCGACGAGCCCGGCGATGCGGCGGCCGAACAATCGCGTCAGCTCGTCGAGGCTCGTCTGCGTGTCCTCGATGGTGTCGTGCAGGATGGCGGCGGCGAGGATCTCCGCGTCCTCGATGCCGCCGATGCGCTGCACCCGCTCGGCGACCTCGAGCGGGTGGTTGATGTAGGGCGTGTTGCGAAACCCCTTACGGCGCTGATCGCGGTGCTTGTCCGCCGAGAAGTGGGCCGCCTGCAGGATCAGGCCGATGTCGCTGTGTTTCCTCGTCATGGCGCCCGATTACGCCTGTCGGGCGGGCCCGGCAAGTTTCTTCAGGTCGGGGATCGGGCGGGCCGTGGCAGGGTCGGACGCCATGGCTTCTTCCAGAGCTGCCGCGATCTCGAGCACGCGCAGGTCGGAGCCGCGCGGGCCGATGACCTGGATACCGAAGGGCAGGCCCTTGTCGTCCACGCCGCAGGGGATCGCACACGAGCAGCACAGCGCCATCGTCGGCGCGTAGGCCAGTGCCAGCCAGCGCATGTAGGTCGGCATCTTCTCGCCGTCGATCTCCTCGACGAAGAGCTGGGCGTGGGGGAAAGGCGAGACGGATGCGGTGGGCGTGATGAGCACGTCGTACTCGTCGAAGAAGGCCAGTACGCGCTTCATCAGCTTGTGCTGTTCGACGTAGCCGCGTCCGACTTCCTCCATGGTCAGCTGCAAGCCGCGCTCGGTGTTGTCGGTGACGTTGCGGTCGAGCAGGTCGCGGTGGAGCTTCAGCTTCTCCTGGTGGCCCGTGACGAAGGCGATGCCGCGGTGGATCTCGAAGACCTCGTGGATGCCGGAGAAGTCGGGATGGGCCTCCTCGGGGTGGCCGATGTGGCGGGAGAACAGGGCCGACTTGTCGGCGAAGACCTTGCGGATCGACTTGGAGACCGGGCACTGGCCCATGTCGACGGAAATCGCAGCCTGGACGGTGGCGAGATCGGCCGGCTTGAGGGTGTCGGTCAGCGGGTAGGGCAGCACCGAATAGGGATCGGCGTCGTGCTGGCTGGCCTGGGCCTGGAACAGCAGGTAGGCGTCGGCGACGGTGCGGCCCATGGGACCGAGCACACCCCACGGCAGGAGGCCGGCGGCGCGGTCGGGCGCGGGCACCACGCCGACGGACGGGCGGAAGCCGACGATGCCGCAATAGGCCGATGGCGTCCTGAGCGAGCCGCCGTAGTCGGAGCCCGTGGCGAGCGGCATCATGCCCACGGCCAGTGCCGCCGCCGAGCCGCCCGAGGAACCGGCGGACGTGAGCACGGGATCGAAGGGATTGCCGGTGGCGCCATAGACGCGGTTGCGCGTGTTGGCGCCGGCGCCGAATTCGGGCGTGTTGGTCTTGGCGTAGATGTTGGCGCCGGCAGCACGGACATCGGCGACCATCGGCGTGTCGGCCTCGGGCACGTGGTCCTTGAAGATCAGCGAGCCCCACGTGGTGCGCAGGCCGGCGACGGCTTCGAGATCCTTCACGCCGACGGGCAGGCCGTGCAGCAGCGGCAGGTGGCCAAGGCTGTCGCGGACCGTTTCCTCGTGCTCCTTGGCGGTGCGGAGTGCCAGCTCCTCGTCCTGGGCGACGACGGCGTTGACGACCCCATTCGTTTCGGCCGTCCGCTTCAGGCAGCTTTCGACCAGCTCGACCGGGGACAGCTTGCGGGCGCCGATCAGGCGCCGTGCCTCGACGGCGGACAGGTCGCAGGGCTCGGTTGCGGAAGATTTGGTCATGGTGCGTATCCCATCTGTTGATCGCCGAGGTCCCAGTAGATGCCGGTGACGTGACGCAGGCCTTCGCGCATCAGCGGCTTGAGCATGTGTTCGTCGGGGGCATGCTGCGAGCAGCCCGCGTAGGAGAGCGGCAGCCAGACGCACGGCATGCCCACGAGGTATTGCAGGATATACGTCATGTTGGACCCGCCGCCGTTGGGCAGCACGCCGCAGGGATGGTTCGAGCTACGCTCGACGGCGCTTTTCATCCAGGCGACGAACGGGTGGCGGGGATCGGTGCGGCTGGAATAGAAGCGGCCGTTGTTGCTGGCGGGCGGCGGTTCCACCTTGACGCGATCGAAGCCGAGCCCGGCCAGGTGCGCGCGCACGCTGTCGAGGATGTGTTCCTCGTCGGTGCCGTCGACGTAGCGGAGCTGGCAGACGGCGCGTGCCTTGGGCGGCACGGCGTTGACGGGCTTGTCAGGGTTGCCAGTCTCGAAGGCCAGGACCTCGAAGGTGTTGAAGGCCGTCACCTTCTCGATGCGCGAGAGGCCGGGCTCGCCCCAGTCGTCGTCGATCCTGGGGGCGGTAGGGCCGGCCTCACGGTCGATGCCGGTCAGCACCTCGCGGACGTGCGGCGGGATACTGGGCCGCCAGCCCTCGACCTTGATCCGGCCGTGCTCGTCGACGATGGCCGCGATGGCGTGTGCCAGGACGATGCCGGGATTGGCGAGCAGGCCGCCCCAGTTGCCGGAGTGATGGCCGCCGTCGCGCAGGTCGACCGACAGGGTGAAATTGCAGCAGCCGCGATTGCCGAGCGTGACGTTGGGCTTCGACATCTCGGTGCGCGGGCCGTCGGACGCGAAGAAGCCGTCGGCGGCGAAGTCGGCCTTGTTGGCCTCCACGATCTCGCGCAGGCCCTTGGAGCCGTTCTCCTCGCCCATCTCGATGAGGAACTTGTGATTGAAGCCGAGGCGGCCGCGTTCCGCGAGCACCTGCTCGATGGCGGCGATGTGGACGAGGTGCTGGCCCTTGTTGTCGACCACGCCGCGTCCATAGACGCGGTCGCCCTCGAACGAGAGCGTCCAGGGATCGCGGCCGTTGGCCCAGCGGCCTTCCATGCCGAGCACGACGTCGCCGTGGCCATAGCAGATGTACGTCGGCAGCGCGGCATCCTCGATGCGCGTCGCCAGCAGCACGGGACCGCAGCCGGGCAGCGGATTGTCATATATGCGAAGCGCATAGCCGATACGCGCCAGGCGCGTGCCGATGGGGCCTTCCAAATAGGCGCGCATCTCCGGCAAACGGGCCGGATTCTGGCTTTCCGTCGGGATTGCGACGAGTTCGGACAGCTCCTTGAAGTAGCCGTCGCGCTCGTCGTCGAAGTAGGCCAAGGCACGATCGATCGCCCCCGTCCGCATCGTCATTGCTCCATTGCGAATTGTCGCAGCCCGAGACTATGGTGTGCCCCGGCTTCCAAGGTGGGTCGTGGGGATCGCAGGGGCCTCGAAGGTATTCTCGGATGACTGCCACGACCGCGCAAGGTGGTGTGCTCAGCATCACTGCCAAGCAATGGCTGATCCTGTTGATGGTGCAGCTGTCGAACATGCTGTTCGGCATGACCATCACGCTCGCCAACCTCGTGCTGCCACAGGTGCGCGGCACGCTGTCGGCGACGCAGGACGAAATCTCCTGGGTGGTGACGCTGAACCTCGTGGCGACCGCCGTCGCGACGCCGATGACGGGCTGGCTCGCCAACCGGCTCGGCTGGCGCACGATGATGTTCGGGACGGTGATGGGGTTCACCATCGCGTCGTTTCTCTGCGGCATCGCCACGAGCCTCGAATCGCTGATCGCGGCTCGCGTCGCGCAAGGCGCGTTCGGCGCGCCGATCATGCCGATGGGCCAAGCCGTGCTGCTGGCGACGTTTCCAAAGCACCTGCAGCCGTTCGCGCTGGTGATGTGGGGCGTGGGGGCCGTGTTCGGGCCGGTGGTGGGGCCGATCCTGGGCGCCATGGCGACGGAGGCCTACAACTGGCGCGCGGCGTTCTTCATGATCGTGCCGCCGGGACTGGCTGCGCTCGTGTGCATCTGGTTCGCACTGTCGGAATACACCGAGCGCCGGAAAGTGGCGTTCGACTGGATCGGCTTCCTGGCACTGTCGACGGCCATCATCGCCGCGCAGCTCATCTTCGACCGGGGGCAGCGGCTCGACTGGTTCGATTCCACGGAGATCGTGCTGTGCGCGTTCATTGGCGCGCTGGCGCTGTGGGTGTTCCTGGCGCACTGCCTGACCGCAGAGCAGCCGTTCCTCAACCCGCGCCTGTTGCTGGACCGAAACTTCGCGGTGGGCACGGCCATCGCGTTCGTGATGGGCACGCTGAATTTCACCAGCCTCGTTTTGTTTCCGAGCCTGCTGCACGATCTGCGCGGCTATCCCGACAGCGTCATCGGGACGTTGATCGCAGCGCGCGGCATGGGCAACTGGGCGGCGTTCTTCTTCATCGCGCAACTCACGCGCATCGCGCCGCGCTTTGCCATCGGTGCGGGGCTCGCGATCCAGGCGGCGAGCGGGTTCTGGATGGCGCAGTTCGACATCAACCTGACGGAAACGGGCGTCTTCTGGACGAATTTCCTGATGGGGCTCGGCCAGAGCGTCGCCTTCACGCCGATGACAGTGATGGCGTTCGCAACGCTGCCGCGGCATCAGATCACGGAGGCGTCGGGTGTGTTCACGCTGATGCGCAACTTCGGCTCGAGCCTCTTCATCTCGCTGTCGGTGATGGTGCTGGTGCGCTCCACCTCGATCAACTACGCGCGCATGACCGAGTACGTCACGCCCTACCGGGAGATGATGATCGCGCCGTGGCTGCCGGGAGGATGGACGCCGGATGCGGCGGGAAGCCTCGCGCGGCTGTCCAACGAACTGATGCGCCAGGCGGCGATGATCGGCTATGTAAACGCATTCTACATGATGGCACTGACGGCCTCCGCCGCGGTGCCACTGGCATTCCTGTTGCGCACCGCCGCGCCTGAGCCTGCCAAAGCCGAGGGATGAGCGAACGCATGAACGTGGACAGCAGCGCGCAAAGCCGGTCGATCGATCCGATCACGGTGGAGGTCATCGGCAACGCCTTGTCGTCGATCGCGGAGGAGATGGGCGAGACGCTGGTGCGCGCCTCCTACTCCACGAACATCAAGGAGCGGCGCGACATCTCCACGTGCCTGTTCGACGCGCAGGGGCGCACGCTATGCCAGGCGATGCACATCCCGATGCACCTGGGCTCGCTGATCGGCATCATCACGACGATCTACGAGCGCGTGCCCCTCACGGAGATCCGGGACGGCGACGTCTTCATCGGCAACGACGCCTATACGGGCGGCGGCACGCATCTGCCCGATCTCGTGCTGGCCGAGCCGATCTTCTTCGAAGGTGCGCTGGTGGGGTGGGCCACGAATACGGCGCATCACGCCGATTTCGTGGACCGGGGGCATGCCCACATCTTCCAGGAGGGCATCCGCATTCCCCCGATCCGGCTCTACCGGGCGGGCGTGCTGCAGCAGGACGTGCTCGACGTGATCCTTCTCAACCTGCAGGTACCGCGCGAGCGTCTGGCGGATCTGCGGGCGCAACAGGCGGCGAACGGGCAGGGCATCCGGCGCTTCCGCGAGCTGTGCGGGCGCTATGGCCGGGAAACGGTGCTGGCGGCATCCGAAGCGCTGCTCGACTATGCGGAGCGCCTGACGCGGTCCGGCATCAGCACGATCCCGCCGGGAACGTACACCTTCGAGGACACGTTCGACTCGGAGGAACTACCGGAGATCCTGGCCTTCACGGTGAGCATCCGGGTGGCGGACGACGAGATCCATCTCGCGTTCGACGCGCCGCCGCAGGTCCGTGCGGGCTTCAATCTGGTGGAGACGGGACTGCTCGCGACCGTCTATTATGCGCTGAAGACGCTGATCGGACCGGACATTCCGCCGAACGCCGGCTTTTTCCGGCCGATCCACGTGACAGCGCCCAAGGGTTCGGTGCTCAACGCGACTGCACCGGCCGCCGTCAACTCGCGGCTGGATTCGGGCCAGCGGGTCGTCGACCTGGTGCACGGGGCGTTGGCACAGGCAATCCCCGAGCGGGTGACGGCAGCGCACAACGGTGCGTGCGTCTATGCCGACTTCTCGGGCGTCGATCCGCGGACCGGGCGTTTCTATGCCTACGTGGAGACGGTGGGCGGCGGCTTCGGCGCACGGGCGACGAAGGACGGTCTCGACGGCGTCCACGTGCATCTCACGAACACCTCCAACCTGCCGATCGAGGCACTGGAGACCGAGTATCCGCTGACGGTCGAGCGCTACGAATTGATCGGCGATTCGGGTGGGGCGGGCCGGCATCGCGGCGGCATGGGCATTCACCGGCGCATTCGCGCGGAGCACGACGGGTGCCGCACGTATATTTTCGGCGCGCGGACGCGCACGGCGCCGTGGGGCCTCGACGGCGGCAAGCCCGGCGCCATGGCGCATTTCGACTATCACCAGCCGGGCGAAGGGCCCACGCGCGCCGCAGCGCGTCTCGACAAGGGTTCCGCCGTCTCGATGATGACGCCGGGGGCAGGCGGACACGGCGATCCCCGGCAGCGGGCGCGCGACGAGGTTGCGCGGGATCTCGCCGAAGGAAAGATCTCCGCGGACGCAGCGCAGTCGCTCTACGGGTTCCAGGCCTGAGCGGGGCGCGCGGTTTCACCGGTCGTTCAATACCGCTCAAGACGTCGTGAAGGCGGCTTGCGGGGATGGCGCCGGTCACCATTTCAGGAACAGAAAGCGCACCCCGCGCATTGCGTGGGGTGTGCGGTTGGAATGGTGGAGGCAAACATGAAGATGGTTTTGACAGCAGGTGTGCTGTGCGCCGCGCTTCTTGTCGCCGCCCTCAGCGCCGTGCAGGCAAGGGAAGCCAGCCCGGTCAGCAGCGGTTCGAACGAGATCGTCGTTCTCGTCGGCGAGTAAGTGTCAATCAGCGGCGTCCGTGTCGTGAGACCGGGCGCCGTCGGCCACTGTGATGGCGCGCAGACCATACTGCTCGGCGGCGACGACCACATGATGCCAAAGGCTCTCGGCATAGGACCGGGGGCCGAGAATGTGGAACACCTCGGGTTGTCCGGTGCGTGCGGGCGCCAGCCAGACATGACCGCTCACGTGTGCGATCCCCGTCATGGCAGCCGACCCGGGCGGGAATGCCGCAGCATCCACATCGATAGAAACCAACCTGGACAGGACGTCGCGCGCGTGCGGGCCGCTCAACGCGAGTTCCACCCGCATGTCGGACTGATCGACGATCGCGGCGCTTTCCTTCGTCGCGGCGCGAATGTTCTCGCTGTGGGCGGCGGCGGCCGCGCCATCCAGCATGACGAGCCATTTGCCAGGACCCGACCACAGGATGCGGGCATCGCCAGCAGCGGCGATCGCGGGGGTCGCGGGTGGCGCGGCGCCCAAGACCTGCGCGAGCGCGGCTGACGCAGCATCGGTCTCGCCGCGGCGGGCGGCGACGAGCACGGCTGCGGCTTGCGGCATCTCGCGCAACTCCACGCCGCAGACGCCGCCGGTTTCCGCCACGGTGTCCGCGCCCGTAATGTCGGCGAGGGGCGAGCGGCTCCGTTCGTCCATGGTGTTTGCGACCTCAGCCACGTTGCCGCTCCCCGCGTTGATCGTAGAAGACAGGATCGCAGATCTCGACGACGACGTCGCCGTTGCGCACCGGATCGTAGGCGCGGACGCGATCACCGACGCGCTGGTGTCCGCGCGAAATGAGGCCGAGACCGATGCTGTGCCCCAGCGTGGGCGAGTAGCATGTGGACGTCATGTAGCCCTGGTCGTTCTCCGCGGAGGCCGAGGCGCCCAGCTCCAGGAAATGTGCGCCCGCTCGCAGCGTTCGATTGCGGTCGACCGGCTTGAAGCCCGCGATATGCCAACGGCCCGGCGCCAGCAGGGCGTTGCGCTCGGCCATGACGCGGCCGATGAAGTCCTTGCGCTTGGAGACCATGCGTTCGAGGCCCAGGTCGCGTGCGGTGGCGGTGCCGTTGATCTCGTTGCCGGCGACATGGCCCTTCTCGATGCGCATGACGTTCATGGCCTCGAGGCCGTAGGGCGTGATGCCGAGGTCGGCGCCGCGCTGCATCAACGCCGCCATGAGGGCATTGCCGTAGCGCGCGGGGACGGCCAGCTCGTAGGCGTGCTCGCCAGAGTAGGAGATGCGGAAGAGACGTGCGGGAATGCCGTCCAGCACCGTCACGGCCTCGATGCCGAGGTGGGGCACCGAGGCATCGGAAATGTCGTGGCCCGCATCGACGACCGTCCGCAGGGCGTCGCGTGATTTGGGTCCGGCGACGGCAAGCTGCGCCCATTGCTCGGAAACGGATGCGATCTGAACGTCGAGTTCCGGCCAGAGCACCTGCCGGGCGAACTCCAGGTGCTGCATGACGCGATCCGCATTGGCGGTGGTCGTCGTCATCAGGAAGTGGTCCTCGGCGAGGCGGGAGGTGGTGCCGTCGTCGAAGACGAAGCCGTCCTCGCGCAGCATGACGCCGTAGCGGGCGCGGCCGATGGGCAGCGTGGAGAACGTGTTGACGTAGACGCGGTCGAGGAACGCGCCGGCATCGGGACCCTGGATGTCGATCTTGCCGAGGGTCGACACATCGCAGACGCCGACCGCCTCGCGCACGGCGCGCACTTCACGGTTGCAGCTTTCCAGCCAGCTGCGCTCGCCGGGCCGCGCGTACCATTCGGCGCGCAGCCACAGGCCGCTTTCGACGAAGGATGCGCCGTTGGCGGCGGACCAGGCGTGCGTCGGCGTGATGCGCGTGGGCTTCAAGTGCTTGCCGGTGTGAGGCCCCGCGAGCGCGCCGAAGGAGAAGGGCTCGACCGGTGGGCGGTAGACCGTCGTTCCGGTCTCCGGGATGGAGCGGCCGGCGACCGCTGCGAGGATGGCGAGGCCGGTGACGTTCGAGGTCTTGCCCTGGTCCGTCGCCATGCCGAGCGTGGTGTAGCGCTTGGTCAACTCGACGGAGGCATAGCCTTCCTGATGCGCAAGCGCGATGTCGTCGGCGGTGACATCGTGCTGGAAGTCGACGAACGCCTTGCCGTGGCCGCTCACGTGCCACACGGGCGAGGAGGCTACGGTCTCGTCGGCGGCGCCGGCGTGCGTGCCGCAGGCGCCGGCGTGGCCGGTTTCGCTCGCTGCATCGCGGCCGGCGGCAAATCCGGCGCGCAGGCATTCGCCGAGGCCGAGCGCGCCATCGGCGGCGCCGGCGACGCGCATGCCGGGCGGCAAGCCATCCGGCACGAAGGCGGCGATGTCCTCGCGCCAGCGTGGCTTGTTGCCGTGATGGCAGGCGAGCATGACATTGGGGTTCCAGCCGCCTGCGAGCGCGAGGCAGTCGACGTCGAGCGACTGCGTGCCGCCATCGTGGCGAGCGACATCGACACGGCGAATGCCGTGCTTGCCGCCGTGGATCTCCGCGACATGGCCGGAGAAGATTGGCGTCCCAGTACGCGCGGCGATGGCGCGACACGCTTCGGGCAGGTGGGGGCGGCTGTCGACGACCGCGGTGACCTCGCAGCCGGCGGCATGCAGGGTTGCGGCAGTTTGCCAACCGTTGTCCCCGGTGGTGAAGATCGCGAAGCGGCGACCGGGCGCAACGGCGTAGCGGGTGACATAGCTGCGCACGGCCGAGGCGAGCATGACGCCGGGAACGTCGTTGCCGGGCAGCACGATCGGCCGCTCCGTCGCGCCGGCCGTGACGACCGCGCGCTTGGCTACGATGCGCCAATAGCGCTGCCGCGGCTGATAAGGCAGCGGTTGCGGGAGATGATCGGCAACGCGCTCCAGCGCACCGAACGTGCCGCCGTCGTAGGCACCGAATACGCTGGTTCGCGGCATCAATCGCACGCCAGGCAGCGCCGACAGTTCGGCAACGGCTTCGGCGATCCAGTTGCTCGCGGGTTGACCGTCGATCTCACCGCCGTCGGACAGCAGCCGGCCGCCGAATTCGACGTCCGTGTCGCACAGGAGCACGCGCGCACCGGCTCGCCCCGCGGCAAGGGCAGCTGAAAGCCCCGCCGGACCACCGCCGACGACGAGCACGTCGCAGAAGGCCGTGGCGCGCTCATAGCGGTCGGGATCGGGATCCTCGGGCGGACGGCCGAGACCCGCAGCGCGGCGGATCATCGGCTCATAGACCATCTCCCAGAAGCGGGCGGGCCACTTGAAGGTCTTGTAGTAGAAGCCGGCGGCGAACAGCGGTGCGAACAGGCCATTGATGGCCATGACGTCGTGCGAGAGGCTCGGCCAGCGGTTCTGGCTCTCCGCCACCAGCCCGTCGAACAATTCGACCGTGGTGGCGCGCGTGTTTGGCTCGCGGCGGGCGCCGGTGCGCAATTCGACGAGTGCGTTGGGTTCCTCGGGGCCGGCAGTGAAAATGCCGCGCGGGCGGTGATACTTGAAGGAGCGGCCGGCAAGCCGGACGCCCGACGCCAGGAGTGCCGACGCAAGCGTGTCGCCCGCAAAGCCGGACAGCGCGCGCCCATCGAAGGTGAAGTCCAGCGGTTGCCCTCGGTCGATCGAGCCACCGCGATCCAGGCGAAAGGGCTGAGCAGCAATGCTCATCGCATGGCCTCGCTCGACGATGCCTGGCGGGCGGGCTCGACCGACAGGATTTCATGGGTGCGCGTGTTCCGGGTGACGTCGAGCCAACTGCGGCAGCCCTGGCCATGGAACCAACGCTCGCGATGAACGCCGGCGGGATTGTCGCGGATATAGACGTAGTCGAAATAGGCGTCCTGTCCGGCGCCGGGGTCTGGACGGGTCACCGTCGCATCGCCCAGATAGGCGAACTCGCTCTGATCGCGCTCACCGCAGTGGGGGCATTGCAACCGCATGGGATGATCCTTCAGATGGCCGCCACGAGGGCCGTCAGTGGAGATTGGGCTGGGCGCCAGCGCCCTTCTCGTCGATCAGATGGCCGCTGCGGAAGCGGCCGAGTGTCAGCGAGGAGGCGGAGGGATGCGGCTCGCCGGTGGCGATCAGGTGGGCGAAGGTCATGCCGGATGCAGGCGTCGCCTTGAAGCCCCCGTAGCACCAGCCGCAATTCAGAAAGAGGCCATCGATGTGGGTCTTGTCGATGATCGGAGAACCGTCCATCGACATGTCCATGATGCCGCCCCAGTGGCGCAGCACCCGCACGCGACTGACGGCGGGCATGACGGCCACGGCCTCCTCCATGACTTCTTCGACCGTGAAGAGATTGCCGCGCTGGGCATAGGAATTGTAACCGTCGATATTGCCGCCGAAGACGAGGCCACCCTTGTCGGACTGGCTGATGTAGAAATGGCCGGCGCCAAACGTGACGACGTTGGGGACCATCGGTTTCAGGCCTTCCGAGACGAAGGCCTGCAGGACATGGCTCTCGATGGGAAGGCGCAAGCCGGCCATGGCGCCCAGGCGCGAGGTGTTGCCGGCGACAGCCACGCCGACGCGATCCGCCTTGATCGTGCCGCGCACGGTTTCGACGCCGACCACGCGGCCCTCTTCGCGGAGAATGCCGGTCACCTCGCAGTTCTGGATGATGTCGACGCCCAGGCTATCGGCGGCGCGTGCGAAACCCCAGACGACGGCATCGTGGCGCGCGGTGCCGCCGCGCCGCTGGAGCAGGCCGCCCTTGATCGGGAAGCGTGCGTTGTCGAGGTCGAGGGCGGGCACCAGACGGCCGACCGCATCACGGTCGAGCAGCTCCGCGTCGACGCCGTGCAGGCGCATGGCATTGCCGCGCCGGGCGAAGGCGTCGCGCTGGGCATCGGAATGGCACAGGTTCAGCACGCCGCGCTGGCTGACCATGGTGTTGTAGTCGAGATCCTGCTCCATGGACTCCCAGAGCTTCATGGACAGCTCGTAGAGCGGGACATTGCCGGGCAGCAGGTAGTTGGAGCGGATGATCGTCGTGTTGCGTCCAGCGTTGCCGGAACCGATGTGCCCCTTTTCCAGCAGCGCGACATTGCGGATGCCGTAGCGTGCAGCCAGGAAGTACGCGGTTGCTAGGCCGTGACCGCCGCCGCCGACGATGACGACGTCGTAGCGGGGTTTCGGTTCGGGATCGCGCCAGGCGCGGGTCCACGTGGCGGCGTGACCGCGGATCGCGGCCTTGAGCAGGGTGGAAAGCGAATAGCGCATCGACACGAGCCGGATTGTGCGTTCGGACATTACCCGCGCGCGGTTGCACCCGGGTTGGGCAAGACAGCCTATGCTACGGATGTATCAGGCAGATGCATAGTGTGGCGGATTGGACGTCCGCTCCATGTCTGCCGCTGGCTCCGAGAGCGCACGTCCAATCATGACGCCCCATTCTCCGGTTTCCCGGACGGCGCGCGACGCGCGGCGATCCGGGATCTATCGCGGTGCGGGTCGCGACGAACGTGGCCATATGCGGCGGCAGCGCTGTGCCCGGCAGCACCGGGAAAGACCCCGGCTCGGCGCGGCCGGGCTCCCGCCCGCCCGTTTGGCCGGGGAACCGGGGGAGAGGCGAGGGGAGTGTCGAGGGGAGTGTCGAGGGTGGCGAGGGAAGGGGTGGCCAGAGAGCGGAACCGCGTCGGCAGTATCAGCGGCGAAATGGGTCCTCGCGACAAGCGCGAGGAAGACAAAGACGGGGGCCTGAGCCCGAGGGCGTGCGGGGGGCGGCGCGCGGGCTCCTCATGTACTCATCTCGCAGAGATTTGCCGTCTCACTGCACTCACCATCCGGTTCCCCGAAAGCGAGGCCCTATCCCCACCGGTTTCCCGGACGGCGCGCGGAGCGCGGCGATCCGGGATCCATCGCGGTGCGGGCCACGACGAGCGTGGCCATATGCGGCGGCAGCGTTGTGCCTGACAGCACCGGGAAAGACCCCGGCTCGGCGCGAACGGGCTATCGCCCATCCGCTTGGCCGGGGAAACGGGGGAGAGGCGAGGGGAGTGTCGAGGGGAGTTTCGAGGGTGGCGAGGGAAGGGGTGGCCAGAGCGCGGAACCGTGTCGGCAGCGCCTGTGGTGAAATGGGTCCTCGCGACAAGCGCGAGGAAGACAAAGACGGGGGCCTGAGCCCGAGGGCGTGAGGGGGGCGGCGGGACGCTAGTGTAGCGCATCTGACGTTTGGTACCCACTCGCGGCTGGGACCATGACCAAACGTCAGATGTAAAAGCTACACTAGAATCATATGGTTGCTAGTGTTCCTTCTGGCTCCGACACTTGGTCGAGAGCCCGTTGCACGGGGAACCAAGTGTCGGAGCCGGAACACTAGATGTTCTCGCACGAGATCTTCATGGCTTCCCGCAGCCAGGTGATGCCGGGATCGGTGTCGTGACGCTGATGCCACGCCAGATAGATCGGGATCGGGTTCATCTCGAAGGCGAGGGGATGCGACTGCAGCTCCCAACGCCGCGTGAAATACCGGGCAACGCGCTCCGACAGGGCACAAACGAGCTCGGTGCTTTCCACGACACTGGGAATCGATGCCATCGAAGGCACGTGATAGCCGATGTCACGCTCGATCTGGCGGGACTCGAGGCGCGTGCTCAGCGGTCCCTCCGTCTTGTTGCGGGTCCAGCTCGAGCCGATGTGTCGCAATGTCTGGTACAAGTCGAGCGATATTTCGCCGTCGGGTGGCGGCAACTTGCTGTGCCCCTTGCGGCTGAGCAGCACCCAGCGATCATTATAGAGCAACTCCTGGCGCATCCCGTCGCCCTCGACGGCTTCGTAGTCGATGGCCAGCTCGGTTTCGCCGTAACGCAGCTCGCTCCTGACGACGTTGGCGCGGTTGTTGAAGATCTGCAGCGATACGTTCGGAGCGTTCTGCTCGATGTAGGCCATGAGATAGGGCGCAAGGATCATCTCCGCCCCGATGGGCAAGTCGATCACGAAGCGACGCTGGGCCGATTTAGGGTCGAAAACGGTCTCGGTCGTCAGGCCATGACGGATCGTGACGAGCGCCTCGCGGATGGCAGGCGCAATCTCCAGCGCGCGCCGGGTCGGGACCATGCCGCGTCCGGGGCTTTCGAACAGCTCGTCGCCCAGTTCCTCGCGCAGGCGCCGCAGCGCATGACTGACGCCTGCGACGCTCTTACCCAAGCGGTCCGCTGCCTGGGTCAAGTTCCGCTCCTGCATGATGACGTCGAAAATCTTCAACAAGTTCAAGTCAAAGTTTGCGAAATCAATCATCGTGCGGTGATCACTCATTCGTATGTGCCAAGGCTCAAGGATGTTTCAACAGTGCGCTGAATAAACGGATAGCATTCGTTGAAATTGGCTCTGTTCGACTGCTTCGGTCAAGTGGCAAAGCTGCCGGTGCCCGGGCTGGAGGCCGAACACGCGCAAGAGGGTCAACGCTGACCTCACGAAATAGGTAGTCTTGAAGCTATCTTCTTATTATTTCGCAAATTTTTCGAGGTGTTGCGCCATTTTCGGGTAAACATCGCTGGCTGCGGTTTTGCCGAAGATGCAATCGATGTGACCATAGTCGGGTATGACGTGGCGCTCGTAGAGGTTGGCTCCGTTGCGTGCAGACAACCTCTCGACGGTTCGGGCTGTGCTCTCGGGCAGGAAGCATGCATTCTCGGCGCCGTGAATGAAGCAGATCGGAAACGCCATCCGCTCGAGGCAGGGCATATACACATCGTCACCGTTGGCCTGGACGATCGTCCGGTGGCGGGCAATGCGGGCCAGATGCTTGAAGGCGTCGATGTTGGCCTCGCCGAACATTTCGGCCAGTCCGGCGTCGAAGGTCATGCTGTTGAGCTGATCGGTCTCGTAGAGCTGGCCGTAGAGCGCCGTGATGCGGTTCGACGTGGCATTGCGCGAGCGCTCCTCGCGCTGGAACGGCACGGCCAGCCGGATGAAGGCGTCGACGAGGCGCTGGGCGGTGCCGTCCTCTGTCGTGGCGCGGGCGTTCACGTGGTCGATGCCCATGGCATCGAGGAGGGAAGGCGTGCGCAGCAAGGCAAGGAGGCGCTGCGGGTAGAACGGCACCAGTACGTCGGTGGCCACCTGGGAGAGGACGGCCGAGCGTACGCCCGATACATGCCCGCCGAGCAGCCCCATGACGAAAGTCGTAGAGCCGAAGCAGTGCGCGAGAACCTGGATGCTGTCCGCGCCGGTCTCGTGGCGGATCAGGTCTATGGCCGGCTGGTAGTCGAAGCGTGCGCAGTCGTCGCCGGTCCAGCGGTCGCGCGCATAGGGCAGGTCGATGCTCGCCCGGAAATCGAGCAGCCAGCAATCGAAGCCGCGCTCGCAGAGATACTCGGTCAGGTTCGTGTCGATGGTGTCGATCGTGAAGATCTGGCTGGAGACACCAAGGCCGTGCGTCAGCAGCAGCGGTCCCTTGCGGCTCTCCCCGTCCTTGTCGTAGCGGATCAGGCGCAGCGTCTTGCCGTCGGCGGTCGCGAAGTGATGCACCGTCGGCGTACCGGCTCGCAGGCCGCGCTTCTTGCGCGCGCGGGCGGGATTGTAGCGCTTCACGGGGGCGAAGACGTCGCCATAGACGTCGTAAAGAGTGCCGGCGAACACGGCGCCGAACTTGGCAACGGCGTTGATGCGCTCCAGGGGCGTGCGGCCGCCGATGCCGCGAATGGTGCGGACCTGCTTGGCGAAGTCGGCGGGATGGATGACGAGGATGCCGTGGGCGGCGCCATCGCCGTCGGCTTCCGTGAGATCGACGAACAGGGTCGTGGTGTCACGCAAGAGATCGCCCGGCCGGTGGTCGTCGTGGACGTTCTTGAGGCCGCGGAACCGGTACTGCTTCCCCTCGCGCGTGGTCAGCAGCATCTCGTACTCGAAATGGCGCGTCTCGGCGGTGTCGGACGACTTCCGCATGAGCCGGAACACGCCGTCGCTGATATCGAGTGGATCTGCCGAGAGCTGAGGGCAGATGGCCGTTCCCGAGAGTGTGCCCTGGTGGGCGGGATCGAGCATGAAGCGGTCGACATCGGCAATGCGGACGGTGACCGTGAAGGCGAAGGCGTTGCCAGCGGCACGGCCTGCGGCTTCGGCAGCGCGGTAGTCGGTCCCGCTTGCGACGTAACCCGCCATGCGCTCGGTGAAGGTGACGCCGGCCGGCTGGTTGCCGAGGGGCTCCTCGGACGCCTCTTCGGGGGGCGTGTCGGCGGGGCGAGCCGGGTTGGAAATCGTTCCCGTGGCAATGACGCGCTTGCCCAGGCCTGCGATCTGCTCGGCGCGCTGGCGCGCGCGCGTCTTCGCGAGTTCGGCGACGGTGTCGACGGCGCCCGATATCGTGCTGATGTCGGCGACGGCGATGCCACGCTTCAGCGTGCGGACGGCGCCTGCGAGGCTGGCGTCGTGATCCGGATCCGGGGAAAGGCGCATCACGGGCTTGCCGGACGGAGCCGCGGTATCCAGGGGGCGGCCGATGTCGGCGGCGAGATGGATCATCGCGCGTTCGGCAATCGCTGCGATGGTCAGCAGTGGGTTGACGCCGAGAGAGGTCGGCATGATGGAGCCGTCGAGGACATAGAGCCCCTCGTGGACGGCAGCAGCAGCGGCGTTCGGGCCGGCATCGAAGACCCGCCCCTTGTGGTCGACCACGCCCTTGGTCACATCCTCGCCCATGCCGCAGCCGCCGAGTGGATGAACGCTGACGAGGTTCTGGCCGAGGAAGGTGTTCTGGACGGGGTTGCGGATGTAGGTGGCGCCATTGGCGGCCGAAGCCGCGATCAGCGTCTTTTCGATGCTGGCGAAGATCTCCTGGCGGGCGACGTCCGGCCAATGCACGGCAATGCGGTCTTCCGACAGATGCAGGCGGCCGGCGGCGTCGTCGTGGGCCATGACGAGATAGGTCGCGGTATTGTGCATGGCGCCGCGATAGGCGCCCAGCAGCGTGCTTTCGGCGCGGCGGGCCGCCTCCGCGATCTCGTCGGCAACGCCGGGCTTGGTGTCGATGCCGGTCAGCCGGTCGCCAGCTTCGAAGATGCCCGGGAGCAACTGCGACAGTCCGGACGGCAACACGCCTTCCTCAATGATGATGCCGTCGCGATAGGGTTCGCGGTCACGCAGGTCGATGGCGCCGGCGATGCAGGGGCCGGGCGGCGTAATGCCCGATTTGGGCGGCACGCCGACGCCGACGGCATTGACGGGGCGTTCGCCGTTGTAGGCAAAGGCCAGCACGTCGCCATTGCCGGTGAAGCCTTCGCCGACACGCTGGGACAGGGCGAGCCCCCTCTCCTTCGACCGCAACATGATCTCGGTCGAGCCGAGGCTGCCGGCTCCGACGACGACGATGGCGGCCGTGATGGAGCGATCGGGCTCGTGGAAGCGGTCGTGCTTGCGGCGCGTTGGAACGTAGAAGATGCGCCAGACGTTGCCCTCGTTGGCGACGTGGCGGACAGTGGCTCCGGTGAAGATTTCCGCACCATGGTTCACGGCGTCGGGCAGGTAGGTCATCTGCACCGTGGTCTTGGCGCCGACGTTGCAGCCCGAACAGCAATCGCCACACGACGTGCAGGCGGGCTGGTGCACGCCAGCGGCATTCGGACCGTCGGCGAATGCGACATTGATGGGGGGCTGGCTCAGCGTCGCATCGAGATGCTTGGCCGCCTCCGCCATGCGATCGAGCTTGGGCAGCGGCTTCTTGCCCGGGTAGGGGGCGGGCCTGAGCATCGCATGGGCACGGTCGAAGCCTTCGTTGAGGCTGTCGTCGGAGAAAAGATCGGCCGGCCAGCCCGGATGGTCCCAGACACGAGGATCGGGCGGCAACGACACGTTGGCATTGATGAGCGAGGTGCCGCCAAGCCCGCAGCCGACGAGCACGTGCATGTCGCGCCCGAAATGGAGGTCGAACAGGCCATCGCGCTCGCCATGCCGTTCGCCAGCGAGGACGTACTGGAATTCCGCGAGCGCTTCGGGGACGGTGTCGGGGAAAGCGCCGACGGGAATTTCGCGGCCACGCTCGAGCACCGCCACCTTGAGGCCCATGCGGGCGAGCCGTGAGGCCGCGATGCCTGCGCCGTAGCCGGAGCCGACGACGACCGCGTCGTAGTGCGGTTTCAGGCGGTCGAGGTCTTGCGACAGGCGCATGGATCGGGGCTTTCTCGTTGCGAGGCGGCGGTCGGGCAAGGACGATCAGGCAAGGCGACGATCAGGCAGTGGGCGCGGCGGGCATCGGTTGGTCGGCTGCGGGGGCGGGTGTGGCGAGCGGGCCTGGTCCCCCGACTGCAGGTGTGACATCGAGTGCCAAGTCGCGGTCGCGGGCAAGCAGCAACATGGCGCGCTCGGCGATGGCCGTGATGGTCAGCAGAGGATGCACACCCAGCGAGCAGGGAATTACGGATGCGTCGCAGACGAACAGCCCGTCATGCACCGCGTTCTTGCCGGCACCTGCTGCATCGTACACGCGGCATTTGTGATCGACGACGCCGGTGTCGCGGTCCTCGCCCATGACGCAGCCGCCGAGCGGGTGGACCGTGAAGAGATTGCCGCCCAGGAGCTTCGTCGTTGCGGGATTGGGCACGTAGGTGCCGCCGGTTGCCTTGACGAGCTGCTGCAAGGTCTCCTCGATCGCGGCAAAGACGGGCTCCTTCAGCGCCTCGGGCCAATGAATGGAGAGATGATCGCCTTCGAGCGTGATGCGACCGGAGCCGGAGTCGTGACCGACCGCCAGGAAGATCTGCGTCTTGTGGGTGGCGCCGGTATAGGCGCCGCGGAACAGGCTTTCGCCGCTGGCCGCGAGGTTCTCCGTCAAAGAGCGCAAGGCGGCGGCGATGTTCTCGGACGGGGCCATGGCAGCCGAGGCGGGCAAGGCCAGCGGCAGCATATGAGCGAGTGCGCTCTGCACGGATGCCTCGACGATGGCGAGGCGCTGCTCGGGTGCGCGACGGCTGCGCATGTCGATCAGCCCCGTCACGCCCGGGCCAGGGGCGGGCACCTTCGGCTTCACGGTATTGCCGATGCCGACGGCATTGACGGGAATGTCGTTGTTGTAGCCGAGGGCGATGGCGTCGGCGTTGGTCGAGATACGCTCGCCGAGCATCGCGGAGACGGCCAGACCACGCTCACGCGAGCGCATCAGGATCTCGTTCGAGCCGAGCGTTCCCGCTGCGAGCACGACGATAGGGGCCTGGGTGCTCCGGCGCGGCACGGTGCGCCGCGTTGCGGCCGAAGTGTGGAAGACGACGCGCCAGTCCTTGCGGCCTGCCCTCTCGATGTGGCGGACGGACGCATCCTCGAAGATCTCCGCGCCGTGGCGGACGGCATCGGCCAGATAGGTGCAGTGCACGTTCGTCTTGGCGCCGACGTTACAGCCGCCCATGCAGTCGCCGCAGTGCGTGCAGGCCGACTGATGGACGCCCGCAGCGTTGAACTTTTCCTCGAAGGCGATGTGGAGGGGAACGCGCTCCACGGTGCGACCCAATGCGGCGGCGGCCTTTTCGAGGGCCTGCAGTTTCAGCGGCGTCTTGTCGAGCGGCAAGGCTTCGGGCGCCAGCATGGCGCGGGCGCGGTGAAAGCCGATGTTGAGAAAGTGATCGAGCCTGAGCTGTTGCGGCCAGCGGGCATCATCGAAGACGAGCGGCGTGGGGTTGAGGCAGACGTTGGCGTTGATGAGCGACGTGCCGCCCACACCACAGCCTTGCAGCACATGAACGTCACGGCCGACACGGATGTCGAACAGGGCAGACGGGCTGCCGACGCGCTTGCCGGCAATCGTGATCTGCGTATCTTTCTGAGCGGCCAGAAGCCCGGTGGGAAATTCGCCGGGCAGGATTTCGCGTCCCCGCTCCAGAACGGCAACCTTGAGCCCGGCACGCGCAAGTCGCGATGCGGCGACACCGCCACCATATCCCGAGCCGACGACGATCGCGTCGTAAGCCGCGCGCACTCCCGACGCCGATCGCGCAAGGCGCGCCATCTACGCAACTCCCTTCACTGACACAACAGTCCAACCAACCCGCATAGAGCGGGCCCGACTTTAGCGAGATGGCCACCGCAAGGCGAGGATCAAGCAAGACCGGGCTCGATAAAGACCCAAGCGTTGCCCAACTGCCGCAATGCGACCGGTGTGGCGGTCATCGCGCCCTAATTGACGACACCCGTGCTGCACGGATTGGTCAATTAAGACGCGACGGGCCACTTGTCGGGCACGCTTCGTATTCCGGTTCCGACACTGGCGGATGTTTTGGGCGTTCAGATGGCTGGTTTCGCGAATGCGCCCCGGGCGATCTCGAAAGCGCGGCCGATGCGCAATGCCAGGGCATCGTCGAACTTGCGCACGACGATCTGCAAGGCCATCGGCAGGCCGCCCGCAGAGATGGCGGTGGGGATGGAGAGCGCACACATGTCCAGATAGTTCACCCATCGCGTGTGGGCGGCCATCAGGGCGATGCCCTCGTCCACCTCGGCGACAGGGATCGCAGGGCACGGGATCGTCGGGAGAATGATGGCATCGAGCCGGTCGATGCCCGACAGGAACCGTGCGATGGCCTGCTTCTGGGCGGCGCGCGCGTCGAGGTAGTCGGCAACGTTGATGGAGCGTCCCCCCAGCATGCGCCCCCGGATCGGCGGGGCGAGGCCGGAGTTGGGGTCTTCGGCATACTTGCGCCAATTCGTGTAGGCTTCCGACGTGATGATGAAGCCGCACTTGGCGCCGTACGACTCGAGCGTATCGGGCAGCCCGACGCTTTCGATGTTGGCGCCGAGATCACCCAGTCGTTTCGCAGCCGCGGCAAAATCGGCCCGGACCTCGGCGCTGGCGAGTGGCATGTCGGCATCGGCGATGCGCCCGATGCGCAGGCCGCGAATGCCGCGCTCCAGATCCGCGAAGGGATCGACCGGCTTGACGCCATCGGTGGCAGCGTCGGCGTCGTCGTGGCCCTGCATGGCCGCGAACATGCGGGCGGCCAAGGTGACGTCGGCTGCGAGGGGCCCCACGGAATCCAAGGTCTGCGAGAGCGGGGCGACGCAGGAGCGGCCGACACGGCCAATCGATGTCTTCAGGCCGACGCACCCGCACAGAGCCGCTGGAATACGGACCGAGCCACCGGTGTCGGTGCCCAGAGCGCCCGGTATCATGCCGGAGCCGACGGCGACGCCGGAACCGGAGGACGAGCCACCGGGTACGCGGTGTGTTTTCATGTCCCAGGGGTTCCTGGGTGTCCCGACAGTGACGTTGGTGCCGTAGCCGCCGAAGGCGTATTCGACCGTGTGGGTTTTGCCGGGGATCACGGCGCCGGCCTCGCGCAGGCGCGCGACAACGGGAGCGTCCTTCTCTGCCGGCGGAGCCTGGCGGGTGGTGAGCGAGCCGCAGCCGGAGACCACGCCGCCGACGTCGATGATGTCCTTGACGCCGATGGCCAGTCCGTGGAGGCCCCCGAGGGGCCGGCCCGCCTTCGCCTGGGCATCGAGCAGCGCGGCCTCCGCCATCGCGGTGTCGCGTGTGAGCGCGACGAAGGCATTCAAGGCGGGATTTTGGCTTTCAATACGATCCATGGTGCCCGCGGTCTGGCGGGAAACGTCTGGCGTTACGTCGGTCATGGGGCTTGCTCGTGCTATTGGCGGGGCGTCTCACCAATTTTCAGCACGGTCCGGCGGCAATGGCCAGCAGTTCTGGGGCCAGCAGTTCTGGCAGGCACAGGGACGCGCAACTGCCTGATTGTCCGGCGGCCCCAAAAAGAGCGTGCCGGCACGGGAGGGCCCGCCGGCACGAAACAACGCTGTCAAAGTTTCCGATCGCCGATGCCGTCTCAGGCCGCGGCTTCCTCGGCTTGTGCGGGCGCGGGCGCCGGCATCGGCGCGGACAAGCTCACCGGCTCGTCGCGATAGCGGAGCGCACCCTTGATCTTGGCGCCTTCCTCGGCCGAGAACGTCATGTGGCTGATTTCGCTGTCGACGTTCGCGGTCTTCTCGAGGCGCACCTTGTTGGCTTCGATCGTGCCCTTGGTGCGGCCGCGAATGATGACCTCGTCGGCCTGGATGCCACCCTCGATCTGGGCGTCGACGTCGACGATCAAGAGCTTGCACTTGATGTTGCCGTTGATGCGGCCCTTCACGAGGATATCGCCCTCGCTCTCGAGGTCGCCGCGCATGAGCAGCCACTCGTTGATGATCGAGTAGTTGGCGTCCCGGCCCATCGGCTGCTTCGCAGGGGGCGCGCCGCTCGGTGCATAGGCGGCGGCGACCGGGGAGCGGTCGACCTCGGGGATTCCCGTGGGGCCTGCGTCAGGCCGGCGATTGTTGAACATTGGCGCGTCTCCCGAATCACTTCGATCTGTTCGGACGCCAGGATAGGGCAGTCGACGATCGTGTCAGACGCCGGCTGTGGAAAAACAGTGGAATAACGGCGTATTGCCGGGCTGCGTGGCGTTCGCGACACTTTTGGAGGATTCCAGGTTGTGAAGGGAAAGCCTGTTCGCGCGCACGAGCCGGATGGGCCGTGTCGGCGCCCTGGCCGCCGCGCCGCTGCGAATTGACTTGCCTGTTTCACGAGGTTCGGCGCAAAAATTGCCGTAGGGAGACGAAGGAGATCGCCCATGGAGGATACGCCGTTCCGTCCACGCGACTGGTCGAGCCACCCGCCGCTGATTTATCCCGAGTACAAGTCGACGATCTATCGCGCGCCCAAGCGGCCGCTGATCCCCATCAAGCAATCGCTCTCGGAGCTGACCGGCCCGGTCTATGGCCACGAGCGCGTGGAGGCGGGCGATGCCGACCTGACGCGCAATGCGCGAAAGACGGCCGAGCCCATCGGCGAGCGGATCGTGGTGGCGGGCCGTGTTCTCGACGAAGGCGGGCGTCCGCAGCCGGGTACGCTGATCGAGGTTTGGCAGGCGAACGCTGCCGGCCGCTACATCCACGTCAACGATCAGCACGATGCGCCTGTCGATCCGAACTTCTTCGGGGCGGGGCGGTGCGTGACGGACGAGGCGGGACGCTACAAGTTCCACACGCTGCGGCCGGGCGCCTATCCCTGGCAGAACCACGCCAATGCATGGCGGCCCGCGCATATCCATCTGTCGCTGTTCGGGCCGACGATCGCGACGCGCCTCATCACGCAGATGTTCTTCCCCGGCGATCCGATGCTGCCGCAGGACCCGATCTTCATGAGCGTGCCCGCCAGCGCCCGCGACCGGCTGATCGCCAGGTTCGACCTCGACGTGACGGAAGCAGGCCATGCCGTCGGCTACACGTTCGACATCGTGCTGCGCGGCCGCGACGAGACCTGGATGGAGAACCGCCCATCATGACGCTGAAGCAGACGCCGTCGCAAACCGCCGGCCCGTTCTTCCACTACATGCTGACGCCGGAGCAGAGCGGGTATCCGTTCACGGGGCTGGCGACGCCGGCAATGGCGGACGAGACCACCCCGGGGGCGCGCGTGGCACTCGCCGGGCGGATCACGGACGGGCAGGGCAATCCCATTCCCGACTGCCTCGTGGAGCTGTGGCAGGCCGATGCCATGGGTCGCTATGCGCATCCCGCCGACAAGCGCAGCTCGAACGCCGCCTTCAAGGGCTTCGGGCGCTGCGCCACGGACGAGGACGGGCGGTTCGTGTTCCAGACGATCAAGCCGGGAGCCATCGGCGACGGTCAGGCGCCGCATGCGACGCTGATCCTGTTCACGCGCGGCGGGCAGAACCACCTCTATACGCGCATGTATTTCGCGGACGAGGGGGAGGCCAACGCGGAAGATCCGGTCCTGGCCAGCGTGCCCGCCGATCGCCGCGAGACGCTCATTGCGCGCAAGACGGAAACAGGATACGCGCTCGACATCCGCGTTCAGGGCGACGGCGAGACCGTGTTCTTCGACGTCTGAGTTCACCTGAACGCGACAGTCGTCCCAGTCGAGCGGAAACATCGCCATGACGGCGCCGTCCAAGCCTGCGCCCGCGGAAGCATCCGGTGCTCCTGCGGGCGGCGTAGAGGTGCGTGCCGTGCTCGCGGCCATGACCGGCTCGACGCTCGTGGGGTCCGTGCCGATGCTGGCAACAGGGCTCTATCGCGAGGGCATGGGCGCGGCCTCCCTGCTGTTCTGGCGGTATTGGATCGCGATGGCGATCCTGGCACCGCTGGCGTGGTGGACGAGCCCCAGCCTCAGGGACGACTGGCGGCGGGCGGGCCGGCCGCTGATGCTGAACGCCATGACGCTGGGGGCGTTCCAGACCTTCACCTATTTCCGGGCAGTGGAGACGCTGCCGACGAGCGTCGTCATCACGGTGTTCTTCGCCTATCCGATCCTGACGCTGCTGATCGATCGCTATGTTTTCGAGAAGCCGATCGGCCGGGGGTCCATGATGGCGGTGGGGCTGGTGTTCACCGGCGCGATGCTGGCGGGCTGGCCGAGCCTCAGCCTGTCGGGAGCCGACGTTGTCGGTGTTGCCTGTGCCATCGCGACGCCGATCAGCTTCGCGATCTACATTTCCATTGCCTACCGCTTCACACGACAGACCTCGCCGTTCGCCGGGGCGGCCGCGATCTACCTGGGGTTGGCGACGAGCTATGCGGTGGTTGCCTTGCTCTTCGGCCTGAAGGCTCCAATGGACAGCGGCGGCTGGGGGCGCCTGCTGTTCATCGGCATCCTCGGCGGCGTGGTGCAGATCTCGTCGTTCGCCTATGCGCTGCCGCGCCTGTCGGCGAGCGGCTATTCGATCATCGTCAGCATGGAACTGGTGACAGTCGTGGTGCTGGGCGTGCTGGTGCTCGGCGAGACGCTGAGCCCGGTGCAGGGTGTCGGCGTGGCCTTGGTGGCCGCGGGCATGGTCGGCGACAGGATCGCGCGGGCGCGGCAGGCGTCCCGCTGACCGGTCGGCGTGGTCTGCGGCGTGAACCTGCACGATATCGCTAAGTGCTGCGCATTGTGGTATGCAACATGCCGCCCGTGCCTATCGGGTCCGCGAGAGATCCAAAGCTTCCGTCCATGCAGAAACGACAAGATGAGCGTGAATTGCGAGAGCTTCTGGTGAAGCTGCGCGAGGAGCACCGCGAACTCGACGACGAGATCGTCCGCTACGAGGCGGACGGGGCGGCGGACCAGCTCGTCATCCGGCGGCTGAAGAAGCGGAAGCTGCTGCTCAAGGACCAGATCGCCTCGGTCGAGGACCGGTTGACGCCCGACATCATCGCCTGAGAACGTCACCCAGACCGCCCGTTTCGTGCGCCCAGGGACGACGACCGCCGATTTGCTGTTTGTGAAGCGGCAGAACATATTGCCACCGCGCGCGAATTGCAGATAAAAGCGCTTTTTCTCCATCGCGGGCGAATGGGCCCGTCATGAGCCGTTTCGAGATGGGAGCAGCGCCGTCGAGATGAGCGAGGCAGCCACCGACAAGCCGGTCGCGATCATCATGGGCAGCCAGTCGGACTGGCCCACGATGCGCAAGGCGGCCATCATCCTGGACACGCTGGGTGTGGGCTACGAGGCGCGGATCGTTTCCGCGCACCGCACGCCCGAGCGCCTCTATGATTTCGCCCTGTCGGCGGAGGACCGGGGGTTCAAGGTGATCATCGCGGGGGCTGGCGGGGCGGCACACCTGCCGGGGATGACGGCGTCGATGACGACGCTGCCGGTGCTCGGCGTGCCCGTGCAATCGCGTGCCCTGTCCGGCCAGGACAGCCTCTTGTCCATCGTGCAGATGCCGGGCGGCATTCCAGTCGGCACGCTGGCCATCGGCGAAGCCGGCGCCACCAATGCCGGTATTCTTGCGGCACAGATTCTCGCGCTCAGCGACGAGGCGCTCGCGGTGCGGGTGCGCGAATGGCGGCGGCAACAGACGGCTTCCGTGGCGGAGGTGCCGCGCGATGAGGTCTGATCCCGCGGCTGTCCGCGCGGGGGCCGCCTTGCCGCCGCGTTCCATCATCGGCATCCTGGGATCTGGTCAACTCGGCAAGATGCTGGCGCAGGCTGCGAGCCGGCTCGGCTTCGTCGTGCATGTCTATGGCGACGACTGGGGGCCGGCCTTCGACGTATGCTCCGTGCATGCCATCGGTCGCTATACCAACCTTGCCCGCCTCGACGAGTTCGCGCGCGGGGTGGATGTCGTCACCTACGAATTCGAGAACGTGCCGGTTGAGGCCGCCGAGCATCTGGCGAGGCAGGTGCCGGTGCGGCCCGGTGCACAGGCGTTGGCGGTGGCGCAGGATCGTAGCGTCGAGAAGGCGTTCATCTCGCGGCTCGGCGTGCCTATCGCACCCTATCTCACGCTCGCCTCGGAGGCCGAGGTTGCGGACGTGGCTGGCGCATTCGCGGCGTGGGGCAAGGCCGGCATCCTGAAGACGGCGCGGATGGGCTACGACGGCAAGGGGCAGATGCCGATCGCGGCCGGTGGCGATGTCGCTGCGGCCTTCCAGGGCCTGAAGGGCGTGCCGTGCGTGCTCGAGCAGCGCGTGGACTTTGCCTGCGAGATCTCGGTGATCGCGGTGCGCGGCGTCGACGGCACGCTCGCCTGCTACGACTGTCCCCGCAACGAGCACGGAGCGGGCATCCTGCGCCGTTCAACGGTGCCTTCGGGCGTTCCCGCGTCGGTGGAGGCGGAAGCGCGGGCGATCGCGGGGCGCATTGCCGACGCGCTGGAGTATGTCGGCGTCCTGGGTGTCGAGCTGTTCTATCTGGGAGCGAACGCGCCCGTGCCACTCGTGGTCAACGAGATCGCACCGCGCGTGCACAACTCCGGCCACTGGACCATGGATGCGTGCGCGGTCGACCAGTTCGAGAACCACATCCGCGCCATCGCCGGCTGGCCGCTCGGCGCAACGGGCCGGCACTCCGACGCCGTGATGGTCAACCTCATCGGCCACGATGCCGACCGCTGGAAGGACATTGCCGCGGAGCCCAACGCCTGCCTGCATCTCTATGGCAAGCGCGAGGCGCGGGAGGGCCGCAAGATGGGCCACGTCAACCACGTGGCGCGGCGCACCGGCGCTTGATGCAGACAGCAAACTGATCCTGCATTGGTGCGTCGGCGACCGCTCGGGCGAGAGGGCCAAGTTCTTTTCTGATGGCGCTGCCGAGCGCCGGGATGGCCGAAGAATTACAAGAAGCGCATTAAAGCCTGACGCTGCTGGCCGCAGATTTTGCCCATTCAGCAATAATCGCATGGACCATCCCGTGATCCATTTGGCCAGCGCCACCCATTTGGCGGGCCATTGCTTCCGCCTGCCTCCTGATGTGATCCGGGATCATCTGCTCAAAGCTCTTTTGGAGTGAATCGTCAGGATGTGGGATGGGGCGGCCCATCGCGCGGGCGGCATCCTTCCATTCTTCAATGGCGTTTTCAGCGCGCTGCAAAGCCTCATAGGCATTGTCACCGTCTGCGATGCATCCCGGCAAGTCAGGAACGATTGCGATCCACCCGCCGCCGTCGTCTGCGCTGAGCGGCCTCAGCACAACGGGGTATTCTGGCTTCATGGTCATGCGTTGCCTTCCTTCACAGCATCGATGAACTCAACTAGCCTCCTGATGTATACCGGCTACGTTCCGCTACGCTTCACTTCGCGCGACCAACGGCGTCGTGCTGTCCAAGAACCGCGTGAGAAAGGTACAGGGGAGTGATGGACACCAAGCGATGGGGCAAGATTCCGTGGAAACGGAAGCGTGCCCGTGTGATTGCGATGTGGCGAGCCTTGGCCATATTGGTCGAGCACTTCGGTACCCCCGCTGTCAGTGGCCACTGAGCTGGCATTGCAAATGGCCGATTCGCTCATGGACGCGGAAGACGAGCCAACTTGCTGCCTGGCGCCAGTCATTCTGATCGAGGGTGGGAAGAACGGTCAGCCCAGGATGATCGCCGGAAAGAAGCCGTCGCTCAGTGACATTGAGGGAGCGCGGTAGAGACAATCGCGTCGGGGTCGAGTAGTGAGGGAAGCCAAGTTGCCACGTCCACCGGACATGGTCAATCTTCAGTGCACAGCGACAGAGCATGTCCGTAATCGGGTGCCGGCTGGATGTACTACCAGTTGCCCAAGGTCGTACTGGATGCGAAGCTTCAGGATGGACTGGAGTCCGCGCAAGATCGGCAGCTTCAAACCGTCTGAACCCTCTGAACGTCACCACGATTTGGCGATGACTCCAGAGGGCCGCGAATGTCTAATACTCAGATATAAACTATGGGACTACGGCAATGACTGCGTGGTGGTATTACGTTGATGGTGAACGAAAGGTTGGACCAATCACTGTTGACGAACTTCTGAACGTATTATTGTCGATCAAAACATGGCGTGATGTCTTGGTCTGGAGAGACGGGTATGACAATTGGCAAGAGGCGGGCTCCGTCAGAGAGTTTGCGCACCTGATAGAACGCCCTCCGCCAATACCACCGCGTCACGTCACGGCGCAGGACAGATCTGATGGCGCGACTGAAATGGAGCACTCCGAGGACGTGAGCCGAGCACTTAAGGACATTGCATGGCCAGGGACGATTCGGCTGACGCGTGATGGAAAATTATTCGACAAATCACCGCAAAGAACATCTAAGTTGGCGTTCGAGGCTCCTCCGTCGCCGTCGAAGACTGGTCCTGAACCAATGTCAGTTGCCTATAGAAGTATATTCATTTTGTCCATTATTATGACGGTGATCAGCCTACTCGCTGGCGGAGCGAGTGGCTCAAAAGGTACTGGAGTTGGAGTGTTCTTGTGGGGGTATACGGCGTGGCTCATGCACAAGCGCCATGCAAAGAACCTCGTTTGGCTTTGGAAGGCGGTGCTTTGCCTCCAAGGGATTGTCGTTGCGATATTATTATATCATATGGCTACGACACGAGCTGGTCATGCCGACTTGGGGGGATTTTCAGCAATCCTACTAGTCGTCGGAATAAGTATGCTTGTCAGTTTTTGCCTTTTGGTGTTTTTTGAGCGTCATAAAACAAGTTCCGAATAATGGCGTCACCTCGAACAAGATCGCCCCATCAGCAGAGAGCCTTTTCTGATTAGTCGAGAGACAATTGCGACTGCCACGCCAGTTTTCCAGCAATGTGGAGAGGCGCCTCAAGGGCGCGATGCCGAGTTGGCCGCCTATGAGGTATCGTCAGGATATCTCTTTGACTCGCATGCGTTATCTTGTAGTGAGATCCGCCCTTCGGCGGGCGAAGTTCAATGCCGAAACCCGAGCAGACAACGCCAACATCGGCAATAGTCCAGTTGCCACGAGGGTTGGACCGCATCTCTTCCAAGCGTTTGTCCGCCTGCGCCATGAATCATGGGTAGCCATGATTCTGAGATATGGCGACATGCGAGCTTAACAAGTAGTGAATCGATGGCAACATCGAGTCCGCGGTGCCACATTTCAAGCCGAGACACTACCTTCCGGTGGCTGGTCGTGACAGCCGCCGCGCGCTCGTCTAGCCTTGCGTCTCGATGGACGAAGAGGCGTGCCCCGTGCGGGCGGGAGGAGGACGAGACGTGCGCGACATCAAGGGCAAGATCGCCTGGGTTACGGGGGCTGGAACGGGCATCGGCGAAGCTGCCGCCAAGGCGCTGGCGGCGGAGGGCTGCATCGTCATCCTGACGGGCCGGCGCAAGGAGCCGCTGGAGAAGGTGGCGGCAATCATCGCGCAGGCCGGCGGCAAATCGGTGGTGCAGTCGGGTGACCTCGGCAAGGCCGCCTCGGTGAAGCGCATCGTGGCGGCGATCATGGCCGAGTTCGGCCGCATCGACATCGTCGTGAACAATGCCGGCACCAACGTGCCGAACCGCTGGTGGCGGAACCTGACGACGGAGGCGATCGACGATCTGGTCGCGGGCAACCTGCAAAGCGCACTCTACGTCACGCACGCCGTGTTGCCGATCATGCGCGACCAGAAGGACGGCCAGATCATTCACACCTCTTCGATGGCGGGCCGAAACATCGGCATGGTGTCGGGACCGATCTACACGGCGGCCAAGCACGGCGTGGTGGCGATGAGCCATACGATCAACCTCGAGGAATGCCTGAACGGCATCCGCTCGACCGTCATCCTGCCGGGCGAAGTGGCAACGGACATCATGAAATTCCGCGATCCGCCCGAGCTGCCGGAGACGCTGGCGCGCATGGTGCAGCCGGAGGACATGGGCGCGGTGGTCGCGTTCGTCGCAAAGCAGCCGGCGCACGTGTGCGTCAACGAGATGTGGGTGACGCCGACGCACAATCGCGGCTACGTCGCGATGGTGAAGGGCCGCCAGGCACAGTGGGACGAAGCCCGCGCCAAGGGCGGGAAGAGCTGAGGCGTAGGCCCGCGTCTCGGCGCTGCCAGGGTCGGGCACAAGTCCGACGTTGATGCTGGCAGCGCGGCCGTCGCGCTGCCTTATGCGCGCGGCGGCATGTGTGCACTTCTTTTCTTTCGGCACTTCCCGAACCGCACGGTTTGCAATGGATGCCCGTCCCGAATCCAACTAATGGTTGGATGAATGTGCGCATCGCGATGCGGACCGAGGCTTGGGGGATGGCGATCATGATCGGCGCAGCAAGGGGTTTTCTCACTGCTGGAATTGCCTATGGCATTCTCGGAATTCTGGTGGGCCTGCATATGGCTGTTGGTCACGATCATGGGCAGCGACCGACCCATGCGCATATTCTGGTGATCGGCTGGGTGAGTTTCTTTCTCTTCGGCCTATTCTATCTGCACTTTGGCGACGCGGTGCGTCGCTGGCTGACTATTTTGCACTTCTGGCTGGCTCAACTCGCGATGCTCGGCCTGACCGTGGGGCTGTGGCTGCTCTATTCCGGCAAGCCCCAATACGAGGCGATCGCGGCCGTTTCGTCCATTGCCTACGGCGTTTCATTTCTTGTTTTTGCCGCCGCCGCCTTGCCGGTTTTGTGGCGGCGAAACGATTGATGTCCGCGTCGACGATTATGCTGCCTGTTACGGAAAGCCGATAAAATTCTAATCGAATTATAATCGACGTCTTGAATCAAAATTGAAGCTTGTCTGCTGTAGTGTGAGATGTGCCGGCAAGCGTCGGGCACGTCGGCTCACTGAGGAGGCAGCGAGCACCATGAAAATTCTTGAGCGCTTTTCGGAAGCCAACGTTGCTCTGGCCGTGTTTTCGTTCGTGGTCATTGCGATTCTGGTGACATTGCGGCGCAACCAGCGCGCCACCCATTTGAAGAGGAGCCGTGATGCGGAGGCGCGCCTGAGACGTCTGGGGAGCTGACGCGCCACGGGACGCCGGCGCGGCAGCTTCGACGGCATCGCCTGATGCTCAGCCGGCCCGGCCGGCCGAAACGCCGCCGTCGACCATGTAGACGCCGCCGGTGCAGAAACTGGAGTCGTCGCTGGCCAGGAACAGCATGAGTTTGGCGACCTCTTCGGGCGTGCCGTAGCGGCCCAGCGGCGTGCCCCGTGCCAGGGGCTTGTCGTTGCGCCCGGCGACGCCACGCATCTCCTCGATCGCCGTCATCATGGGCGTGTCGATCGGCGCGGGATTGACGGTGTTGACGCGGATCTTGCGGGCGGCCCCTTCGATGGCGGCAGAGCGCATCAGGCCGATCACCGCATGCTTGGACGCGGTGTAGGCCGACATGTTCGGGGTGGCGCGAATGCCGGACGTGGACGATGTGATGACGATGGAACCGCCGTTCTGGTCCATCGCCCGCATCAGGTACTTGAGGCCGAGCCAGACGCCGCGGACGTTGATGGCGATCACCTTGTCGAACATCTCGGCCGGATAGTCCTCGATGCGCACGGCCTTGCCTTCGATGCCGGCGTTGAGCAGCGCCGCATCGACACGACCGAAACGCGCGATCGTGGCGTCCACAAGTGCCTTCACGTCGGCTTCGTTCGACACGTCGGTGCGATGGGCAATGGCGCGCGGCCCGATCTCTTTCGCAAGTGCTGCGAGCGGCTCGTCCAGCACGTCGGCAAGCACCAGATTGGCGCCTTCCGCGGCAAACATGCGCGCCGCCGCCTCGCCGATGCCGCGTGCCGCGCCTGTGATGATGGCTGTCTTGCCGTCGAGCTTTCCCATGGCGTCGTATCCTCGCTGGAGCGCTGCTGCCCTTTCGGGGCCGATCGATCCCCGATGTCTCGCATGCTGTTTTCTTCCAGCCGAAGTCTGGACCGGCCGGGCGCGGCGTGCAACGCGGGTGTCCGGACGTGTCGGTAGCTCTTGAAGTGTCGCCTGTTTGTAGCTCGTGAAGTGTCGTGTTGACGAGCGCACCGCTTTCGTGCGTCGGTGCCGGCCAACGGAACCAGCCAGAAACGGGGAGACGCCATGGCCAACGCAATCGATCTCAAGAACCGCATCGCCGTCGTGACGGGCGGCGCGCAAGGCATCGGCCGTGCGGCGACGGAGCGCTTCGTCGCTTCCGGCGCGAAGGTGGCGATCTGGGACTTCGACATCGCGACGGCGGAGAGGACGGCCAAGGAGATCGGCCCCGACGTCAAGGCGTACAAGTGCGATGTCGGCGACTTTGCCTCCATCGAGGTGGCGCGGGACGCCACGCTGAAGGACTTCGGCCGCATCGACATCCTGCTGAACAATGCCGGCATCGCAGGTGCCAACGCGACCGTCTGGGATACGACGGTGGAGGAATGGCGGCGTGTCATGCGCATCAACCTCGACGGGCCGTTCCTGTGCTGCAAGGCGGTGGTGCCGGGCATGATCGCGCAGGACTACGGTCGCATCGTCAACATCGCCTCGATCGCCGGCAAAGAGGGCAATCCCAACGCCGCGCACTACTCCGCCTCGAAGGCCGGTGTCATCGGGCTGACGAAGTCGCTCGCGAAGGAGACGGCTGGCAAGAACATCTCGGTCAACGCCATCACGCCGGCTGCGGCACGGACGGCGATCTTCGACCAGATCACGCAGGCGCACATCGATTTCATGCTGTCGAAGATCCCGCGCGGGCGCTTCGTGAGGGTGGAGGAGGTTGCCGCGCTGATCGCCTTCGCGGCCTCCGAGGACTGCTCGTTCACGACGGGCACGGTGCTCGATATTTCCGGCGGTCGCGCGACGTATTGAGGCGCAGGTTGCCCAAGGCGATCGACAAAAAAGAAAGGCGCCCGAAAAAGGGCGCCTGTTCGTGAGTCTCAGGCCCGGTGCGAGACCGTTCCCGTGCGATTGCCCGACAAGCCGGACCGCGCTTCTATCGTCGCGACGGACACTCAGTGTCAGAGCTTTTGCTTGGCTAGGGTATTTCCCGGCGATTCGCGAGAGATTTCGTGTCGGCGCAAGCGCGTGTTCCCCAGTTCGCCGCGGCGGGACCCTGCTGGCCTCTCGCCACGGCGCTCGTTGCCGCCTCAGTGGATGTCGTCCTGCTCCTCGAAGGCGCGCTTGAGGTCGGCCACCGTGAAGCCGGGCTTGCGGGCCTTGTCGAGGATGGCGGCTTCCTTGCGGGTGAGCAGATCGCAGGCCGCGGGGATCTTCTCGGCCGCGGCTGCGGGGATGACCACCGCGCCATGGCGGTCGGCGTGGATGAGGTCGCCGTGGCGCACCAGCATGCCGTGGATGCGCACTTCCTGGCCGAAGCCGGCGAGATGCGTATAGCCGTGGCTGGGCGCGATGGAGCCCGCCAGCGCCTGGAAGCCCGGTGCCCAGGCCGGGATGTCGCGGATGCAGCCGTCGGTGACGACGCCGAGCGAGCCGAGCGCCTTGTGCACGGTGGACTGCACCTCGCCCCAGAAGGCGCCGAAGCCGACATCGTGGCCGTCGAGATCCTGGATGCAGGTGATGGTCGGGCCGGGCTTGGAGGCGATGTATTCGTAATAGGCGAGCCGCTGGGCGCGTGCTTCCTGGCCGACGAGTTCGTGCGCGTGCGTGGCGCGGACGGTCACCGTACGGGCATAGCCGACGATCGGCGGCAGATCGGGGAACGGGCAGATCAGCGGCTTCGTGGTGAAGCCCGTCAGGCGCCGCTCGGGCGTCACGATCTCCAGGGCGTTGCAGATGGTGGGCGTGTCGACTTCCGCCAGCTTCTTCAGCAGGTCGGCGGAATGGGGGGCTGCGGTCATGGCGCTTCCTCGGTTGTCGTCTGGATGCGGGGCGGACTGTAGCGGCTGGCCGCGCCCGAGTCAGCAGGGGCCGGCGTGGTTGCCGGCGCTTCCCTTGGCGGCCATCTTGAGACAACGTGTGCCATGGTTCACCAGCCGCGAAGCACCCACACTGCCCGCGAAGCGCAACCCTCAACGCAAGGCTGCCCGCCCCATGAAAACCGTCGCCGCCATCCAGACCGAGATCAACGGCAAGCTGCTGATCGAGGAAGTCGAGTTGCCCGATCCCAGTCCCGACCAGGTGACGGTGAAGCTCTATTCCAGCGGCGTGTGCCATTCGCAGTTGCATCAGATGCACAACCCGTCGCTCGGCCGGCCGCTGCTGCTGGGGCACGAGGCGACCGGCGTCGTCTCGCGCGTCGGCCGCGACGTGACGCACGTGAAGCCCGGTGACCAGTGCATCGTCACCTGGGTGCCGCGCACGCCGGTGCGCGGGCCTGTCGGCCGCCAGAACACGGGTGCCACGTTCCGGGGGCAGGAGGCGCACGGTCACGTCTACACCTGGGCGCGCGACGTGCAGACGACCAAGGACCTCGTCGTGCCGATCCCCGAGGACCATCCGCGCGACGTGAGCTGCATCGTCGGCTGCGCGGTGCTGACGGGGGCCGGTGCAGTGCTGCACACGGCGAAGGTGCGCGCGGAGGAATCCGTCGCCGTGTTCGGTGTCGGCGGCGTCGGCCTGTCGGCGATCCAGGCGGCGGCCATCGTCGGCGCCTATCCGATCATCGCCGTCGATCTCGACGACGAAAAGCTGGCCTTCGCCCGCGCCTTCGGCGCCACGCACACGGTCAACGCCTCCGGCAACACCGACCCCGTCGTGGCGATCCGCGATCTCACCGGCGGCGGGGTGGATTACGCCTTCGACGCCATCGGCCGTTCGCGCACCATCGAGCAGATCCTGCAGGCGACGCGGCCGGGCGGCATCGGCGCCGACAACTTCGGCGGCATGGCGGTTCTCGTCGGCATTCCGCAGGAGAAGGTGACGATCGACCCGAACCTGTTCGTCTACGGCCAGCGGCAATATCGCGGCAGCCTGGGTGCGGCGTTCCCGGATCGCGATTTCCCGATGTACCTGCGCTGGCACAAGGAGGGCAAATTCCCGCTCGACCGCCTGATCACGCGCCGCTACGGCCTCGAGCAGATCAACGAAGCCTGCCACGACCTGCACTGCGGCCACATCCTCGGCCGCGCCATCCTGGAGTTCTGAGCGGCGCGTGGTGCGGGCATCGCCGTGGTGACCACCCGGCCGCGCCGATGTCCTCCAGCCATGCCGCAACCTCTGGTTTGGGCTTCTCTCTTGGTTCACAGCGCTTCCGGTTCCCCGGCCAAGCGGATGCGCAACGTGCAACCGCGCCGTAATCCCCGTCGCGATCCGCACCCCGAAAGATCCCGGATCGCCGCGCCCGGCGCGTCGTCCGGGACACCGTGGGGGGGCGGGTTGCAGGGCAGCATTGCGGGGCAGACAGCGCCCTTTCCTCCTTCCACGGTTCCCCGGCCAAGCGGGTGCGCAACGTGCAACCGCGCCGAGCCGGGGTCTTTCATGGCCGCGGAGATCCGCTGCGCTCAATACCCGGCGCCCTACTCCCACGCCGAAATCCCGGCCGCGCCGATGCGCGCCGGGCGAAACATAGGAGGGGGAGGGAACGCCGTCCGGCCACCGATGTATATTTGTTTGAGGCGGCCGGGTGTGGCGGC
>JAWKWB010000004.1:0-613199 GCA_041397775.1 Hyphomicrobiaceae bacterium | reverse complement strand
CACACGCCGCTACGCCCGTCGTGGCCCTCACCGCGAAAGGCCGGATAGCCGCGCTCCGCGCGCCTTCCGGGGAAACGGTGTGGATGAGTGACAGGCTCCACCCTCCCTCCGGTTCCCCGGCCAAGCGGATGGGCGGAAGCCCGGCCGCGCCGAGCCGGGGTCTTTCCCGGCGCCGTCAGCCACCGCACCGCAAGCACACGCGACCTTGCCCTGCTGATCGCCACGGGCCGCCGATTTGATCGGTTTTTCCGATCAACATCGCATGATCGCGTAAATTTCCTATATCGATGAGACCGGCGGGCGCAATGGCTCGCGTCCGATCGCCGTGGGGGACCAAGTGCCAAGCCTGAGACAACTGGAATATCTCGTTGCCATCGCCGACACGCTCCATTTCAAGCGGGCAGCCGAGCGCTGCAACACCACCCAGCCCACGCTCAGCGAGCAACTGAAGACCCTCGAAGACCGACTAGGCTGCCAGCTCGTCGAGCGCAGCCGCTCGCGCGTCGTCATGACGCCGCTCGGTCACCAGATCGTCGACGTCGCACGCCGGATGCTGCGCGATGCTGGCGAAATCAAGATGCTCGCCACGTCGGGCGGCCGCGAGCTGTCGGGCCTGCTCCGTCTCGGCCTGCCGCCCACCATCGGCCCGTATCTGCTGCCCCACGTCCTGCCGGCGCTGCACAAGGCCTACCCCAGCTTGAAGCTCTACGTCCGCGAGGGCTTCGCGGAAGACCTCCCGCGCCTGCTCGAGGACGGTCGCCTCGATGTCGTGATCTCGCTGCTGCCGCTGCCCAATGCGGAGCTGAGCACGGCGGCCCTGTTCCGCGAACCCCTGGTTCTGGCCGTGGCCAGCGACCATCCGCTGGCCACGCGCGGCAGCATCCGCAAGGAAGACCTCGCCGGTGAGGACATGCTGGCGCTCGGGCCCGGTCATCAGTTGCACGAGGCGGTGCTCTCCCTGTGCACGGAGTTCGGCGCGAAGATGCGCTACGACTTCGAGGGGACGAGCCTCGACACGCTGCGCGAGATGGTCGTCATGGGGCTCGGCATCACCTTCCTGCCCGGCCTCTACGCAAAGCGGGAAATCGAGAACGACCCCAGCTTGAAGATCCTCCGCATCGAAGGCCGCGCCATCTACCGCACCGTCGGCATCGCCTGGCGCAAGACCTCGGCCCGCCAGACCGACTACGAGCGCTTGGCGGAATTCTTCGGCAAGGCCGTTCGCGAGAGCTTCGCCGGCCTGGACGCCGGCATCTGACGGACATCCCCGCCCAGGCGCAGTTGAGTTGGCGTCGTGAAGCAGGGCACGCACAAGAGCTACCCCGGAAGCAAAGGAGGACTGGGATCAGTGACAGGGCAAGCGACAAGCAGGTGGGCGCGACTGCGCGGCTGGGATTTCATCTTCAAGAACGAGGCCGCCGGCGGCGTCATCCTCGCGACGTTGGCCGTGCTGGCGCTCGTCGTCAGCAATTCGCCGCTCGCCGCGCTCTACGATCAACTCCTGCGGACCACTTTCTCGATCCGGCTCGGTGAACTCGGCCTCGAAAAGCCGCTGCTCCTGTGGATCAACGACGGCTTGATGGCCGTGTTCTTCTTCCTCGTCGGTCTCGAGATCAAGCGCGAGATGGTCGAAGGCGAGTTGTCCACGGCCAAGCGCGCGGCGCTGCCCTTCATCGCGGCCGTCGGCGGCATGATCGCGCCAGCCATCGTCTATGCCGCCATCAACGGCGACGATCCCGCGGCCATGCGTGGTTGGGCGATCCCCGCCGCAACCGACATCGCCTTTGCCATCGGCATTCTCGCGCTGCTCGGCACCAGGGTGCCGACGGCGCTCAAGGTCTTCCTGCTGGGCCTTGCCATCATCGACGATCTCGGCGCCATCGTGATCATCGCCATCTTCTATACGGAGACGATCTCCCTCGCCGCCGCTGCGGTCGCCGCCATCGGCATCGCCGGCCTCGCCATCCTGAACGGACGCGGCGTGGCACGGCTTGCGCCTTACGTCCTCGTCGGCCTCGTGGTTTGGGTGGCAGTGCTGAAATCGGGCGTCCACGCGACGCTGGCGGGCGTCGTCGTCGCCCTGTTCGTCCCGATCTATGGCGAACGCGCAGGCGAAGCGGTCTCTCCCCTCAAGGATACCGAGCACGCCCTGGCCCCCTGGGTCCAGTTCGGCATCCTGCCGGCCTTCGCCTTTGCCAACGCCGGCGTGCCGCTCGGCAATCTGTCGCTCGAGGCCTTGACCGCGCCCATCCCGCTCGGGATCGCGCTCGGACTGTTCCTTGGCAAGCAGATCGGCATCCTGAGCTTCGTTTGGGCCGCAAAGCGCGCCGGCCTCGCCGACCTCCCCACGGGCGCCAATTGGCGGCAAATGCATGGCGTCGCCCTGCTGGCGGGCATCGGCTTCACGATGAGCCTCTTCATCGGCGGCCTCGCGTTCCCCGGAAGCGACCAGGCCGCCGCCGTCCGCATCGGCGTGCTGGCAGGCTCCTTGTTGTCGGGCATCGCCGGATACATCGCCCTGCGCGCGGCACTGGCGCCACGCGCTGCCGTGGCTGCGGCATGAACCGGCGGCGCGGGCGGCATAGGTTGCAAGCCCGCGCCGCCATTATCGACGGTCACGAAAGACTGTCGGGAGGATAACGCTCCAACTATCGGTTCGATTCTTGCTCGCCCGATCCCACAGCGCAGGCAGGGAGAAACCGATGGCGAGAACGACAGCACCCGAATTCCACCCGGCATTGCCTTGGGCGGATGACGAAACGATCGCGTTCGGACCCGGCGCACGTGCCGGACACGCCATTCGCGACTGGGCGCACAGCGATGACGAGCCCGGCGACGCGGCATCCCATGCGAACGGCCACCACGGCGTTCCTTTCGTTCCGCCGGCGCACACCGGGACGCCCCCGTCCATTGCCCTGATCGACGTCCTGGCCACGCAGGACGGCGCGCCCCCACCGACACCCGGCACCGAAGATCCAGGCCCCCATGCCGCCCCCTGGCAGTTCGGATCGGACCTCGACCTCCTGCTGGGCGGCGGGATGGACGCCAAGGGCGGCGCAAAGCCCGGAGGCGGCGGCTCGGGCGGGGGTGGTTCGGGCGGCGGCGGCGGCGACACCGGCTTGCTCACGACCTACATCAGCGGCGACGCGGCAGTCGATGACGCCAATGAATTCAACATCCTGATCAATTTCAGCGGCACCTGGACCGCCCAACAGCAGGCCATCGTGACCTGGGCTGCCGACACGCTGAGCAACATCATCGTTGGCGACGTGCGCGACGATACCGATCTGTCCGGCAACTTCGTCGACGACATCGTCATCGACTTCAGCACGGGGCGCATCGACGGATCGGGCAATCCTCTGTTCGGAAACACGCTCGCCCAGACACAGATCACCGCCGTCCGCGATCCCGGCTCCATCGACGAGTGGCTGCCGGTCACCGCGTCGATCAAGCTGGACTCCAGCGACCTGAAGAACGCGGCCACGAACGGATGGTCGTCGAGCTGGGACGCAATCGTGCTGCACGAGATGGCGCACGCGCTCGGCTTTGCCGGTGTCGTCTTCGACGGCCTGGGTCTGGTCGACGGCGCCGGAAACTTCACCGGCGCCAATGCCGTGGCGTCCTATGGTGGCACACTCGTGCCAATCGAGGACGGTGGTGGCAGCGGCACGGCTGGTTCACATTGGGACGAAGCCACCTTCGCCCCCGATGGCACGCCGATGCCCAACGACCTCATGACCGGCTACATCGGCCAGAACGAACAGACGCTGATCTCCGATACGACCATCGCCGCGTTTGCCGATCTCGGCTACACCACCTTCGATCCGTCCGCGGCGACGTCGTTCCTCGTCGACAGCGGGCTCATTCTCGCCTGATCGCACTCCGGCGCTGGCGCCGGCGGCGATGACGAAGCGGGCCCCTCCCGCCGCGTCATCGCGAACGCCGGCCGCCGGCACTCACGCCCCCGCGATCTTCTTTTCCTTCAGCGTAGCCACCTCGGCTGCGCTCTTGCCGAGCCACGATTGCAGCACGTCGCCCGTGCTCTCCCCCAACAAGGGCGACGGCTTCACTTTCGGCGGCTGGCCGTCGAAGCGGACCGGCCACGACGGCATCTTGAAGGCCCCGACCTTGGGGTGATCCATCACCTGCATGATGCCGCGTTCCTCGAACGTGGCGTCGTTCATCAGCTCCATGGTGTCGAGAACCGCACCCGCCGGGATGCCGGCCGCGCCGACGAGACGGCCCGCCTCGTGCTTGTCGTGCTGCAAGGTCCAGGCGGAGATGATGCCGTCGATCTCGGCCTCGCGCTGCGCCCGCGCCTCCACGCTCGCATAGTTCGGATCGTCGGCGAGCTCGGGCCTGCCGACGACTTGCATCAGCCGCTTCCAGTGCTCGGGATTGGCCCGGCTGGTGTAGATGTAGACGTAGTCGTTGGGGCCGCCACCCTTGCACGGGAAAATGCCGACCGGCGGATTGGCCCCCGACAGTGTCTTGGCACCAGCACGACCCGCGGCCTTGCCCGTGCGCGCCTGCGTGGAGAAGGCGATGCGGATGTAGTGCAGCATCGCATCCTGCATGGCGACCTGGAGGCGGCGTCCCTTGCCCGTGCGCTCGCGCTCGAACAACGCGCCGATGATCGATGCGGCCAGCAACATGCCCGTGCCCGTGTCGCCCAGTGTCGGCCCCGGCTTGGCGGGGGGACCGTTGGGGTCGCCCGTGATGCTCATCGTGCCGCCGACGGCCTGCGCGATCATGTCGAAGGCGAGGTTCTTCTCGTAGGGGCTGCCTTCGCCGAAGCCCTTCACCTGCGCGTAGACGATGCGCGGATTGATCCTGGAGATCACGTCGTAGCCGAAGCCCAGCCGCTCGATGGCGCCCGGCGCGAAGTTCTCCACCATCACGTCGGCCTTGGCGGCAAGCTCCATCAGCAGCTTCTTGCCCTCCTCCGACTTCAAGTCGATCGTCACCGATTTCTTATTGGCATTGAACATCAGGAAGTAGTGCGAGTCCTTGTCGGGGCTCCCATAGACCGCCGCACGACCGGGATCGCCGAGCTTGGGGTTCTCGACCTTGACGACCTCCGCGCCCATCCAGGCCAGCGCTTCCGTGCAGGACGGACCGGCCTCGAATTGCGACAGGTCGAGCACGCGAATGCCGGCGAGGCAGGACAGCTCGGTAGCGTTGGTGGTCATGCTGGGCATCTCCCTGGGGTGGCTGCCGCAACGAACGGCTGGCCGTGATGTGTTCTCTTGTTCGGGTGTCGAACGGTATCGCCCCCGCGCGCCGCTGCCAACCGGGCTGGGGACACCGGGCTGGGCGCAACGTGCCGGCGTCCCGTCGGAGGGTCACATGCATCGGCCTTGACGCGCCCGCCCGGGCGTCGCCTGCTGTGGCAGCCCATCCACGCAAACGCCAGCGAGGCCACACCATGACGTTCGCCCACATCAAGGTCGAGATCGAAGGGCCCCTCGCCACGCTCGTCTTCAATCGGCCCAACGTCCTCAACGCCTTCCACAACGAGGCCATGGACGAATGCCGGGCAGCACTCGCCCGGCTGGCCGGCGACGAGAGCGTGCGCGCCATCCTCGTGCGCGGCGAGGGACGCGCCTTCTCTGCGGGCTTCGACATGAAGGCGTCGGCCGAACGCGACATGTCGACGGTGGAGCACGTGCGCCGCCAGATGGAGCGGCAGTTCGATTTCATCATGGCGTTCTGGGATTGCCCCAAGCCCACGATCGCACTCGTGCATGGGTTCTGCATGGCCGGTGCCTTCGAGGTGGCGCTCGCCTGCGATATCACCATCGCCGCCGAGGGTACGCGCTTCGGCGAGCCGGAGGTGCGCTTCGGGACCGGCATCGTCGCCATGCTGCTGCCGTGGGCGGTGCTGCCCAAGCACGCCAAGGAGATGCTGTTGACCGGCAACGACAAGATGGATGCCGCCCGCGCCCATGCCATCGGCATCGTCAATCACGTTGTGCCCGGCGACGAACTGATCCCGTTCGGCCGGCGCATGGCGCTCGACATCGCGGCGGCGGCGGGACCGTCCGTCTTCTTCACGAAACGCGCGATGAACCGCACCTACGAGATCATGGGGCTGCGCGACGCGCTCAAGGCCTCGCTCGACATCGACGTGATCCTGAACGCCACGCCCAGCGCGGAGAAGGCGGAGTTCGCACGCATCCGCAAGGAACAGGGCCTGAAGGCCGCGCTCGCGTGGCGCGATTCTCGTTTTTCCGACAACGCGGACGACTGAAACAGCGCCTCACGACTTGGGACCGGGGGCCTGCCCTCCTCGTCCGGCGGCGCTTTTGCCGCCACGAACCGCATTTGAGCGTTCCGCCCGCGCATGCTAGGGGAACCGCCGAGATTTCATCGCTGCCCGCCACATCCGAGGGACCAGGCCCCATGACGAACGCTCCCAAGACCCGCACCGAAACCGATACCTTCGGCCCCATCGAGGTCGACGCCTCCCGGTACTGGGGCGCACAGGCCCAGCGCTCGCTCGGCAACTTCAAGATCGGCTGGGAGAAGCAGCCCAAGCCGATCATTCGCGCACTCGGCATCGTCAAGCGGGCGGCGGCGGAAGCCAACCTGGGGCTGGGCAAGCTCGATCCCAAGCTGGCCGAGACGATCATCTCGGTTGCGCAGGAAGTCATCAACGGCAGGCACGACGACCACTTCCCCCTCGTCGTGTGGCAGACGGGCTCGGGCACCCAGTCCAACATGAACGCCAACGAGGTGATCTCGAACCGCGCCATCGAGGTCATGGGCGGTGTCATGGGCTCCAAGAAGCCCGTCCACCCGAACGACCACGTCAACATGAGCCAGTCGTCGAACGACACCTATCCGACGGCCATGCACATCGCCTGCGCCGAGCAGATCGCGCACGACCTGTTGCCCGCGCTGCGCAAGCTGCACGGCGCGCTGGCCACCAAGAGCGCCGCGTGGAAGGACATCATCAAGATCGGCCGCACGCATACGCAGGATGCCACGCCGGTCACCCTCGGCCAGGAGTTCTCCGGCTACGCCCGCCAGATCGAGAACGGCATCAAGCGTATCGAGCAGACCTTGCCGCTGCTGATGGAGCTGGCCCAGGGCGGCACGGCGGTGGGCACCGGCCTCGCCTCCCCGGCGGGCTTCGCCGAGAAGGTGGCCGAACGGATCGCGGCGATCACCGGCCTGCCCTTCACCACCGCGCCCAACAAGTTCGAGGCGCTCGCCGCCCACGATGCGATGGTGATGACGCACGGCGCGATCACCACCGTCGCCATGAGCTGCTTCAAGATCGCCAACGACATCCGCTTCCTGGGCTCGGGTCCGCGCGCAGGCCTGGGTGAGCTGGCGCTGCCGGAGAACGAGCCGGGCTCCTCGATCATGCCGGGCAAGGTCAATCCCACCCAGTCGGAAGCGCTGACGCAGGTCGCCGTGCAGATCCACGGCAACAACGCCGCCATGACCTTTGCGGGCAGCCAGGGCCACTTCGAGCTCAACGTCTACAACCCCGTCATGGCCTACAACTTCCTGCAGTCCGTGCGCCTGCTGGCGGATGCGGCAGTCTCCTTCACCGACAACTGCGTCGTGGGCATCGAGCCGCGGCTCGACAACATCGAGGCGGGCCTGAAGAACTCGCTCATGCTGGTGACGCCGCTGAAGGAGAAGTACGGCTACGACCGCGCCGCCAAAATCGCCAAGACAGCCCACAAGAACGGCACGACGCTGCGTGAGGAGGCCATCAAGGACGGCATCCCCGCCGACGACTTCGACGCCATCGTGGTGCCCGCCAAGATGATCGCGCCCGATCCGGCCTGATCCTCGTCCACGCTCGAGAGCCCGGCGAACGGCTGCGTCCCGAAGAGGGAGGCAGCCGTTCTGCTTTTCGCACCTGTCCGTGCTCCCCCTGTTGCTGGACGCCGCCCCCGGGTGCAAAACTCACAACCGGGAGCGAAGCGCACAACAGAAGGACGCAGACGCCATGGAAATAGCACTGTCCCCGATGGAGTTCGCGCGCAGGGCACGCCGGCTCTATGGTGATCGCGAAGCCGTCGTCGACGAAGGCCTGCGCTTGACCTATGCGCAGTTCTTCGACCGCTGCGACCGCTGGTCGACGGCGCTGCAGGCATTGGGCGTCGGGCAGGGCGACCGGGTCGCCTACATCGCGCCCAACACGCACGCGCATCTGGAGGGTTATTACGCCGTGCCCCAGATCGGCGCCGTGCTGGTGCCCATCAACTACCGCCTGCTCCCCGACGATTTCGCCTACATCATCAATCACTGCGGCGCCAAGGTCGTGTGCGCCCACGCCGACTACCTCGCCGCCATCGACACGATCCGCGACCAGCTCCCCGGCGTCACGCATTTCGTGGCACTCGAGGGATCGGGCGAAGGCTGGATCGACTACGAGACGTCGCTGGCAGCCGCATCGCCCCAATTCGCGAAGGTCGATATCGCGGAAGGCGATCTCCTCACGATCAACTACACCAGCGGCACGACGGCGAGGCCGAAAGGCGTGATGATCACGCACCGCAACGCCTTCCTCAACGTCATGGGGACCCTGGTCCACCACCACCTGACCCCGGGCGACCGCTACCTGTGGACGCTGCCCATGTTCCACGCCAATGGCTGGACGTTCACGTGGATCAACACCGCGCGCGGCATGGCCAACGTCTGCCTGCGCCGCGTCGAGCCCGCCCTGATCTACAAGCTGATCAAGGACGAGAACATCACGATGTTCTGCGCCGCGCCGACGGTGCTGATCGGCATCGCCAACGCACCGCCCGAGGTCAGGGCGGGGGCTCCGCGCGGCGTCCGCCTCTTCACGGCCGGCGCGCCACCGGCCGCGGCCACCATCGAGCTGGTGGAACGCGAACTCGGCTGGGAGCTGACGCACGTCTATGGCCTGACCGAGACGACGCCGCTGATCACGTTCTGCGAGCCCCGTCCCGAGCACGCGCACTTGTCTGCCGCCGACCGCGCCCAGATCAAGGCCCGCCAGGGTGTCGAACTCGTCAGCTCCGGCGAATTGCGCGTCGTCGATCCCGACGGCAGCGAGGTCCCCCGCGACGGCGAGACGCTGGGTGAGATCACGGTGCGTGGCAACGTCGTCATGAAGGGCTATTACAACGACCCCGCGGCGACCGATGCCGCGATCAAGAACGGATGGTTTCACTCCGGCGATGCCGCCGTGGTCCACCCCGACGGCTACGTCGAAATCCGGGATCGCTTCAAGGACGTCATCATCAGCGGCGGCGAGAACATCTCGTCGGTCGAGATCGAGGGGTGCCTCCTGCGCCATCCCGCCGTCCAGGAAGCCGCCGTCGTGGGAATGCCGCACCGGAAGTGGGGGGAATCACCGCACGCATTCGTCATCCTGCGCCAGGGCGCGACCGCGACGGAGGACGAACTCAAGCACCACGTGCGCGACAGCCTCGCGCACTTCAAGACACCGCAATGGGTGAGCTTCGTGACGGAACTGCCGAAAACGGCGACGGGCAAGGTGCAGAAATACGTCCTGCGTGCCGGCAAGGCAGGCATCGCGCGGCAATAGCGCCGCGCGGCCTCGTGTCGTGGCAACGCGGCGACGCGACCGGCCGGAGCGCGCGCATTGCAATTGACCGGCGGCGGGCTATTCCGCAGCCGTCTTCGTGCCGTCGGCCTGCGGCCGGAAGGCCGTGCGCCGCTCGTCCCACTCTGCCGCGCCGAAGCGGGCGAACGTCTTGGCCGGGCCGCCGCCGCTGAAGGTGCCGGCAACCTTGCCGGTCTCCTTCACCTCTGCCAGCAGCCGGTCGACCACGCCGATGATGTTGGACAGCAGCATGCCCGGCAGGATCGCGATGCGATAGCCCATCGCCTCTGCCTCCGGGATCGTGGGCAGTGGCGTCTTGCCGTTGAGCACCATGTTGAGGAGGCAGGGACCCTTCACGAGCTTGGGCACCTGCGCGACTTCCTCCAGCGTCTGCGGCGCCTCCACGAACACGATGTCGGCCCCCGCCTCGACGGCGCCGTTGGCGCGGCGAATGGCTTCGTCGAAACCGGCGACCGCACGGCTATCGGTGCGTGCGATGATCTGGAAGTCCTTCGAGCGGCGCGCCGCGGCGGCAGCGCGGATCTTGGCGAAGTAATCCTCGCGCGACACCAGTTCCTTGTTGTCGAGATGGCCGCACTTCTTCGGAAAGACCTGGTCCTCGATATGGATCGCGGCGACGCCCGCACGCTCGTATTCCTGCACGGTGCGATAGGCGTTGAGTTCGTTGCCGTAGCCCGTGTCACTGTCGCAGACGAGCGGCACCGAGATGGCACCGGTGATGCGCCGCGCATTGTCCACCATCTCGCTCATGGTGAGCAGGCCGTAGTCGGGCAGCCCGTGCGCGGCCGATGTTCCAGCCCCCGTCATGTACACGCAGGGGAAGCCGCCCTGCTCGATCAGGCGCGCGGTGATGCAGTCATAGGCGCCGGGCGCCACCACCATGGGTCCGGACTTGATCTGGGCGCTGAGCTTGCTCGCAGCCGACATGTGACGGGCTCCTCCTCGGGATGTTCATCGGCGCGACGATAGGCGCGCGGACTTCATGCCGCAACTGCGGCGTGTGGCACGGCATGGCGCACGGCATGACGCCATGGCGCGGGCCTTTGCCCGTGCCGCCTCGCACTTGCGGACAGGCGCGTATGCAGCCTCTTGCAAGGGGCCCGCGATGCCATCACTGTGGGCGGCCGAACACGACAGCAAGCGGAACCGAGCCTATGACGAGCGCATTCGAGGGCCTGAAGGTCATCGACTTCACGACCACGATAGCCGGGCCGCACTGTACGCGCCTGCTGGCGGACCTGGGCGCCGACGTGATCAAGATCGAGGCGCCCGAAGGCGACATGATGCGCACGCGCATGCCCATCCGGGATGGCGCCAGCACCAATTTCGGCCAGCTCAACGCCGGCAAGCGCAGCCTCGTGCTCGACTTGAAGGACGAAGGCGCCATCGCCGCCGTCAAGGCGCTGGTGGCCCAGGCCGACGTCCTCGTGGAGAACTATCGGCCCGGCGTCATGAAGCGGCTCGGCCTCGACTACGCCCGCGTCAAGGAACTCAATCCGCGCCTCGTCTATTGCTCGATCTCCGGTTACGGACAGACCGGCCCCTCGTCGGACCTGGCAGCTTACGCTCCAGTCATCCACGCCTCCTCCGGCTACGATCTCGCCAACCTCGCGCATCAGCCCGGCCGCTCGCGCCCCGACAACTGCGGCGTCTACGTCGCCGACGTCGTGGCCGGCACCTATGCCTTCGGGGCGATCAGCGCTGCGCTGCATCAGCGCAACGCGACGGGAGCGGGCCAGCATCTCGACGTCTCCATGCTGGAGGGCATGCTGTCGCTGACGCTGATCGAGATCCAGGGCGCACAGTTCGATCTGCCGCCGCCGCCCAAGCGGCCCGTCTTCGGCCCCGTCCGGACCAAGGACGGCTACATCAGCCTCGCCATCGCCAGCGAGCGCACCTTCCAGGGCCTCGCAGCCGTGGCCGGACGCACCGACTGGGTGGAGGATCCCCGCTTCAAGCGCTATGCCGACCGGCGCGCCAACTGGGGCGACCTGATGGACGAATTCGAAGTCTGGTCGACGGCGCTGACGACGCAGGAGTGCCTTGCCGCACTCGCCCGCCAATCCGTCCCCGCATCGCCCTATCGCACGGTCAAGGAAGTGCTCGACGATCCCCAGATCGCACACCGGCAGGCGCTCGCCGAGGTGTCGGACGCAGGCGGCACCTTCAAGGCCCTCAATCCCCCGTTCCGCATGTCGTCGTCCCGAACACAGGTCGGTGGCCATGCCCCCGCCCTCGGCGAGCACAGCGCAAAGGTGTTGGCGGAAGCCGGACTGTCCCCTGCCGAGATCGAGCGCCTGACGGGAGCCTGAGCGGCAGCGCGGCGCCCGTTTCGAGACGACCGGCAGGAATTTGTTAAGCGCTCGCCACCATACTGCGGGCGCCGGACCACATATTCGTCGCAAAAACATCCTAGCGACAGCGTTCGTGGGCAACGGTGAGTTCGAGTCCGTAGAGTTGAGGAAGCAGCGTTATGGCTTCGATGCCAGTGCTTACCCCGTCGCGTCGCGCCCCGCGTTCGATCGCGGCCGTCGCCGTGGCAGCCGCTTTGTGCGGCGTCTCCCCGCCTGCCAGGGCCGACGATGCCTGGCCCGCCCAGGTCCATGCGTCCTACCGGGTCGAATTCAGCGGCTTCGATATCGGCACCTTCACCTTCGATGCCAAGGTTGCCGGTCGCGGCTACGCCGTCCACGGCGATGTCCGCCTTTCCGCCCTGCTCGGCGCCTTCAAGTGGCAGGGCCTGACGCGCGCATCGGGCCGCGTTGCCGGAACATCGGCCCGGCCGGACAGCTACGCCTTCGACTATAGCGGCACGATCAAGTCCGGCGCGGTGCGCATGGGCTTCCAGGGCCAGAACGTGAAAAGCCTCGCAAATTCTCCGCCCGAGCCCCCGAAGCCCGACATCGTGCCGCTGCGCCCCGAGCATCTGAAGGGCGTCGTCGACCCGTTGAGCGCCGTGATGGTGCTGGCCCGCGGCGCAAATGCCAACCCCTGCAACCAGCGTCTCCCGATCTTCGATGGCAAGCAGCGCTTCGATCTGGTGCTCTCGCTGCGCGGCCACGAGCGCATCACGCAGCGCTCGGCCGGCGGAGAGCCCGGCATCGCCTACGTCTGCCAGGTGCGCTATGTGCCCATCGCCGGCCACAAGCCGAACGAGCAGACCCGCGCACTCGCCGCCAGCCGCGGCATCGAAGTCGCATTGAGGCCGGTCCCGGGCGCGAACGTCTTCGTTCCACAACGCATTTCCGTTCCCACCAACGCCGGGACGGCGAGCATCCTGGTCCAGAACGTGAAAATCGTCACACGCCAGAACGAGCAGATCGCGCTCGGCCACTGACGTTTCGCACGGATATCGAGGCAAAATCGCACCGCGGCGACGGTCCCCGGGCCGACGCTGCAGTGCAACGTATCGTGACGCCGGCCGTCGGGCACCTCAAAGAATGCTTGATTGCGAGCCTACACTTTGCCATGGCTCCGTGGCCGACGTCTCAAGTTGTCAGGAATGAAGGCATGTCGCTGCAGTCCCGCATCCGCAATGTCACTGCGGTTCTCGGTCCCACGAATACCGGCAAGACCCATCTTGCGATCGAGCGCATGCTCGGGCACTCGTCCGGCATGATCGGACTGCCGTTGCGACTTCTCGCGCGCGAGGTCTACGACAAGATCGCCGCCCGCGTCGGGGCCGCAAACGTCGCTCTCGTCACGGGCGAAGAGAAGATCAAGCCCGACAACCCGAAGTACTGGGTGGCGACCGTCGAGGCGATGCCGCGCGAGGTCGAGACCGAATTCCTCGCCATCGACGAGGTGCAGCTCGCCGCCGATCCCGAGCGGGGGCACGTCTTCACCGACCGCATCCTGAACGCCCGTGGCCGCGCCGAGACGCTGCTGCTGGGCGCTGGCACCATGCGCGAGGCGATCAGCGATCTCATTCCCGGCGCCAACTTCATTTCGCGCCCGCGCCTGTCGAAGATCACCTACTCCGGCCAGAAGAAGATCACGCGCCTGCCCAAGCGTACCGCGGTCGTCGCCTTCTCGGCCGCCGAGGTCTACGAGATCGCCGAATTGATTCGCCGCCAGATCGGCGGCGCAGCGGTCGTGCTGGGCGCGCTGTCGCCGCGCACGCGCAACGCGCAGGTGGAACTCTACCAGTCCGGCCAGGTCGACCATCTCGTCGCCACCGACGCCATCGGCATGGGCCTCAATCTCGACGTCGATCACGTCGCCTTCGCCTCCTCGCGCAAGTTCGATGGCCACAACTACCGCAACCTCACGCCGTCCGAGATCGGACAGATCGCGGGCCGTGCCGGCCGCCACATGAACGATGGCACGTTCGGCGTTACGGGAAGCTGCGAACCCTTCGACAGCGATCTGATCGAGCGGCTGGAAACGCACAACTTCGATCCCGTGCGCACGCTTCAGTGGCGCAATGCAAACCTCGACTTCCAGTCCCTGGAGAACCTGCGCGAAAGCCTGCGTGCGCTGCCCCGCGAAGCGCGCCTGCAGCGCGCCCGCATGGCCGACGACGTGCTGGCGCTGGAGACGCTCTCGGGTTCGGGCGACATCGTGGAGAAGGCCACCTCCCGCGCGGCCGTCGAGCTGTTGTGGGACGCCTGCCAGGTGCCCGACTACCGCAAGATATCCTCGCAGAACCACGCCGAGTTGGTCGCCACGCTCTACGGCTATCTCGTCGGCGACACTCGCAAGATCCCCGAGGACTGGTTCGCCAAGCAGGTGGAACTCGCCGACCGCACCGATGGCGATATCGATACGCTGGCCACGCGCCTGTCGCACATCCGCACCTGGACGTTCGTCGCCAACCGCAGCGACTGGCTGGCCGACCCGGCACATTGGCAGGGCCGCACGCGCGCCATCGAGGACAGCCTTTCCGATGCCCTGCACGAACAGCTCACGCAACGCTTCGTCGACCAGAAGACCAGCGCGCTGATGCGGGGACTTCGCGACAAGGACGAGCTTTCCGCCGAGATTGCTGCCGATGGCGCGGTCAACGTGGAAAACCACTTCGTCGGGCGCCTGAAGGGCTTCCGCTTCCAGCCCGACACGCAGGCCGATCTGCAGGGCGTCCACGGCAAGGCCTCGCGCGGGGCGACCGCGCAGGTGCTCGCCAACGAGTTCGCGATGCGCGCACGCCGCGTGGTCGCAGCCAAGACCGATGCGTTCAAGCTGACACGCAGCGCACGCATCCTGTGGCGTGACGAGGAGATCGCACGGCTGGAGGCGGGCGAGGATCCGCTCAAGCCCACCGTCGTCGTTCTCGCCGACGAGCATCTGACGGGCCCCGACAAGGAGCGCATCCAGCAACGCCTCGACGCCTGGATCGGCGAGATCATCGCCGAGCGGCTGAAATCGCTGGTCGAGCTCAAGAACGCCGAGGACATCACGGGCCTGGCCCGCGGTATCGCCTTCCGCCTCGTGGAGAGCCTGGGTGCGTTGAAGCGCGAGAGCATCGCCGAGGAGATGCGGCAGCTCGACCAACCCTCGCGCGCGCAGTTGCGCAAGTACAGCGTCCGCTTCGGCGCCTTCAATATCTTCCTGCCGCTGCTCTTGAAGCCCGCGGCGGCGGACCTGACGTTGACGCTCTGGTCGCTGAAATATGGCCAGCAGGCCGGCCTCGACCCCGAAAATCTGCCCGAGCCACCGCGTCCGGGACTGACGTCGGCGACAACCGTGGCCTCGACACCCGAGGCCTTCTACCGGGCGGCCGGCTACCACGTGTGCGGGCCGCGCGCGATCCGCCTCGACATCCTGGAACGCCTCGCCGACCAGATCCGCCCGCTGCTCGCATGGCGTGCCAGCGAAACGGGCTCGATCCCGCCCAAGGGGTCGACCGGCGAAGGTTCCTTCTATCCCACGCCCGACATGATGTCGGTGCTCGGCTGCTCGTCGGAGGAACTGGGCAACGTGCTGCGCTCCCTGGGCTTCCGCTCGGAGATGCGGCCAGCCCCCGCCAAGCCCGCGCCCAAGACACCCGTTGCCCCTGCCGCCGCTTCCGCGGAGGAGAGCCCCGGGGAGGCCGTGGCGACGATCGACGCAGCCGCACCCGAGGCAGCCGCAGTCGTCGAACCGGCTGTGGTATCCGAGGCACCGGCCGAAACGACGGCGGAAGCCACGGTCCCCGCTGGCGATGCCGTTGCCACGGACGTCCCCACCGCCGAGGTCGAGGCGGCGCCGGAGGTGACAGCCACCGAGCCAGCCGCCGCCGGGCCCGAAGCCGAGGCAACGCCGGCACCGCCCGAGATGATCGAGGTCTGGCGTCCCAAGCGGCGCGAGCGCGAGCATCACCATCGCGGCGGCCGCGGCCATCGCGACGGCCAAGGTCAGGATCAACGGCAGGGACAGGGGCGCGGACGCGGCCGGGGCGGCCAACGCCACGACCGTGGCGGCAACGGCGCCACGCGACCGGCAGCCGGCAGCGAAGGTGCTGCCGACGTTGCCGTCGCCGCACCGTCGGGTGACACCCCTGCCCCCGAGCAGCGGCACGAACGGCCCCAGCACCATCGCCGTCCCGATCAACGCGGCCCCGGCAATCGCGACAAGCGCGATCGCGATCAACGCCCAGCCCATCACCAGCATGGCCGGGGCGGTCCCGACCGTCGCGAGGGAGGCGGACGTCGCGATGATCGCCGTCGCGACGAGCGTCGAAGCGAAGTGCGCTCCGCCAGCCCGCAGCGCAAGGGACCCGATCCCGATTCGCCGTTCGCGGCACTCGCCGCCCTCAAATCCCAGCTCGAGGGCAAGGGCAAGGACCGCAACTGACGCTCATCCCGGCGCGAGGTGCCGATGGCGCGCGACGAAGAAGACCCGGAGGTTGCCGCCGGTGCGCTTTCCCAGCGTGTCGATCGGTGGCTCTGGTTCGCGCGCGTCGTGAAATCCCGCACGCTGGCGGCCGGGCTGGTCGAAGCCGGCCGGGTGCGGCTCAATCGCGATAAGATCGCCAAGGCCAGCCAGAACGTGCGGACGGGCGACGTACTGACACTGACTGTCGGCCCGCGCCTGCGCATCCTCAAGGTTGTCGCCCTTGGCAAGCGGCGCGGACCGGCACCCGAGGCGCGACTGCTCTACGAAGACCTCTCCCCGCCACCACCGCCGCGCGAGGAGGCGCCCATTGCCCCCGCCGCCGTCGAGCGCGAGCCGGGGAGCGGCCGGCCCACGAAGCGCGACCGACGCCTCACCGACCGTCTCAAAGGCGACTGAGACCGCGCGGACGCGGCGCATTTCTTTGCCGCCCCGCCCTTGACGGCACGCGCCAATGCCCCCTTATGTCACGCACCAGTCGGCCGGACGGTCGCTGTGCGCGGCGCGCACCTCGCAAGAGAGGCCCGTCGCGCGTGGAGGAAAGTCCGGGCTCCATGGATGAACGGTGACGGCTAACGGCCGCCGGGGGCGACCCCAGGGAAAGTGCAACAGAAAGCAAACCGCCGTCGGCGTCCTCGTGCACGCGCTCGAGGCTCCGCCGGGCAAGGGTGAAAGGGTGCGGTAAGAGCGCACCGCGCGGCCGGTAACGGTCGCGGCATTGCAAACCCCACCGGGAGCAAGACCAAATAGGGGTGGCGCGCGCGTCGCCGGGCAACCGGCGCCGCTCAGGCCTTCGTCCAGGCCGCCGCCCGGGTTGGTTGCTCGAGGCGTCCAGCAATGGGCGTCCCAGACGAATGACCGTCGCGGAGGGAAACCTCCAGACAGAACCCGGCTTACAGGCCGACTGGTGAATTTCTCTATATCTGCGCCTTCGGATGCCCACGCGGCATCCGGCGCTCTATTCCCGCACCTTCGGATGCCCACGCGGCATCCGGCGCTCTATTCCCGCACCTTCGGATGCCTACACCGCATCCCCCACCGTTTCCCCGGAAGGCGCGCGGAGCGCGGCTGTCCGGGGCCTTTCGCGGCGAGGGCCACGACGGGCGCGGCGGCGTGTGGCTGCCGTGCCTGGGCGTCGCAGCAACGCGGTGCCCGGCGGCGCCGGGAAAGACCCCGGCTCGGCGCGGCCGGGCTCGCGCCCACCTGCTTGGCCGGGGAACCGGGGGGAGGGTGGAGCCCCTCACTCATCCCCACCGTTTCCCCGGAAGGCGCGCGGAGCGCGGCTGTCCGGCAACTGTATTTGCATTTCACGATTTCGCTCGGAGCTCTGAAGTGGATGTGCCGCCATCCCCTCGGCCCGCCGTCGCGGGTCGAGGCAAGCGACGGCGGCTCCGAGGGGATGGTTCAGGGGGCGAATGCGACGTTGTCGCCCGGAGCATGGCGTTTATGGCGACGAGTAGCTTACGTGCGATGGCGATCAGGATGGTCTTGGTCGCCTTGCCAGCCCGCGCTCATCGAGTACATTTCGCTCCAGCTCGGCACGCGTCGCGAAGCGTGCATGGCAGCGATGTAGAGCGCGCGACGGACCTTGCGGCGGCCCCCAGATCCGGCGCCTGCCACGGTGCCTGCCGCTGTCGCTGGCAAGCGGGGCGGGACCCGCCAGCGCCGCGATGGCACGGCGGTCGCGTTAGCCCGTTCCGGCAGTTCGGCCAGGAGGGTTGCCGCGACGACGGGGCCGACGCCGGGTATTTCACGCAGGCGCGCGTCGGCAGTTTTGAGCTCCCGATGGCGCGCGATCAATGCGGCAATTCCGGCATCGATCTTGTCGCGGCGACGCTCGAAGGCAGCCGGACGTGGCTTTGAATGTCGCGGCGCACGGGCCAAGGCGGCAACTGCCGAGCCTGTTCTTCTCGCGCACGATATCGCCGACGATCTGGTCTCGGCGAGCGATCAACTCGGCGAGTTCTCGGCGTTCTGGTGTGGTTTCGACGCTCGCCTGCGGGTGAGCCTGCAGCCCATTTCCGCGAGCGCCACAGGCATCGACTTTATCGGTCTTGGCGAGAAAGCCTGCTGCGCGAGGCGAACTCGCGGTACGGCGGGGATTGATACGCGCAAACGGGATGCCTGCGGCGGCAAGCGCTGCGCAGGGCGCTGTCGCAGCCACTGGTGGCCTCGAAGACGACGAAAGCATCGGCGCACTCGGCGATCAGCACAACGATTGCGGCCGGGCTATTGGCAATTCGCCGATGTTGGCCGTTTCGGTGGCAACGATGCTCAGAGCCAGTCTTTGCAGATATCGACGCCAACGCAGTTCTGATGCAAGGTCATGGGAGCCTGTCCTTGTCATGCGGGGTCCGCAGCAACGGCCCCGTGCAACTGTTCAGGATGGGTCGTCAAAGCGGGCAGGGCCCCATGCCGGACACCGGGATCATCTTGTCACCGGGGACCTTTCGGGCTCCTGCCCGCGCTCAATATCATCATCGCGGACAGACAGGGGCCTTTCGCGGTGAGGGCCACGACGGGCGCAGCGGCGTGTGGCTGCCGTGCCTGGGCGTCGTGGCGACGCTGTGCTCCGATGGCACCGGGAAAGACCCCGGCTCGGGCAGCGGCCGGGCTATCGCCCACCCGCTTGGCCGGGGAACCGGGGAAGAGTTGAGACCGGAGAAGACTGCACCGGTTGCGACGAACCCAGCTGCGGCCCCGCGCAGCGGGGCTGTCGCCCGCCCGCCCTGGCGGGGAACCGGGACAAGGCGGGACAACCGGCAGTGTGGCCGAAAAGCCGGAGGGCGGCCCGTTCGACGAACGGCCGCCCATCCCCTTGGTGAGAGCGCAGCGATTGGCGTCAGCGATGGCGCGTGAAGTCGCCGGCTCACTCCGCCGTCGGTACCGCGTAGGTGTGCAGGTAGTCGATGATCGCACGCGCATCGTCGGTGGCTGCGGTGAACGCCGAGATGTTCGTCAAATCGCCCGTCGGCACGGCATCCTTGAAGACGCTGTCGAGAACCTTCACCTCCGTCGGCTTCCAGCTCCCGTCGGGCTGCAGGACGAGAACCGTAATCGTCGCAGTCGCATAGGCAGTTTCGCGATTATAGGTGAAGGTCGAATAGTCGACGTAGTTGCTGGCAAGCGTACCGTCGATGCCGAGGATGACATTCATGTAGGCGACCGTATCGATCGTCACCGTGACCGTCTTATCGGACGCCGCACCGAATAGCGAAGCTGCAACCTTCAGATCCTCGGCCGTCAACACGCCATCGACGAGGAAGCTCAGCGAGCCGAGCTTGCTGGCATCGATCCCCGCCAGCGTGCCCGTATTCAGCAGCTCCCGATAGATCGCGAGATTGACGAGCGGCGAGTCCAGCGTCGACTTCGTGCCGTCGGCTGCCACCAGAACGATCCGCCCTGCCGCATCGAGTTCCACGGAGACGGCGGCGGCGATCGACTTGAGCGCTTCTTCGTACTGCGCGCTCAGCACGCGCGTGGGAGAACGGCCGACACTGAGGCGGGCAAGCTCGACCTCGATCGGGAGGACTGCCGTGCCGTCGGGAAGCGCGGGCAGCAGGTTGCCCTCCGCATCGCGCGGGATGCAGCACACCAGCTTGCCCGTGCTGTCGTAATACATGACCTGGACATAGCCGTTCGCATCGAGGATCGGCAGGCCGCTGGCGTCACGCAGAATGATGTACATGTCGCCGTAGATGCTGCCCTTCTTGACGCTTGGCGTCGGGTTCGGGCGGCCCGGCTTGCCGGCACTGCCGGGGATCCCGGCGTAGGGAGGCCGGTCGGAATCTTCTGCGACATCCTTGGCTGGGCGCTTGCCCTTGGTGGTCGGCTCGGCGGCGCTGGAAGACTTGCCCTTGACGGCGGGCGGCCCCTTCTTGCCGGTCGAATGGGAGTCTGCGGCCGCCTCTTCTTCCATGCCGCGGAAGACGTCGCGCAGCGATTGTCCGCCACCGCCCCGACCGTGCGTCGCCGAACTGCCTGAACCGCGCTTGCTGCCTCCCTTGCTGCCACTGTCGTGGCTCGAGGAATCATGCCCGTCGCTCTGGCCGCTGCCGCTCTTGCCGCCACCCCCGTGCTGCGCAATTGCCAACGATGAACCTACGGCAAGCACGGCCGCTACAGACGCGACGATCAGCGCCTTGGACGTTGCCGCCATTCTCTCATTGGAAACCTTCATACGACCTCCTAATGGGGAAACTCATCATATCGGCTTACGTATACAGTGATGAAATCCGACGACGTTGACCCGCATCAACAGGTTAGGCGCCCGGAAACTCCAAAAACAAAAAGCGCCGGAATGCCCGGCGCCTTTCCCATTTGCATATCTAAATTGCGCTCAAAAGCGAACGGCGGTCCCCAAACGGAATAGGCTCTCCGTCGGTTCGTAACGCTCCGTGTCGCTCGCAGGTGGCACGATGACCTGGAAGGCATCGTACGACGTGAAGGTGTAGTCGAGACGGATGACGGACCGCTCCGACATGGGCAGTTCGAGGCCCATTCCGTAGCGGATGCCGGTCACGTCATTTTCTTTCGCGACGAAATTCTTGCCGCGCTTGAAAGTCGTCTCGAAATTCGTCTGCACAAATCCGACGCGCCCGTAGATCAGTGCACTTCGATTGGCCACGAACCCCAGACGCACACCAGCGCCATAACTTTCCTTCTTCGTCAGGCTGAAGGAACGACCACTGGGGTCGCGCTCGTGATCCCAGTGGGCATCGCCATATTCGGCTTCGCCTTCGACACCGAAATAGAAGCGTCCGAGCTGGTGACCGTAACCGGCAAAGATCCCACCCGTCAGGCCGTCATCGCTGAAATCCGCCGTCAGCACGCTGCCGGCATCGCGGTCGCCGGTCGTGATCGATGAAACGACGCCATGCCCGACCTGGGCGCCGATATAGAAGCCGCCGAAGTCGATGCTCCGCTCGAAAGACGCCCCTTCGGCGGGCTGCAACCGATAGACGAGACCGAGCCACGTTGCCGTTTCGGTGTTGGCAAACCGGTCGATCCCGCTCGGATAGGCGACGCCGTAATCACTGAAGTCCGTGAATTCATGCTCCAAACGCAACGCCAATCGGGCCGACAGAGGAACCAAGCCACCCACGCCCGCCCTGAGACCCAACTCGGTATGCGTCGTCTTCAAAACGTGATTGCCGGTTTGATAGACCGTGTCGAAGTCCGCGACGACGGCACCTGCCCGGGCGAACAGCATCGTGCCACCGATCAGCGAACGGCCCACGATCACCGATGCGCCGTACGCCGCGTCTCGATTGGTCGAGAAGATGCGCCCCCCCGGCACACGCGCGTGGTTCCACCCCGAATCGGCGAACGTCGCATCGAGTTCCGCCCCGACGTACCAGTCGGCGATATTGACCCCGTAGCCGCCAAACACGCCGCCCGCCAGTCCGTGGTCGCCGAAATCGGCTTGCAGGCAGCCGCCGGTCAGGCATGTGCCGTTGACGGTCGTTCCATTCTCGCGCGGACCTTCGAGCTTGGTGGCCGTGTTCGTGTGGCCGATCTTGGTGCCGACATAGATGCCGCCACGCTGGACATGCGCCACCGTCGGGGCACTCAGGTCGCCCGGCGTGTAGGCCTCGGTCTGCTGGCGCACGAGCCGCAGCATGAATTCGTTGCGGTCGTAGTTCTCTTTGATGTCCGTGGAATCGCGCGACGTGAAGTTGTAGCTGAGCCCATAGTACCAGTTCGGCCTGAAATAGCGGCGGATTCCCAGGTTCAGCGCCCAGATGGAATCCACCCGGTCGACGTCCTGGTAGTCGTTGCGATAGTAGCTCGCGCCGGCATTCAGGCGGATATCGGGGCGCGGCCAATGATAGATATTCAGCCCTGACGCGGACTGGAGATAGCTGGACGAGTTCGTGAGCGTCGTCTCGACCACGCGCCTGTCGCTGAAGCCCTCCAGCGTCGTTCCCGCCACCGGCCGCCACGTCATCCGATGCCCGAAGTCGAGCATCGAAATGTCCTTGAAGCGGCTGTCATCGTGGGTCTGGTAGATCCACCCGAGATAGGCCTCGTAGTCGAAGTTCGCGCTCGGCCGGTAGCGCCACCCCGCACTCGTGCGCACGCCATGCGAGTCGCGGTCGAAGCCCGCATCGTCCAGTTGGCTTCGATAGTCGCGCAGATCGTACGTGAAGTTCGCGAAGACTTCGTTCCGGCTGTTCAGGTCGAAGCCCAGCCGCGCACCCGCCGTGGCGATGTCGTGATCCCGATCGTCGTTGTTGATGACCGTGGCGCCGGCGTTGACATCGCGGAAATCGAACCTGTCGAAGGTGCCGCCCAGCTTGAGCGAACCGCCGGTGAAGCGCCACAGGGACGCGGCATTCGCGCGCGACACCCAGTAGATCGTCGGACGGTCGCCGAAGACCTCGTCGGCCGAGGCGCGGTCCTCGTGCGTTCGCTCGTGAGACGCACCGCCCGAGACGACGAACGCGGGTGAGAACTTGTAGAGACCGTTCGCGTAGACTTTATAGTCCTGGGTATCTTCGCGGCTGTTCGTGGCATACGTCGAAAGCTCGCCTTCGCCGCCGAAATTCAGCGACCCCCGCGCATTCCTGACGGCGATGTTGAGCGACGGCGCAACGACGAAAATTCCGTCGGGCGTGCGAAGTGTGCGCCGCGCGTAGATGTTGTCATTGTAGGCTGTCGACGTCGCGACACCACCCGTGACTGTCGTCGTGGTGGGCGAGGCCTCCGTCTGGGGTTCGCCGCCGAACGCAGCGCCCGGACCCTGGACCGCCAGCGCCATGGCAACCCAGGAAGCTTTCCAACGCATGGACCTAACGGTACGGTCCGCCATATGACGTTCCCTCTGCACCGCCTCGATCTGCAAGGGTATCGCCCGAACAGAGAAGCGATTCGAAATATCGATCGGAGGAACCGTACAAAATTCTCCCGGGCGCAACCTTGATTTGGCTGTGCAAACCGCTCAGAAATCTCATTTTTAAGCATACTGTGGCGACACCGGCACACATCATCGCCACCCCAGGTTGTTCCCTCGTGCCGGATGCCGAGCCTAGTGTAGCGCGTCTGACGTTTGGTACCCACTCGCGGCTGGGACCATGACCAAACGTCAGATAAAAAAACTACTCTAGAATCATATGGTTGCTAGTGTTCCTTCTGGCTCAGACACTTGGTCGAGAGCCCGATGCACGGGGAACCAAGTGTCGGAGCCGGAACACGAGCGACCTTGTGGTTGAATCGGATTTTCAAATAACGACGAGATTTCCGGCTTCGCGTCGCGGACCGCCGTGGCGGCAACATTCGTGTCGAGCGTCACGAACCGCCCGCCGTTACGCGCAGCCAGCGCCAAGAGGTAGATATCCGCCAACTGCCGCGGGCCCAATTGCCGTGAATCATCGCCCGCTGCGGGATCGACGATCGAAAGAGTATCCGGCCAGAACTCATGGTCAGGCAGCGCGATGCCCATGCGGCTCGATACAACGCCTCGCGCCTGCGCCTGCCCCTGCCCGCCGCCGCCTCACAGCGGAATATTGTCGTGCTTTTTCCAGGGGTTCTCGAGGGTCTTGTTGCGCAGCATGTTGAGTGCGCGGCAGATGCGGCGGCGCGTGTTGCGCGGCGTGATCACCTCGTCGATGTAGCCGCGCTCGGCGGCGACGAACGGGTTGGCGAAGCGCTTCTGGTACTCGTCGATGCGGGCCTGGATCTTCTGCGGGTCCGACAGCTCCGCGCGATAGAGGATCTCGGCCGCCCCCTTGGCGCCCATGACCGCGATCTCGGCCGAAGGCCAGGCGTAGTTCACGTCGCCGCGAATATGCTTCGACGACATCACGTCGTAGGCGCCGCCATAAGCCTTGCGCGTGATCACCGTGATCTTGGGAACGGTCGCCTCCGAGTAGGCGAACAGCAGCTTGGCGCCGTGCTTGATGAGGCCGCCGTACTCCTGTGCCGTCCCCGGCAGGAAGCCGGGCACGTCGACGAACGTGACGATGGGGATTTCGAAGCAGTCGCAGAAGCGCACGAAGCGCGCCGCCTTGCGCGAGGCATCCGAGTCGAGCACGCCCGCCAGCACCATCGGCTGGTTGGCCACGATGCCGACCGTGCGGCCCTCCATGCGGGCGAAGCCCGTCACGATGTTCTTGGCGAAGGCGTCCTGGATCTCGAAGAAGTCCGCCTCGTCCACGACCTTCAGGATCAGTTCCTTGATGTCGTAGGGCTTGTTGGGATTGTCCGGCACCAGCGTATCGAGGCTGGGTTCGGCCCGGTCGGCCTTGTCGCGGGTCGGCAGCTCCGGCACGCCCGACGTGTTGTTGGCGGGCAGGAAGTCCATGAGGCGGCGCACCTGCAGCAGCGCCTCCACATCGTTCTCGTAGGCCCGGTCGGCGACGGACGACTTCGTCGTATGCACGCGCGCGCCGCCCAGTTCCTCCGAAGTCACCGTCTCGTTGGTCACCGTCTTCACGACGTCGGGACCGGTGACGAACATGTAGCTCGTGTCTTTCACCATGAAGATGAAGTCGGTCATGGCCGGCGAATAGACGTCGCCGCCCGCGCACGGACCCATGATCATCGAGATCTGCGGGACGACGCCTGACGCCAGCACGTTGCGCAGGAACACCTCGCCATAGCCGCCCAGCGCCGCCACGCCCTCCTGGATGCGCGCGCCGCCCGCATCGAACAGGCCGATGATCGGCGCGCGGTTCTGCAGCGCCATGTCCTGGACCTTCATGATCTTCTTGGCGTGCGTCTCCGACAGCGAGCCGCCGAATACCGTGAAATCCTTGGCGAAGAGGTAGACGACGCGGCCGTTGATCGTGCCCACCCCGTGACGACGCCGTCGCCAGGGATCTTCGTCTTCTCCATGCCGAAGTCCGGTAGGCGGTGCTCCACGTACATGTCGAACTCCTCGAAGGAGCCCTCGTCGACAGCGAGATCGATGCGCTCGCGGGCGGTCAGCTTGCCGCTTGTGCTGCGCCTCGATGCGCGCCTGGCCACCGCCGAGGCGGGCAACTTCGCGCCGCCGCTCGAGCTCATCGAGGATATCTTTCATCGTGCTGCATCCCGACTGTCTGAAACCTAGCCGGGGTGTCTAGCACGCGGACGCAGACGTGCAAATGCGGCAGCCACGGCGTCCGACGAAGGGCTGATGGCGCCCCGCACGCGGGAACACCTCAGGCGCGCGAGGCGAGCAGCTTGACGAGGCGGCCCGCCGCCGCCATCTCGACCCAGCGGCGGTCCCGGCGGGCACGCGCCTCGCCATCCTCGCCCCACTGGGCGATCTGCCAGTCCTCGTCGACGTGAGCCGCCGCCCACGCCGCCTCGGCCGTCCAGGTGCCATAGAGCGTCCCCAACGCCAGCAGCGCGGAGCCCGACAGCGTCGTCATCACGTGCAACGCACTCAGCCGCAGCGCGTCGAGTGGCGCCACGGCACGGGCGATGGCGGCGATGGCCTCGGCCGGCTGGGCGATGGGCATCAGGCCGCTCTGCACAACGAAGCGGGCCCCCAGCGCAGCCTCGGCCCAGGCGAGCACCGGCCCCCAAACCTGCTCCTGCCGGGCGACGAGCCCCTGCGGCTGCTCCGCCCGGTAGCACACGAGATCGCTGCCCGAATAGCGCACGACGTCCTCGGCTACGCGCGCCTCGACGCCTGCAACCGAATCCATCGCCGTGTTGACGATGCGCGAGATCGGCATGCGCGCGGGATCGATGTCGCGGTCCTGCGCCGCCCACTCCCCCGCGATGGCGCGGGCGAGCTCGATGCTCGGCAGCTTCAGGACCAGCTTCTTCGGCGTGCGCGCCGGCCGGCCGTCGAGCAGCACGGCAAAGCCGTCCGCATCGCCCTCGCCGACACTCACCTCCTTGTAGAAGCGCTTCGGCAGGGGGCGCACGTCGCGGGCCACCTTCACGGGCGGGCGGCCGGCGCCCTCGTCGTCGTCTTGCGCAGTCATCGTATGCAAGTGTCCTGCAATCAGCCCGAAAGGGCGGTGTCGATCGCTTCGAGCAGTCGATGGCCGTCGTCGACGATGGCGTGCGCACCGGCCTCCGCCAGCAGATCCCGGGCATGATAGCCCCAGCTGACGCCCAGCGCCGAGACGCCTGCATTGAGCGCCATCGTCACGTCGAACGTGGTGTCGCCGATCATCACCGTCCGCTCCGGCTCGGTCCCCGCCTCCGCCATGGCCTTGAGGATCATGGAGGGATGCGGCTTGGAGGGGTGGTCGTCGGCCGTCTGGATGGTGTGGAAATGCCCGTGCCAGCCCTCGTTGTCGAAGAGCCGCGCCACGCCCCGCTTGGACTTGCCGGTGGCCACGCCCAGCACCACGTCCGGCCGGCGCGCCAGCGCCTCGATCGTTTCGCGCAGCCCCTTGAAGATGGGTTCGGCCGCCCGCTCGCGCAATGCCCCCGACAGGAACGCATCGCGATAGTGGTGCGCCAGCGCCTGCTGCACGGCCAGCGGCTTGTCCCCGGCCAGCACCTGGAAGGTCTCGGGCAGCGACAGGCCGACGATGCTGAGCACCTCCGGCGCGGTCGGCGGGACGAGGCCGTTGGCCTGGAAGGCATGCGTCATCGCAGCCGTGATGTTGTGGCGGCTGTCGACGATGGTGCCATCGCAATCGAAAATGACGAGCTTCATGGGGCAGGCTTATAGCAAATCGCGCTCGCGTGGCGATTGCGAACTTCGTCGTGCCCCGCGGTGGGCGCCAAGCGAACGTCGCGACCAGAACACAGGATGCCCCGCCTTCGCCGCAGCCTCACCCCGCCAGGGCCTCGGGCTCGAGCAGCAACGTGGAGTCCGCACCCGAGACGATGGTGTCCTTGAGGCCGCCTGCCGCCGTCGTCAGGTTCTCCGCGAAGAACCGGGCGAGCGCGATGCGGGTTGCGCCCGCCGCGTCCTCGCGTGCTGCAGCAAGCGCGCCGCGCGCCAGATAGATGCCGCCGGCCGTCAGCCCGAACAGCCGCAGGTAGGGCTGCGCGCCCGCCAGCGCCGATTCCGGGTTCTTGGCCAGCGCGCCGCCGAGCCAACGCGAGGCCTCCGCCAACGCCTTCACCGCCGCGCCGAGACGTTCCCCCATCAGCCCGAACTCCGGCCGGTTGGACGCGCGCACGGCCTCCACCGTCTCCAGCATCTCGCCGATGTAGGCCTCCAGCACCTTGCCGCCTTCCAGCGGCAGCTTGCGCGTCACGAGGTCGATGGCCTGGATGCCGTTCGTGCCCTCGTAGATCGGCAGGATGCGCGCATCGCGATAGTGCTGGGCAGCACCCGTCTCCTCGATGAAGCCCATGCCGCCGTGGATCTGCACGCCGATGGAGGCCACCTCGACGCCGATGTCGGTCGAGAAGGCCTTGGCCACGGGCGTCAGCAGGGCCGAGCGGGCCAGCGCCGCCGCCTTCTTCGCGGGGTCGCCAGCGGCGTGGGCGATGTCGAGTTCGCGCGCCGTGACGAGGCAGATGGCGCGCGCGGCCTGCGTCATGGCGCGCATGGTCATGAGATTGCGGCGCACGTCGGCGTGCTCGATGATCGGGCTCATGTCGCCGGCTTTGCCGCCGGATGCGGCGTGGGCATCCGAAGGCGCACGAAGAGCTCTGCCCTGCTTGCGCTCCTTGGCATAGGCGATGGCGCGCTGCGTGGCGCGCTCGGCGATGGCCACGCCCTGCACGCCCACGGCAAGCCGCGCCTCGTTCATCATGATGAACATGATGTTGAGTCCACGGTTCTCCTCGCCCACGAGGTAGCCAACCGCGCCGCCCTGCTCGCCATACTTCATCACGCACGTCGGGCTGGCGTGGATGCCGAGCTTGTGCTCGACGCCGGCGCAGATGACGTCGTTGCGCGCCCCCAGGCTGCCATCGGCATTGACGAGATACTTCGGCACCAAGAACAGCGAGATGCCGCGCGTGCCGGGAGGCGCGTCGGGCAGCCGAGCCAGGACGAGGTGGATGATGTTGTCGGCCATCTCGTGATCGCCGTAGGTGATGAAGATCTTGGTGCCGGTGATCAGGTAGGTGCCGTCCGGCTGGCGCACGGCCTTGCTGCGTAGCGCGCCGAGATCGGAGCCGGCGTGCGGCTCGGTCAGGTTCATGGTGCCCGACCACTCCCCTGATACCATCTTGGGCAGGTAGGTGCGCTTGAGCTCGTCGGAACCATGCGCGAGCAGCGCGTCCACGGCACCCTGCGTCAGCAGCGGGCAGAGGCCGAACGACAGGTTCGAGGAATTCCAGATCTCGCAGACGGCCATCGCGACCATCTCCGGCAGGCCCTGGCCGCCATGTTCCTCGGGGCAGGGAAGTGCGCCCCAGCCGCCCGCGACGAACTGCTGGTAGGCGTCCTTCCAGCCCGCTGGCGTCTCCACCTTGCCGTCCACGAGGCGCGAGCCCGCCTTGTCGCCGGGCCCGTTCAGCGGATCGAGAACGTCGGTGCCGAAGCGGCCCGCCTCCTCGACGACGGCGCGCACGGTATCCTCGTCCACGCCCACGGTTCCGTCCCCGATCAGCTCCGACAGCCCCGCCGCGGTCTTGAGCGCGAACATGATGTCGTCTACTGGAGCCTGATAGGTCATGGTGCGTCCTCACCGTGCTTGTCGTCGTTGCCACGTGGTTTGGCTCAGGCGGGCCCTCGGGTCCAGTGGAAATCTCTCGAACGAAAGGCGAAAGCGGCCCCTCATGCCCATCGTGCCGGTAACGCCCCAGAACATAGCGCGCGCGGCCGCCCTGCTGCGAGAGGGACAGCTCGTCGCGTTCCCGACCGAAACGGTCTACGGGCTGGGCGCCGACGCGACCAACGGCATCGCCGTCGCCCGCATCTTCGAGGCGAAGGGCCGCCCCCGCTTCAATCCGCTGATCGCGCACGTGGCCAGCGTCGCCCAGGCCGAGGAGATCGGCCGTCTCGGCGCCGTGTCACGCCGGCTGGCGCATGTCTTCTGGCCGGGCCCGCTGACGCTCGTCGTCGAACGCCAGCGCGAGTGCCCCGTGTCGGAATTGGCGACCGCCGGCCTCGACACCATCGCCATCCGCGTGCCCTCCCATCCCGTCGCCCAGATGGTCCTGTCGGCAGCCGGACGCCCCGTGGCCGCCCCCTCCGCCAACCGGTCGGGACACGTCAGCGCGACCGACGCCCGCCACGTCGACGCTGATCTGGGCCCTGCCGTGGCGCTGGTTCTCGACGGCGGCCCGACGGAGCACGGCGTCGAATCCACCGTCATTGACGTCTCCGGCGAACGCCCCACCATCCTGCGGCCCGGCGCCATCACGCGGCAGGCGCTGGCCGAAGTGCTGGGCGATCTGCCGGGCTCCGCCGCCCCCGTCGCCGCCCGGCCGATGTCGCCCGGCCAGCTCGAAAGCCACTACGCGCCGACGGCGCGCGTCCGCCTCGACGCAACGTCGGTTGCACCCGGCGAGGCCCTGCTCGCGTTCGGCGAGGTGCCGTTTTCGCACGATGGCCCCATGGTCAATCTCAGCGAAACGGGCGATCTGCGCATGGCCGCCGCCACCCTGTTCGCAGCCCTGCGGGAGCTGGATCGTTCCGGCGCAACCACGATCGCCGTCATGCCTATCCCCGGCGACGGCCTCGGCGAAGCGATCAACGACCGCCTCGCCCGGTCGGCCGCACCCCGATGATGCAACTCGGCGCGCATCACGCTACAAAGCAGTGGCGGATGCGTCGCGTGCGTCGCGACGGCTGGCTCTGAGGGCGTTTGCCGATGTCGATCTACCTGCCGATTGCCGAGATGTCGATGAGCCTGCCGCTGCTGGCGGCGCTCGGTCTGGCCATCGGCGTCGTATCGGGCATGTTCGGGATCGGCGGCGGCTTCATCATGACGCCGCTGTTGATCTTTCTGGGCGTACCATCGGCGATCGCGGTCGGCACGGGCGCCAGCCAGGTCACGGCGTCCTCCATCTCCGGGGCCTTCGGCCACTGGCGGCGCGGCAATGTCGATACGCTCCTCGGCGTCTATCTGGTGGCCGGCGGGCTCGTCGGCGCCGTCACCGGCGTCAAGCTCCAGCAGTTCCTGAAATCGCTCGGCCAGCTCGATTTCTTCACGACCATGGTCTACGTCGTGATGCTCGGCGTGATCGGCGCCCTGATGCTGATCGAGAGCCTGCAGGCGATCATGCGCGCCAAGATGTCGAGCAACGCGCCGATCCGCAAATCGAGCCACCACAACATCATCCAGAAGATGCCGCTGAAGCAGCGCTTCCGCACGTCGAAGCTCTACATCAGCTCCATTCCCCCGGTGCTCATCGGCGCACTCGTCGGTTGGCTGACGGCGATCATGGGCGTCGGCGGCGGCTTCCTGCTGGTGCCTGCGCTGATCTACGTGCTGCGGGTGCCCACCCGCGTGGCGCTCGGCACGTCGGGCTTCCAGATCATCTTCGTGACCATCTTCGCCACCGTCCTGCAGGCGACGCAGAACTACTCCGTCGATATCATGCTGGCCGTACCGCTGATGGTGGGCGGTGTGATCGGCGCGCAGGTCGGCGTGGGGCTGGGCGAGCGCCTGGCCGCCGAGCAGCTGCGCGCCCGTTCTGGCCGCCCTGGTGCTCGCGGTGGCGGTGCGGATGGCCTATATAATCGTCACGCCCCCGAACTCTACTCGATCCAGCTGCCGGGCTGATCAGCGCATTGCACCGCCCAGGGTCTGCCCCAGAACCGCCCCGGAGGCCGGCCTCACGCCGCAGGCTTGGCAGCCGCTGCCATGTAGTTGACGTCCGTATCGGCGCCGAGCGACCAACGGTCGGCCAGGATCTCGTAAATGAGCCCCTCGAGCCTGGGCCGCGCCAGACCAGCAGCGACGAGATGGCGGATCATCTCGTCCGGCGTGACGAAGCGCTCCCACTGATGCGTGCCGACGGGCAGCCACCGCAGGACGTACTCGGCCCCCACGATGGCCAGCATGTAGGACTTGACCGTGCGGTTGATCGTCGACGTCACGAGCAGCCCCCCGGGCCGCACCAGCTTCGCGCACAAAGCCAGGAAGGCCGCCGGATCGGGCACGTGCTCGACGACCTCGAGGCACAGAACGGCATCGAACGAGGCGCCTTCCTCGACCAGCGTCTCGACGGTCGTCGCGCGATAGTCGATGGCCAGGCCGTGCGCACTGGCATGGGCACGCGCCGCTTCCACGTTCTCCGCGGCCGGGTCGATGCCGGTGATGCTGGCGCCCATGCGCGACACGGGCTCGCAGACGAGTCCGCCGCCGCACCCGATGTCGAGAATGCGCAGGCCGGCCAGAGGACGCATGTCTTCGCCGGCACGCTCGAAGTGGGCGACGAGGCGCGCACGAATGAAGGCGAGCCGCGCCGGCCCGAGCAGATGCAGCGGCCGGAACTTGCCGTTGGGATCCCACCATTCCGAGGCGATGCGCGCAAAACGCTGGACCTCCGAAGGGTCCAAGGTCCGCGTGGCCTCGCTGCTGTTTTCGGCGCTGTGGTTCATGTCGACGATTGGCCCGACAAGACAGCCCCCTGTCAAGCCGCCAACTGTCGCCCTCCTAGCAATGGGCAGCCCCCGGATAGCCCGGGTCCGCCCCCCGTGCTAACGTCGCGCGGACGCAATGCAGGGCCACGCCGGATTGGCCCCAGGCCCATAGGCCCCCGAGGGAGAAGCGCCATGTCCGATATCGTCGTCACCCGTGACGCAGGTGTTCATGTCGTGCGCATGAACCGCCCGGAAAAGAAGAATGCGCTCACCCGCGCCATGTACGATGCCATGACGGCCTCGCTGCAACAGGCCGATGGCGATGATGCCATCGCCGCCCATGTCATCGTGGGAGCCGGCGGCGTATTCAGCGCTGGAAACGACATCACGGACTTCGCCAAGCGCGCCACCGACCTCAACGCCACCAGCGGCGCAGCCGGTTTCATCCGCACGTTGCCGACACTGCAAAAGCCGATCGTGGCCGCGGTGGACGGCCTCGCCGTGGGCGTCGGCGTCACCATGGTCTTCCACTGCGACCTCGTCTACGCGAGCCCTACGGCCAGCTTCCGCACGCCGTTTCTCGATCTGGGCCTCGTCATGGAGGCGGGATCGAGCCTGCTGGCCCCGCGCATCATGGGCCACCAGCGTGCTTTCGAACTGCTTTGCCTGGGCGAGCCCTACGGCGCCGAGGACGGACTGCGCGCCGGCTTCGTGAACAAGGTCGTCGCCGCCGACCAACTCGAGGCCGAGGCGTTCAAGGCAGCCGTTCGCCTTGCCGCCAAGCCACGCCAAGCACTGCGGGAAGCCCGCCGCCTTCTCAAGGGCGCAGCGCGCGAGGAGACGCTCGCCCGCATCGACGAGGAAAGCCGCATCTTCGCGGAATTGCTGCGCACCCCGGAGGCGCGCGAAGCCTTCGCCGCATTCCTGGAGAAGCGCAAGCCGGACTTCGCCAAGGCCCGCGCCAACGGCTGAGCCGCAAGACGAGGCCGCACGCGCCGCTCCTGCCCATGGCTGGACCAGCCCTTGAAACCGCGTTTCGATGGGCCATATGAGGTCGTCCGGAGCGGCGCCAGTTCACAGGCTGACGCCCGTGGGAGCGGTGAGGAGCGCGGCCTCTCAGGGTTCGCCGTGATCCTCCCGCCCCTGCAGACCGGAAGGCCCTTTCCTGGAACCAGCGATCCGCCTGGCGATACAGAATGCGGCCACCACCGAGCCCTGCGCATCCCTGATCGGATCGAGCTGGATTTCATAGGGCTCCGAAGGAACTCGGCTAGGGTGGGTCGCGGTGAAAGCCGCATCGCACCCGGCCAGGCAACGATCGAACACCGGCTTGCTGACGGTGGCGAAAAACGCCGCGCTCGTCGTCACCCATAGCGGACGATCGACCATCTCCGCCGGCGTGCACGCATGAAAGTGTGCATTGGTGATATTCGAGCAGATATACCGGTAATCCCTGCCGATGACAGCGATGCGGTCCGAGCACACGTCGAGCAATTGCAACGCCTGGAGGTCGAACCATCCTTTTTGGTCCGCCGTCAAAGTCGCCGCCATTCGCCGATCGGCCTCACGGCACCGCTCGTCCCTCTTCTGCACATCGTAGAATTCGCTCAACTGCTCGATATGCTTCTGGCAAGTGTGCGCCACGAAGGAAACGAGTTCCCGGTCATTCGGCGCATTTTGCAGACAGGCCAGCAATGCCTTTAGCTGCGGCATGACGACGGCGGGATTGCCGGATTCGAGCGCCAGCATGCGGCGGACGACCGACGCCTGCTCTCGCGCCAGTTGGGCGCAATGATCCGACGACATCGCCCCGCTGTGATCCTTCAACGCGCGATCGAGAAAATTGTAGGTTTCCAGTAGCGACTTCAGCTCTCTTTTCGACATTCGTCGGTGTGTTCCCCCCCATGCACACAGGCGACCCTTCGACCGACCGGCGAGCTGTTCGTGCGTCCTCCGCCGAAACTCGCGTTTCAGGCGCACACGAAAATCGCTCGACCGCCGGCATCGTGGATGCTCAGCAGGTCATTTCTTCTTATACGGACGGAGTTCTTATCCGACGTCTGATTTGGCTGCGCATTGCGCCAGCGCAATCGACAGTACTTTTTAACCGCGACAGCAAGTCGCCGGTTCTGCGTCAATCCGCCTAGGCGACGCGCATCAAACTTGGCAGTTCGCCGGTGACGCCAGCCGCTTCCTCCACGAAGAGCTGCTTCAGGCCCGGGAGACGGTCGACCACGCCCAGGCCAACGTCCCGCAGCGCGCGCAATGCCAGGGAATCGTTGGAGAACAAGACATTGAGCGCGGCATAGCTTGCCGCCGACGTGGTTGCATCGAAGCGCCGCCAGCGCGCATAGCGCTCCAGCGCAGCCGTATCTGAGGGCTCGAGCCCCAGCCGCATCGCATCCACCACGCACTCGGCCAGCGCCGCCACGTCCCGCAGCGCGAGGTTGAGGCCCTGCCCCGCCAGCGGGTGCACGGTGCGCGCAGCATCGCCGATCAGCGCCAGCCGCACCCCCGTCAACGCCCGCGCCATGCGCATCTGCAGCGGCCACATGCCCCGCCGGCCCTCCAGCCGGATCGCACCGAGCTTGTGCCCGAAGCGGCGTTCGACCTCGGCCAGGAAAGTGGCGTCGTCGGCCGCCACGATCCGGGCGCCGCGCTCCGCTTCCTCGCTCCACGTGATGCAGCTCCGATTGCCCCGCAGCGGCAGGATGGCGAACGGTCCCGCCGGCAGGAAGTGCTGCACGGCCTGTCCGTTGTGCGGCAATTCGTGCGCAATGGTCGCGACGATGCCCACCTGCCCCATGCCCCACGTCAGCACCTTGATGCCGGCCGCCTCGCGCACGGCGGATCTGCCGCCGTCGGCGGCGACCAGCAGCCTCGCCCGAATGGCCGATCCGTCGTCGAGCCGCAGGTCCACGCCGTCCGCCTGCACGTCCCAGGACGCAACCGCCGTCCCGAAGCGAAGGTCCACGTCTCCGGCCGCTTCCAGCGCGCCCAGCAGGGCAGCACGAATGGCGTCGGCCGGGACGATGTGCGTGGCAGGCTCTCCGCCTGGTATCTGGTTGGCATAATGCAGAAGAACCGGCCGCTTCGCGTCGCCGAGGCTGGAATCCGTGATGTCGATCTCGAAAACCTCCTGGGCGGACGCGGCGAGCCGGTCCCACGCGCCGATGCGCGTCAAAAGGCGCCGCGAGGCCGCTGAGATGGCAAAGGCCCGCGGATCACCTGTCGCCGCGTCCCGCTGCCGCGCCCCCCGCTCGACGACGACGATCCGCGCCGCCCCGCCGGACAGGTGCGCCAGCGACAAGGCCAGCGCCAGCCCCGAATGATTGCCCCCGACGATTGCGATGTCACAGTGCATGGCTGATCCCCGTTCCGGGTTGCGTGCCGCGCGTTTGCTTGACACGGCTCGAGCCAGTCTTTCTACCGTTGCCGCAAAATAGCAAACAGCAGGAAGGGCCTGAAACGCGATGTCGCACGCCGACCAGCCCCAGAACGATGCCGTCGCCGAAATGCTCGGCATCCTCGATCTCGAACGCCTCGAGCAGAACCTCTACCGTGGCCGCGGCCCCAAGGCCGGCTGGCAGCGCGTCTATGGCGGCCAGGTCTTCGGACAAGCCCTCGTCGCCGCCGTGCGCACCGTGCCCGAGGATCGCTTCGCCCACTCCGCCCATGCCTACTTTCTGCTGCCCGGCGACCCGGCCCAGCCCATCGTCTACGATGTGGAAAGCCTGCGCGATGGCGGCAGCTTCACCACCCGCCGCGTCAAGGCGATACAGCACGGCCGCGCCATGTTCACGCTCAGCGTCTCCTTTCACAAGACGGAGGAGAGCTTCGACCACAGCACCGACATGCCGGACGTGCCCGCCCCAGAGGATCTTCCCAGCGAAGCCGAGCTGAAGGCCCAGCTCATCGGCCACTTGCCGGAAAACATGCGCAGTTATTGGGAACGCGAACGGCCCATCGAGATGCGCCCGGTGGACATTTCCCGCTATCTCGACCGTGAGAAGCGCACCCCCGTCCAGTACATCTGGATGCGCGCCAACGGACGCCTTCCCGACGCGCTCCAGCTTCACCAGTGCGTGCTTGCCTATGCGTCCGACTTCACGCTTCTCGATACCGCGCTGATCGCGCACGGAAAGCTGTCCTTCGATCGCGACATCCAGCTGGCGACCCTCGACCACACCATGTGGTTTCACCGGCCGTTCCGGGCCGACGAATGGCTGCTGTACGCGCAGGACAGCCCGAGCGCCTACGGCGCGCGTGGCCTGTGCCGTGGCAGCATTTTCGATCGCGCCGGCAGCCTCGTCGCCTCGGTCGCGCAGGAGGGGCTGATCCGCCGCCGCGCGACCGATTTCATCGTGAGCTGAGCCGCCCGCTCAGTCCGCGAGCTTGTCGACGAAGCGGGTAAACACCTCGACGGGCTCTCGATCGGTGCGGAAGGAGTTCACCTTGGCGCCGGTGTCGGGATAGCCGATCGCCATGCCGCAGATGACCATTTCATCGGCGGGCACCGCCAACCGGCGCCGGATGATCTCGTGGAAATTGGCGAAGGCGGCCTGCGGGCACGTCTCCAGGCCGAACTGTCGCGCCGCGACCATGATGGCCTGCAGGAACATTCCCGTATCGAGCCACGAACCCACTTCCATGTCGCGATCGATCGTGAAGACCAGCCCCATGGGCGCGCCGAAGAAATCGAAGTTCTGGCGCCGCTGCGCGTGCATGCCAGCCTTGTCGTCGCGCGTGATCCCCATGGTGTTGTAAAGACCCCACCCGCATGCGCGCCGCCGCGCCAGGTAGGGCTCGCGCCACGTCACGGGATAATAGTTGTATTCACGCTCGCCCTCGCCGCCCTTGTCGTAGACCGCGAGAATTTCGTCGGTGAGCTGCCGCAGGGGCGCTCCTTCGATCACCCAGGCCTTCCAGGGCTGGATGTTGGACCCCGACGGCGCGCGTCCTGCCGTCTCCAGGATGCGCGTGATCACGGCGCGTGGCACCGGCTTGTCGAGAAATGCCCGCACGGACTGCCGCCCGCGAATAGCATCCTCGACCGTCAATCCCACCCGTTCCGTATTTTCAGTCGCGCTCATGGTACATGGCTCTCCGTTTGATGGCGAGGCGTGGTATAGGCCGGAAGCCGGGCCAGCGACAACCATCCGGGCCCGCCACCCACGCATGCGCGCGCAGCCCACGACCGCGCGCGCCGCGCGAACGTCCGCATCGAGGAACCGCTCTTGACCACACCGCAGGAACCGACCGGAAAGCAAACCGCAACGCCATCGCTGATGCCGGGCCGCTGTCCGAAATGCCATCGCGGCGCCTTGTTCACCAATGCCGTATCGCTCGTGCTCCGCCCCAAGTGCGATGCGTGTGGGCTGGACTATACCTTCGCCGACTCCGGTGACGGGCCCGCCGTCTTCGCCATCTTCGCGTTGGGCTTTCTCGTCCTCGGCGGCGCCTTGATCGCCGAATTCAAGTTCGGCGCGCCGGTCTGGCTGCATGTCGTCCTGTGGGGCCTCTTGACGCCACTCCTGGCGATCGTGCTCTTGCGCGGCCTCAAGAGCCACCTGATTGCGCTGCAGTATCGACACAATGCCGGCGAGGGGCGCCTGTCGAAAGGCGACCAGGATCAGCCCAACCCCTGAAGCAAACGGAACAACGATGAAGACGTCGGCGGATGGCGCCCCTGCGGAGGCGGCGCACCGTAGCATTTTCTGGCCCACGGTCGCCATGCTGCCCGCGCTGGCGTTGCTGGTCGGCCTGGGCACGTGGCAAATGCAGCGCAAGGCCTGGAAGGAAGGCCTGATCGCCAAGATCGAGTCGCGCGTGGTTTCAAAGCCGATCCCGCTCGCCGACGCCCTTGCCAGGCACGCCAAGGGCGAGGACATCGAGTTCCTGCCGGTTGTCGCAAAAGGGCGTTTTGCGCGCGAGCGATCGCTCTTCTACTACGCTCCCGGCTCCAAGGGGCCGGGCTTCCACGTGTTCACCCCGCTGCGTCTCGACGGCACGCCGCCCGCCATCGACGTCCTGATCGTCAATCGTGGCTTCGTGCCCGAACGCGAGCGCAGCGCAGCCGCCGTGCCGGCACCGGCCGGCGCCACCCAGCGCGAGGTGATCGGCCTCGTCCGCTTCCCACCCAGGCCCGGCGCCTTCACACCCGCCAACGATGTCGCCCACAACCTCTGGTTTTGGCCGGACGTCGCAGCCATGACGCGCGCCGCGTTCGGCGACACGCCGCGCACCAGCCCGAAGTTCTACCTCGCCGAAGCCGCCGAATTATCCACCCCTCGACCTGCCGCGCCCGGCGTGCCCCAGCCGCCGCCCGCCCGCATCGAATTGCCGAACCGCCATCTCGAATACGCCCTGACGTGGTACGCCTTTGCCGCGTCGCTCTTGGCTGTCTATGGCTTCTTCGTCAGATCGCGGCGCAAGGCGATAGGGCCTCCGCCCGGTCGCGCCTCGTGATGCTCAGGAAACGGGGGATAGGGCACCCTTCGTGTTGCCTTCAACTTGTGGTGGCCACAACGGCCCACTAGTGTTCCGGTTTCGACATTTGCTTCCCCTTGCGGGGCGTCCGAGAGCAAATATCGGAACCATGTGGGACACTAACATCACTATGATTCTAGTGTAGCTTTTGCATCTGACGCTTGGTCACGGACCCAGCCGTTGGCGGGTATCGAACGTCGGATGCGCTACACTAGGGTGACCGAATCGCCCGTATCCCCTGCAACAGTCGACGACGAGTCAATTCCAGGAAAGGCCAGCAGTCCGGTGAAATACGTCAGCACCCGCGGTAGCGCTCCCGTCATGGGGTTCGAGGATGTGATGCTGACCGGCCTCGCGGCCGACGGGGGGCTCTATGTCCCGCAGACTTGGCCCACGCTGTCGCACGAGAAAATCGCTGGTCTTGCAGGCCTCGACTATCAGGCCCAGGCACTGGAGGTGCTGCGCCCCTACGTCGACGGCGACTTCAGCGACGCCGAGTTGTCCGCGGATATCGCCGGTGCCTACGCGAGCTTCGATCACAAGGCCATTACCCCCCTGGTCCAGCTCGGCTCGAACGAATGGCTGCTCGAGCTGTTCCACGGCCCCACGCTGGCCTTCAAGGACGTCGCCATGCAATTGCTGGCGCGCCTCATGGACCGCGCGCTGAAACGTCGCGGGCGCCGAGCCACCATCGTCGGCGCGACCTCCGGCGATACGGGCGGCGCCGCCGTCGAGGCTTTCCGCGGCCGCGATGCCATCGATGTCTTCATCATGTATCCGGCCGGTCGCGTGAGCGATGTCCAGCGCCGGCAGATGACCACCCCGCCCGATGCCAACATCCATGCCATCGAGGTCGACGGCACCTTCGACGACTGCCAGAACATCCTGAAAGCCCTGTTCAACGAGCACGCCTTTCGCGACCGCTACCAGCTCGCCGGCGTGAACTCGATCAACTGGGCGCGCCTCGCCGCCCAGATCGTCTATTATTTCACGGCTGGCGTTGCACTCGGCGCTCCCCACCGCAAGATCAGCTTCACGGTTCCAACCGGCAACTTCGGAGACGTATTCGCCGGCTATGCCGCCAAGCGGATGGGCCTGCCCATTGAACGCCTCGTCATCGCCACGAATGTGAACGACATACTCGAGCGAACCTATTCGACAGGCCGCTACGAACCGCGCGGCGTCACGGCAACGACGAGCCCGAGCATGGACATCCAGATCTCGTCGAATTTCGAGCGCCTTTTGTTCGAGCTCTCGGGCCGGGATGCGGCCCGGGTCTGCGACCTGATGGAATCCTTGCGCGCCCAGGGCAGCTTTGCCCTGTCCCAGCACGAACTGGAGGGGTTCCGCTCGAGCTTCCAGGCCGCCCGTGCCAGCGAGGCGGAGATCACCGCACGCATGCAGCGCCTCGCGCGCGAAACCGGCTACGTCACCGAGCCGCACACCGCCGTCGGCCTCTCTTGCGCCGACCGCGTGTCGCGCGATGCCGCCATCCCCATGGTGACGCTGGCGACGGCGCACCCGGCGAAGTTCCCCGATGCCGTCGCCGCGGCCCTGGGCCACGAGAGCCCGGCACCGCAGAGCGTCCTGCGCCAGCGCACGCTCCCCGAGCGGTCTTCTGGTCTGCCCAACGACGCCAAGGCCGTTGCGGACTTCATTGCCGGACGTGCCCGTGCGGGAGCGCTTCCGGCATGACCCTTCAAATCTCGACATTGGCGAACGGCATGCGGGTCGTCTCGCACGCCATGCCGCACCTGCAGACCGTATCGCTCGGCGTCTGGGTTGCCTCGGGCGCGCGCCACGAGACCGAGAGCGAGCACGGGATTTCGCATCTCCTCGAACATATGGCCTTCAAGGGCACCACGCGCCGTACCGCGGTCGACATCGCAGAGGAGATCGAGCAGGTCGGCGGCGACCTCAATGCCGCCACGAGCCTCGACACGACCTGCTACTACGCCCGCGTCCTGAAGGACGACGTCACCGTCGCCCTCGACATCATCGCCGACATTCTCCAGAACCCGCGCTACGCGAACGAGGACCTGGAACGCGAGCGCGACGTCATCATCCAGGAGATCGCATCGACGCTCGACAGCCCCGAGGAAATGGTCTTCGACCTCGTCCAGGACGCCGCCTTCGAGAAACAGCCGCTGGGCCGGCCGATCCTCGGCACCGTGGAGAGCGTGTCGCGCTTCACGCCGGCTGAATTGCGCACTTTCCTCGCCGCTCGCTACAAGGCCGAAGGCATGGTCCTGTCGGCTGCCGGCAACGTCTCCCACGACGCGCTGGTGGCGCAGGCCCAACGCCTCTTCGCCGACATACCCGGCGGCAAGGCGCCGCCCGCCGTCGCCGCCCGCTACGTCGGCGGGTCGCGCGTATCGCAGAAGTCCTTCGAGCAGGCGCATATCGTCCTGGGCTACGAAGGCTTCCCCTATCGCGATCCCGATTTCTTCGCCGTGCAGGTCTTCTCCGGCCTGTTCGGTGGCGGCATGTCCTCGCGCCTGTTCCAGGAGGTCCGCGAGAAACGCGGCCTCTGCTATTCGATCTATTCGTCCGCCTGGGGCGTCTCCGATACCGGCTTCGTCAGTGTGAACGCGGCCACCGGCCCGGAAATGGCGGGCCAACTCGTGGACGTCGTGCGAACGGAGCTGGCAAAGGTCGCCGGCGACCTCGTGTCGGAAGCCGAGCTGCGCCGCTCCAAGGCGCAGTTGAAGGCCGGCCTTCTCATGAGCCTGGAAAGTTCGTCGGGACGCGCCGAGCAGATGGCACGCCAGCTCATCGCACATGACCGCGTCGTGCCGACGGACGAGTTGATCGCCAAGGTCGAAGCCGTCGATCGCGAAGCCGTGCGCGCCACGGTCGAGCGGCTCCTCACAGGCTCCAAACCCTCGTTCGCGCTGGTTGGGGCACGCAAGGGCGCCCAGGCGATCGCGGCACGTGCAGTATCCGCGATCGCCGGATAGTCGATCGCTATTGAGGAAGGAGGCGGCGCGCGCGTCGCAAGCACAGGAATGGCCTTCATTCGGGCAACGCTGACACCGGAGATCACACCCACGCTTCCCGCGGGTGCGGTGATGCTGCGTGCGCCCCGCATGAGCGACTACGCCGCCTGGGCTGCGATGCGCGGACACAGCCGCGATCACCTCACGCCCTTCGAGCCGGAATGGCAGCTCGACGAGCTGTCGCGCGCCGCCTTCAAGGAACGCGTCAGGCGGTATCAGCGCGAGGCACGCAACGATGACGGCCACGCATTCCTCATCTTCGAGAAAGCCTCGGGCGATCTTGCCGGCGGCATTTCCCTGTCCAACATCCGCCGCGGTGTCGCTCAGATGGGCACTGTCGGCTACTGGATCGGCGTGACCGCGACCCGCAAGGGATATGCGACCGCCGCTTTGCGGGCCGTCACGGAATACGCGCTCCGCGAACTGCACCTGCATCGCATCGAGGCGGCCTGCATGCCGACCAATGCCGCCTCGCTGCGCACCCTGGAACGCTGTGGCTTCCGCCGTGAAGGCATCGCGCCCCGCTACCTGAAGATCAACGGGGCGTGGCAGGACCACGTCCTTTTCGCGCTCTCCGTGGAAGACTGGATCGGGGAGACCGCCGCATGAAGAGGCTCCATCGCCGGCTCCTCACCTGCGTGCTGGGCATCCTCACGGCGCTCGCCTGCCTGAGTGCGCCCGCCCACGCCGTCAAGCCCATCGCCCTGACGGGCAACGAAGAGCGCCTCGAGATCACCGGGCTCGGCGAGACGTTCGAGGGCCGCGGCGACACGCTGCAGGTGGAAACGGCCGCCGGTCCCGACAGCGCCGTCGGTCGCATGGCGGTACGCGCGACGACGCCCGGCACGAACCCGAACTGGCTCGTCTTTGCGCTCCACAACACCACGCAGAAGACCATCGAACTCTGGCTCTCCGCCGACCGCTACAATGTCGTGGGCTCCGGCGTCGTCTGGCCCGATCTCGATGCACGCCGCGTCGAGGCCGTGACACATTCCGCCGGCTACGCGCCCGAGCGGATCAAGAACGACAGGTCCGACGTCTTCCGCCTCACGCTGGAGCGCGGACAGACCGTCACTTTCGTCGCCGAACTCTCCTCCGAGCGGTTCTCCCGGGTTTTCCTGACCAAGCCGATCTATTTCGAACAGCGACTGCGCGAGCGCCAGCTCTTCAACGGCATCATGCTCGGCCTCACCGGCCTCCTCGCGGTCTTCCTGACGGCTGTCTTCGCCGCCAACCACAAGGTCATCTTCCCCGCCGCCGCCCTCGTCGCCTGGTGCGCGCTCGCCATGCTGTGTGTCGACTTCGGCTTCTGGCACAAGCTCTTCCAGATGCGCCCGGAGGACAACGCCCAGTACCGGGCCGTGTCCGAAGCGGCTCTGGCCGCCTCGCTGGTCATCTTCCTGGCGGCCTTCCTGCGCGTGAACCTGTGGGGCGCTTTCGCGCGCATGCTGTTCATCGTCTGGATCGTCGCCCAGCTCGGCATCGTCGCGACCGCCGTCCTCGATCCCCGGCTCGCCGCGACTGTGGCCCGCATCTCGTTCCCGATCATCGGCGGCGTCGGCCTCCTCCTGATGCTGGCGCTGGCCGTGCGCGGCATCGACCGGGCGCTGGCGCTGCTGCCCACCTGGATCCTCTACCTCGTCTGGCTGTTCGGTGCCGGCGTGACGCTCACCGGCCGGCTCGGCGGCGAATTCGCCATCTCGGGCCTGCTGGCAGGCCTCGTCCTCATCGTCCTTCTGCTCGGTTTCACGGTGACGCAGTTCGCCTTCCGCTCCTCCGAGCCGCTGTTCGCCTCGGCCGGCGGACAGCAGCAGTTGCGGCTTGCCGCCCTCGATCGTGCCGGCGCCTTCGTGTGGGAGTGGAACGCGCGCCGCGACGAATTCAAGGTCGATCCGGAAGTGGAGGCATCGCTGGGTCTCCAGATCGGCGAACTGCCCAACAAGACGGACGATTTCGTCGAGCACCTGCATCCCACGGACAAGAGCCTCTTCCGCGAATCTCTCGATGCCATCAAGGAGCGCGCGACGGGTGCCGTGAACCTGGAGCTGCGCATGCGCCATGCCGACAGCTCCTACCGCTGGTTCGAGCTCGAAGGCGCCGCCCTGCCCTTGACCGACCGCAAGCAGTTGCGCTGCGTAGGCCTCATTCGCGACGTGACGGACGCCAAGCGCGCGCAGGAGCGCCTGCTGCACAACGCCGTGCACGACAGCCTGACCGAGCTGCCCAACCGCGAGCTGTTCCTCGACCGCCTCGACATGGCCATGCTCAGGGCCAACACAGGCCCGTCCTCGGCGCCGGCCGTCTTCCTGTTCGACATCGACAAGTTCAAGAGCGTCAACAGCTCCTTCGGCCTGGTCGTCGGCGACAGCATCCTGCTCACCGTCGCCCGCCGCCTCGCCCGCAACGTCAAGCCGTCCGATACCCTGGCCCGCATCGGCGGCGACCAGTTCGCGCTCTTCATCACGGGCCATCAAGGCGCTCGCGAACTCGCCGTCCTGGCCGAGCGGTTGCGCCTCGCCGTCCGCTCCCCGATCCGCATGGCCGGGCAGGAGATCGTGCTGACGGGCGCCATCGGCATCGCCCTCTTCGACGGCAAGCAGGCGAACGCCCGCGACCTGCTCCGCGAAGCCGAAACGGCGATGCTGCGCGCCAAGCGTGCGGGCTCCGACCGCCTGCAGATCTTCGAGCCCGCCATGCGCGTCGACAAGGATCAGCGCATCGCCATCGAAAGCGACCTGCGCCGCGCCATCGAGGCGCGCCAGCTCAAGCTGCTTTATCAGCCCATCGTCTCGCTCTCGAGCGAGGACCTGATCGGCTTCGAGGCGCTGGTCCGCTGGCGTCATCCCCGTTTGGGCGATCTGTCGCCTGCCGACTTCATTCCGGTCGCCGAGGAATCCGATCTCATCGTCCAGCTCGGCTCCTACGTGCTGGCGCAGGCGGCCAGCGACATCGCCCGCTGGCAACGCGAGCTGCCCCGGCCTGAACAACCCCTGTTCGTCAGTGTCAACGTCTCCAGCCGGCAGCTCATCAAGCCCGATCTCGTCAACGAGATCCGCCACACGCTCGGTCGCTCCGTCATCCCCGGCAGCTCGCTGCGGCTGGAGATCACCGAGTCCCTGATCATGCAGAACCCCGAGCAGGCCGCCCAGATCCTCGATCTGCTGCGCGAGGTCGGCGTCCATATCGCCATCGACGATTTCGGCACCGGCTATTCGTCGCTGGCCTATCTCAATCGCTTCCAGTTCGACACCATCAAGATCGACAAGGCCCTGGTGCAGGCGAGCGGCGATGGCGACCGGGGCAGCATCATCATCCGTTCAATCGTGGCGCTGGCGCACGAGCTGGATAAGCGCCTCGTCGCCGAAGGCGTCGAAACGCCCGAGGATGCGGCCTTCCTGCGCTCCATCGGCTGCCATGCGGCCCAGGGCTTCCACTACGGCGAGCCGATGCCCGACAGCGACGTGTCGCGGCTTTTGAAATTGATCCGCAAGGCGGACCGCAAGATGCGCCGCCGCGGGATCGTGCGCGGCGCCGAAAAGAAGAAGGCCGCCGAGGCCGAGCAGGCGCCGACCACGCCCCCCACGGCGGCGAACGGTCATGCCCCCACGCCCGCCGATCGCACCACGCCTCTCACGGGCCAGCGGCAGGCGCCGCCGCAGCCGCAACCCATGCCGCGCACGCCCCCTGTGCAGAACGCCCACCCGCAAACGCGGCCGCTGCCGCCCCAGGGTCCCATCACGCCCTCGGGGCCCATCGGGCAGAAAGGGCACGTCCAGCCTCGAGGAAACGGGCCGCATCAGGCCAACGGGCCGCGCCCTCACCCCCAGCAGCCGCCGGCGCATCGCCAAGCGCCGCCGGACGCGACGCGGCCCCTTCAGACGACGTATCCCCGGCCGCCCCAGCAACCACCCGCTGCGCCCCCCATGGGGACGCTGCCCGCCGGCCTGCCCCACAGCCTGACGCCGGCGCAAAGCCCCGCCTCCGCCACCCCGCCGTTGCCGCAAGGCATCGACGCTGCCGTGCCGCCCGTTCGCACGTATCCTCCCGTGCAGGAGGATGCCGCGGCGCCGGAGGCCTCCGCGCGCGATGCCGCGCCACTCCCGCCGATCTACGAGCCGCCGCCCCTGCGCGAACGCACGCAGCACGACGAGCCGCCGCCGCGCCTGCCACACGAAACCACACCGCCCGCCCGGCCGCGCCTGCCGCACGAGTCGGGGCAAGCGACGCCGGCTGGCAGCGAAAGCACGGCGCGCAACGCCGTCCGCACGCGCATCGAAAGGGCCGTGGGGCGCGCGCCCTCCGATTCCCTGCCGCCCGACATCGCCGAGCGGCTGGCCCGCCTCGCCGGCAATCGCACCGAGGATCGTAGCCACCAGGACCGCGACACGCCCCCGCCGACCACGAAGAAGCCGGCAGCGGAATAGCCACGCGCCCCGATGTCGCGCAGGCGCAGGCGCGGCTTTGAATGTCAGTCTGCCCACGGGCGGAAGCGGAAGCACGTCGTCACGCGGCGTCTATTCGATGGAAGACGGTGAAGGCGTAGCGCACCAATGGCACGCGACGGACACCCGGCTCGTCGGTCAGACCGACGTAGTAACGATCTGGTTCGCTGACGCTTTGAAGAAGACAGACATACGTCATCGCACCAGCCCGCCTTCGCTGAAGCTTCGGCGGGGCATCCGCCTCCAGCACTGAACTTGTTGTTGGCCTGTCGCGCGAACTCATCCCGCCGTAGCCTTGGCGGAGGCGCATGGAGCGGGTGATGGGAATCGAACCCACGTATTCAGCTTGGAAGGCTGCTGCTCTACCATTGAGCTACACCCGCGCTCCGGGCGGGCCGCGACGATTGCGCGGCACACGGCACGGCGAGCACTGTAGCGCGCGCCGCGACAGCGCCTAGATACCCGCAACCGCCTGCCTTGTCCACATGGAGAGACGGGGAGAGACGGGTTGCAGGAGCGCCACCCCAGGCCGGCCGCCAAGTCACCGGCAACCGGCAACGGCAGCCTCTCGGGCCTAGCCCTGCCGGCCAAGCCCGCCTCTTCGGCAATGTGCGTGCCAGGGTCGAACACGTCTTTCGACGTTCTCAAGTGAAAGTTCGGCTACCCCAAAGCGCTCCAGCGGAAGAAAATTAAGCCGATAGCGAGCACACTCGCTCATCGGATCAGATATTCAGAGGTCCCCTAGATGGGGCCTACATCGAAACGATGAAGCTCGCTGGACAACTTCGCGGCCTTTGCGTCGTCAGAATCTGCGATTGTTGTTGCCACAAGAAGAAGTTGCCGGGCTTCTCGCATATGTACTGGGAGGCTAGCCACGCAATTCATCACGAGCAATCACAAAGATCGACTGTTAAGCGGGGCAGCTTATCCCAATCGGATCTTCAGTAGTTCCCGCGCCACATAGTCGATGTAGCCCTCATCAAATAGAGGATTGTCATCTTCGTCCAAATCCTTTGCGCTGCCCCAGTCTACTTCGTAGGGCTCGCTGCTATCAGTATTGGCCCAGAAAACGGCACCGCTAGGTACATGCACAACACGATCATCAGCAACTTCGAATTCGCCTTCGCGAACGCCCGTCAGCTTCCGCCAGTCTTCTGCCATGTTGCGTCCTCTCCTATGCCCGTCGCGTCCATATCGACGCTTACTGTTTGCAGTGAGGACTCAGTGGTAATTACGCTCTAACGGATTGTTGTTTCACGCAATCCAAAACGCTTGGAAGGCTGCTGCTCTACCATTGAGCTACACCCGCGCTCCGGGCGGGCCGCGACGATTGCGCGGCACACGGCACGGCGAGCACTGTAGAGCGCGCCGCGACAGCGCCTAGATACCCGCAACCGCCTGCCTTGTCCACATGGAGAGACGGGTTGCAGAAGCGCCACCCCAGGCCGGCCGCCAAGTCACCGGCAACCGGCAACGGCAGCCTCTCGGGCCTCGGCCCGCCGGCCGAGCCCGCCGGATCAGCCGACCACCTCCCCGTCGCGTCAGCCGGCGAGCGGGATGATCTTGTCGGCCTCGATGCCCTCGGTGGAGAGCTTGCAGCGCAGCGCGATCGCCTCCACGCCCGCCGCCACGGCCTTGTCGAAGGCGGCGCCATAGGTCGTGTCGATGTCGCGCGCCAGCGACAGCGTCTTCGCGTCGCCGCGCTGGATCAGGAACACCATCATGGCGCGGTGCCCCTCGCGTACCATGTTGGACAACTCCTCCAGGTGCTTGACGCCTCGCTCCGTGCGGCTATCCGGGAACTCCGCCAGCCCCTTCGTGCGCAGCAGGTGCACGTTCTTGATCTCGACGTAGCAGGTGCCCTTGGCGTCGTCCTCGAGCAGCAGGTCGATGCGGCTGTTGACGCCATAGCGCACCTCGCGCCGCAGGCCCGCATAGCCTTTCAACGGCGCCACGCGGCCCGCCGAAATCGCCTCCGCCACGATCTTGTTGGGGTGCCCGGTATTGATGCCGACCAGCGTCGGCCCGCTGCCCGCATCCACCTCCAGCATTTCCCAGGTGTGCGCATACTTGCGCGTCTTGCTGTCCGAGATCGACAGCCACACGGTAAGGCCCGGAGCGGTCAGCCCCATCATCGAGCCTGTATTCGGGCAGGTGGCCGTCACCGTCTCGCCGCTGTCGAGCTTCACGTCGGCGAGAAAACGCTTGTAGCGCTGGATCAGGACACCGCGTACCAAGGGGGATGTGAATTGCATGATGCCCACGCTAAAGTCCCCCGCCGTGCCACACAAGCAGCGTCGGGGCCGAGCGCGGGGATCTCAACAAGAAGGGTCTGTCATGGGGAGCACGGACGACATCGTCACAGCAGCGATCCTGGTGATCGGCGACGAAATCCTGTCGGGACGGACCAAGGACAAGAACATCGGCTACATCGCCGACCATTGCACGGCGATCGGCATCCAGGTGAAGGAAGTGCGCATCGTCGCCGACGACGAAGGCGATATCGTCGCTGCCGTCAACGCGCTGCGGCAGCGCTACACCTACGTCTTCTCGACGGGCGGCATCGGCCCGACCCACGACGACATCACGGCCGACTGCATGGCCAAGGCCTTCGGCGTCGGCATCGACCATCACCCACAGGTGAAGGAACTGCTGATCGCCAACTTCAGGAAGCGCGGCGTTGAGCCGACCGAGGCCCGCATGCGCATGGCCCGCATTCCCTTCACCGCGGAACTCGTGGAGAACCGCGTCTCGGTGGCGCCGGGCTTCATGCTGGGCAACGTCGTCGTCATGGCCGGCATCCCCAGCGTCATGCAGGTGATGCTCGACGCAGTGACACCCCGCCTGCGCACGGGCAAGAAGATGCTCTCCGTCTCCATCGAGCTGTTCCGGCCCGAGGGCGAGGTGGCCGAGCTGTTCGGCAAGGTGCAGGCTGAATACCCCGACGTCAGCATGGGCAGCTACCCCTTCAACCGCGAGGCGCGCGTGTTCGGCACGCACCTCGTCCTGCGCTGCACGGATGCAGACCGCCTGGCGGCCGCCGAGCAGCGGTTGAAGGACGTGCTGAAGGAGAACGGCATCCCGTTCTGAGTACCCAGCCTCAGCGCTTCGGCCGCGTGAGGACCGCAACGGCTTCCAGGTGCGGCGTGAACAGGAACTGATCGACCGGCGTCGCCCGCTGCAGCCGGTAGCCGCCTGCGGTCAGGATGGCGAGATCGCGCGCCAGCGTCGCCGGATGGCACGAGACGGCCACCACCGTCCGCACCTTGGACTTCGCCAGCGCCTCCGCCTGCGCCTTGGCACCCGCGCGCGGTGGATCGAGCACGACGGCATCGAACGTGTCCAGTTCGCGCGGCGACAGCGGATCGCCGAACAGATCGCGCACCTTCGTCGTGATGGGCTTCAGGCCGCTCGCCTTGCGCGCGCCCGCATCGAGGGCGGCAAGCAGCGCACGCTCGCTGTCGACCGCGAGCACGCGCGCGCGCCGCGCCACGCCGAACGTGAAGGTGCCGAGCCCCGCGAACAGGTCCGCGACCGACTTCGCCTTGCCGACGCCGTCCACGACCAGCCGCGCCATTTCCACCTCGGCCTCCGCCACCGCCTGCACGAAGGCCCCAGGCGGTGGAACGACGGCAACGCCCGCAATGTCGAGCGCTGGCGGATCGAGCACCACGACGTCCTCGTCGCCCGCCGTCACCCGCGCGATGCGGTTGGCCCGCGCGATGGCCACGCATGCGCTGCGCTGTTCGGCCGTGAGTTTGGCGCGCGGCATCGCGAAGGCCGCATCGAGCCCCGCCGCCGTGTCGATGACCGTGACACGGGCCTCCCCGTCGCGCGGCAGCAGAACACCCGCCAGCGCCTTCAGTCCATCGAGCCCGCGCATGATGCCCGGCGTCAGCACGGCGCACGCCTCGAGGGGCTCAAGGTCGTGCGAGCGCGCGACGTTGAAGCCGATCTCCGCCTTGCCTCGCGCGAGGCGCACGCCCAGCGCCGCTCGCCGGCGCGAGTTCGCCGGCACTCGCCATAGCGGCGCGACGATCCCCTCCGTCTCGAGGCCATGCCGTTGCAGCGCCTGCGTAAGCTGCGACGCTTTCCAGGTCGTATAGAGGTCGTCAGACAGATGCTGCAGGCTGCAACCGCCGCACGCGCCGAAATGGGGACACAGCGCTTCCCCGCGTCGCTCCGGGCTCGTGCGCGCGATCTCCACGACGCCGCCGTCGCAAGCCAGCGTGACCAACTCCCCCGGCAAGGCGCCGGCGACGAAACGCGGCCCGTCCGGCGTCTCCACCACACCGTCGCCATCGCCCCCGAGTCGCACGACGGAAAGTGTGAGCGCATCAGCCGTCATGAACTGCTCCGATCAGAAATTCGGTGTTGCCGTCGCCGCCCTTGATCGCGGATTCGACGATGCCGCGCACCTGCCAGCCGGGCAACGCCGCAAGCCACGCCCTGACCTTTTCGCAGGCCTGCGCGTGCACGGCCGCGTCGACGATGACGCCGTTGCGCGGCACCCGGCCCGGTTCCGCCTCGAACTGCGGCTTGATCAGCGCCACGAGCCAGGCGCCGGGCGCGGCGAGCGCCAAGGCCGCCGGCAAGGCCTTCTCCAGCGAGATGAAACTCACGTCGGAGACGATGATGCCCACCGGCTCGGCAATTTCTGCCCGGCCGAGATCCCGCGCATCGAAGTCTTCGATAGAGACGACCCGCGGATCACCGGCGAGGCGCGGGTGCAATTGCCCACGCCCGTTGTCGATGGCATAGACCTTCACCGCGCCAGCCTCCAGCAAGGCTTCCGTAAACCCGCCGGTCGAGGCGCCGACATCGAGCCCGATGCGTCCGGCGACGGGCACCTCGAAATGGGCGAGCGCCCCGCGCAGCTTCAATGCGCCTCGCGAAACGTAGTCGCCGGCACCCGGCGGCAGGCCGAGGCGCGCTTGCGGCCCCACTTTCTGGCTGGGCTTGTGCGCAACGGCACCATCCACGACGACTTGTCCGCGCAGGATCAGGTCGCGCGCCCGCGCCCGCGAGACGACGAGTCCGCGGGAGACGAGGGCTTGATCGAGACGCTCCTTCACGGGCAATGCTCTCGCTGGCAGATGGCCTGGGTAACGGGCGAGGCCCTCCCATAGCATGCCCCACCCTGCCGGCCGCCTCGCCGATGGCGATTGCGCAAAAAAAAGCCCCGGACAAGGCTCCGGGGCTGCCTTCCCAACGCCGTGGTTTACTTGGGGGTGGGGGAACGGCGCGGGGATACGCGGTACTACAGTGATTGAGAGATTAGTCCGCACGCACCCTGTTGTCGATGTCGTGGGCTCCGAATCGAAGTTTTCCACATCAGCCTGTGGATTACTCGGGGCGCGCGGCAACCACCCGCCTCAGCGCGCGTTGGCCTGCACCTGCCGGCCCAGCGCCCCCATGACCGTGGTGACGATGCCGACGGCGTTGAGCCCCGCCCGGTCGTACATCCGGTCCGGCTTGTCCTGGTCGATGAATTCGTCTGGCAGGCACATCGAGCGGACCTTCAGCCCGCGATCCAGATGCCCGGCGGTCGACAGGTATTGCAGCACGTGGCTGCCGAAGCCGCCAACCGACCCCTCCTCGATGGTCACGAGGACTTCGTGCTCTCGCGCCAGTCGATCGATCAGCTTCGTGTCGAGCGGCTTCATGAAGCGGGCATCGGCAACGGTCGACGACAGCCCCAGCGCGGCCAGGCGGTCTGCCGCCTTCAAGCCCTCGGCAAGACGCGTGCCCAGCGACAGGATCGCGACCGAGGTCCCCTCGCGCACGATACGGCCGCGACCGATCTCGAGCGGCACGCCCACGCTCGGCATCTCGAGGCCGACGCCCTCGCCGCGCGGATAGCGGAACGCGCTCGGACGATCGTCGACGGCGACGGCGGTCGCAACCATATGGCGCAATTCCGCCTCGTCGGCCGCCGCCATGATCACCATCTGCGGCAGGCACCCCAGATAGGCGAGATCGAACGAGCCGGCATGCGTGGGCCCGTCCGCACCGACGAGACCGGCCCGATCGATGGCGAAGCGCACCGGCAGCTTCTGGATCGCGACGTCGTGCACGATCTGGTCGTAGGCGCGCTGCAGGAACGTCGAATAGATCGCCGTGAAGGGCTTGAAGCCTTCCGCCGCCAGGCCGGCCGCGAACGTCACGCCGTGCTGCTCGGCAATGCCCACGTCGAACGTCCGATCGGGGAATTCGCGACCGAACAGGTCGAGGCCCGTGCCGGACGGCATCGCCGCCGTCACCGCGACGATCTTGGGATCCTTGCGCGCTTCCTCGATCAGGCTGTCCGCGAACACTTTCGTGTAGCTGGGCGCATTCGCCTTCGGCTTCGTCTGCGCGCCGGTGATGACGTTGAAGGCGTTGACGCCGTGGTACTTGTCCGCCGACGCTTCGGCCGGCGCGTAGCCCTTGCCCTTCTTCGTGACGACATGCACCAGGATCGGCCCCTGCCGCGCGTCACGCACGTTCTTGAGCACCGGCAGCATCGCGCCGAGGTCGTGGCCGTCGATCGGCCCGACGTAATAGAAGCCCAGTTCCTCGAACCATGCGCCGCCCTGCCACAGGTGCCGCGTATATTCTTCGACGCGCGCCGCGCGCCGCTCCCACCGCTTGGGCAGGCGCTTGGCCAGTTGCTTGGCAACTTCCCGCAGATGCAGGTAGGTGCCCGACGACGACATGCGCGCAAGATACGTCGACAAGGCGCCGACGGGCGGCGCAATCGACATGTCGTTGTCGTTCAGGATGACGATCAGGCGCTCGTCCCGCGCGCCCGCGTTGTTCATGGCTTCATAGGCCATGCCGGCGCTCATGGCGCCATCGCCGATCACGCACACGACGTTGTTGTTGCCGCCATCCAGGTCGCGCGCCACCGCCATCCCGAGCCCGGCCGAGATCGACGTCGAGGAATGTGCGGCCCCGAACGGATCGTAGTCGCTTTCAGCGCGCTTCGTGAAGCCGGAGATGCCGCCGCCCTGGCGCAGCGTGCGCATGCGGTCGCGCCGGCCGGTCAGGATCTTGTGCGGATAGGTCTGATGGCCCACGTCCCAGATCAGCCGGTCGCGCGGCGTATCGAACACCCAATGCAACGCCACCGTCAGCTCGACGACGCCGAGACCTGCCCCCAGATGCCCGCCCGTAACGGAGACGACGTTGATCGTCTCCTGGCGCAGCTCGCTGGCCAGTTGCACCAAATCCTTCTCCGGCAGCCGACGGAGGTCTTCCGGCGTCTTTACAGTGTCGAGAAGGGGCGTTTTCGATGTCTGGGTCATGGTCCGCCGCACGCTCACCAGGAGTTCCGCTCGTCTTGTATGACAGTCCTGCCGCAATCGAAAGCACTTATGTGCGGTACGCCCGATTTTGCGCCATTTTCACAGCATTTCCGCATGGCACGCGCAGTCCTGGCGCGCTTGCCCGAACGCGCCGCCCGGCACATGGCCGATGGCATGACCGTGGTCATCGCGCGGCCCGCTGATTGCGGCTCAACCCTGATCCGCCTCGAAGGGTTCCGCCCCCTTCGGCGCGCCGTCGCTGTTGAAGGTCAGCTTCTCGATCTTCGCCTCGGCGACTTTCAAAAGCCGGTCGCAATGTTCCTTCAGCGCTTCGCCACGCTCGTAGATGTTGATGGACTCTTCGAGTTCCACATCACCCCGCTCCAGCCGGCCGACGATGCTTTCGAGTTCCTTCAACGCGCGCTCGAAGCTCATGTCCTTGATGTCGGCGTGACGTACCGCCGCCGTGCGTGCCATCTGCATGCTGTCTCCTTTCGGAACTGCGTGAGTGCCGGACGAGCCCCTAGTGTTCCGGCTCCGACACTTGGTTCCCCGTGCATCGGCCTCTGGACCAAGTGTCGGAGCCAGAAGGAACACTAGTAACACAATGATTCTAGTATAGCTTTTTCATCTGGCGCTTGGTCACGGCCCCAGCTGCGAGCGGGTACCAAACGTCAGATGCGCTACACCAGGGCTCAAGACCCCGCGTCCATCAATTCCTTCACATGTACCGCCACCGAACGCGCCAGCGCGGTCAGATTGTATCCGCCTTCGAGCATCGACACGATCCGTCCCTGGGAATGGCGCCGCGCCTGTGCTGCAACCTGTTCCGTGGCCCAGGCAAAGTCACTCTCCACCAGCGCGAGATTTGCCAGCGGATCGTCGCGATGCGCATCGAAGCCTGCCGAGATCAGGATCAGGTCGGGCCCGAAATCGTGCAGGGCCGGCAGGATGCGCGATTCGAACGCCTCCCGGAACGGCTCGCCGCCATCGCCCGGCCGCAGCGGCGCATTCCAGATGTTGCCGACGCCCGTCTCGCCCAGCGCGCCCGTGCCCGGATAGAGCGGCATCTGGTGCGTGGAGGCAAAGAACAGGTCCTTGTCCTTCCAGAAGATATCCTGTGTGCCGTTGCCGTGATGCACGTCGAAATCCACGACCGCGATGCGTTCCGCACCGTGCTTCTCGCGCGCATAGTAGGCCGCGATCGCAATATTGTTGAAAAGGCAGAAACCCATGGCGCGCGCCGTCTCGGCGTGATGCCCGCACGGGCGCACCTGGCAGAAGGCGTTGGCCACACGCCCCTCGATCACCGCATCGACCGCCATCAGCCCGGCCCCCACGGCGCGCATCGCGGCTTCCCAGCTTCCCGACGACAACACCGTGTCGGGATCGAGATAGACCGGGTCCTCGCCCGGTGCCGGCCGCGCCTCCTTGATCATGTCGAGATAGGCCTGCGGGTGCGCCTTGACGATCCAGCCTTCCACGTCGTCCCGCAGCGGGGCCGCCTCGCGCTGCAGCGCGTTGAAGATTTCGTGCTCCATCACCTTGTCGATGGCGCGCATGCGGTCGGGCCGCTCGGGATGCCCGGGCCCCGTGTCGTGATCGACGAAGCAGGGATGCGTGACGAGAAGCGTGGTCATGGAGCCGGCCCCTGCTGACGGTTGCGGTGACGTCCGAACGCCCAGCGCTCAGCGCGAAAGCGTCCGGGTATGATAACGCCCCGCGACCTGAAAGCCAAAACGCCGGTAGAGGCCGATGGCAGCGGCGTTGTCCGCGTCGGTCTGAAGATAGAGCCGCCGCATGCCGGACCGCGCGGCGACCGCCTCGATTGCGGCCAGCACCGCGCTCGCCGCCCCCGTCCGCCGTGCTCCGACCTCGGTGGCCATGCACTGCACGGACGCATGAATGCCGTCGTGGATGGTCAGGCCGCTCGCCACGACGCGGCCACCCCTGACACACGACACGAAGGTGCGCGGCTCGGGCGTGCCTGCCACCAGTTGCGCGGCAATCCCGCGCCGGCTTTCGCTCAGGCCCTGCATGTAGGCCGCCCGCCAGCTGGGGCCGGGCGCCGGCTCGAGCAGCACATCGGCGGGCGGAACCGCCTCCCTCGCCACGTCCTTGGCCATCGTGACGTGCTCGCCATGCCGCTCCCAGCCACGCGCGGCCAGCGCCTCGTCGAGCCCTGATGGTGCCGAGGCGTCGCTGATGGTGAACATCGGGGTGCCGCCCTTGCCCCGGTAGAACGCCACCACCCGCGCAATTGAACTGTCGAGATCCGCGCCGTGGAACGCCAGCGCCGCGACCGAGTTCGCGCGGACCGATCCCCCCGACGACCACCGGGCCAGCCAGCCATCGATATCCTGCGCGTGCAGGGCCGGCCAGCCGCGAACCGCCGCCTGCTCGATGGCCGGAAGATCGTCGGCGATCATGGCCCCGGCAGCGTCCGCCATGACCTCATCCCCGCTCCCGCAGCACGCGCGCCTTCTGGCGCTGCCAGTCGCGCTTCTTGATGTCCTCGCGCTTGTCGTAGGTCTTCTTGCCCTGCGCCAGCGCGATCTTGAGTTTGGCGATGCCGCGCTCGTTGAAATAGAGCTGCAGGGGAACGATCGTCATGCCCTGCCGCTCGACGGCTGCCTTGAGCTTGTTGATCTCCTTCTGCTTCAACAAGAGGCGGCGCGGGCGCCGGGGCTCGTGCTGGAAGAAGGGCCCCGCCTGCTTGTATTCGGGGATGTTCGCGTTGATCAGCGCGATACCGCCATTCTCGACGGCGCAATAGCTTTCCGCGATGTTCGCCTGCCCGCTTCGCAGCGACTTGACCTCGGTCCCCGTCAGCTGGAGACCGGCTTCCCAGGTGTCCTCGACCCGATACTCGTAGCGCGCGCGACGGTTCTCGGCGACGACCTTGTAGTTGTCCTTCTTTTCGGCCATCGTGCCGTCGCACCTTCTCGCGCAATGCTCATGTCCCACAGCAGGCATGCCGGGGACGGGTACACTTACGCGGTTTGCCCATGCGGGATCAATGCGAATGCTGACGGGGCGGCAAAAGCCGCAATTCGGCACGTCCCGGCGCTCTTGTCGCTGACGCGGCCTCTTGCCCTCGGCCCGCCCGCCCCTATAGTGCGCCGCAAATCAATGGCTGTAAGCTCGCGGAAAGGGTGCTCGAATGTCGGCCATCGGCGGCAAAGGTAAGGTCAAGCGGGTCGTTCTCGCCTATTCGGGCGGCCTCGATACGTCGATCATCCTCAAATGGCTGCAGGAGACCTACGGCTGCGAGGTCGTCACCTTCACGGCCGACCTCGGCCAGGGCGAGGAACTGGAGCCCGCCCGCCGCAAGGCCGAGATGTTCGGCATCAAGAAAGAGCACATCTTCATCGAGGACATCCGCGAGGAGTTCATTCGCGACTACGTCTTCCCGATGTTCCGCGCCAACGCGCTCTACGAGGGCATCTATCTCCTGGGCACGTCGATCGCCCGCCCCCTCATCGGCAAGAAGCAGATCGAGATCGCCCGCAAGGTCGGCGCCGACGCCGTGGCTCACGGCGCCACCGGCAAGGGCAACGACCAGGTCCGCTTCGAGCTGACGTATTATGCGCTCGAGCCGTCGATCAAGATCATCGCGCCGTGGCGCGAGTGGGCCTTCAAGAGCCGAGAGGACTTGATCAATTTCGCCGAGCAGCACCAGATCCCCATCGCCAAGGACAAGCGCGGCGAGGCGCCGTTCTCCGTCGATGCGAACCTCCTGCACTCGTCCTCGGAGGGCAAGGTGCTCGAGGATCCCGGTGTGGAGCCGCCGGCCTACGTCTACCAGCGGACCATTTCCCCGATGGAGGCGCCCGACGTCGCCACCGACATCAGCATCGGTTTCGAGAAGGGCGATGCGGTCTCGCTGAACGGCCAGCGGCTGGCCCCCCACGAGTTGTTCGCCAAGCTCAACGATCTCGGCCGCGACAACGGCATCGGCCGCATCGACCTCGTCGAGAACCGCTTCGTCGGCATGAAGTCGCGTGGCGTCTACGAGACCCCCGGGGGCACGATCCTGCTCGCCGCCCACCGCGCCATCGAGTCGATCACGCTCGACCGCGGCGCCGCCCATCTCAAGGACGAGTTGATGCCGCGCTACGCGGAGCTCATCTACAACGGCTTCTGGTTCAGCCCGGAGCGCGAGATGCTGCAGGCGGCCATCGACAAGAGCCAGGAGCACGTGGAGGGCGAGGTTCGCCTCAAGCTCTACAAGGGCAACATCATCACGACAGGCCGCGAGAGCCCGAAATCGCTCTATTCCTCCACGCTCGTCACCTTCGAGGACGACAAGGGCGCCTACGACCAGAAGGACGCGGAAGGTTTCATCCGCCTCAACGCCCTGCGCCTGCGAACGCTTGCCATGCGCAACCGCGGCTGAGCACGACGTCTCTCGAATTCGCACCACGAAAAGGGCCGGTTCCCAAGCCTCGGGACCGGCCTTCGTCGTGCCGCCGGAGCGCTGTTCCGGCTCCGCGATTTGCATCCATCGCGGCCCGTAACGGAGCAAATGGCCAAACCACGGGGAGCACGAGTAACTCTATGATTCGAGCGCCGCTTTCCGCACCCGCCGTTTGGCGACGAACCCGACCGTGAGTCGGGACCGGACGTCGATTGTGCGACACGTGGCGATCAGCTTGCCGCCGGCTTCTTGGCGGGCAGGATGCGCACGTGGATCGCCGCCACCTTCCAGCCCAGGCCCTCACGGGCGTAGGTGATGTCGAACGAGACGTTCTGGGGTTGCGTGGCATAGTAGCCCTGCACCCGGAAGGCGTTCTCCCCCTTGGCCTCGGGCTCGACCGAGAAGATCGGCACGAGGCTCTGCAGAGGCTTGCCCGTCACGGGGATCTTCAGGAAGTCCTTGAAGATCTCGTCGATCTGCTGCGGCGTGAACTTGCGCTGGACCAGCAATGAGGAGTGCTCCCACAGCGCGTGGAAGGTCTTTGCCTTCATACCCTCGATGAAAATGTCCATCGTTTCGTGCACGAGGCGGATCTGCTCGCCTTCGGCAGGCAGGCGCACGGCGCTGGAGCGCAGAGCCTCTGTCGCGCGCGAAAGCGGTCCTGGCTGTTGGGCAAAGGCCGCGCTCGAGGCGGCGGCACTTGCGGCGGCGATCATCAAGGCGGTGATTGCGGACGTGAGTTTCATGACGCAACCTCGATTGTGCGTTGGCGTTCCACCCGGCCAATTGGCCCGGGGCCTGTGAGCGCTTGAGTGAACAACATTTAATTTATTTATGAACGAAGATCAATTATGGCTTCACCACCACCCCTTCACGTTCTCGTGACACTCGTGTTCCGGTGCCGACATTTGCATCCCCTTGGCGGGCGGCTGAGAGCAAATGTCGGAACCATGGAAAACACGATCAACACCATGATTTTAATGTATATTTTGCATCTGACATTTGGTCGACGACCCAGCCGCTGGCGGCTACCGAACGTCAGATGCGCTACACGAGGCAGCACGTCGCCATGAGCTGCGATGCGGGTGCGCTGCGGCCGTGGAGCAGCCATCGTGACGTTGTGGTGTCGCGCACGGCGCCCCTCGCATAGGTTGAGATCGCCCCGAAGGACGGAGTTGCGAGACATGACGGACAAGCAGCAGACAACCGCATGGCCCGACCTCGCGGGGCGATTGGTCGAGATTGACGGCAGGCGACGGCACGTCCTGCCCGTGCGCGTCTATTTCGAGGACACCGATTTCTCCGGGCTCGTCTATCACGGCTCCTACGTCCGCTTCTGCGAACGCGGCCGCTCGGATTTCCTGCGATTGCTCGGCAACGATCATCGCGCCCTGATCGACGGGATAACGGGCAGCGAGCCGGCAGCCTTCGTCGTGCGCCGCATGAACCTCGAATTCATGAAGCCGGCGCGCATCGACGAGGTACTCGAGGTCACCACACGTGTCGAGCAGATGACGGCGGCGACGCTGGTGCTCGAGCAGATCGTCTCGCGTGATGGACAGCCGCTGTGCGAGGCGCACGTCACCGTCGTCCTGGTCTCGCAATCCGGCCGCGTCCTGCGCATGTCGCAGGCCCTGCGCAGGTCGCTCGGCCCGAAGGACTGAAGCACCCCGCAGCCGCAAGCACGCATCCGGTCGATCAAGCCACCCCGGTGGTCACGGCCTGCCACACCGACAAAGCCTGCCGCGTTTCTGCGACGTCGTGAACACGCACGATCTGGACGCCTTGCGCGATGCCCGCCAGGGCGGCAGCGATCGAGCCGTGCACCCGATCCTCCGCGTTCGGCACGTTGCTGAGTTGGCCGATCGTCCGCTTGCGCGACGCGCCGAGCAGAATCGGTACGCCGAGCCCGTGGTAGATCGACAGCTTCGCCATCACGGCGAGGTTGTGGTGCAGCAGCTTCCCGAAGCCGATGCCGGGATCGACCACGAGGCGAGATTTCGGGATGCCCGCGCTCACGCACACGGCGATGCGCGCCGCCAGATAGTCGAACACGTCGAGCAGGACGTCATCGTATTGGGGCTTGTCCTGCATCGTCTTCGGATCGCCCTGCGCATGCATCAGCACGACGGGCAAACCGCTCTCGGCAGCGACGGCCAGCGCATGCGGGTCGTGCGAAAGCGCCGACACGTCGTTGAGCACATCTGCGCCCGCTGCTGCCGCGCGCCGCATCACCTCGGCCTTGCGCGTATCGACGGAGATGACGGCGCGCGTCTTGGCCCGCAACCCCTCGATGACCGGCATGACGCGGGCAAGCTCATCCTCCAGCGGCACGGCATCGGAGCCGGGTCGCGTGCTCTCCCCGCCGATATCCAGGATGTCGGCGCCCTCGTCCACGAGCCGCAGCCCATGTTCGATTGCGGCTTTTGTGGTCGCATGCCGGCCGCCGTCGGAAAAACTGTCCGGGGTCACGTTGACGATGCCCATGATGCGCGGGCGGTCGAACGTCAGGCCGGCGAAGCGCTGCCTGGGCTCGCGCAGGACTTCGAGCAGGTCCGCCCCGGCGAGCGTCGAGCGGCCCCAGTCGCGCTCCATGAATTCGCCGAGACCAACGATGCGGCGCGTCGCAGACCTGCCGTTTCGCTCGATGACCTCGATGGCCGAGAATGCGAGCCTGGAACCCGCCAGCGGCATCCCGCCCCTCACCTCGCCGCCCTCCTCCGAAGGCGGCGCCGCATACATGCCGACGGGACGAAGATAGATCGAGCGCTGCATCAGGACGTCCCCGGCATGCTCGCTCCGAGAAGAAGCGAGGTCTGTCTCTGCTGATCCGACAGGGTTAGACCGTCGCTCAGGGGTGTCAAGCCGCGGTCATCGGGGTTTCTCGAGCTCCATATAAGGCTCGCAAATGCGCCAAGCTTCGCGGATATGGCCGGCGGCCTGTTCCAGGTGCGTGCCGCATGCCGCCAGCTCGGCGGCGAGGCGCCGCCGGTTACGCTTCCTGTCGGCAGCCGCATCGCGCTTCAGCTTTTCCGACATCAGCGTCAGTAGCTCGGCGAGGCTGTCGTAGTAGAGGTTGCCCGCGTCCTCGGCCAAATCGGCCGGCGAACCGGCGTAGCGCTCGATGGTCTTGCTGTGTTTCATCGCGAATGCCGCTCGCCTGATCGAAAAAGAATGCCGGCCGGGTGATCCCGGCCGGTGCAACGTGCATCGCACTCCGAGGCCGCAAGCCGGCCCGCATCATCCCTGCGGTTGCGGCTCCATGCCCCCGGACGCCTCGCCGCGCGGGCGTGGCGCGCGGCCCGCGGACGGAACCGCCGAGCCGGTGAAACCGCCCCGTGTATCCTCGTCGTCCGACTTGCGCACGATCTTCTCGCCGCGCATGACCATCTGGCACTCTTCGCCGGAGATGGTCTCGAACTCCATCAGCGCCTGCGTGATCGCCTCGAGATTGTCGCGGTTGCCGAAGATCACCTCGCGCGCCTTGTTGTAGCCGTCGGTGACGATGCGGCGCACTTCGGCGTCGATGATGCGGGAGGTCTCCTCGCTCATGTTCTGGTGCTGCGTCACGGAATGCCCCAGGAACACTTCCTGCTGGTTGTCGTTGTAGCGCAGCGGACCGAGCTTCTCGCTCATGCCCCACTCCGTCACCATCTTCCGCGCCAGATCCGTCGCCTGCATGATGTCGTTGGAGGCACCGGTGTTGAGGTGATCCTCGCCGTAGATGAGCTGCTCGGCGACGCGACCGCCGAACGTCATGGCGATGCGCGCCTCGCACCAGTGCTTCGAGTAGCTGAGCCGGTCCCGCTCAGGCAGGCTCATGGTGACGCCCAGCGCGCGGCCACGCGGAATGATCGTCACCTTGTGCAACGGGTCGGTGTGCGGCAGCAGCAGGTTGATCAGCGCGTGTCCGGCCTCGTGATAGGCCGTCGCGAGCTTCTCTTCCTCGGTCATGGCCATGGAGCGCCGCTCGGCACCCATCATCACCTTGTCCTTGGCGTCCTCGAACTCGGCCTGCGTGACCATGCGCTTCGACCGGCGTGCGGCAAGCAACGCGGCCTCGTTGACGAGATTGGCGAGATCGGCACCCGAGAACCCCGGCGTTCCGCGTGCCAGCACCTTGGCATCGACGTCGGGCGCCACCGGCACCTTGCGCATGTGCACGCGCAGGATCTTTTCGCGGCCGTTCACATCCGGGTTCGGAACGACGATCTGTCGGTCGAAGCGGCCCGGCCGCAGCAAGGCCGGATCGAGCACGTCCGGACGGTTCGTCGCCGCCAGGATGATCACGCCCTCGTTTGCCTCGAAGCCGTCCATCTCCACCAGCAACTGGTTCAGCGTCTGCTCGCGCTCGTCGTTGCCGCCGCCCAGGCCCGCGCCACGGTGCCGACCCACGGCATCGATTTCGTCGATGAAGATGATGCAGGGCGCGTTCTTCTTCGCCTGCTCGAACATGTCGCGCACGCGGCTGGCACCGACACCGACGAACATTTCCACGAAGTCGGAGCCCGAGATGGTGAAGAACGGCACATTGGCTTCGCCGGCGACGGCGCGCGCGATCAGCGTCTTGCCCGTGCCGGGAGGGCCAACCAGCAGGCAGCCCCGTGGGATGCGGCCGCCCAGGCGCTGGAACTTCTGCGGATCACGCAGGAATTCCACGATCTCCTGCAGGTCGACCTTGGCCTCGTCCACGCCCGCCACGTCCTCGAACGTGACCCGGCCATGCCGCTCGGTCAGCAGCTTGGCCTTCGACTTGCCGAAGCCCATGGCCCGGCCGCCGCCCGACTGCATCTGGCGCATGAAGAACACCCACACCGCGATCAGCAGCAGCATGGGGAACCAGGAGACCAGCACGTTGAAGATCGAGGGCACGTCCTCTTCGGCGGGGCGGACGTTGATCTTGACGCCCTGCGCCTCGAGAGACTGGATGACGTTGGCCTGGTTGTCGGGGCCCAGCGTCGTGAACTGGCGCGACTTGTCCGAGAACTGGCCGGAGTAGCGATGCCCCTGCACCGTTACTTCGTTGATATTTCCGGATTTGATCTGGGACAGGAACTCGCTGTAGCTGATCTCGTTCGCCCGCCGACTGGTCGTCGGATTCTGGAACAGATTGAACAGAGCGAACAACAGCAGGCCGATCACGACCCAAATCGCAAAGTTCCGGAAGTTAGAGTTCATGGATGTCCCTTCCTCGCGGACCGCCCGTCAGCACACCGTACCGTGCGCTCGTCAACCACTTGAGGCGGCAGCCCGCGCCTCGCGTCCTTAACATAGGTTCGGGCACAAAGTTTGCCAAGAATTGGCAAAGCTCCCGACTTAGTCATTTCTACGTTGCTTGTGTCCCGACAAGACGCACCCAACCGGGCGGATCATCGAAGGAAGCGTCATCGTGCCATGCCAGATGTGGCACCGCGACGAGCCGCGGCCCCATCCAGAACGACGGCAGGGCAAGCGCTGCCGCGCGAGGAAGGCCCCGCAAGCGTTTGACGACCTCTGGTCCGACGACCCGATCCGCAGGGTCCACCTCCTCTGAACGCACGCCACCGCGGGTAGGATGCAAGAGCAGGGCCACGCCCTCCGCCCCCAGGGCACGCACGCAGATATCGCACTCCTCCCTCATGAACACGCCCACGTTGAAACGCCCGTCCCAGACCAGCTCCTCATCGGGCACCAGGGGCAGGGCCGGCAATGGCCGGCGCTCCGGCTCCCGCATGACACGAACCTCATGGCCTTCGGCTTCGAGCAGGCAGCCGCCCAGCGTAAGGCGGCATTCACCTTCGCCCGACAGCCGCGCCAGGGCCGTCTCGACCTGCGACAGCCGCGCCGGCTCGTCGTCTCCGCCGAACACTGCGAGCGCCCTGGCAAGCACACGAAGTTGGATTTCCTCTGGTTCTGCCGCAAATCCGGCGCGGCCGATCGCTGCGTACACGCCATCGTGGAGATCGACATGTGCGACCCACGCCTGCGCCGTCATCTGCTCCAGTGCGGCGCGGGCACGTGACAGGCGCCGCGCCGAACGTGCCAGCGCCGGGACCGTGAGCCCGAGATCGGCCAGCATCGGCAATGCCCTGCGCCAACGCACCCGCTCGAAGTTCTCGTTGGCATTGCTGGGATCCTCCAGCCAGCCGATAGCGCGCGCCCGCAGCGTCGCGACGAGCCGCTGCTTGGGGATCGACAGCAAGGGCCGCTCGATTGCGATACCGGGGCCTTCTGCCCGCGCCATCGACGATCTCCGTCCGGGAATGGCCGCCAGGCCATCCGCCCCACTGCCGCGCGCCAACCGCATCAACAGCGTTTCCGCCTGATCGTCGGCGTGATGCGCGGTTACGATCGCCGCGCCCTGAAATTGCGCGGCCAAGCCACCCAGTAGCGCATAGCGCGCCGCGCGCGCCGACGCCTGCACGTTCACACTTGGCTTTGTCCCGGTCCAGGTGAGCACGTGATGCGGCAGCCCGAGTTGCTGCGCCATCCCCCCCACCCAACGCGCTTCCGCCGCCGAACCAGCCCGCAGGCCATGGTCGACGGTCGCCACGACGAGCCCGGGACGGCTGGCTTGCCCATCTGCTGCCCAATCGCAGACGAGGTGCATCAGGGCAACGCTGTCGGCTCCCCCCGATACGGCAAGGATCAGCGTGGCGTAAGCGGAGAGCGGCGCAAACAACGTGTCCAGTTCCTGCCCGCGCACGGGCCGGCTATCGCTGCTGCCGTTCTCGTCAGCATCCCACACGTTGCTTCAATGCCCGCGCTTTCGTCGTGATGTCGGCCGGCGCACTCGGATGGCGCGTCTCCAGTGCCGTGAATAGCCCACAGTCCTTCTGGCCGAGCTGCTCTAGCGACATCGCCAGCTTCAGGATGCTGTGCGGCACTTTCGAGCTGCCGTTGTACCCCTCGATGACCTTGAGGAAGGCGTGCCCCGCCGGCTTGTAGCGGCGCTGCACATACAGCGTCTCGCCGTACCAGTACTGCGCATCCGCAGCCTGCCGATCCTTGGGATAACGGCGCAGGAATTCGTCGAACGTCGCCTCTGCCGAGCCATAGTCCTGTTGCAGAAGATAGCCGTAGGCCGTCTCGTAGAGTTCGCGCGGGCTTGCGGCATTGGCAGCCGCCGGCGGCAGCGTCGCCGACGCAGGTTGCGCCGCCGGCCTGCTACCCGACAGAAGCGAGCCGATCGGATCACGGTCCCCCGCGCTCGGCGTCACCGTCACGTTGCCGAAGCCGCTGCTCCCCGCCGGCAACGTGCTGCCTTGGGGTGCAGCCGGCGCGGACGAGGCCTGCCGCTCGGGCGCCGCCAAGGCCCCCGCATCACCGCGCCGCTCGACCTGCCGCATGTGACGCGATAGTTCCTCGACCTGGGCGGCCAGCGCCCGCAATTGGATCTCCAGGCTGTCCAGGCGCGCCTGGTCGACGCCCCCACCGCCACTCGGACGCTGCGCCGCCTGGCCGCCGCCGCCACCACCGCGTCCCAGCGATTCCAGCGTGCCCATCGTGACCTGGACGTCGGCGAGCTGCTCCTCGAGCTGCTCGATACGCTGTCGCAGCTGCGCATCGCTGCCACGATGCGCCGTGTCCTCCGTCGCAGCCTTGGCCGACTTCGAGGCCTTGCTCTTCGACGCCTTCTCGGACGAATTGGTATGCGCGTTCCAGCCCTGTTGAGCGCGCGAGGGCCCCGCGATCGCAAGCGCCACTGCAACGGTCGCCAGCATTGCTGCGACCGTCTTGGCGGCATGCGCCATTCCTTTGCCCTGATCCCGCATCGTCACGTCCCGCTTTCGTTGCGCCTCACCCACGTTCCACCGCACCCGCATGCGGCCTGGTGTTCTGGCCGCAAGCGGTGCCCGCACTCGCGCGGCGGGTCAAGGCCTTGCATGTCGTTTGTCGCCGTCACCGGCGAAATGGCCGCCATCGCTGCCCACCAGCACGCTCACGACGCGCCGGTTCTGGGCAGCACAGGCAGCCGCATCGCAGGTCGCGATCGGCCGCTCGTTTCCGTAGGCCTGGATGCGGATGCGGTCAGCGGGCACGCCCTCCTCGACCAAGCGCGCGCGAACGGCACCGGCCCGCTTCAGACTGAGCTGCAGGTTGTGCTGCCGGCTGCCACGGTCATGTGCGTGCGCCTCGATCAGTATCCGCACGACCGGATTGCGCTTCAGCCACACCGCCTGCGCCGAAAGGATCGCCCGCGACTTGGCCCCGATATCGGCGCTCGCTTCGCCGAAGAACACCCGGTCGCCCACCCGCGCGCGGAAGTCGTTCTCCAGCAGTCGTGTCACGCGCGGGCTCAACACATGCGCTTCTCGTGGCCGGGCCCGTCCCATCGGATCAGCCACGTCGTGCTGCACCGAAACGTCATTCATGCCGCCGTTGCGCAGTTCGCTGACGCGATCGCCGGGGCCGCTGCGTTGCAGGCCCTGCAGCGAGAACTTTCGATGCTGCCCTTCCACGACGCCCTGCGTGCCGTAGTTGCCCGCATAGATCGGAGCGAGCAGCCGTCGCGCCTCTTCGGCCAAGGGTCCGCTCGGCTCCTGCTCGATGAGCGACTCGAGAATCTGGCGGGCGACCAGAGGCTGGTTCCTGGTCAGTTCGTTGCGCGCGGCTGTGAGCAAGTCACCGGCCCGGCTGGACGTTGCCGGCCCACCGCGCGAGGGCTCTGCCAATCGTGGCCCAGTCGCGTCCCGATCGCCGGCGCGACCGACTGCGCCCAACAGGATTTCGCGCTGCTCCGCAGTTTGCGCGAATGCAGGGAATGCGCCTCCGCCGGCCAGCCCCGCCATCGTCATCAGTCCCAACAGCCCCAGTCGGCAGAGCAGCTTCGTCATGCCGGAACCCGAGGCATCCGTTGGCGTGTGAACAGCCGGAACGCAGTCGTCTCGCATGGAGCTTTGTTTCCATCGCGTCGATGATGTGTGGGCGGTGAATGGGCGCCAACAATAGGGCTTATTTTTGATGTTTGGCCGTAATTGACCCCGCCTCTGGCGATGCCTGTGGGAATTGGCATTTCTGCAACATCTCCATTATCGAGCGTTGCCCGAAAGCAAACAGCCACGAGATGAATCACGAGCTTGGGTGTGGCGTTCATCGCGCCTTGATCGACCAATCGGTGGGGCAGGCGAGTCGTCAATCAAGACGCGATGAACGCCACACTTGGAATCGAAAACGCCGCCGCGCTGCGATCGAGCGGGCGGCGTCTCCTTCGAAAAGATGTCGTCGATGCCGACCCCGAAGCCTCGAGGTCCCGGCGTCAGGAGCCCGCGCGACGGCTGTTGAGGATCGTCTGCGCTCGCCGATTCTGCGACCAGCACGAGATATCGTCGCAAACGGCCACCGGCCGCTCCTTGCCGTAGGAGATGGTGCGAATGCGCTGGCCGTTGACGCCGTTGCGCGCCAGGAAGCGCTTCACGGTCTCCGCACGCTTGGCGCCCAGGCCAATGTTGTATTCGCGCGTGCCGCGCTCGTCGGCGTGGCCCTCGATTGTGATCGTATATTGGCTATAGCGCTGCAGCCAGCGCGCCTGCCCTTGCAGGGTCTGCTGGGCTTCCGGCGTCAGGTCCGTCGAGTCCGTCGAGAAGTAGACGATGTCACCCACATTCTGGCTGAAATCACGCGCCGAGCCCGGCGTCGCAGGCGCACCCTTGCCATATTTCCCGCTGTTGGGACCCAGCAGAGCCTCGCCCGACTTCTGGCCTTGATTGGCGCAGGCTGCGATGCCGCTCGCCATGAGGGCGACCAGCAAGCCTCGCACGATCGGCGTGGTGAAGTTGCACGTGATCATCTTACCCCCTCGCGGCCACCCGTGGCGCGCGCTCCGCTTTTCGCGGCACGAATACTGTTCGATAATCCCAGGACCTAGCGCACAGCCAGCACCAAATTATGGCTATCGCTTGGAGATTGCTTGGCACGTCGTGCGTCATCGCGCGAGTGCCGTCATCGGAAAAATTCGGGATATACCCGATCTCCACAGCCACGGGACGATGTTTGCGGCAACGCCATTTCGCGTTGCGGTCGGCGGTGGAATAGCGGTCGCTGAATAATGGTTCAAGGCATCAGAATGCCGGGCGGATCTGCGTTTTACGCGAAGCTGAAAATCGGCAGGACCAGGAAGCCCCAATTGACCCACAAAAACGCGAGAACCGCCCGAAGCCGTTAGGCTGGCGGGCGGTCCAAGCAACTCAGACGCCTGCGACCGGAGTTACGTCGCAGCACTCTTGGCACGGTGCGGCTCAGCGAGCCGCCTGCTCCGTCACCGCGGCGCCAGCACCGAGCTTCATCGGCTCGTGTTGGACTTCCTTGCGGCAAGCACCCAGTGCAACAGCCGCAATCACCGTGGCAAGAACGATAGCGCCCTTCATAGTGTCTTCTCCTTTGACCCGCTCAGGGTTCGTCTACTCGTTAACGAGCGACCTCAACCGCCGCCGGCACCTGCGCGCCGAGCTTCATCGGCTCGTGGTACTCCTCACGACGGCACGCAGACACGGCCACCGCTGCAATGATCGTCGCCAGGACGATCGTGCTCTTCAGACCCTTCATGTCTTCTCTCCTGATGCTTATTCGGCAATCGCCTAATCCGGGTACCCGTGCCCGCCCGTCAGATCAAGAACGGCGATGCATTTCCAACACTTTTAGGCCCCGTCAGATGCGAAAATGCCACTCTGCTCCCGAGGGTCCGGCGTACGCTGGAACAGAGGGTCGAAGCACATGCTTCGGCCATGCCGAGACCAGTGATCGCGGGGCTTTGCCCGCGCTCTCCGTCGCCATCAAAACACCGCAGCGGTGAAGGATCTCTTAAGCCGCGTCCTATTTCAGGAGCGGCGACCAGGCCGGGTCGGACGCGAACGAGGGCGTGCGGATCTGCCGCTCGTTGCGCCCCGTGAGATCGACCGAGAACAGGCGGGGACCACCGCGAGCGCCCTGTTGCTCCCTGAAAAACATCAGGAAACGCCCGTTCGGCGCCCACGTCGGGCCCTCGTTGTGATAGCCGTCCGACAAGACCCGCTCGCCCGAGCCGTCCGGTCGCATGACGCCGATCAGGAAGCGGCCGGAAAGTTGTTTCGTGAAAGCGATGTAGTCCCCCCGCGGCGACCAGACCGGAGTCGAGTAGCGGCCATCGCCGTTGCTGATGCGCCGCTGTCCGCTGCCGTCCAGCCCCATCACGTAGAGCTGCTGGTTACCGCTGCGGTCCGACTCGAACACCACCTGCCGCCCGTCGGGCGCGAAGCAGGGCCCTGTGTCGATCGCACCACCCCCCGTGAGTCGGCGCACGCGCCGGCTGCGCAGGTCCATCTCGAGGATCCAGGAATCACCCCCTTCGCCCTGGCTCATGATGATGCGCTGACCATCGGGCGAGAAACGCGGCGCAAAGGTCATGCCGGGGAAATCGCCGACGACGTCCCGCTGTCCCGAATCGATGTTCATCATTACGACGCGCGGCTGATCACGCGTATACGACATATACGTGATGTCCTGGCTGGTCGGACTGAAACGCGGCGTCACGACGAGCTCGTTGCCCTGGCTCAGAAGGCGGACGTTGGCGCCGTCCTGGTCCATGATGGCCAGGCGCTTCACGCGCTTGTCCTTGGGGCCCGTCTCGTCGATGAAAACGATCCGCGTATCGAAGTAGCCCTTCTCGAGCGTGAGCTTCTCCCAGGCCTGGTCGGCGATGATGTGCCCGACGCGGCGCCAGTTGGCGCGCGCAGTCGCAAAACGCTGCCCGGCCAATTGCTTACCCAGCACGACGTCCCACAGCCGAAACTCCGCCTGCAGGCGCCCGTCGCCCGCCTGGTGGACCCGTCCCACGACCAGGGCTTCCGCCCCGACGGCGCGCCAGTCCGCAAAGCGGGGCAAGGCGTTGGTGTCGCCGATCCGCTCGATGAACGATTTCGAATCGAGCGGTACGAACAGCCCCGAACTCTCCAGGTCCGCCGCCACGATCTGCGCGATATCCGCGCCCAGCCTCGGGTCGTCCGAGACGAACGGCGGGACCGCGATCGGTCGCGGCTTCAGGTTGGCTTGGTCCACGTCGACCACGAGCGGCCCGCCCTGACCCTGCTGGGCCTGGGCGGCCGAATGGCCGGCGACGAGGGTAAGGCTTGCAGCACCGCCCAGCATCTGGCGGCGTGTCGGTGTGATCGGGGGCAATTTTCGGCTCATCGTCGGATTGTAGTCCTGTTCGAGCGGCCTTTGTGCTCCAGCACCGTGTCGGAATTGCGGGCGCCCGCTTGCGGGCGTTCACGGACCGGACCCAGGCGCACCGCAGCCACGGCCAACGCCTGATTCGCGCATCCATAGCGCAATGCAGGCCGCTCCGCACCGGGGGGCGACGGGAGCCACGTGCGAATGCCATGCGAAAGCGCCCTACCGCGCCCCGCCCACGCCCGCTCCCAGAACCCACGGGGCCAGGACATGCGCCACGCCGAAGACCACGAAAATGCCGATCACATCCAGAACGGCCCCCGCTTTCAGCATATCGCGCGACGTCACCGCCCCCGTCCCGTAGACGATCGCATTGGGTGGCGTGGCCACGGGCAGCATGAAGCCCAATGACGCAGCCAGTGCCACGGGAAGCACCAGCGTGAGCGGCGCGACGCCGAGCCCCGTCGCCGCGGCTCCCGCGATCGGCAGGAAGATTGCCGCGACCGCCGTATTGCTCGCCAGTTCCCCCAGATAGACGATGACGACCATCATCACCAGGACGAGCACGGCGACCGGCACGGCATCGAGTTGCGCCGCCCCCGCACCGATCCAGGCGGCCAGCCCCGCCGACTTGATCGCATCCGCGAGCGCCAGGCCGCCGCCGAAAAGGATGAGCACATCCCAGCGCACGGTCCTGGCCTCGGCCCACGTCAGCAAGCCGTCGCGCCCCTTCTCCCCCGCCGGCACCAGGAACAGCGCCAGCGTGGCCAGCATGGCGACCCCGGCATCCCCGAGTCCGGCCAGCCCCGGCAGCCGCGTCAGCAGGGGACGTGCGAGCCAGGCCAGGGCCGTCAGCGCCAATATCGCGGCAACGCGCCGCTGCGCCGGTGTCAGCGGCCCACGGTCCAACGCCTCGGTGCCTTCGCCGCCGCCATGCGCCGGCAGGCGGAACACGACCCGCGTGAGAATGATCCACGTCAGCGGCAGCAGCACGAGCACGATGGGCAGGCCCACCGCCATCCATTGCCCGAAGCCGATGGTCACGCCGTACGTCCGCTCCACGAACCCGGCAAAAAGCGCGTTCGGCGGCGTGCCGATGAGGCTTCCCATGCCCCCGATCGTCGCGGCAAAGGCGATGCCCAGCATCAGCGCGATGCCGAAGGAGCCATCGGCCTGCCCCGGCGGCGCGCGCCTCTCGCCGGCTTCGCGCTCGCGCTGCGTCGCCACCAGCGACAGCCCGATCGGCACCATCACCATCGTCGTTGCCGTATTGCTCACCCACAGGCTGAGGAAGGCCGTCCCGGCCATCATCGCCAGCACCTGCGCGCGGGGACTGGACCCGCAGATCGACAGCGCCGCCAAGGCGAGGCGGCGATGCAGCCCGGAGCGCTCCATGGCGCCCGCCAGCATGAACCCGCCCAGGAACAGGAAGATCAGCGGATCGGCATAGGGCCGCGCCACCACCTCCAGCGCGCCGACGCCGGCGAGCGGGAACACCGCGATCGGCACCAGCGCGGTAATGGGCAGCGGCAACACCTCCGTCGTCCACCAGACCGCCATGAGCACGGCGACGATGGCGACACGCCGCCCGTCCTCGCCGAGCCCTGGCGGCAGGGGAAGCAACAGCGCTGCGACCGCCAGCGCCAGACTGCCGCCGATGATCGCCGCACGCCAGCGTCCCGCATCCCCGTGCCCGGCCTCTTCGTCGCAAATCGACATGCAGTGCACCCCGCTGTCATCGCCCCGGGTCGAACCCTGGGGCGCGTCGTGGCGATCGGCATTGGGCCGCATCAACGCCCCACCGCGCCAGCCCCTCATGGCGCCAACCCTCGTCGCACGAGACCCGTCGCACCAGACCCTTTGCGCGGCCACGCACGCCCTGCGATACTCGCCATTCACCGACAGGGCGCGTGAGCCTCTTGGTTTGCCGCGCCCGCACCAGAATCGGGGCGAGGAGGAAGCATATGCGATTGAAGGACAAGGTTGCGATCGTGACGGGCGCGGCATCCGGCATGGGCGCGGCCACCGCACGCATCTTTGCACGCGAAGGCGCGTTCGTGATCCTGACCGACATGGACGCCGAGGGCGGCCAGTCGGTGGCGCGTGAGATCGGCAATCGCGCCCAGTTCGTCGCCCACGACGTATCCAAGGAGGACGACTGGCAGGCGGTCGTCGCGGCCACGCTGAAAGCCCACGGCCGCATCGATGTCCTCGTCAACAATGCCGGCGTCTCCGGCAGCGATCCCGACCGCTTCTCCATGAAGACCTGGGACCAGCAGATGGAGATCAACGCCAAGGGCGTCTTCCTGGGCATGCGCGCCGTCATCCCGGAAATGCAGAAGGCCGGCAAGGGCTCGATCGTCAACATCTCCTCGATCTCAGGCCTCGTCGGTCAGGGCTTCGTGCACATGGGCTACAACGCCGCCAAGGGCGCCGTGCGCACCATGACGAAGGCCGCCGCCGTCCAGTTCGGGCCCGACAACATCCGCGTCAACTCGGTTCATCCCGGCCTCATGCCGCCGATGCGAACCTCCAAGCTGTCGGCCGATCCCCAGATCCGCGAGAAGGCGCGCCGCGCCATCCCCATGGGTCGCTTCGGCGAGGTCGACGAGGTGGCCAACGCCAACCTGTTCCTCGCCTCCGACGAGGCGTCCTACATCTCCGGGGCCGAGATCGTCGTGGACGGCGGCTTCGTCGCGCAATAGGAAGCAGGGGACGGAATAACCGGAGCGTCGGCGGGGCAAACCACCCTGCCGGCCTTCACGACAAGCGAGCGAGCACATGCAGGACAAAGCAGCAGTCACCAAGGGCGAACGGGTCCGGTTTCAGTGGGAAGATCCCTTCCTGATGGACGACCAGCTGACCGAGGAGGAGCGGGCCATCCGCGATACCGCCCGCGACTACTGCCAGGGCCAGCTCGCCCCGCGCGTGATCCAGTCCTACCTGGAAGAAAAGACGGATCCGGAGATCTTCCGCGAGATGGGCCAGCTCGGCCTGCTCGGCGTCACGATCCCCGAGAAATACGGCTGCGCGGGCACCAACTACGTGTCCTACGGCCTCGTCGCGCGCGAGGTGGAGCGCGTGGATAGCGGCTATCGCTCCATGATGAGCGTGCAGTCCAGCCTCGTCATGCACCCCATCTACGCCTACGGCTCGGAAGAACAGCGCTTGAAGTACCTGCCCAAGCTCGCCAGCGGCGAGTGGATCGGCTGCTTCGGCCTCACCGAGCCCGACGCCGGCTCCGATCCCGGCGGCATGAAGACCCGTGCCGAGAAGGTCGCGGACGGCTACCGCATCACCGGCTCCAAGATGTGGATCTCCAACGCGCCCATCGCCGACGTCTTCGTCGTCTGGGCCAAGTCGGAAGCCCACGGCGGCGGCATCCGCGGCTTCATCCTCGAGAAGGGCATGAAGGGCCTCTCCGCACCCAAGGTCGGCGGCAAGCTGTCGCTGCGCTGCTCGGTCACCGGCGAGATCGTCATGGACGGCGTCGTGGTCCCCGAGGAGGCGCTGCTGCCCAACGTGCAGGGCCTGGCAGGTCCCTTCGGCTGCCTCAACCGCGCCCGCTACGGCATCGCCTGGGGCGCCATGGGCGCTGCCGAGGACTGCTTCCATCGCGCCCGCCAGTACACGCTGGACCGCCAGCAGTTCGGACGCCCGCTGGCCAACACCCAGCTCGTGCAGAAGAAGCTCGCCGACATGATGACCGAGATCTCGCTCGGCCTGCAGGCCTCGCTGCGCGTCGGCCGCATGTTCGACGAAGGCAAGCTCGCCGTCGAGGCGATCTCGATCATCAAGCGCAACAACTGCGGCAAGGCGCTCGACATCGCCCGCATGGCGCGCGACATGCACGGCGGCAATGGCATCCAGATCGAGTACCACGTGATGCGCCACGCCGCGAACCTCGAGACCGTCAATACCTACGAGGGCACGCACGACGTCCACGCGCTGATCCTGGGCCGCGCCATCACGGGCCTGCAGGCGTTCTTCTGATCGCCGGCGCCGCGCGGCCGTGACGATGGGCGGGAGCGCCCTCCGGCCTCCCGCTATCCACAGGCGAACGCCGGGGCATGGCTCCGGCTTTCGGCGTTTTAGGATAGAACGTCGGTGCGCCGCAGTCGGTCGGCCATGCCGGGAGGGCAGCCATGCCGCTTCATCTCGTAAAACTCTGCGTGGGCTGCGAGTCCATCGAGGATCTGGCGCTCTGGCAGGCCGAGCGCTTGAAGCAGATGAAGCGCGACGGCGAAAAGCCCGAGCTGTTCCATCGCACCTACCAGATGCCCAAGCGCCGCGCCGAATTGCTGGACGGCGGCTCGCTCTATTGGGTCATCAAGGGCGTCATCCAGGCGCGCCAGGCCCTTGTCGACCTGCGCGAGGGGACGAAGCCCGACGGCTCGCCCTGCGCGCTGCTCGTCATCGACAAGGCGGTGGTTCCCGTCCGCCCGGTTCCCCGTCGCGCCTTCCAGGGCTGGCGCTATCTCGACGCCGGCGACGCTCCTGCCGACATGGGCTCCGGCAACAGCGACGATCTCGCCGAAATGCCCCCGAAGCTGCGCCGCGAACTGGCAGAGCTAGGCCTGCTCTGATCCGCATGCGCAGCTGGCTGCAAACCAAGGCACGCGAGCTCAAGGGCGAGGTTACCGCGCTCTGGTACGCCCTGCGCGACCCCCGCGTCGGCTGGCCGGCACGCATCCTTGGTGCGGTGGTCCTCGCCTACGCGCTTTCGCCCATCGACCTCATCCCCGATTTCATCCCCGTCATCGGCTACCTCGACGACCTCGTGCTCGTCCCGCTGGGCATTTGGCTCGTCCTCCAGCTCATTCCCGCAGGCGTCCTCGAGGAGCATCGCGCCGCCGTCGCTCGGGGCGCGGCAAAGCCGCCTGAAAGCCGCACGGCCGCCCTCGTCGTCGTCGCCATATGGGTCGCCAGCATCGCACTCGCGCTCGAATGGCTGCTCTGGTGATCGAGGGCGCTTGAAGGCGGAGCTTTCCGGACGCTAACCTGACACCCTCGTCAACCCCGCACGAACGAAAGAAGGCCAGATGGCATCGCTGATGACCGATGCACAACGCGCGCTGCTCGTGCGGCGCGTGCGCGTCGAGATGGCGCGCCGCGGCCTGACCCGCGAGGCCCTGGCCGGGCGCGCCGATTGCAAGGAACGCACGCTCGGCAATCTCCTGGCCGGGCAGGCCGTGCGCGACCAGACGGTCGCCAAGGTCGCCCGTGCCCTCGGCATCGACCTGGACGAGCTCATGGCGGCCGATACGACGCCCGTCGCCGGCGCAGCGGGCACTGGCCACGCAGCGGCAAGCTATGGCGGCTACCCGCTGTCGGCGTTCGAAAACTATCTCGGCGCCTACGTCGCCTACCGCCGCGCCCTGTCGCACAGCGACGAGCTCTACCGCTCGGTATATGAAATCGATTGGGACGAAGACCTCGCCCGCCTGCGGTTCTTCGAGTTGCAGCGCTATCGCAAGCCCGCCAGCGGCCCCATATCCTCGAGCCACGCGGGCGGCATCTACATCAGCCCGCACACCGGCATGCTGCAGATGCTGACCACCTTCCAGGGCGCACTGCGGCTCGTCACCCTGTCCCGTTTCCGGCTCGGCGAGCAGCGCCTGCGCGGCGTCATCCTCACCCAGAGCGAGCACGACGGCAACTATCAGCCCGCCGCATCCGCCATCTTTCTCGACAAGATCGACGGGCGCCGGCCCAGCGCCGAACTCGAAAAGCTGATCGGCCCCGTTGGCCCCCACAGCGCCGACCACACCTGGGCCACAGCCGAACTCACGCGCATCGAGGGGGCGACCCTACACTTCGGCGCACCGCCAAGACGCGATCGTTAACCGACCCTTTGCCATGCCGATCTAGACTGGCCCCGTCCAGGTGGCGCGGCCGATCCCCGCGCTGCCGCCATCGTCGTTGGCACGTCCGGAGGTCACTCGTCCATGCAGCGCGCACTCGGCACACTCACGATGCTGGCCGCCGGCCTGCTGCTCGTTGCCATTCTGACGGTCGGTGACGGGGCCGCGATCGGCGGCGCCCTGGCGCAGACCCTCGGCAGCTACGCCGGCACGCTCGACAAGCCGTCGTTCGCGTCGGGCGTCATCGCGGGCCTTGTCGGCAATGCGATCTATCGCGTGCCGTGGGCCGAATATCCGCGGCGCCTGTTCGCCGCCCTCCTCGGCTGCCGGCGCGGTTTCATGCTGACGAGCCTCGCCGTCGCCTTCACCGGCGTGCTCTTGTTCTATTGACGAGGGGTCGCCGCTGGTAGACCCGGTTAGGCCGGGCCGTACATCGCCTTGCCGGCCGCCGGAAGGTCCGCCGTCAGGATCGTCCCGCTCTCGCTCTCGGTCATGTAGAGCCGCTTGCCCTTGAACGCGATATTCGTGACGAACAGTCCGACCCCCGGCTGGATGAAGTGCGTCGGCCGGTTGAGCCGGTCGAAGCGCCAGCAGCCCATGCCGGCATGCGCGACCACGAGGCCACCCTCCTCGTCGAGCGCCAGCCCGTCCGGACCCGACAAGCCGCCCGAAAGCTGGATCGCCACGCCCACCTTCGAAACCGCGCCGTCCGGCATGATCGGCAGCCGCCACACCGCGTTCGCCCGCGTCACGGCGACGTAGACGACACGCTCGTGCAGGTCGAGAACGATGCCGTTCGGACTGGGGATGGTATTGACGAGGCAGACCAGCTTGCCGTCCGCCGAATACCGGTAGACCCGGCCCGTGGGATCGTGCAGCCCGGTCTGGCCCTGGTCGGTGAAGTAGAGATCGCCGTTCGCTGCGAAATGCAGGTCGTTGACGCCCTTGAAGCTCTCCGAGCGGATCGTCTCGATCAGCGGCGTCACCTTGCCCGACGCAGGGTCGAGCACCATGATGCCGCACTTGTAGTCGGTGATGAACGCGCGGCCGTCCTTGTGGAACTTCAGGCCGTTGGGCCAGCCGTCGTACTCGGTCACCTGCGACCACTCGCCGGAGGCCGAAATCTTGAACACGCGCCCGTGCGGAATGTCCGTGACCCACAGGTTGCCGTCCCGGTCGAAGCTCGGCCCCTCCAGGAAGCAGTCCGTGGGGTGGCCCGCCTTGTTGAAGTCGGCCCACTGCGTGCGCACCTTGCGCCGCAACGTCTCCGGCATGCGCGTGAAGACTTCGGCCTTGATCGTGGTCGGCGGTGGATAGAGGCTCACAGCGGACACTCCCGGGAAATGGACAGGCGGACGCACCCAGCCCGCGAGCGCCGCTGCGCCCTGGCGGCGGCCGGCACTCTCAGTAGAACAGGCTGGAGACGCTTTCCTCGCGCGCGGTGCGGATGATCGCTTCCGCCATCAGCGGCGCAATCGAAAGCACGCGAATGTTGCTCGCCGCCTTCGTCGCTTCCGTCGGCGCGATGGAATCGGTGAGCACGAGCTGCTTCAGGCGCGAGTTGACGATCTTGTTGACGGCCCCGCCCGACAGCACGCCGTGCGTGATGTAGGCCATTACCTCGGTGGCCCCATGCTGCAGCAGCGCCGTCGCCGCATTCACCAGCGTGCCGCCCGAGTCCACGATGTCGTCGATGAGGATGCAGCGCATGCCCTCGACGTCGCCGATGACGTGCATCACTTCCGAGACGCCCGCCTTCTCGCGCCGCTTGTCGCAGATCGCGATCGGCACGTTGATGCGCTTGGCCAGCGCCCGCGCACGCACCACGCCGCCGACGTCGGGCGAGACGACCATCAGGTTGGACAGCTCGAAGCGGTCCTGGATATCGCGCGCGAACGTCGGCGCGGCGAACAGGTTGTCGGTCGGGATGTCGAAGAAGCCCTGGATCTGCCCGGCGTGCAGGTCGAGCGTCATGACGCGATCGACGCCGGCGCGTTCGATCAGGTTGGCGACGAGCTTGGCCGTGATCGGCGTGCGCGGACCAGGGCGCCGATCCTGGCGGGCGTAACCGAAATAGGGGATGACCGCCGTGATGCGCCGCGCCGACGAGCGCTTCAGCGCGTCGACCAGGATCAACAGCTCCATGATGTTGTCGTTGGCCGGAAACGAGGTGGATTGCAGGACGTAGACGTCTTCGCCGCGCACGTTCTCGTGGATTTCCACGAACACTTCCATGTCGGCAAATCGCTTGACGACGCTCTTCGTCAGCGACAGGCCCATCGCCCCACAAACGGCTTCGGCCAGGGCGCGGTTGCTGTTGCCAGCAACGATCTTCACCGGCGCCGGGCCGCTACGGTCATGAGCATCCCGAGCATCGAAAGGCATGGCGCAGCTCCCCTGGCATCTCGCGCGGTCACAAATGTGACATTCGATGATGAAGCGGGTCATAGCAAGCGGGCCACAGCGTGTAAACGCCCTGGCCCGCTGCAATGATTTCCGTGGTGACCATCCGGTGAATACGGATGATGGCGCGGCCATCACCCCATTAGTCCCGTCCGGACGACCTGTTCCTCAGTTCGTCGCCTTGCGCTGCGGCAGCAGCTTGAGAATGCCCTGGGCCGCAGCACCAGCCGCCGCATCGGCGGTCTTGCCCCACTGGCCGTCGAGCGAGCCGGGCGGGATCTCGTTCTTCTGCGACACGGTTCCCAGCGACTTGCCCTGCGGATCGCGCACGCGCCAGTCGATCTGGATGGGCTGCTTGCCATCCTTGGCCGCACCGAGTGTGACCTTGCCCTCGACGCGGTAGGAGGCACCCGGCCGATCCATCAGCGTCACGCCCTGCCGCGTCAGTTCACGCTGCAAGGCTCCCGAAAGCGAACCGTTGCCATCGCCAGGGGCGCCCACGACCGCCGGAACGACGACGGCGATCTGGTCGGCCTGTGGCAATGCCGCGGTCGTGCGTGCGGAAACCGGCGTGACGGCGGGCGGTGGCGTCGGTGCCGCCGCGACGGGCCCGGGGGCGGGCTGTGCCGGAGCGGGCGCCGCCGGCGGCGTCGCAGCAGGCCCCTTCGTGTGGGAGGGCAACCAGGCCCCCATGGCGGCCGCGGTCTTGTCGGCGATGACCTGGATGACGCCCGGCGAAACCGTCGCCCAAGGGTTTTTGGCGTTTGGTGTGCCCGCTGCGATCTCTTCGCCCGTGATCCGATTGACCCGCTGTCCCTGCGGATCGTTCAGGTCCCAGATGTAGGAGACTTTCGCACCGGCCCGGTCGCGTGAGGCCACGAAGTAGCCGCGCAGGGTGAAGTCGGCCTTGGCGCCGGCGTCCGAAACGACGGTGAAGCGGTTGCGCTGCGCCGATTGCGCGAGCTGGCCGATGATCTGCTTGCCCACGCCATCGGGCGCTCCGACGACGGGCATGACGGCCACGGCGGCGAGCGCCTGCGGCGGCTGCGCCGCAACAGCGGCGGGCGGTTGCGCAAGCGGCGGCGCGGCGGCGTCCAGAAAGCCGCCACCTGTCTCACATCCAGCCAAGCCGGCGCTCAGCATTCCGATGACGGACGCGGCAAGAAGCCCCCGAAAGCCCCGTCCATTCGATGCAGCGGCGAAGTCCGTCACGATGACGTCCCCCTTTGAATTTGTACTGCCATTACCCTCCAGCCGACGCATGAACAAACCGGCCCGGCGAGAATCCCACGCTGGAACCACTATCAATTCCATAGCTTCTCGGGGTTGAGGCGTCCAGCAACGGCCGCCGCTTTTTCGCCTAAAACGCCCTACTTTGGGGACAATCCGTCAAGATGGTGTGGAAAACGATCAGTGGAGCACGATCGCAGAAATCTGACGGCCGTAGTCGCCCTCCTTCCGGTGTGTCGTGCGCCGGTAGCTGTAAAGCCGCGATTCGTCGGCATAGGTGCAGGTCGTACAATTCTCGATCGTATCGAGCGCCAAGCCCTCGAGCCGCGACAGCACGAACGCTGGTAAATCGAAAAATGGGCGAGCTTCGGGCGACGGATAATTGAAAAATTTAGCATAACCGTGGTCCACCGCGGTAAAGTTGGCCATGAAATCCGGCCCCACCTCGTAGGATTGCGGCCCGATACAGGGACCCAGCGCCGCGCGAATGCGGCCACGCCGGGCCCCGATTCGCTCCATCGTCGCCACGGCGGAATCGAGCACACCGGTCAGCGCCCCCTTCCAGCCCGCATGCACCGCCGCCACCACCCTTGCCTCCGGATCGGCTAGCAGCACCGGCGCACAATCGGCAGCCAGCGCCCCCACGGCAAGCCCTGGAACATTGGTGACGATCGCATCCGCCTTGGGGCTGGCGGCGCGCGACCAGGGCTCGACGGCGATGACCGCGCTGGCGCTGTGGATCTGGTAGCACGTCAACAGCGTGTCGCCGGTGGCGCCCAAGGCCCGCGCGACCCGGGCCCGGTTCTCCCGCACCGCCTCTGGATCGTCGGCCGAGCCATGGCCGCAGTTGAGCCCCGCATAGATACCCTGCGAAACACCGCCCTCGCGCGTGAAGAAGCCATGCGAAACACCGGCAATCTCGGCCAGGCAATCAGCGGTGATGGGCTTGGGCATGCGTGAGCACTCCGTCGAGGGCGATGGCGGTCACGACCGGCGATGCGATCCTTCGCTGGTCTAAGAGCCGTGCGTTGTTTTGTCCACGCGCGAAAGACCCGGAAGCGCCGGCAGGCCAGACGAGCGCAGCCCGATCGCCTTGAAGCGCGTCCCCATGCCCGGCGCCGCCATCAGGCGCGCCGCGGCGATCTCGATCTCTCCCGCCCGCTGCGGATTGGCGCTCATCAGGCGAGACGCGCGCTCCACGATGCCCAGGGCGCCCAGGAATTCGGCCTGCGTCACCGGCCCGTCCACGCCGAAGCGGCCGCGGAACGGGCGGACCAACGCCGCGAAGTCGACGTGCGTCGTCAAATCCGCCTCGCCCGGCGAGCACAGGGGATGCTCATGGCGATGCGCGCGAACCGCCTGCAGCGTGTCGCCCGCCGCCGTCTCGGTATGGCCGTAGTCGATGAACAGCGCCGCGGCCCCCGGCCCCTCCATCAGCGCTTGGAGATCGCGGGTGAGGGCCGTGACATCGCGCCCCTCGAGGATATCGCCGGGCCGTCCATGCGCAACGTCGGGCGCACCGGCAGATGCGTGCGCGATCCGCTCCCGCGCGTGGGCGAACACCAGCCGCCCCGCCTCGTCCAGCGCCACCGTCCGCGCGTGCAGGCCATCGGCGGCCACAACCCATTGGCTGGCCGGAAGCGCATCGAGGAACTCGTTGCCCACGATGATGGCGGGCCGTGTCCGGTCCACCGCCGCGAGGCCCTCGGCCCAACTGACCCGCGCCTGCGTTCCAGCCAGGGCGCCGCGTTGCTGGGCCGCCAGCGTCTCGCTGATCTCGACGAGCACCACGTCGGCCGCGTCCAGAAAGCCTGGCACGATGCGCACTGCGCGCAGCGCATCGGCCATGAGCGTGCCGCGGCCAGGCCCGAGTTCCACGAGGCTGAAGGACTTCGGCGCGCCCATCTGCCGCCACACCACGGCGCACCACAGCCCGATCAACTCTCCGAACACCTGGCTGATCTCGGGGGCCGTGACGAAATCCCCGCCCGCGCCGATGGCCCGGCGCGCCCGGTAGTAGCCGTGATCGGGGTCCTGCAGGCACATGCGCATGAATTCTGCGACCGTGACCGGCCCTTCCGCGCGGATACGCTCCTTGAGCTCCAGCGCCAGCGGCGTATCCCGCCGCGCTTCCCCGTCGTAGGTCATGCCGTCTGCGTCTTGCGGCGCCACCACAGGAATCCGAGACCGATTACCACCATGGGAATGCAGTAGGCCATGCCCGATGTGATCGGCAGCGAGCCGAGGATGGCGCGGTATTCGTCATGCTTGAACATCTCGGCCACGGCGCGCAGGCTACCGTAGCCGACCAGGAACGATGCCCCCACGACGCCCGGGCGCCCCAGCGCTCCACGCCGATGCGTCAGCCACCGCAGGATCAGGAATAGCACGATGCCTTCCAGCGCTGCTTCGTAGAGCTGCGCTGGATGCCGCGGATCGGGCCCGGCGTAGGGGAACACCATCGCCCACGGCACGGTGCTTTCGGTACCCACCACTTCCGCATTGATGAAGTTGGCGATGCGCCCGAAGAACAGGCCGAACGGCACCGACGCCGACACCAGGTCCATGACCGTCAGCGGATTGACGCCCTTGGCGCGTGCGAACAGCCACATGGCAATGATCGTGCCGACCAGCCCGCCGTGGAAGGCCATGCCGCCCTTCCAGATCTGCAGGATCTCCAGGGGATGCTGCGCGTAATAGCCGATGTCGTAGAGCAGCACGTTGCCGATACGCCCGCCCAGGATCACGCCCAGCGCGACGTAGAGGAACAGGTCGTCGGCTTGCGCCACCGTCAGCGGCGCCCGCCCCGCCGGCCAGAGCCGGCCGTTGCCGATCAGATGCTTGAGATACGTCCACCCCAGCAGCAGCCCCGCCACGTAGGCGAGGCCGTACCACTTGATGGAGATGGGCCCGAGTTGCAGGGCGATCGGATCGATCGCCGGATAGGTGATGGCCAGCAGCGTCATGCGCTTTCACTCCGACGACAGACCATCCGTCGGAGCCTTACTCGGCTGCCTGACGTCGCTCGGCTGCGATCCGCTGTGCGATGCGATCCTCGACCACACTGCGGAAGTTGCGCAGGAAGCCCTGCACCGGCCACGACGATCCTTCGCCGAAGGCGCAGATGGTATGGCCCTCGATCTGCTTGGTCACGTCCCAGAGCAGGTCGACCTCGTGCGGCTCCGCCTCGCCCTTCGCCATGCGCTCCAGCATGCGCCACATCCACGGCACGCCCTCGCGGCACGGCGTGCACTGGCCGCAGCTCTCGTGCTTGTAGAAGTAGGCGATCCGCGCGAACGCCTTGATGATGTCCGTGGACTTGTCCATGACGATTACCGCCGCCGTGCCCAGGCCCGACTTCAGCTTCATCAGCGCGTCGAAGTCCATGGTCAACTCTTGGCAGTCCGCCTCGTTGATGCAGGGCATCGAGGAACCGCCGGGGATGACGCACAAGAGGTTGCCCCAGCCACCCCGCACGCCGCCCGCATGCTTCTCCAGCAGCTCGCGCAGGGGAATGCCCATGGCCTCCTCCACGACGCACGGCCGCTCGACGTGGCCGGAGATCTGGAACAGCTTGGTGCCGGTGTTGTTGGGCTTGCCGATGCCAGCGAACCATTCCGCGCCGCGCCGCAGGATGGTCGGCACCGAGGCGATCGTCTCGACGTTGTTGACCGTCGTCGGCGCGCCGTAGAGACCCGAGCCCGCCGGGAACGGCGGCTTCAACCGCGGCTGCCCCTTCTTGCCCTCGAGGCTCTCGAGAAGTGCCGTCTCCTCGCCGCAGATGTAGGCGCCCGCGCCGTGGTGGACGACGATGTCCATATCCCAGCCATGGACGTTGTTCTTGCCGATCAGCTTGGCCTCGTAGGCCTCGTCCACTGCCGCCTGCAGCCGCTCGCGCTCGCGGATGAACTCGCCGCGCACGTAGATGAACGCCGTATGGGCCCGCATCGCGAATCCCGCGATCAGGCAGCCTTCCACGAGATGGTGCGGATCGTGCCGCATGATCTCGCGATCCTTGCAGGAACCGGGCTCCGACTCGTCGGCATTGACCACCAGATACGACGGTCTGGGATCGGCCTTGGGCATGAACGACCACTTGAGGCCCGTGGGAAAGCCGGCGCCGCCGCGCCCGCGCAACCCGGAAGCCTTCATCTGGTCGATGATCCAGTCATGCCCCTTTTCGAGAATGGCTTTCGTCCCGTCCCACTGGCCGCGCGCGCGCGCGCCTGCCAGCCGCCAGTCCTGGAAGCCATAGATGTTCGTGTAAATGCGGTCCTTGTCAGCGAGCATACCGGTCCACCGATCCCATTCGATAGTGCCAGCTACCATCATGGTGCGCCCGAGGTCAACGCGCACGCTGCCGCTGGTGTCCAGACCGCAAAGTCCGTCCCACTCCTCTGCGGGCTCGGAAAGGACTTTGCGGTCAAAGGGACACGAGCAGAAACATCGGCTTAATGTGGCATTATGATTGGAAATCCGCTCTCGGAGCCAGCGGCAGGAATGGAGCGGACGTCCAATCCGCCACGCTCGTGCCCCGACCGCAAAGTCCGTCTCAGTCCTCTGCGGGCTCGGAACGGACTTTGCGGTCGAAGGGACACGAGCAAGACCATTGGCGTCGTGTGGCATCCTGATTGGACGTCCGCTTTCGGAGCCAGCGGCAGACATGGAGCGGACGTCCAATCCGCCACACGAATGGCGGATGCCGGCCCCTCACGCGAGCATTCGTTCCGGGAGCTTGAGCTCGCTCATGCCGCCATTTCGACCGCTCGCACCGCGATTTGCCTGCAACGGACCGTGCGAGGATTCGGGGCCGCTCGATATCGGTCGTGGACGCTTTACGCAAATTGCCAGCGAGCCCTTTACTTCGACCCCGCCAAGCCCTATCTCGTCGCCGTCAAGAGGGTTTGCGGCCATCCGCTCCTCGCCCCAGCCGCCACGGTGGCGGCGCTATGCCCTGGAGGTCAGATGCGATGGTCATGCTGGAAACCTTTGCGTCCGCCAACGCGCTGATCGCAAACCGCAAACCGGAACGCCCCGTCATCGGCTTCCGTCCGCATGCGTCCGGTCGCGCCGCGCGTTACTTCATCAACAACTTTCCCGGTGACGTGGCCTACGCCTACAAGGCGAACAGCTCGGTTTTCCTCATCGGCGCGCTTTACGGCGCTGGCATCCGCCATTTCGACGTGGCCTCCCTTCCCGAGCTCGAGGATGCGCGCACCATCCCCGGCGTGACGTTCCATTTCATGCACCCCATCAAGTCGCGGAATGCCATCCGGCAGGCCTACGCCCAGGGATGCCGCTCGTTCGCCCTCGACTGCGAGGACGAGTTGAAGAAGATCATGGAGGAGACGCAGAACGCGCGCGACCTCGCTCTGTGGATCCGCATCGCCGTGCCCGCCAAGAACAGTCGCATCCCGCTCGAGCGCAAGTTCGGCATCGTGGGCGCGCGCGCCGCGCGCCTGCTCGCCAAGACGCGGCAGGTCGCGCGCGAGCTTGGCATCACCTTCCACGTCGGCTCCCAGACCGTCACCCCGGACGCCTACACGATCGCCCTCAAGGAGGTCGCCAAGCTCGTCAACAAGGCCGGCGTGCGGCTCGACCGCTTGGATGTCGGCGGCGGCTTCCCCTCGCGCTACACCAACGAGGTGCCCGCCCCGCTGATCGACTTCATGACCGCCATCAAGGACGGCATCCGCGACCCCGCGCTCAGCCATTGCCGCCTCATGTGCGAGCCTGGCCGCGCGCTCGTCGCCGAGGCCGAGAGCCTGATCGTGCGCGTCGACCTGCGCCGCGGCAACGACCTCTACATCAACGACGGCAGCTACGGCATGCTGTTCGATGCGGCACACCTGGGGTTCGTCTTCCCCATCCGCGTCGTCGGCCGCGAGGTGAAGGGCCCGCACGGCCTCAGCCCGTTCGAGCTGTGGGGGCCGACCTGCGATTCCGTCGATCACATGAAGGGCCCCTTCATGCTGCCCGACAGCGTGCGTGAAGGCGATTACCTCGAGATCGGCAACACCGGCGCCTATGCCCGCGCCATCGCCGGCCACTTCAACGGCTATGGCCAGTACGACGAGGTCATCCTGCAGGACGAGCCGATGTACACCATGTACGGCGGCGACGCCCTCGTCTCCACACGCCAGCCCGCACTCGCCGAGGCGTGAGCGGGACCGCCCGCCACGCCTACCGACCTGCCGCCAGACCTCGCAACGGAGACGACACGTGGCACACGACGCTGCTGCATCGCTGGACTATTTGCCGGGCGACGAGAGCTTTCTCGATCCCCTGCGCCTCGATGCCGGAGAACCGGAGAAGGCCAAGGCCGTCGTCATTCCCTTCGGCATCGAGGCCTCGGTCAGCTACGGCGGCGGCACCGCCAAGGGACCCGCTGCCATCATGGCCGCCAGCCAGCAGCTCGAGCTTTACGACGAGGAGCTGGGCCGCGAGCCCTATCGCGATTTCGGCATCGCTGCCGTTCGCGCACCCAGCATCCCCGACAGGATCGAAGACGCGCTCGCCCTGCTCGAAGGTCTCGTCGAGACCGTCCTGGCCAAGGGCCGACTGCCCTTCGTCCTGGGCGGCGAGCACTCGCTGACGCCCGGCGCCATCCGTCCCTTTGCCCGCCGCTTCCCCGATCTCGTCGTGCTGCAGCTCGATGCCCACGCCGATCTGCGCGACGGCTACCTGGGCGAGCACTATTCGCACGCCTCCGCCATGCGACGTGTCCTCGACCATCCCAACATCGAGATGATCCAGGTCGGCATCCGGGCCTTCTGCCAGGACGAGGCCGACTTCTACGCGGCCAACCGCAACCGCATCCACATGCACCTGGCCATCGAGCAGGACCGCTGGGACATCGAGAAGATCCTGGCGCCGCTGAAGGGCCGTCCGGTCTATGTTACCGTCGACATCGACGCGCTCGATGCCGCGATCATGCCGGCCACGGGCACGCCGACGCCGGGCGGCATGACCTATCTGCAGGTTCTGTCGTTCCTGCGCCGCACGGCCGAACTCGGCCGCATCGTCGGCATGGATCTCGTCGAGCTGGCGCCGATCCCGGGCTTCCACGCCTACGATTTCACGGCGGCACAGCTTGCCGCCAAGATGCTCAACTACGCGCTGTCGGGCACCACCCGGCGCGCGTGATGCGCCTCACACGCGCACGCTTTCCCGCAAGCGATCCCGCGCACCAGGGGTCGCGGACAGGCGCAACTGGGCGACGATGGCCGCTGCGGCCATCATCGTTCCATTGAAGGCCAGCGTGGCGTTCAAGCCGAAGTGGGCGGCAAGCGTGCCGGCCAGCAGGTTGCCCAGCGGCGCCATCCCAAGGAAGAACATGAAATAGAGGCCGATCACGCGGCCGCGCCAGCTGTCGTCGACGGACTGCTGCAACAGCGTGTTCGTCGATACCGACGTGGACAGCACGAACGCGCCCACCACCGCCAGCAGCGGCCAGCCCGCCGCCAGCGAGCGCGTGAAGCTGAAGGCCACGAGCGCCAGCCCCGCCAGCAACGGCGCCACCTGCACCAGCCGGAATTGCGCGCGATGCCCCTTCTGCATCGACAAGAACAGCGCCGCGCAAACAGCCCCCACGCCCGAACCGCTGAGCAGCCACCCCACCGTGCCCGCATCGCCGCCGAACTGTGTCGTCGCGATGGATGGCATGAGCTGGTTCAACGGCAGCGCGAACAGGGCCACGGCGGAAGCGGACGGCAGCAGGTAGCGCGCCACGGGCAACCCACCCAGCTGCGACAGCGTATCGAGGATCGCGTAGCTCTTCTTCGCCCCGCCCGCCGCGTCCGGCTCGTCCGACAGCCGCATCGCAAACAGCGCGCCGATGATGGCGATGAAGCTCACCGCGTTGATGGAGAAGCACAACCCCTCCGAAAAGAACTGCAACAGGACACCCGCGATCGCCGGCCCGATCATGCGGCCGCAGTTGAACAGCACCGAGTTGAAGCCGATCGCACTGGGTAGCAGGGTGCGATCCTCGACGATCGCCCCCAGCAGCGACTGGCGCGCGGGCGCCTCGCAGGCGTTACCGAAGCCGATCAGCACGGCCAATGCCAGATAGACCTCGATCCGCGCCACGCCCGACAGCGCCAGAATGGCGAGGGTGGCCGACAGGAAACCGAGCCACACATTGATGGCGATCAGCGTCTTCACGCGCGGCAGCCGGTCGATCAGGAACCCCGCCACCGGCGCCACGAACAGGTGCGGGATCTGCAGCAGGAATCCCGTCAGCCCCAGCAGGAACACCGACCCCGTGAGCCGATGCACCAGCCAGGCGAGCGCGACTTGCTGGATCCAGCTGCCCAGAACCGAGACAGCCTGTCCGGCCGCAAAAATACGAAAGCGGCGCTTGACGAAAGCCGGCGGCAGGTACCTGTCGAGCGGCATGGGCTACACCAGGGTGGCGGCGGCCTGCATCGCGATCGTGCCGTTGGGCGTCATCGCCCAGACCTCGCACGCCCGCCCCCCGTCGGTCGGACGCCCCACGAGCGTGAACGGCTCGGGCTCGAACAAGGGCGCCCGCGCGCGCATGTCGAACGTCGCGATCGTCTTGCCGGGCGCATTGTCGCGAACGAAATCGATCAGGCAGTGCTGCGAATAGGGGCCGTGCACCACGAGGCCCGGATACCCTTCGACGCCCGTCGCATAGGGCGTGTCGTAGTGGATGCGGTGGGGATTGAACGTGATCGCCGAGAACCGGAACAAGGACACCGCGCTGGCCTTGTGCACGCGCCGCCAGGGCAAGCCGTCCGGCACCGGATCGCGCTTGGGGATGCCACTCTTGGCGCCCTCCTTCACTTCCTCGCGAAACGCACCGTCGTATTCCTCGGTGATTGCGAGCCCGCGCGGCGTGTAGATGCGGCGCGTCTGCGTGGTGAAGATCAGCGTCCCCGTCGACCCTTGCCGGGCGACGAGATCGGTCAACTCGGTCTCCCGCCGGAGCTTGTCCCCGACCAGGATGGGCGCATGAAACTTGATGCGGATCCCCGCGAACATGCGCCGCGGCAGGGGCATCTTCGGCAGCACGCCACCACTGTCCGCCAGCCCATCTGCCGCGAGAGAAGCCTGCGACGCCATATTCAGGAAATAGCCGATGTGCCAGCCGGGTGGGATCGGCTGGCCGTCCTTCGGCGCCCCTTCTTCACGGTCGAAAGTGGCCGCGATCATCGCGAGGGGCGCAGCCGTGGCCACGTCCTCCTCGGTCATGCGGGTGCCGATGTGCCGGCGCAGGGCATCGACGTCGATGGGCGTCATGGATTGCTCCTCCAGATGGAACCATCGACGATCAGCCCTCGCAGGACGCGCGTCAAGCGCGCCCCGTCATTTGGGCTTGCCGTAGACGTAGTCGGGCAGCCACAGCGTCACTTCCGGCACGTACGTCACCAGCGCCAGCAGCATCAGCATGAGCAGCAGGAACGGCAGGACGCCGCGCACGGCCGTGCCCAGCGGCTGCTTCGACACCGACGACAGCACGAACAGGTTGAGCCCGATCGGCGGCGAGATCAGCGCGATCTCCATGTTGATCGTCAGCACGATGCCGAAGTGCACGAGATTGATGTCGAGCGCCTTCAGGATCGGCAGGATCAACGGCATCACGATCAGGATGATCGCGAACACCTCGAGGAACATGCCCAGCACCAGCATCAGCAGGTTGATGAAGAGCAGGAACTGCCAGGCCGCGAGGTTGAGGCTCTTGACGTACTGCACCAGCATCTCGGCGACGCCAGCACTCGTGATCCAGTGCCCGAACGCCAATGCGCCGACGATGATGAAGACGATGCTCGCCGTCAGCTTCACCGATTCCGCCAGCGTCGGAATGATGTCCCGGGCCTTCACACCCTTGTAGATGAAGATGCCCTCGATCATCGCGACGAGCGCGGCGATGCCGGCGGCCTCCGTCACTGTCATGATGCCGCTGTAGATGCCGCCCAGCACGATCACGGGGATGAACAGCGCCGGCAGTGCGCGCACGTTGGCCGCGATGAACTGTTCCCGGGGGATCGCCGGCTCGATCTCGTAGTTGCGCAGGCGCGCGTAGGTCGTGATGAACAGGACGAAGATCACGGCCTGGATGAGGCCCGGGATCACGCCCGCCAGGAACAGCCGCGGCACCGACTCTTCGGCGATGACCGCATAGACGATCATGGCGAGGCTCGGCGGGATGAGAATGCCCAGCGTCCCTGCCGCAGCGACCGTGCCGAGCGCGAAGTGCGGCTCGTATTTCCGTTGCACCATCGCCGGGATCAGAATGGAGCCGATCGCGACGGCGGTTGCCACCGACGACCCGCAGATCGCCGCGAAGATCGTACAGGCCACGACGCAAACGAGCGCCAGGCCGCCGCGCGCCCGCCCGACCCAGACCTGCGCGCTGTCGATGAGGGCGCCGGCCACGCCGCCGCGCTGCATGAACGTCGCCGCGATGACGAACAGCGGCACCGCGAGCAGCGTCTCCGAGTTCAGGTGGTCGACCAGCAGCTGCGGCAGCGACACGAGCGGCGTGCCCTCGTGCCAGAACAGCAGCATCGCCAGGAAGCCCAGCGACAGGTAGATGGGCAGGCCCAGGAACAGGAAAAGAAACAGCAGTCCGAGGACGATGAAGGGTGACATGTTCGCTCCCGTGGCGTCAGTTCTTACTTGTCGCGAGCGACATGATCTTCGGTGACCAGCATGGTCGCCGGATCGAATCGGAAGATGTAGTCGTAGAGCCGCTTCAGGAACGGCAGGACCATCAGCGTCATGCCGACGGGCAGCGATGCGTAGTAGATGTAGAGCGGCATCCTCAGAGAGCTTTCGCTCTTCTCACCCAGGTCGATGGAGTTCTGGACCATCAGCCAGCCGTAGTAGGCGAGCACACACGTGAACACCAGGCCGACGAGGATGCCCACGATTTCCAAGAGGCGCTGCGCGCCGGCGGGCAGCATGTGCATGAGAATGTCGGCGCGGACGTGCCGGCCTTCGCGGATCAACGGTGCGCCGGCGAGGAAGATCGCCCAGACCGTGAAGTAGACGGTCAGTTCGAGACCGAAGTCCGTGAGATATCTCGGAAAGAAGTAGCGAACCACTACCTCGTAGCACACCAGCCCGAGGGCCATCGTGACGAACAGCGCCATGAGCGCATTCTCGATTTTTGTAAGCACCGACGCCTCCCCAGGCATTCGATTCCCCGACGGATGGATAACAATACGACCGCAAACGCTCGCGCGATGCGGTCGTCATACCACAGGCCGGAGCGGGCGATGCGCCCGGTCCGATGCCTGTGTCGTTTGCCTGTTTACTTGAGGACGTCCGCGACCTGCTTCACCAGCGCCGGGTCGATCTTCAGTTCCTTCACAAGGGCGTCCTGCTTGGCCAGCAGCTTCTTGCGCGCTGCCGCCAGGTCGTCGGCTGTCGGCACCACGACGTCAACGCCGTTCTTCTTGGCGACTTCGAGAGCCTCGGCCTGGCGCTTGCGGGCACGCTCGCGCAGGCTGTCGACCTTGGCCGCCCAGGTGCTCGTGATGAGGTCCTGGATGTCCTTGGGATACTTCGCCCACGACTTGGCGCTGACCGACGGCAGGTACTGGCTGAAGGAGTGCTGGCTCATGTACGAGTTCTTCAGGCCGCTATCCCACAGCTTGGCGCTGCGGATCGACTCGAACGTCGTCGCCAGTCCGTCGACCGTGCCGCGCTGCAGGGCCTGGGGAACATCCGGCCACGCGATCTTGATCGCGTTCGCATCCAGCGCCTCGTAGCGCGCGATGTTGGCCGAGCCACCGGGAATACGGATCTTCATGCCCTTGAGGTCGGTGTGGACCTTGATCGCCTTCGCCGTGGAGTGCGTGTGCTGGAAGCCGAGGTCGAGCCACTTGCCGATGACCTTCACGCCCAGCTTCTTCTCGTACTTGCCAGCCAGCGCCTTGCCGGCCGGGCCGTCGAAAACCTTGTAGTTCTCTTCCTGCGTGCGGCCGAAGAACATCGGCAGGTCGACGATATCGAAGTCCGTCACGAACTTGCCCAGGTGCCACGTGCCGGGGAAGCCCATGTCGAGCGCGCCCTGGTTCAGCGCCTTGGGAACGTCCGTGTCCTTGTACTTGGCAGCGCCGTGGAACACCTTCACGTCCAGCTTGCCGTTGGACTTCTTGTGCAGCTCTTCCGCCCACTCGGTCACGCCGATGTTGCGGATGTGGTTCGGACCGGTCTCGAGCGAGATCTCGAGCTTGTACTGCTGGGCGAGCGCGGCGCCCGCACCGAGCGTCAAGGCGAGCGCGGACAGCGCCGCTGCGCCAGCGCGAATACGAATCGACATTTCTGAAACCTCCCTGGATGCTCCGCCTCTGCGGCGGTAACGAATGTCCGCGACCGGCAAGTGCCTATTGCTCGGCATCTCGCCCCTGGCCGCGCCCCCCGACGGATGTCCGGACAATACAGCCGCCCCCCGCCGTGTCAAGTTCAACACCACCATTCCGCATGTGAAGTCAAGCACTTCCCTGCACACAAGTGCCTCTGCGTACAACCTGCCGCAGCCCCCGCGCGGCACGCGCGCTCCGGTTCGGGTATTCGCATCCCTTTGCCGCTCGGCCCCGAACAAATGTCGTAACCAAAGCGATCGCGGGAACGAATTGCATCTCGTATGGCGGATTGGAAACCCGTTCCGGGTCGGCGGACGCGTGAGACGGACTTCCGATGCGCCACATCGATGCCCCCCGAACGCCGGGTGCGCTGCGCCGGTCATGCTGCCTGTTGCTTCCCCGGTCGCCATGGGCCACGTTCGATCCCGGCAGCGACCCGCACAGAGGTCAGGAGGAGGAATCGTCAATGTCACTCAAGGGCAAAGGTGCGATCACCGGCGTCGGCGACACGATCTATTCGAAGCGTTCCGGCAAGAGCGTCACGACGTTGCAGATGGAAGCTTCACTCGCCGCCATTCGCGATGCCGGGCTCGATCCCAAGGACATCGACGGCGTCATCGTCTACGGCAGCATGGCCGTCGTCGCAGAAGACTTCATCACCAACTTCGGCATTCCCGATCTCAAGTTCTCCGCGGTCACGCCGCTCGGCGGCGCCAGCGCCGTCGCGAGCATCCAGTGCGCCATCTCCGCCATCGAGGCAGGCGTGTGCAACCACGTCCTGATCCCCTTGGGCCGCAACGGCTCGTCCGGCGTCGGCGGCCGCATCGGCTCGCGCGTGCGCGAAATGCCGCAGTTTCGCACCATCGGCGAATTCGAGATGCCCTCGGGAGCCATCGCCCCCGCGCAGCTCTACGCACCGATGGCGCGCCGGCACATGGAACTCTACGGCACGACCAGCCGCCAGCTCGCGGAAATCGCCGTCTCCACGCGCCACAACGCCATCCTCAACGGCAACGCCATGATGACGAAGCCGCTCACGGTCGAGGATCACCAGAACTCCCGCATGATCTCCGATCCGCTGCGCCTCTTCGATTGCAGCCTGGAGAGCGACGGCGCCTGTGCCATCGTCGTCTCCTCCGCCGAACGCGCAAGGGATCTGGCCAAGCCGCGCATCCAGGTCCTGGGCATCGCGGAAGGCCATCCCGATTCGCCGTCCGCCATTACCCAGCGCCCCGACATGACGCGGCTGGGCATCGCCAAGGCCGCCCCCCGCGCCTTCCAGATGTCGGGCGTCACCCACGACGATATCGATGTCGCCGAGGTCTACGACTGCTTCACTTACATCGTCATGTGCCAGCTCGAGGACATGGGCTTCTGCAAGAAGGGCGAGGGCGGCCCGTTCGTCGCTTCGGGCGCAATCCGGCTCGACGGCAAGCTGCCGATCAACACGCACGGCGGCCTGTTGAGCCAGGCGCACATGGCCGGCATGAACCACATCGTCGAGCTCGTCCGCCAGTTGCGCGGCGAAGCCGGCAAGGCCCAGGTGAAGGACGCCGAAGTCGGCCTCGTCACCGGCTACGGCGACATGGGCGACGGCGCCATCGCCATCATGGCGCGCGCGTGAGGGAGGTAACCACAATGGACGCCACGTACACCAAGCCCCTGCCCGAGCCGAGCCCCGACACCGAGCCCTACTGGGCCGCCCTGCGCCGGGGAAAGCTCGAGCTGCAGTGCTGCGCCGACTGCGGAAAGGTGCGCCATTATCCGCGCGCCGTCTGCCCCTACTGCTATTCGATGAACGCCAAGTGGGTGGAAGCGTCGGGCCGCGGGACCGTGCATAGCTGGACGATCGCGCACCATCCCTTCCACCCCGGCTTCAAGGGCGAACTCCCCTACACGCTGCTGACGGTGGATCTCGCGGAAGGCGTGCGCATGCAGGCGCAGTATCGCGGGCCCGCCGACGCCGTAAGGATCGGCATGCCGGTCAAGGTCGTCTTCGAGATCGCCACGGCGGAGTTGACGCTCCCCGTCTTCGTTCCAGCCTGAGGCAGCAAGGCACCGGCATGCAGGCATCCCCTCACGCGCAAACAATGGCAGTGCGCCCGATGTCGAGGCAATGAACACGTTCGATCACGTCCTCGATCGGCTGGGACGCTGGCTCGGCCGGCGGCTCCAGCACGAGCCGCAGGGGCAGGAGCCGTTCATTCCGCCGGACCGCGATGCGTTGCGACGCACCCTGCGGCCCGGCGACGTGCTCCTGATCGCGGGAGCCAGCAAGCTGTCGACGGCCATCAAGTACCTGACGCAGTCGTCCTGGTCTCACGCGGCCCTCTATGTCGGCGATCGCATGCCGCCCGCGGATGGCAGCGCCGACGCGCACATGCTCATCGAAGTCGAGCTGGGGCTCGGCTGCATCGCCGTGCCGCTCGCCAAGTACGAGCGTTTTCACATCCGCATCTGCCGGCCGGTGGGCCTGACCGCCGACGACCGCGAGGCCGTGCTCGCCTTCATGATTTCCCGGCTCGGCACGCAATACGACATGCGCAATGTCGTCGATCTCATGCGCTACCTGCTGCCCACGCCGCCGGTCCCGACCCGCTGGCGCCGGCGCATGATCGCACTCGGCTCGGGCGAGCCCACCCGCGCCATCTGCTCCACGTTGATCGCCGAAGCCTTCGGCCGGGTTCGCTATCCGATCCTGCCACGGGTGCAGCTTACCGACGCTGTGCGCAAGGGCCTCAGCCCGCGCCGGCGGCGGGAAATCCTGCACATCCGCCATCACAGTCTCTACGCACCGGCCGATTTCGATCTCTCACCGTTCTTCGAAATCGTGAAACCGACGCTTGCCGAAGGCTTCAACTACAAGGGGCTGACCTGGGCGCCACCCGACGTCACCACCGAGGATGGCGGCCTGAACGAAAACGATATCGGCGAGCGCGGCTACACGTGAGACAGGGGACGTGAGACACGGGGGCGCCGCGCCGCATCCCATCGCGTCAGATCACCGCCGCCGTCGCCCTCCGTGGCGCAATGGCTCCACGGTGCTGGACCACCACGCCCGCCAGCCGATGCCCGGCATTGACCGCGGCAACCGCATCCTCACCGCGCAATCGTGCCGCCAGATAGGCCGCATTGAAGCTGTCGCCCGCCGCCGACGTGTCCACGGCCACGACCCGCGCCGGGATCGGCACATGCCCCGAAACCCCATCGGCGACGAACGTCGCGCCCTCGGCCCCTTGCTTGACCACGATCTCCGAAACGCCCAGTGCGCCAAGCCGCCCGATGACGTCGCGCGACGCCACGTCACCCCACAACATGCCCTCGTCCTCGAGCGTCGGCAGCGCCACGTCCGCAAGCGCCCAGAACCGCGCGAACACCGCGCGCGCCCGGGCCAGATCGCCATTCCAGCCACGCGGCCGGAAATTGCCGTCCATCACGATGCGCACGCCCGCCGACCGGGCGGCCCCGAGTGCCCCCGCCAGCCGGTCGAGACCCGCAGCCGCATAGAGCGACAGCGTGATGCCGGAGAAGAGCACGGCGCCTGCCCCTCGCATCGCCGCGGCGATCCGCTCCGCCGCCGCGCCGTCCAGAAGTTCGCGCGCGGGAGAGCGCTCGCGCCAGTAGTGGAACGTGCGCTCGCCCGCCGCCGTCGTTTCGATCAGGTAGAGCCCCGGCATCCGCCCTGGAACGATCTCGATCAAGTCCGTGCCGATGCCCTCGTCCCTGGCCAGCGCCACGATGCCGGTACTGTAGGGGTCGTCGCCGAGCGCTGTCGCGTAGGCCACCGGCAGGCCGCAACGGGCGAGATAGACGGCCGTGTTGAACGTGTCGCCGCCATAGGCGAGGCCGAAGCGGCCGTCCGCGCCACGGGCGAGCTCCACCATGCATTCACCGATCGAGACGATGCGTCCCGCGCCCTGCATCATTGCCCCTCGCCCTTCCTGGCAAACGAACGCCGCCGGAACATGATCTGTCCCCGCGGCGCATCGTTGCGATTACCCGAGCGCTCCCGACGGGTCAGGCGCTGCGGTAGAGTTTCGTCATCACGAACTCGCGATGCCCCAGCGCCTCCGCAGCCGTGAGGCGTCCGTTGGCAGTCCGGATGATCATGTCGATCAGCGCATCGCCCGCCATGTCCAGGGTCTGTTCGCGCCGCAGGATGCCGGTCACGTCGAGGTCGACGTGCTCGCCCATGGTGCGAAGCGTCTTCGGGTTGGCCGAGATCTTGATCACCGGAAGGATCGGGTTGCCGATGATGTTGCCCTGGCCGGTCGGGAAAGTGTGCACCACCCAGCCGCCCGCCGCCATCAGCGTCACGCACTCCGCCGCCGCCGACGACGTATCCATGTAGTAGAGCCCGGCCCCCTTCGCGGGTGCCTCGGCAGGCTCCAGCACGTCGATGTAGCGGCAATTGCGGCCGATCTTCTCGAGGTTGCCCATGGCCTTTTCCTCGATCGAGGACAGGCCGCCGGCGATATTGCCCTTGGTCGGCTGGCTCTCGGAGAGGTCGTCGACCTTGTTGGCCTCGATGACGTCGTCCTGGTAGGCCTTCCACACCTTGTACCACTTGTCGCCGATCTCCTTGTTGATCGCGCGCTCGCGGCAGATGTGCTCACCACCCGTGATTTCGCTGGTCTCGCCGAAGACGCCCGTGACGCCCTTCGGGATCAGCTTGTCGTACATGTTCCCGACGGTCGGGCAGGAACCGAGGCCGGTCGTCGTATCGCTCTCGCCGCACTTGGTAGAGACCCACAACTCCGAGATGTCGCACTCCTCGCGCTTCAACTCGGACGCCCACTGCACGAACTCCTTGGCCTTGTAGGAGGCCTTGGCAATGGTCGCGATATCGCCATGTCCTTCGATGCCGAAGCCGACCACCGGCTTGCCCGTCTTGGCGATGCCCTTGACGACGCGGTCGGTCCAGCCGTCCTCGATGCCGATCACCACCACCGCCGCCACGTTCGGGTTCGAGCCCGTGCCGATGAGTGTGCGGAAATGCAGGTCGAGGTCGGCACCGAATTGCAGGCGGCCGTAATGATGCGGCAGCGCCATCGTGCCCTTGACGTTGTTGGCCACTGCCTCGCACGCCGCATTCGACAGATCGTCGAGGGGCAGGATGACGACGTGGTTGCGCACGCCGACGCGGCCGTTCTCGCGCCGCCAGCCCCAGAATGTCAGGTTGCTCGTGGCGGCGGGCGTGCTGGATTTCGCGGATTTCTTGGTTGCCATTGGTCGCTCCCGATCACCAGCGCTTCGTTCTGTGATTATGCACGTGGACATGCTCGCCCTTCCGGGCGTTGCCCACCATACGGCCGACGTCCTCGCCGTACTTGATCACCGTGTCGCCCTCCTTGAGGTCGACCAGCGCTACCTTGTGACCGATCGGGATGTCCTGCGTGGCTTTCACGCGGACGGTCGTGTCGTTCTCCGTGATGACGCCGAGCATGTCGGTGCCAGCCTTCAGGTCTTCGACCACGACGACACCGACATTGTCCTTCGGACTGTGAACCAGGAACTGGGGAATGTTCGATTTGGACACGCGCTTCCTCTCCTGCACCGGACGGTCTTGACTGGCCGTCGCTTCATGCAACGCTGAAAACTATATCGGGCGCCCGTGTACCTCACAACCGGCTTGGCCGTACCAACTTCGCCGCACCCGGCCTCAGGGCAGGCGCTGCGGATCGGGGTTGCCGGCCGCGATGCGGAACCGCACGGAACGATCCGCGATCGACGTGCCGTCCGCACGGTTCTTGTTCGTCAGCCGCACCATCGTCGCCTCGATGGCGTCGGGCGTCACGTCGCAGCGCACATAGCCGTTGCTCTTGGCGTCGTAGAACGCCACCACATCCTTGTTGCGCTCGTCGGAGACGATCGGCGTCAGGTCCCGCGCGAACGACGAGACAGCGGCCACGACGAGTTCGGGTGCGACGAGATCCGCACCCGGCTTGCGCCAGTCGCGATAGATGCGGTTGACGAAGTGGGCGTGGATGTCGCCGCTGACCACGACCGGATTTTTGGCCTTGTTCTGCGCCAGCAGCTCGATCATGCGTTGCCGCGCCGGCAGATACCCGCTCCAGGTATCGTTCCACATGTGCGGATCGCGCCGCCCCTTGAGCTTGGGGTCATTGCGCGTCTCAAGGTGCGCGAACATCACGCCCTGCGCCAGCAGGTTCCAGCGCGACTTCGACGCGGCGAGCTGGCCGGCGATCCAGCGCTCCTGCGCGGTGCCCAGAATGGTGCGATTGCTCTCCAGCTGCGCACAATCGGCAAGGCCCACGTTCTTGCCGCCCGGCAGCTTGTCGAAGCGGCAGGCCTGCGGATCGCGGTACTGGCGCTCGTCCAGCATCTGCAGCGACATCAGGCGGCCGAAATCGAAGCCGCGATAGAGCTGCCGCCGCCCCTCGCGTACCGGCAGCGTCGAAAGCCGGATCGGCATGTTCTCGAAATAGGCGCGATAGGCCGCAATCCTCCGCTGCAGGAAGTCCGTTTCCTTCGCATTGGCCGAATTGCCGCCGGCGTAGTCGTTGGCCACCTCGTGGTCGTCCCAGGTCATCACCCAGGGTGCGGCCGCATGCGCCCGTTGCAGCATGGGGTCCGTCTTGTGCTCGGCGTAGCGGCGCCGGTATTGCGCCAACGTCCGCAAGGGCTGATCGCGATCGAATGTCAGCCGCCGCGCCCGCGTGTCCAGGCCCTTCTTGTAGTAGCGGTCGTACGTCTCCTCGTAGATGTAGTCGCCCAGGTGCACGATGAGATCGGGCTTTTCGTCGGCCATATGCCCGTAGGCGAAATAGAGTTCGTTCTCGTATTCCGCACACGAGCAGAAGCACAGCCGCAGCCGGTCGGCCATCGCGCTTGCAGCAGGCGCCGTTCGCGTCGTCCCGCCCGCTTCATGGCGTCCGATGCGGAAACGGTAGACGTACGCCTGCGCGGGCGCGAGCCCCGTCACCTCCGCATGCACGGCATAGCCCCTGTCGCGCGCCGCGATCGCAGTCCCGGCCCGCACCGGCCGCGCATTCGGCTTGTCCGCGAGGCGCACCTCCCACGACACCCGGTAGGCACTCGCCGACAGGCCCCAGCGCTCGGCATCCGAAAGATCGAGGGCGAGCCGGCACCACAGCACGACCCCCGTCGCCGTCGGATCGCCCGAGGCGACGCCCAGGAGCCGGAACGGATCCTGCTCCACCGCCTCCGCGGGTGCAGCGGCCAGCGCCGTCGGCATCGCCGCACTGGCGGCCCCGGCAATGAGCGCATGCCGCAGCACGTCGCGGCGAGAGTTGAGAACGGACATTCATGTCCCCCAGGGTTGCCTCGCCGACGCTGCGGCGCTGGCCCCGTATCTCGCATTCCGCACGCCCGCTTGACAATGCTTTCGCAAGAGCCCGCTCGCGCCCGGCGATCACCCCTCGTTGCCGTAAAATAAACAAAGGCCGGCTGCAGGGCCGGCCTTCGTGGCGCATTCGGAGCACTCGTTACCCGATGACCCGATCCCGCGAGCGTGGCCCCGGGGGCTGGGGGGCTGTATTGTCCAGAGCCTCAGCTTCAGGATCGGGCCAAAGGGCAACGATCCGATAATCTCGCGCCAATGCGGCGCGGCCGGGACCGGATTGAGGCCGAATCGCGGAATGTCCTTAACGACGATTGACCACCCGGTTCCAGCATTACTGGCGCAAGCGCAATGCACTGATCTGCACGCCGATGTCCTCGAAAGCCGACATCAGCTTGGCGCTGTCGCTCGCATCGTAGAACTGTGACTTCGACGATGCGCAGCCCTCGAGAATGCCCTTGATGGTCGGATCCGTGACCTGGAAGGCGATGGTATAGATCGCGATATTGTCGGCCTTGATGTTTGCGCAGGTTTCGCTGGTCAATTGGTTCGACACGGTGATGTCAGAGCCATTGTGCTCCGGATATGTCGGCGAGCGGGTATTCTCCCCGTCCGTCATCAGAACCACATAGCGCTTCAGCTTCGGATTGGCCCCGCTGTTGCTCTGTGAAAACGGCTCCTTGGGCGACAGCACGCGCCAAGCCCACGCCAGCCCGGCCGGGATGTAGGTCGAGCCCGAAGCCGACATGCCGTCGATGGCCGATAGAACGGCGGAGTGATCGTTGGTCAACTGCATGATCGGCGCGGCGGGACACGAGACGTTCTGCAAGCCAGGAACGCGCGAGCCATAGCCTTCGTCCTTGACGTTCAGCGGATAGTTGCGAGACCCCACGCATCCGTTCCATGTTCGGGTGTCGGTATAGGTCGAGCATTGATTGACGGGCGTCCCCAGGTCCCAGTCGCAGACCTGGTAGGAGCACGAGTAGGACACGCCGTCGTTCGAGCACGTCCCCGTCTCCATCCGGCAATTCGACGCCGTGGCGTTGGGATACGTATCGCCGCAGTATTCCCGCGTTTCCGAGGTATCCGGCGGCACGTCGATCCACGAGGCGAACCGGTTCACCTCACCGACGTTGACGTACTCGGCAAAGGGGACGAGCCCGAACTTGATCTTGTCGGGCTGCCGCGATGCACGCTTCAACGTATCGACGAGGTCTCGCGCCGCCGTCTTCAGCGCGGCGATCTTGGCACCTTCCATCGAGCCGGTGGTGTCGAGCGCGAGCACGAGTTCGATCTCGCCGACCCCGAAACCGGCCACCGCGCGTGTCGCGATTTCGACCTGATCCGTCCCGATGACGCCCATGAACAGCGTCGGCATCGTCGCCGAGACTTCTGCCGTCACCGTGCTGCCATCCACCACGACACTGGAGCTGCCGATCACCATGTCGTGCCAGTCGGGCCGTGCGGAATTCAGGAAGAGCGAAAACGCCTGGTTGGCGTCGATCGACGGGTTCTCCGCCAGGCGACGGGCCGTGGCCAGCACGGCGGAGTCGACGGCGGCCTGCAGGTGCGACTTCGACCCGTAGCTGCGGGCGGTATCGATAGCCAAACCCACAGCCCCGATCAGCGCGAAAGCCGACAGCGCGAACAGTGGCGCCAGCGCACCCGATGTCTCACGACCGAACCTGGAAAACCAAACCGACAATTTCGACACGCGTCCTCTCCCGCACACGCTGCGAGTGCCACACGCGACGAGAAATATTTCGAAAAGCCGCACACTCCGTAAATGCGCCCCCCTCACATGCTGTCATGGTAAGCGGGTCGTTAATTTCCGCAGTATTGCGCAGGCTATCTTCGCGGCTATTTCGCAGCAGCCGCGTTCGGGACTTCCCCAGCCGTACCCTCGCGGCGCGGCAGGTGGATTTTCAGCCGCTTGATGCGGCGCGGATCGGCTTCCAGAACCTCGAATTCGACGCCGGACTGATGCTTGATCAATTCCCCACGCGCGGGCACACGCCCCACGATCGAGAATGCGAGCCCGCCGATCGTGTCGATCTCCGATGCCTCCTCGTCGCTGAGAAGCTTGTAGCCGACAAGCGCCTCCAACTCCGCGATGGGCGTACGGGCCTGCGCCACGAGCCCGAGCTTGGCATCGTCGACGATGTTGGCCGCCTCCGTCACATCGTGCTCGTCCTCGATCTCGCCCACGACCTGCTCGACCAGATCCTCGATCGTCACGAGGCCATCCGTACCGCCGTACTCGTCGACGACGAGCGCCATGTGGATGCGCGACGTCTGCATGCGAATGAGAAGGTTCATCGCCGGCATCGAGGGCGGCACGTAGAGCACCGGCCGGCGTAGCTTTATGTTCGCCACCGTCCGCGAAAGATCCGCCCGCCCCAGGTCGATCGGCTTGGGTTCCGTAGGCTCCGGCTCCGCGCGTGAAGGTTCGATGCCGTGCATCTCGTCGCCGAGCAGGTAGCGCACGACATCCTTGATGTGCACCATGCCGCGCGGATCGTCGAGCGTCTCTTGGTAGATGGGAATGCGCGACACCTCGGCGTCACGAAAGAGCTGCAGAAGCTGGCTCAACGGCGCCTTTTCGTCGATCGCGATGATATCCGCGCGCGGCACCATGATGTCGTCGACCCGCATCGGCCCGAAGCGCAGCAGCCGGCGCAGCATGTCGGCTTCCGCCTGGGTGAACGCGCCTTCGACGGGATCTTCGGTCTTCAACGCCTCTTCGAGCGTATCGCGCAGCGTTTGCGGCGACAGCCCGAGGCGACTGCGAAGCGTCTGTAGCCAGGAGGGACCGGATGTGGTGCGACTTGGAGGTTGGCTACTACTGTCGCCACCTTGTGTTTCGCCGTCGTTGTTCATGGCTTCGATGCCGTCACTTCACTCGAGTTCCGCATAAGGGTCGGCAACGCCGATCGAAGAGAGCGCCGTGGTTTCGAGCGCCTCCATCACTTCCGCGTCGTCGTCGTTTTCGTGGTCGTAGCCCAGAAGATGCAACAGGCCGTGCACGACGAGATGCTGCAGATGATGGCTCGCTGCCACGCCCAACTCGCCGGCCTCCCGCATCACCGTCTCCCGGGCCAGGATGACATCGCCCAGGAAGTCCGCCTCCTCCGCTTCCAGCACCCCGGCATCCGGCGAGGGAAACGAGAGCACGTTCGTCGGCTTGTCCTTGCCGCGATAGGTGGCATTGAGGTGGCGCACGGCGGTATCGCTCGTCAAGGCGATGCAGGCGCTCGCCGGCAACGCCTCGGCGACGACATCGAGCCCTGCCACTGCGCGGGCCGCAGCCAGGACCGCCGCCTCGAGATCCGCGACCGCGGTCCAGCCATCGTCCTCGATCACGATCTCGACGGCAAGCCGTTCGGGAGGCTCGCCTTCGAACGGCGGATCCTCGGAACGCATCGGCGGATGGGTGCTGTCGGATGGCATGGCGATCAAGCGGTCCGGCCGCTCTCGAGACGCTCGTACGCCTCCACGATCCGCGCGACGAGTTCGCGCCGCACCACATCGCCCGACGCAAAACGCACCGTCTCGATACCGTGCACGCCCTCGAGCAGCCGCACGGCCTCCTCCAGGCCGGACGTCTGCCCGCGCGGCAGGTCGATCTGGCTGGGATCGCCGGTGATGACCATCTTCGAGCCCTCGCCCAGGCGGGTGAGGAACATCTTCATCTGCATGCTCGTCGTGTTCTGCGCCTCGTCCAGGATCACGAACGCATTGGCCAGCGTCCGCCCGCGCATGAAAGCCAGCGGCGCGATCTCGATGATGCCGGCTTCCAGATCCCGCTCCACCTTCTCCGGCGGCAGCACGTCATAGAGCGCGTCGTAAAGTGGCCGCAGATAAGGATCGACCTTCTCGCGCATGTCGCCGGGCAGGAACCCGAGCCGCTCGCCCGCCTCCACCGCCGGCCGCGACAGGATGATGCGCTCCACCCGGCCGCGCTCCAGGCAGGACGCCGCACAGGCCACCGCGAGATAGGTCTTGCCCGTACCGGCCGGACCGACGCCGAAAACGAGATCGTGCTCTTCCACGGCTCTCAAGTACTGGCTCTGGCGGGGCGTGCGCGCCGTAACGATCCGCCGCCGCGTGCGCACCTGGGCCATGCCTTCCGCCCGCGGCGCGTCCGAGCGCGCATGCCGGATCAGGCCATCCACGTCGCCGGGACCGATCTCCTCGCCACGCGAGGCGCGCTCGTAGAGCGCCTCCAGCGCGTTGCGCGCGATCTCGCACGCCGCCTGGCTGCCCGTCAGCGTCACGACATTGCCGTTGGCATGGGCCGAAATGCCCAGCCTCTCCTCGATCAAGGCGAGGTTCGAATCGAACTGTCCGAGCACCCGCGGCAGGTGGCGATTGTCCTCGAATGGAATCACCAGCCGAAAAGCGCCGTCCCTGGAGCGATCGTTCTTTGCCGAGCCGTTGGCGGCCAAACCTTCCACCCTATGCAAGAGGAGTGACGCGAGGCGTCGCCTGGATATTGCAGAACTGACGCGACACTTTCAAGAACGACGCGAGAATGGCACCCACATTCCGCAACGATGCCCAACCGCTCAAGCCGCCTCCACGATGCCCGACAGGCTATTGGGAAGCGCTGCCGCGATCTGCACGGGAATGATATGACCGAGTAGCTCCGCCCGTGCCGTCGCATGCACGGGTTGCAGATACGGCGAGCGCCCGACGAGCTGCCCGTCCTTGCGCCCCGTCTTCTCGAACAGCACCGGCATCACCCGGCCGACACAGCTCATGTTGAAGGCTGCCTGCTGCTGTTCGAGTAACGCCTGAAGCCGCGCCAGCCGCTCCACCTTGACCGCTTCGGCGACCTGCTCGCCCAGATTGGAGGCCGGTGTTCCCGGCCGCGCGCTGTACTTGAACGAGAAGGCCTGCGCGAACTTCACATCGCGCACCATGGCCAGTGTTTCCTCGAACTCCGCTTCCGTCTCGCCCGGAAAACCCACGATGATGTCCGTCGACAGCGCCAGATCGGGCCGCGCGGCACGAATGCGCGCCACGAGCCTGCGATAATCCTCGCCGGTGTGCTTGCGGTTCATCCCCGCCAGGATGCGATCGGCCCCCGCCTGGAACGGCAGGTGCAGATAAGGCATCAGCTTGGCCTCTTCGGCATGCGCCGCGATCAGATCGTCGGCCATGTCGCGCGGATGGCTCGTCGTGTAGCGCAGGCGCTCCAGACCATCGATCCGGGCCAGCGCACGAATGAGCCGGGCCAGCGACCACGGCTGCCCGTCCGGGCCGTCTCCGCTATAGGCGTTGACGTTCTGCCCAAGGAGCGTCAACTCGCAGACGCCCTGCTCCACGAGCCGCCGGGCCTCTTCGACGATGGTGGCTGCGGGACGCGAGAATTCCGCACCGCGCGTATAGGGAACCACGCAGAACGTGCAGAATTTGTCGCACCCCTCCTGCACCGTCAGGAAGGCCGCGGGCGCGCGGCGCCGGGCCGGCTGCACCGCGCGTTGCGGCAGATGCTGGAACTTGTCGTCCTCGGGAAAATCCGTCTCGACCTGTGTCCGCTGCTCCGCCTTGGCGCGGGCGACGATCTCGGGCAGGCGATGATAGCTCTGCGGACCGATCACCACGTCCACCACTGGCGCACGGCGTGCGATCTCGTCGCCTTCCGCCTGCGCGACGCACCCCGCGACGGCCACGACGAGATCCTTGCCATCCTTCGCGCGCTCGAGCTTCAGGGCCCGAAGCCGGCCGAGGTCGGAATAGACCTTTTCGGCGGCCTTTTCGCGGATATGGCACGTATTCAGGATGACGAGATCGGCGTCATCGGCCTCTGCCGTTTCCGAATAGCCGTTGGCGCGCAGCATCTCGCTCATGCGTTCGCTGTCGTAGACGTTCATCTGGCAACCGAACGTCTTGACATGGACCTTGCGTGCCGCGGCGAGCGGCGCATCGCCGGATGGCGCACCGGTTTTCATGGCGACAATCGTGTCGTTCGCTTCGCTCATGCTGCCTCTCGGGGTCGGCCGCCGGGACTCGCGACGGCAACGCTCGGACCTGTCACAATGTTGCATTGCAATATGCGCGCCGTCAATCGCGCACATTCTCGCTGCACCGCATCAGACGGCGGAGAACTCGGCCTTGCCATCGCATTCCCCGTGAGCCGCGCCCGGCGACCACCCGTCCATGGGCCCTTGGGGCCCCCGCCTTGCGTAACGGCATCGAGGCGCCCCACGCGTTCCGGCGTAGCCTCGAGGGCGTCCGGCATCGGCGGCCACCAGCCACGTCGGATCGCAGTCCAGCCGCCTTATAGGCGCGGGGCGGACTGCAATTCAATGCCGGGCCGGTGCGTCAATCCCGGCTGAGGCCCTTCTGCTGCAGCTCTCCCAGGTACTGGCTCCACCGGCGCTCGCGCTCGCGGTGCAAGGCTTCCAGATAGGGCCAGGCGTAAAGGCCCGTGTCGTGACCGTCGTCGAACGCGATCTTCACCGCGTAGTTCCCCACGGGGTTCAGCGTCTTGATGCGCACGTTGCGCTTGCCCCCCACGGTCACGCGCTGCTCGGGCGTATGGCCCTGCACTTCGGCCGAAGGGCTCATGACCCTGAGCATCTCGGCGGAGAGATCGAAGGCCGGCTGTCCCTCGAACGCGACGCGCAACGTGCGGCCATCCTCGACCGGCGTCAGCTCCGGCGCCTTCGTCCGGCTGCCTTGCGCCGCTTCCAGCTCCGCCCAGGCCTTGGCGGCCAGCTCGCGGTAGATCTGCGCATGAAGGCTCTCCGGCGCCGTCACCGTCACCGGGCGCCCACTATCTGACAACTCGCGGATTTCCATGTGCAGCGGCACACCGCCCAGGAACGGCAGGCCCAGCCGCTCGGCTTCCTCCCGCGCCCCTCCATGTCCGAAGATCTCGTGCCGCTCGCCGCACTTGGTGCACACGAAATAGCTCATGTTCTCGATGAGCCCGATCACCGGCACGTCGGTGCGCCGGAACATGTTGAGGCCCTTGCGCGCATCGATCAGCGCCAGGTCCTGCGGCGTGGAAACGATGATCGCACCCGACAGAGGCACCTGCTGCGCCATGGTCAGCTGCACATCGCCCGTACCCGGCGGCATGTCGATCACGAGCACGTCAAGCTCGCCCCAATCGACCTCGCGCAGCATCTGCGTCAGCGCCTGCACCACCATGGGACCGCGCCAGATCACCGGCGTCGCCTCGTCGACCATGAACCCCATCGACATGGCCTTCAGGCCATAGCCGATCATCGGCTTCAGGCGATTGCCCTCGCCGACTTCGGGGCGCCCCGTCAGCCCGAGGAGCCGCGGTTGCGACGGCCCGTAGATGTCCGCATCGAGAATGCCCGCCTTCAGCCCGTTCGCCTGGAACCCCAGCGCCAGGTTGACCGCCGTCGTGCTCTTGCCGACCCCGCCCTTGCCCGAGGCGACCGCAATCATGTGGCGGATGCCCGGGACACCGGGTGCCTGCTTCATGCCCCCGCCCGGTGCAGCGGCAGCGGCCGGCGCAGGCCCTCCGCTATGACCGTGCTGGTGCCCCCCGGCCCCACCGCGCGCACGCGCCGCCTGCACGCGCGAGCTTTCCGGCGCTTGACCGCCGCTGGCCTGCCCCGACCCGCCTTTGCTTTCCGCCGTCAGAACCGCCGTCACCCCGGCCACGCCGGCCACGTCCTTCACGACCTTCTCCGCCGCCTGCCGCAATGGCTCCAGTTCGCCCGCGCGTTCCGCCGGCACCGTGATCGAGAAATAGACGCGCGCGTCCTTGAGCAGGATTTCCGACACCAGGCCGAGATCGACGATATTGCCCTGCATGTCCGGACCCTTGACCCGGCGAAGCTGGGCAAGAACCTGCTCTTTGGTAACCGTCATTTCCGCTACCCTTCACGTGCTGAAGCGCCCGATGCGCAAAATGCCAGAAAAGGAGACTTCTGCACTCGGGATTGCATTTTGCCGGTCTTATGACAGAACCGTCCAAGGAAGTCACGAGGCCCAGCCTGCGTCGCAATAACCGCTCCGTCTCGAGGACCGCCGCGTCGCATAGGCCCGTGCGCAGCCGAGTGCAAGTCCCAGCCCCCGGTTCGGTTGATCCGACCTGCGAATAGAATGAATGGAGGCCGCGCCGTGAAGGAATTCGAGATCCGCCCAGACCTCGAGGACACCCGTCTCTTCACCACGGTGTCGGGCATCGATCACGAGGGTCGCACGGTGGAGACGGACGTCGTCACGGAGCGCGCGCTCACGCTTTTCCTCAACGCCCGCGAGATCGTGACGATGATGACGATCGGCGATCACCCCGACCTGCTGGCCGTCGGCTTCCTCTTCAACCAGGGAATGCTGAAGCCCGACGACGAGATCGTCGGCATCGACTACGACGACGACATCGCCACGGTCGTCGTGCGCACGCGCGAAATCACCGACTACGAGGAAAAGCTGCGCAAGAAGGTGCAGACCTCCGGCTGCGCGCAGGGCACCGTCTTCGGCGATCTCATGGAGGAGATCGAGCGCGCCAGCCTCCCTGCCGGCGCCCGCATTCATACCTCCTGGCTGTACCAGCTCACGAAGAAGATCAACACGGTGCCCTCGCTCTACCTGAAGGCTGGCGCGATCCACGGCTGCGTGCTGTGCCAGGAAGATCGCCCGCTCGTCTACATGGAGGACGTGGGCCGCCACAACGCCGTCGACAAGATCGCCGGCTATATGCGGATGAACAACGTGCCCGCCCACGACAAGATCTTCTACACGACGGGCCGGCTGACCTCGGAAATGGTCATCAAGACCGTGAAGATGGGCATTCCGATCCTCGTTTCGCGCTCCGGCTTCACCGCCTGGGGCGTGGAACTCGCCCGCAAGACCGGCCTGACATTGATCGGCCGCGCCCGCGGCAAGCGCTTCGTCGCCCTGTCCGGCTCCGAGCGTCTCGTCTTCGACGCCGATCCCGCCGCAGTCGAAGCCGAGGATGCCCGCACGAGCCGCAAGGGCGCTGCCGCCGACAACGACTGACACGGGCACCCCGACCGTTCACCCCACCGCACCACAGCGAGCCTCGCCGCACATGACCGAGACCATCACCCGCATCTATGCCCGCTTCGCCGCCGAAACCGACGGCGCTGTGATCCCCACCTCCGTGCGCCACGACGCCCGCCGCGCCATCCTCAACAACCTCGCCGCCGCGTACGGCGGCTGCCGCGACGCCGCCGCCGATGCCATGCTGGCCGTCATCGTGCCCTTGAGCGGCCCCCCCATCGCCCCCGTCGTCGGGCGCACCGAAATGCTGGACTACACGCACGCCGCCTGGATCAACGCGGCCATCGCCAACGTCCTCGACTTCGACGACACGCACTTGCCCACGGTCATCCACCCCACCTCGCCCATCGCCCCGGCTCTCTTCGCCTACGCCGAGAAACGCGCACGCGAAGGCCGCCCGGTCACCGGCAGCGACCTGATCGACGCCTTCGCGATCGGCGTCGACATCGCCTGCCGCATCGGCAATGCCATCTCGCCGGGCCACTACGATCGCGGCTGGCACATCACGGGAACTTGCGGCGTCTTCGGTGCAGCCGCCGGCGTCTCCCGGCTCATGGGGCTCGATGCCGATCGCACTGCCTGGGCTCTGGCCAATGCCGCGACCCAGGCCGGCGGCCTGGTCGAGACCCTGGGCTTTCATTCCAAGAGCCTTAATCCTGCCAATGCCGCGCGCAACGGACTTCTCTCTGCGCTCCTGGCCGAAGCCGGCCTGTCGGGACCACCCGCGCCGATCGAAGGCGTGCGCGGCTTCCTGCGCGTTCTGTCCGACAAGACCGATCCCGCGCCCCTCACCCAGGGCCTCGGCGAGACCTGGGAGCTGAGCAAGAACGCCTTGAAGCCCTACCCCTGTGGCGTGGTCCTGCATCCCGTCATCGACGCCTGCCTGGATCTGCACGCGCGCCATGCGCTCGATCCCGCCACCGTCGCGCGCATCACCGTGCGCGGCAATTCCTTGCTGAAGGCGCGCGCCGACCGCCAGGTCTCGACGGGGCGCGAGGCCCAGGTCTGCCTCTCCCACTCCGTCGCCGTGGCCCTTGCCCTGGGTCGCGCCGGCGTGACCGAATACACCGACGCCCTCGTCAACGATCCCGCCATCCGGGCCCTCGGCGACAAGGTGGCCATGCAGGTCGACGACAGCGTGCCGGTGGAAGCGGCAGGCGTCGCCATCGCGCTCTCGGACGGCCGCAGCCTGGAAGCCTACGTTCCCCACGCCCGCGGCAGCCTCGGCCGTCCGCTGACCGACGCCGAGATCGAGGAGAAGTTGCGCACGCTCGCCTCACTCAATGCCCCGGCCATCGATACGGAAAGACTCGTCGCCACCGTCTGGAGCCTCGACGATCTCGCCGATGCCTCGCTCGTCTTTCGCCAGGCGGCATTGCCCAAAATCTGAGGCCGGCGGCCGGCGCGCGGCAGGGTCGTCCTGGGAGCCAAGGCCATGCTCTCGTTCAATTCTGTTTCGCGGAAGCAGCGCTTGCATGCCTTGCGCCAATTCTACCACAATCGCGCGAGATCACTCCTGATTGCCAAAGTCGGCCAATCGAGAAGCCGGCACGGCGCCATCCGTCACGTCCAACAGGAAACGCTGCCATGCGCCACTCTCTCCGTGCCCTTCTCGGAGCCCTCCTGCTCGTCGTCTCCAGCTTCGGCGCTCACGCGCAGCAGTCGACGCCCGACACCTACAGGATTGCCATTCACGTCAGCGAGAACAATCCCGCGACGATGAAGCTCGCCCTCAACAACACGCAGAACACCATCAAGGAACTCCAGAAGGCTGGAAAAGCGTTCCAGATCGAAGTGGTGGCCTATGGCCCCGGCCTGCACATGCTCCGCCAGGACACCAGCCCGGTGAAGGATCGCATCGCGGCCATGGTGCTCGCGCACCCCAGCATTTCCTTTACTGCCTGCGAGAACACGCTGACGAACCAGTCGAAGCAGGAAAACAAACCGATCAAGCTGATTTCCGAGGCCCACATGACGCCGTCGGGCGTCGTCCGCCTCGTCGAACTGCAGCGCAAGGGCTACGCCTACCTGAAGCCCTGAAGCGGTCCCTACCGGCAAGGTAGTCTCGCAGGCAGATCATGGCCCGGTTTTCGAAGGTCGGGCGCGTGACCTGCCGGCGCGCGGCCTTGCGCTTGTCCGCGACGATCGTCATTCTGGCCGACGCGGCATCACTCCCGCCAACATGATCGTCTTACCGGAGCAGTCCCCATGGATCTCAACGGCGCAGTCGCGGTGGTCACCGGCGGCAACGGTGGCCTCGGCCAGCGCATCTGTCATGCTCTGGCGGCCGAAGGCGCCAAGATCGCGGTCGTCTATGCGCGAAGCGCCGACGAAGCCGGCGCGGTCGTTCACGATCTGACGGGACGCCACCAGATCGAAGCGGCAGCCTTCCAATGCGACGTGGCCGATCCCGCCTCCGTCGCCGCGATGGTCGACGCTGTCGTGCAGCGCTTCGGACGCATCGATATCTTCGTCAACGACGCCGCCTTCAACAAGGCGATCCCGTTCCACGATCTCGACGGCCTCACGAACGAGGTCTGGACGAAGATCATCGACGTGAACCTGAACGGCCCCATGTACTGCATCAAGGCCGTCGCCCCCGTGATGAAGCGCCAGGGCCAGGGACGCATCGTCAACATCTCGTCCGTGGCGGGCCTTGGCCCCACGGGCTCCTCCATCGCCTATGCCGTCTCCAAGGCAGGCCTCATCCATCTGACACGCTGCATGGCCGTCGCGCTGGCGCCCGAGGTGCTCGTCAATTGCGTTGCGCCGGGATTGCTCGAAGGCACCCGCGCGACGGCCAACCTGCGGCCCGAACAGATCGAGCGCTCGGCCAGCACGTCCCTGCTCGGCAAGGCTGCCGACAAGGACGACTGCGCCGACATGGTCGTCACCATGTGCCGGACTGAGACCATGACCGGCCAGACCGTCGTCATCGACGCCGGCCGCGTCTTCCATTGATAAGGCCCGCTCACGTGCGTGAAGGAATACCTGCCATGACGTTCGCCGCCTCCGCCGACCAGATGGAGGCCGCGAGCCGCCTCTACCACAGCTATTTCACCGGGCTCCTGCTGTCTCTCTCGTTGCGGCGCGGCGCTGCGGACGCCGCGGAGTGGACCTTCCAGCTCTTCCGCCACCAGCATCACGAGAAGTTCCTGTCGAGCTTCGACAAGCTCGGGCTCACAGGGCGGCCACACGCCGTCGCCTGCGCCGCCTATCATTATCTCTCCAACGGCATCGGCGGCGTCACCGTCGAGTTCATGCAGGAGAGTGAAAGGAAGGCCTGGGTCCGTTTCGTGCCGCCGCGGTGGGTCTATCCCGGCGCCGCCATCTGCGGCATTCCCAGCGAGGTCTCCCGCGCCATGCTGCGCGGCTGGTACGCCCAGAATGGCGTCTCGCTCGGCAATCCGCGCCTCGGCTTCGTCTGCACGGCCCAGACCATGGACGGCCAGCATGGCCTCGCCGGCTATTTCCGCGAGTACGACCACGACCTGGCACCCGAGGATCGCCTCAAATTCCGTCCCGGCGAATTGCCCCCGCCGTTCGATCCGGCCGCCGCCCCCAAGCTGCCCGAAAGCCAATGGACGCCGGAGCGCCTCGCCAAGGCGCGCCGCAACTACGCGATGGAATATCTCCGCACCGGATTGCCGCTGCTCATGGAGATCTTCGGCCCCGCCGAAGGCGCCCATCTGGGCCGCGTGACGGCCCGCCTCGTCGGCGCGCAGCTCTACAAGGAGACCGCAGATCTTCTGGGCGTGACGGGCGACACACCGGAGGCCTTCGCCCGCTGGATGGCGGGTCTCGCGGCCGGCGAGGGGGACGAGGCCCAGGCCTCCGGGAATGGCGACGTCGCAGTCGTCGAGCGCAAGACCTGGCGGCTGATGCGCAACCTGGGTCCGTTGTCGCCTGCCATTTTCGAGGCCTGGAACGGCCTGCACGAAGGTGCCTTGAGCGTTCACAATCGTTTTCTCGCCCTGCAAGCGGACGAGCGGCTCGACCTTGGCGACCCGCGTTTCGTCTGGCGCATTCGCATGGTGAACCAGGGCGCTTGATTTAGGATGCACAGGGATCGTCTGCCAGCGCCTCTCTATGCGCCGCGCGCACGAAAAAAGCCTGCGGCATCAGAACGTCCGGGAAAAGACGGTTAAAAAAACACTTAATTCGCGCGTGAATTTGATCGGAGACCAAAGAGCAAAATTAAAGACATTATGAATAGGATTGCGCCTAATGAAATAGGGTCCTGAGGCGCGCAATGTCGATTTTTCGCAACCGAAACTGGAAAAAGAAGAACCTGTCGGCGACTGCCGTTGGCGATCGCTGCGCACCATATTCCGAACCTGGCCGCTCCTCGTTTCGTAACGATCAGGACGGCGGCGTCGCCATCCTGTTCGCCCTGTCGATCGGATTGTTGTTCGCAATCGTCGGCGGCGCGGTCGACATGGTGCGGGCCTATACGGCGAGCAACCGGCTGCAGTCGTCCCTCGATGCCGCCACCTTGGCGGCAGCCTCCAGTTACGTCAACGATCCCAGCCACGATGTCGCTGCGGCTCTCGACAAGGGACAACGCTATTTCAAGTCGACCATCGGCGACACGGGCGCCATCACCACGTCGACCACGTTCGATGTCGAGACCGTCACGGTGAAGATGGCGGCCAAGACGACCATCGCCACGCCGTTCCTCACGATGGTCGGCTTCGACAAGTTCGAGATCACGGCCGCCTCGGAGGCCAGCACGCGCGCCAATGCCTTCGGCAACGAAGGCCACGTCGAGATCTCCATGATGCTCGACGTCACCGGCTCCATGTCCGAAGGTGACGGCACCGGCCGCACCAAGCTCGCAGCCATGAAGGAGGCTGCCGGCAATCTCGTGGATATTCTCGTTCCCGAGTCGGGCAAGGCGCGCGCCCGCGTGGCGCTCGCGCCATTCTCTTCCAGCGTCAATCTCGGTGACGATTACATCGCGGACGCCACCGGCCTGCCGCTGACCAAGGTCGTCTCCGGGAGAACGCGCCATCTCAGCCGTTGCGTGACGGAACGGGTCGGCACGGCTCAGTTGACCGATGCCAAGCCTGCCAGCGGAAGCTACGTGACGCCAGCGACGCCCAGCAATAGCCGCTCCAGCGACCCCTATGTCGCCGACATCGAGACGGCACGCGAATGCCGGCCGTCGCAGAGCATCCTCCCGCTCACCGATGTGCGCACCGATCTCAAGAACGCCATCGATGGCCTGACCGCGGGCGGCGCCACCGCCGGCGCCCTGGGCACGGCCTGGGCCTGGTATCTGCTGTCGCCGGAATGGCACGGCGTCTTCAAGGGGCAGAACACCGCCAAGCCCTACGGCGACAAGAAGAACAAGAAGATCGCCATCCTGCTGACGGACGGAGCCTACAACACCGCCGAGGGCAGGTCGTACCAAGAGGACAGCGCGAAGGTCGCCGAAATCGGGGAAACCGCCGTGTCGCTTTGCTCAGGCATGAAAGCCAAGGGCATCGAGGTCTACACGATCGGCTTCCGCCTCGACAACGACCGCGCCAAGAGCGTCCTGCAGCGGTGTGCAACCGACAGCTCTTTCGCCTTCCTCGCAAGCGACGGCGACCAACTCGCCTCCGTCTTCCGCGAGGTCGCCTTCCGCGCCGTACCGCTGCATCTGGCGCGCTGAACGCGAGGGCGCGCCCTCACCGGCGCGCCCCTGCCTCGCTCACGCGCGAATGACCGGCGCGGCGATGCTCTCGGCCATGATGTTGACGCACGCCGGCTTGCCCGCGGCCGCCGCTGCGATCGCGCGCTCCACGGCCGGCAGCAATTCCTCCAGGCGCGTCACCAGCTCGCCGTGACCGCCGAGCGCGGCGACGACCTGATCGTAGCGCGTCGGCAGCAGGTCGCAGCCGTGCATACGATCGGCGCCATAGTCGCGCTTCTGGATCTGGCTCTCCGCGTTCCAGCACGCATCGTTGCCCAGGATCGCGACGAACGGCAGCTTGTGGCGCACTGCCGTATCGAACTCCGACATGTGGAAGCCGAACGTGCCATCGCCCATCACGGCGATCACGGGCGCCTTGCTTTCCGCCCGCCGGGCCGCGATCGCCATGGGGATCGAGCCTCCGATGGAGCCCGCCACGCTGTTGATCATGCGGCGGCGCACGGGCAACAGGCTCTGGCCCCACTGCGAGAACTCGCCACCGTCGCAGATCAGCACCGTCTCAGGATCACGTTCCACGATGGGGCGAAGCGCGCGGAAGACTTCCGCTGCGTGCAGCCGCCCCGGCGTCTGCGATTTGATCGCCGTCCAGGCCTCCGGCCGGATGTCCATCAGCGCACGGGCCTCATTCAGCCACGCATCGTCGCGCCGCGCCACGCCACCCGCACGCCGCACGAGCGCCTCGCCGGCCGGCACGGTGTCGGCCACGCACCCGATCACCAGCGCGCTGCCCTTCTCCTTGGCCGCGCGCTCGACGAGCGCCCCTTCGGGGTCGATCGAAATCACGCGGACGTCCGCCGCGAAAGCCGGCGCCTTCGTCCACTTCAGGGTGAAATCGAGCGCCTTGCCCAGCAGGACGACCAGATCGGCCTTTTTCACCACGTCGCCGAACGCACCGATGGTCGCATCGTTGGCACCGCGCGGGCTCTCGATGACCGCGGTCGGCGCCCCCGTCGCCGCTTCGATCCGCGCGAGCAGGGCACGCCCTTTCTGCGAAGACAGCGCCGGTCCAGCCAGAACCACTGGCCGCTCTGCCTTCGCAATTTCAGCGCAGACGGCATCCGCGATGGCATCCGGCAGCGCGATCGGCTGCGGCGCGTACTTGCCCGCGTCCGGCCAGCGAATGGCATTCGCCTCCACCGCTTCGTCCAGCAGGTCGGACGGCAGGCTCAGATGCACCGGCCCGGGGCGTCCGCTGGTGGCGATGCGCATCGCCTCGGCGAGATCCTCTCCCAGGGACGCGGCAGAGCGCGCCATCCACGACGCCTTCGACACGGGTGCGGCCATTTCGGCCTGCCGGATTTCCTGGAAGCCGCCGCGCCCCAGTTCCCACGTCGCCGCATGCCCCGACAGCAGCACCATCGGGCTTTCCGCCGACAAGGCCGTGAACAGCGCCCCCACGGCGTTGGCATGGCCCGGACCGCCCGTCACCATCGCGATGCCCGCTTCTCCCGTCAGCCGGCCCCAGGCGTCCGCCATGTGTACCGCCGCCGCCTCGTGGCGCACGTGGATCAGCTCCAGCTTCGAGCCGATGGCGGCATCGAAGATCGACATGATGTGGTTGCCCGAAAGCGTGAAGATCGGGCGCCGTCCGAGCCGCTCGAGGGTCTGCGCGACGATATCGGCTCCGCGGAGCGTTGCGGTCATGGGGCTGGTCCTCGTTGATTGGCCGTGATGTGGGTGGAAGGGGTGTTTCGACAGGAGAGAATGCAGGGGCCGGCGCGCGTGGTCCAGTGGCGTTCGCGCACCGAGCCACGAGCCGAGCGTCCGCACGCCGCGAGAGCCGCCGTCAGGCTGGCGTCGGCGCCTCCGCCTCGAGCAGCTTCTCGCTCTTCAGGTCGCTCCAGAGCCCGGCGGGCACCTTCGTGGTCATGGCGGCGACGTTGGCGCGCACTTCCTCGGGCTTCACCGCGCCGAGTGCCAGAGCCGACACCTGGGCGTGCCCCAGCGGGAAGTGCATCGCCGCGGTCGGCAGCGCGACGCCGTGCGACCGGCACACCGCCTCGATGCGGCGCACCTTGTCCAGGATCTCGGGCGGCGCGGGGGTGTAGTTGTAGCGCGCATCCGCGACCGGACCGGTCGCCAGGATGCCGGAGTTGAAGACCCCACCCAGCATCACGCCGACATTCTTCTGCGAGGCAAGCGGCAGCACCTCGGCGAGCGCCGGCTGCTCCAGCAACGAGTAGCGGCCCGCCATCAACATGCAGTCGAAATCGCCGTCGCGCAGATAGCGCGCGGCATAGACGGGATCGTTCACGCCGATGCCGATACCTTTGATGACGCCCTCGCTCCTCAGCTTTTCGAGGGCGCGATAAGCCCCCTCCATGGCTTCCTTGTAGCGCTTGGGACCTTCGACCGGTCCATGCGTCCAGGCGTCCGCGTCATGGATCAGCAGCACGTCGACCTTGGGCAGGCCGAGACGCGCCAGCGACATCTCGTGCGACCGCATCGCCGCGTCGTAGCTGTAGTCGTTGGTCACGTTGAACGACAACCCGCCCACGAAACGCGAGGTCTTCGTGCGGCCGTTCGGAGCCGGCGACAGCAGGCGGCCGACCTTGGTGGAGATGACGTGGCTGCCGGACGGGCGCCGCCGAAGCGCGGTGCCGATGCGGTGCTCGGCGATGCCCTGGCCGTAGAGCGGCGCCGTATCGAACAGCGTGATGCCCGCTTCCGCCGCCGCCTCCACCGTGGCGATGGCGGTGGCATCGTCCAGCGCCTCGTAGATGTCGCCCAGCGGCGCGCTGCCGAAGCCCAGCGCCGTGACCTCCAGCCCCGTGCGACCGAGCTTGCGCTTGGCCAGTTGCGATTGACCCGCCATGGGTGCGTCCTCCTGCGCCACTCGCGCCGTCGATCTCGTTGTCAGGCCTTCACGGCCTTCATCAGCCGCTCGAGAAAACCGCCCAGCGCCGACTTGTCGAGCCAGCGCAGAACGGCGACCACATCGCTCTCGAAGTCGACCCAGATGATGTTGTTGCCAGCCCCCATCGCATAGACGGCCGTCTCCGGCGCATGCGCACTCGCCGCCCCGCCCCGGTTTAGCCACCACAGATAGCCGTATTTCGGATTGGTCGGGGAGGGCGCCAGCATCGCCTCGATGTAGCTCTCGGGCAGCAATTGCCGGTTGCCCCAGCGCCCCCGCTGCCCGATCAGAAGCCCGACCCGGGCATGGTCGCGCGCGCTGATGAACATGCCGCCGCCCCAGTGGGCGCCCCCGGATACGGATTGCATCCGCTGGCCGCCGACATCGACCCAGGACGTGCTGTAGCCATGCCACGCCCACGTCTTCGAGGCACCGATTGGATCCATGATCCGCTCGTGCAGGACGTCGGGCAGCGGCCGCCCGAAGCGCATCATCAGGCAATAGGCGAGCAGGTTCACGCGCACGTCGTTGTACTCGTAGAAGCTTCCGGGCGGCATGAGCGCGCGCTCATCGCCCTTGCGGGAATTGTCCGCGCTGGCCCCCACCTGCCGGAAATGATCGACCTGATCGGACTTGCCCCACAGCTCGCCCTGCCACTCGCTCGACTGTTGCAGCAGATGCCGCCACGTGATCTGCGCGTTGTGTGCGCTGGTGAAGTGCGCTCCAGGCACCGTCCGCACCACCGGTTCGTCGATATCGCGGATCAGACCGTCCCCGACGGCGACGCCGGCAAGAATGGCGAGATAGCTCTTGGCGACACTGAAGGTCATGTCGGCGCGGCTGGTGTCGCCCCATTCCGCCGCGACCTTGCCGCCCACGACCACCAGCCCCGAGGCCCCTTCGCGCGCACGCACGGGGCCGACGATCTCGCTCCACGGGCCCTTCTCGTTCCACTCGACGATGCCGACGTAACGGCCATCGGGATAATAGAACGAGCGCGGCCACGTGCTCTCGTTTGCGATGGCGAATGCCCTCGCCTCGTCGAGCGCGGCGCGATCGAGCTTGCGCTCGCCTTCGAGCAGCAACGGCCAGGCCGCGGGATGTGCAGGCGGGAGTTCCGACATCGGGTGGATCGACATGTGTCCGCTCTCCAAATCCAGGAATTCGGCCCAATGGAGCAGCGGTCGCGGCAAAGCGCAACCCGTTGCCGCGCCTTCCGACAAGGAATTGGCGACGTCAGCTGCGTCGCGTCAGCATGAAGTGCGCGGCCCCGCGCAGGGCATCCGCCCCGCTGCCATAGGGCGCCAGCGCCGCCAGCGCCTCCGCAACCGTCTCCCGCAACGTCGCGTGGGCGGCCGCCACTCCGGCCAGTGCCACGAAGGTGGCCTTGCCCAGCGACTGATCCTTGCCCACGGCCTTGCCGACGACGCTCGCATCGCCCGTGACGTCGAGGAGATCGTCGGAGACCTGGAAGGCGAGCCCCAGCGCACGACCATAGGCCGTCATCGCCGCAACATGCTCCTGCGACGCACCGGCGAGCACCGCGCCCGCCTCGCAGGCAAAGCGGATCAGCGCCCCCGTCTTCATGGCCTGCAACCGGCGCACGTGCGCCACGTCCGGCTGCGCCGGCTGCCCCAGCTTCTCCGCGGCGAGGTCGAGAGCCTGTCCGCCCACCATGCCCGCGCGCCCTGCGTCGACGGCGAGCATGCGGGTCAGCGCAACGCGCGCCTCGGCCGTCGCTTGGGCCCCCGCGACGATCTCGAAGGCCAGCGTCAGCAGTGCATCGCCCGCGAGGATCGCCGTCCACTCGTCGTAGGCCTTCCACACGGTCGGCCGCCCGCGCCGCACGAGGTCGTTGTCCATCGCAGGAAGGTCGTCGTGCACGAGGCTGTAGGCATGCAGGCATTCCAAGGCGGCGGCGACGTCGAGCGCGGCAGCGGCATTGGCGCCATAGAGCCCGGCACTCTCCAGGACCAGGAAGGCCCGGAACCGCTTGCCGCCACCCAGCGTCGCATGTCGCATCGCCTCGGCCAGCCGCTCCGGCGTCGAATCAGTGTGCGATGCCAGGATCGCTGCCAACCGTGCCTCGGTCTGCTCGGCCGCCGCGCCTAGCCGCTGCGCGAACGCGCTCGATTCCACTTCGGATTGCGTGGCTGTCACGGTTTCAACTCCAGGCCTTGGTCGCGCGATCAGGTCATGCTCTTGTTCTTAGTCGCAGCCGCGGCTGGCGGCCATTGCCTCCGCGCAACTATTGAAAAACGTCGTTCACACGCCAGGGTGCGCGATCGTCGCGATGGCATTTTCCCGTGATTGCCCGCTGGTCAGCCACCCGATTTGCCGCTATAAGGCGCTCCGAAGGCTGCATGGCATCGCTGTGCGGCCAGTGTTTATTTCCCCGATCGTCCAGAATGCTGGCGGTGCGCACGAAGAGGCACGGCGGCGTCCGGTTGCGGGATCGGATAGAACTGGCTCCCCGCGAGCCGCGACAGGAGTTTTCGCCATGGCAGTACCCCGCACTAAAGTCTCGCGCATGAAGCGCGGCACCCGGCGTTCGGCCGATGCGCTCAGCGCGCCGGTTTACGTTGAGGACAAGGAGACGGGCAATCTCCGCCGCCCCCACCACATCGACCTGAAGTCGGGCAAGTATCGCAAGATGCAGGTGCTCGAGGTGAAGGACGAGACGGTCTGATACGACGGCCACGTTATGCGACGTCCGGACCATTGTGGTTCTGGGCCGGACGGCATAAAGCGGTCATAGTTCAGCATTAGGAGCAATCCGCCCTAATCGTCGGCGCCGGCATCGAGGAAGCAGCCATGTCGCTCAGAGCCATTCCGCTCATCATCGTCCCGTTCATCATCTACTTCGTAGTCATGCTGATCGGGGGGAGTGGAACCGCCGACGAGATCCTGAACAAGCAGCTCTTCAAGCTTCATATGGTCAGCGGCGCCGATTGGGTGTTCCGCACCAGCGACCTGATCACCATCATCACGATGATGGCGCTGTTCGTCGAGCTCATCAAATCGACCTACACGTCGAGCTCGCAGATGATCGACCATGGCCTGTCGATGCTGGTATTCATCCTCTGCCTGATCTGCTTCCTGCTCGTGCCGAAGGCGACCAGCTCGGTCTTCTTCCTGATCATGATCGCGGCGCTCGTCGACGTCGTCGCTGGCGCCTTGATCGGCATCCGCACCGCACGTCGCGATCTCAATATCGGCGGCGAGGCCTGATACACGGGCCCAGCCCGTTGTCGCTCGAATCACGCGGGGCTGCCTTTCCGGCCCCGCGATTTCGTTTTCTGGCGCTCTTTTCGATAGCGGCGCGCAATTCGCGACATGCACCCGGACACTCGAATTCCGGATCATGGCGCATTGGATCTTTTTCGTTTCTGAGTTGTTAAGGACTTCCCGCTACCTTCGGCAATAGAGCAAAATTGCTATCGGTTTGGGGCGGGGATCCCAAACGGCTGGCTGCGACCTCTCGGGTGGTGTGGGCGTGAGATCTTTCGACGAAATCTCGGAACAGGCGGCTTCGGCACCTGTCGACCTCCAGGCGCAGGGCGAAACATCGGCCGATCCCTCGATCCAGGGCGAGGCCATTCCCCTGACGGATGATTCGATTCCCGTGGAGAATTGCGCGCTCGATCTCCTCGGCATCCTCTCTGCCGTCCAGGAGACGGCCTACGTCTGGGATATCGCCTCGGACCGGATGGATTGGGAAAGCAATGCCCGCGAAGTTCTGGGCGCCGACGCGGAAAGCCTTTCCCTGGGTTCGAACTATCAGTTCCTCATCGCGCCCGAGCATATCGAGCGCCGGCGTCGCGCGCTGCTGGACACGGCCGCCTCCGAAGGCGCCAGCGCCAATGGCGGCCACTACCAGGTCCAATATCGCTTCATGCCGGGCGGTCGCCGCACGCAGACCTCGCTCTGGCTCGAGGATCATGGCCGCTGCTGGTATGACGACAACGGGCAGCCAGTGCGCGCGCGCGGCATCATCCGCGTCATCAACGAGCGCTACAAGGAAGAGCAGCGGCTCCTCTACCGATCCGACCACGACGAACTGACGGGCCAGCTCAACCGCATTCGCCTCACGGAAGCCCTGGGCGCCGTCGTGACGCGGGCCGAGCGCTCCAAGCAGCCGGCCGCGTTCCTGATCGTGCGCATCAACAATCTCTCGATGATCAACGAGACGTTCGGCTTCGATGTCGGCGACGAGGTGATCGCGACCTGCGCCCGCCTGATCCGCTCGCGCCTGCGTGGCGGCGACACGGTCGGTCGCTATTCCTCCAACAAGTTCGGCATCATCCTCAACGATTGTGGCCTGTCGGCGATGCGCATCGCTGCCGAGCGCTTCATGAAGGCCGTGCGCGACGCCACCATCACGACATCGGCCTGCCCGCTTTCGGCGACGATCTCGATTGGCGGCGTGCAGTTGCCCGAGCATGCCACGACCGCGCACCAGGCCCTGAGCCACGCGCTGCAGGCCCTCGACGGTGCACGCCAGCGTCGCGGCGACAATTTCGTCGTCTACGAGCCGAGCGCCGCCAAGGAATCGACGCGCCAGCGCAACATCACGGTTGCCGACGAGGTCGTCACCGCCCTCGAGGAAAACCGCATGCGGCTCGCCCTGCAGCCGATGATGCGGAGCGGCAGCCGCTATCCCGCACTCTACGAATGCCTCCTGCGCATGGAGCGGACGGACGGGGAACTGGTTTCTGCGGGCACCTTCATCGAGGTCGCCGAGCAACTCGGCCTGTCGCGGCTGATCGATCGCCGTACGCTCGAGCTGGGCATCGAGATCCTGAAAAAGAACCCGACGGTTCGCCTCTCCGTCAACGTCTCCGGCCACACCAGCAGCGACCACGAGTGGCTCGTCACGCTGCATCGCCTGACGGGCGGGCGCCGCGCGCTCACCGAGCGCCTGACGATCGAAATCACGGAAACGGCCGCGATCCATGATCTCGACCTGACCATGAACTTCGTCGACACGCTGAAGGAACTCGGCTGCCAGGTGGCGATCGACGACTTCGGCGCGGGCTACACGTCCTTCAAGAACTTGAAGCTGCTCAACGTCGACATGGTCAAGATCGACGGCTCTTTCGTGAAGAACCTGGTGGACGAGCCCACCAATCGCGTCTTCATCAAGTCTCTGGTCGAGATCGCCGAGGCCTTCAATATGGAAACGGTGGCCGAGTGGGTCGCCGACGAGGAGACAGCCCAGATCATCGAGGCCGCCGGCATCACCTACATGCAGGGCTTCCTGTTCGGTCGTCCCATCGAACCGAGCGAATTGCCCGATACGGACTTCGCCGAAGACGCCCACAACGTCACCGAGCTGCGCTCCCGCGGCTGACGCGGCTTGCCGGACGCCCCGGGTCCGGCCTCGCCCGAGGCCGGCCCGCACGTCCCCTGCTCAGTTCGCCCCTTCCAGCAGGCGCCGCGCGATGATGTGCGCCTGGATCTCTCCCGCTCCCTCGAAGATGTTGAGAATGCGCGCGTCCGCCAGGATGCGCGACACCGGGTATTCGAGCGCGAAGCCGTTGCCGCCGTGCACCTGCAGCGCGTTGTCCGCATTCGCCCACGCGATGCGCGCGGCCAGCAGCTTCGCCATGCCCGCTTCCAGATCGCAGCGCCGCCCCTGATCCTTCTCGCGGGCCGCGTAATACGTGATCTGGCGGGCGACCATCGTCTCCACCGCCATTGCCACGATCTTGTTGGCGACGCGCGGAAAGTTGTAGATCGCCTTGCCGAATTGATTGCGGTCGAGCGCGTATTGCAGTGCCACGTCGAGCGCCGACTGGGCGACACCGACCGCTCGCGCCGCAGTCTGGATGCGTGCCGATTCGAACGTCGCCATCAGCTGCTTGAAGCCCTGTCCCTCGGTGCCTCCCAGGAGCTGGCCCTCTGGCACCTCGAAGCCGTCGAAGGAGATATCGAACTCCTTCATGCCACGATAGCCCAGCACCTCGATCTCGCCACCCGACATGCCCTCCGCCGGGAACGGATTGGCATCGTCTCCGCGCGGCTTCTCCGCCAGAAGCATCGACAGGCCCTTGTAGCCGGGCTCGGCCGTATTGGTGCGCACCAGCAGCGTCATCATGTCGGCGCGAGCGGCATGCGTGATCCACGTCTTCTGGCCATGCACGCGATAGGTGTTGCCGTGCTTCTCCGCCCGTGTCGTCAGGGAGGCGAGGTCCGACCCGGTGTTGGGCTCGGTGAAAACGGCCGTCGGCAGGATCTCGCCCGAGGCGATGCGCGCCAGATACTTCTCCTTCTGCTCGGCGGTGCCGTTGTGCAGGATCAGCTCGCCAGCGATTTCGGATCGCGTGCCGAGCGAGCCCACACCGATGTAGCCGCGCGACAACTCCTCCGAGACGACGCACATGGCCTCCTTGCCGAGCCCCAGCCCACCGTGCGCCTCGGGAATGGTCAGGCCGAACACGCCCATCTCGCTCATCTGCTTGATGACATCGAGGGGAATGTAATTGTTCTCGCTATGCCAGCCATGCGCATGCGGCACCACCTGCTCCACCGCGAAGCGGCGCATCTGCTCACGCATGGCGGCATGCGTCTCGTCGAGGCCCGTGTCGCCGAACGTCGTGTCGGCGGCGCTCGCCGCGATCAGCTCGGCCAGCCGTGCCTTGCGGGCATCGTCGTAGCCCCCGTCGATCAGATCCGAGGCGGCGACGACGAAGCGTGCCGCATCTGCCGCCGAAACGCCGAGTTGGCCGAGCCGCACGAACTCGCTCTGGCTCATGGGAATACCGCCGGCGATCTGCGCCAGATACTCCGCAAAGGCCGCATCGAGCAGCAGATGCTCTGCTTCGCCCATGCGCCGCTCCGCCGAAATCGCGCGGGCCCAGCCCAGCATCTGGCGCAGCGCCTCGACGTACGTCGCCAGCCAGGCCAGGCCATGCAGCACATGTTGCGCGGCATCGGGAGAGCCCGCCGCGGCGACCTTCGCGCGCACGCCACTGCGTGCCAGCGCCACGATGCGCTCTGCTTCTGCCAACGCCCGCGCGTGCACGTCGAGATCGAACGGCTTGATGGTCATGGGGTCTCCGTCTGGATCGTGCTGTCGCGCCATGGCGCCAGCGATTGACTTGAAGGGAACTCTCGCCGACATCGCGCCTGCTCCGCTCCGGGTTGGTCCCCGGCGGCACAGTCGCGGCCCGCGCACGCCGCGTCACCGAAGGCAGATCGCAGCGCGGCAAGCGGCACACTAACTCCCTTCGCGTGGTTCGCAAGTCTGGCGGCTCGGGCCAGGACGCCGCACGCCGCGCCGTCTGGAGATGGCCGTGATCAGCGCGCGGATGGCTTGCGATCCACCGCGCGCGGCGAAGCATCTCCCGCGGGGTCCGCGGCACGCACGATTTCGACGCTCGCCTCCTCCACATCCTGCAAAGCGAGCGGACCATCCAGCCCGTCGTCGCCGATCGGGTCTCGCACCGGCGTGCTGCGCGTGGACGCGGGCGCGTGGCTGGCTGCCACAACCGCCGTCTCGGTTTGCGGCGGCGCAGGCGGCCCGACCACGATCTCCACGTCCGCCTCCTCGTCGAAGTCGTCGCCGTCCACGAATGGCGTCAGGTCGTTCGCCACGATCAGGCTGCGAGCCACCGGCAATCGAGGTGCGGCCGCCCGCCCATCCGGGCGGACGCTCCCTGCCCGGGACGAAGACTGCAGCTGCGGCTCGGATAGCTCTGCTGGCCGTGCCCCTGCATGGACGTCGGCTTCCATCAACCGCGCGAGCCGGCTCTCCAACTCCAGGATGCGTGCCGACACGTCGTCCTTGGCCGCAATGCTGTCGGGCCGTCCGGCATCCCGCGAGGGGAGCGGATCGGGTTCCGATGCGGCCGACGGTTGCGGCGGCGCGGGTGCCACCGGTGGCTTTGCCTGCGCGGCGGGTATAGCGGGTGTGGCGGGTGCCGCGGGCACGTCGGTCGGCGGCGGCGATTGCTCCTGCCCGCTCGTGCCGGCCACCCCAGACGCCGGCCCGTCACGCTCCGGTGGTGGATTGGCCCTGTCACCCCAGACTGCGGCCGCCAGCCCACTCGCGGGTGGCCATGTCGTCTCCGGCGTCTTCGTCACCGGTTCCGGCTTCAATGTCCTGATGCGCTCCAGCACCGACCGGCTGGCCGCCTTGTCGTCGGTCACACCGTCCGCACTGGGCCCTGCCACCGCGGGCAAGCCGTTGCCGTCACCGGGCACCACGGCCCGACCCGCCCGCACCTTGATCCGCACGCGGGCCTGCACCGTGCCGTCCGGCGCCGCAGCGACCGTGCTGCCCGCCCGCGCGATCGGCCCGCCATCGTGCTCCACGGGCACCACTTCTGGACCGAGCAGTTGCTCGATGGCTTCCTCGATGTGTTGATAAGCGCGCCAGACCCGGCAATTGCCTTCGAGGTCCCGCAGCAGCCGGCCGCGAAACAACACGCCGTCGACCGATTGCAGCGGCTGGCCCGATCGTTCCCGCTCGTCGAGCTGGCGCAGCGCGCGCCAAGCCTCGACCTGACCAAGCTCCTTCTCGAAGATCGCCAGCACGCCCCGAAGCGCTGTGATCTCCTCCCAGTTTCGGTCCTGTTGATCGCTCGATGCCATTATCGGCCCCTCGGCCCACCACCGCCCCGAACGCCCGGGTCCAAGCACGCGCCCGGCACGATGCCGCTCTCCTCGCGCACGCCGTGCCATGTCACCGGATCACGGTCGCACCGCAACCCCTGCGTTTTTTCTATACTAGCATAGCTGTCGCTGCATAACATTCACGCCGAACGGGCCGGCGGAGGAATGCGATGAAGCGTGTCGAGGACGAGCGTTTGCTGACGGGGCGCGGACGTTTCACCGACGACCTGCAGGCCCCCGGCGCCCTCTGGGGCGCGTTCGTGCGCTCCCCTCACGCCCATGCGGAGATTGCTGCCATCGATAAACGCGCGGCCATGGCTGTGCCGGGCGCGACGCTCGTTCTCGACGGTGCGGCGCTGGTAGCCGCCGGCCATAAGCCCATTCCCGTCGCGCAGCGGCTGGTCGGTGTCGAAGGCCGGCCGCCGCGCGCGACGCCCTGGCGCGCACTGGCGCACGAGCGTGTCCGCCATGTCGGCGAATGCGTTGCCCTGTGCATCGGTGCGACCCGCGAGGCCGCGCAGGACATGGCAGAAGCGCTCGCCGTCACCTACCGCGCGTTGCCCAGCGTCACCGATGTCGAGGCGGCGCTGGCCCCTCGCGCGCCGCAGCTCTGGCCCACTGCCCCCGGCAATGTCGGCTTCACCTGGAGCCTGGGCGACGAAGCCGCCGTCGATGCTGCCATGGCTGGCGCCGCGCACGTCGTTTCGGCCGAGCGCATCAGCCAGCGCGTCGTCGTTTGCCCCATGGAGCCGCGCGCCGCCATCGCCACGTATGACGAGGCCGCCGGCACCTATCACTTGCACGCCGGCAACCAGGGCATGACCAACCTGCGCGACCAGCTCGCACACGTGCTCGGCGTCGCCAACGAGAGCATCGCCGTCACCTCCTTCGACGTCGGCGGCGGCTTCGGGATCAAGAATGGCATCTATCCCGAATACGCCGCCCTGTTGACGGCCGCACGCCAGACCGGCTCCCCCGTGCGCTGGACCGGCAGCCGCAGCGAAGCCTTCGGTTCGGACGCCCAGGCCCGCGACAGCGTCATGCGCGGCCGGCTGGCCCTCGATGCCGATGGCCGCATTCTTGCCCTCGCCGTTCGCACCACCGCAGCCCTCGGCGCCTACACCCACCCCGTCGGCTACTTCATCGCTTGTGCCAACTTCTCGCGCTGCCTGTCCGGTCCCTACCGCATCCCTGCGGTGCATTCGCACGTCACCTGCACGATGACCAACACGGTCCCGACCGCCCCCTATCGCGGGGCCGGCCGTCCCGAAGCCGCCTACATCATGGAAAGCCTGATCGAGACGGCCGCCCGCAAGCTCGCCATCGACCCCGTCGAATTGCGCCGCCGCAACATGCTGGCAGCCGACGAGATCCCGCACGTGACCGCCGTCGGCATGCGCTACTGCTCGGGGGACTTTCCAGCCCTTCTCGACAGCGCGCTGAAGGCCGCCGACTGGGCCGGCGCGCAGGCCCGCAAGCGCGAGGCCGCACGCCGTGGGCGCTATCGGGGCGTGGGGCTCGGCATCTTCGTCGAGATTTCCGGTGGCGTGCCCATCGAGCGTGCCAAGCTCGACCTCGACGCGGACGGCCACGTGCACCTGCGCACGGCCATCGGCGCCACGGGCCAGGGCCACCAGACCACCTTTGCGCTATTGGCGTCCGAGCAGCTGGGGCTTTCCCCCGACCGCATCCTGGTCGGCGAGGGCGACAGCCGCGGCTTTACCGACGGCGGCACCGCCTCCGCATCGCGCTCGACGCAGATGGCCGGCCTCGCCATCCGCGCCACCGCGCTGCAGCTCATCGACAAGGCGAAAGGCCGCGCCGCAGAGATTCTGGGAACCGTGCCGGAAGCCCTCGAATTCCAGAACGGGGGATTCATCGAGCCCGGCACCAACCGCGCCATCGGCTTGACCGAGATCGTCCGTCCCGGCGATCCGCCCATCCTGGCCGAGGCTCGCATCGAGGCCGAGCCCACGTTCCCGAGCGGTTGCCATGTCGCGGAGGTCGAGATCGACCCCGAGACCGGTACGGTGGCACTCGTCGCCTACACGGCAGTCGACGACTGCGGGCGGGTCATCGCCCACGAATTCGCCGAAGGACAGGTTCACGGTGCACTGGCGCAGGGCATCGGACAGGCCTTGATGGAACATGGCGTCTACGATGCGGGCAGCGGCCAGCTCGTCGCCGGATCGTTCATGGACTACGCACTGCCGCGCGCGCGTGATCTGCCGCGCTTCACCTCAATCCTGCAGCCATCGCCGGCCACATCGAACCCGTTGGGCATCAAGGGCGTGGGCGAAAGCGGCACGGTGGGTGCACTTCCCTCCATTGCCAACGCCATCGGCGACGCCTTGGCGCCGCTCGGCGTCAGCCACGTGCCCTTCCCCGCGACGGCGCACCGCATCTGGCGCGCCATCCAGGAGGCAAGCCCGGACCGAGAGGCCCTCAGCCCTTCACGACGCCCAGCGCCGTCCGCACGCGGTGCGCGATGATCGCCCCGTCTTTCTCCGGCAGGCTCCAGGGATCCTCGGAAATGGCGATCTTCGCCACCGCGAACAGCGGGCCTTTCTGCTTGAACAGGAAGTCGGCCAGATCGCCCACCTGACCGTGCTCCGTGACGAACATGGTCTGCGTGATGCCGAAGCCACGCGCGATCGCGCACAAGTCCGCACGCCCCGACGACAGCCCGCGCTGCTTGCCCGTCTCCGAGAAGTGCTCGTTGTCGAGGACGAGGATCGCGAGGTTCTCCGGCGCCTGATCGGCGACCACGCCCAGCGAGCCGATGCCCATCATCATCTCGCCGTCGCCCGTCATCGCCAGCACGCGGCGCGACGGCTGCGCCAGGGCAAGCCCCAGCGCCGTCGAGACGGACAGCCCCATGCCGCCCCACGAGTAGAGGTTCTCGACAGCATCGCCCGCCGCAAACGAATCCCACGTCGGGCTGCCCAGCCCCGTCGCGACGATGGCGTTGCCGCGATGCTTGAAGAGATCGCTCACGAACGAGCGCCGGTCGATCTTGTTGGACGTTGCCGCCCGCTTCTGGCTTGCCTTGCTCATGTTCGTCACTTCTGTCCAAAACCCTTGGCGCCGATGATGCGCTGGCTGACGAGAACGGCCGCCGACAGCTTGCCGTTGAAGGCCATGTCGGCCGCGGCAGCGAACGTCTCGCCGACCTCTTCGGCCTTGTCGACGGGGAAGCACTTCACGCCCACCGCTTCCAAGGTCGACTGGACGGCACCGCCCATGGCGTTCTGCCAGGGATTGAATTCGCCCCACTGGCCGCGCATCGTCACCAGCATCAGGCACGGTGCCTTGAAGGCGCCGGGCAGCCCCAGGGCATTGATGCAGTTGCCCACGCCCGACGACTGCATCGCGATCATGGCGCGGTTGCCGCCGATCCACTGGCCGGTGACGACGCCCATGCCTTCCTCTTCGGTCGACAGCGTGACGAGGCGCATCGAGGCATCCTCGCCCACCATCTCGAGCAGGCGCGTCAGGCCCCCGTCCGGGATCGTGCAGACTGTCGAGATATTGCGGGACTTCATCTCGCGAAAGACGTCGTCCGACCAGTGCTTGGATTTTGCGCTAGGCATGGCTCCCCCTGGCGCGCGGTGATCCCCTGCGCCGATGGCATGATGAAATGCGGTGGCGTTTTTCTGGCCCGCGCGCCGCCCGGGGTCAAGTGAGCCTGGATGGGAACAGCCACGCGCATCGCGCGCAGCTCCACCGCCGATCAATTGAAGAGCAGATCGAACAACGTCTTCGGCTTGGCCGGTCGCACATTGGACCCTGCCCGCCGGTTGCCGCCGGTCTCCGGCCGCCGGTCCGAAGGCTGGGCCCATGGTGCCCAGTCCGGCGTCATCCCCTGCGACCCGCCGTCGCGAACCGCCGCACGGCGGGCACCGCCTTGCTGCGCGACGGCATTGCGCCTGCCCGTCAGCGGGTATTCTTCCGCGTAGCCGTCGAGATCCGTCACGGCTAGCCGCTCGCTCGACCAGTCCCACGTCGCCTTCTGATCGCCTTGGCGCACCGTCTCCACGGTCACCAGACTGCGCCCGGCGATGTCGATCACGGCGGCATTTTCCACGTCGACCGGCCCTTGCGGGCCCGGTACCTGGCCAGCGATGAAACGCAACACGCCGATACCCGCCAGTGGCTCCGTCTTGACGTCCCAGCCGATGATGCGCGGCGGCGCCTCGCCCAGGATCTCCAGCGGCACGGCGATCTTGGGGATGTCGCGGCTCGTCGCGGTGTAGCGTCCATTTTCCAGGCTCACGCGCCAGCTTTCGAAGGCCAGCACCGGCACGTCCACCGCCTCGTGCCGGCCGCCGCTCAGGCGATCAAGCGCAATCGCGGCATCCCGCAGCCAGGGCCGCTGACGCACGGCCTTGGCCAGGCTGGCCGCCCCCTTGGCGTCGTCCGCGGCGATGTCGCCCAGCTCGGCACGAGCCCAGATCACCTCGGGCAGGTCCGGATCGAACGACTTGGCGCGCTCCAGATCCTTCGCGGCGTTCTCGGCCTGGTTCATCCACTTGTAGACGATCGCCCGCACCGCATAGGCGAGCCCCGAGCGCTGATCGATTTCGATCGCCCGTGCCAGGTCGTTCAGCGCGTCGTCGTAGGCTTCCGACTTGGCATTCGCCAGCGCCAGCGCTTCGAGCGCCACCACCCAGCGCGGATTGATTTCCGCGGCGCGCGCAAAATCCTTCTTGGCAGCGGCCACGTTGCGCTGCGCCAGATAGGTGTAGCCGCGCTTCAGGTAGATCTCGGCATCGTTCTGCTCGAAGGCGACGGCCCGTGTCAGGTCGTCGGTCGCCTCCTCGAACCGCATCAGCGCGATCTTCGCGTCGGCGCGTGCGCGATAGCCTGCGGAAAAGGCCATGTCGCTCGCCACCGCCCGGCTGAAGTCGCGCAACGCGGCATGCGGCCGATTGAGCGAGGCCTTCAGGAGGCCACGCCCGAGCAGTGGCGCCGCGGCCTTGGGCGACAGCCGTATCGCGTGCGAAAAGTCCCGCATCGCGGCCTCTGTATCCCCCAGCCGCACATGCGCACTTGCCCGGTTCGCATAGGCCGACGCATAGCCCGGTGCCAGCACCAGGGCCCGGTCGAAATCCTTCGTCGCCTCCTGGGCAAAGCCCATCTTCAGCAGGATGTTGCCGCGGTTGTTGTAGGCATGCGCCATCTCGGGCGCCAACTGCACGGCCCTGTTGAAGTCCTCGATGGCAGTGCGCGCCTGGTCGAGCCGCGAATAGGCCACGCCCCGGTCGTTGAGCAGCGAGGCCCGGCGATTGTTCGAGAGTGCGCTGTCGCTCAGCGCTTCCGTGAAGAGCTGCACCGCGCGCTGCTCTTGATTGCGCTGCATCGCAGTCGCCGCTTCCGCGGCCCGCTGCTCGGAGGCACTCCCCGCCGCCCGCGCGGACGGCACGCAGGCAACCGCGGCCGCCGCCAGCAGGCAGACCGCCAGAACGGAGCGCGCATGTGAGCCGGCAGCAGCCATCTCGGGTAGCGTTCCTTGCCGCATTCCTGGTCCGTGTCCGCGCCCGTCGATTCGGGGCACGATGTGCGCACTTCTAGCACGCACCCCGCCATCTGGACGAGCCGCGGCGGCGATTTCGTGGCGGGAGTTCGGGTATTGCTTTTTCACCCGTCGTGCGGCGAAGCCCCCCGCCGCGTGCAGGCTCCAAACGTCGCATGTCCTGCACGCGTGCAGCCCGCAGCGTCCGCCGGGCGGCGACGTAGAGCGTCAGGCGACGCCCATCTCGGCCGCGCGATAGCGCCGCCCGAGCTTGTCCAGCACACCGTTGACGACGCGCGGCTCTTCCCCGTCGAAGAACGCCCGCGCCACATTGACGTATTCGTTGATCACGACGCGCACCGGCACGTCGGTGCGCTCGATGAGCTCGAACGTGGCGGCGCGCAGGATGGCCCGCAGGATCGAGTCGATGCGCGTCAGCCGCCAGCCTTCCGCGAGTTGCCGGTCGATCACCGGATCGATCTCGCGCTGCCGCCGCACCACACCCTTGACGATGCCGGAGAAGAAATCCTGGTCCGCATCCTGGAACGTAGCGTCCTCGGCCTTGTCCCCGAAGCGCAGGGAGACGAACTCGGCGATGACGGCGTTGAGGTCCGTCTGCGCCATGTCCATCTGGTAGAGCGCCTGCACAGCGGCCAGACGCGCCGCTGGCCGTGGGGCCAACGGCTTGGAACTTCCGGTGTCCTCGTTCATACGCCGCCCCCGCCGAAACGCCGGCGCAGTTCGACGAGACGAAGCACGGCCCGCGCTGCGTCGCCGCCCTTGCCGGCCCGGCCGCCGTTGGCGCGCTCCCAGGCCTGCTCCTTGGTATCGACCGTCAGAATGGCGTTGCCGACCGGCACGCCGAGCGTAACGGCCGTGTCCATCAGCCAGTGATTGGCGTTGTTGCAGACCACCTCGAAATGGAACGTATCGCCGCGGATGACACAGCCGATGGCGATCACGCCGTCGAAGCCGCGGCCATCTTCCGTGTATTCGAACAGATCGGCCTCGGCCGCAGCCGTCACCACTTGCGGAATTTCCAGCGCGCCGGGAACGCCCACGCGCTCGAAGGTGCAGCCGCGCGCTTCCAGTTCCTCGATGGCCCCTGCCGCCATCGCATCGGCGATATCCTCGTGGAAACGGCCTTCCACGATGAGAATCCGCGCGTCGAGCCGCTCGCTCTCCGGGCCGCCGCCGCCCATGCTCTTGCCTGCCATGACGTCTCTACTCGCTATTCGATCCGACGGGTGCCGACGATCTGCAGCCCATAGGCTTCCAGACCGACGTACCGGGAATTGGGCTGATTGGTCAGCAGCACCATTTCGTGGACGCCCAGGTCGCGCAGGATCTGCGAACCGATGCCGATCTCTACCCGGCGCTGCTCGGCGCTGCGACCGCCGCGCGTCTTGCCCTGGTGCTTGGTCAGCCACTCCGACACCGACTGCGGCCTCAGATCGCGCAGGAGCACCAGGATGCCCCGCCCTTCCTCGGCGATGAGTTGCATCGACCGCTGCACGATCGAGACCTGCTCGGCGTGCGTGCCGATGCCCAGGAGATCGGCATGCAGGCTCACCGCATGCACGCGCACCAGCACCGGACCGGGCTTCGTCAGGTCGCCCTTCACCAGCGCCAGATGCTCCACCGGCTCGACCATCGTCACGTAGGTATAGAGGTCGAATTCGCCGCCATGGACACTATCGACTTTCGCCGTCGCCGTGCGCTTGACGATCTGGTCGTTCTTCAGCCGATAGGCGATCAGGTCTTCGATTGTACCGATCTTGAGGCCGTGGCGCTGCGCGAACCCGACGAGGTCGGGCATGCGCGCCATGGTGCCGTCATCGTTCATGATCTCGCAGATCACGCCGGCCGGATAGAGCCCCGCGAGCCGCGCCAGATCGACGGCGGCCTCGGTATGCCCGGCGCGCACCAGCACGCCGCCTTCGCGCGCCACCAGCGGGAAGACGTGGCCCGGCGAGACGATGTCCCGGTCCCCCTTCGAGGGGTCGATGGCGGTGCGGATCGTATGCGCCCGATCGTGCGCCGAGATGCCCGTCGCGATGCCTTCGCGCGCTTCGATCGACACCGTGAAAGCGGTCCGGTTGCGCGCCTCGTTCTTGCGCGCCATGAACTCGAGCTTGAGGTGCTCCGCGCGCTGCTCCGTCACCGACAGGCAGATCAGGCCACGGCCGAACTTGGCCATGAAGTTGATCGCTTCCGGCGTCGCGAACTGCGCAGGGATGACGAGATCACCTTCGTTTTCGCGGTCTTCCGCGTCGACGAGAATGACCATGCGACCGCTACGCAAGTCTTCCAGCACATCCTCGGTCGGGGAGATGAAGCCCTCGCCCTCGGCATAAACGACCCGTCGCAGGGCCGCTGTCGATGCTTCCGTCACTTGGCGAACTCCATGAGCCGCGCGACGTAGCGCGCTAGCGGATCTATCTCGATATTTACCCGGTCACCCATCTTCTTGCCCCCCCACGTTGTGACCGTCAAGGTGTGGGGAATGAGATTGATGCCGAAGCGGCAGCCCTCGACCTCGTTGACCGTCAGCGACGTGCCATCCAGCGCGACGGAGCCCTTTTGTGCGATGTAGGGCGCGATCGCCGGATCGACCTCGAAGGTCACCCGTTGCGAGACGTCGTCGGCCTGCATGGCGACGATCTGTGCCACGCCGTCGACATGGCCCGAAACGATGTGACCGCCCAGTTCGTCGCCGACCTTGAGCGCACGCTCCAGGTTGATGCGCCGGCCGACCTGCCACGCGCCCAGCGTCGTCTTCGACAGCGTCTCGTTGGAAACGTCGAGCGTGTATTGGCTGCCCCCGTCGGCGGCTGCGACGTTGGTCACCGTCAGGCAGCATCCGTCGTGCGCGATGGAGGCGCCGAGCGCGATGCCGTCCGCAGCATAGGCCGAGCGGATCGTGAAGACGCCACCCTGCCGTGCCACGACCGTGCCGACGTCCGTGATGATACCTGTGAACATGCCCGTGTCCGTCCTAGCCTGTCACGATCGGGTGATACCCCGCGTGATCGACGATTTGCCCCTTGCCGCCGGCTTCCAGCAATGCCCGGCGGTCCGCCGGTAGCGGTGCGCTCTTCCACACACCGTTCTGTCCCGTCACATGAACATAGACCGTGTCCGACGTGACGATCACCTCGGGCTGTCCCGCCACACGCAGATCGAACCGCACGTTGAACGAGGTCGTCCCGAACCGCGTCACGTAGGTGGAAATCTCCACCACGTCCTGGAAGCGCGCCGGCGCATTCCATTCGATGGTCTGCTTCTTCACCTGGATCTCGAACGTGTTGTCGTAGGGATCCCGGTCCTGCATCGTCGCGTAGAGGAATTGCGTGATCGCCAAGTCCACGTATTCGCTGTAGCGCGCGTTGAAGACCACGTGCTGGCTGTCGCAGTCCTGGTAGCGAACGCGCAGATAGTAACGGAATGGCTGCATTTGTCAGTCCCGGCGATAGATTTCGAGCCGGTCGCGGCCGAGCATCCGGCTCTGCGCCAGCACCAGCCCGAACCGCCCGAAGAACGCCGGCCGCTCTCCCTCGATGACCGGTATGACGGGGTCTTGCGCCTCCGCGTCGCTGCTCACGACGCAGACCTCGTCGACGAAGCCGGCCGCCAGGAAACCCATCCACACTGTCGGCCCGCCCTCAACCAGCAGCCGCGTCAATCCATTCTCCGACAGTGTGCCGAGCAGCCCGTCGAGATCGACCGACAGCCCGTTCTTGCTGCCAACGTCGAGAACCAGCGCGTCGCTCTCGCCGTGGCGGACGTGCGGGCCCGCGGCATCCCCGACGGAAGCGGCTACCCAGACGCGCGGGCGGGCGGCGTTCTGCCGGTAGATCTTCGCCGCCGGCGAGGTCCGCAATTGCGTGTCGAGCACGATCCGGTCCGGCGACCGCTGCGCCAGCCCCGGCAGGCGGCACGTCAGCTCGGGATCGTCGGCAACGACCGTACCAGCCCCCACGAGTATGGCATCGGCCTCCGCGCGCAGGAGGTGGGCGTAGGCCCGCGCCTCTTCCCCCGTCACCCAGACGGGCGCGCCGTTGCCGGCCGCCACCCGACCCTTCGCATCGAGTGCCATCTTGAGCTGCACGAACGGGCGATGCGCCGTCTGCCGCAGGATGTGGCCGAGCGTGTACCAGCGCGCTTCGTCGGCGAGCAGCCCCACGTCCACCTCGACGCCCTGCGCGCGCAACTGCGCAAACCCGCGGCCCGAGACGACCGGGTTGGGATCGGGAATGGCACATACGACCCGCTTGATGCCCGAACTCAGCATCGCATCGGCACAGGTCGGCACCCGGCCCGTGTGCGCGCAGGGCTCCAGCGTCACGTACATGGTTCGCCCGCGCGCACGCGGCCCTGCACGCCGTAGGGCTTCTTTTTCCGCGTGCGGCCGTCCACCCGGCTGCGTCCAGCCGCGTGCGATCAGCTCACCCGTCGCCTCGTCGGCGATCACGGCCCCCACGGCCGGATTGGGTGCGGTCGTGCCCAGCCCGCGCCGCGCCATGAGAATGGCGATCGACATCATCTGGCGATCGAACTCGGCCCGGCCGTTGTTCATTCCTGCGCCTTCCTACTCCACATGATGGCTACCACGCGCGCCGCCCACGCGGGTGCGCCAGCATGCGCGCACGCGCGCCATGGTCAACGCTTGGCTCGCGCGGCATCGTTGGCGGCGGGCGGCAACGCCGTGCCCGCGGTCTCGGTCTCGACACCCGTCGCAATCTCGCCCAGCACCTCGTGGAAGTCCGCCGCCTCCCGGAAATCGCGGTAAACGGACGCGAACCGGACGTAGGCCACGGGATCGAGCGCTCTCAGCCCCTCCATCACCAGTCCACCGATCGTGGACGAGGGGATCTCGCTTTCACCCAGGCTCTCGAGCTGGCGAACGATACCCGAGATGAGTCGCTCCGACCGCTCGCTGTCGACCGGACGCTTGCGCAGCGCGATCTCGATCGAGCGCGAGAGCTTGTCACGCTCGAACGGCACACGCCGCCCCGAGCGCTTGATGATCATCAGCTCGCGCAGCTGCACGCGCTCGAAGGTGGTGAACCGGCCACCACAATCGGGACACACCCGGCGGCGGCGGATGGCGCTGCCTTCCTCCGTCGGCCGGCTGTCCTTCACCTGCGTATCCTCGCCGGTGCAGTAGGGGCAGCGCATCGCATCGATCTCCTTGCGTCGCCTCGACGTCGGATCCTGAACGTCTCAGGCCCGGTCGAATGCTACTGTCCCGATCGCGAGATCCGCTCACCGGACCCCGCGCGCGAACCTCAGCCGTAGATCGGGAAGCGGCTGCACAGCGTCATGGCCTTGTCGCGCACCCGCGCCTCGATCTGGGCATCGCCGGCTTCGCCATTCTTGGCGAGGCCGTCGAGAACCTCGACGATGAGCTGGCCGACCTCGCGGAACTCCGCCGCACCGAACCCGCGCGTCGTCGCCGCCGGCGTACCGAGCCGGATGCCCGACGTCACGAACGGCTTCTGCGGATCGAACGGGATGCCGTTCTTGTTGCAGGTGATGTGCGCCCGGCCGAGACCGATCTCGGAGGCCTTGCCCGTCAGCGACTTCGGCGTCAGGTCCACGAGCAGCAGGTGATTGTCCGTGCCGCCCGCCACGATGTTGTAGCCGCCCGCCTTGATCGTCTCCGCCAGCACCTTGGCGTTGTCGACGACGGCCTGCGCATAGGCCTTGAACTCCGGCCGCAGTGCCTCGCCGAAGGCCACCGCCTTGCCAGCGATGACGTGCATCAGCGGACCACCCTGCAGCCCCGGGAACACCGCCGAGTTGATCTTCTTGGCGATGTCCTCGTCGTTCGTGAGGATGAGGCCGCCACGTGGCCCGCGCAGCGATTTATGCGTCGTCGACGTCACCACGTGCGCATGCGGTACCGGCGAGGGATGCGCGCCACCGGCCACCAGGCCAGCGATATGCGCCATGTCTACCATCAGGTAGGCACCCACCTCGTCGGCGATCTCGCGGAAGCGCTTCCAGTCCCAGAACCGCGAATAGGCCGTACCGCCTGCGATGATCAGCTTGGGCTTCGATTCACGCGCGATGCGGGCCACGTCGTCCATGTCGATGTGCTGGTCGTCACGACGCACCCCGTAGGGCGCCACATGAAACCACTTGCCGCTCATGTTCACCGGCGAGCCGTGCGTGAGATGGCCGCCCGCGTTGAGATCGAGGCCCATGAACGTGTCGCCGGGCTTCAGCAGCGCCAGGAAGACGGCCTGGTTCATCTGGCTGCCCGACGACGGCTGCACGTTCGCGAACTTGGCGCCGAACAGCTTCTTGGCGCGCTCGATGGCCAGCGTCTCCGCTTCGTCGACGAACTGGCAGCCACCGTAGTACCGCTTGCCCGGATAGCCCTCGGCATACTTGTTGGTCATCACCGAGCCGACTGCTTCCAGAACGGCGCGCGAGACGATGTTCTCGGACGCGATCAGTTCGATCTCGGTCCGCTGCCGCTCGAGTTCGCGGAGAATAGTACCATTCAGCTCCGGATCGGCCTCGGCCAGCGACGCGGTGAAGAACGAACCCGCCGACGGGCGAGTGGCGTGCACGGTGCTCATAATAAGGGATCCTGCGCATTTCGATTGTGTGCGGGGCAGATAGCATGCGTTCGCCGCGCGCAACAAGCCGATTGCAATGCAGCGAAGGGACGCGGCCGGCCGGCAGATCGTTAACGAAGTCTGAACCGGACACGATGCGACGGCTGAAAGCCCCGGTATTGTCGGCGCAAGCGCCGGCCCCCCCGTGCGCAGCCCTGCATTGCCCAGGACGAAGCCATGTCACTGTCCGCCATCTCCGGCCATCTTCCCGACCGCGTGCGCGATCCCTTGCGTGCCGCCTTTCATCTTTCAGTGTACGCGCGGCATCTGGCGAACGGCGTCGAGGTCTGGCGTCGTCGGAACGCCCCCGCGACGTTGCCGCCGCTGCGCTTCCGCAATGGCATGATCTGGCATCATGGCCCCTTCGACGAGCCCCTGCTGATGCTGCGCGAGCTCTACGGCCAGCGCCTCTACGATGCCTATCGGCCCGAGCCCGGTCATCGCATTCTCGACATCGGCGCCAACATGGGCGCTGTCTCACTCATGTGGGCGTCGGCCACGCCGGGCGTCACCATCCACGCATACGAGCCGAACCCTCAGTCGTTCCAAACGCTTACGCGCAACATTTCCGCCAACGGACTGGATGCGGCCATCGTCCCCTGCAACGAGGCGGTCGGTGGCGGCACGGGCTTTCTCGATCTCTGGGTGGACGTTCCCACCGCCCACGCCACGGCGTTCGGTCCCGCACCCGCCGAAGGCGGCCGCAAGCTGGCCGTGCCCCAGGTTTCGCTACGCACGGCCTGGGAGCGTATCGGCGGCGGCACACTCGATATGCTCAAGATCGACATCGAGGGCGGCGAAGTGGCGGCTCTCACAGAGGACAGCCTGCCCGTTCTCGCCGCAACGCAGCGCGCCATGATCGAGTACCATGACAATCTCGTCCCCGGCGCCTACGAGCACTGCATGGGCATGCTGGCCCGGGCTGGCCTCGCCTGCACCGTGCGACACCACCCCTGGCAGGAAGGTGTCATCACGGCGCATCGAGCCTGAAGCCGCCCTCGTATCGCGCCAAAATCGGCAAGCGGTTGTGGCTATTACGCGATTTTGGACAGCGACGGGCCACGAGTGTAGCGTCGCGTCTTGATTGACCGATCTGTGCGACAAGGGTGTCGTCAATCAAGGCGCGATGAACGCCACACGAAGCTCATGATTAATCGAGTGGCCCTCACCGCAGGTATGGGCAGAGCTTTTCGACACCTTCGTATGTCACGTACGTCCCCGTACGTACGCTGAAGGAGCGGAACTGCGATGCGCAGCGCGCAACGTCATCGGGATGCCAGCGCCGCGGGCGCCGGACGACATAGGGGCGCGTTTCGTAATAGACGACCGGCGGCGGCGCCGGGCGATACCCGTAATAGAACCCGCTATAAGGGCGGTATGGCCGATAGCCATAGTGCCGGCGCCCGTAATACCGGTACTGGACGGGAGTGGCAGCAAGCACCGCTTCGCCCGAGGCCACCGGCCTGGTGACTGGCGGCGCCGCATGGGCTGGAGCAGCCAGCACGGGCACGATGGCCAATGCCGCCCCTGCCAGGGCGCATTTCAGATTGAAAGTGAGCATGACGGCACCTCGATCGAGTTGATACGGCGCGACCCGAGCCCAACGAAATCGCAAAAAAGCGTTTAGCCCCATATCGTTACGTAGCGTTACCTGTACGCCAAGGCAATGCCTGCCCGAACAATGAGCGACGTCTTTGTCGCCGGTGTGGTCGTGCTGCATCGGCCAGCGTGTCCACATCGCCCTCCGATCGCTCGCGCCTGGCCTGAAATCGCCGGGAGGAAGAGGGGACGTTTGTCGGTGGATTCTGAGTGCTTGTCTTGAGGGGAGTATCGGCGACCGCGCCTGCGGCCGGCCTATCGGATTTAATCTTTGGAGCCAACCAGCGGTGCACTTGGGAAGAGGCACCGCGTGGCCGGCCGGCCGGACATCGTTGCGACGTCCGCAACTGGGATCAGGACGCTCTCGCCGTCCGCTCCGCTACTTTCGTGATTTCCTCTTTCAGTCGGAGTTTTTCGAGCTTCATGCGGCCGATTTCATGGTCCGAGGACCCAGGCCTTGCAAGCTCCTGCTCGATACGCCGCTCGAGAAGCCGATGCTTCTCGGAAAGTTCTGCCAGATGTGCTGAGAGCGACATCCCGACCTCCATTCTCGAGTTTCGAACAGGAGAAAGTCTGCCATGCGTTGCGCGCGCCTGCCAAGTCAATTCGATGACAATCGCGTGACCTGGCTGACGCGCCATGAATGCCTCGCAGACAATGCTGCGCAGAACCGATATGAATTGTCTGCACGCCCCCTAGCCCCGCCGAGCCGATGGTCAGCTATGCACGTGGGCCCGATCGGATACGCAGCAGCCGTCTTGGCGTTTTGCTGCAATGCGCTATAATTCGCGCCATGAAAAAAGATGGCTTCAGGGAAGACGAGGATCTGTCGTTTCGCCAGGATGAGCTTCCGGCGGATCGCTCGCTCGTAATCGTCGACGACGACAAGGCGTTCTTGCAGCGCCTGGGTCGCGCCATGGAATCGCGCGGCTTCGAAGTCCGCATGGGCAATTCGATCGCGGAAGGCATGGCGCTCATCCGCCAGTTGCCGCCGGCCTTCGCAATCGTCGACATGCGGCTCGAAGACGGCAACGGCCTCGACGTCATCGCCGAATTGGCGAAGATCCGGCCCGAAGCCCGCGCCATCGTGCTCACCGGCTATGGCAGCTTCCCGACCGCCGTCTCAGCTGTCAAGCTCGGCGCCGTCGACTATCTCGCCAAGCCCGCCGACGCCGACGAGGTGACGGACGCCCTGCTGGCCACGCCCGGCGAGAAGGCGGCACCGCCCGAGAACCCGATGTCGGCCGACCGCGTGCGGTGGGAGCATATCCAGCGCGTCTACGAGCTGTGCAATCGCAACGTGTCGGAAACGGCGCGGCGCCTGAACATGCATCGGCGCACGCTGCAGCGCATCCTCGCCAAGCGCGCACCGAAATAGCCAGCCACTTCGTCCGCTACACGATGCCGGCGCGCCTCGGCCGCGGCCCCGCCCGTCACTGGCGCGGCAATGGTTCGTATCGCCTTTCGGGATCGGCGAGCGTCATCAGGCGGCCCGCTGCCACCCTGGCCAGAAGCAGGGTCACGGCTTTGCGCCTCGCCGGCGCGAGGCGATGCTCGCCCGCCTGGCGCACGATCTCCCCGCCGTAGCGATCGGCGACGACGAGCCCGCACGTATCCGGGATCAGCTCCTGCGGAAAATCCGGCGCCACGGCGAAGAACAGGCGGTCGCAGTAATCGCGATATTCCGGCCATTTCTGATCGCTGCGGAAGTCCTCGATCGACGACTTGATCTCCACGATCCAGATATCCCCGCGTTGGTCGAGCGCCGCGATGTCGGCTCGGCGCCCGCTGGCGAGCGTCAACTCGGCGATCCCCCGCAGACCATGCAGGTCCAGAACACGCATGACGCCCCGCGCGATTTCCGCGGCGCGGGCCGATTGGCGTCCATCGCGCATGGCATCCATGCCCGCACCCTCGGGGGCCTTTTCATCTTCGCTGTCCCCATGCATCCATCACTCCATCACCTGCGTTCACATCCTCAGACCTGTCGCCCGCCGTTGACGCGGCCCCAGCACTGCCGTTTTCTTGATGCCAGACGTTGCGCGGGAACCAATCGAACCGAAACGAGCACTCGAAGTCGAACGGGGAAACGAGAACCAATGTTTTTCAAGCGCCAGCAATCCGAGACACCGGCCAAGGCAGCGGCCGACGGCACCCCGCCCAAGGTCTCCAAGGCCGATCGGCCTGCTTCCCTCCCGATCAGCGAGCTGCGCCGCACCGTCGACCCCGCCACCCTGGGCTTCGCATCGACCGCCGAACTCGAGCCGATCTCGGGCCTCATCGGCCAGGACCGCGCCCTGAAGGCGATCCAGTTCGGCACCAACATCAAGGCGCACGACTTCAATCTGTTCGTTCTCGGCCCGCCGGCCTCGGGCAAACGCACCGCGGTGAAGCAATATCTCGACCTCAAGGCCCGCGAAGCCGCACCGCCCGCCGACTGGGTCTACGTGAACAACTTCGAGAATCCAAATCAACCACGCGCCATCAAGCTGCCGCCGGGACGCGCACGTCCCCTCGCCAAGTCCATGATCGCGGCCATCGACGAGTTGCGTAATACGTTGCCCGCCGTCTTCGAGGGCGAGGAATACCAGACGCGGCGCCGCGCCATCGACGAAGAATTCCGGTCCGGCCAGGAAGAGGCCTTCGAGGCGCTCAACCAGCATGCCCAGAAGCAGAACATCGCCATCCTGCGCACACCGACCGGCTTCGCCATGGCGCCCATGCACGAAGGCAAGATCGTCAAGCCGGAGGTGTTCAACACCCTGCCCGAGGCGATGCGCAAGGACGTGGAAGCCCGCATCGAAGGCCTGCAGAAGGAACTTGAGCAGATCCTGGAGCAGGTGCCCAAGACGGAGAAGGCACGCCGCCTTCGCACTTCCGACCTCAACGCCGAGGTCGCCTCGCAGGCCGTGGAAGCGGCCCTCGACGACATCAAGTCGGAGTTCGCCGGCGAAGAGGCGGTGCTTGCGTATCTGGTCGCCACCGCCAAGGATCTCGTGCGCAACGTCGGCCTGTTCCTCGCCCCCAGCGGCGAGGAGAGCGAAATCGTCAAGCAGCCCGCCGACACCGCGCGCGACGCCCGCTTCCGCCGCTACATGGTCAACGTCATCGTCGCCAACGGTGACAGCCCCGAAGGCTGCGGCGCGCCCATCTACGAGGAATTGAACCCCACCTACGGCAACGTCATCGGCCGCGTCGAGCACATCGCGCAGATGGGGGCGCTGGTCACCGACTTCCTGCTGATCAAGCCAGGTGCCCTGCACAAGGCGAACGGCGGCTATCTGCTGGTCGATGCCCGCAAGCTGCTGCTGTCGCCCTTCGCCTGGGAGGCGCTGAAGCGCGCGATCAAGTCGCGCGAGATCCGCATCGAGCAGCCCTCGGAGATGTCTGGCCTCATTTCCACCCAATCGCTCGATCCCGAACCGATCCCGCTCGACGTCAAGGTCGTCCTGATCGGCGACCGTACGCTCTACTATCTCCTGTCCCAGGCCGATCCCGACTTCGATGGCCTCTTCAAGGTGCAGGCCGACTTCGACGACACCATTGCCCGCTCGTCGGACAACGACATGGCCTATGCCCGCCTCATCACCTCCATCGTCCGCGATCACGGCCTCAAGCCGGCCGATGCGGGCGCGGTGGCACGCCTCATCGACGAAGGTGCACGGCTCGCCGACGATCGCGAGAAGTTGTCGATCGAGATCGGGCGCATCGCCGACATCGTCCGCGAGGCCGATTTCTGGGCCGGTGAGGCAGGCCATGCCCAGATTCAGCGCGAGGACGTCATTCGCGCCGTAGAGGAGCACATCCAGCGATCCGACCGCGTGCGCGACCGCACGCAGGAGACGATCAACCGGGAAATCGTGCTTCTCGACGTGAAGGGCGCGAAGGCCGGCCAGATCAACGGCCTGTCGGTGCTGCAGATCGGCTCCTTCTCGTTCGGCAAGCCCAGCCGCATCACCGCCACCGTCCGCATGGGGGCCGGCCGCGTCACCGACATCGAGCGCGAGGTGGAACTGGGCGGCCCCTTCCACACCAAGGGCGTGCTGATCCTGTGGAGCTATCTCGCCAGCGTCTTCGCCCAGGACGTGCCCCTGGCCCTGGCGGCCACGCTCGTGTTCGAGCAATCCTATGGCGGCGTCGATGGCGACAGCGCCTCCTCGACGGAACTCTATGCCCTGCTCTCTGCCCTGTCGGGCGTACCCATCAGGCAGTCCCTGGCCGTCACGGGGTCGGTCAACCAGTGGGGCGAAGTGCAGGCCATCGGCGGCGTCAACCAGAAGATCGAAGGCTTCTACGACGTGTGCGTGGCGCGTGGGCTCACGGGCGATCAGGGCGTGCTCATCCCCAGGTCGAACGTGCAGCACCTGATGCTGCGCGACGACGTCGTGGAAGCCGTGAAAGAGGGTAAATTCGCCATCTATCCCGTCGGCACCATCGACGAAGGGCTGGAGATCTTGACCGGCGTCAAGGCGGGCGAGCGCGATGCCGATGGTAATTTCCCCGCGGGCACGATCAATCGCCTCGTCGACGACAGGCTGCACGATTTCGCGGAGAAGGCGCGAGCCTTCGGCATGAAGCCCAACGGCGCTGGCGATATGGCCAAGGACAAGCGATGATTGCGCATGTGGCGGAAGCAGGCGAGCAGAAGGGCCGCGTCGTCCTGCAGTTGTCGGGCTGCGCGCCCAGTCCCATAGCACTGGAGGCGGCGTTGCGCGTCGCCAGGGCCTTCCAGTCGGAAATCGAGAGCCTCTTCGTGGAGGACCAGCAGCTTCTCGATCTGGCGAGCCTTCCCTTTGCGCGCGAGATCTCGCGTACGGGCGGCAAGCGCCTCGCCATGTCGCCCGAAGCCATGGCGCGGCAAATGCGCGCGCTGGCATCGTCCCTGCACCGCCAGATCAGCCGGATGGCACGCGACGCCGAAGTCCCCATCCGCGCCACCGTCGTCCGCGACGAGCCCGTCAGCGCGGTGGCACGCGCCTGCGCCGCGTGCGGCCCCTGGAACGTCGTGGCGATCGCAGAGCCGCTGACGCGCGCCAATGCGGCGCTCCTGCAGCAACTGTTCGGCGCCGTGGCCGACGCCACCGGCATCGTCATCGTCGGGCCCAAGGCCAAGCGCACCAAGGGTCCCGTGATCGTCGCCGTGGAGGAATTGAGCCACCTCGAGCCGATGGTCCGCGCCGCCCAGCGGCTCGTGGCCGAGGACGGCGGCGAAGGCATCCTGGCGATCCTCATCGCCGAGAACGATGCCGAAGCCCAACAGCTCGAAGGCCAGGCCCGTCTCGTGCTGCCGCCGGGGACAGCCGTCACCCTCGTGCGCCTCAGCCCCCGTCACGGCTCTCCCGTGGAAATAGTAGAGGGCTTGCGCCGGATGCACGCAAGTTTCATCCTGGCCCAGTACGGCGGCTTCCTGGTGCCGGCGAACAGCGATCTTGAACACCTCACACCCGTGCTGGAGTGCCCGCTGTTCCTCGTGCGCTGATCGAGGATTGATCGCCGCCGGCGAATTTCGAACAATACGGACAGCGGGAGACAAGCGGAATGGCCACTGGCTTCATCGGCATCGGCAACATGGGGCTGCCCATGGCAGAGCGCCTGCTCGGCGCGAGCGGCGAACTAGTGGTTCACGACCAGCGCGAGGACGCGCTGAAGCCGCTGGTCGAGCGGCAGGCCCGCCCCGCAGCGAGCCCCCGAGAGGTTGCCGACCGCTGCGAGACGGCGTTCGTCTCCCTGCCGACGCTCGACAGCCTGCGCCAGGTGGTCCTCGGCGACGACGGCGTCGTCCACGGCAAGGCCGTCAAGCTCGTCGTCAACACCTGCACGGTCGGCGTGCCGCTCGTGGAGGAGTTGGAGAAGGGGCTCGCCGCCCGCGGCATCGACCTCGTCGATTGCCCGATCAGCGGTGGCCCTCCCGGCGCACGCGCGGGCACGCTGTCGGTCATGGTCTCCGGGCGCCCCGATCTCGTGGAGCGCGTACGGCCGCTGATCTCTCAATGGGGCCCCGTAACGGTTGCCGGCCAGCGCCCGGGCATGGCCCAGGTGCTCAAGCTCACGAACAACATCCTGTCGGCCGTGGCCCTCGCAGCCACCTGCGAGGCCTACGTCATGGGGGCCAAGGGCGGCCTCGATCCGGAAGTGATGACGGAGGCGATCAACCGCGGCAGCGGACGCAACAGCGCCACGCTCTCCAAGTTTCCGCAGTCCGTGCTCAACCGCAATTTCGACTACGGCGCGCCCATGCACATCCTGACCAAGGACGTGGATCTCGCCATCGAGCAGGGCGAGCGCCTGGGCATTCCCATGTGGGTCTGTCAGGCGGCTCGCCTGATGTACAAGCACGCCATGTTCTCGGGCATGGAGAACAAGGACATCACGGAGCTGATCAAGATCGTCGAAACCGGCGCCGGCTTCGTCATGGCAAAGACGCGCTGACCGCACGCCGCGCCGCTATGCGGGGCATTCGGAATGGCCCCCGCGCGGGGGCCATTCGCACGTCAGTAGCCGTGCACGCGATCGACCAGTTCGCGCAGCGGCTCGCCCGCGAGGAACCGCCGGGCGTTGTCGGCGAACAGCTCCGCCACGATGTCGTTGCGTTGCGGATGCAGACCGCCGATGTGCGGCAGCACCATGATGCCCGGCGTCGTCCAGAAGGCATGCGTCTCTGGCAGCGGCTCGGTGCGGAACACGTCGAGCACCGCCCCCGCGATCACCTTGTCCTTCACTGCGCCGACGAGATCCTCGTCCACGATCAGCGCGCCGCGCGCGAAGTTGATCAGCCATGCATCCCCGCGCATGCGTGACAGGCGGGCGCGATCGAACATGTTTTCCGTCTTCGCCGTCACCGGCAGCAGCAGCACCACGTAGTCGCTCTGCCCCAGGACCTCGTCCACCGCCTCGCCGGGATAGACGTGGTCGACGTGGGGCAGCGGCGCTGCCGTCCGCTTCGTGCCGATCACCCGCATCTCCAGCGCCGATGCCTTGCGCGCCAACTCCTGGCCGATCGCACCGAGCCCCAGGATGCCGAGTGTCTTCCCCGCCAGCGTCGTGGAGATGCTGCGCTGCCATTTCGACTGCGTCTGCGACAGCGCGATCTCGTGGTAGTGCTTGGTGATGTGGAACAGTGCGCCCAGGATATTCTCGGGCATCTGGATGCGATGCGTGCCCCGCGCCGCCGTCAGCGCCAGCGACGCCGGCAGATCCTTGCGCGCCAGCCAATGATCCACGCCCGCCGTCATCGATTGCAGCCACTTCAGGCGCGGCATGTCCGCCAGCAGACCCGGCGGCAGCCCCATGGCGAGAACCACTTCGGCACGCGCGCACTGCTCGGCGGACGGTGCCTGGCCTGTCGGCACCTCGGCGATCTCGAACTTGTCGGCGAGGCCCGCCTTGGCGAGCCCCCGCTGGAACGGCCCGGGCTCCGCGACCGTCAATAGCATCAGCGGCTTCGATGTCATGGCGATCTCCTTCAGGCGATCTTGCCGCCGAGTTCGTCCTCGATGTGGACGCGCACGATCTCCTCGAAACTCTGCTCGGCCTTGAAGCCGAGCGACACGGCACGCTGCGCATCGAAGTTGCGCGGCCAGCCCGCCACGATCTGCTCTACGAACGGATCGCGTTCCCGGCGGATGCGCGCCACGACCTTCTCGCCCGCGATCTTGCGCAGCGCCTCGATCTGGCCACCCACCGTCACGGCCAAGCCCGGCATCGTCAGCGCACGGCGCGACCCGACCCTTTCGCCGTCGATGGTGGCGGCATGCAGCAGGAAGCCGACGGCCGCGCGCGGGCTCGCATGCCAGTGCATGACCTCCTCGGACACCGGCAGCACGGCCTCGTGGCCTGCCAGCGGTTCGCGGATGATGTTCGAGAAGAAGCCAGACGCCGCCTTGTTCGGCTTGCCCGGCCGCACGCAGATCGTGGGCAGCCGGATCGAGACGCCGTCGAGGATGCCCTTGCGCGTGTAGTCGGAGATCAGCAGTTCGCCGATCGCTTTCTGCGTGCCGTAGCTCGTCAGCGGCGTCGTGAAAAACTCGTCCGGGATCTTGTCGGGGAACGGCGCCCCGAACACGGCGATCGACGACGTGAAGACGATGCGCGGCTTCCTGGTGGCACCGTCGTAGGCCCGCCGCATCGAATCCAGCAGGTTCATCGTGCCCGTCAGGTTGATGCGGTAGCCCTTGTCGAAGTCCTGCTCCGCCTCGCCCGACACGATGGCGGCCAGATGGAAGACCACGTCCGGCTTGTCGGCCACGAGCTTGTCCGTCTCGCCGGCGGCCGGCAGGTCGCCCGTCAGCACCGTGACCGGGAATGCCGCGCCGGCGGGCTTCTGCGCTTCCACCACATCGTAGAGCGTCAACGCGGAGATCGCCTTCCCGCCCAGGTGCCCGTCGCGCGCCAGCCGCTCGGCCAGCTTGCGCCCCACCATGCCGGCGCCGCCGAGGATCAAGATCTTCATGTCGCTTCCTTCCCGCTTGCTCGGTGCTTGTTCGTTGGTTCGACACTTACAACAACGCTGGCGTCGCCGCACCACCGTCCTTTTCCGGCCGGTCCGCAAACGCGATCTCAACCATGTCGGGTAGCAGCGCATTCACCTGCGCGTGTTGAAATTGTGCTTTCTGTGACGGATCGGAGCGGCGCTTGCGACACGGCCTGGACAGATTGCGGTTGGCGATGGTCGTGCTGGGCGCGATCCTCGCCATGTCCGCATGCACGGCCGGCGCCTTGGCGGCCACGCCCCCGGCCTGTTTCCCGCAATTCGGCATGCCCTGCGAGGAGCCGGGCTTGTTCGAGACAATTGGCGACGTGGATCGCGGAATTCTCCACGCTGCTGCTCTGGCTGGGCTATCGCTACCTGCGCGGTCGCTGGCCGTTCAAGCCGCGCACCGCGGCAGCCCGCCCGGTCGGCGAGCCCGACGATCGGCCGGCAGACTGGGTCGCGTCAGCGGCAACGCGCGTGGCCGAGGTCACGACCGCCCCAGCCCAGGCGTCCCGGCAGGCTCCAGCCCCCGTTGCCACGCGGCCAAGACGTCGAGCCGAGGCATTGGCCGGCCCCCAGCGCGCGCAATTCGGCATGCGCCGCTGACGGCCGCGCACGACTGGCGCCCTCAGCCCAGGCTGACGCCCAGCGCCTTTGCCCATTTCAGGCCGGCGACCGTGCCGTTGCGCGGCTTGTATTCGCAGCCCACCCAGCCGTCGAAGCCGGATTCGTCGATCATCTTGAAGAGATAGGCGTAGTTCATCTCCCCATCGTCGGGCTCGCCGCGATCGGGCGGGCTGGCGATCTGGTAATGCCGGGCCAGCGGTCCGAATTCCTTGATCGCCATCGCCACGTCGCCTTCCATGATCTGGCGATGATAAAGGTCGAACTGCAGGCCGATGTTGGGGCCGCCCACCTCGTGGATGATGCTGCGCGCCTCGCCGGTGTGGTTCAGGAAATAGCCGGGGATGTCGCGCGCGTTGATCGGCTCGATGATGACGACGACGTCGGTGCCCCTGACCATCTCCATCGCCCGCTTCAGGTTCTTCACGTAGGACGCGCGGTTGGCGCCCTGGTGCTTGAGGCCGGCCATGGCGAAGAGACGCTTGCAGCCCGTCGCATCCGCCACCTCGAGCGCGGCCCCCACTGCCTTCTCGAAATCGGCCTCCCGGTCCGGCAGCGCCGACATGCCGCGCTCGCCCTTGGTCCAGTCGCCGTGCGCCATGTTGAAGAGCGCCTGCGTCAGGCCGTTGCCCTTGAGCCGCGCGACGATCTCGTCCTTCGGCGCCTCGAAGGGATTGAGGTACTCCACCGCCTTGAACCCGGCCTTCGCCGCCGCTTCGAAGCGATCGAGAAACGGCACTTCGGTGAACATGAAGGACAGATTGGCGGCAAAGCGCGGCATGGGCGGTCTGGCTCCCTGATGTGTGGCTCTACGTCGACCTTCGCCGTCTTCTTACGCGCCCGCCGACAGCCCCACAAGACGCATGGGACACACGCACGGGACGGCGATGTGGCAGCGATCGGGCCTACCGCCGGTCCCCGGCACTCAGGCGCCGCTCGAGCCAGGCCGAATAGCGGGAGATGCCGAAGCATATCGACCAGAAGATGATCGCGGCGAAGACGTACCCTGTCATGGCCGTGGAAGGCGCGAACCACTTGGCATCCGTCAGGCCCGCCTGCACGATGCCGAGCAGGTCGAAGATGCCGATGATGAGGACGAGGCTCGTATCCTTCGTCAGGCCGACGAAGCTGTTGACGATGCCCGGGATCACCAGCTTCAGCGCCTGCGGCAGGATGATGAGCCCCATCTTCTGCGGATAGCTCAGGCCCAGCGCATCGGCGGCCTCGAACTGGCCGCGCGGGATCGCCTGCAGGCCACCGCGGATGGTCTCGGCCATGTAGGCGCCCTGGAACAGCATGACGCCGATCAGCGCGCGCAGCAGCTTGTCGAACGAGACGCCGTCGGGAAGGAACAGGGGCAGCATCACCGACGACATGAACAGGATGGTGATCAGCGGCACGGCACGCACGAACTCGATGAAGAAGATCGAGACCCAGCGCGCAACCGGCATGCGCGAGCGGCGCCCCAGCGCCAGGACGATGCCGACGGGAAACGAGCCGGCGATGCCGCAGCTCGCCACCACCAGTGTCACGAGCAGGCCGCCCCACAACTCCGTCGGGATGTCCTGCAGGCCGAAAAAGCCACCCGACAGGAGAATGACCGCCAGGACGGGAAAGACGAAGATCCCGAACAGCGCGATATAGCGCTTGCCGGGCGTGCCCGGCCACATCAGCGGAACGAGCGTGCCTGCGGCCAGCAGGTAGGTGAGATCGACCCGCCAGCGTTCCGCCTCCGGATAGCGCCCGTACATGAACTGGCTGAACTTCGCGGTCACGAAGGGCCAGCACGCCCCCACTGTCTCCTTCTGGCAGACCGTCCCGTCGGCCCCCGTCCACACCGCCGAGAAGACCGTCCATTCCAGGATGGCCGAGACGAGCCGGATCGTCAGGTAGAGACCCACTACCGTGAGCAGGCTGTTGCTCCACGACGAGAACAGGTTCTGGCGCAGCCAGCCGATGATACCCGTCTGCGAGCGCGGCGGCTTCATCTCGGGCATCGGGACATGTTTCGCGGTATCAGTCGCCATGATCGATCACCGCTCCACCAGCGCCATGCGCGCGTTGAACCAATTCATGAAGAGCGAGGTCAGCAGCGACAACGTCAGATAGACCAGCATCGTGATCAGGATCACCTCCACGGCCTGCCCCGTCTGGTTGAGCACCGTGCCGGTGAAGACGCTGACGAGATCAGGGTAGGCGATCGCCACGCCCAGCGACGAGTTCTTCGTGAGGTTGAGGTATTGCGAGGTCAGCGGCGGGATGATGATCCGCATGGCCTGCGGAATGACGACGAGGCGCAGCGTCTGGCCATTGCTCAGTCCGAGCGCCAGCGCGGCCTCCTTCTGCCCCTTCGGCACGCCCTGGATGCCCGCGCGCACGATCTCTGCGATGTAGGCGCCCGTGTAGAACACCAGGCCCAGCAGCAGCGCAATGAACTCGGGCTGCACCACCAGCCCGCCCTGGAAGTTGAAGCCCCTGAGCGCGGGATAGTCGAATTTGACGGGCTCGCCGAGGGCCACCAGAATGAGGAACGGCAGCCCGATGATCAGCGCCAGGCTCGACCACAGCACGGGAAACCGCTGCCCGGTCAGCTTCTGGCGCTGGCGCGACCACAGCGCGATGCCGATCGAGGCCGCTCCCGCCACCACAAGCGCCACCAGTGCCCAGCCGATCCCGGGCTGATAGACCGGCACCGGCAGATAGAGCCCGCGCACGTTGAGAAAACCGCCCCCGGGCAGGGCGTGGCTCTGGCGTGGCGATGGCAGGTTCTTGAGAACCGCGAAATACCAGACGAAGAGTTGCAGTAGCAGGGGTACGTTGCGGGCGATCTCGACGTACACAGTCGCCAGCTTCGCCACGAGCCAGTTCGAGGAGAGGCGCGCGATGCCCATCATGAAGCCCAGCATCGTCGCGAATACGATGCCGATTGCCGATACCAGCAACGTGTTGAGCAGGCCCACCCAGAAGGCGTGGCCGTAGGCCGACCCTGCGCTATAGGAGATCAGCGACTGCGAGATGTCGAAGCCGGCAGTGTTGTCCCAGAACCCGAAGCCGGAGGCGATGTTCTGCTTGCGCAGGTTGACGATCGTATTGGAGACGATCATCCACACCAGCGCGACGAGACCGATCAGGATGATCGCCTGATAGATGAACTGGCGCACCTCGCGTCGGTTGATCAGGCTGCCGAGCCCCGGCCCGTGCCTTGCCCTTGCCTTCCCTGCCTCGATCGTCGCCATCACCCCTCGCTTTGCTTTGTCTTGGGGGCACACCGCGAGCGGCCGCCCCGGTTAGCAAGACGCCGGCGCGGGGATGGGCCCGGCCGGCGTCTTCATTTCGAGTTGTCAGCGGATCGGTGGAGCGTACTGGAGGCCGCCCTTGGTCCAGAGCTGGTTGATACCGCGCTGGATCTTGAGTGGCGTATTCGGCCCCACGTTGCGCTCGAAGATCTCGCCGTAGTTGCCGACGGCCTTCACGACGCGCACGACCCAGTCCTTATCCAGACCGATGGCCTTGCCGAACTCGCCCTCGACACCCAGAAGGCGCTTGATCTCCGGGTTCGACGATTTCAGCATCTCGTCGACGTTCTTGGAGTTTACGCCCAGTTCCTCCGCATTGAGCAGCGCGAAGTAGACCCACTTCGTCAGCGTGAACCACTGGAAGTCACCCTGGCGCACGGACGGGCCGAGCGGCTCTTTGGAGATCACCTCCGGCAGGATCACGTGATCGGTCGGCTTCTTGAGCCGCAGGCGCTGCGCATAGAGGCTCGACTGGTCGGTCGTGTAGACGTCGCAACGGCCCGAGTCGTAGGCGGCATTGACCTCGTCGGCCTTCTCGAACACGACCGGCTTGTAGGTCAACTTGTTGGCGCGGAAGTAATCGGCGAGGTTGAGCTCGGTCGTCGTGCCCGTGGCCACGCAGACGGAAGCGCCGTTGAGCTCCTTGGCCGATTTCACGCCGAGCTTGCTCGGCACCATGAAGCCCTGGCCGTCGTAGTACATGACGCCGACGAACGACAGGCCCATGCTGCTGTCGCGGCTCATCGTCCAGGTCGTCGTGCGCGACAGCACGTCGATCTCGCCCGACTGCAGCGCCGTGAAGCGCTCTTTCGCGGTCAGCGGCTTGAATGAAACCTTCTGCCCGTCGCCGAAAATGGCGGCCGCAACGCCGCGGCAATAGTCGACGTCGAGGCCGGACCAATTGCCCTTGTCGTCGGGGAAGGCGAAGCCCGGCGTACCGGTGCCGACGCCGCAATTCAGGTTGCCGCGCGCCTTGATCGTATCGAGCACCTTGGTTTGTGCGGACGCCAGGCCCACAGAACCCAATAACATCAGCGAACCTGCAAGGCCGCTTGCGAGTAGACGTTTCATTGGTCTTCTACCTCCCATTTTCAAACCGGTGAATGAATGGCCGACGGCCAGATACTCCACTTCCGCCAAGATCGGTGCGTCCTCGAAAAGCATCACACCGCCAAGAGCTTGTAGTGAGTGTCCCTCCCTCTCCGACAAGGTGTCAATTCACCGAAGGGCGACAACACCTGTCTTCAAGATGCGCACATCCGGCTAATGGTTGAGGATCTGCGAGAGGAACAGCTTGGTCCGTTCTTCGCGCGGATTGGCGAAGAACGTCGACGGCGGCCCCTGCTCCACGATCTCACCCTTGTCCATGAAGATGACCCGGTCGGCGACGGAGCGGGCGAAGCCCATTTCGTGCGTCACGCAGAGCATCGTCATGCCGGATTCCGCAAGCTCGATCATGACGTCGAGCACTTCCTTGATCATCTCGGGATCGAGCGCCGACGTCGGCTCGTCGAACAGCATGATGCGCGGGTTCATGCACAGCGACCGCGCAATGGCGACGCGCTGCTGCTGTCCGCCGGAAAGCTGTCCTGGATACTTGAGGGCCTGATCGGGAATGCGCACGCGATTGAGGTACTGCATCGCGATCTGCTCGGCCTCTGCCCGCGGCAGCTTCTTCACCCACACCGGAGCGAGGCAGAGATTATCGAGCACCGTGAGATGCGGGAACAGGTTGAAGGACTGGAAGACCATGCCGACTTCGGCGCGGATGCGGTCGATCTGCTTGAGATCGTCCGTCAACTCCGTACCCTCGACGATGATCTGTCCCTTCTGATGCTCTTCGAGCCGATTGATACACCGGATCAGGGTCGACTTGCCCGAACCCGAGGGACCACAGATGACGATCTTCTCGCCTTCGGCCACGCTCAGGTTGATGTTCCTGAGAACGTGGAATTCGCCGTACCACTTGTGCATGCCGATGATGTCGATGGAGTTGCGCGCGCCTCCTGTGGATGCACGCTCTCCGCTTGCGCCATTCATCGCGCGATCGGTTCCAGCCATTGACCCTCCCGGTCGTCGTGCCGCCGCCTGCCGTATTTTCGGTCTTGGTGCGGATGCAGAAAGTATGGCCCGATGTGAATCCGAGCGCAATGCCACGCATTGGGCGGCGGTTGCCCAAAACCCCTGCACTGCCACACTCGTTAACAAAATCTTAAATTGAGTCAGAGACTTGGATGGTCTGGCTCAAAGCTGTATAAATCCACTAGGCCAGATTCGATTCGCAGACCACGGACCGAAAATCAGGCACCGCTCCGATTCTCGGCCTCAGTTCGCTGCCCACCGGCGGCCGTGCGTACGAGCGACATCCGACAACAAACGCTGAACGAGCGGGCGCGGAAATGAACGCCGAAGCCGCGAATCTCATGGATTCCAAGCCGCAATCCCGGCGATCGCCCGCACACGGTGCGCGGCGCCGTCGATCGCACTTCGTGGCTGCCGCCCCGGTGCCGCTCCCGCGGCCTCGCACGAGCGAGGCACGGGGCGAGGAGAACGTGCAGGCAACGGCAGCCGACCTTCGCGCGCCAAAACCTCGCTTCACGGCACTGCGCGCCACGGCCTATTTCGCAATCGCCGTCGTCGGCGTGTTTGCCACGTTGAGCACCGTCGCCGGTCTCGATCGCCTCGAAAACTGGCACAACGCTCTTCCAGGCCGGCTCATCAACGATGGGCGGCAGTTCCCGCTCGCCACCTGGCGTGATCCCAAGCCGCCTGTCCGCATCGTCCCGCCGCTGGCCAAGGTGAAGCCGAGGTCCGAGCCCCTCCGCCCGATCGCTCACGCGCCGCCGCCGACGCCACCGGCCGCACCCGCGCCACGTCGCAAGGAGGCCGTCCATCCCGCTGTCCAGGTGGAAGCGTTCGCCGTCCCCATGAAGCCGCTGCCCAAGCCGGCGCCCCCTCCGGCCATGACGACCGCCACAGCCGCAAAGCCGCCGACGACCACGCCCGTATCCCAGGCAAAGAGCATACGACACGCGCCCCAGGCGGCGTCCGTTCTCGAACCGCTGTCCGTGCTGGTCCCCCCCACTCCCCGTCCCGCCCTCAGCGACGACGAGCCCGTCTTCAGGACGTCCCCCTCTTCGCCGGCAAGCACCGTCGCAGCCTCGCGCGACGCCAGGACCACCCCGACCGTCGCCGCTCCGGCGACGCTGGCGCCGCCGTCCATTGCAGCGACGAGCGACCCCGCGCCCCGGCCCGGCCCGAAAGCCACGGCTTCGCATGTGGCCACGCCGGTCACGCCGGCACCCCAGCCGGCAACGGCAGCGGCCACCGCGGCACCGCCACCGGTCTATGCGCGGTCGGTCGGGCATGTGAAACCTGCAGCGCACCCGGCGCCGCCGCGGCCGGCTCCACGCGCGCGCCGCACGCGCCCCGCCACGCCGCCCGTTGCCGCGCCCGCCAGGCCGTTCAGCTTCGACGCGCTGCGTTACAGCGCCCCTTGAGCGCCCCGCTCAGATGGAGCGCTCCACCGCGACGGAGCGGCAATCCATCTCGTATTCGAGTTCGACCACTGGCGGACGCGCGAGATGCCAGATGGCGCCGTTGCGTCCCGCGCCCCGCCGCATGATCTCGGAAGCCATGAAGGGGTGGATGTCGTGGATCGTATAGATCTGCGCCGCCGTCGTATCGGCCCAGGAATGCCCGAAAAGCCCCATGCGCCGCTCCATCTCGCCCAGCACCGCGCGCGCCTTGTCGGCCATGGCATCGGGCGTCGTCTCGCCGCGCCGCACGATGAAGTTGCCGTAGGCCCCCTTGCCCTCCGGCGCCTCGCTGCTGCCCGAGATTACGAACGACGCCGCGTTCGTGGCGCCCTGCACCGTGTACGAGAAGGCATGGAAGCAGGGCTCCGAAGGCGCGTCGACGATGGGACACACGTTCGATCGGGCGACCGGATTTCGCTTCGTCGCCGCATCATAGATGCCCCAGCGCGCGAGCGTCTGGCAGTAAAGTTCGTTGAAGGCGATGAAGCCCGCCTCGCTGAACTGCCCCGGCGAGCGCAACTCGCAGGCGCAGAAGGCGGTCAGCGGCCGGCCGATCGCCGCCATGTAGGCTTCGATCCGCGCGAACCCTTCCGCCAGCGCCGGCCGGTCCCGGAACGTCACGCGCTCGATGGCATGGCCCGCGGCGGCACGCGCACCGCCCGAATACTGGAATACCGCTGGAATGTAGTCGTACCCGCCTGGCGCGAACGTCGCGATCGCCGACATCGTGTGATCCTCCCTTGACTGACCAGCCCTGCAATTCTCACGCACCACCCGGATCGGACCGCCGCACGTCCTGGCGGCTCACGATCTCGCCGGACAGGCCCGCGAAACGGCCGCGCATCTTCAAGAGTTCCTTTTGCGCGGAAAGCTCCGTCTTGCGCGCCTTCTCGCCCTTGCCGAGCAGCCGCCACAGCAAGAGCTCCGCGTTGAGCCCTGCGGCCTTCAAGCCGAACAGGGCACCCTTGGACGCCATCAGCGCGGCGACGAGGACCCCGCGCTCGCGCCGCGCCAGCGCCACCTCGTTGTGCTGCATGGCAGCCGTCGTCAGCATCTTGTTGACGACCTCTTCCTCGGGCACCGCGTCTTCGCCGTAATAGTTGTAGAGCAGCGGCCAGTCCGACTGCCGGATCGCGGCGCCGCGGCGACTGGCTTCGCGGAAGAACGCCTGATCCTCCATCCCCAGCTTGTTGAAGGCCGGGTCGAACCGCAATCCCAGTCCATCCGCATCGACGACGCGACGCCGGAACGAGACGTTGCCGGCGCCACACTTCTCGAGCTTCGCCCCATGCGCGAAGCGCTCCCGCACACCGTGGATGCGCCCGTTGACGACGTCGGCTTCAAGCTCCTCAAGCGAGCGCAGATGCCCCGCGAGCCAGCCCGGATCGAGGATCATGTCGTCGTCGGTGAACAGGAATGCGTCTGCATCGGTTTCGAGAGCCAGCGCGATCGCCTTGTTGCGCGCGCTCGAATAGCCGGCAATCGGCTCGTGTCCGTAATGCACCGGCCAGGGCAACCCGGCGACGGCGGGCGCAACGTAGGCCTCCCAGGCACGCTCCGGATTGTTGTCGGCCACCACGAGGCACAACGACACGCCCTCGGGGACGCGCAAGGCCGCCACCGATTGCATGAGCTTGCCGAATGTCTGCGGACGCTTGTACGTGCATACGAGCAACGCCGCCGACCTGATCTTGCCGCCTCCGGCCATGGTCTCTACCGTCTCCACCGCGATGTCCTTCTATAGACCAGCCCGTGGCGGCAGCGGTAGCCTGCCGATCTGGCCCGAAATCCCGTGGAACCGCCCCCATGTCCGCGTCCGCCACGCTCGCCCGCCTGACAGACCTGCCCGATTGGCCACAACGGCTGACGGACTTCGACCCGATCTTCTTCGAGGCGAGCGCCACGACGTCGTTTCGAAGCGAGGAGGCCAAGGCGGCGTTCCGCCGACGCTGGCTCGGCCGCTATCTCGAAACGTGGCCACATCTCACCCACGTCGCGCTCGGCCCTGGCGGCCTGCTCCTCGGCTACATCGTGGGCGCACATGAAAACCCGGCGACGGACCCGCGCTTCGACGACATCGGCTATTTCCGTGCGCTTGCGCCACTGTGCACGCGCTACCCGGCCCATCTCCACATCAATCTCGCTCCTGACGCCCGCGGCATGGGGCTTGGCACGCGCCTCGTCGACGCCTTCCTCGCCGACGCGCGCATGGCCGGCTGCCCAGGCGTCCATCTCGTCACCGGACGCGACAGCCGCAACCGCAGCTTCTATGCCCGCAACGGCTTCACGCTCGCCGCCTCGCTCGATTGGGGCGGCACGCCCATCGTCATGCTCGCCCGGGCACCGTGAGCCCTTGCCGCTTCCCACGCTGCCACCCGATGGCCTATGACTGCTGCCAAATACCGCTCGCCCGCAACCCTCGGGTCGCGCGCGGCCAATGAGAGAACCGACACGGGGAGAAACGCCGATGGCCGACGCTGCGACCACGTACGACTACATCATCGTCGGTGCGGGATCCGCCGGCTGCATCCTCGCCAATCGCCTCTCCGCCGACCCCAGCGTCCGCGTGCTGCTGCTCGAAGCGGGCGGCAAGGACAACTACCACTGGATCCACATCCCCGTCGGCTATCTCTACCTGATGGGCAACCCCCGCGCCGACTGGTGCTTCAAGACCGCCGAGGAACCCGGCCTCAATGGCCGCTCGCTCAATTATCCGCGTGGCCGCGTGCTCGGCGGCTGCACCTCCATCAACGGCATGATCTACATGCGCGGCCAGGCGCGCGACTACGACATGTGGCGCCAGATGGGCAATCCCGGCTGGGGCTGGGACGACGTGCTCCCCTTCTTCAAGCGCCACCAGGACCAGCACGCGCTCGACCCCGACAGCTTCGAAGGCCTGCACGAGCGCGGCGGAGAGTGGCGCATCGAGAAGCCGCGCATCTCCTGGGAGATCCTCGACGCCTTCCGCGAGGCGGCCGCCCAGGCCGGCATCCCCAAGATCGACGACTTCAATCGCGGCGACAACGAAGGTTGCGGCTATTTCCACGTCAACCAGCGCTCCGGCATCCGCTGGAACACGTCGAAAGCGTTCCTGAAGCCGGTCATGCATCGCGCCAATCTCACCATCGAGACGCACGCGCAGGCCGAACGCCTGATCCTCGACGGCAAGGCCGTGACAGGCATCGCCTACCGCCGTGGCAACGAAACACGCCAGGCGCTGGCGCGGCGTGAAACGATCCTCGCATCCGGCGCCATCGGCTCGCCCCAGATCCTGCAGCTATCGGGCATCGGCAACGGTGAGACGCTGCGCCGGGTCGGCATCGAGGCGCGCCACGAGCTCGCCAACGTCGGCGAGAACCTGCAGGACCATCTGCAGATCCGCTGCGCCTACAAGGTCTCGGGCGTTCCCACCATGAACGAGCAGTACCGCAGCCTGATCCGGCGTGCCGGCATCGCGCTCGAATATGCCCTGTGGCGGCGCGGCCCCATGACCATGGCGCCCTCGCAGCTCGGCGCCTTCACGCGCTCCGATGCCTCGCGCGAGACGCCCAACATCCAATACCACGTGCAACCGCTGACGCTGCCGAAGTTCGGCGATCCGCTGGACCCCTTCCCCGCCTTCACCGCAAGCGTGACCAACGTCCGCCCGACGAGCCGCGGCTGGGTGCGCATCACCTCGCCCGATCCGCGCGCCCACCCCGAGATCCGCCCGAACTATCTTGCCACCGAGGACGACCGCCGCGTCGCCGCCGACTCGATCCGCGTCACCCGCCACATCGTCTCGATGCCGGCCTTGCAGCGCTACCAGCCCGAGGAATTTCGCCCCGGCCCCGAGATCGACGGCGACGAAGCGCTGGCCAAGGCTGCGGGTGATGTCGCCTCGACCATCTTCCACCCCGTATCGACCTGCCGCATGGGCGATGACGCCGGCGCCGTCGTCGATCCGAGGCTGAAGGTGAAGGGGCTGACCGGGCTGCGCGTCGTCGATGCCTCGGTGATGCCGTCCATCACGTCGGGCAACACCAATGCCCCCACGATGATGATCGCCGAGAAAGGCGCAGCGATGATCCTGGAGGATGCCCGCGCGGCAGCCCGCGCCTGACGGGAAGGGCTGCGGGGCCTATTGGACCAGCCAGCGCTCGCGCCACTCCGCAGCCGCCTGTGCCGCCTTCACGCGGTCTTTCTGCGGAAGCTTCTTCAGCAGGGCCTCGAGAACGTCGTCCTCGAGCCCGCTCGCCTTGGCGATGAGATGCCACTTGGCCGCTTCGAATGCGTCCTGCTTGACGCCACGGCCATAGGCAAAGCAGCGCGCCAGCCGGTTCTGCGCCACGGCGAAGCCCTTGTGCGCAGCCGAGCTGAACAAGGCCGCACCGCGCTTCTCGTCGACCGGCACGCCGTGGCCCTTGAACAGCACGACGGCATACTCGACCTCGGCCTCGCCGAAGCCCGCGTTGGCCGCCTTGCCGAACCACTTGGCCGCCTCGAATGCGTTGGGATCGGTCCCCGTGCCGGTCGTGTAGAGCGTGCCCAGGTCGTATTGGGCCGCCACGAGCCCCTTCTCCGCCGCGTACTGCATCAACAGGAAGCCCCGGCGCGGGTTCTCGGCCTTGCCCTGTCCGCGCAGGAAGAGCAGCGCCAGGTTGTAGGCCGCCGACGCATGCCCCTTGGACGCCGCCTTCTCGAACAATTCCCCGGCCTTGGCGATGTCCTTCTTGACGCCCTCGCCCTTGGCATAGAGCACGCCGAGGCCGAACGCCCCCTCGATGTCACCGAGTTCTGCAGCCTTCGTGTACCACGTGGCCGCCGTCTGCGCCGATTGCGGCACGCCGAGCCCCTCCACGTAGAGCCGCGCAATCAACGTATGCGCCTGCGGATCGCCCGCCTCCGCTGCCTTCTTGGCCAGTTCGAGCGCCGTCAGGTACTTGCCCTGATCGAAAGCGTCGTAGGCGGGATCGCGCGATCCCGTGCCCCCCGCAGGCAGGCTCGTGGGCCCGAGCGAGGCCGGGCCGCCCGCGCGCGGCGTACCCGGTGCCACCGCGCCGGGAACGACGTTGGACGGGCGCTCGGACGGCGCGATCTTCTTCGTTTCGACCTTGGCTTTCTTCGACCGCTTCGCAGGCGTGGCCGGCTCGACGCGCTTCTGCCACGAGCTGGTCTCGGCCCGGGTCACACCGGGAGCCGTGCCGGCTGCCACGAATGCCAGCGGCAAAAGCACCGTCCATCGGTTCAGGCGATGCCGCATCGAGGCAGCCTCCCGAAATCTCACGCCGCGCCCGGTCCCGCCGCATCCGCGACGGCCGCAGCAAAGCTGGCCACCATTTCGCGCACGTCCCCGGGCGAAACGCCGCCGACCAGCCGCACCGCGATGAAATCCGCGCCCTGCAACGCGAGAACGTGTGCTTCCTCCGGCGTATCCACGTCGAACGCCACGCAGGGGATCTCGAAGATCTCCGCCCACCACCCCACGAGTTCCCGCCTGCGCTCGATCGCCGCCTCGCGCTCCTTCACGTGCGCGGGAATGCCGAACCCGACATATTCGGCGCCGGCCTCGCCCGCCTGCATGGCGTCGTGCCGCGACCGGCCGGCGTCGATGCCGACGATGCCGCGCGTGCCCATGATCTCGCGGGCCTCGCCATACGCAGCTTCCGCATTGTCGCTGACGCCCACGTGCACCCCGTCGGCCTTGATCGTGCGCGCCAGCCGTGCGTCGTCGCCAATCAGCGCCGCCGCCCCGGACTTCTGGCTCATCAGCACGAGCGCCTGCACGTCCCCGGCGGCGAGCGTGTGGCCGGGCGGCGGCGTGATCACCACCGAGGCGACATCGGCAGCCCCCAACGCGGCCGCGAGGCGTTCGCTGGCGCCCTCGGCGGCTTCCAGCATCAACATGAGACGGGTCGGCTCTCTGGTTTCGCTCACGGCGGTCCTTGCAGCGGTGTTTCGGGTTGCCCAGCGTTGTCTTGGCGCGCTTTCAGGCAGAAATCGGGCAGCCACGCGTCGCTACCCCAGCCATTCGTCGCGCATGGAAAGTGCGCAATCGCCCTCTGCGACGATCAAGTCCAGCAAATGTTGGCCTTCCGGCAGGCGTTCGCGCAGGACATGGCGGCACGAATGCAACTTGCCAGCGAGAAATTCTGCCGAATATCCACCGGCCCCGTCGCCCTCCTGCGCCCGCACGGCGGCAAGACCGAGCCGCAGCCACACCCAGCCGAAGGCCGTGAGCCCGACCAGCGCCATGACGTGACCCGCGCGCGCCAGGGCCACCGTGGCACCGTCCGACACGCGCCGGGCTGCGATGGTCGCGAAAGCCTGCTCGATCAGCTCCAGAGCAGCCTCGAGGCGGCGCGCAAACTCTGGCCCTTCGTTCCAGCCCTGGACCGCGCCGGCCTGTCGCGTCGTTTCGCGGCATGCCGCCAGGAACAGGGATAGCGCCCGGCCGTCCGCCATCACGGCCTTGCGCCCGACGAGGTCGAGCGCCTGGATGCCGTTCGTGCCCTCGTGAATGGGATTGAGGCGGTTGTCGCGATAGTGCTGCTCCAGCGGGTGATCGCGCGTGTAGCCGGCGCCACCCAGGATCTGGATCGCATTCCAGTTCGCCGCGAGGCTTTCCTCCGACACCCACGCCTTGAAGACCGGTGTGAGAAAATCCAGAAGCAGCCCAGCATCGGTGCGCGCGTCCTGCGTGACACCGCCCTTCTTGATGTCGCCGAGGGAGGCCAGGTAGAGCCCAAGCGCCATGCCGCCTTCCACCGCGGCCTTCTGCTGCAGCAACATCCGCCTGACATCGGCATGCTGCACCAGCGCCACCTGCGGTGCCGCCGGGTCCTTCTGCTCGGCCGGCCGGCCTTGCACGCGCTCGCGCGCATAGGCGAGCGAATAGAGGAAGCCGGCGCTCGCGTGCGCCACTGCCCCCATGGAAACGCCCACCCGCGCCTCGTTCATCATCGTGAACATGCAGGCGAGCCCCTGGCCCGGGCCGCCGACGATCTCCCCGATCGTCTCCCCGCCCTCGCTAATGTTGAGGACGGTGTTGACCGTGCCGCGCTGGCCCATCTTGTGATTGAGCCCGGCGAGCGCCACGTTGTTCCATACCCCCGGCCGCCCCTCCGCATCGAGGCGCTTGCGTGGCACGATGAAGAGCGAGATGCCCTTGACGCCCTTCGGCGCCCCTTCGATCCGCGCCAGCATGAGATGCACGATGTTCTCGGACATGTCGTGCTCGCCGCCCGAGATCCACATCTTCGTGCCGCGCAGCGCGTACCGCCCGTCTGGAAGCGGTCGCGCCGTCGTCGTGATGTCGCCCAGGGATGATCCGGCCTGCGGCTCCGACAACGCCATGGTGCCCTGGAAGCGGCCTTCGAGCATCGGCAGCATATAGCGACGCTGCTGCTCCGCCGATCCATGCTGGGCGAGAAGCTCGGCCGCGCTCATCGTCAAGAGCGCGTAATTGGCCGACGAGACGTTCGCCGCCTGGAACCAGAGGAAAGCCGCATTGGCCACCGTGCGCGGCAAGCCGAGCCCCCCGTGCTCGGGCTCGGCCGTCATGCCGTAGAACCCCGCATCGCGGAACGCGTCCAGCGCCGCAGCGATCTCGCCTGGCAGGACGACACGGCCGTTCTCCATGCGCGGTTCGTTGTCGTCGAGCAGCCTGTAGCTCGGCAGGAAACGTTCGGTGGCCAGCGCCTCGGCGGTGGCGAGGATCTGATCGACGCTTTCCCGATCGTGCGCGGCGAACGCCGGCAGCGCCAGCACGTCCGCGAGGGCCAGGACCTCGTCGAGGGTGAAGCGCAGATGCGTGGGATCCAGAACGGTCATCTCGTCCCTACTCTGCCGGTGGCTCCGCGCCCGTGCGCGCGACGATCAGCCCGTAGGCCTCCGGCCGCCTGTGCTTGGCGAAGTTGAAGATCGTCTCCTTGTAGGACTTCGTGTGGTCGAGGTCGCAGCGCGCCACGATCAGTTCGTCGCCCAGCGTCGTCGCCATCGCCACCGTCTCGCCCGATGGCGCCACGATCTGCGAGCCGCCGATCAGCTTGCAGCCCTCCTCGACGCCCGCCTTGGCGACCCCCACGACCCATGTGCCGTTCTGATAGGCCCCGGCCTGCAGCGACAGTGTGTTGTGGTGATAGCCCAGGTGATCGTGCTCGGGCGCCACGGGATGATGCTCGGGCGTGTTGTAGCCGAGCACGACCATCTCTACGCCTTGCAGCCCCATCACCCGATACGTCTCCGGCCAGCGGCGATCGTTACAGATGCACATGCCGAAGATACCGCCCAGCATCCGCGTCACGGGAAAGCCCAGGTTGCCGACTTCGAAATAGCGCTTCTCCAGATGCTGGAACGCGCGCCACGGCTCGTGCTCGGCATGGCCCGGCAGATGCACCTTGCGATACTTGAGCGTGATTTTGCCAGACTTGTCGACCAGGATCGCCGTATTGAAATGGCGCGTGCGCCCGTCTTCCTCGGTCAGCTCCGCGTAGCCGATCTTGAAGGCCATATCGAGCCGCCTGGCTTCCTCGAACAACGGCAGCGTCTCGCTCGACGGCATCTCCTTTTCGAACCAGGTGTCGATTTCGTCCTGGGCCTCGAAATGCCAGCGCGGGAAGAACGTCGTCAGCGCCAGCTCGGGATAGACGACGAGATCGCAGCCATGCCCCTTCGCCTGCCGCATCAGCTCGAGCAGCCGCTTGACCACCTGGGACCGGCTTTCCTCGCGTGCGATGGGGCCGAGTTGCGCGGCACCGACGGTGACGATGCGGGACATGGGGACCAATCTCCTCACAGTTGACGAAATACGCCCGGCGACGAAGGCCATGCCGATGCCCCGCGCCACCGTCCGATCGAGGGACGGCCCGGCCCGCCGCCGCCGCTCAGGCGGCGACCGCGGCGCGCTTCACCGACCACACGTGCCAGCCGATGACGGCGACGAGAACCGCACCGCCGACGAGATCCGTCAGGCGGTTGGGATCGATGAGCCCGACCGCCGCCGCCCCCAGCGCCAGTCGCTCCCAAAGCGCCAGCGGCTTGAGCAGCCGCCCTTCGATGGCAAAGCACAGCGCCACGGTCCCCACCGTCGCCACGACTGTCGCCACGAGCTGGTCCAGCAGACCGCCGCTGACGCCCAGGATCTGCGGCTGGTAGAGGAAAAGGAACGGCAGGAAGAAGCCCGGCAGCGCCAGCCGGCATGCCGTCAGTGCCGTGCCCCAGAAGCTCGCCTTGGCAATATTGGCCCCCACCAGTGCCGCCACCGCGACGGGAGGGGTGATCGCCGACAGGTTCGCGAAGTAGAACACGAACATGTGCGCGGCGAGCACCGGCACGCCCAGCTCCACGAGGGCCGGCGCCCCGAACAGCGCCACGATGAAGTACGCCGCCGACGTCGGCAGCCCGAGGCCGAACACGAGGCACGAGATCGCCACGATCACGGCCAGCGTGATGAGCCGTCCGTCGGCCAGGTCGAGCATGGCCAGCGACAGCCGCTGCGCGAAGCCCGTCACGCTCAGAACTTCCACCAGGATGCCGATGACCGCGATGACCGTCGCCACGGAGGCGCCGTCCCGCGCCCCTTCCAGGAACGCAGCAATGATCCGCCGCGCTCCCGTCCACACCCCCGCGACGCCTTCCCGGACCACGCACATCACGAGATCGAGGCCGAGCAGCAGCAACACGCAGTAGAGCGCCGAATGGCCCGCCGGAATGCCCGTGGTCAGCAGGTAGATCAGCAGAACCACTGCGGCAAGCAGGTGCCATTGCCCGAGCGCTTCCCTGGCGAGATTGACCTCGCCCAGTTCGTTGGCGGCGCTGCGCGCATCGAGCCCGAGCGTCGCAGAGCGCAGGTCGACCGCCAGCACCAGGAAGCCGTAGTAGATCAGCGCCGGCACGATGGCGGCCACCATGACGTCGCGATAGGGAATGCCCGTGATGCCCACGATCAGGAACGCCGCGAGCCCCAGCACCGGCGGCATGATCTGCCCGCCAGTCGACGCCACCGCCTCGACCGCGCCCGCGAACGACGGCTGGAAGCCGTAGCGTTTCATCAGCGGGATGGTGATCGCGCCGGTCGATGCGACATTGGCCACCGTCGAGCCCGAGACGGTGCCCATGAGCCCGCTGGAGATCACGGCGACCTGGGCCGGACCGGCCCGGCTGCGCCGCCCGACCGAGAACCCGAGCTTGACGATGAAGTCCAGCGCGCCCGTCGCCTTCAGGGCGCCGCCGAACAGCATGAACATGAAGATCGTCGAGGCCGACAGCGCCGTCAGACCGCCCAGAAGGCCCTGGAAATAGGGAACCGACGAATAGCCCAGGAGCCGCTGGAAGCTGATGCCGGCGTGCGCCAGCACCCCGTCCGGCATCAGGTAGCCCCAATAGCCGTAGGCGAGCCCGATCAGCGCCAGCACGGGGATCGTCATGCCCCATTGCAGGCCCGAGAGCAGCAACGCCACCACGATCAGCCCTGTTGCCGCGGCCATGTCGGCCGTATTCGGCAGGAAGCTGCGCGTGTCGATGAAGTCCTCGTATTCATGATGGATATAGACGGCGATGACCACACTCGCCGCCGCGAGCAATCCATAGAGCAGCGTCTGCGCGCTGCTCTTGTTGCGCTCCATCAGCGCCAGGTAGCCGATCACGATCGCGAAGCCGAGGTGCAGGTTACGAAACTGCCCCGTCGGCAACGTGAACGTGAAAAGCTGCCAGATGTGCGCCACGACCATGAGCGTCGCGGCAATCGCCAGCAACGTCGAGACCCAGGGCCTGGCAGGTTCCGGCGCGTCGTCGGACAGGGTGACCATTGCGTTCTCGCCGTCGCTGCCTTGGCGCATGGGGAAGGTGGAATGAGTGTCAGCCCGCGATCTTCAGATCGTCGCGCCACACACCCTTCTCCTTGAAGTACTGCGCCGCACCCGCATGCACGGGATAGGCGGGCAGCAGGTAGCGCGTCGCGAAGGCCGGATCGAGATCCCTCAGGGCGATACCGCCGGCCTTGTGCACCTCGCCGATATTCTCGAACACGGACTTGGTGACGTTGTAGACCAGTTCCTTGGAAGCATCGGCCCGCGTCGCCGCGATGCCGCCGAACGACAGCATCAGGGTCGGCTGGGCGAGGGATGGCCACGTCTTCGGCTGGATCACGGCGCTCAGCACGCCCGAGTTCAGCGCCTGCGCCTTCTTGATCAGCGCTTCGTCGAGGGGAAGCACGCGCACCTTGTGCGTCGTCTCCAGCTTCTTCATCGTGCCCGACGGATTGCCGACCGTCAGCAGCGAGGGAATGCAATCGACGGCGCCGGAGGCGAGCGCGTCGTACGTCTCGCTCCACGAGCCGAAGGTGAACTTCACCTGATCATGGATGCCGGCCGCCTTGAACAGGGCATCGAACAGGCCGCGCGTCGCACCGCCCGCCGTGGCCGGCATCACGCGCTTGCCCTTGAGATCGGCCAGCGTCTTGATCGGGCTGTCCGCACGCACGATCGGCGTGCACTGCCACACCGTATAGGCGAACATCTGCACGGCCGGCACGGGCTTGTCCTTGAACTTGCCCTGCCCCTTGATCGCCGGCTCCCAGTCGGTCGACGTGGTCTGGCCGAAATCGATCTGCTTTTCGCGCAAGAGCGCCATGTTCTCCGAGCCGCCCGCCGTCGCCAGCGACGTGTGCTGCTCCTTCGTATGCTTGCCGGCCGTCGCGGCGAGCACGGCGATGATCTGGTAGCCCGTCGAGCCCAGGCTCGAGGAGCCCCACTTGTAGATCTTGGCTTGGGCCAGCGCATCGGTCAGCAAGGACGGCGCCAGCAACGAAGCGCCTGCCGCACCCGCGGCACCTTTGAGCAGCGAGCGGCGATCTGGCTGTGACATGGTCGTCTCCCTTGGGGTGTTGGGGGCGCACCCCCGATGGACGGGCATTTTCTGATTTCGTGCGCATCCTAAGGTGCCCACCTCGGCCTTTCAAGGCTGGGCCTTGGCCGCAAAATCGCGCATGTGCCGGATAACGCGTCAGCTCACTGCGCGGCTTCGAGCCGCACCACCTGTTTGCCGATGTTGCCGCCCGACAGCATGTTGACGAGTGCTGCGGGTGCCGCCGCGAACCCCTCGGCGACCGCCTCGCGGTAGCGCAGCCGTCCCGCCCGGTGCCAGGCCATCAACTGGTCCAGGGCCTCGTCGCGGCGCGCCAGATGATTGCCGATCCGGAAACCCCGCAGCATCACGCAGTTGTCGAGGAGCACGCCGACATTGCGCAACCCCTGCTTCTCCGCCTTGTTGTATTGCGAAATCTGCCCACAGATCGGCACGCGCCCGTTCTGGCGCATCAGCGGCAGCACGGCATCCAGGATATCGCCGCCGACGTTGTCGAAATAGATGTCCACGCCCTCTGGCACGGCTGCCGCGAGCGCGGCCCCCACGTCCCCGTCCCTGTAGTCCACGCAGGCATCGAAGCCGAGGTCCTCGACCACATGCCGGCACTTCTCGGCACCACCGGCAATGCCGACCGCCCGGCAGCCGTTGAGGCGCGCAACCTGCCCCACGGCACTGCCGACGGCACCGGCCGCCGCCGATACGACGACGGTTTCGCCGGGCTTCATGCGGCCGATGTCCGTGAGGCCGACGACGGCCGTCGCGCCGGATTGCCCGATGAGGCCGAGGCCCAGCGAAAGCGGCGCCAGGTCCGCTGGCAACATGCGAAGGCCGTTCCCTGAAAGCACGACATGCTCGCGCCAGCCGAATTCGCTCTGCACGGCGTCGCCGGCCGCGAAAGCGTGATGCCGGCTTTCGATCACGACACCGACGCCGCGGCCGATCATCACGTCGCCGGGGCGCAGCGGATTGGCGTACTGGCCGTGCCCGCCGCCCATCTGCCGGCGCATGTAGGGATCGATGGAAAGATAGTGCGTGCGCACCAGCACCTGCCCCTCGCCGGGCACGGGCATGGCTGCGTCTTCGAGCCGGAAACAGCTGGCATCCGGCATGCCGTCCGGCACGCGGACGAATATGAACTGACGGGTCCTGCTCATCCCCAACGCCTCCGCGCCCGATCGATCGACGCCGTTACGATGGCATCGATCGCGAACGCGGAAAAGCTGGCGCCGTCACTTCGTCTCGTCGGCGGCGCGATGATAGATGTCGTCCGTGCGCAGGATGTCGTCTTCACCCAGGTAGCTGCCGATCTGCACCTCGATGATCTCCACCGGCACCTTGCCCGGGTTCTCCAGGCGATGCCATTGCGTGGCGAAGATGTAGACGCTCTCGTTCTCGCGCACGAGCCGCTCGATGTCGCCGATCACGACCTTGGCCGTGCCCTGCACGACCACCCAGTGCTCGGAGCGATGATGATGCATCTGCATCGACAGCTTGCCGCCGGGCTTCACGTGCAGCAGCTTCACCTGGAAGCGCGGCCCGATGTTGAGCGTCTCGAAATAACCCCAGGGCCTATAGTTGCGCAGGTGCTGTTCCTGCTCCTTGCGGTTCGATCCCTTGAGCCGTGCGACGATCTTGGAAACGTCCTGCGACCGCGACTTGTCGGCGACCAGCAGCGCATCGGGCGTATCCACGATGACGAGGTTCTCCACCCCGATCGCGGCCACCAGCGACTTCTCGGAATGCACGTAGACGTTCCGGCTGTCCTCCAGGACGGCATCGCCTTGCACGTAGTTGCCGTCTCCGTCGCGTGGCGCGATATCCCACAGCGACGACCATGAGCCGACGTCGTTCCAGCCCACGTCGATCGGGATCATGGCGGCAAGCGACGTGCGCTCCATCACGGCGTAGTCGACCGAGATGTTGGGCGACTCCGAGAACGAGGCGCGCTCCAGCCGCAGGAAGCCGAGGTCCTCCACCGACTTGTCCAGCGCCACGCGCGCGGCATCGTAGATGCGCGGCTCCAGGCGCTTCAACTCGTCGAGATAGGCGCGCGCGCCCAGGACGAAGATGCCGCTGTTCCAGAAATACTTGCCGGCGTCGAGGTATTCCTTGGCGGTGGCCTCGTTCGGCTTTTCGAAGAAGGCATCGACGGCGAACGCGCCGGTCCCCCCGTTGGCCAGCGCCTCGCCCTGCCGGATGTAGCCGTAGCCCGTGTGCGCCCCGTCGGGCTTGATGCCGAACAGCACGAGACGTCCCGATTCCGCGACCTTGGCTGCCCGGCGTACCGCGTCGACGAATCCCGCCTCGTTGGCGATCACGTGATCCGACGGCATCACGACGAGGATGCCCGCGGGATCCTGGCGGGCGATGGCGAACGCAGCCACCGCGATCGCGGCTGCCGTGTTGCGGCCCACCGGCTCCAGATAGATCGTGGCGTGGTCGGTAAGCCCCGCCCGGTCCAGTTCCTCGCGCACGAGAAAACGGTGATCGTTGTTGCAGAGCAGGATCGGATCGGCGAAGCGGACATCGCCTTGCAGCCGCTTCAGCGTCGCTCCCAGGAAGCTCGGTTCGTTGCCGTTGAAGAAACGGATGAACTGCTTGGGATACATCGAACGCGACAGCGGCCACAGCCGCGTGCCCGACCCGCCCGAAAGGATCACGGGATGAATGGTGCTCATCGTTGGTCACGCCCCCTGCCACGCATAACGATTACATGAGACCGATTTCGGCTTTGGATGCGCACCCCGGCCAGACCCGCACCCATTCTCCTTGCAAAAACGACGGTTCTGAGATGGCCACCACGCGACGCGAGAGCGCCGGCCGGGCCACGCGGAATGCGCCTACTTGCGGCTCGACAGCCGATCCCTCAGCGAGCGCAGCGAGTTGCCGCCGCCCGGTGGCGGGGGTTCCGCCCCCGCGTGCGGTTGAGCCGAAGGCGCACTCGCAGCCATCGGCGGCCGGGCGGTGCGGCCTTGCAGACCACCGGCCAGGGTCGGCTGCGGCGGCGTCCGGCCACCCAGGCTCGGCCGCGTCTGCATGCCGCCATTTGCTGCAACCGGCTCGAACTCGCGCGCCATGCCGGCATCGGTCCGCGGACGCTGGCCCGATGCACCGGGCATCGACTGCGGCTCGTGCCCCTGGATACCGACAGAATCGGCAAGCATGGACGCCGTTTGGACGCCATCGACCTGCGCTCCGCTCGACGACAGGCGCCACCGCTCCACGACCGCCTCCAGGAAGCCGTCGTCGATCTGCGAGTCCTGCCACATGTCCGTGAACTTCGCCGTCGAGCTGCGTGGCATGCACGCCTTCGGCAATTCGTCGAAACGAATGCGAACCGGCAACGAGACGCCTTCTCCGAACGCGATCGCCTCGCGCTGGCCGAGCGCGGACAGGAACTCCAGCAACCCCGCCCCCGTGTCGGAGATCGATGATGTCACGATCTCCTGGTCGCGGTCGTTCGACATGCGCAGCGCAAACACGGTGTTGCACTGGGACAGGATCGTCGGATCGATTTCGGCGGGCCGCTGCGTCACGATGCACAGCGAGGCGCCGTACTTGCGACCCTCCTTGGCGATCTTCGCGATCGCGCGCTTGCAGGGCTCGAAGCCCATGTTGGGGTTGGCGGGCACGTAGCGATGCGCTTCCTCGCACACGAGTGTCACGGGAACGCGACCCTCGCTCCAGACGGCGAAGTCGAACGTCATGCGGCACAGCACCGAGACGACCACGTTGATGATCTCGGTCGGCAGGCCGGTCAGCTCCAGGATCGTGATGGGCTTGCCGTTCACCGGCACGCGGAACATGCGCGAGAGGATCTGCGTCATGCCGTCATAGACGGTCAGCGATCCGAACATGAAAGCGTAGCGCGGATCGAGCGACAGCGTCTCGAAACGCGACTTCAGGTTCCGGTAGGGCGCGATGTCGCGCTTGTTCTCGAGCCGGCCCATGCGTTCGTCCATGAGCGACGTGAGATCCGAGATGCGGTAGGGAACGGGTGTGTCGACCGTGAACTTGGTCTGGTCGCTGATGCGCGACCTAAGGCTCTGGCTGTCCTTTCCGCGACCCGCGCTGTAGCGCGATTTCGCCATCGGGATCAGTTCCTGCAGCAGCTCGATCTCGTGCTTGTGGTCGTCTGGATCGCCGATGACCACCTCGATCAGTTCCTCGAACGTCAGCAGCCAGAACGGCAGCTGCATGTTGCGCGGAGAGATGACTTCTCCCCACTCCGGGAATGCCGTCGAATATTCGTTGTGGGGATCGAGCAGCACGATATGTGCCGCAGGGTTCTTTTCGAGGATGGCGCGCAGGATCAGCGCCGTCGTACAGGACTTGCCCGTGCCGGTCGTGCCCAGGATGGCGAAATGCTTGCCCAGGAGGTCGTCCACCCGGATCATCGCGGGAATGGTGTCGTCCTGGCGGATACAGCCCACGCGCACCGACTTCGAGACGTCTCCATTGAAGGCGATCTCGAGTTCCCGCTTGCTGGCGATGCGGCAACGGTCGCCCAGCAGCGGATAGACCGAAACGCCGCGATTGAAATGATCGGCGCGACCGTCGGGGCCCTTGCGGATCTCGCCCACCAGGCCAAGCTCGGCCACCCACAATTCGTCGTCGCCCGGTCGCTGCGCCGGGACCGGCACGCTCAGGCCCGAAATGATGGCGAGTACGATCGTCTTGGGTGTCTCGACGGCCAGCAGCGTTCCCATTTCCGGTCGCTCGCTGCCCACCGAATGGCCCTTTTCCGGCGAGTGATCGAGCAGGATGATCGCACGCGATCCTGTTACGGACACGATGCGACCGATCGAACCGTCGCCAGTCGCGTCGGACATGTCCCCGAATGGGCCAGCGCTGTGTGTCGTGAAGGTCATGTTGCCTGTCAAGCTCGCATCAAAGCTCGGCCCTGGCGCGGGCCAGGACACGTTCTTCCCTCTGTTTCTCGATAACGACGGACTTGGTCGGCAAGGTCACGACGACCTCGCTGCCGATGCCCTTCTCGCTCTTGATCGCAAGTGCGCCGCCGTGCAGCTCGATCATCGACTTGGCGATCGGCAGGCCGAGCCCCGCCCCTTCCCGCCAGCGCGTTCGTGCGCCATCCACCTGACCGAATGGCGCCATCGCCAATTCGATCTCCTCGGCGTCCATGCCCACGCCGCTGTCCTTGATGATGATCCGGACCTGCTCCTCGCCGTCGCCGATGGCCGCGATCGACACACTGCCGCCGGCCTGTGTGAACTTCACCGCGTTCGAAAGCAGGTTGGCGATCGCCTGCTGCAGCTTGCCGCGATCGCCGACGATGACCGGCAGTGTCGTCGCTATGTTCGCGCTGAGGTCGATCTCCGAGGCCAGCGCCGTCTTGCGTTGAGCCGAGACGATGCTCTCGAGAAGCTCGTCGAGGTCGATCTCCTCCGCATCGAGATAGAAAGTTCCGCTCTGCAGCTTGGAGATATCCAGGATGTCGTTGATCAGGGTCAGGAGATGATCGGCCGAGTCGCGGATGAGTTTGGCGTACTCGACGACCTCCTCTTTCTTGAAGTTGCGCTTGTCGTGCTCGGCCAGCATCCGGGAAAAGCCGATCACGGAGTTGAGCGGCGTTCTCAACTCGTGGCTCATGCTTGCGATGAACTCGGACTTGATCCGCGCCGCGACCTCGGCCTCGAGGCGCGCATGATCCTCCGCCGCTCGCGTCCGGCTACGCAGGACGGCAGCCATCAGGCCGAGGGAGTATTGCCCCAACAAGCTTCGATCGTTGCTGAGACCTACCGCGCCATTGAGCATATCTGCCAAGCTCGATGAAATTTTCCGTACTCATGACAAGTAGCGGTCGAACGATAAGCTTAGGTTAATGCCGGAATGGGAGGCACACGCAGCAACGACGGTTCTGCTCGATTTTGCGGCACGCCTGCGCCGGGGGCCGATACGGGCCGGCGGAGGCCGGGAGGCCGCTTTCCGTTGAATTCGTATTGGTTTTCTGGAAAAACGCGCCTAATCGAGACTCTGGCTGCGAGGCCTTGCGCGGGTGGTCGGATCACCGCGCGATACTTCGCACTCCATCGCATGTGACATATCGAGACAGGTCGGGGATGCAGACGAAACATAATTTGTATGCAGCCGAATCGAAGGCCGCTCACGTCGTCGTCATCGGCCCCGCCGACGCGGCAAGTGCCATCCGCGGCGCGATCGCCAGGCGCGGGCTAGGCGACGAACTTACAGTTTCGCGCACGGCTGGCCGCCTCACATCCTCAATTCTCGAGGATTGCGCACACGCTGGCGCCGTCGTCATCGCCACCGCACGGGATCAGGGCTTTTCCGCCGAGACCCGGCGGGAGTGCTTGCTCGCCTGGGGGCTCGGCGTGCCCACGATCCTCGCTGTCGAGACGGCGACCGATGCCGCAGCCATGGCCCGCGTCCGCGACGTCGGTGCGGCATTTGCTGCCTGGGCACACCGCTTGGGCGGCACCACTCCCACGGCCTGTGTTGCATTGACCCCGGACGGCGACGATGTCGTCGACACCCTTCTGGAACAGAAGGTGGCGACCGCGAGCAGCCTGCCCCCGCTGCGTGTGTGGATCCGCACCCTGCATGCGGCACGCGGCGTCACGACGATCGGCGGCATCTTGGTCGCAGGACGACCTGCTGCGGGACAAAAAGTCGCAATCCTGCCTTCCGGCGCGGCGGCGACGATCACTGCGGTCGACCAGAAGGCGGGAGCGCAAGAGGAGGGACGCTTCGTTCACCTCGTTCTCGATGCCGAAATTCGCGCGCCCGCTGAGGACGCGATCATGCTCGCCGACGCCCAGGCGCGCCCGGAACTGGCCGATCAGGTCGCCGCTCATGTCGTGTGGACGGGCGATCATGCCATGCTGCCGGGGCGGCCCTATCGGGCGCGCAACGGCGGACAGGCCATTCCGGTTCAGATCGGCACCATAAAGCATCGGCTGGACCCGGCCGACCTGGCCCCCTTGGCGGCCCGTCAGCTCTGCGAAGGTGAGATCGGTTTCTGCAATCTGTCGTTCTCCACGCCGCTGCTCTTCGATGCGACATCCACCAGCCCGGCATTGGGCCTGATCGAGATCCTGGAAACGGACAGCGATCGCCGCGTCGGATTTGCCCGTCCCCAGTTCACGCTGCGTCGCGCCACGAACATCCACTGGCAGGCGCTTTCCGTCGACAAGGCGGCACGGGCCGGCATCAAGACGCAGAAGCCCTGCTGCCTATGGCTTACGGGGCTGTCGGGCTCGGGCAAGTCCACCGTCGCCAGCCTTCTCGAGCAGCGCCTGAATGCCATGGGCCGCCACACCTATACCCTCGACGGCGACAACGTCCGCCACGGCCTCAATCGCGATCTCGGATTCACCGAGGCCGACCGTGTCGAGAACATCCGCCGTGTCGCCGAGGTCGCCCGCCTCTTCGTCGATGCCGGCCTGATCGTCATCGCATCTTTCATCTCACCGTTCCGGGCCGAGCGTGAGATGGCGCGCAACCTCCTCGCCCCCGGCGAGTTCCTCGAGATCTTCGTCGACACGCCCCTGGCTGTCTGCGAGGCGCGCGACGCAAAGGGCCTCTACCGCAAGGCGCGCGCGGGTGCGCTCAAGAACTTCACGGGCATCGACAGCCCCTACGAGGCGCCCGACAATCCGGAAATCACTCTATCTGGTGGCCACGACACCGCCGAGCAGCACGTCGAGACCGTGCTGCGTGAGCTGACGCGCAAAGGCATAATCTGAGGACCTCATGGCGAAGAGCAACACGCCGCAGATCGACATCGACCGCCTATGGGCGACCATCATGGCCTCCGCCGAGATCGGCAAGGGCCCCAAGGGCGGGCTACGGCGGCTGACGCTGACCGACGACGACCGCAAGATGCGCGATCTCTTCGCCGCATGGGCGCAACAGGGGGGCTACACACTCACCGTCGATCGCCTCGGCAACATGTTCGTTCGCCGCGAGGGGCGCGAGCCGAACCTCGCTCCCGTCCTCATCGGCAGCCACCTCGATACGCAAGCCGCCGGGGGCCGTTTCGATGGCATCCTGGGCGTTCTGGGCGGTCTCGAAGTCCTGCGCACCCTCGATCAGGCGGGTATCTCCACGAGGCGCCCCATCGAAGTCGTGAACTGGACCAACGAGGAAGGCGCCCGCTTCTATCCCCCGATGGTCGCCTCGTGCGCATTCGCCGGCAAGGAAACGGTCGACTGGGTGCTCGATCGCCAGGACAAGGACGGCAAGCGCATCGGCGACGAATTGCAGCGCATCGGCTACGCGGGTGAAGCGCCCGTCGGCGGCCGCCCCCTCGACGCCTATTTCGAGTTGCACATCGAGCAAGGTCCCAAGCTCGACGCCGCCGGCATTCCCGTCGGTGTGGTGGTCGGCGGCTTCCCCACGGCCGGCATGCGGATCACGATCTCCGGCGAAACCGCCCATGTCGGCCCCACGCCGATGGAACGCCGCCAGAACGCCCTTGTCGGCGCCGCGCACGTGGCCGTGGCCATCGACGACATCGGTTGGCGCCATTCCGCCGCCGAAGCCAAGACGACGGCGGCGCGGCTCGATCTGTGGCCCAATCTTCCCGGCATCATCTCCGAACGCGCGGATCTGTTCTGCGACTTGCGGCACCCCTCGCCCACCGGCCTGGAAGCGATGCTGCGCGAAGTGGAGATCGCCTTGCCGGATTGCGCGCGCCGGGGTCGCTGCAAGGTGGAGATCACGGAACGCTGGGGCTTTGGCGGCCTCGCCTTCGATGCCGATCTGATCGGCCTCGTTCGTGACGCCGCAAGCGCACTCGGCCACGTCACGATGGATCTCAGCTCCGAAGCCGGTCACGACGCCTACCACATGGCCTCGATCTGCCCGACGGCCATGATTTTCACGCCGTGCAGCGGCGGGATAACACACAACGAGGCAGAGGATATGACGCCCGCCGATGCCGCGCCGGCCGTGAACGTCTTGTTGCGGGCCGTGCTGGCGCGCGCCGATCGCTGAGCACGCGACCGCTGGCAGCGGCTTGCATCACGCCGCTGCCGCCACGCAGGGCGAGCCCGCTCCGCGTCGCAAGGAAGTGCCGCCCCACCCGGGCGGCCAACCGCCCGGAGAGACCAGAGGCCTATGAAGTGCGCGACGGCGCCTCAGTTCGACGAGCGCGCCTCGACGAGCTCCATGCACAAGGCATTGATCTGCTGCTGCACTTCACCACTCGCGCGGAGCACGTCTGGGTCTTGGACGATCTGGCCGATGGCGCTGAATGGATTGAGGCACAGCTCGCGATACCGCATCGTCGCCAATCTCAGGAACGTGAGGTTCGCACCATCGTCCATCGTCCCGGTATCGGTGCCGTGCCCGGTCGAGCTTACACGGGCCACCAGGCAACCGAGCTTCCAGGCGATGGCATCGACCGCCGAAAAGCCGTCGGTCGGCAGGTTGACCGGCGCAAGCCTCTGGCCGTGAGGTTCGAGCGGTTGCCCCGCAACGCCGACGCTACAATTGGTTGCCGCATTGCCTTGACGCAGCAAATCGTTCGGCTGCACGCCCAGCACATCGCAGATACGGCTTATGAGATGAAGATCGGGCTCGACCTCCGCACGCTCGTACCGCGTGTAGCGATTCTCATCGATTCCCAAGGTATTGGCGAGGCTTCGCGCCGTCGAGAATCCCTTTTGAATACGAATTTCCTTCAGGCGGCGCGCGAACACACGTCGCGCCTCTCCCTTGCAATTTTTATTCTGTCCGTTGTCAGTCATGCATCGATTGCTTCTTCGTCGCCCCTTGATCGAGGCTAAAATAGAAAACGATGTTAACAGATCAATCGCAATCGAATTAGACCTTGTTCCGTTAAATCTCATTGTCTTAACGGCGCCAAGACGTGCAAGAAAATCAGTTTTTCAGTCGGCAGACAGAACTCTGCCTGCCGACACGTGTGCGGTCCCTGAATACCACACTACGCGCTGCCGATCAGAATTCCCGCAGCGAAAACAATCAGGCCGCCCAGCACGACTTCGAACGCGGCTTGCAGGAAGCGGGTGTCCATATACCGGGACCGGATCCAGGCGATCGCCCACAACTCGATGAACACGATGAACGCGGCGATCGCGGTCGCAATCCAGAAGGCGTTCATGGCGACGCCGCCGACGGCCAAAGTCCAGTGCTCCGGTACCAGATAGGGCAACGTGTGCCCGATGCCGCCGATCATGGTCATCAGGCCCGTGATCCCACCGCGCAGCCAGGGATGCCCGCGGCCGGTCAACGCCCCGTCGTCCGACAACGCCTCGGCAAAGCCCATCGAAACACCTGCGCCCACCGACGCGGCCATCCCCACCAGGAAGGTCTTGAAATTGTCGTGCGTGGCGAAGGCCGCCGCAAAGAGCGGCGCCAGCGTCGATACCGACCCGTCCATCAGGCCGGCGAGGCCCGGCTGGACGATTTGCAGCACGAACATGCGCCGCTCGGCCTCCTCCTCCTCCGACCGCGCATCCGAGGTGAGGTGCTTCTCGTCGAGTTTCTGGGCAAGCGAAACGTGCTCGCGCTCCGCTGCCACCAGATCGCCCAGCAGCTTGCGGATACCCGCATCCGTCGTCCGCTCCAGCGCTCTCTCGTAGAAGCGCCGTGTCTCGAATTCGATCGCCTCGGCCTGCTTGCGCACCTTGTCGAGACCGAGCGGCCGCACCATCCACAAAGGCTCGTGCCTGACGAAACCTTTGACATCCTGTCGCCGGACCAACGGGATATGCTCCCCGAACCGCTCGCGGTGCAGCTCGATCAGCCAGCGGCGATGCTCGTTCTCCTCGTCCGCCATCTCACGGAACACCTGGGCCGAGGCCGGAAACGTATCCTTGAGCCCGTCGGCGTAGTCGGCATAGATCCGCCCGTGCTCCTCTTCGAGGCTGATGGCGAGGGCGAGGATCTCTTGCGCGTTCAATTCCGAGAAGTTCTTCAAGTGTCCCCCGATGGGTCTTTGCCGCCGAACCAGCATTCGTTTCTTAGAATAGTTCCAAATTATCGCAGTGCAACAGGACAAATCGAGCCCCCACGTGGTGCGGCCCCCGGATGACGCGCGTCATGGCCGCCTCCGGACTTGCGCCGTGCCCATTGCCGTGGTCACTCTGCCTCCACGAGACAGCACCGCTGCGCGGCCGACCGCGGGGCGACGGCACGACAAGGAGCGACGACGCATGAGCCAATGGGGCAGCTTTCAAGGCCGGATCGAGGACGCGCGCCTGATCACGGGGCGCGGCCAGTATCTGGCCGACTTCCAGTTCGAGGGATTGACGCACGCCGCCGTCGTGCGTGCGCCCGTCGCCCATGCCCGCATCAAGAGCATCGACTGCAGCGCTGCCGAGGCCCATCCCGGCGTCCTCGCCGTCTTCACGGCGCGCCATATCGCCGAGGAGGGGCTTCCCGACTTTCCCTGCGCTGTCCAGTTGCCCCGTTCGAACGGCGAGAAGGCTTTCCCGGCCCGCCGTCCGATCCTCGCCCGCGACCGCATCCGCGCCATCGGCGAGCCCGTGGCCTTCGTGGTCGCCGAGACGGAAGCGGCGGCCGAAGCGGCGGCCGAACTCGTCACCCTCGACCTGGAGGACCTGCCCGCCGTCGTCGATCCCCACGCGGCCCTGGCACCCGGCGCCCAGCCGGTCTGGGACGAGGTGCCCGACAATGTCGCCTTCATCTGGCGCAAGGGCGAAACCAAGCCCGCCTTCGACGGTGCCCCCCATGTCGTCACGTTCAAATCGCACGTGACACGTGTCGCCGCCCTGTCGATGGAGCCACGCGGCGCCCTCGGCTATGTCGAACCCACGGGCCGCCTCGTCCTGCACGCCGCCAACCAGAGCCCCTACGTCATCCGTGATGGCGTGGCCAAGGCCCTCAATGTCGCGCCCGACCAGCTCCGCGTCATCGCCAAGGATGTCGGCGGCTCGTTCGGCATGAAGAGCGGCACCTACCCCGAAGACGTCCTGGTGCTCTTCGCCGCCCGCCGGCTGAAACGGCCGGTGCGCTGGATCTCGTCACGGCGCGAGAGCTTCCTGTCCGACGATCATGGCCGCGACATGCTAGTCGATGCGGCCCTGGCCCTCGATGCGGACGGCCGCATGCTGGGTCTTCGGGCCGACTTCACCGTCAACATCGGCAGCTACCTGTCAGGCCGCTCGCTGTTCATGATGAACAACATCGGCGGTGTCGCGGGCGTCTATCGCATCGGTGCGATCGAGGCCTCGGTGACCGGCGTTTTCACCAACACCATGACCAACGCGCCCTATCGCGGCGCCGGCCGGCCGGAGGCCACCTACGCCATCGAGCGCCTGATGGACCTGGCCGCCCTGGAACTCGGGATCGACCCCTACGAATTGCGCATGCGCAATCTCATCCCGTCCAGCGCCATGCCCTACGACACGGGCCTCGTATTCAAGTACGACTGCGGCGGCTTCGAAGGCAACATGCAGGGCGCCGCCCAATCCGCCGATCGCGCTGGCTTTGCGGCACGTCGCGCGCAAGCCGCACGGCGCGGCAAGCTGCGCGGCCTGGGCATCGCCAACCCCATCGAGGTGGCAGGCGGCCCCTTCCTCAAGCCCGGCAAGGATCACACCCGGCTTCAGGTGCACCCCGATGGCACCGTGACGCTCTTTGCCGGCGTCATGTCGGTGGGCCAGGGCCTCGAAACCGCACTGACCGACATGGTCGCCAAGGATCTGGGCCTCGAGCGGGCCGCCATCAAGTATGTCTTCGGCGATACCGACGACCTGCCCACCGGGCGTGGCAACGGCGGCTCCAGCTCGATCCCCGTCGGTGGTCCGGCCACCAAGCGCGTCATCGGCAAGGTCGTCGACACCGCACGCCAGCTCGCCGCCGAACTCCTGGATGCCCCCGTCGACGACATCGAGTTCCGCGACGGCCGCTTCCCGCTGAAAGGCACCAACCGATCCGTCGGGCTCGCCGACGTCGCGCGTCTGGCCGAGCAGAAGTCACCGCAAGGTCTCGCCGAAAGCGCCGAATGGGATCCCCCGGCCGTGACCTTCCCCAACGGCTGCCACATGTGCGAGGTCGAGATCGACCCCGACACCGGCGTCGTCGAAATCGTCCGCTACACCATCGTGGAAGACCTGGGCAACGTCATCAACGAGACGCTCGCCCACGGCCAGATCCAGGGTGGCGTCGCCATGGGCATCGGCCAGGCGCTCGGCGAGCTGATCGTCTACGACAACGACAGCGGCCAGCTCGTGACCGGCTCGTTCATGGACTACCAGATGCCCCGCGCGCACGATATTCCGCCGGTTCACCTGGGCCTCAACCCCGTTCCGACCGCCGTCAATCCCCTGGGCGCCAAAGGCGTCGGAGAGGCGGGAACCGTGGGCTCGCTCGTCGCCTGCATCAATGCCATCGTCGATGCGATGCAGCCGCTCGGCATCACCCACTTCGAGATGCCGGCCACGCCTGCGCGCGTCTGGCAGGCAATCCACGATGCCCGCCGCAAGGCCGGCTGACACACCACGAAACGAGAAAGCGCTGCGTCGCCTCAGGCGGCCAGCGCCTCTCGCGCGTTCACGACCCAGGACTTGATCCGCGCGACATCGGGCGGATTGCCCTGCCGCAGGATGCGCTGCCCTTGCGGCGAAGCCGCGAACGCCAGTAGCCGCGCACAAAGCTGATCGGGCGCGATTGCCGCAACATCTTCCGCGGTTCGCAGACCAGCACCGACGAGAAGCTGGGCGTGCGTTCCCCGCAGTTCGGGAATGGAGAGCACGAGCCGGGTCTGCTCCTGCCAGCTCTGCACCTCGTCCCGTGTGATCGCGGAATGGCCCAGACGCCCGGCAATCGCATCCGCATCGCCTTCGACCAGATCGCGCACGCTCACGACGCCCACCGGTTTCAACCGCTCGGCCATGCGGGGCCCGATCGAGGGTGCATCGACGACCGGTGCATCGAGCGTCAGGTGGATGCGCTTGCCGCGCGTTTCCGCGGCCGCAGGCGGTGCCTGCCCGGCAAGCGCAACCGGCCGATCGGTGGACGGCATGTCGAAACGCTTCGCTGCATCCTCTGCCCCGCCACGCTCGAGGGCGCCGAGCAACGACGAGGCACGTGCAGGGCCGCTCGCCTCGCCCTCCCCGCGCACCCCCGGTGACACGGGTGGCGCCGCGCCGAGATCGCCGAGGCGGCGCGCGCGTTCCGCCTCTTCGCTCACCGAGCGCTCGCCGACCGCGGCCCCGATCGGCGCCCTGGCCATCTTCGCTGCCGCCTTGCGTGGCGCGACGATCTCGCGCTGGTAGGCCTCACGCACGGCACGGTCGTCCTCCGGCAAGGTCTTTTCGACTTTGCCCGTCGCCATCAACTCGTCGTAGATGGCCTCGACAACGGCCCGCTCGCGCCTGTCTCCGATCTTCTTGAGCACCTTGTTCAACGGCACCTTGAGCCCCGCGACCACCGCTTCGAGCGTCAGGCTCACGTCGGGCGGCCTGACACCAGCCTCGGCGAATGCTCTCTCAAGAACGGTTGCATAGACGGCCACTGCGCGTCCGATCTGACGGGCGACGAGCGGGCGCGACACCTCGTCGAGACCGGACGGCGGATCGACCACCCCGCGCTTGATGTCGTAATGCGCGATCAGCTTCTCGTACTGCGCGTTGGCGTCGCTGGCGGCTTGGCACAGGAGCCCTTCGAGCCAGTCCTCGCCGTCGGGCACCGTCACGGCCTGCGACAGATCCGCTTCCGGCAAGCCCTTCAGGTCGGCATAGGAGCGCGAGATGCTCCACTCCGCCGCCCGATGGATGGCGTTCTCCGCCTCCGACTGGGCGGTGTGGAACGGCTGCATCGGATCGGTGACGTAGTGGCTGAGCACCCCCGCGCTCCAGGCTACGGCCAGCCAGTCTTCCCGCCGGCAGGCCTCCACCAGATCGACATACCACGCGCGCGCCTTGGCCGGCGCACCGCCCCAGAACCCGTCGCGCGGGTGCAGCACGTGGTTCTTGAAATCCTTGAACAGGTCGTCGGGCGCCTTGGCGCCTTCGACAAGTCCCGTGACGTGCTTCAACAGCAGCCGTCGCCAGGCCTCCGCATCCCGGCCTTGCAGCCGCGCCACGGCATCGAGGGCGAGATAGTGATGCGTCCCGCGCGCGTGGGCCGCGGTAATGACGGTCAAGATGAGGGACATGAAATCCGCAACGCTCCCCAAGCCGCCGGGAACGTCTGCCCGGACCGGCAACGGATAGCAGAGTCGCCCGCCTTGGGGCCTGATGCACAGCCCACATACATGTTGAAAAAGCGCAGGTTTCTCAGCTCGTGGCGCACGCGAGCAACGCCCACGGAGCTTCCCCGCGAACACACCGCGAGCGCGCCCCTTGTCCTCGAGCACGTCGCCTTATGCCCCCGTCAAAACATGAGCAGCGACCGGCGACGCAGACCCTGCGCCTGAAGGATTGCTGCAGGACGCGCGGACCTCGCCCTGAGGGACGGCCCGCACGCCCGCACGGTCAATCGGCCTTGTTCGCGGCGTCCTCGATGTACCCGAAGACGGCCGTATGATCGGCCCCCGTGCCCAACACGACGTTCACCCGCTCCAGCAGCTCGCTGACGAAACCCAGTTCCGTCGCGGGGATGCCCAGTTCGCCGGCAAGCCTGTTCGCCATGCCGACATCCTTGTTCATCAGCGCCAGCGCGAAGCCCGAATTGAATGCGTGGTTGAGCATGTAGCGCTCCACCTTGTTCTCGGTCGTGTTGTTCTTGCCCGACGACGCATTCAGCACGTTCGTCATCACCTGTCCGTCGAGCCCGAACTTCTGGCCGATCACCAGTGCTTCCGACGTCGCGATCAAGCCCGCCGCCGACACGTAGTTGTTGAGCGCCTTCAGCGCGTGGCCCGATCCGAGCTTGCCCGTCCGGTAGATCGTTCCGATGGCCTTCAGCGCACCTTCCACCATTGCCACATGCTCGTCTGCACCGCCGACCATGATCGCCAGCGTGCCCGAAACCGCGCGCGGCACACCACCCGAAACGGGCGCGTCGACGAGCCCGACACCCTGCGCGGCCAGTTCCTCGCCGAGCTTCTGCGTGTCGATCGGATAGGAAGAGCTCATGTCGACGACGACAGAGCCTTTCGCCAGCGTCCCGGCAAAGCCCTTGCGCTCGCCTGCCCCCATCGTCGCCGCGCGCACCACCTTGCTGTCCGGCAGCATCGTGACCACCGTACGGCACTCTGCGCCCAGTGTCGGCAAGTCGGGCGCCACCGTGAAAAGATTGGTCTCCGCCTTGAACGGCTCCGTCACCGCGGGATTGGCGTCGTACAGCATGACGGGAAACTCCGCCCGCGCCAGGCAGCGTGCCATCGGGGCTCCCATGTTGCCCACGCCGACGAGGCCGATGCGATTGCGCTGTGCCATGCTCTCACTCCATTGGTGTTTTGGGGGCAGCGGAGGCCCCTCGTGATTCCGCCGGCACTGTCCACCGGAACACGCGGCGAGACAAGCCGAAGCCTCTGCGGCAAGACGGCGGCATCGCCAGCGGCAGACATGGAGCGGACTTCCAATCCGCCACACGAGCGAGGATCTGTATCGAGACCTTGCCGTGAGCGCATCGACGGCCGATCATGGCGAAGTACTGTCATTGCACGGGAACGCAGAACCACCATGAGCCAGAACGCCGCCACGCCCCGCTCCGTCGCCGAGGCCTACCTCGCACTTCTCAAGCAGCGTGGCATCGACTGGCTGTTCGCCAATGCCGGAACCGATTTCGCGCCGATCATCGAGGGGCTGGTGCGCGGCCGCAAGGCCGGCATCCCCATGCCCGAGGCCGTGCCGATCGCGCACGAGACCACGGCCGTCGCCATGGCACATGGCTACACGCTGATGACCGGCCGCCCGCAGGCCGTGATGGTTCACGTCAACGTCGGCCTCGCCAATGCGCTGATGGGCGTCGTCAACGCCGCGCGCGAGAACGTACCCATGCTCGTGACGTCCGGCCGCACGCCGCTGACCGAGCAGGGCCTTCTCGGCTCCCGCGACTTGCCCATCCACTGGGGCCAGGAAATGTTCGATCAGGCGGGCATGCTGCGCGAGCTGGTCAAATGGGAATACGAGTTGCGCCACCCCGCACAACTCCAGACGGTCGTCGACCGCGCGCTCACCGTGGCCACGACCAGCGCCAAGGGCCCCGTCTATCTCTCGCTGCCGCGCGAGGTCCTGGCCGAGCCCTGGACCGGCGATGCGCTCGCGCCGGCGCCGGCAACCGCGCGCCCGGCCGACCCGTTGCCCGATCCGGCCTCCGTCACGCGCGCGCTCGACATCCTTCTCGCCGCCAGGCGGCCGCTCGTCATCGCGGGGCGCGGCGACCCCGCCTCGTTCACACGACTGGGCACGTTGGCCGAGCGCCTGGGAGCCGCGGTCACGCATTTCTGGCCGGCCCGCCTCGCCATGCCGACGACGCATCCGCTCCATGCCGGCTTCGACGTGGGGCCCTTGATCGGCGAGGCCGACGCGATCCTGGTGCTGGATTCGCTGGTGCCGTGGATTCCCCTGCGCCACGAGTTGGCACCCGGTTGCCGCGTCGTGCAGGTCGGCCCCGATCCACTATTCGCGCGCACGCCCGTGCGTTCGTTTCCCGCCGAGATCTCGATCACGTCCGGTGTCGCGGCCACGATCGCAGCCATGCTGGCGGCCACCGAGCAGAAGCCTGCCAGGGAGACCGACTTCGTCGCCCGCATCGCGCAGCGCACGGCCAGCGTCCGCACTGCAGCAGCCCGCATGCCCGCAGGCCTCGCCACCGCACCCTGGGTCAGCCACTGCCTCGACGCCCTGAAGGGCGACGACGCCATCGTCTTCAACGAACTGGGCTGCGATCCTTCCGTGATGACCTTCACCCGGCCCGACAGCTACTTCGGCCACCCGATCGCGGGTGGTCTGGGCTGGGGCATGCCGGCGGCCCTCGGCGCCAAGCTGGCAGCACCCGATCGCCTCGTCGTGGCATGCGTCGGCGATGGCTCCTACATGTTCGCCAATCCCGTCGCCTGCCACCAGACCGCCGCCGCCCTGCGGCTGCCCATACTCACCATCGTCTTCAACAACGCGGTGTGGAACGCCGTGCGCCGCTCCACGCGCGCCGTCTACCCGACGGGCGAGGCCGCCGCCGTCAACGACATGCCGCTATCGAGCCTGAGCCCCTCGCCCGCCTTCGAGAAGGTCGTCGAGGCCTCTGATGGGCTCGGCATCTGCGTCGAGGATCCAGCCGACCTGCCGAAAGCCCTGCAACGCGCGATCGCAGCGGTGCGCGGCGGCCAGCAAGCGCTCCTCAACGTGCGCTGCGCCATCGCCACCTGAGCTGCGCCGGGCCGCCCCGTTCCAATCCGAAACGTGCGTTTACGGACGATTAACTCCCCGCCGCTACACTGGCCAAGAGGTCGCATCGCCCGAGGCATTCGCACTGGCAATGGACCGGCACACCGCCCGTGGAGTGTCCCGTGAGTCCCGTAGCTGACGTGTCCGTCCAACTTGCACTTGCCATCTCGCTGGCCGCAAGCGGCTCGTCCGTGATCGGCACCTCAACGGACCGGTTGGCCGTCGCCCCGCTGATCTCCTGGGAGCACACCGCCGACCTCGGTTTTACGGAAACGACCTGGCTCCAGGCGCTGCACCATTACGGCAAGGCCGCCGGCTATGCCCATCTCGCCGAGCGCATCTTCGAGACCAGCTCCGGCAAATACTACATTCCCGTCGCCGCGGATCGGCTCGCCATCCGCGCGTTGCAGCGCGATCCCACCGCCGCCCTGCGCGTTGCTGCGGCCCAATCACTGGCACATTCGGCCATCCTGAAGACGCATCTGGGCCGCGCCCCCACGATGTCGGAACTCTATATTGCCCACGTTCTGGGCTGCGAGGCGACGGCAAGGTTCGTCGCCGCCGCCGCTGCGCAACCCGACCGCACGGCGGCCGAGATGTTCCCCGATCTGGCGCTCGCCGCCCCCCGGCTCTTCTTCCATGGCGCAACGGCCCGCTCTGTCGCGGCCGTCATGCGCACGCTGCGGGGACAATTCGAGCGAGGCCTGTCCCGCCTCGCACACAGCCACACCAGTCGCCCCAGCCGTGCGGCCTGGCATACCTCGATCGAGACCGCCCGCAGCAATTGACGTTTCCGTCCTGCCTTCAGGCTCTGGCACGCACCCGCGCTGGCGCCAGCGGCAGGCCCGCCACGTCGACCCGCGTGCGGTAGATCGTGCCGCACGCATCGCTCGGCCCGCCGCGCGACCCTGTGACGATATAGAGATCGCGCAGGTCGTCGCCGCCGAAGCAGACGCTGGTCACCATCGGGCGCGGCACGGGAATATCGCGGATGTGCCGGCCGTTCTCGGCGAACACCACGACCCGCCCGCCGTGCACATCCGCCACCCACACCGAGCCGTCGCGCGCCACCTTGAGACCGTCGGGCACACCACCGGCACCCAGTGTCGCGAAGGCGCGCCAATGCCCCACCGATCCGTCGGCGGCAACGTCGTAGACGCGCACCATCTCCCGCCGGGCATCGCTGTGATAGAGCCGGCGCCCATCCGGCGAGAAGCCGAGCCCGTTGGTCAGCATGATGCCGTCCGACAGCCGCCGCACGCCGGCGTCGAGATCGATGACATAGAGATTGCCGGGCTTCATCGCCTCGCCCTTGAACACGGAAAAGGCGAGCGAGCCGACATAGACGCGCCCCTGGGCATCCGTCGTCAGGTCGTTGAAGCCCGTCGCACCGTCCGCCGTCGCAGTGTCGAGCAGCACCCGCGTCGTGTGATCGCTCAGGCCGACGTGGACGATCTCGCGCCCACCCGCGACGAGCCCGCCGTCCGCGTGCAGCGCCATGCCGCCGACGCCGCGCCGCTTGGGCACCGCGATCGACACCTTGTCCTGCCGGTCGAGCAGGAAGATGCCGCCTTCCAGGACGTCGCTGAAATAGAGCCCTTTGGCTGCATCCCAGACCGGACCCTCGATCAGCCTGTAGCCGGTTGCCAACTCTTGCATCGCACGTTTCCTCCCGCTCCCCGTCGAGGGACTGGCGCCTTCTCAGCGCGACACGACCGGCCTGGGCAGGCCGAGGTTCTCGCGCAGCGTCGCGCCCTTGTACTCCTTCTGGAAGATGCCCCGCCGCTGCAGCTCCGGCACCACCAGCGTCACGAAATCCTCGTAGCTGCCCGGCACGCAGGCGGCGCCGACGACGAAGCCGTCGCAGGCCTCCGCGGTGAACCATTCCTCGAACGTGTCGGCAACCTCCTTGGGGCTGCCCACCCAGGGGGGTGGCAGCTTGCCCCGCCGCGTGATGGTGATGAAGTCGCGCGGCGTCGGCCGGCGTGCACCCAGCGCCTGGACCACGCGATCGCGACCGGCCTGCGTGCCCGTGAACTGCGCCAGTTCCTCCTCGGTGAAAGGCTCGTCCAGCGGCTTTGCGCCGAAGTCGAAATTCGTCGCCTCCGACAGCAGCATCAGGCTATCCACCTCGAGCGGCAGCGTCTCGATGAAGGCGAACTTGTCCTCCGCCTCCGCCCGCGTCGGCGCAACGACGGGATGGCACAGCGTCGCGATCTTCATGTGGTCGGGATTGCGCCCCTGCGCAGCACACGCCGCCTTCATCTCCGCATAGGCCTTGCGCGCCGGCTCGATGTTGGGATTGCTGGTGAAGACGAGTTCGCCCCACTGCGCGGCGAACTGCCGGCCACGGCCACTCTGCCCTGCCTGGATGACGACGGGATGCCCTTGCGGCGAACGCGGCACCGTGAACGGCCCGCGCGAGTTGAAATGCGTACCCTGGTGATCGATCCGGCGCACCTTGTCGGGATCGGCGAAGCGCCCTGTCGCGCGGTCCAGCAGCAGTGCGTCGTCGGCCCACGTATCCCAGTGCCCTTTCACCACCTGCATGAACTCGTCGGCGCGGTCGTAGCGCCCGTCGTGGGCCGGCGCGTGCGCATGCCCCATGTTCTGCGCTTCGACGTCGTTCATGGACGTGACGACGTTCCACGCCGCCCGGCCCTTGGTCATCAGGTCCAGCGTCTGGAACAGGCGCGCCACGTGGAAGGGATGATAGTAGGTGGCCGAGCACGTGGCGCCGAGCCCGATGCGCTCCGTTCCCATTGCCATCGGCATCAGGCAGGCGACGGGATCCATCTTCACGCAGCGGATGCCGTGTGCCACCGCCTCGGCAAAGCGCCCGCCGTGGAACTCCGGCATGCCCAGCCGGTCGTCGAAGAAGGCCACCTGGAACTTGCCGGATTCCAGAACGCGCGCGATATGGCGGTAGAAGTCCGGGCTCATGAAATCGAGTCGGGAATCGGGATGTCGCCAACTTCCGGCGAAATTGGAGCAGTTCTGAGCTTGTAGAAATCCCACCAAAACCATGTCGCGCATGACGACCGTCTCCCGAGCTTGGCCCTCGATCCGGCGGCATGGTTGCAGGAATTGTGAAACCCGTCACGCTGCGGCGCGGCACGACGCCGGCCGCAGCCTCAGGCGATTTCGCCGTCGACGTAGTACCAGCGGCCGTCCTCGCGAACGAAACGCGAGGTTTCCTCCAGCACATGCCCCTGCCCGCCGATGCGCGAGCGGGCGTTGAAGCGCACGGTCGCCCGCTCGCCGTCCGTGCGGGTGGCGATGACACGCAATGCGATCCACGCCTGCCCAGGTGTCAGGGCGAGCGTCGCGGGACGTGTCGAGGGATGCCACGTGGCCATGAGGTAGTCGGCGTTCCCCATCGCGAACGCCGCATACCGCGAGCGCATCAGGGCTTCCGCCGTCGGTGCTGGCCGCGCGCCCCTGTGATAGGGCGCGCAGCAGGCGTCGTAGGTCGTCGTTTCGCTCTTCTTGCGGCACGGACAGCGCATGACTCAGCTCCCGGATGCGTGCGCACGCAAGACCAGCGCCGTCACTCCCAACGCGGCGCCTTGTCGAGCCGCATGATCTGCCCTTCGAGCCCGGGCCCCGCTGCGGGATACGCCTTCGTCACGCGATGGTCGTGGCCGGGAATGAGATGGTCGCGATGGCCCGCCAGCGTATTCATGCGCCGGTAGGCCTCGAGCATCCCCGGCATGTCATAGAAGATCGCGAACGGCCGCTCGTGATCGGTCTCGTCGTAGACGTGCACGGCGTCGGAGGCGAGGATCACCCAGCCGCGCGCCGTATGCACACGCAGGATCGCCTGCCCCCGCGCATGGCCGCCCACGAGAATGAACTCGATCCCCGGCGCCAGCGTCACGTCGCCCTTGTGGAACACCATGCGGTCCGCATAGACGAGATCGACGAGGGCCTTCACGTCCTCGGGGTGGTAGGCGAGACGGAACGGCTTGTGCGTCATGTCGCGCCCCGTGACGTGGATCATCTCCTCGTCCTGGATGTGGAAGCGCGCGTTCGGATAGTCCTCCAGCGTACCGACATGGTCGAAATGCGCGTGCGTCAGGATCACGTCGCGCTCGGCCTTGGCGTCGATGCCGATCTTGGCCAGCGCCTCGCTCGGCCGGCACAGGAAGTCGTAGTCGCGCCCCATGCGCTTGGCCTGCACCGACGTCATGCCGGTATCGACGATCCAGTTCCGGCCGCCGCCCTTGAGCGCGTAGGTGAAGAAGTCCAGGCCCTGGATCATCTTGTGATGGTCGCCATCGTGGAACATGTGTCCCTCCGACCGCTTGTCCTGCTTGGCGTAGCGGATGGCGTAGATCTCGTATTCCGGCAGTTTCGACATATCGGCGCGTTTCCTCTCGAGCGTGTCGGCGGCACGATATCAGAGCTGAGGCAGCTCGCGTACCGGCCCCCCCAGTCGCGACATGAGAAATGTCACGATATCCGCCTGATAGTCGACAACTTTGCTCGCGGCATTGCCCGGCCCGTGCCCTGCCTCGTGTCGCGTGCGCACCAGCACGTCCGATCCGGGAGCCAGGCGACGCAGCGTTGCCGCGAACTTGTAGGAGTGCGACGGCACCACGCGCTGGTCGTTGTCGCCCGTCAGCAGCAGCAATGGCGGATAGGTCACGCCCGCCTTGACGTTGTGCAGCGGCGACAAGGCATGCAGCCACGCGAAATCTTCCGCGCGATCGGGATCGCCGTACTCGGGTTTCCAGGCCGCGCCGAACGTGTGCTTGTGGAAGCGCAACATGTCGACGAGCGGGACACCTGCCGCGACCGCGCCGAAGAGGTCTGGCCGCCGCAGCATCGCGCCCAGCGTCAACCGTCCGCCACTGCTCGCCCCGAAGCAACCCAGATGCCGGCTGCTCGTCAGGCCGCTGGCAACGAGATGCTCCGCCGCCGCGACGAAGTCCGAAACGGCATTGCGCTTCGTGGCCCTGCGCGCGCCGTCGTGCCACGCCCTGCCGAATTCGGCGCCGCCGCGCACTGCAGCGATCGCGTAGACGCCACCCAGGCGCAGCCACGCCGCGGCCAGGCTCGAATAGCCGGGCTGCTGGCTGATGCCGTAGCTGCCATAGCCGTAGAGCAGCGTCCGGTTGGCGCCGTTCATCGCCAGCCCCGGCAGATACATCAAGGTGACGGGAATGTGCGTGCCGTCCTCCGACACCGCCTCGGTCTCACGGATCACCGCATCTGCGAGCGTGTGCGGCGGCTTCGCAGCGCCGATCAGCGACACCGCCCCGGAACCGATGTCGAGGCGCATCTGTCGCATCGGCTGGCGGCGATCGTCGACGTTGATGCGCATCTGGGTCGCCGACCGCTCCGTCCGGTCGATGCGGATGCGCACCGTGCCGGGAATGTCGACGTCGGCGATCCGGCCACTGTCGGCGTCGTGGATCTCGAGCCTGTGCCCGAGCCGCTCGAAGCGGCGCACGACGAGCCGCTTGCCGATCATCACGGCGCCGTCGATCACACCCTCGCCTTCGGGCACGATCGTCCGCCAGCCCTCCGGACGGCCATCGGCGAGGATCACCCGCACGATCCGCCCGCGCGGCGCATCATGGTCCGTCAAGGCATAGAGGATGCCGCCGACCGCATGCACCGGGGCGAACGCGGCACTGCCGATCGGGATGACGTTGCGCAACCGCGCCGGCTCCTCCATCGGGCCGATCCAAATGCCGTGGGCATCGTCGGTGCCGATGCGCCCGCTGACGAGAAGCTGCCGCCCGCCGTTGATCGAGCGCAGCGTCAGCGAAAGGCCCGGGTACCTATCGGCCCGCCACACCAGCCGGTCGATCGACGCGGGCGTTCCCAGGACGTGCTGAAAGATATGCTGGCTCGTCCGGTCGGACAGAATGGCCTCTTCCGGTCCCGGCGGCCGCGTGTAGTAGAACGATTGCCCGTCGGGCAGCCACACGATGCTGGAGAACCGGCAGCCCGTGACGACGTCGGCCAGATCCTGCCCCGACGCCACGTCGCGGATGCGGATCGTCTGCTCGTCGCCGCCGTCCTGCGTCGTGAAATAGGCGATCCGCTGCGAGCGAGTGTCGGGAACATAATTGCCCAGTGCCAGATGCCCTTTGGGCGTGATCTCGTTGGGATCGATCAGCGCCCGCCCGCTGCTACCCGAAAGGGAACCGATCTCCAGCCATCCCCGCTCCCGTACACCGTCGTTGACGAGCGACACGAGCTCTCCGGCCATCCGGCGCTGCCCTGCCGACCTGCGATATCGCAGCGACGCGCCGAGAAAGGATCGCACCTTGGCGTGCAATGGATCTTCCAGCAGGACACGCCGCGCCGCACCGTCCTCCGCGGCGATCCAGGCCCTGACGTCGGCGCGCGACAGGTCCTCCAGCGGCCGGAACGGATCGGGCACGCGCACGCCGTGCAGAATGTCGACGGTATCGTCGCTGGGGGCTTCGCGCGACCCTGGTCGACCGCGCGGGTCGAGCCGCACCCGGGAGGGGAGATATTGCGCACCCGCACCCGGTGCGAGGCCGACGCACGTTGCCAGACCCAAAAGTGTGAAGACCTCGCGGCGGCTCACCCGTGCCACCGCGGACATGCGACCTTCACCCGGTTCTGTCTTCGACGACATGCCCCGATCCTCGAGCACGGCACTTCCGCGTGCGGGACGCATTTCTATCGCATCCCGCCCAACCTTCCCATATCGCGTCGTCCTCCACGTTGCCAACGCGCCGCAAGGTGCAGCGGCCAGCACGCTCGCAGCCGGCTTCGCGCAAGCCGTGGCGGATGAAAAAGCCGCCCGCAAGAGTGACCCCTTGCGGGCGGAGTTGGCCATGCCTTGCCAAGTAACGTCGGGGCGCCCCATCGGTCTCCAGTGGCCGACGGTCGGCACGATCGGGGCAGGTCGCAGCGCCGGAACCATGGGCATGTAGCAAACACGGCGCGGCAACCCGGTGATGGGGCAGCTTATTTCGGCGGCGCGGTCTCGGGGGCGGGCGCCTGCTCCTGGGCCTGCGGTGCCTCCTCGCCCTGCGGCGCGGGCGCTGCCTGCGGGTCTGTCGCAGGTGCCTCGGCGGCCGGCATCTCGACCACGCGCTTTTCCAGGGTGCCGTGGGTCGGGCGATATTGCCCGTAGGAACTCTGGCCGTAGCCCCAGCCGGGCGGGCAGTATTGTGCACTGGCGGTGGTCGACAGAAGGCCAAGGGCAAGCAGGGTGCCAAAAAGCGTCTTCATGATCGTGCTCCAGGTCTAATCGCGGCAGTCCGGTGTGCGTTCCGGCCGAGGCCGCGGAGGATGTCTCGTTTCTGATGATTGTTTAATAAACGATGTTCTGTTTTCAGGGAAGCGTAATCGCCAATCGGCCTGCTCAACCTTTCGTGAGCCCCCGCGGCACCGTTCCCCGGCCTGCCGCGGGCAATATCGAGGTTCGAGGGGCGTCGAACCGACACCCGGCACAAAGCCGGGCCGGCAGGCGCCTCATCGCCTGCCGCGTTGCAACCGCCGCACCCACGTTACGGTCGGGCTACCCTGATCTTGCAGGCCAAGGTCCTATCCGCCGCGTAGCGCAATGCAGCAAAACAAGCTATGGGAGGGCTCGCGCCGATTTTCTCGGACCCGTTCGTGCAGCTTTACCGAACGCTGGACCACGAGGCGCACCCTCTGGAAAAGTATCAAAAATGACCTTCCCGACCCATTCCGCGCTGGCCCGCGCCCTCGCCGCGCGTGGCTACACCGAGGCGACCCCCGTCCAGCGCGCCATCCTCGAGGCCGAAACGGCCGGCCGCGACCTCGTCGTGTCTGCGCAGACCGGCTCCGGCAAGACCGTCGCCTTCGGCATGGCCATGGCCGACAGCCTGCTCGGCACCGAGGAGAAATTCGCCCCCGCCTCGGAGCCCATGGCCCTGATCGTCGCCCCCACGCGCGAACTCGCCATGCAGGTCCAGCGCGAGCTCGATTGGCTCTATGCCGAAGCCGACGCGCGCGTGATCGCCTGTGTCGGCGGCATGGATGCCCGCTTCGAGGCCCGCCAGCTCTCCATCGGCGCGCACATCGTCGTCGGCACCCCCGGCCGTCTGCGCGACCACCTCGAGCGCGGCCGCCTGGTGCTCGCCAAGCTGAAGTGCATCGTCCTCGACGAGGCCGACGAGATGCTCGATCTCGGCTTCCGCGAGGACCTGGAATTCATCCTCGACGCCACCCCGGCCGAGCGGCGCACGCTGCTGTTTTCTGCCACCATGCCGCGCGAGATCGAAGCCCTCGCCACGCGCTATCAGACGGACGCCATCCGCATCGAGACGGCGCAGCGCAACGAGCAGCACGCCGATATCGAGTACGAGGCCATGCGGGTTGCCCCGCACGACGTGGAGAATGCCGTCGTCAACGTGTTGCGCTTCCACGAGGCGCGCGCCGCGATCGTCTTCTGCACCACGCGCGAGGCCGTCAAGCGCATGCACGCCCGCCTGTTCGAGCGCGGTTTCGCAGCCGTCGCCCTGTCCGGCGAGTTGACGCAGAACGAGCGCATGCATGCCCTGCAGGCTTTGCGCGACGGACGCGCCCGCGTTCTCGTCGCAACCGACGTGGCGGCGCGCGGCCTCGACCTGCCCGACCTCGCCCTGGTCATCCATGCCGAGCTGCCGCACGACCACGAGACGCTGCTGCATCGCTCTGGTCGCACGGGCCGCGCAGGCCGAAAGGGCCTGTGCGTCCTGATCGTACCCTACAATCGCCGCCGCAAGACGGAGGCACTGCTCGGCGCCGCACGCCTGCGCGTCCACTGGCGCCCCGCCCCGACGGCCGACGAGATCCGCGACCGCGACCGGGTACGCCTGCTGGCGGATGTCGTCTTCACCGAGACGCCGTCCGACGAGGACACGGCGCTCGCCCGCGTCCTGCAGCAGAATAAGTCGCCGGAAGAGATCGCGCTGGCACTCGCCCGCATGCAGCGCGCGCGCCTGCCCGCTCCCGAGGACCTGACGCCCGATACGGGGCCCCCCCCCCCGCGAGAAGCGCGAACCCCGCCCGCGCCATGCGCGCGATGACCGCGAGCGGCCGCGACGCGAGCGCCATTCGGAGTGGTCGCCCCTCCCCCGCCCGTTCGAGCCCTCCAGCGAGCGTCCCTCCGGACCCTCGCGCCGCCCGCCCCCGCGTCAGGACGACCCGAACATGGTCTGGTTCCGCCTCAACATCGGCCGCGAGCGCAATGCCGACCCGCGTTGGCTGTTGCCCCTGATCTGCAAGGCCGGCGGCGTCTCCAAGGCGGAAGTCGGGGCCATCAAGATCTTCGACAAGGATTCGCGCTTCCAAATCGCGGCCCCCATCGCCGAGCAGTTCGAGGCGCATGTGCGCTCCAATAGCGACAAGGAAGGCCAGATCACGCGCGCCGACCGGCCGTCTCATGGCCCGCGTTCCACGTCGCGGTTCGAGCGTCCCCATCGCCCAGCGCCCGACGCGACCGACGCCGCACCCGAGACCGCCACGCCCGCGCCTGCCACGGCGACGGGTGAAGCCGCAGGCACCGCCGAACCGGCTCCCTCACCCGCCGTCCGCGAGCGGTCCCCTGATGCGGCACGCCCGCCGCGCGAGTTCCGTCCGCAGCGGCATCACGAGGGCAAGCCGCCGCGTCCGTTCGGCAAGAAGCCGCATCGCAAGCGCCAGCGCCCGCCGCCCGATGCCCGCGGCACCCCGCCGCCGCATCACGCACGTCCCGCCCAGCCGCACGGCGAGCGTTCCCCGTCGAAATACGCCCAGAAGAAAAAGAAGCGCGCCGAACCGGCTACCACCTGATCCGCTATCGTTTCCAGGAGACCGGGCTCCGTGCCCCCTCCCTCTTTGTCTTCCTCGCGCTTGTCGCGAGGACCCATGTCACCGCTGGCGCTGCCGACGCGCTGCCGCTCCTGGCTTCGAACGACACTCCGCGCTTCCCTCCCCCTCGTTTCCCCGGCCAAGCGGGCGGGCGACAGCCCGGCCGCTGCCCGAGCCGGGGTCTTTCCCGGCACCGTCGGGCACCGCAATGAGACTCCGCGCTGCCACGCCCTTCGTCGCACCGCAACGAGACTGCGCGCTGCCACGCCCGTCGTGGCCCGCACCGCGAAGGGTCCGGATCGCCGCGCTCCGCGCGCCTTCCGGGAAATCGAGGGGAGGATGGGGCATTGCTTCGGAAAACTGGGGGAAGCGGGACCGTCGCGCGCGGCACGCCCCCCCGAGATGCGACCGTTCACATCGTCGCGCCGATCACCCACGGAACGTATTCGGCATCGCCGTAGCCGAGCTCCTCCGACTTCGTCTTGTGGCCTGAAGCCACCTTCAGCATGTAGTCGAAGATCTCCTGGCCCTTCTGCTCGATCGGCACCCCGTCGACGATATCGCCGCAGTTGATGTCCATGTCGTCGATCATGTGGCGGTAGATGTCGGAGTTCGTCGCCAGCTTGAACGAGGGCGTCGGCTTGCAGCCATAGGCCGAGCCGCGCCCGGTGGTGAAGGCCAGCACGTTGCAGCCGCCCGCCACCTGCCCCGTCGCCGCCACCGGATCGTAGCCGGGCGTATCCATGTAGACGAAGCCCTTCTCCGTCACCGGCTCCGCGTAGTGATAGACCGCGTTGAGCGTGGTCGAGCCGCCCTTGGCCGCCGCCCCCAGCGACTTCTCCAGGATGGTCGTGAGCCCGCCGAGCTTGTTGCCGGGCGAGGGGTTGTTGTCCATGCTCATGCGGGCACGCGCGGTGTAGTCCTCCCACCACTTGATGATGCCCACGAGCTTCTCGCCGACCTCGCGCGAGCGCGCCCGCCGCGTCAGCAGGTGCTCGGCGCCATAGATCTCCGGCGTCTCCGAAAGAACTGCCGTGCCGCCGTGCCGGACGAGGATGTCCACCGCCACGCCCAGCGCCACGTTGGCCGTGATGCCCGAGTAACCGTCCGAGCCACCGCATTGCAGCGCCATCATCAATTCGGAGGCCGGCAGCGTCTCGCGCCGCGCCTTGGCGGCGACCGGCAGCATGTCGCGCACCGCCTCCACGCCCGCCGCGACCGTCTTCTTCGTGCCGCCGATGTCCTGGATGGTCATCGAGCGGAACGTATCGCTCTCCACGATCCCGTAGGCGTCTTTCATGCGCTGGATCTGGAAGCCCTCGCAACCCAGCCCCACGACCAGGACACCCGCCATGTTCGGGTTCGTCGCATAGCCCCACGTCGTGCGCTTCAACACCTCGAAGGTCTCGCCCTCGCTGTCGATGCCGCAGCCCGTCGAGTGCACGAGCGGGATCACGCCGTCGATATCGGGATGATCCTTCAGCATGCCCGACCGGTTGACCGCCTCCGCGATGAAGCGGGCCACCGTCGCCGAGCAGTTCACGCTCGTCACCACGCCGATGTAGTTGCGCGTGCCGCATTTACCGTTCGCACGGCGGAAGCCCTCGAAGGTGGCGCGCGCCTCGACCGGCAGGATCTCCTCGTTGCGGGCCCCTTCCGAGAAGGCGTAGTCGCGCTCGAAGGCCGCGAAGCCGCAGTTGTGCGTGTGGATGTGGCTGCCCGGCTCGATGTCCGCGCTGGCGAAGCCGATGATCTGCCCGAACTTGAGCACCGGCTGGCCCTTGGCGATCCGCACCGACGCCATCTTGTGGCCCTTTGGAATGCGGGCGGTCGCCGTCACCCCCCGTGCGACGGTGCCCTGCGGAACGGCGTCGACCGCGACGATGATGTTGTCCTTGGCGTTGAGGGAAAGCGTGCGCGGTGCAGCGGGCGTGGTCATGGGGCGAAGCCTTGTCATGGTGTCTTGGGCGGGTTGACGGCAGCACTCTGCCCGAGCCCCGCCAGCCGCCGCACCATGCAACAATTCCCCCGCCCTGACGACAGGGGAATTGGCGCCGCGCGCGACCGCCCCGATCCATTCCACCGTTCACGCCCCGCCCCACCTCGTCTATGCTGCCCACCGAACCCTCCGCCAGGGCCGCCCAGCGGCCCCAACACCAGAAACGAGGCCGCCCCCCATGTCGCGCATGCCCGCCAACGCCGATCTCAACGTGCTCTTCGCTCACGTCGCCTACGAGTTCGCCGAGCCGTTCACGGTGCGCAAATCCGGCATGCGCTTCGAAATCGCCCGCAACTTCGCCGAGCTGGAGGCCAAGATCGCCGACGCCGACGTGCTCTCCGTCTCCATGATGTGGAAGAACGAGCTGGCGCCCAAGGCCAAGCGCCTGAAGCTCATCCAGTCGATCAGCGCGGGCACCGACCAGTACGACAAGGACGTGCTGAAGGCGCACGGCATCCGCCTGTCCAGCGGCCAGGGCGTCAACGCCAATGCGGTGGCCGAGCATGCCCTGGCGCTGATGTTGTCGCTGTCCCGCCAGTTGCATTTCCTCCGCGATCACCAGCACGCCAAGCACTGGCGTCCCATGCAGGGCGACCGCCGCATCCGCGAGGACGAGATCGAGGGCAAGACGGTGCTGATCGTCGGCATGGGCGGCATCGGCCAGCGGCTCGCATCCTTCTGCAAGGCATTCGGCATGACCGTGCTCGGCACGCGGCGCGACCCCGCCAAGGGCGGCGGCAGCGCCGACGAGATCCACGCCGACGCCGATCTCATGAAACTCGTCCCGCGCGCCGATTTCGTCGTGCTCACCACCGCACTGACACCGCAGACGACCGGCTTGATCGGTGCCGATGCGCTCGCCGCCATGAAGCCGACGGCGTTCCTCGTCAACGTCGCGCGCGGCAAGGTCTGCGACGAAGCCGCCTTGACCTTGGCCCTTCGGGACAAGCGCATCGCCGGCGCGGCCCTGGACGTGACCGTCGAGGAGCCGCTGCCCGCCGCCTCTCCGCTCTGGACCATGCCGCACGTGATCGTCACGCCGCACTCTGCCGGCGAAACGGTGCGCTACGAGGACCGCGTCATCGACCTCCTGATCGAGAACGTCGGCCGCCTGCAGCGCGGCGAGACGCAACTCGTCAACGAGATCGTCTGAGGACACGCCATGGCTCACGCGCCCACCCCGATCCTCTGCTTGAGCGGCGGCGAGATCGCCCGCCTCCTCGAACCGGCCGCAGCCATTGCCGCGCTCGCCGAAGGCTTCATGGCGTTGACCCGCGGCGAAGTTCATGCCCCCCCGCGTCCCAGGGTCGACGTGCCCGGCCGGGGCTTCGCGCTCGCCATGCTGGCCTGGGCACCGGGCAAGCCCATCGGCCTCAAGACCGTCAACGTGTTCCACCACAACGCCGCCCATGGGTTGCCGAGCCATCAGGCACTCATCAACCTGTTCGATGCCGAGACGGGCGTTCCCGTGGCCGTGCTCGACGGCGCCGTGATCACGGGCCTGCGCACGGCGGCCGCGGCCGTGCTGACGGTGCGGGAGATGGCGCGCCCCGACGCCGGCATCGCCACCATCGTCGGCGCGGGCGTGCAGGCGCGCGACCACGCCCGGCTCCTGGCGCTGGCGCGGCCCTTCACCCAGATCCGACTGTTCGCCCGCAACCGGGCGGCGGGTGAGGCCGCCATCGCCGGCATCCCCAACGCAACGCTGGCGACCGATCTCGAAGCCGCCGTGCGGTCGTCCGATGTCGTCTGCCTCACCACATCGGCCGAAACGCCGGTGATCGAGGCCGACTGGGTGAGGCCGGGCACGCACGTCACCTCGGTGGGTTTCGCACCGCCGGGAACCGAGTTGCCGGCCGCCCTGATCGATCAGGCCGCCGTCGTGGCCGTCGAAGCCAAGGCGGCGTTCCAGCCAGCACCCGTTGGCTGCGTGGAACTGGCCGGTCGCGATCCCGCGACGGGCGCCGAGATCGGGGAAATCCTGCTCGGATCAAAGCCTGGCCGGACGTCCCCCGGCGACATCACGCTCTACAAGTCGATGGGCAACGCCATGGAGGATCTGGTCCTCGCACATCTGGCCTACGAGGCGGCCCGCAAGGCGAGCGCCGGCCAGACCATCGTGTTGTAGGCGGTCCGTGAAACGTCCAGTGGTGCCGACGCGATCGTGCCGCCCGGGCACTGGCCCAGTTCGAGATTTGTCAGGGTTCGTCGAGCTTGACTCCCGGCAGCGTCTGTCGTGCTGTCGGGCCACCTTAACGACAAGATACAGGAGTCCTCCATGACCCTCTCAATCGGCAGCCTTGCCCCAGACTTCGAAGCCGAGACGACGGACGGGAAAATCCGATTTCACGACTTCATCGGAGATTCGTGGGTCGTATTTTTCTCTCACCCGAAAGACTTCACTCCCGTCTGCACGACCGAGCTCGGGCGCATGGCACACCTGAAGCCGGAATTCGACAAGCGCAATACGAAGCTGCTCGGCCTGAGCGTGGACGCGGTCGCGAACCACGCCAAGTGGGCGATCGACATCCAGGAGACGCAGGGCGCCGCACCGAATTACCCGATGATCGGCGACACCGACCTGTCCGTCTCCAAGCTCTACGGCATGCTGCCCGCGAGCGCATCGGGCGATCCGACCAAGCGCACGCCGGCCGACAATCAGACCGTTCGCAACGTCTTCATCATCGGCCCGGATAAGCTGATCAAGCTCATCATCGCCTATCCGATGAGCACCGGGCGGAATTTCGACGAGGTGCTGCGCGTCCTCGACAGCTTGCAGCTCACCGCCAAGCACAAGGTCGCGACGCCGGCAGACTGGAAGCAGGGCCAGGACGTCATCATCACCACGGCCGTCAGCGATGAAGAAGCGAAAGAGAAATTCCCCGGCTTCAAGACGCTGAAGCCCTACCTGCGCACGACCGCACAGCCGAAAGGCTGATTGTGGCGCCTACCCATGGCATCCTCCCGCGCGACGCCGGAGGATGCTGTCGGGCGTTCGGTATGCTCCGAATTCCGGGCAGGGACACGCTCGCCGCCTGATTGCGATTGACTTCGACGCCCGGCTGACGGATAAGACCGCCCACGTGCGTCGGATCCGCCGGCGGGCGCAATTCGCTGTTCCCGGCCGAGAGCCCGCTACGCGCAACCGCGCGTAGGCTTTCCCTGCTAAGTCCGCTGGTGCGAGCCAGTGGCGCCAAAGAACGCGGACAAGAAGGAAAGTCGAAGGAACACAATCATGTACGCAGTCATCAAGACGGGCGGAAAGCAGTACCGCGTGTCGGCCAACGACACGCTGGTGGTCGAAAAGATCGAAGGCGATGCCGGCGCAGCCGTCGAATTCGCGGAAGTCCTGATGATCGGTGGCGACGGCACGGCGAAGGTCGGCGCGCCCAACATCGCAGGCGCCAAGGTCACCGCCGAGGTGGTGGAGCAGGGCCGCGGCGACAAGGTGATCAGCTTCAAGAAGCGCCGCCGCAAGAATTCGCGCCGCAAGCGCGGCCATCGCCAGCACCTCACGACGGTGCGCATCAAGGAGATCGTCGGCGCCTGATTACGGGCAGCCGACCGGAACAATCCCCGACCAGAGGTCTAGAGAACCATGGCACACAAAAAAGCAGGCGGCTCGTCCCGCAACGGTCGCGATACCGAAGGCCGGCGCCTCGGCGTCAAGAAGTTCGGCGGCGAGAGCGTCATTTCCGGCAACATCATCGTGCGCCAGCGCGGCACGAAGTGGCACCCAGGCGCGGGCGTCGGCATGGGCCGCGACCACACCATCTTCGCCGTCGTCGACGGTAACGTGGAATTCAATACCAAGCGCAACGGCCGCACCTATATCTCGGTGAAGCCGCAGAAGCTCGAGGCCGCTGAATAAGCAGCCGGACCGTGCACCCGGGTCCGGCCGCGCGCCAGACCCGGACTGACGATCTTCCGGGGGAGACGGGTCACCGTCTCCCCCCGTTCGTTTGACCTCGTCGAAGGCGCGTGGGCACGGGGGTGCGAGCAGACGTTCGACTGGGAAAGGTTGAGCCGGCGGCCACTAGGCACCTGCCGGACAAGACGTGACATGACCAAGATTGGTGGACACCTCCTCCTGTCGTGGGGGATCAAGCCCGGACCGCTTTTCAAGGCCGCGCTCGCCGAGGCCCGGCGCCTTGCGTCGCTGGACACGCCCCTCGACGACATCCGCGTGGCCGTTCTTGCCATGCAGCCTGCCGCCCCCGCTGTCCTGCGCCGCCGCGCATCCGGCACCTTCGCCGAGGCCATCGCGGCCGAAACGCCCGAGGACGAGGCCAACATCGCCGCCGTCCGCGCCCACATGAGCGAACTGATGCGCTGCCCCGTGATCGAGCATGGCGCGGTCATGCCCGACGCATGTCCGGCAGGCTCCGCGCTCGGCACGATCCCCGTGGGCGGCGCCGTGGTCAGCCGCGCCATCCATCCCGCGTTCCATTCGGCCGACATCTGCTGCTCCATGTACGCGACGATCCTACCCACCGGGCAGCGCACGTCCGACGTCATGGACGCCGTGCAGGCCGTGACGCGGTTCGGCCCCGGCGGGCGCGCACCCCACGACCAGGTGCCCGACCCGATCACCGACGAGATCGAGGAGACCCGCAATCCCTTTCTCTCGGGCCTCGCGAGTCGCGCCAAGGCGCAGCTGTGCGACCAGGGGGACGGCAACCGCTTCACCTTCCTCGGCCGGCTGACAGTCACCGATGCGCTGCGCACGAAGCTGTCCGAAAACGGCCAGCCCGCGCTGAGTGCGGCACTCGCCGGCACCGATGCCGTCGACGTGCTCGTGACGCACCATGGCAGCCGGGAACTGGGCGCCCAGGTCTACAAGCGCGGCTTGAGCGAGGCGATGCGCCATACCCAGGCGGTCTCGCCCGACACACCGCCGCATCAGGCCTGGATCGACCCGGACAGCGAGGCAGGCGCCGCCTACTGGGAGGCCCTCTCCTACGTCGCGCGCTGGACGAAGCGCAACCATCAGCTCGTGCACGAGCGCACGCTCGCGCGGCTGGGCATTGCACCGCTCGCCGCCTTCGGCAACGAGCACAACTTCGTTTGGAAGCGTGGCGACCGCTATTACCACGGCAAGGGCGCGACCCCCGCCTGGAAGGATGCCGACGGCAACCCGCTGCTCGGCCTGATCCCGCTCAACATGGCAGCCCCCGTGCTGCTGACGCTGGGCGCGGACCGGGAAGCGTATGCCTCGTTCTCGCCGCACGGCGCCGGCCGCAACAAGAGCCGCTCGGCACTCCTGCGCGAGCTGGGTCTCACCGGCCTCGTGCCGGAGGAACTGGCGAGCCGGGCCCGCGCCGTCGTCGATCGGCAGACGGAAGGCCTCGATGTGCGCTTTTTCTACGATCGACCGGATGTTTCGGAGAGCCCGATCGCCTATAAGAACGCTGAGCAGGTGCGCAGCCAGATCGAGCGATTCGGCCTAGCGGACGTGATCGGGTTGATCGAGCCGAAGGGTTCGATCATGGCGGGCGACTACGATCGGCCCTGGATGGCCAAGAAGAAGCCGGCCGGCGGAAGAGCGAAAGCGTGAGCCGATGAGCGAGGTGCTGACAACCGAGCGTTTGGAGCTTCGGCCGTTCTCGCCCGAGGACGCGGAGGCTTTCCAGCGCTTGGCCGGCGACTGGGACGTTGCGCGCATGACGAGCGACATCCCTCACCCCTTGGGCTTCGACCAGGCCCTGCGCTGGCTGGAGCCGGCGGAGGACGAGCATCGTTTCGCCATCCTGCGCCATGGAACCCTGATCGGCGGTGCCGGTTATTTTCTGCGCCCCTCCGGCGTGGCCGAGCTGGGCTTCTGGCTCGGCCATGAATACTGGGGCCAGGGCTACGCAACGGAGGCGACCCGCGCCGTGCTCGCGCACGGCTTCACGCAGAGCCGCTATCCGACGTTCTCCTCGTCGCACTTCGTGGACAATCCCGCCTCCAAGCGGGTCCTCGAGAAGCTCGGCTTCGAACCGGCCGGATTCGGCCGCATCTGGAGTTCCGCGCGCGGGACCGACGTGGAAGCGGCGCTCTACTGGCTGACACGGGCGCGCGCTGCCATGTTCCTCGACCTGCCGCCCGAAGCCGAAAGACCCGGGCGCCTGGGCGCGCTCTTGAGCCGCATCGCCGGCACGTTCTTTTGAGAAGGCTGGGCAACCAGACGATCCCCGATGAAGTTCCTCGACCTCGCCAAGATCTACATTCGCTCCGGAGCCGGCGGTAACGGCTGCATCTCGTTCCGCCGCGAGAAATTCATCGAGTTCGGCGGCCCCAACGGCGGCAACGGCGGCCATGGCGGCAGCGTCTGGGTGGAGTGTGTCGACAATCTCAACACGCTCATCGACTATCGCTACCAGCAGCATTTCTTCGCCAAGAACGGGCAGGCCGGCATGGGCCGCGACCGCTCGGGCGCGGACGGCGACGACATGATCATCAAGGTGCCGCCGGGAACCGAGGTTCTGGCAGAAGACCAGGAAACCCTGCTCGCCGTCCTGATGGCCCCCGGCGAGCGCGTGCTCCTCGCCAAGGGCGGCAACGGCGGCTTCGGCAACGCTCACTTCAAGAGCGCCACGAACCAGGCGCCGCGCCACGCCAATCCCGGCCAGCCCGGCATCGAGATGACGGTCTGGCTACGCCTCAAGCTGATCGCGGACGCGGGGCTCGTCGGCCTGCCGAACGCGGGCAAGTCCACGTTCCTGGCCGCCGTCAGCAAGGCCCGGCCCAAGATCGCCGACTATCCCTTCACCACGCTCCACCCCAATCTCGGCGTCGTGCGCGTCGACGAGTACGACTTCGTGCTCGCCGACATTCCCGGCCTGATCGAAGGCGCCCACGAAGGCGCAGGCCTGGGTACCCGCTTCCTCGGCCACGTCGAGCGCTGCAAGGTTCTGCTGCACCTCGTCGACGCCACCGAGGTCGGCATGGATGTCGCCACCGCCTACAAGACGGTCCGCGCAGAGCTCAAGGCCTATTCGCCCGAGTTGGCACGACGCCGCGAGATCGTCGCCCTGTCGAAATGCGATGCCCTCACGCCCGAGGATATCGAGGCGAGGGTGGACGCCTTGCAGAAGGCCGCACGCAAGAAGCCGCTCGTGCTGTCGTCGGCCTCCGGCGCCGGCGTCAAGGACGTGTTGCGCGCCATGGTGCGCGCGATCCGCCAGCTCGACGCCAAGGAGCGCGCCGAAGTGGAAGCCAGCGAGCCGACGCGCCCCTGGCAGCCGTGATGCGACCGGCCGCCCTGCCCCGATCCCCCCGCTGCCCCGCACGAACCGCACCAACGAGCACAGCCCTGCCATGAGCGCGTCCAAGTCGAAGAGCCCGTCGTCGGCTCGCCCTGAATGGAATGCTGCCGAGCGCATCGTCATCAAGATCGGTTCGGCCTTGCTCGTCGACAGCACGACGGGCCGCCTGCGCGCCACCTGGCTGAACTCGCTGGCCGACGACGTCGCCGACCTGCTGGCAGCCGGCAAGGAGGTGGTTCTGGTCTCCTCGGGCGCCATCGCACTCGGCCGCCACGCGATGGGTCTGCCGCGCGGGGCCCTGCCGCTAGAGCAGTCGCAGGCGGCAGCCGCCGTCGGCCAGATCAGCCTGGCGTCGGCCTACCAGGACATCTTCCGGGCCCGCGGCGCCTCCGTCGCCCAGGTCCTGCTGACACTCGGCGACACCGAGGAGCGCCGCCGCTATCTCAATGCGCGACGCACCATGGACACGCTGCTGGCGCACAAGATCATCCCCGTCGTCAACGAGAACGACACCGTCGCGACGACCGAGATCCGCTACGGCGACAACGATCGCCTGTCCGCCCGCGTCGCCTCGATGGTGAGCGCCGACTGCCTCGTGCTGCTGTCCGATATCGACGGCCTCTACACGGCGCCGCCTGCACGTGACGCATCTGCCAAACGCCTCGACGTCGTGACCGCCATCACCCCCGAGATCGAGGCGATGGCGGGCGACGCCGGCAGCGAGCTGTCGAAGGGCGGCATGGTCACCAAGATCGAGGCGGCCAAGATCGCCATCGGCTCCGGCTGCGACATGGTCATCACGACCGGCAAGGTGATGCACCCGCTGAAAGGTCTATCGGAAGGCGCCCCGTGCACCTGGTTCCTGGCCGCGACCGATCCCGTCGCCGCGCGCAAGCGTTGGATCGCTGGCAATCTCGAGCCGCGTGGCCTCGTCGAGATAGACGAGGGCGCCGAGAAGGCCTTGTCGCAGGGAAAAAGCCTGCTCCCCGCCGGCGTCAAGCGCGTGGAAGGCAGCTTCGAGCGTGGCGATGCCGTGCTCATCCGGGGCCCGAAAGGCCGCGAGCTTGGCCGCGGGCTGATCGCCTACACGCGCGAGGATGCCGAGCGCATCATTGGCCGCAAGAGCAGCGATATCGCCAGGATCCTGGGCTACGAGGGCCGCACGGAGCTGATCCATCGCGACGACATGGCCTTGAGCCGCAGCTGAAGCCCCCACTCCATCCGGGTCCCCAGCCAAGCGGGTGGGCGCGACACCGCCGGCCGATCCCCGCTCGGCAAGTCCTCGGGCTCCGCGGCCCCCTCCATCTTTGTCTTCCTCGCGCTTGTCGCGAGGACCCATTTCACCGCTGGCGCTGCCGACGCGATGCTACTCCACGCTCACCCGTTCCCTCACCGCCCCCTCCGGTTCCCCGGCCAAGCGGGTGGGCCAGAGCCCGGCCGCGCCGAGCCGGGGTCTTTCCCGGTGCTGTCGGAACGTCGTGGCGTAACGATCGCCCCTCTAGGCGCGTGCCACCCGCATCGCGACTTCGCCGCACCCGTCGATGACCCCGGTCAGCTCGTGATCGCCATCGAGCCAGTTCATGCCGATGAGGCTGCCGGTGATCACCGTCTGCCCCGCCTTCAGCGTATGGCCGCGCCGCGCGAGCGCCTGCGGCAGGATCTGCAAGGCGCGGATGGGATCGGCACTCTTGCCGTCCTTCAGCGCCCGCCCGTCGACGATCAGCCGCCCTACGACGCCCTTCAGCTCGATCGCCTTCCAGCCGGCAATCGCACGTCCAACGACAATTCCGGAATTGAGCACGCAGTCCGCAAGCTTCACCACCTGCGGCAGGTGATCGGGATCGGCCAGACGGCTCTGGCACAACTCGAAGACGACATTGGCCGAGTCCACGGCCGCCATCACCTCCGAGGGCGAGGCGTCGGCAGGAACATCCCTGGCCATGCGAAACGCGATTTCGAGTTCGATGCCCGCCGGCTCTGGCCCCGTGACGGCCCAGGTGCCGCCGGCAGGAACCACGCCATTACTCGGGATCGGTGCGAACACGACCTCCCCATCCGGCATCTCGTTGACCTTGTAGCCGGCGATCTCGCAGCCCAGTCCGGCAAAGACGCGATCCTGGATGGCGAATGCTGCAGCAACGCTCGCCGGCGCCCCATCGGGAAGGAGCGAGATGCGCGTGCCACTGCGCCGCGCAGCGAGGATGCGGTCTGCAAGCTGGGAGAGGGCGTCCGGCGACATCGCAGGTCTCCTGTCGAATCACGCGAATGTGCAGTTTCCGGTTATCTGCCACGTCCCGGAGCTTCTCGGAACACCGCATTAGCGAACTGGCTTGCCGCCGGTTGACGCGCCGCTATCGACTTGGGCTGCATCATATCCTAGAGACCAAGGGTATGGCAGGAACCCGGCGTCATGCGCCGCGTTCAATGGACGCCAAGGAGCACATCTCATGTTCTCGCTCGCCGAACTCGAAGCTGCGGCCGAACTCGTCCACATGCACATGCCCCCAACGCCAGCCTACGCCTGGCCACTGCTGGGGGCCCGCCTCGGCGCCGAGGTCTGGGTGAAACACGAGAACCATACGCCCATCGGCGCCTTCAAAGTGCGCGGCGGCATCGTCTATCTCGATGCCCTGGAGCGTTCCGGCGCCCCCATTGCGGGCGTCATCACGGCGACGCGCGGCAACCACGGCCAATCCATCGCCCGGGCGGCGACCTCCGTCGGCATCCCCGCCACCATCCTCGTGCCCCATGGCAATTCCGTGGAAAAGAACGCCGCAATGCGCGGCTTCGGGGCCGAGCTGATCGAGCACGGCGCCGACTTCGACGAAGCCAAGGCGGAAGCGGCCCGTCTCGCCGAGAGTCGCAACCTGCACATGATCCCCCCGTTCCACGCCGACCTCGTCAAGGGCGTGTCGACCTATGCGCTCGAATTCTTCCGGGCCGTGCCGGACCTGGACGCCGTTTTCGTGCCCATCGGCATGGGCTCGGGCATCTGCGGCACGATTGCCGCGCGCGATCTCCTGGGGTTGAAGACGCAGGTCGTGGGTGTCGTCGCCGACAACGCAGCCGCCTACGCGCTGTCATTCGCCGCAGGCAAGCCCGTCGCTACGAACACGGCGCGCACCTTCGCCGATGGCATGGCCGTCCGCGAGCCGCATCCGCACGCCGTCGAGATCGTCCTGCGCGGTGCCGAGGAAATCATCAGCGTCAGCGAAGATGACATTGCCCAAGCCATGCGCATCTACTACGAGGATTGCCATACGCTGGCCGAGGGCGCTGGCGCGGCCTCGCTCGCGGCCCTGTTGTCCGAGAAGACCCGATGGTCCGGCCGCAAGGTCGGCGTGATCCTGTCGGGTGGAAATGTCGATCGGCCCGTCTATCGCACGGTCCTGGCCGGCCAGACGCCGGTCGTGTGACGGGGGCGACCGCCGAATGTGGCCGTAGTGCCACTGAGTTGTCCAAAGCAGATCGCGTCCCCGGCAAGCAAATTCTGGCCAAGCTCGTCGGCGATTTGTTAACCTTGACGCTCGAGTGAATCACGAGTTGCCCGTCGAACGACGCGAAAGGCTGACGTTGATGCGAAGTGCTCTCTCGCGGATGCTAATTCTCATTGGCGCATCGACGGTTATTGTCGCCGGCGCAGGCATCTCGGTGTCGCCGGCGCGGGCCCGATCGCCGGAAGCCGTCAAGGACGAAGGTACGCTCTTCGGCAGCTATCTGGCCGGCCGCATCGCGCGCGGCAAGCACGACACGGCCTCTGCCTCCGAGTTCTACCGCCGCGCGCTCGACCGCGACCCGGGCAACGAGGCGCTGATCGAGCAGGCGTTGCTGATGAACGCCGCCGAAGGGCGCATGGAAGATGCCATCCGGCTCGCGCGAAAGCTCCTGGAAACGCGACCGACGCACCGCATGGCCAAGCTGGCGGTTGCCCTGGAGGATGTGAAGGCGGGCCGCTACGCGGAGGCCGACGAGCATTTCAAGACCGCCGGGATCGGCCTCATCGGCGAGGTCACGGGGACGCTCGCGCGGGCCTGGCTGAAGCTCGCGCAAGGCGACGTCGAGGCGGCCGGCACCGTTCTCGACGGCTTGCGCAACGCCGAGTGGACGCAGGTATTCCTGCGCTATCACAAGGCGCTGATCTTCGACTCGGCTGGCCGTCACAGCGAGGCGCGCGAGATCTACGACAAGCTGTTCCACGGCGAAACGCGCTCGCTGCGCGTGACCTTGGCCTACGCCCACCACGCCTCGGCCACCGGCGACCAGAAGCTCGCGCGGTCGATCCTCGACGAGTACATCCGCAAGAGCCCTTCGAACGCCCATCCCGTCGCCAAGGCCCTGGCCAGGCAGTTGGCCAGGAGTGACGAGCAGACGCCGCTGTTGATCGAAAAGCCCATCGAGGGTGTCGCAGAAGTCATGTACGGCCTGGGTGAGGCCCTGGCCCAGGAAGCGACGATGGCCAGCGTCGGCGCCATCTACCTGCAGATGGCACTCTATCTCCAGCCCGACCACTCGTTCGCGCTCGCGGCTCTCGCCAACTATTACGAGACGATCAAGAAGCACGAAGAGGCGATCGCCGCCTACGACCGCATCCCCGCGGATTCGCCGCTGCATAGCGCCGTCGAAATCCGCAAGGCGCTGAACCTCAACCAGGTCGATCGCGTCGAGGAAGCCAAGGCGCTGCTCGAGAAGCTGGCGCACTCCGATCCCAAGGACATCAAGCCGCTCGACGCACTCGGCAGCATCATGCGCGCACGCAAGCGCTACAAGGAGGCGGCCGACTATTACACCAAGGCCATTTCCCTGTTGGGCCCCCGCCCCGACAAGCGCAACTGGACTTACTTCTATGCGCGCGGCACCAGCTATGAGCGCCTGAAGCGATGGTCGCTGGCCGAGCCCGACCTGCAGAAGGCGTTGCGGATGGCACCCGACCAGCCGCACGTCCTGAATTACCTCGGCTACTCCTGGGTGGACCAGAACAAGAACCTGCGTCAGGGCCTCAGCCTCATCGAGAAGGCCGTCAACCTGAAGCCGGACGACGGCTATATCGTCGACAGTCTCGGCTGGGCACATTACCGCCTCGGCAACTACAAGGAGGCGGTCCGCTACCTGGAGCGCGCGGTCGAGTTGCGCCCGGAAGATCCTGTCCTCAACGACCATCTCGGCGATGCCTACTGGCGCGCCGGCCGGCGCAACGAGGCCCGATTCCAGTGGTATCAGGCGCTGACGCTCAATCCGGAGCCAGAGGACGCCGAGCGCATCAAGGCAAAGATGGAACACGGCTTGGCGTCGCGTCACCGTCCGCGCACGGCCCGCAAGTCCCGCGAGGCGTCGCGCCAGGATGCGCAGCGCCGCCGCAGCCAGTAGGCCGGCGACCCGCCGGGCCGACGCGATGACGAACGACAGCCCCGAAGGCCTGCGCCTCAGCGAGCCCGCGCCTGCGAAGGTCAATCTTTCACTGCGCGTTCTGGGCCGCCGCGCCGACGGCTATCACGAGCTCGATAGTCTCGTCGCGTTCGCGGACTGCGGCGATCTCGTCACGATCGAGCCCGGTGGCGATTTCGCCTTGTCGGTGTCGGGACCATTTGCAGCGGCCCTCGACGGCGGCAACATCCTGGAAGCGGCCGCACGGCTCTTCGCCAACGTCGTACCCGGCGCGCTCCTCGGCCGGGTCGAGCTGCAAAAGAACCTGCCCGTCGCAGCCGGCCTCGGTGGCGGTTCGGCAGATGCCGCTGCCCTTCTTCGCCTGCTCTGCCGGCTCAATCCCCCCAGTGCCCACGCGCACGACTGGGCAGCCCTTGCGACCAGGCTCGGTGCCGACGTGCCCGTCTGCCTCGCCTCGCAGCCATGCCGCATGACCGGCATCGGAGAGCGCCTGCAGCATCTCGATGCAATGCCTAAGGCCGCGATCGTCCTCGTCAACCCGCGCGTCCCGCTGTCCACGGCCGCAGTCTTCGGGTCGCTTGGCGCAGCCCCGCTCGCCCAGGCGCCCGACATCCGCCCGCTGCCCCGCTTTCGCGACCTTGCTGCCCTGGTCGAATTCCTGGCGTCCGAACCCAACGACCTGCAGCCCGTGGCAACGCGCCTGTGCCCGCCCATCGCCGACGTCTTGGACAAGCTGCGCCACGCGCCACGATCCAGGCTCGTGCGCATGTCCGGCAGCGGTCCGACCTGCTTCGCCCTCTTCGATACGTTGGCCGACGCCCGCGCCGTCGCCGAACGGTTGCGCGCGGCCGAGCCGGGATGGTGGTGTGCTGCCGCAAACCTCGGCGCCGGTCTTCCAGCCGACGCTGCTGTCAGGCACGCAGCAACCTGATCCTTCGCCCGCGTTCGACGCCCCGCTACTTCTTGCGGACCGCCAGAAGCAGGCTCGATTCCCCTGGATGGATCCGATAGCCGATGCCGAATGTGAGCGGCTTCGGCTTGGCCCGCGCATGCAAGGCTGCCAGATCCCGCTGCCAATGCCCGGCGAACAGGCTGATCGGTCCGGCATAGCGCCCCAGGGGCGTCAGTTCGAAGTCCGTCGGCGCAAAGAAGCGCAGCGGAATGCCGGAGTCGTCCTGCAGCAGCAAGCGCGGTTGCGCGAGCAGATGCGCCCTGATCTTGGAAAAGCTCTCGACGTGCATCAGATAGGACGCGCTCTTGAGGAAAGCGTCCACCTCGCCCTGCTTGCGCGCGAGCGCCAGAAAGGCGTCGAGATGCCGGCCCGTGTTCGACACGTCGACCTGCACGTAGATCAGCGACCGCTCGATCCCGTCGCTACCCGCAAAGGTGATGCGAACGGCTTGCGGACTGCCGGGAGGGACGGCGTCCGACGCCGCAACCAGCGTGCCGTCGGGGCCGAGCCGGACCAGTTCGGCATTCCGGATCGTCTTGCCGGCGCGCGCGATGAACATGAACAGCACCGGCACGACGCCCGAGAAGTTGTTCGAGGCGAACTCCCGGCGCATGTCCTTCGTCCGGAAGAAGCTGTAGTTGAGGATCGTGCGCAGCGACAGCCGCAGCTGGCCCACCGCATGCCGATTACGCGCAACGACCTTGGGGATGGCGCCCACCGGCTCCAGGCCCGCCATGACATAGGTTGTCGCGTTCGGAAAGAACGTACCGGCATAGAGATAGTCCGGACCGCTGAAGGCGTAGAGCAGCGTCGGGCTGTGCGATTTCAAGTTCTCCTTCGCCCAGGCCCGCGCCGGCCGTAGCCGCGTCCGCTCCAGCTGTGACCATGCCAGGTCGAGTTGCTGCTTGTGCTGGCGCCAGCTTTCCTTCGGCGCTCCACGCCATGCAGCGGCGACGATGCCTCGACCGGAAGCCCCGCCAGGAACCGGGCCAGATCGATCTAACTCGCGGCTGCGCGTGTTCGCCTCGCTGGCCAGCCCGCACGACGTCCCGAGAATGAGCAGGATGACCGCCCGAATGAGGTATGACATCATCCTACTCCTGTGATCCGCCGGCCGTGGAACCGGCCGGTGTGTGCCGCGACGACACCGCATAGACGACGAGGCCTGCGAGCATCATCACGATGCCGGCCAGCGATTCCTTGGGCTTCTGCTGCACCAGATAGACCATCATGAAGAACGTGACCCCGAGGAAGATCAGTGGCGTCAGCGGAAACGCCCAGACCCGGTAGGGACGCGGCAGATCGGGCCGCGTCCAGCGCAGGATCACGACGCCCAGAACCGCCAGGAAGGAGCAGAACGTCAGGCTGAACTGGATGAATTCGATGACCGCCTCGAAGCTCTGCGAAAGCAGCAGCACCGTCGCCATGGCAGCCTGGAACACGATGGCGATGCGCGGTGTGCCATCGTCAGCCCGGCGCGCGAACATGGACAGCAGCGGCAGATCCTCGCCGATCACCATCGTCACACGGGGACCGATCCACATCATCGCGCTGACGGCAGAAACGAGGCCCAGGCAGATCAGGGCACCCACGACGCGGCCCCCGCTGTCACCGAAGATATGGCGGCCCGCGATCAGGCCGACGTCGATCTTCCCGGCCATCGCGGCCATCGGCGTCGTGTAGAGGAAAATGAAATTGAGACCGACATAGAGCAGCGTGACGATCAGCACGCCGAGCAGGATGGAGCGCGGCAGCACCTTCTCCGGCTGGTGCAGCTCGCCCGCAATATAGGTCATCGCGTTCCAGCCGGAGTAGGAATACATGACGAACACCAGCCCGATCGCGAAGGGCGCCGAGGCGATGTAGCCGATGTCGCTCATGCTCGGTGCGAACGAAATCGGCTGCGGCTTGCCCCACACCAGCCCGGCGACGATGAAGGCGACGATCAGCACGATCTTCAGCAGGGTCGAGGCGTTCTGGAAGGTCGCGCTCTCGTGAATGCCGCGCAGCTGGATCAGCGTCACCGACCAGACGAGCACGACCGCGATCGCCGCCAGCGTGACGCTGCCATTCGGCAATTCCGGAAAAACGCCGGTCAGGTATTTGCCGAATGCAATCGCGGCGACGGCGACAGGGGCGGCAAACCCCACCGTCGACGAAACCCAGCCCGCGAGAAAGCCGACGGCCCGGTTGTAGATCTGCGACAGATAGTTGTATTCGCCCCCCGATCGCGGGAAGGCCGTCGCCAATTCGGCGTAGGACAGGGCCCCGCACATGGCGACGAGGCCACCCACGATCCACAGCGCCATCACGGCGAAGCCCGACGGCAACCCGATTACCTGGAAGCCCAGGCTCGTGAACACGCCGATACCGATCATATCGGCGACGGCCAGCGCCGTGGCGGTCGTCAGTGTGACGGAACGCTTGTTCATCGTCTCAGGCTCCCCGCACCACGGCCCATGTCCACGCCTCGCGATCAGGCTGATTTGCGAATTTCGCCGTGAACGTATGAGAATCGCCGCTTCGCCACAATTTCTTCGCGACCGTTTACTGAATCGCGATTCGTATTTGGATTACCATGGACGCGAACGTGCAACACCACATCGCCACCACCGATCATGCACCCGCGCGTCGAATGGCGCGACCGTTCCGCGGCGATGCGCTCGCTAACGAGCCTTCAACCATCCTGATGCCAAGATTGCTGCCTACTCGGGACCGCCGAACGTGGCCGGCACGCGGCCCAGGGCAAGAGACGAGATGCACAACCACGCACGCCGATGGGGACGGATTGGTGCACGCGCGGCCTTCGCCGCGACGCTGGCGCTGCCCGTCACCCTCCCTCCCGGCCCGGTGATGGCCGAAGGCAAGGCCGCCGGCAGCGATCGCATTTTCCTCGACAAATTGCCAATTCCCCAGGCGGTCTACTCCCGCAGCGGTCCCGTCGCGGCCGGCAAGACCCGGCTCGTCCCCTTCGAGACGGCACCCTTTCCCTATGCCGGCACGGTTCCCGCCACCGGCCGGCCGTTCCTCGATGTTTCCTCCGGCGGCCGCAAGGGGCATCGCGGCAGGGGCGGGCGTGTGCTCTGGCAGGACGAGACGTTCGCGGACCGGCGCGTGCTCCTGCATATTCCCGAAGGCTTCGATATCCGCCGTCCGAGCCTGATGGTCGTGTTCTTCCATGGCCACGGCGCCAACCTCAGCGCCGACGTCGATCGCCGCCAACTCCTGCCCGAACAGCTCACGATGGCCGGCACGAACGCGGTACTGGTAGCGCAGCTCGCCGTCAAGGCGGCCGACTCCAGCATCGGCAAGCTCTGGCAACCCGGCGCCTTCGCCCGCATGCTGGGCGAGGCCGCACGCGAACTGTCGAAGCTGCACGGCGACCGACGTACCCAGCGCACGTTCGCGACCCTGCCGGTCGCAATCGTCGCCTACAGCGGCGGCTATGTCGCCGCGGCCTGGTCCGCGCAATACGGCGGCCTGGGCCGTCGCCTGCGTGGCGTCGTCCTGCTCGATGCGCTCTATGGCGAAACGGGCAAGTTCACGGATTGGGTCACCGGCGACCGGACCCGCATCTTCATCAGCGCCTACACGTCCTCCACGCGCGCCCGCAACGAGGAACTGCAACGCACCCTGGCCCGCAAGGGCATATCCTTCAGCCACGACATCGGCAGGCACGCGCGCCGGAGCAACGTCTATTTCATGGACGTCAGCCGCGGTTCCTCGCACCGCAACTTCGTGACGGCCGCATGGTCGGACTACCCCGTCGCCGACTTCCTGTCGCGCCTGGGCGGCTATACGCGCTGAAGCGGATCCGCCAACCGCGCCCCGCCAATGACAAGCGGCCCCGCGGCGGGCATTTGCCGTCGCGGGGCCGATCCATGTCCGAAGGTTAGCGACAGAAGACTTACTTCTTCAGACTTACTTCTTCTCTCCGGGCGCCATGGGCACGATCTGCGGCTGGTTCTCCTTGTCGACCTGCGCCTTGAGCTGGGGGTCGACGAATTCGAGCTGTGCCTTGTCCCGCAGCGACTGCGCCACTTCCTGCGCCTTGCGATGCACCAGCGCCGCCATGATCCGCGCCTTGACCGCATCGAAGGGTGGCAGGCCCTTCTGGCGCTTGTCCTCCACCTTCATGATGTGCCAGCCGAACTGGCTCTTGAAGGGTTGCGAAACTTCACCGGCCTTCAGGCGGAATGCGGCTTCCTCGAACACCGGCACCATCTGTCCCCGCCTGAAATAACCGAGATCACCGCCGTTCTCGCGGCTTCCGGGATCCTTGGAGTGCTCTTTCGCCATCTTCTCGAACTCCGCACCGTGCGCGATGAGCTCGAAAACCTCCTTGGCCTTCACCTCGCTCTCCACGAGGATATGGCGCGCCCGCACCTCTTCCTGCGGCTTGGAGGCGGCAGCCTGCGCGTCATAGAACTTGCGCGCATCCGCTTCCGAGACCGTGGCCTTGATCGATTGCTCGAAATAGGCATCGCGCAGCGCCCGCCGCTGCCAGTAGCGCAGGCGTTCGTCGAACGAGGGCCCCGAGCCAAGCTTGGCCACTTCCCCGGCTTCGGCCAGGAGCTGGTTCTCGATCAGGTATTCGACGAGAACGCGCTTGCGCTGATCCTCGCTCAGCGAGCCCAGATCGTTGCCGATCTCGCTCTCCGCCAGCCGAACGTCGGCCTCCGTGATCGACTTGCCATTGACCTTGGCGAGAACCTTGTCCTCGGCCGCGGCCGGAGAGGCAAGAAGCAGCGCGGTGGCACACCACAGGGCGACTGCGGCGCGGAATAGCTTCGTCACGTGGATCATCCTTGTTGAAGCTCTAGAGACTTCGGCACATGTCCGGCGACGGCTGCCGGACCATTCTTGATCTATTTCGTTCGTCGGCACCAGCAGATGCCGGCCGGCCAGTCAGCGAGGGCATAGCGCGTCGACGAGCGGTTTCCAAACCGGCGCCGATCGCCGCGCCATCAATGTCGAAAAAGCGGCAGGCTCGTGGCAGACCGCCCAGTGACAGCTCCAGCGTCGGCTGATAATCGACCACCCCAAGGGTACGGAATGGGGGATTTGCAATGCGCTTGTCGGTCGTCTCGTCGGCCTTGGTGGCCGCCCTGGTCGGGCTCGCCGGGGCGCTCGCCATCGTCCTGGCCGCAGCCGATGCGGTCCACGCCACCCCCGCCGAGACGACATCCTGGGTGACGGCGCTGTGCCTGTCGATGGCCCTGACCAGCGGCCTCCTGTCCTGGTGGCACAAGGTCCCCGTCATCACGGCCTGGTCGACGCCCGGCGCCGCCGTCATCGCCGCGACCGCCGGCACGGTATCGATGCAGGCCGCAGCCGGCGCGTTCCTGCTCGCAGGCGGCCTCATCGTCGCCACCGCCCTCGTTTCCCCGCTCGACCGCGCCATCCGGCGCATCCCCGTTTCGGTCGCCGCCGGCATGTTGTCGGGCGTGCTCCTGCGCTTCGTGTTGCAGATGATCGACGTGGCGCCGTCCGCACCCGCCATCGTCCTGCCGCTCGTCGTCCTGTTCTTCGTCATGCGCATGAAGAGCCCCTCGCTCGCCATGCTCCTCGTCATCGTGGCGGGAACCCTGCTTGCCGCCGCCCTCGGCCAGATCGAGCACTGGCCACCGCTCACGCTGTCGAAATTCACCTGGATCGAGCCGAAGTTCGAGCCCGCCGTCCTCCTCGGCCTCGGCCTGCCGCTCTTCCTGGTGACGATGGCATCCCAGAACCTGCCGGGCGCAGCCGTCATCAAGGCATCGGGCTACGAGCCGCCGTTCTCCTCCGCACTGCTGGTGACGGGTCTCGCCTCTCTCGCCATCGCCCCGCTGGGCGGCCACACCATCAATCTTGCCGCCATCACGGCTGCCATCTGCACCGGTCCCGATGCCCATCCCGACCCCGCCCAGCGCTGGAAAACGGGCATTGCCTATCTGGTCGTCTATGGCGGACTGGCCGCCCTTGGTGCCTCTCTCGTCGCCCTGTTCGCCATTTTCCCGGCCGCGCTGGTCAAGACGATTGCAGGTCTCGGGCTCCTCGGGCCGCTGGCTGGCGCTTTGGGCTCTGCGTTGCATGTCGAAAAGGAGCGACTGCCCGCGGCTGTCACCTTTGCCATATCGGCCTCCGGCATCGCCGTATTCGGCATCGGCGCCGCCTTCTGGGGCCTCGTCGCCGGCCTCGTCGTGCTCTGGTGTGACCGTCGCGCCGCCAAAGCGTGATCATTGCGCCACAGACGAGGCCCGTGCAGCATCCGGCCAAGTAGTCAGCCAGCCCCCTGTCTCTTATTGTGACGGCGGTTTTCGGCCGGAAGTGGCTCTGTGAAATCTGCATGCCGCGTCACCCACGCGGGGGCAAGGACGAGAGGGGACCAATCGTGTCGCTCGACAAGGATGTCTGGGCGGGCCTCTTTTTCATGGGGCTGGCAAGCCTTGGCCTCGTGCTCGGTGCCAATTACGGCTTCGGCACGACGGCACAGATGGGGCCGGGTTTCCTGCCCCGCGTGCTGTGCCTGCTCATGCTCGGGCTGGGCGCGATCATTGCCGTGACGGGCCTCCTGCGCTCACCGGCCGAGGCCATGGGCACTTGGGGCTGGGGCCAGCTCCTGGCCGTTCTGACGAGCGTTCTCCTGTTCGGCGCGACCCTCGAAGGCACCGGCATGGAACGCGCCGTCCTGGGAGCGGTGCTGGTCTCGGGCATCGCGCATCCCCAGCCGCGACGGTTCGAACAGGCATGCCTCGCCATCGCCGCGCTCATGTTCGCGCTGCATCTCACGCCGGGCGTCGTCTCGGGATTGGGCGCTGCACACCTTACGGGGCTTGCCGACGCACCGCTGCTCGTCGGGTGGGCAGCGTCCATCCTCGCCGTTCTCGGCCACGCACGCCATGCCGGATTTGCAGCCTATCGCGAGCGCATCGTCCTGGCTGCGCTCCTGGCCATCTTCGCGATCGTGGTTTTCATCGACGGCCTTGGCCTGACCCTGCGCTCGCAATTCGTGCTCGACGCCTGGGGCTGGCTGAAACAGGCGGCCATCCTTCCCCTCGTCCGCGCGCTCGGCGCCCTGATCGGGAGCTGAGATGGAGGTCCTCGCCAATCTCGCGCACGGCTTCGAAGTCGCGCTCAGCCTTCAGAACATCTTGTTCTGCCTGACGGGCGCACTGCTTGGGACCTTGATCGGCGTGCTGCCGGGCATCGGCCCTGTCGCCGCCATCGCCATGCTGTTGCCGTTCACGTTCTCGCTGGCGCCCGTCTCTGCGCTGATCATGCTCGCCGGCATCTACTATGGCGCCCAATACGGCGGATCGACCACCGCCATCCTGGTCAACATGCCCGGCGAAAGCTCCGCCGTCGTCACCTGTCTCGACGGCTACCAGATGGCGCGGCAGGGGCGAGCCGGCGCAGCGCTGGCCATCGCCGCGATCGGTTCGTTCATTGCCGGCACCATCTCGACCCTGCTCATCGCCGTGTTCTCGGGTCCCTTGACCGTGATCGCCCAGAGTTTCGGCGCTGCAGAATACTTTTCCCTGATGGTGTTCGGCCTCATCGCAGCCGTCGTCCTTGCCCAGGGCAGCATCGTCAAGGCCGTGGCGATGATCATGGTCGGCCTGTTCCTCGGGCTGGTCGGCACCGACGTCAACACGGGCCACCTGCGCTTCACGCTCGGCCTGCCGGAATTGACGGACGGCATCGGCTTCGTGCCGATCGCGCTCGGCATTTTCGGGCTGGGCGAGATCGTCTTCAATCTGTCCAGGGCCGGTGAGGACCGCGATGTCCTCGCCCAGCCCATCCGCGGCCTGTTTCCCACGCGCCAGGACGCGCGCGCCGCGCTGCCCGCCATCCTGCGCGGCACCGCCCTGGGCTCGGTGCTGGGCGTCTTGCCCGGTGGAGGCGCCGTGCTGTCTGCGTTCGCCGCCTACACACTGGAAAAGAAGATCGCCCGAGACCCCGGCCGCTTCGGCAAGGGCGCCATCGAAGGCGTCGCCGCGCCCGAATCCGCCAACAACGCCGGCGCCCAGACGTCGTTCATCCCGCTGCTGACGCTGGGCATCCCCTCCAATCCCGTGATGGCGCTGATGATCGGCGCCATGATGATCCACGGCATCCAGCCCGGCCCCCAGGTCATGACGAAGCAGCCGGACCTGTTCTGGGGCCTCATCGCCTCCATGTGGTTGGGCAATCTGATGCTGCTCGTCATTAACCTGCCTTTGATCGGGCTCTGGGTGCGGCTACTGTCCGTGCCGTATCGTCTGCTCTTTCCTGCGGTACTGCTGTTCTGCTGCATCGGCGTATACAGCGTGAACAACAGTGCCTTCGAGGTGGGCTTGACGGCGCTGTTCGGGCTGCTCGGCTATTTCTTCCTGAAGACGGGGTGCGAGCCGGCACCACTTCTGCTCGGCTATATCCTCGGTCCCATGATGGAGGAGAACTTGCGGCGCGCGCTGCTGCTGTCGCACGGCGACGTCGGTGTGCTCGTCACGCGGCCGATCAGTGCGGGATTGCTGGTGCTTTCGGCTCTGCTGCTGGTGGCGGTCGTGGTCCCCTCCATCAGGAGCGGACGCGAACAGGCCTTCCAGGAGTAGGGACACCTGAACGGTCATTATTTTGTCGATTGGCGGGGTTAGGAACAGACCGGGATCGGCGCCGGGGAAAGCGCTGAAGGGCGAGGGATGAATGTCGAAATACGCACACACGTTCGTGGCGCTGATCTTCGTGATCCTGGGCTTGTCCTTCCTGTTGTCGACGGGCACCCTCGTGTACGAGTTCTGGAACCACGACTGGCAGGCGCTGCTGTTCGCCCACAGCCACCTGTTCTTCTTCTTCCCGATCTTCGGCATTCTCGCGCTGGTCGCGTTCTACATCCCCGCCGTCGCCTTCACGGACTACTACTGGCGTCACGCCCGCGCTTTCGGGGGCCTTGGCTATCTGGCGGTCTTCCTCGTACTCGTGGCTGCGTCCGTCTGGCAGGCGATGGGGCTCGCCGCCGAGGAACGGCGCGGCATCTGGGAGATCAGCCCCGCAGCCCTCGCCCAGGACAAGACGGCACGCCCCGCGCGCGTCGACGAATGCCTCACCGAAGACGGCGCGCGGTGCCTGCGCCAGTCCGTGATGCCCACCCTCGACCGGTTGCGCGCGGAGGGAAACAAGCGCTCCACGCTGACGGCTTTTGCGCGAAGCTGCAGGCCGGACCTTTTCATCGAGCGCCCCGCCAGTGACCTGGAGAAGCGCTATTGTTTCCCCGCAGACGCCAAGCTGGATGCCGATGCCTGCTGCAAGGTGCAGCAGGCCTTCTCCCGGCACGTCGCCGGCCTGGCCCTGAACCCGGCATCGCGCTCGCTGACCTCGCGCGTGGAAGAAGTCATTTCGGGCTTCAAGGTGTTCTTCATCCTCATCCTGCTCGTGATGGGCATCGTGCTCATCGGGTGGCAGCATCACATCGTCGAACTCTATGACGAAAACATCGACGACATCGAGCGCGGTGTCATCATCGGCGCCTTCGCGATGGTCTTCTGGCTGCTCATGGACTACGCCTACCAGCAGACCGGCGACGTGCTCTTCGGCAGGAATTATCTGGGCGTCCCGTTCCGGCGCAGCATCGTCATCGCGCCCTGGGCCGTGCTGCTGATCGTCTACTTCGTCCGGCGCGTGGACGGCCGGCTCTTCAGCCTCGCCCAGCTCTCCACCATCGGCGCGTCCTTGTTCGCCGTATTCAACTACGAGCTGATCACGAGCATTTCCGTGCGTGTTCTGGGGGCAGGCGCAGCCGAGTTCGGTTTCGGCACTCTGCTCGTGATTGCGCTCGTCGGCCTGATCGCGGTACTGGCTCGATGGGATCTGCCGTTGCCGGCACCTGGAACGCGCCCGCCTGCCGGCGGACGCGGGCCCGGCAGTTACACCTGACGCCGTTTCGCCGGCCGGGCGCACGCCCCGAACGGACTTGAGGCCAACCAAAGACCGCCACGCCAGACAGGGAGGTTCGACGCGCCATGATCACGATCTACGAGGCGCGCGACGGCGGCCTGAGGCGCACCGGCGACGACGCGGCCAACTGGGCCGGTCCTGTCTGGATCGATCTGTCGAGCCCCACGCCGGAGGAGGACGCCCGCGTCGAGAAGCTGCTGGGCATCAGCATCCCCACCCGCGCCGAGGCACGCGAGATCGAAGCCTCCAGTCGTCTCTACCAGGAGAACGGCGCCCACTACATGACCGCCTTCATCGTCTACAACACCGACACGCTATCCCCGTCGACATCGACGCTCACCTTCATTCTCGCGCCCGGCCGCCTGATCACGGTGCGTTACTGCGAGCCCAAGGCCTTCCCGATTTTCCTTTCCCGCATCGAGAAACGGGAAGTCGCCTGCAACAGTGCGCCCGCCGTCATGGTCGGTCTCGTGGAAACGCTCATCCATCGCATGGCCGATCTGATCGAGCGCCTGCAGGACGAGGTCGAACGCACGGCCCACGCCGTCTTCGACATCAAGGGCGGCCAGCAGACGCGCGGCAGGCGTCTCGATGCGCTATTGCGCGCCGCCGGCAAGGAAGGTGACATCGTCTCGCGCTCGCAGGAAAGCTGCTTCTCCCTGGACCGGCTGCTCGCCTACCTCGCCACCATCCTGCGCGAGCAGAGCGCGGATCAGGCACTGTTGAAGCGCGTGAAGAGCGCCCAGCGCGACGTGAATTCCCTCATCGACCATCTCCGCTTCCTGTCGGAGCGCATTACGTTCCTGCTCGATGCCACGCTCGGCATGATCAACATCGAGCAGAACGCGATCATCAAGATCTTCTCGGTGGCCTCGGTGGCCCTCATGCCGCCGACCCTGATCGCCTCCATCTACGGCATGAACTTCAAGCATATGCCCGAACTCGGCTGGCCCTACGGCTACCCGCTGGCCCTGTGCCTCATGGTGCTGTCGGCGGCGCTGCCCTTCATCTACTTCCGCAAGAAGGGCTGGTTCTGAGGCGGAACCCGCCGGCCCCGCTCAGAAGACGCCCACCGCACGCAGGCCGAGTGCGGTCGCCCCGCAGATGCCGAGCGTCACCAGGATATTGCGGTGCAAGCGCAGCGTCAGCACGAGGGCCAGGACCGTCAAAGCGACGGCCGGCCAGACGAAGCTGCCCCCATCCGGCAGATAGAGCCGCAACGGCCCGGCCCATCTCACCTGGCTGCCCGGCGCGATCACGTCGATCGCGAACGTCACCGTCAGGTTGAGGATCACGCCGACGACGGCCGCCGTCACCGCTGCCAGCGCCCCGCGCAACCGCGCATCCGCATTGAGCCGCTCGATGTAGGGTGCGCCGACGAAGATCCACAGGAAGCACGGCGCGAACGTCGCCCACGTCGTGACGAGCGCCCCCAAAGCACCCATGGCATAGGGTGCCCCCCCGCCCTGGCGCATGGCCCCCAGCGCGCCCACGAACTGCGTTACCAGGATGAGCGGCCCTGGCGTGGTTTCGGCAAGCCCCAGCGCATCCACCATCTCCACGTTGCTCAGCCAGCCGAAATCGCGCGGCACCGCCTCGCGCATGTAGGCGAGGACGGCATAGGCGCCGCCGAACGTCACCACCGCGAGTTTGGAAAAGAACAGGCCGATCTTCGTGAGAACATGCTCACGCCCATGGACCCAGGCAATGCCCGCCAGCGGCACGAACCAGATGGCGAGCCAGATCGCCGCCGTCCGCGCCGTATCGCCCAACGACACCGGCGTCCCCGGCGCAATGGGAGTTCGATCGGTGTCCCCCTTCGCCATCCAGAAACCGATGAGCGCGGCGCACAGCACGATCATGGGAAATGGCACGGCCAGCAGGTAGATGGCGACGAAGGCGCCGCCCGCGAGCAGCCAATCGCCCCCGCCCTTCAATGCGCGCTTGGCAATCCGCAGCAAGGCCTCCACGACAACCGCGAGCACGGCGGCCTTGACGCCCAGCAGCAGCGCTTCGGCCAGTGGCAGCTTACCGAAAGCGGCATAGAGCGACGAAAGTACGAACATCATCACCGCGCCCGGCAGGACGAAAAACAGGCCGGCCACCAGCCCGCCTTTCACGCCGTGCAGGCGCCAACCGGCATAGGTCGCAAGCTGCATCGCCTCGGGTCCCGGCAGCAGCATGCAGAAGTTGAGGGCATTGAGAAAATCGCGCTCGCCGAGCCAGCGCTTCTCGTCCACCAGCACCTTGTGCATCAGCGCGATCTGGCCGGCCGGACCACCGAACGACAAGAGCCCGATCTTCGCCCAGGTGCGGACAGCCTCGCTGAAACCGGGCGCCGCCGCACTGTCCCTCACTGCACCGTCGTTCATGTCGCCCTGGCCCCCAGTGTTCCGGCTCCGACACTTGGCTCCCCGTGCGTCATACTCTGGACCAAGTGTCGGAGCCAGAAGGAGCACTAGTAACCATATGATTCTAGTGAAGTTTTTGCACCAGACGTTTGGTCACGAGCCAAGCCGCGCGCGGGTACCAAACGTCTGATGCGCTACACCAGCCTCGCGACAGTCGCGCGTCGCACCGCGTGCAATTCATATCGCGTTCGGCTTGATTTGTACCGGGCGGCGCATCCTCGGTCGCGCCCGAACGACCCCATGCCACCTTCCGCTTGACCGAAGCCGCCGCGACGGGTCATCTCGCCACAGTCTTGCACAAGCTCGAGGAGGAGCATCAATGGATCTGGGCATCAAGGGCCGCACGGCCATCGTCTGCGCGGCGTCGAAGGGCCTCGGCAAGGCCTGCGCCATGCAGCTCGCCAGGGAAGGCGTGGACGTCGTCATCTCCGCGCGCACGAAAGCCGACATCGAGGCGACCGCCGATCAGATCGCCAAGGCCACCGGCGTCAAGGTCACGCCGATCGCCTGCGACGTGACGACCGAGGAAGGCCGCGCCATGATCCTCAAGGCGTGCCCCAATCCCGACATTCTCATCAACAACGCCGGCGGCCCGCCCCCGGGCGACTTCAAGGATTTCTCGCTCGACGATTGGCGCAAGGCCGTCGAGTGGAACATGATCACGCCCATCGCGCTGATCAAAGCCACCGTCTACGGCATGATGGACCGCAAGTTCGGCCGCATCGTCAACATCACCAGCCAGTCCGTGAAGGCGCCCATCGCCTCGCTCGAGCTGTCGAACGGCGCCCGCGCGGGCCTCACCGGCGCCATTGCCGTGATGGCGCGCCGTGCGGTGAAGCACAACGTGACCATCAACAACATCCTGCCCGGCCCCTTCGAGACGGACCGCCTCACCGGCTCGACGAAGAAGATGGCCGAACAGCAGGGCATCTCCGTGGAAAAGGCGATGGAAGCCCGCAAGGCGCACGTGCCGGCCGGTCGCTTCGGCCAGCCCGATGAATTCGGCGCCGCCGCAGCCTTCCTGTGCTCGTCACACGCCGGCTTCATCACCGGCCAGAACCTGCTGCTCGACGGCGGCATCTTCCCCGGCGCTCTATGACCATCGTTTTCGCGACACTGCGCTGCACCAAACCTGCATGAGTGTCATGCACAACCGCCTCGTGTGCTCGCTGCGAGCACGCGAGGCGGCTTTCTCGTCGGGCGCGCATCAAACAGCGCTGCACCGGCCGCCGCGCGCCGACCGACGCCGGAAACCATTTCTTAGCCATTTGATTCAGCACACAGAACCGGAATGCACGGCGTGGGCTCCGGCACTAACGCCCGCCAATCGGAAGTGTCGGCGCGACCGACACTTCGCTGCAATTCATTGAAACAATTTTATCAGCCCAAACCATATGATTAATGCGTTGTGCTCATATTTTCCATTGACCGCCTGAAGCCGCGCTGCTCTCTACGCCCCGCCAGAACGGGTGGTCCCCCGCCACCCATTCAATCAGCGGCGCGCCTCGTTGTTCTGGCATCAAGAGGCCGACCACCGCGAACACGATCCTTCCTATGGCCACGGCCGTGCCCGGCAAGAGGCACTGCGCCTGGCCGCTCAAGACACGAAAGCCGGGTTCGAGGCAGGTCCGCGATAATGCCGCGTTATCGGAGTTGAAGTTACAATGCGTAGAATGATCCTCACGCTCACGCTGGCCCTCGCCGGCGCCTTCTTCGGGCTGGCCGACCGTGCCCGCGCCGACGAGTTCAGCGACAACTGGAACGTCAGGTTCGCATCGAACGATTCCTATGACGGCAGCACCCGCAGCCGTAGCTCGCGCCGCAGCAACGATGACGACGAAGACCGCCCGGCCCGCCGCTCGCGTGGCTACAACAAGCGTGGCGGCACCTACACCGGCGGTGGCGACAGCGCCGGCAGCGGCATCGCGTCCTACTACTGGCAGCCCCAGCGCGTGGCTTCCGGCGGCTGGTTCAACCCGAATGCTCTGACCGCCGCCCACAAGACGCTGCCGTTCGGCACCCGCGTCCGCGTCACCAACCTGGGCAACGGCCGCTCGGTGGAAGTGACCATCAACGACCGCGGCCCCTACATCGCCGGCCGCGTTATCGACCTCTCCAAGGCGGCAGCCGGCGTGATCGGCATGCAGGGCGCTGGCCTCGCCAACGTCCGCATGGAAGTCATCGGCAGGTGACGATCCTGGCGGGTGCGGCAACGCGCCCGCCAGAAATCCCTGTTGATGGTGGGCAATCCGCACAATTGTGCCGTGCTACCGCCCGCGCGCCGGGGCAAGTTCGGCGCCATGATTCTGAAGTCCGGCCATATCCTGTTCGCAAGCGCGCTCTGCACGGCGCTGTCGGCCTGCGCGATGGAACCGCTGCGCCACGAGCGCGCGCAGACGTGGGTGACGAAGGTCGAGATCGAGCCGGAGCCGCCAGCCCCGGTTGCAACCGCCCTCAAGACGGCGGCAATCCCCGTCCGGCGCCCTGCCCCACCGCCCCCGGTCCGGCGAGGGCAACCGTCCAGCTCCCATAACCTGCGCGGCATCGCCTCCTATTATTGGCAGGAGCAGAAAACCGCGAACGGCGAGCACTTCGACAAGTACGCGCTCACCGCCGCCCACAAGACACTGCCGTTCGGCACCCGTGTCCGTGTCACCAATCGCAACAACGGCAAGTCGGTGATCGTGCGCATCAACGACCGTGGCCCGTTCAAGCCGGGCCGCGTCATCGACCTGTCGCTCGCCGCCGCCGGCGTAATCGGCATGCGCAGCACCGGGCTGGCACCCGTCGCAATCGATATCATGCCCTGAGCGCCTTCAGCCGACAGTGACTTCGGCCGATCGTTTACCCCTCGCCTGCACACGGCTAAGCTCGTCCCAGACCGCCGCATCGAACGGTGGCAGTGCCGCATCCCGGCCGACCCCAGGAGGAAACGATGCCCCAGGACGTGACGCCCGCCGTGCGCCCAGCCCGCGACTGGCCTTTTACCGTCGAGCCCCTGCATGAGCGCTACGGTGTCGAGATCCTCGGCATCTCGCTCGCCGACGCGGTGACCGACGAATTGTTCCCGAAGGTCTACGAGGCCTTCCTCGACTACGAGGTGATCCTCTTCCGCAACGTCGACCTGCCCCAGGCGACGCAGGTGGCCTTCGCGCGCCGCTTCGGCGAGGTGCAGGTCCACGTGATGAACCAGTACCACGGCGGCCACCCCGAGATTTACTTCCTTTCCAACCTGGACGAGGCCGGCAATCCCAACGGCCGGCATCCCGACAAGGGCACGCTCTACTGGCACACGGACGGCTCCTGGCGCGACATCGGCACCACCGCCACGATGATGTACTCCGAGATCGTGCCCGAGGCGGGCGGCCACACCGAGTTCGCGGACATGTATGCCGCCTATGATGCACTGTCACCGGAATGGAAGCAGCGGCTCGAAGGCCTCAAGGCCGTCCACAACCTGGACTTCTCCCGCACGCGCCGTCACGGCCACGAGCCCATGACGGCGGAGCAGCGCGCCAAGGTGCCGCCCGTCGCGCACCCCATCGTGCGCGTTCATCCCGAGACGGGCCGTCGCGCCATCTATCTGGGCGATCACGCGGAGTATGTTCAGGGCATGCCCTATGTCGAAGGCCGCGCGCTCATCGAGACGTTGAATGCGCTTACGACGCCGCCGCATCTGGTCTATTCGCATGCCTGGCAGCCCGGCGAATGCATGGTCTGGGACAACCGCTGCACGCTGCACCGCGCCACCGGCTTCGACACCAGCCGCCATAAGCGCGTCATGCGCCGCTGTACGATCCTGGGCGACCAGCCGTTCTGACACCTGGCCTCGCCCGGCCCACACCGGCTGCAGCTCCACGAAAAAAAGGGCGGCCCGAAAGCCGCCCTTCCATCGTTTTCAGGCTCGCGATGCTCAGGCACTCACTCCGGCTTGGCCTTCGCCTCGCCCAGCGAGTAGAGCTTCGTCAACAGCGCGTCGAGACCTCCCGCGCCCGAGCCGGCATGCAGGTCGATACGGCCGACCTTCTCGACCAGCCGCTCCAGCGCCTCCAACTCCTTCAGACGCAAGAGCAGCGGATTGTCCTCCATCAGCCGCGCCGTGTTGAGCAGCGAGCGCGTGGCCGCCGTCTCCTCCTGGCGCCGGATCAGGTTGGCCTTCGCCATCCGCTCCGCCTCCACGACCTTGTTGATGAGATCGCGCACGTCGCCGGGCAGGATCACGTCCTTGACGCCGATCTCGCCCACCTCCGCGCCAAGCTCCGCCGCCCGCGCCGTCACGAACGCGCGCACCTCCTTGTCGATGGTGTCGCGCGCCGCCAGGATCTCGTCGAGCGTACGGCCCGCCACCGCCTCGCGGATCGCGAACTGCACGAGCCGGTAGAGCGTGTTGGGCACGTCGGCGGAAGCCGTCGCCGCCTTCTGCGCATCGACGATCCTGTAGAACGCCGTCAGCGTCACCCGCACCGCCACGCGGTCCTTCGTCAGGATCTCCTGCGCGGTCACCTCGAGCGGCTGCGGCCGCAGATCGACCTTCGCGATCCGCACGACGCGGTTGACGTTCCAGAAGGCATATCGCCCCGGCGCCAGCCGTTCGCGCAACTGACCATCCACGAACAGCAGGCCCGCCTCGTGTGCTTCGACCGTGCCGTGCACGACCAGCGTCGAGCGCGCCAGGTCGAGCCGGTCCAGGTGCTGCCTGGCAACGCGCATTTCGGCCGCCGTATCGATGAGATCGGTCTCCACCCGCGTCAGAACCTTCCAGAAGGCCCGCGTCGTCGAAGGCGCGACCAGGAACTTCGGCTCGCCGTCGAACGAGACGATCGCCACCTGGTTGGCCGACGTCTGCACGATCTCCAGGTTCTCGGTCGCGAGCGCGGGATGCGTCTTGGCGAGCAGCAGCGCCCGCTCGGCAGGCAACTCCGCGCGCACGACCTTGACCAACTCGGCCTTCATGCGGCCACGCGGATCGTAGGTCGAAAACCGACCAGGCCCGAGCAGCCGCTCGAACCGCCCGTCGCGCGTCAGAAAAGCGCGCTCGTCGTCCTTCACGACGACCTTGAACATCCTGAACATGTCGAACAGCGACATGATATCCATCTCCAAAACAAAGCGTCTTCTTCCAAGCCAACACGTCCAATCGACAGGTCGCCGACCGTCTCCCACAGCCGGGGTGCGGGGCCACGCTTGAGCCCATATCCCGCGCCGCGCGAGACGGATTGCGTCCGGGAGCACCCGAAGGCTCCTCCCGCCGGTATCCGCTCTTGCGGCACCCGATGTGGGCGGTATCCGCGCGGACGCAGAGCGCCCGGTTGCTGCCTCATCCCCCCTTGCCCGAAGACGCGGGAGGCTGCGGCGGGGAAACGATCGGCTTCCCTTCGGTCTCGGTTGTGAACCGCGTCTGGTTACAAGCCAGATGGTCTACGACGCAGGAGTCGAACCTGCGACCCTCAGATGTCTAATCTGATGCTCTACCCATTGAGCTAGTCGTAATGGAGCAGACAAAGGGAATCGAACCCTCGACCTCCGGATCCAAATCCGGCGCTCTACCACTGAGCTAGGTCCGCGGTTGGTGCACAATGGACGCGGAACACGCCACCGCAGAGCGGCGCGCGCCAGCCGGGTCTCTAAGAGCCCGGGCACATGGCATCCGTTACGCAGGGTCGGAGTATATGCAGAATTTGTCGGAATTGAAGCTGAACGAAGATCAAACATTGTAAACTCCGCGCGAATCGCGACCTGAGGCCAGAGGCCTGACATGAGCAAACCCGGACCCATCCCGAACCTGAAGGGCATCGAGCACATCGGCTTGACCGTGCCCGATCTCGACGCGGCGACGGACTTCTTCGCAACCGTCGTCGGCGCGACGACGCTCTACGACATCGGCCCGTTCGCATCGCCCGACGACTGGATGGCGACGCATCTGGCCGGCCATGGACGCAACCGCATTCATCGCATCCGCACCCTCCAGGTGGCGAACGGTCCGGTGCTCGAGCTGATCGAACTGAAGACGCCCGCCGGCGCCCCCGTTGCCGGCGACCGGTTCCAGCAGGGGTGGCACATCGCGTTCTATGTCGACGACATGGAAGCGGCCCTCGCGGCCGTGAAGGCGCACGGCTGCCCCATCCAGAGCGGGCCGGTAACCATGACGGAAGGCCCGAGCAGCGGCCTGCAATGGTTGTATTTCCAGTCTCCCTGGGGCCAGCAGCTCGAACTCGTCAGCTATCCCGGGGGCATTGCGGCCTACGAGGCACGATCCCTGCATGTCTGGCGACCGAAGTGATGCGCCCTCCACCCGCGCCTTCGCACACATTCCTTCGCCACTGCCCGAAAACAGACACCTGCACGCTTCAAACCCTCGGACAAGAGGAAGTGCCGGTCGACAAACCGTTCGCAATCGAGGTCTAGATCATGCGCATCGTCATCATCGGCTCGGGCTACGTCGGGCTCGTCTCCGGCGCCTGCTTTGCCGATTTCGGACACGACGTCGTCTGCGTCGACAAGGATGCCGGCAAGATCGAGCGATTGAAGGCCGGGCAGATCCCCATCTACGAGCCCGGCCTCGAGGCCCTCGTCGCCACCAACGTCGCCGCCGAGCGATTGTCGTTCGCAACCGACCTGGCCGGCTGCATCGACGGCGCCGAGGTCGTCTTCCTGGCGGTCGGCACGCCCTCGCGCCGCGGCGACGGCCACGCCGACTTGAGCTACATCTACCAGGCCGCCAAGGAGATCGCGGAGTGCGCCACCGGCCCGCTGATCGTGGCCACGAAATCCACCGTTCCCGTCGGGACTGGCGACGAAGTCGAGCGCATCCTGCGCAAGACGCGGCCGAGCCTGGACCTGCTCGTCGCCTCCAACCCGGAGTTCTTGCGCGAGGGCTCGGCCATCGAGGACTTCAAGCGCCCCGACCGCATCGTCATCGGTTGCAACGACGAGCGCGCCCGCCTCGTCATGTCCGAAGTCTATCGGCCCCTCTACCTGAACACGCCGCCGATCCTGTTCACCAGCCGCCGCACGTCGGAGTTGATCAAGTACGCGGCCAACGCATTCCTCGCGACCAAGATCACCTTCATCAACGAGATCGCCGACCTGTGCGAGCGCGTCGGTGCCAACGTGCAGGAAGTCGCCCGCGGCATCGGCCTCGACAATCGCATCGGCACCAAGTTCCTGCACGCCGGCCCCGGCTACGGCGGCTCGTGCTTCCCCAAGGACACCATGGCCCTCATCAAGACCGCGCAGGACTACGAAGCGCCGCTGCGCATCGTCGAGACCGTCGCCATGGTCAACGACCAGCGCAAACGCGCCATGGCCCGCAAGGTCATCGCCGCTTGTGGTGGCAATGTCCGCGACAAGACCATCGCCGTGCTCGGCCTCGCCTTCAAGCCGAACACCGACGACATGCGCGAGGCCCCTTCGCTGTCGATCATCACGGCCTTGCAGGACGCGGGCGCCACGGTCCGCGGCTTCGACCCCGAGAGCATGGAACAGGCCCGTCCGCTGCTGCCCGACGTGAAATTGTGCGCCACTGCCTATGAATGCATCGACGGCGCCGACGCCCTCGTCATCGTCACCGAGTGGAACGCCTTCCGCGCTCTCGACATGCGCCGCGTCAAGGGCCTCCTCAAGACGCCGATCATCGTCGATCTGCGCAACATCTACCGCCCCGAGGACATGGAGCGGCACGGCATCGCCTACCAGAGCGTGGGGCGCACCTGAGCGGCGGGACACGGACGCTGCAAGCCGGCGGGCAAACTGCCGGGCTGGCTGGCACACTGCACAATTTGCGAATACCGGAACGGGCGCTGCCGCAAGGGAGCGCCCATTTTCCATGCGCAACGCGAGACGAGGCGATTTTTTGTGCATGCCGCCGGCCGTTTTTCCGGCAAACAACGGCCGTGCCGCTCATCGAGGCAGCAGCGCTTCGTCTCGTTCCAGCGTGTGTTGTCCCAATTTTCTAATTTGTGAATCAAGGCACTGCGCGATTTTTGAACATTTTCGACCCGAACTGGCACGCCGCTTGCCTTTAACCCTTCGTACGATCAACTTCGTCGGAGGAATTCGGAATGGCAGTAACGCGGCGCGCGATTTTGGGGAGTGCTGCCTTCTCGGCCGCACTCATGCTCGGCGGACTGTCCGCCAGCGCCCAGGACACGATCAAGGTCGGTGTCCTGCATTCGCTCTCGGGCACCATGGCCATCAGCGAGACCACGCTGAAGGACGTCATGCTGATGCTCATCGAAGAGCAGAACAAGAAGGGCGGTCTCCTCGGCAAGAAGCTCGAGGCCGTCGTCGTCGATCCTGCCTCCAACTGGCCGCTGTTTGCCGAGAAGGCCCGCGAACTGATCACCAAGCACAAGGTCGCCGCCACCTTCGGCTGCTGGACCAGCGTTTCGCGCAAATCCGTGCTCCCCGTCTTCAAGGAGCTGAACAACATCCTCTTCTACCCCGTCCAGTACGAGGGCGAGGAGAGCGAGCGCAACGTCTTCTATACGGGCGCTGCCCCGAACCAGCAGGCCATCCCCGCCGTCGACTACCTGATGTCGAAGGACGGCGGCGAGGTGAAGCGTTGGGTGCTGGCCGGCACCGACTACGTCTACCCCCGCACGACCAACAAGATCCTGGAGGCCTACCTTCTCGCCAAAGGCGTGAAGAAGGAGGACATCATGATCAACTACACGCCCTTCGGACACTCCGACTGGCAGACGATCGTCGCCGACATTGTCAAGTTCGGCTCGGCCGGCAAGAAGACCGCCGTCGTCTCCACCATCAATGGTGACGCGAACGTGCCGTTCTACAAGGAGCTCGCCAACAAGGGCGTCAAGGCCACCGACATTCCCGTCGTCGCCTTCTCGGTCGGCGAAGAAGAGCTGGCCGGCATCGACACCAAGAACCTCGTCGGCCACCTCGCCGCCTGGAACTACTTCCAAAGCGTCAAGGCGCCCATCAACGACGACTTCATCTCCAAGTGGAAGGCCTTCACGAAGAACCCGAAGCGCGTCACCAACGACCCAATGGAAGCCCACGTGATCGGCTTCAACATGTGGGTCAAGGCCGTCGAGAAGGCCAAGTCCACCGACCCCGACAAGGTCATCGACGCACTGCCGGGCATCGAGGTCGCCAACCTGACGGGCGGCACTTCCAAGATGCTCCCCAACCACCACATCACCAAGCCCGTGCTGATCGGCGAAATCCGCGCCGATGGCCAGTTCGACACGGTGTGGCAGACGAGCGGCCTCGTCCCCGGCGACGCCTGGTCGGACTACCTCGACGGCTCCAAGGACCTCGTGTCCGACTGGGTCGGCAAGAAGTGCGGCAACTTCAACACCAAGACGAACACCTGCGGCGGCTCCACCGCCAAGGCCAACTGACGCCGGCCTGAGACCCGCGACGGCCAGGGAGGCGAGACCCTGCCGTCGCCCGGGCGGCCCTGGGACTGCAAGACCGCAAAGGCGCGCGCAACGCGCCTTTGCCACGCCGGGAGAGGAACGAGACAATGACGATCTGGCGTCACGCCATTGGGGTATTGCTGGCGCTCGTACTGCTGGCTCTTCCAGCCCGCGCCGACTTGAAGACCGCACTCGACCGACTGGCTGGCGACAATTTCTCCGACACGGCCAAGGCCATCGGCGAAATCGCATCGTCAGGCACCCCCGCTGCGGCCGGCATCCTGGAAGCGATGTCCGAACGCCGCCTCATATTCGATGCCGCGAGCAAGGCTGTCATCATCAAGGAGACCTCGGGCACATTTCGAGACGCCCGCACCGATGCCACCGTTGCCACACCACCCGCCGGCCTCAAGGTCGTGCGCATCAACAATCGCCTGCGCGGCATGATCGAGGCGGCAATGGGCGCGCTGACCCTTGTCGCACCCGATCCCGCCAAGCGCCTGCAGGCCGCCGAAGCGATCTTCAAGTCGCGCGATGCCAAGGCCCTCGCAGCCCTCGACGCGGCCATCGCCAAGGAAGCCCACGCCGATGTCGCGGCCGCCTTCCGCAAGGCGCGCGCCTCGGTACTGCTGGCCATGCCGGACGCGCCCTTGCGCGATCACCTCGACGCCATCGCCCTGCTCTCCAAGGAGAGCGACAGCGAGACGCTCGGCGTTCTTCGCTCCTCCCTCGCCAAGGCCAAGGTGCCCGAACCGCGCCAGGCCATCGAGGCCGCCATCGCCACCATCGAGCAGCGCCAGCGCACGCTCGCCGTCGCCCAGAACGTCTGGTACGGCCTGTCGCTAGGCTCGGTGCTGCTGCTCGCCGCCATCGGCCTCGCCATCACGTTCGGCGTCATGGGCATCATCAACATGGCCCACGGCGAGATGGTGATGCTCGGCGCCTACACCACCTTCGTCGTGCAGGAAGGCTTCCGCGCCTACGCGCCGGGCCTTTTCGGCTGGTCGCTGCCGATCGCGATCCCGCTGGCATTCCTCGTTGCCGCCCTCGTCGGCATCGCCATCGAGCGCGGCATCATCCGCTTCCTCTATGGCCGTCCCCTGGAGACGCTGCTGGCCACCTGGGGCGTGAGCCTCATCCTCCAGCAGGCGGTACGCACCGTCTTCGGCCCCACCAATCGCGAGGTCGGCAACCCCAGCTACATGTCCGGCAGCTTCGAATTGTTCGGCCTGTCGATCGCCTACGGTCGCCTCTGGATCATCGTCTTCACGCTCGCCGTGTTCGCCACGCTGCTGGCGATCCTGAAGGCGACGCCGCTGGGCCTGCAGATGCGCGCCGTCACGCAGAACCGCCGCATGGCCGCCTCCATGGGCATCCGTTCCGGCTTCATCGACAGCATGACCTTCGGCCTGGGATCGGGCATCGCCGGCATCGCGGGTGTCGCCCTCTCCCAGATCGACAACGTCTCGCCCAACCTCGGCCAGTCCTACATCATCGACAGCTTCATGGTCGTGGTCTTCGGCGGCGTCGGCAATCTCTGGGGCACCTTCGTTTCCGCGTTCTTCCTGGGCATCGCCAACAAGTTCCTCGAGCCCTTCGCCGGCGCGGTTCTGGCCAAGATCCTGATCCTCGTCCTCCTCATCCTTTTCATTCAGAAGCGTCCGCGCGGGCTGTTCGCCCTCAAGGGCCGGGCGGTGGAAGCATGATCACTCGACGTTTCATCGAAAATCTCGATCATCGCGCCGCCTGGTTCCTGGGCGTGATCCTGGCGGTGGCCGTGCTCGTGCCGGTGCTCAACCTGCTGGTGCCGCCGACATCGGCCTTCCACGTCCCCACCTACGCCGTGGCCCTGCTCGGCAAGTACGTCTGCTATGCCGTGCTCGCCCTCGCGCTCGATCTCGTCTGGGGCTACTGCGGCATCCTCTCGCTGGGCCACGCGGCCTTTTTCGCCCTCGGCGGCTATGCCATGGGCATGTACCTCATGCGCCAGATCGGCACGCGCGGCGTCTATGCCAATCCCATCCTGCCGGACTTCATGGTCTTCCTGAACTGGAAGGAGCTGCCCTGGTACTGGTACGGCTTCTCCTCGTTCCCCTTCGCCATGTTCATGGTGGTCGCCGTGCCGGGCCTGCTCGCCTTCGCCTTCGGCTGGCTGGCGTTCCGCTCGCGCGTCACGGGCGTCTATCTGTCGATCATCACGCAGGCCCTGACGTACGCGCTGCTTCTCGCCTTCTTCCGCAACGACATGGGCTTTGGCGGCAACAACGGCCTGACCGACTTCAAGGACATCCTGGGCTTCCCGATCCAGGCCCAAGGCACCCGCGTCGTCCTGTGCGTGCTCTCGCTGGCGCTCCTGGCCACCGCCTTCCTCGTCGCCCGTGGCATGGTCCGCTCCACCTACGGCAAGGTGCTCGTCGCCATCCGCGATGCGGAGTCACGCACCCGCTTCCTCGGCTATCGCGTCGAGCATTACAAGCTGCTCGCCTTCACCGTCTCCGCCTGCATCGCGGGTCTCGCCGGTGCGCTCTACGTGCCCCAGGTCGGCATCATCAATCCGTCCGAGTTCGCACCCGCCAACTCCATCGAAGCCGTCATCTGGGTGGCGGTCGGCGGACGCGGCACGCTGGCCGGCGCCGCCGTCGGCGCCTTCACGGTCAACTTCCTCAAGACCGTCTTCACGACTGGCGCGCTGGCTCCCTACTGGTTGTTCGCACTCGGCAGCCTGTTCGTGATCGTGACCCTCGTCATGCCCAAGGGCATCGTCGGCACGCTTTCCGATCTCATGGAGAAGCGCCGCCACCACGCCGGTGCACGCAACGGCGAAGCCCCCATCCCATCGGCAGCGGAGTGAACCATGCATCAGGAAGCGACACTGCCCGTCACCAGCGCCGTGCTCTACCTCGACGGCGTCTCCGTTTCCTTCGACGGCTTCCGCGCCCTCAACGAGCTGTCCCTCGTGCTCGAGCCCGGTGAGATGCGCGCCATCATCGGCCCCAACGGCGCCGGCAAGACGACCATGATGGACGTCATCACCGGCAAGACGCGGCCGGATCTGGGCACCGTGCTTTTCGAGGGCAAGGTCGACCTGACCACCCTCGACGAGGCCGAGATCGCCGAACTCGGCATCGGCCGCAAGTTCCAGCGCCCGACCGTATTCGAAAGCCACACGCTGGCCGACAACATCCGCCTCGCCCTGAGCGGCCCGCGCGGCCCCTTCGCCGCCCTCTTCGGCGTCCGCAATCGCATCGAGGAAGCGCGCATCGACGCCATCCTCGATGAGGTCCGCCTCATCGGGCGCAAGCACGAGCCCGCAGGCGCGCTCAGCCACGGCCAGAAGCAGTGGCTCGAGATCGGCATGCTGCTGGCGCAGGATCCCAAGCTCCTGCTGGTCGACGAGCCGGTGGCCGGCATGACCGACGCCGAGACGGAAGAGACGGCCGACCTGCTGCGGCGTATCTCGCAGAACCACTCCGTCGTGGTCGTCGAGCACGACATGACCTTCATCCGCGCCCTCGGCGTCAAGGTGACGTGCCTGCACGAAGGCAGCGTCCTCGCCGAAGGCAACATCGACGACGTCTCCTCCGACGAGCGCGTCATCGAAGTCTATCTGGGCCGCTGAAACGGGGAGACGAAAGCCATGCTGAGCGTCGACGCGATCGATCTCCACTACGGTGCCGCCCAGGCCTTGCGCGAGGTCTCCGTGACCGCCGAGCCGGGCGCCGTCACCTGCATCCTCGGCCGCAACGGCGTCGGCAAGACCAGCCTTCTGCGTGCCGTCTGCGGCCACCACCGCATCAGCGGCGGTCATATCAATTGGGACGGCGTCGACATTGCCGGCCTCGCACCCGAGGAGCGCGCACGCCGCGGCATCGCCTCCGTGCCCCAGGGTCGCGAGATCTTCCCGCTGCTCAGCGTCAAGGAAAACCTGGAGACGGGCTTTGCGCCGCTGCCGCGCGGCAAACGCACCATTCCCGAAGTCGTCTTCGAGCTCTTTCCCGTGCTCGCCAGCATGCTGCGACGGCGCGGCGGCGATCTGTCGGGCGGCCAGCAGCAGCAGCTCGCCATCGCCCGCGCACTCGTCATGCGCCCGCGCCTCCTGCTCCTCGACGAACCCACCGAGGGCATCCAGCCGTCGATCATCAAGGACATCGGCCAGGCCATTCGCTTCTTGCGCGAACAGGGTGAAATGGCGATCGTTCTCGTCGAGCAGTATTTCGAGTTCGCCCGCGATCTGGCCGACCGTTTCGTCGTCATGGATCGTGGCCAGGTCGTTCTGTCCGGCACGCGCGACGAGATGGTGGAAAGCGATGTTCGCAGACGGCTCCAGGTCTGAAGCGGGCGCCGATGTGGCCCGGGACGCCCTCGCCTCCATCCGCGCGGCGGGTGGGCTGCGGGTTGCCTTCGGCCATCGCGACGGCGCAACGCGGCTTACCGATCTCGCCGAGAGCGGCGGCTATCGCCTGCGCTTCCCCACCACCCACGCACGCCACGCCGAGGCCGTGCAGGTCAACACCGGTGGCGGTGTCGTCGGGGGCGACAGCTTGGCCTTCGAGGTCGCCGTCGGCGCGGGGGCGCACGCGGTCTTCGCCACCCAATCCGCCGAGCGCGTCTACCGGTCGAGCGGCCTGCCCGCCGCATTGAATTTCCGCATCGCACTCGCCAGCCGCGCGCGTCTCGACTGGCTGCCACAGGAAACGATCCTGTTCTCGGGAGCCCGCCTCGCCCGCCGTTTCGAGATCGACGTAGCGGCCGACAGCCGCCTGCTTCTGGTGGAAGCCGTCACGTTCGGCCGCATCGCCAGCGGCGAGCGGCTCGGTCACGGCCTCCTCGACGACGTCTGGCGCGTGCGTCGCGATGGACGCCTGATCTTTGCCGAGGCGACCCGCCTCGACGGCGACATCACGGCGCTGCTGGAGCGGCCGGCATTGGGCGCAGGTGCCCGGGCCGCCGCCATCATGCTCTACGTCGCGCCCGATGCCGAAGATCGGCTGCACGGCTTGCGGGAGACGCTCTTACCCGCACGCGGTCTTTGTGGCGCCAGCGCCTGGAACGGCATGCTTCTGGTCCGGTTTCTCGGCGACACGGCCACCGCCGTCCGCCAGGATGTGCGCGATGCCGCAGCCGTTTTGTCGGGCATGCCCCTGCCGCGCGTCTGGCAGGGGTGAACGAATGACGAAAGCGAACGAAACGCCAAGCATCCAGGGACGAGACGAACGATGAATCTGACCCCGAGGGAAAAGGACAAGCTGCTCGTCGCGATGGCGGCCATCGTCGCGCGCCGCCGCCTGGAGCGCGGCGTGAAGCTCAATCACCCCGAAGCCATCGCGCTCATCACGGATTTCGTGGTCGAAGGCGCCCGCGACGGCCGCTCCGTCTCCGAGCTGATGTCCGCCGGTGCGAAGCTCATCACGCGCGAGCAGGTCATGGAAGGCGTGCCCGAGATGATCCACGACGTGCAGGTGGAAGCCACCTTTCCCGACGGCACCAAGCTCGTCACCGTCCACAATCCCATCCGCTGAGGAGTGATCATGCAGAAATACGCAACGGCCATCTTTGCATCCGCCCTTGCCGCGACACCGGCGCTGGCCCACCCCGGCGATCACGGGCACATGGCAATCCTCGAAGCCGTGCAGCATTACGCCGAGCCCGATCATCTGGCCTTCCTCGCGCTGACCATCCTCGTCGGCTGGCTCGCCTACCGCACGGGACGGCGCGTGGAGGCGAAGGCCCGCGGCCGCGCGACCACGATCCGAAAGGACGCACGATGATCCCCGGCGAGATCACGACCAAGGACGGCGACATCGAGCTCAATGCCGGTCGCGAAGCGATCACCCTGACGGTCGCCAATACGGGCGACCGGCCGGTCCAGGTGGGAAGCCACTATCACTTCTTCGAGACGAACCCCGCGCTCACCTTCGACCGCGAGTCCGCGCGCGGCATGCGCCTCGACATCCCCGCGGGAACCGCCGTGCGCTTCGAGCCCGGCCAGACCCGCGACGTGCGTCTCGTCGCCGTCGTGGGCGATCGCGTGATCTATGGCTTCCGCCAGGACATCATGGGCAAGCTCGCCTGACCCGCGAAGGAAAGCGCATGCGCCTTGCCCCGCAACTCCCCGCAGTCCTTCTCGTGATCACCACTCGCGCGGGCCAGGGCTGGGTCGTCGCCAGCTCCCAGGCGACGCGCGCCACCGACACCAAAAACTGAGGAACCAAGGGATGGCGACCAGGATACCGCGCAACGCCTACGCGCAGATGTATGGCCCCACGGTCGGCGACAAGGTGCGCCTCGCCGACACCGATCTCGTCATCGAGGTCGAGAAGGACTTCACCTCCTACGGCGAGGAAGTCAAGTTCGGCGGCGGCAAGGTCATCCGCGACGGCATGGGCCAGTCGCAGGTGACGAACGCCAGCGGCGCCGTCGACACCGTCGTCACCAACGCCCTGATCCTCGATCACTGGGGCATCGTGAAAGCCGACATCGGCATCAGGAACGGCCGCATCGCCCACATCGGCAAGGCCGGCAATCCCGACATCCAGCCGGGCGTCGACATCATCATCGGACCGGGCACCGACGTCATCGCGGGCGAAGGCAAGATCGTCACGGCCGGCGGCTTCGACAGCCACATCCATTTCATCTGCCCCCAGCAGTGCGAAGACGCCCTGATGGCCGGCATGACGACGCTGCTCGGCGGCGGCACGGGCCCCTCGCACGGCACCTTCGCCACCACCTGCACGCCGGGGCCCTTCCACATCGAGATGATGCTGCGCGCCTTCGACGCGATCCCGATGAACCTCGGCATCACGGCCAAGGGCAACGCCTCGCTGCCCGCAGCCCTCGAGGAGATGGTCCGCGCCGGCGCCTGCGCCCTGAAGCTGCACGAGGACTGGGGCACCACGCCGGCCGCCATCGATTGCGCACTCTCCGTCGCCGACGATCACGACATCCAGGTCATGATCCACACCGACACGCTGAATGAGTCGGGCTTCGTGGAGGACACCGTCGCCGCCTTCAAGGGCCGCACCATCCACGCCTTCCACACCGAGGGCGCCGGCGGCGGCCATGCCCCCGACATCATGAAGGTGGCGGGCCTGCCCAACGTGCTGCCTTCCTCCACCAACCCGACACGGCCCTTCACGGTGAACACCATCGACGAGCATCTCGACATGCTGATGGTCTGCCATCACCTGTCGCCGTCGATCCCCGAGGATCTGGCCTTCGCGGAAAGCCGCATCCGCAAGGAGACGATCGCAGCCGAGGATATCCTGCACGACATCGGCGCGCTCTCCATGATGTCCTCCGATAGCCAGGCGATGGGCCGCATCGGCGAGGTCATCATCCGCACCTGGCAGACGGCGCACAAGATGCGCGTCCAGCGCGGGCCGCTACCGGAGGACAAGGGCAACGGCAACGACAACTTCCGCGCCAGGCGCTATATCGCCAAGTACACGATCAACCCCGCCATCGCCCATGGCGTCAGTGCCCATATCGGCTCGATCGAAGCAGGCAAGCTCGCCGATCTCGTGCTTTGGAACCCGGCCTTCTTCGGCGTGAAACCCGATTGCATCGTCAAGGGCGGCACCATCGTGGCCGCCCCGATGGGCGATCCCAATGCCTCGATCCCCACCCCGCAGCCCGTGCACTACCGCCCGATGTTCGGCGCCTACGGGCGTGCGGTCTCGGCCACCTCGTTCACCTTCACCTCGAGGACGGCCATCCAGGGGCGGCTCGCGCAGCGGCTTGGCCTCGCCAAGCAGCTCGTGGCGGTCGAGAACGTGCGCGGCGGCATCTCCAAGCGGTCCATGATCCACAACGGCGCCACGCCCGACATCCAGATCGATCCGGAAACCTACGAGGTGCGCGCGGACGGTGAGCTACTGGTCTGCGAGCCGGCGAAAGTGCTACCCATGGCGCAGCGGTATTTCCTGTTTTGACCAACGAGCCGCCTCGCACTTGGGAGACACGCCTCATGATCTACGTCATCGCAACCATGAACCTGAAGCCCGGCACGCGCGACAAGGTGCTGGCGGCCGCCAAGCCCTGTATCGCGGCGACGCGCCAGGAGAAGGGCTGCATCTTCTACGATCTCAATGTGAGCGCGGACAATCCCGACCTGCTCACCTTCGTCGAGCGTTGGGAGAGCCGCGAGGACCTCGCCGCACACGCCAAGTCCGACCACATCAAGGCCTGGCGGGCCGCATCGAGCGACCACGTGGCGAGCCGCGTCGTCGAGATCATCGAGCCGGCCAAGGTCGACAAGATGTGAGCCGGTCCCGATGCAGGACGTGCCCCACACACGAAGGATCCAGGGACGGCTCGCGCGCGTCTCCTGGATCATGCTCATCTTCGTCGGGCTCGGTCCCCTCATCGGTCTCGTCGTCTTCGCAGTCGGGATGACGGCTTTGGGGCTGGCGAGCGAACCACGCAGTGGAACGTTGCTGGTCTTGCCGTTTTTCCTTCTTTACGGGCTGTTCTTTGCCCATTTCGTCGGGGCGGCATCCGCCGCCCTGGCGGGTGCGGTCGCCAGCGCGATCTACGGGGTGACGCAGCGGAAATCCGCCTGGATCGGCCCCATCAGCGGCGCCGTGGCCCTGGGCGCGGCGATTGCTTACGCCGGCGTCCAGGCGCCGCGCCCGCCCGCACCAGGTGCTGCACCTTCGGGCTGGACCTCCGATGCCGGAATCGTTCTCGTCTTGAGCGCAACGCACGTGCTCGCGGCAACCGGTGCCTGGCTCGTCGCCCGCCAAGCCCTTCCCGCCAGCGCGCCCGACGGCGCGACCAGCTAGGACCACCCCCGCCATGCTTCAGGCAACCAAGGTCATCCCCCGCGCCGAGCTCGGCCGCCGCATCACCATCGACAGCATCACGCTGGAGCGCGAGCAGCGCTATCGCCGTCGCGTCGCCCTTGCCACCGACCGGGGCCACGAATTCCTTCTCGATCTGGCCGAAGCCACCTATCTCGCCGATGGCGATGCGCTGGAACTCTCCAACGGCGTCCTCGTCAAGGTCGTCGCAGCACCGGAGGATCTGCTGGAGATCCACGCCCACGATGCGCAGGCGCTGGCCCGCATCGCCTGGCACATCGGCAACCGCCATACGCCCGCCGAAATAGCCAAGGGCGCGCTCTACATCCAACCAGATCACGTGCTCGAGGAGATGGTGGTCGGCCTGGGCGCGCACGTCCACAAGGTGCGCCGCCCCTTCGAGCCGGAAGGCGGCGCCTACGGCGGCAAGGGGCCGCTCGCCAAGGGCCACCATCACGGCCACGGGCATGCGCACGACCACGCGCACAGCCACGATCACGACCACGGCGATCCTCCCCACGCGCCCGCGGCAAAGCCGGCGACCAGGCGCAAGCCCAAAGCCGCGCGCTGATCCGCGCACCGGAGCCTCATGCACGACGGAAGCGACATCCCCCATGCCGGCAGCGAGCCCGCCCTTGCGGCCCAGGCGCTGCTTCAGATCTGGCTGTCGCCGTCGTTCCCGGTCGGCGCCTTCGCCTATAGCCACGGTCTCGAGGCGGCGGTGGAGCGTGGCTGGGTGCTGGACCGCCCCACGCTCGAAGCCTGGCTAGCCGATCTCGTCGCGCACGGCAGCCTGCGAAACGACCTGATCCTCGCGGCCACCGCCTGGCGCGCCATCACCATTGGCGACGATGCCCTCCTTGGCGATGCCGTCGCGTCCGCCGCCATGCAGCCATCCGCCGAGCGCCTGGAGGCGACGCAGTGAGGGCTTCCTTCCTCGCGCAGATCGAGGCCTCCTGGCCGTGCGCGGCAACCGCGAAGCTCGAGGGCTGGCCGGTCGGCTACCCCGTCGCGCTCGGCGCCGCTGCCGCCGGGCACCTCGTCCCACTCGCCGACACGCTGCGCGCCTACGCCATCGCCTTCGTCTCCAATCTGGCCTCCGCCGCGATCCGCCTGTCCGTCATCGGACAGACCGACGGGCAGCGCGTCATCGCCGCGCTGCTGCCGGCGCTCGACGAGGCAGCGACCCGCTGCCTATCCGCCACGCTCGACGATCTGGGCGCTGCCGCCTTCCGCTCGGACCTCGCCTCCCTCCTCCACGAAACCCAGCACACGAGGCTATTTCGCTCATGAGCACGCATGGCCCTCTCCGCGTCGGCATCGGCGGCCCAGTCGGCTCCGGCAAGACCACGCTCACCGCCGCCCTGTCGCGCAAGTTCCGCGACGTCTACGACATCTGCGCCATCACCAACGACATCTACACGAAGGAGGACGCGGAGATCCTGATGCGCATGCAGGCCCTTCCGCTCGAACGCATCATGGGCGTGGAGACCGGCGGCTGCCCGCACACCGCCATTCGCGAGGACTGCTCGATCAACCTCGCCGCCATCGACACGATGCGCGCGAAATTCCCCGAGCTCGACCTCATTCTCCTGGAATCGGGCGGCGACAACCTCGCAGCGACGTTTTCGCCCGAACTCGCCGATCTCACGATCTACGTCATCGACGTCGCCCAGGGCGAGAAGATCCCCCGCAAGGGCGGCCCCGGCATCACCCGCTCCGACCTGCTCGTCATCAACAAGACGGACCTTGCCCCCCATGTCGGCGCCGACCTGCAGGTGATGGACCGCGATGCGCGGCGCATGCGTGGCGAGCGCCCCTTCGTCTTCACCAACCTGCGCACGGGCGAGGGCCTCGACGCGGTGGCGGCCTTCATCGAGCGCAAGGGCGGGCTCGAGACACGGGCTGCCTGATACGCCGCCATGCAATGCCTGCGGCGAATGCACCTTGCGCCACCCATTGGTTGCGGGCGCCCCGCGCTCCCCCTAATTTGTCGTCACGCATGACGAACACGGCCACGACGGTGGCCTCTGGAGGAGACGCATGGCTTTCGACGCGAATAAACCCGGCCTCGTGGTCGCGGTGATCGGCACAGGCACGATGGGGCGCGGCATCGTACAGGTGTCCGCTGCCGGCGGCATGAAAGTGATCGCCTACGACGAGAAGCCCGGCGGCGCCCAGGCGGCGAAGGATTTCGTCGCCAAGATGCTGCAGCGCAACGTCGAGAAGGGCCAGATGTCGGCGGACGCCGCCCAGGCCGCCATCGACAACATCTCCGTCGCCAGCGACCTCGATGCCGTTGCCAAGGCCGACGTGGTGGTCGAAGCCGTGTTCGAGCGCCTGGACATCAAGCAGGACCTCTTCGAGCGCCTCGACGCGATCTGCGGGCCCGAGGTGATCCTCGCCTCCAACACGTCTTCGCTGCCCGTCACGGCCATTGCCGCGCGCACCAGGCACCCCGAGCGCTGCGGCGGCATGCACTTCTTCAACCCTGTGCCTCTCATGCGCCTGGTGGAGATCATCCCCGGCCTGAAGACGGCGCAATGGGTCTCCGATGCACTGATGGCCATCGGCCGCCGCATGACACGCGAGCCTGTGCTCTGCGTCGACAGCCCCGGCTTCCTCGTCAACCACATCGGCCGCGGCCTGGGTCCCGAAACGCAGCGCATCCTGCAGGAGGGCATCGCCAGCATCGACGAGATCGACCGCATCCTGACCGGCGCGCCGGGCTTCCGCATGGGGCCGTTCACGCTCAGCGACATGGTCGGCATCGATGTCGGCAATGCCGCCATGGCCTCCATGTACGAGCAGTTCTTCCACGAGCCCGCTTACGCGCCGACCCCGCTGATGGCCTTGCGCGCTTCCGGTGGCCTCTATGGCCAGAAGACCGGCTCGGGCTGGTACACCTACAAGGACGGCAAGAAGGTCGAGCCGCTGCAGAAGGCGACGCCGGCCATCCGTCCGAAATCCGTGTGGGTGCGCCCGTCCGACCACAACCAGGATCTCCAGGCCCCGCTGCTCGACTACCTGAAGGGCACCGGCGTCGAGATCGAGACGGGCGCCTCGCCCAGCAAGGACGCGCTTATCGTCATCACGCCCGTCGGCTACGACCTGACCACCGCCGTCGCCGAACTGAAGTACGACGGCGCCCGCGCCGTGGCCGTCGATGTGCTGTTCGGCCTCAAGGGACCGCGCACCGTCATGGTGTCACCGGCGACGGCGCCGGAATACCGCGACATGGCGCACGGGCTGATGGGACACGACGGCCAGTCCGTCATCGTCATCAACGACAGCCCCGGCTTCGTCGCCCAGCGCGCGGTGGCCGCCATCGTCAATGTCGGCTGCAACGTCGCCCAGCGTGGCGTCGGCGTGCCCGGCGACATCGACAAGGGCGCCAAGCTCGGCCTCGGCTACCCGTTCGGCCCCATCGAGTGGGGCGACCGCATCGGACCAAAGCGCGTGCTCTTCATCCTGGAGCGCCTGCAGGCGTTCTACAAGGAGCCACGCTATCGCCCCTCCGCATGGCTCAAGCGCCGCGTCATGCTGGGGCTGCCGCTGAGCGCACCCGAGGGCAAGGCGCGCTAATTCGCGCCACGCCCGCCCTGAACACGAGGCTGCCGTTGCGCCTGCGCCCCACCGCGCCGGATGCAACGGCAGGAGCGACCCAAGCGAGGCATGTCCTGCCGCGCGCGGCGCACGAATTAGCCCGAACGCTCACCAAGAAGCGCGGGAACGACTGCCAGGAAGACAAGCGTCTCACGAGGAAACGAGCCCCATGTCCACGACGTTCGAGCGCCTTTTCTCTCCGCGCGCCATTGCCGTCATCGGCGCTTCGCAGGATCTCACGCGCATCTCCGGCCAGCCGATACAGGCCAACAAGAATTCGGGCTTCAAGGGCCCCGTCTACCTCGTCAATCCCCGCTATCAGGAACTGCACGGGCAGACGTGCTACCCGACCGCTGCCGCAATCGGGCAACCCGTCGATCTGGCGGTGGTCGCGGTTCCCGCCGCGAGCGTCCCCGCCGCTATCCGCGACTGCGGCGCTGCCAAGATCCCCTTTGCCATCATCCTCACCGCCGGCTTCCGCGAGGGTGGCCCTGAAGGCCGCAAGCTCGAAGACGAATTGCAGCGCGTGTGCCTCGAAACCGGCGTTCGCGCCATCGGTCCGAATTGCCAGGGCGCCCTCTCCACGCCGTCGCGCATGTGGTGCGTGTTCGGCTCCATCGCCAACGAGCCGGAGCTGACGCAGGGCTCCGTCTCGTGCGCCTTCCAGTCGGGCGGTTTCGGCTACGCCGTCGTCAACCTCGCGGAGGCCCAGGGCATCGGCTTCCGCCACGTCGTCTCGACGGGCAACGAGACCAACATCGCCATGCCCGAGCTGCTGTCGGAATTCCTCGACGACCCCGGCACCTCGCTGGCCTTTGCCTACATCGAGGGCACGCCGGATGCCCGCGCCCTGCTCGATGTCGGCCGCAAGTCACTCGAGACGGCCAAACCCGTCCTGATCTGGAAGGGCGCGCAGACCGAGGCCGGCACCAAGGCTGCCGCGTCCCACACCGCCAACATGACCGGCAACTACGATCTCTATCGCGCGGCCTTCCGCCAATCGGGCCTGATCGAGGTGCAGGATGTCGAGGAGATCTCCGACTTCGCCAAGGTTGCCGCCGCCAGGCGCTGGCCGGCCGGGCGCTCCATCGGCGTGCTGTCGATCTCCGGCGGCTCCGGCATCGTCTTTGCCGACCGGGCCGTGAAGGAGGGCCTGTCGTTGCCGAGCTTCTCCGAAGCGACCGTCGCAGCGCTCGCCAAGATCATTCCCGCGTTCGGCTCCGCGGATAATCCCGCCGACACCACCGCGGGCGTCATCAACCAGCCCGAGCTCTTCACGCAGACGCTCGACATCGTTCTCGCCGATCCCGGCATCGACCAGCTCTCCCTACTGCTCGCGTCCTTGCCGGGCCAGGGCGCCAAGAATTGCGCGACCGCCATCGCCGCGGCCGCCGCCAAGACCGACAAGCCCGTGCAGGTCGTGTGGTCGGGCCGAAAATCGCGCTCGGAAGAAGCCTGGAAGATCTTCACCGATAATGGCATCCCCATGATCCAGACGCCCGCCCGTGGCGCCAAGGCGGCCGCCACCCTGGCCAAGTTCGCCGAGGACCGGCGGCGCCTGCTCGCGCGCAACGCACCCGAGGTGCGGATGCCGCAAGGCGTGACGCTGCCCGACGGGGCCGTGACCTTGTCGGAGGTCGAGAGCAAGGCCGTCCTGACGAGGTTCGGCGTTCCCATGACACGCGAGGTCCTCGTACCCGCCGGTACCGATGTCGCCGCGGCCGCGAAGGAATTGACAGGCCCGTTCGCCGTCAAGATCGTCTCGCGCGACATTGCCCACAAGACTGAAGCAGGTGGCGTCGCGCTCGGCGTCGCAGCCGCAGACCTGCCGAAGGCGGCGGACGAGGTGATCGCCAATGGACGCCGCTACAAGGCCGATGCACGTATCGACGGCGTGCTCGTCTCCGAGATGGCGTCGGGCCTCGAGGTGCTAATCGGCGTCGTCAACGACGAGGGCTTCGGGCCCACCGTCGTGCTGGGGCTCGGCGGCATCCTGACCGAGGTGCTCAAGGACGTGACCTTCCGCATCGCACCGTTCGATCTCGAGACGGCCAAGGACATGATCGCCGAATTGCGCGGTGCCAAGCTGTTCGATGGCTATCGCGGCAAGCCGGCCGCCGACAAGGCCGCGCTCGCGCAAACCCTGGTCGATGTCTCCGTCATGGCCGCCGCTCTCGGCAGCCGACTGAAGGAAATGGATATCAACCCGATCTTCGTGCGCGAGCAGGGCAAGGGTTTGGCCGCCGCCGATGCGCTCGTGGTATTGAAGTAGCGTTTCGGGGCGGCGCGCTGGCCGGCGTCAACCCTCCGCAGCAGGATCGGTGGACGTACGCCATACGCCCGGCTCAATTTGGGCCCAGCGTGACAGGCGGCCGGACGGGCCGCCACGGCGGCGCCGACAGTGAGACGCCGCCGGCAACCTGTAACTTGGAGCGAGGCATGAGCGCGATCCAGATTATCGCCGTATGGGGCGCGATCGCGATCGTCTCGTCGGTCGTGGGTGGCGTCGTCGCCTATGCGAAGCGGCGCGACCATTCCGCCTGGGCGGCGTGGTGCTTCCTGATGCCACCGCTGCTGCTGTGGGTTGTCCTGATGCCCAAGAATACCGGCGAGCGGCCCCGCAAACCCACGCTCGACGAAGAGGATCGCGAGGCCTACTGAGCCCCGCTGCATCGCGTCGCTCCATTCCGCCCCGGCCGATCACGCGCCCTTCGAGGCGAGGGGCGCGGCGCCCGGTTGCCTCATCCCGCGATGATCGTCTCGGGCAGTAGCTCCGAGGCGTCCTTGGCCCGGCGCACGCGGCCTTCGAGCTGCGCGCCATGCTCCATCGTCAGTTCGATCTGATGGATGTCGCCTTCCACCTGCGACGTCGACTGCAGCGTGACACGAACGCCTTTGATCGTCCCGTGCACCTGGCCACGTACGATCACGCTCTCGCCCTGCACGACGCCCGTCACGACGCCGCTGCTGCCGACGACTACCTCTTTGCCCACCACGTCGCCGTCCACCTTGCCGTCCACCTGCAGGGTGCCCTTGGACATGATCCGGAGCCCTTGGCCCACGATCGTCAGGTCGTTGCCGATCAGCGAGCCGACAGCGACAGCGCCGAGGTTCGAGGGACGCGGGGTGTGTTGTGGCGGGGGAATGTTCTGGGCCTGCGCAGGCCCCGCATTCGCGGCGCCGGTCGGGGAGGGCGGAGGCGGCGGCAGATTGCTGCCGTGAAGCGAGCGGAACGCATCGAGTGGCGAGCCACCGCCGTTGGGCTTAGGCTCCGCCGGGCTACGCGAGAACATGACAACCCCCAAGGTCCGTTGAGTGCTTTTCAATGAGATGGAGAGCCAAGCATCATCAAATGTTCGAAATGTGTCGAATGTGGCCCAACGATCTCGTTAATGCTGATCGCACCATCGCCGGCGCCGCGCAAGGATGCTGAAGAGCCGCGAGCGATCCGGGCGCCCCAAGCGATTTCGATATTTCTCTAGGGGATGTCCCGCCATCCGGCGGAAGAGGGCGGCAACCTCTCGTTCGTCATGGTGGGCGCGACAGGGATCGAACCTGTGACCCCTACCATGTCAAGGTAGTGCTCTACCGCTGAGCTACGCGCCCGAGCCTGCCGTGCAGGCGGTGGTGCGGTTCTATAGCTACATTGCCAACCCCTGGCAAGAGCTACTGGCGACCCTCACGCAACGAATTTCACGACCGCGCCGATCGTCGTGGCCGTCTCGTGCGAAACGCGCCGTAATCTCTTCGCTTTCGATGCCGGCGCGACGGACCGGCGTCCCGCCTTAGAACACGAATTCCCGCTTCGGCTCGAAGCCCGGCAGCATCGGCGCGCTGGCGTCGAACAACTCGCGGCTGTCGAATCGCGTACCCGTCCGCTTCCACAGCACGGCCTTGCCGACACCACCGCGAACTTCGACGGCCACGAGACGCCCGCCGTCCTTCAGCTGATCGCGGAGCCCCGCGGGAATATCGGCGACGGCCCCGTTGATCAGGATGGCATCGTAGGGGCCCTGCATGGCAGCGCCGTCCCGGAGCGGCCCCGTCACCACCTGCACGTCTTTCGTCCCCGCGAGTGCGGCACGGCATTGCTCCGCCAGCCCCGCGTCACACTCGAGCGCCACCACGCGCGCACCCAGATGCGCCAGTACGGCGGTGGAATAGCCCGTCGCGCATGCCACATCGAGAACGCGATTGCCCGGCGCGATCTCGAGGTGCTGCATCATCTTGGACAGAACCCGTGGCGCCAGCAGGAAGCGCCCGGCACCATTCCCGTCCGACACGCGCAGGTCGTCGTCCATGTAGGCGATCCCGCGCAGCGCCTCTGCAACGAACTCGTGGCGCGGCACCTCCAGCATCGCCCGCGGAATGGCGCGGTCGGTCACGTCGCTCGGCCGAACCTGCGAATCGACCATCGATTTGCGCTGCGTTGCGTAATCGGTCATGCCGTGCCCCGTCCCTCTCGTCGCTGCGGTGCCCCCCGTCCCGTCGGCACGAGGTGACGATGTTGCGCGAACCTTAGCCAAGCCCGCACCGGCGCGCCAGCGCTGCCCGCAGCAGTTTCCTGCGTCCGGCAGACGCAATAGGCCGATTGAGCCGCCATCTCAAGGCCCGCGCGCATGCGAGAGCGACAGCGCGTGCCGGTCGTGTGCCGCACGGCACGGGCAATTCATGTGAAGAATACCCAGGCCGGGCCGGCCTCGTCCTTGCAGGGGTTCCAGCGCATGCCAAACTTTGGTATGACAGCATCTAATACGTCAGCGTTGCTGACCTAAAGGAAACTTTGTCGCGTCTCGGCCGATCGATCTCGATTCTGCCGTGACAGCACTGGCGCACACAGAGGTCTCCGCCCCATGGCCAAAAGCAGCCCGAGCCTCGACGACAAGTTCGATCTCGAACAGTCCCATCAGATCCTCAACGGTTCCCAGGCGATCGTCCGCCTCATGCTGATGCAGCACGAGCGCGACAGGCAAGCGGGCTTGAACACGGCCGGCTACGTCACCGGCTACCGCGGTTCGCCGATCGCCGGCCTCGAAGGGGCGATGCTGCGCTCACGCAAGATTCTCCAGAAGAACAACATCGTCTTCAATACGGGCCTCAACGAGGATCTGGCGGCCACGGCGCTATGGGGCGCGCAGCAGGCCGAATTGCGCGGCGACGGCAAGTACGACGGCGTCTTCGGCGTCTGGTACGGCAAGGGCCCCGGCGTCGATCGCACCGGCGACGTCTTCCGCCACGGCAACCACGCCGGCACATCCAGGAACGGTGGCGTCCTGGCACTGCTCGGCGACGACCACACCTGCGAAAGCTCGACCTCCGCACACCAGTCCGAGTTCGCGATGGTCGACGCCATGATGCCCGTCCTCAATCCTGCCGGCGTGCAGGAGATCCTGGACCTCGGCATCCTGGGCTTTGCGCTGTCGCGCTACGCCGGCGTCTGGGTCGGCGTCAAATGCGTGAAGGACAACTTCGAATCGACCGCCACCGTCGACGGGCGCATCGATCGCGTCGCCGTCAAGATGCCGGAGGATTTCACGCTGCCCGATGGCGCCGTGCAGATCCGCGTCAACGATCAGGCGCTCGACAAGGAAGCCCGTCTCCACGACTACAAGATCCCCGCCGTCCTCGCCTTCGCGCGCGCCAACAAGCTGGACCGCGTCGTCATGAGCGGCGGCGCGTCCCCGCGCATCGGCATCGTCTCGACGGGCAAGAGCTACCTCGACGTGCGCGCCGCCCTCGACGAGCTCGGCATCGACGAGGTCAAGGCGAACGAGATCGGGCTCAGCCTCTACAAGGTCGGCATGGCCTGGCCGCTGGAGCCCGAAGGCATCGTGCGCTTTGCCAAGGGGCTCGACCTCCTCATCGTCGTCGAGGAGAAGCGCGCCCTCATCGAGCCGCAGATCAAGGATATCCTCTATCAGCTCCCCGAACGCCCCGTCGTCATCGGCAAGCGCGACGAGAGCGGCAGCCTCGAGCGCATCCTTTTCCCGGCCAAGGGCGCGCTCGAGCCCACGCACATCGCCATCGAGGTCGGCGAGCGCCTGATCCGCTGCGACAAGGGCGGCGAGGATCTCAAGGCCCGCGTTTCGGCCCTCAAGGCCCTCAAGGGCAACAAGCCCGCCTCGCCGGAATCGGCCACCCGCATTCCCTACTTCTGCCCAGGCTGCCCGCACAACTCCTCCACCGTCGTCCCCGAAGGCGCGCGTGCCTACGCCGGCATTGGCTGCCACTACATGGCCCAGTGGATGGACCGCTCCACGGAAGGCTGGACTCAGATGGGTGGCGAGGGCGCCAACTGGGTGGGTGAGGCACCGTTCTCCACCCGCCGCCACATCTTCCAGAACCTGGGCGACGGCACCTACCTGCACTCCGGCAGCCTCGCCGTGCGTGCCTCGGTCGCCTCGGGCGTCAACGTCACCTACAAGATCCTTTACAACGATGCGGTCGCCATGACCGGCGGCCAGTCCCTCGACGGCGGCACGACGGTCTCCCAGATCGCCGCGCAAGTGCTGGGCGAGGGCGTCAAGAAGGCCGTCGTCGTCACCGACCAGCCCGAGCGCTACAAGACCATCGCCTTGCCGGGCGGCGTCACGGTCCACCATCGCCGCGACCTGCAGGCGGTGCAGATGGATCTCTCCAAGATCGACGGCGTCACCGTGCTCATCTACGACCAGACCTGCGCCGCCGAGAAGCGCCGCCGCCGCAAGCGCGGCACCTTCCCCGATCCCGTGAAGCGCGCCTTCATCAACCCGGCGGTCTGCGAAGGGTGTGGCGACTGCGGCCAGAAATCGAACTGCGTCGCCATCGTGCCGCTGGAGACCGAGCTTGGCGTCAAGCGCGCCATCGACCAGTCCACGTGCAACAAGGACTTCTCCTGCATCAACGGCTTCTGCCCGAGCTTCGTCACCGTACACGGCGCCGTTCCGCGCCGCCGGCAAGGGCTGGCGACACAGGGCAATATCGCGAGCATGCTGACGAGCCTGCCCGAGCCCCGGCTGCCCGGGCTCGACAAGCCCTACACCATGCTCGTGACCGGCGTTGGCGGTACCGGCGTGGTGACCATCTCGGCCGTGCTGGGGCAAGCCGCCTATCTCGACGGCAAGGGCTTCGGCGCCATCGACATGACCGGGCTCGCGCAGAAGGGCGGCGCCGTCGCCTGCCACATGAAGGTGGCGCGCACTTCCGACGAGATCCACGCCATCCGCGCCGGCACTTCCTCGAGCGACCTCATCATCGGCTGCGACCTCGTCGTCACCGCCTCCAACAAGGTGCTGGAGACCGTGCGCCCCGATCACACCACGGTCATTCTCTCCACCCACGAGATGCCGGTGGCCGACTTCGCCCGCCAGCCCGACCTGCGCCTGCCGGCCGGCGACCTCAAGCGCGCCATCGAGGAGCGCGTGCGCAACGGCCACCTCGCCGCCATCGACGCGCACGAGTACGCGGTGAAGCTCTTCGCGGATTCCATCGGCTCCAACATGTTCATGCTGGGCTATGCCTATCAGCTGGGCTCCGTGCCGGTTTCGGCCGCGTCCATCGAGCAGGCCATCGAGCTCAACGGCGCCGCCATCGAGATGAACCGCAACGCCTTCCGTTTCGGTCGACTGGCAGCCCACGACGCAACCGCGCTCGAGCTCATCGTCACGCCCGCGACGCCCAAGGCCGCGCCGACGCTCGACGAGATCGTTTCACTGCGTTCCAGCCAGCTCGAGGGCTACCAGGACGCAAGCCTCGCACGCCGCTTCAAGGACCAGATCGAGCGCGTCGCCAAGCTGGAAGCGGAGCGCACGCCGGGCCGCACGGGTCTCGCCGAGGCCGTCGCGCGCGGCTACTACAAGCTGCTCTCCTACAAGGACGAGTACGAGGTCGCGCGCCTGTACACCGACGGCCGCTTCGAGACGGCGCTGAAGGAGAACTTCGACGGCAACCTCGAGCTGGAGTTCCACTTGTCGCCGCCGCTCCTGACCGGCTGGTACCGCGACAAGGTCACGGGCCATCCCCGCAAGATGAGCTTCGGCAAGTGGATGCTGCCGGTCTTCCGCCTGCTCGCCAAGGGCAAGTCTCTCCGCGGCAGCAAGCTGGATATCTTCGGCTACACCGCCGAGCGCCGGCTCGAGCGCCAGATGATCGCCGACTACGAGGCGACGCTTTCGGAAATCGAGCGCCGCCTGTCTCCCGAAACCCATCGCACCGCGATGGCGCTGGCTGCCCTGCCCGAGGACATCAAGGGCTTCGGCCACGTCAAGCAGGCCAACTACGGCAAGGCCATGAAGAAGCACGAGGCCTTGATCGCCATGCTGCGCGATCCCAAGCCTGCCTCGACGCTGAAGGCCGCCGAATAACGGTTCCAGGCCTTCACCCGAAATAAAGACGGCGGCCCTGCGGGGCCGCCGTTCGTGTCTTGGTGTGGGAAGACGGCTACTTCTTGGCTGCGGCTTCCGCGCGGTACTGCTTGAAGATGGCCCCCAACACGTCTGAATAGTCGTCGGTCCACGCGGCCAGTGTCGGCGCCGGCATCTCCCGTGCATAAGGCAGCTTCTCGATCTCCGCCATCGATGCATCCGAGCGCGTCAGGAACACGACGCGGCTTCCTGCCTTGTCGAACGTCAAGCTCCGCACACGATCTTCCGTCAGCACCGCCTTCACGCCCGGGAGCCTGGCCACGGCCGCACCCAGCACGTCGACGAGATCGAGATGCCGGTTGGAGACGTGTAGCGCCAGGATGCCGTTCGGCGACAGCTTCTCCAGATAGAGCTGCAAGGCCTCGACGGTCATCAGATGCACGGGCACCGAGTCCGACGAGAAGGCATCGACGATCAGGTAGTCGAAGCCCGCCGTGGGTTCCTTCACCAGCGTCAGGCGCGCATCCCCGACCACGATCTTTCCCTTGCCCTGGCACCGCGACAGGAACGTGAACCGCGAGGGATCGCTGGCGATCTTCACCACCACCGGATCGATCTCGAAATAGCGCCAGGTCTCGTTGTCGCGCGAGTAACACGCCATCGATCCCGCACCCAGGCCCACGATACCGACGGAGAGGCCGCCGTTGGCCTTGCCGACGGCCGCACGCGCCACGTCGACACCGCGCGCCATTGGGCCTTCGGGATAGTAGTACGTCGCCGGCAGGGGCTCGGCGACAGCCTTGCCCTGCGCATCCACGAGCCGTTGCGCACCGTGGATCGTGGTGCCATGCCACAGGACCTGCATCTGCCGGTCGAGCGACTGCGCCACGCGGTGCACGCCGAAGAAGCTGCGCTCGGCGTCGCCGCGGTTCATCGCCGACGGCAGGCAGTAGATCGCCGCGCCCATCAGGATCGCATACGCGAACTGTTGCACCGGCATGCGCATCGCCAGCACGGAGGCGAGGCCCAGCAGCATCACCAGCAACGTGCGCGGCAGCTTGGCCGTCATGATCGTGCCTTGCGACAGCGTCACGCCGAGGCCGGCGATCACCACCAGGCCGACACCCACCAATGCCGCCAGCCGCAACCAGTCCGGCCGGTCGAGTTTCGCCGTGAAAACGCCCGGACGACAGGCCATGCCGAGCAGCAGCAGCAGCGGGAATTCCCAGATCACGTTGAAGAGCTTGGGCGCCAGCAGTGCCGCGAACATGCCGCCCAGCGCCCCGCCCAGCGACATCAGCAGGTAGAACTCGGTCAGATGCTCCGCTGCCGGACGCCGCTCGAAAAGCTCGCGGTGCGCGACCATCGTCGTCACGAAGAACGCTGCCGTCCCGGCGACCGCGGCCAGCATCCAACCCTTGTCACCGGGCTCCGACAGCCCGAACAGCACCACCGCCACCAGCACGGGCTGCACGGCGAGCAGCCAGTCGTGGCGAATGAGCGGGGTTTCCTTGAACACCAGGATGAAGGTGAGCAGGAAGATGGCGAGCGGGATCACCCAGAGGAACGGCGCGGAAGCGATATCGGTCGTCACGTAGCTCGAGAAGGCGACGAGGAGACCGGAGGGAACCGCCGCCAGGCCGATCCAGGACAAGCGCTGCGCCGTCGTCGGTTTTGCCGAAACGCCATGAGCCGGTGCCGCCGAGGGCGCTTCTTGCGAAGCCGCATTCTGACGCGACACCATGACGGCCCCGCACACGGCGATGGCCAGCGCCAGCGCAACGAAGCCCGCGGCCCACACCCGGCCTTGCGTGACCAGGCCAGCGGCCGGCTCGAGCAGGAAGGGGTAGCCCAGGAGTGCGATCAGGCTGCCGAGGTTCGAGGCGCCGTAGAGGAAATAGGGATCGTTGGCGTGCGGGTGGCCCGTGCGCGCGAACCACGCCTGCAGCAACGGCGCATTCGCCGAAACCGCGAAGAACGGCAGACCCACGCCCAGCGCCAGCGCACCGATGAGCCAGAGATAGGCATCACCCGCCGGCGGCTCCGACCAGCCAGCGACGAGGCCGATCGGCAGTGTCAGCGCGGCGAGCGAAAGCAGCCCCACGTGCAGCATCGGCGCATGCCGGCCCGACACGTAGCGGTTCACGGCGTGCGCGTAGCAGTACCCGCCCAGCAGCACGACCTGGAAGAAGCACATCGACACCGCCCACACGGAGGGCGAACCGCCGAGCTTGGGCAGCACCAGCTTGGCGAACATCGGCTGCACGGAAAACAGCAGCAGGGCCGAAAGGAACAGCGTCGCCGAAAACAGCCACAGAAGGCCCGACGATGTCCGTTCTTTGCCCGAGCCCGCAGCAAGATCGCCGCTTGTTACGACTGCATCCATTACGTCTACCCCTCCGATACTCGCCGGTCAGAGGCGGACGGTAGCCGTCAAGTCTTGAGGTTTGCTGAAGGCAAGGTTAAGGGCGCGTTGAAACGTGTCACGAGACGGCCGGCGCCCCTGTGCCGGCACGCCGAGCACCGGGCGGTCGGCCCGAACGACGATCGGCGAGCCGAGCCATCCGCCCGCCTCGCCGATACGGTTCCGCTCCCGAACGGCCTCAAGCCGTCGGCGGCTTCGCCTTGTCGGCCATGCCGCGCGATTTCATCGCTGCCGTGATCTCGTCGAGGATCACGGGGTCGTCGATCGTCGCGGGCATGCGCCACGCCTCGCCATCGGCGATCGCCCGCATCGTTCCGCGCAGGATCTTGCCCGATCGCGTCTTGGGCAGCCGCTGCACGGTCATCACCTGCTTCAATGCCGCGACCGGGCCGATCTCGTCACGCACGAGTTTGACGATCTCCGCCTCGATCTCCGACGTATCGCGGTTGACGCCGGCATTCAGAACGACGAACCCTGCGGGCAACTGCCCCTTGAGGTCGTCGGCGACGCCAACGACGGCGCATTCGCCCACGTCCTTGTGCTTGGCGATGACCTCCTCCATCTGCCCGGTCGACAAGCGGTGGCCGGCCACGTTGATGACGTCGTCGGTCCGCGCCATGACGAAGACATAGCCGTCCTCGTCGATGTAGCCGGCGTCCGATGTCGTGTAGTAGCCGGGGAAGTCGGACAGGTAGCTCTTGCGGAAGCGCTCGTTGTTGTTCCACAGCGTCGGCAGGCACGAGGGCGGCATCGGCAGCTTGATCGCCAGGGTCCCGGTCTGGCCGGCCGCCACCGGATGCCCCTTCTCGTCGAGGCATTGCAGGTCGTAGCCGGGCATCGGCACGGACGGAGAGCCATACTTCACGGGCAGCGTGCCGAGCCCCACGGGATTGCCCGCGATCGGCCAGCCGGTTTCCGTCTGCCACCAGTGATCGAGCACCGGCACGGCGAGCTTCGCTTCCGCCCACTTGATCGTCTCGGGATCGGCCCGTTCGCCGGCCAGGAACAGCGTGCGGAAGGCGCTGAGATCGTACGTCTTGATCAGCTCGCCCTGCGGATCCTCCTTCTTGATCGCGCGGAAGGCGGTCGGCGCCGTGAACATGGCGGCCACCTTGTGGTCCGCGATCACCCGCCAGAACGCACCGGCATCCGGCGTGCCCACGGGCTTGCCCTCGTAGAGGATCGTCGTCGCCCCATGCAGCAGCGGCGCATAGCAGATGTAGCTGTGACCGACGACCCAACCCACGTCAGACGCCGCCCAGAAGACTTCACCCGGTTCGATGCCGTAGTGGTTCTTCATCGTCCACTTCAGCGCCACCATGTGGCCGCCGTTGTCGCGCACGACGCCCTTGGGCGCACCCGTGGTGCCCGACGTGTAGAGGATGTAAAGCGGATCGGTCGCCGCCACGGCAACGCAGTCGGCCGTGCGCCCACGCGCCGACGCGCTCTTCATCTCGCCGTCCCAGTCGTAGTCACGGCCGGCGATCAAGGTCGCCACCGCCTGCGGCCGCTGCTTGATGAGGCAGACGGACGGCTTGTGCTCGGACAGCTCGATCGCCTTGTCGAGCAGCGGCTTGTAGGCAATGACGCGGGCCGTCTCGATGCCGCAGCTCGCCGTGAGGATCGCGACCGGCTTGGAGTCGTTGATGCGCGTGGCAAGCTCGCTCGATGCGAAGCCGCCGAACACGACCGAGTGCACGGCACCGATCCGCGCACAGGCCAGCATGGCAATGACGGCCTCGGCGATCATCGGCATGTAGATGATGACCCGGTCGCCGACCTTGACGCCCTTGTCCTGCAGGATGCCGCCGAGGGTGGCGACCTCGTGGGTCAGCTCGGAATACGTGTAGGAGCGCACCGTATTCGTGACGGGGCTGTCGTAGATGAGCGCCTTCTGGTCGCCCCGGCCATCGCGCACGTGCCGGTCCAGGCAGTTGTAGGCCGTATTGCACTGCGCCCCCACGAACCAGCGGCCGTACTCGCCCGCATTGGCATCGAACACACGGTCCCAGGGCTTGATCCAGTCGATGTCCCGAGCGGCCTCGCCCCAGAAGCTTTCCGGATCTGCCTTCCAGGCGGCATAGATGTCGCGATAGCGGCTCATGTTTCCTCCACATCCCTGGCGTGGCCGCTGCCTTGGGCTGGCGCGGCGCGATCTTCATACCCCTCTTTCAGCATTCCAAGGGCCCCGCTCGCAATAGGCTTTCTGTCGGAGGCGGGCGCAGCATGCACTGAAGCAGTCGTTTCCGCTGCAGCCGCATCGTCCCGAGCCTCGATCTGCCGCGAACGGATCGCGCACAACCAGCACATGGGCCTCGCCCCTCGCTTCCGATTACGACTTGAACACCCGGCCCGAAGCGATGGCAGCGCCTTGCGCCATGCTCCCGAGCTTGGCCCACACGACATCCTCGGCCACCCGGCCCATGCCCGCCGACGTATCGAAACCGCAATCCGTCGCCGCCATCACGCGCCGTGGGTCGCCGACCGCGCCCACCACACGCTCCAGCCGCTCCGCCACGACCTCGGGATGCTCGACGAAATTCGTCAGCGTATCGATGACGCCGGCGGCCAGGATCTGGTCGTCGGCCATCGGCGAGCGCGCGATCACGCCCACCTCGTGCGCGTGCCGTGGATTGGCGAACGGCAGCACGAACCCGCCCACGTTCGCCTGCTTGATGATCGGCCAGATGTCGGCGAGCGGAACGTCGCGGTCGTGTGGCGCCTCGTAGTTACCCCAGCACACGTGCAGCCGGATACGGTCGCGCGGAAGCCCGGCAATGGCCGTGTTGATGGTGCCGATCACCTTCTCGACGAACGCCTGGAACTCCGACAGCGGCTTGGCCTGGAACAGCCCGTGCCGCTCGAGCGCCAGGTCCGGGCAGTCGAGTTGCAGCACGAAGCCTTCGCCGACGATGCGCTGGTATTCCGTGCGTAGCGCCCGGCCGATGGCGTCGATGTAGGCGTCGAACGTGTCGTAGTGTTCGTTCTGGACGATCGTGGCGAGGATGCCCGGCGACGGTGCGGTGAAGAAGGGCTCGACGTACCGACCCGCCGCCCCCTTCAGCGCCGCCTGGAAGTCGCTGCATTCCGCATCGAGTTCGGCTTCGCCCTTGTAGGCGACCGCGCCGATGCACTTCGGGAGCTGATCGCGGTTCGACACCGCCTCCCCGCGCGCCGCCGCCTGCCGCGCCAGGTTCTCCTTGTACTTTGGATAGGCCTCGACGTCGGCCCACGGCAGCCGCGAACCTTCTCCGCCGATGCCGGTCAGCCGGTGCCGCAGATAGAGAACGAACGACTCGCGCTGCTGCTCGCCGTTGTTGATCACGTCGAGGCCCGCCTCGATCTGCCGGGCGACCACCCACGGCACCGCCTTGGCGCCGACGTCCTTGATGACCGCCTCGTCCACGGACTGGCCGCGCGCCCGCAAGGCATAAAGCCGCGTCAGATCGGCCGGACGCGGCAGGCTGCCGACATGGGTCGTGAGAATGCGCGTCTCGCTGCGTTGCATTGCAGACCAGCCTTTCCGGGAATGAAGATCGGCGGGCGGGAAGGCATCCAGCCCATTTCCGTCCATTGTGGAGACAAGCGTCCGGGTGCGCAACGCCGCCGCCCTTCGAGAGCACGTTTTGACGTTCCAGCACTTCTACCTATGATGCCGCCATCGCGAGCCGAGACCGCAAGGTCAACTTCAAGGACCCTTCCCATGTCGCAAGAAATCGTCGCCGAGCTGGCGCCCACGGGCGTTCTGCGTGCCGGCATCAATATGTCGAACTTCCTGCTCGTCACCGGCCGCACGGCCGACGGCGACCCGGATGGCGTCTCCCCCGACATGGCCCGCGCAATTGCGGCGCGGCTGGGTGTGCCGGTAAAGCTCATCCCCTTCAAGTCGCCCGGCGAGTTGGCCGATCAGGCCAACAACGACGTCTGGGACATCGGCAACATCGGGGCCGAACCGCAGCGCGCCGAAACGATTGCCTTCACGGCCGCCTATTGCGAGATCCAATCGACCTACATGGTGCCCGCCGGCTCGCCGATCACCTCGATCGACCAGGTGGACCAGAAGGGCGTCCGCATCGCCGTGACGGGCCGCAGCGCGTACGGCCTCTGGCTCGACCGCAACATCAAGAATGCTGAGCTGATCCGCTCCGATACGCTCGACGCATCCTTCGACGACTTCGTCAACAAGAAGCTGGATGTCCTGGCGGGCCTGCGCCCACGCCTCATGGACGACGTACTGAAGCTTCCCGGTGCGCGCATTCTCGACGGCCAGTTCTCGGCCGTCCAGCAGGCCGTCGGCACGCCGAGAAAGAACGTCAAGGCCGCCGCCTTCCTGTCCAAGTTCGTGGAGGAGGCGAAGGCGTCCGGCTTCGTCCAGAGCCTCATCGACAAGCACAAGGTCAAGGGCCTGTCGGTCGCCCCGCTCGCCTGATAGCGGCGCGGCGGAGAAGCCCCTCGATATGGAAAGGCCGGGGCGCAACGTTGCGCTCCGGCCTCTTCTGTCGCATCGACCCTCTGTCGTTACATGGGCCGGCGCGGGCCGGTGTCGATGTGGAAGAGGCCGCCGCCCATGTGCTTCAGGCCACCGCCGTGGTTGGCCTTGAGATACTGGTAGGCACCGCCCCAATTGCCATGGACGCGGAAGTCGGCCGCATCGCCGGAGAGATGGTAGGACTTCGGTGCCCCTCCCGCAGCCGCGTTCTGCGACCTGCTGCGACACGTGGAGGAAACCGTCACGGAGCCGTAGCTCGCCGCGATGGACGCGATGACGCCCTGCAGCTGGCCATTGAGGCAGTCGGCACCCGCAACCCAGCGAATGCCGCCGCTGCCCGTGACGCTGCCACTGCCCAGTTCGTCGGAATTGGCCGGGCCGCCAAGACCGCTGTAGCCGCCCGTCTCGGTCTTCGTGATCGCCTTCTCGAGCCACTCGCCCGCCTCATCGCCACGAGCCTGGGGGCCGTGAACCAGGATCGTCCCGGCAAGAGCCAATCCGAGGATGCGCGTCGCCCGCACGGCGATGGGGCTGTCGGAAAACAGCATGCAGATACTCCCGTTGTGGCCGCGACAACCGGCCAAGACCAACGGGGTCCCATGGGTTGTGACAGCATCTCTACAAACGGTCGCTTCAATAAGCGGTCATATCCACGCGCGCACTTGCTCCGAAGCCGGATAGTTAACACAAAACATTAACGCGGAGCCGAAAATTGTAATGATCTTCCGAGAGAACGGGCCCGACGATCCTTGCGTCTCGAGCCGCACAGGGGATCCGAAAACAATGCACCACGCACCGTCTCTCGCCGCGCGCAACAGCGGCAAAGCCCGGGCGCCATCACCGCGCGCACGCCCCCAGCCCGAGGTAACACCGCCGCGTGGCCGCGTAGAGCGGGACAGCAGGACATAAAGATGCCTTTATGTCCTTCTTGTCAGAAGTCTCTCTCGCCGCTATAGGGACGCCGAGGCGAGGCGGAAGAACGACTCCAAGGCTCGCTCCGATCGGCCGGGAGTCGTCTGCGCAGGGCGTGGGCGCCCTTGTGCTGCTGCCGCATTGACCAGGAAAGGATCCAGCCCGCATGACCGGCGCTAAGGACTACATTGTAAAGGATATTTCGCTCGCAGCCTTCGGCCGCAAGGAGATCGAGCTCGCCGAGACCGAGATGCCGGGCCTGATGTCGATCCGCGCCGAGTACGGTCCGGGCCAGCCGCTCAAGGGGGCTCGTATCGCCGGCTCCCTGCACATGACCATCCAGACCGCGGTGCTGATCGAAACCCTGAAGGCGCTCGGCGCCGACGTCCGCTGGGTTTCGTGCAACATCTTCTCGACGCAGGACCACGCCGCGGCCGCCATTGCCGCCGGCGGCACGCCGGTGTTCGCCTACAAGGGTGAAACGCTGGTCGAATACTGGGACTACACGGCCCGCCTGTTCGACTGGCACGGCGGCGGCGTCCCCAACATGATCCTCGACGACGGCGGCGACGCGACCATGCTCGTCCACTACGGCCTGAAGGCCGAGCAGGGCGACAGCGCCTTCCTGGAGAAGCCGGGCTCCGAGGAAGAGGAGATCTTCTTTGCGCTCATCAAGCGCCTGCTGAAGGAAAAGCCGAAGGGCTGGTTCGCCGAGGTGGCCAAGTCGATCCGCGGCGTTTCCGAGGAGACCACCACGGGCGTGCATCGCCTCTACAAGCTGGCCGAGCAGGGCAAGCTGCTGTTCCCGGCGATCAACGTCAACGACAGCGTGACGAAATCGAAGTTCGACAACCTCTACGGCTGCCGTGAGTCGCTCGTCGACGCCATCCGGCGTGGCACCGACGTCATGCTGGCCGGCAAGGTCGCCTTCGTCGCGGGCTTCGGCGATGTCGGCAAGGGCTCCGCGGCCTCGCTGCGCCAGGCCGGCGCCCGCGTGATCGTGTCCGAGATCGACCCGATCTGCGCGCTGCAGGCGTCGATGGAAGGCTACGAGGTCGCCACGATCGAGGATGCCTTCAGCCGCGCCGACATCTACGTCACCGCGACGGGTAACAAGGACATCATCACCGTCGAGCACATGCGGCAGATGAAGGACCGGGCCATCGTCTGCAACATCGGCCACTTCGATAACGAGATCCAGGTGGCGGGCCTCAAGAACTTCAAGTGGACCAACATCAAGCCCCAGGTCGACGAGATCGAGTTCCCGACGGGCAATCGCATCATCCTGTTGTCCGAGGGCCGTCTGGTGAACCTCGGCAACGCCATGGGCCACCCCTCCTTCGTGATGTCCTCGTCGTTCTCCAACCAGACGCTGGCCCAGGTCGAGCTCTGGCAGAACCGCGACAACGGCAAGTACGCCAAGCAGGTCTACACGTTGCCGAAGGTGCTGGACGAGAAGGTCGCCGCCCTCCACCTGGAAAAGCTCGGCGTGAAGCTGACGAAACTGCGCCCCGAGCAGGCCGACTACATCGGCGTGCCCCAGAACGGTCCCTTCAAGCCGGACCATTATCGCTACTGATCGGCCGTCGCCGACGCGCGATTTCGGGCGGATGCAGGCATGCATCCGCCCTTTTTCTTTTGTGGAGAACCTGCAACTCGGCCGCACCACTGAAGCAACTGGGCAACAAAAGCTGCGTCGCCCGCTGCTTCGATGCGTGTCAAGTCCTGTTAATCGATTCGGAAGCCATTCATAATTCAGGCTGATTCGCCACCCAGCTTCCGTTCGAATCGAACCTTCCACACGCGGCGCCTGCTGCACTGCAGCAGAGGCTTCGATGATGGATTCGTCCGACAGGTAACCGTTCCCCATGCACATTGCGCGCAACACAGAAAGGCCGGTACTTGGAAGGAGCGATCTGCTGCTCCTGCTGGCCGCAAGTCTCGCGTGCATCATCGTCCTGACCGTCTCGATCGCCGATGCCGGCCCCACAATCATCGGCTCCCTTCGGCTCGCACATTTCCTCGCCTTTGCAGTGATCAGCGGCGCCATTGGCGTCGGCATCGTGCTGCTCTGGCGCTCCACGGCCACCGCACGCGCCCTGGGCCGGCGTCGCTCCGACGAAATCGCCGAACTGCGCCGCAACCTGGCCGCCGCCGAGGCCATCCTGAAGGCTGAACCGCAGGTGCTGATCTATTGGCAGCAGGGCGCCGGCGTGAAGATCGCCGTGAACACGCTGACCACTGTCGCCGGCCTGCCAGAAGACCCCATGCAGCTCCTGCGCTTCGGCATGTGGCTGGAAGGTTCGGGCGCCCGCGACCTCAAGGTGGCGCTCGACACGTTGTTTGCCGCCGGCCGGCCCTTCAATCTCCTTCTGCGCACAGTTGCCGGCGGACATTTCGAAGCCGATGGACGGGTGTCGGGCACCCGGGCGGTGCTGCGGCTGCGCGACGTTGCAGGCTCCCGCCGCGACCTCGCCCGCATCATGGACCAGCACCGCCAGCTCGCCCGCGACATCACGCTGAGCCGCTCCTTGTTCAATGCACTCCCGATGCCGGTCTGGATCCGCGGCGCCGACGGCCGCATCGAATGGGTCAACAAGGCCTACGTGACGGCCGTCGAAGCCGCCGACGAGACCGAAGTCCTGGAGCGCCAGATCGAGCTGCTCGAGGCCCGCCAGCGTGCGGACCTGACCACCGCCCTGACGCGCAGCGAGCGCTTCTCCAAGCGCATGCCCCTCAACATCTCGGGCGAGCGACGCCCCCACGACGTCGTCGTCCATCCCTTGGGTGAAGCCAGTGCGGCCGCCGCCATCGACGTCACCGCCGAGGAAGCCGCGCAAGGCGAGCTGGAGCGCCAGATCGAGGCCTACGACCGCACGCTCGACCGCGTCGCCACCGCCGTCGCGATCTTCGGCAAGGACCGGCGCCTCACCTTCTTCAACGCCGCCTTCCAGCAGCTCTGGCAGCTCGACCCCAACTGGCTGCTGACCCACCCCACCGACAGCCAGATCCTCGACCGTCTCAGGGAAGGGTCGCGCCTGCCCGAAGTCGTCAGCCGCCCCGATGCGGAAGACAATCGCAAGCGCTCCGCCGAATCGGTCAACTACAAGGAATGGAAGGCGCGCGTTCTGGCGGGCGGCCAGCGAGAGACGGCCCACGAGGAGGGCTGGCATCTCCCCGACGGACGCACGCTCCACGTCATCATCGAGCCCCGCCCGGACGGCGGCACCACGCATCTCTACGACGACGTGTCCGAGCGCCTCGCCTTGGAAAGCCGCTTCAATGCCATGATCGGCGTGCAGCGTGAGACCCTCAATCACTTGAAGGAGGGTGTCGCGACATTTGGCACGGATGGGCGGCTGCGCATCTACAATACGTCCTTCGAACGCATCTGGAAGCTGTCCGGGCGCATGCTCAAGGAAGGCCCGCACATCGACCAGATCATCGCGCTGTGCCGCGTGCTCTACGATGACCCGCGCGGCTGGTCCGAAATCGCGCGCACGGTCACGCAGTTCTCCGATCAGCGCAAGCCGAGCGAGGGCCAGATGACGCGGGCCGACCAGAGCGTGGTCGACTATGCGGCCTTGCCGCTGCCCGATGGCGGCACCCTCGTGACCTTCGCCGACGTGACGGTGTCCAAGCGCTACCAGCGGGCCCTGATCGAGCGCAACGAGGCCCTCGTCGCCGCCGACCGCTTGAAGAGCCAGTTCATCAGCCACGTCTCCTATGAGTTGCGCACTCCACTCACCAACATCATCGGCTTCACCGAACTGCTCGAAAGCCCGCGAACCGGCCAGCTCAACACCAAGCAGCGCGAATACCTGAGCGACGTCTCCGCCTCCTCCAAGACCCTTCTGTCGATCATCGACAACATCCTCGATCTCGCCAACATGGATGCCGGCGCGCTGGAGCTGAGGGTCGCGCCGACCATCGTCCAGCCGATCATCGACGCCGCCGTGCTCGCGGTCCGCGATCGCGCCAATCGGGCCCGCATCAAGATCGAGATCAACACGGCCAAGGACGTCACGATGATGATCGCCGACGACGCCCGGGCCCGCCAGATCCTCTACAATCTTCTGTCGAATGCCATCGGCTTCTCCAAGCCGGGCGGCCAGATCTCGCTCGACTGCTGGCGTGATCGCGACATGATCGCCTTCGCCGTCAGCGACGAGGGCGTCGGTATTCCCAAGGACCAGCAGCGTGACGTCCTGAAGCGTTTCGTCTCCCACACCCAGGGGTCCAAGCATCGCGGCGCCGGCCTCGGCCTCTCGATCGTCAAGAGCCTCGTCGAATTGCACGGCGGCGAGATGACCCTCGAATCGGAGCCGGGTCGCGGCACCACCGTCACGGTCCGCTTCCCCGAGCTCGGCCCCGGTGCAACCGAATACGACGCCGAAACCTCCGCCATTCCCTCCTTGCCCGGCCCCGGGGACCGGCAAGCGTCGTGACCACCCGATGGCGGCTCCAGGATGTCGCGCTCGGTTCGCTGGTCACGCTCGCCGAACTGCTCGCCTTGAAGGTCCGCCCCGGTGACGCCGTCCTCCTTCATGGCGACCTTGGCGCAGGCAAGACGACCTTCGCGCGCGCCATGTTGCGCGCCGTCATCGGCGATCCCGAAGCCGAGGTCCCCAGCCCCACCTTCCCCATCGTCCAGCTTTACGACACCCCGCGCCTCCCCATTGCGCATTTTGATCTCTACCGCATTGCCGATCCCTCGGAACTCGAGGAAATCGGGCTCGAGGACGCGCTGGCGAGCAGCCTCACGCTCGTCGAGTGGCCCGATCGCGCCGACGGTCTGGCCGCGCCCGATCGCATCGACGTGACGCTTGCGGAAACGCAGGACCCCGAAACCCGGGACGTGACGCTCGTCGCCTCCGGGTCGTGGGTCGAGCGGCTGGAGCGCCTGCACGCCATCCACGATTTCCTGGCCAAGGCCTTGGGCGCGCCCGCCCGCATCGCCTATCTGCAGGGGGACGCCTCCACGCGCGCCTATGCCCGCATCACGGCTGCCGACGCGACGCCATACGTCCTCATGGACGCCCCGCGCATGCCCGACGGCCCACCCATCCTCGACGGGCTGCCCTATAGCCGCATCGCCCGCCTTGCGGAGGACGTGCGGCCGTTCGTGGCGATCGACCATGCGTTGGCGGCGCGTGGGCTGTCCGTCCCCGCCATTGCGGCGCACGATCTCGATGCCGGCCTGCTGCTGCTGGAGGATCTGGGCCACATGGCGTTCGCAAATGCGCTCGACGCCGGCGTGCCACAAAGCGACCCCTGGCTCGCCGCCGTCGATGTCCTCGTGGCCCTCAGGCGCGATCCCCCGCCCCAGGCACTCCCGCTGCCCGACGGCACGGCCTATGGCCTGCAACGCTTCGATCGCGCAGCCCTCGAAATCGAGATCGGCCTGCTGCTCGAATGGTACTGGCCGGCTGCCTTCGGCGCGCCGCCGCCAGCCGACGTGGCCGAGGCCTTCTCTATGGCCTGGGCGCCGCTGCTCGACACGATGCTGGACGCCCCGCCCGGTGTCTTCCTGCGCGACTTCCATTCGCCCAACCTGTTCTGGCTGCCGGATCGGACCGGGATCCGCCGCGTCGGCATCATCGACTTCCAGGATGCCCTTGCCGAGCACTGGGCCTACGATGTCGCGTCCCTGTTGCAGGACGCGCGCCTCGATGTGGCGCCGGAACTGGAGGAGGCGGGGCTCGAGCGCTATTGCGCCGCCGTCGCAGCCTTCGACCCGGACTTCGACCGAGCCGCCTTCATGACGCACTACGCGACCTTCGGCGCCCAGAGAAACACGCGCCTCCTCGGGCTGTGGGTGCGGCTGTTGAAGCGCGACGCCAAACCCCACTACATGCGCCATATGCCGCGCACGTGGGACTATCTTGCACGCAACCTCGCCCATCCCGCACTCGCCGAGGTCGCGGCCTGGTTCAACCGCCACATCCCCGAAGCTGTGCGCAAGCGCCCCATCGCAACGTGACGCGCCGCCCTGGCCGCGATATGCAGTCGGCCATGGGCAAGAAACCGCAAATCGCATTCGTATTGGCGGCAGGTCTGGGCACGCGCATGCGCCCGCTGACCGACCAGCTCCCAAAGCCCCTCGTGCCGCTCGCGGGCCGGCCACTGCTCGATCACGTCCTGGACCGCATCGGCGAGGCCGGCATCGCGCACGCCATCGTCAACGTGCATTATCGCGCCGACCAGATCGAAGCCCACCTTGCCGCACGCACCACGCCTCGCATCACCATCTCCGACGAGCGCGCGGTCCTGCTCGAAACCGGCGGTGGCGCGGCGCGCATCCTGCCACTGGTCGGCCCCGAGCCGTTCCTGATCGCCAACTCCGATACGGTCTGGCTCGAAGCCCCCGGCGGCCGCAACATCACGCGCCTGATCGACGCCTGGGACGCCGATCGCATGGACGGCCTCCTGCTGCTCGCCGATGCCGCCACGAGCCTCGGCTATGCCGGCCGCGGCGACTTCGTGATGACCGACGACGGCCGACTGCAACGGGTAGCCACGGGCGCCACCAGCCCGTTCGTCTTCGCCGGCGTCTCCATCGCGCATCCGCGCCTGTTCGACGGGTGCCCCGACGGGCCCTTCTCGCTCAACCGCGTCTGGGATCGCGCCATTGCGGCCGGACGATTGTTCGGCCATCGTCTCGACGGACTTTGGATGCACGTCGGAGATCCCGCGGCCCTCGCCGCAGCCCAGGAGAGGATCGCGCGTGACCGCCAAGTCTAATCTCTTCAACGTCTCGCCGGATCGCCCTTTCCTGCTCGAACTGGCGCGCAGCATACTGTCGGGCAATCTCCCGCGCGCCGGCGGCCCGCCACCCGCCCGGCTCGATCTGCCGGCGATGACGATCCTGCTGCCCACGCGCCGTGCGGCCCGCTCCCTACAGGATGCGTTTCTCGCCGTGTCGGGCGAGACGTCGCTGCTCTTGCCGGCCATCAGGCCCATCGCCGAGGCCGACGAAGACCAAGGGCTGCTCGACGACATCATCACGTCGCACGCCGCCGGCTCCGATGTGCTGGACTTGCCCCCCGCCATAGGCAAGCTCGAGCGCCAGCTGGCGCTGACCCATATCGTACTCGGCTGGCTCCGGCAGATGGCCGCGGCGGCTACGCCCGAAGACGCGGACCTGCATCCGCCTGCGCGCCCCAAACTCGCCTCCTCGCCAGCCCAGGCCGCACGTCTGGCCGGCGAGTTGGCGAGCCTCATGGACATGATCGAGACCGAGCGCGTGACGTTGACGGGGCTCGCCTCGCTGGTGGACGCGAATTTATCCCGGCACTGGCAGCAGACCGTCGATTTTCTGCGCATCGTCACGGAATTCTGGCCCCGCTATCTGCACGAGAACGACCTGCTGGCGCCGATGGAACGGCGCAACCGCATCATCCTGGAAGAGGCACGCCGGTTGCTGGTCGATCCACCCCGGCACCCCGTCATCGTCGCCGGCGTCACCGGCTCGATTCCCGCGACCGCCGAGCTGATGCGTGCCGTTCTCGCGTGCGACCAGGGCGCCATCGTCCTGCCCGGTCTCGACATGGAACTGGACGAGGCGAGTTGGGACCGCATCAAGGACGATCATCCCGAGCACCCCCAGCACGGCCTGCGCGTGCTGCTCGACCGCCTCGGCAAGTCGCGCGGCGATGTGCGGCATCTGGCGGGCGAACCATCCCGCGCGGAACGGCTGGCGCGCAATCGCCTGATCAGCGAAACCATGCGCCCGAGCGGAACGCTCAGCCAATGGCGCCCCTACGTCACCGCTGCCGATCCCCAGGATGTGCGCCGCGCGCTCGACGGCGTCGCCCTGCTCGAAACCCCCACCGTCGAGGATGAAGCCGAAGCCATCGCGCTCGTGATGCGCGAAACGGCGGAGACGCCGGGCCGGACGGCCGCGCTCGTTTCGCCCGATCGCCTGCTCGCCCGGCGCGTGGCCGTGCGCCTGGAAGCCTGGGGCATCCGTGTCGACGACTCCGCCGGTCGCCCCTTCCGCAAGACCATCCCCGGCACCTTCCTCGATCTCGTGCTCGAAGCCTGGGAGACGGATGCCGCGCCCACACCGCTCATGGCCCTGCTCAAGCACCCCCTGACGCGCTTCGGCCTGACGGCGGGTGAAATCCGCAGGGCCGCACGCAATCTCGAGATCGCAGCCTTCCGCGCCCCCTATTTGAACAGCGGCCTCGACGGGCTGGAGCGTGCCGTCGAGCAGGCGGCGCATGCGACCAGGACGGAACGTCGCGAAGCCCCCCTGCTGCGCATGAACGATGCCGATTGGGCAGACGTGCGCGATCTCGTCCGCCGCGTGCAAGCCGCATTCGCGCCGCTGGAGGCGCTTCGTGACAAGGCCGGCCTCTCGCTCGCCGAACTGTGCGCGGCCCACGCCGCCGTCGCCGAGGCCGTTGCCCTTCCCGCCACGCCGGCCGTCGATGGCTCGTCGGACGTCGACGGCGCGGCAGCCCCCGAACCCGGCGTACGCCCCGACACCCCGCTCTGGTTCGGCGAGGCGGGCGAGGTCGCCTGGACCCTGATCGAGCGCCTGCGCAATCCAGCGCTCCACGCCCCCCCGCTGGCTGCACGCGATTACGGCGACTTCTATCGCACGCTGACGGCCACCGAAATGGTCCGCCCTCGCGTTCCCGTGCATCCCCGGCTGTTCATCTGGGGACCGCTCGAAGCGCGGCTGTAGCAGCCCGATCTGGTCATCCTCGGCTCGCTCAACGAAGGTACCTGGCCAAAGGCCACGGAGCCCGGCGCATGGCTCAACCGCCCGATGCGCAAGGAACTGGGCCTGCCCTCGCCGGAAGAGGAAGTCGGCCGCGCCGCGCACGACTTCACGACGCTGCTGGGGACGAAGACCGTGTTGATGACCCGCTCCGGCAAGGTCGACGGTGCCCCGCGCGTCGCCTCCCGTTGGCTCCAGCGCATGAAGGCACTGCTCACCGGCCTCGATTGCGGAGCGGTCCTGACGCCGTCCGAGCCCTTGGCCGCCTGGGCGCGCGACCGCATGCGCGCACCGGGCACGCCCATCCGCATCGCGCCGCCCGAGCCGCGTCCGCCCCTCGCATTGCGGCCCCGCCGCGCCAGCGTCTCCGATGTGGAGCGCTGGATCGCCAACCCCTACGCCATCTACGCCAGCCGCATCCTCGGTCTGGCCCCGCTCCCCCAGATCGGCCAGCCGCCCGGTCCAAGCGAACGCGGCCAACTCGTGCACGCCACGCTGTCGCATTTCACCGAGACCCACGGCGATCGCCTGCCGGACGATTTCGTCGGCGCCTTCCTCGACAGCGCACGTACCGTCATCCGCGATCTCGACCGGAACCCGCGCGTCCGCGCCTTCTGGCTGCCCCGGCTCGAGCGCTTCGCCGAATGGCTGGCAGAAACCGAGCCCCAGCGCCGCCGCGACAGCCACGCGATAGCCACCGAGATCAAGGCCCGGCTCAGTCTCGATGCGCCCGCCGGGCCTTTCGAGTTGACCGCCCGCGCCGACCGCATTGACATCTCCGATGCCGGCTTGACCATCACCGACTACAAGACCGGCGCGCCGCCCAACAAGACGGCCGTGGCCGCCGGCCGCGCCCCGCAGCTCACGCTGGAAGCAGCCCTGGCGATCGCCGGCGCCTTCGAAAAGGTACCCGCACGCCCTGTCGTCGGCTTGCGTTACATCCGTGCCACCGGTGCCGTGCCGGCAGGCGAGGAAATCTGCGTCGAGATCAAGAACCGCTCGATTGCCGAACTGGCCGAGGACGCCATGCGCGGCTTCGCCGACCTCGTGGCTGCATTCGACGATCCCGCAACGCCCTATGCCGTCACCCGCCGGCCCGACTTCAATTATAGATACGACGACTACGCTCAACTGGCCCGCGTCGACGAGTGGGCCGGCGAAAGCGGCGAGGACGAATGATGGACACGAGCGACCACGAAGCCCTCGCCGAAGCCACGCGCGCGACTGAACTGCATCAGGCCCGCGCGGCCGATCCGGCCACATCGGCCTGGGTCTCCGCCAACGCCGGAACAGGCAAGACGCACGTCCTGACCAACCGCGTGCTGCGCGTTCTGCTCGCCGGCACGCGACCCGAGCGCATTCTGTGCCTGACCTTCACCAAGGCGGCCGCCGCCGAGATGTCGCAACGTGTCTTCGACCGCCTCGCGAGCTGGGTCACCGCGCCCGACGCAAAGCTGATCGAGGAACTCGCAGCACTGACCGGCACCAAACCCGACGATGCCCTGTGCGCCCGTGCCCGCGATCTCTTCGCCATCGCCATCGAGACACCGGGCGGACTGAAGGTCCAGACCATCCACGCCTTCTGCGAGCGGCTGCTGCAGCGCTTCCCCTTGGAGGCGGGCATCCCCCCCCAGTTCACCGTGCTCGATGACGAAACATCCCGGACGCTGATGCGCGAGGCGATCGACGCCACGCTCGTCGACGCGACCGCCGGCGCCGATGCGGACTTGCGCCAGGCCCTCCATACCGCGGTCGCCTACGCCATCGACGACAGCTTCGACGCCATCCTGCAGGATGCCTTGCGGCACACCGGCTGGATCGAGTACGCGAGCCGCCTGGACCTGGGCGCCCCTCCCTTCGAGGCGGCAGACGCGCTCTACCGGGCGGCGCTCGGCGTGCGCTCCAGCGTCACGCGGGCCAGCCTCGAGGCCGAAGTGATGGCGCTGCTCGACGACGACACGCTCGATCGTGCGCGCAACATCCTTGCGACCGGTGGCAAGAACGACATCACCCTCGCAGGCCATCTCGCCCGCGCCCGGGGCGCGACCAGAGCGGATGTCCGCATCGATGCCCTCTCGAAGTTCTTCTTCACGGACAAGGGTGAGGATCGCAAGAACCTCATGACGAAGGCGCTCTCGGGGGAGCACCCCGACGTCGTCGCCACGCTCGAACGCGCCCGCGACGTGTTCCGCAATCTCGCCGAGGAGCGCGGCCACCTGCTCGTCCTGGAAGCGACGATGGCCTTGCTGCGCCTGGCGAGCGCCATGCTGCAGCGCTTCGGCGAACTGAAAGCCCATCGCGCCGCTCTCGACTTCGACGATCTCATCCGCAGCACGCGCAATCTGCTCTCCGATGGCGCCACCACGCATTGGGTCCTCTTCAAGCTCGACGGCGGCCTCGACCACATTCTCGTCGACGAGGCGCAGGATACCTCCCAGCATCAGTGGGACATCGTCATGCCGCTGGCCGACGAGTTCTTTTCCGGCGAAGGCGCCCGTGACGCGCTTGCCCGCACGATCTTCGCGGTCGGCGACAAGAAGCAGTCGATCTATGGCTTCCAGGGCGCCGCCCCCGAGCAACTCGCCATGATGGGAAGTCACTTCCGCGAGCGCGCCGAGGCCGCCGGGCAGGCCTGGGCCGATGTGCCGCTGACGCTGTCGTTCCGCACCGTTGCTCCCATCCTGGCCGCGGTCGACGACGTCTTTGCCCAACCGCAGGCTGCAAACGGCGTCCATGACCTGGAAAAGCCGGAACGGCACGCCGCGCATCGCCTGGGCTCTGCCGGGCTCGTCGAGATCTGGGAGACGGAGAAGCAGGCCGACTTCGCGCGCGGCGACGCCTGGAGCCCGCTCGCCGATAGCATACCGCCCACGCCGGTCTCCGCTCTTGCCGATCGCATCGCGCGCACCATCCGCCATTGGCTCGACAGCGGCGAGATCCTCCAATCGGAAGGCCGCCCCGTGCGGGCGGGTGACATCATCGTCCTCGTGCGCAAGCGCAATCCGGCCGCACCGGCCATCGTCTCCGCCCTGAAGGCCAGGGACATCCCCGTCGCCGGCAGCGATCGCATGCACCTGACCGATCAACTCGCCGTCTGCGACCTGCTCGCGCTGATGGATTTCCTGTTGCTGCCCGAGGACGACCTGGCGCTGGCAACGGTGTTGAAGAGCCCGCTCATCGGGCTCGACGACGACGATCTCATGTCGTTCGCCCCGGCAAGACGCGGCTCGCTGTGGCATGCCCTCTTGCGCGCAGCCGAAGGCAACCCGCGCTATCGCCCTGCCGTCGACCGCCTGAAGCGCTGGCGAACACGCTCCGATCTCACGCCGCCGTTCGAGCTTCTGATCGAAATCCTCGACCACGACGGCATGCGAAAAAGCCTCATCGAGAGGCTTGGAGCCGAGGCCGCCGAACCGATCGACGAATTGATCGTCCAGGCCCTCTCCTACGACGACAAGGCGCCACCGTCGCTCCAGGGCTTCGTCGACTGGCTGCGGGCCGGCAAGCACGAGATCAAGCGCGACATGGACCAGGGTCGCGACGAGGTTCGCGTCATGACGGTGCATGGCGCCAAGGGCCTCGAGGCACCCATCGTGTTCCTGCCCGACACCTGCTCCATTTCCAGCGGCGGTCGCCCCGGCAGCCTGCTGACGCTCGACCACATCGCCCGGCAATCGCACGTGCCGCCGCCCTTCCTGTGGCCGGTCCGCGGCTCCTCCAGGCTGGCGCATGTCCGCGACGCCGCCGATCGGGCCAAGGGGCGCGATGCCGCCGAGCGCAACCGGCTGCTCTACGTCGCCATGACCCGCCCCCGCGACCGCCTCTACGTCGGCGGCTTCGATGGCCGCAGATCGCGCGATGCGACTTGCTGGTACGAGCTCGTTCGCCAGGGGTTGAATGCCAAGCTCGCCCCCGCCGAGGATCATGAAGGTACGCCCGTGTGGCGCTATGCCTGTGAACAGACGGCGAAGCCCAAGACGTCGGGTCGCAGCACCTCGCAGACGCCCGCACCCCAAACGCCGCCGGCGTGGGCGCGTGAGAAGGCGCGCAACGAAAGCGGCCTCACGGTGCCGCTCGCCCCCTCGCGACTGGCGCCGCTCGATACCGACGCCGAGGGCGAGCCGATCGAGCCGGCACCTGCACCTCCGGCCGAACGCCAACCCGCCCCGCCCGCCATGCGCGGCTCGGATGGCAATCGCTTCCTGCGCGGCACCATCACCCACGCCCTGCTGCAGCACCTGCCGACGCGCCCTCCCGAAAGCTGGCCGATCGCCGCCGAAGCCTTCGTCGAGCGCCGGGCCGCGGCCCTGTCCCCGCGCGTGCGCGCCAGCATCGCCAGCGAGACGTTGGCCGTCCTCCGCGATCCCCGGTTTGCCCCACTGTTCGGCCCGCAAAGCCGCGCCGAAGTGCCCATCGTCGCAGCGCTGACCGATCCCGCCCATCCCGGCAAGATCGTCCGCGTCAATGGCCAGATCGATCGCATCGTCGAGTTGCCGGACGGTGTCATGATCGTCGACTACAAGACCAACCGCCCGTCGCCCGCTTCGCCCGGCGCCGTGCCCGAGGCCTATCTCATGCAGCTCGCCGCCTACCGGCTGGCCGTCGCACAGATCTTCGACGGACGGCCCGTGCGCGCAGCACTGCTGTGGACCGACGTCCCGCACATCATGGAAATTCCCCCCGACGCGCTGGACGCCGCCGCCCGCCGCCTGATGCAGTCCGATCCACGCGCGCCAATCTGATCCAGGCGCGCTGCGCCTGGAAGCGCGCCTTCGTTCAGCGGCGCTTGCGCAGGGTCTCGGAAGGAAGCTCGCCGAAGGTCGCCCGGTACTTCGCCGCGAACGAGGCCAGGTCCGTGAAGCCGCACTCGAAGGCGACGCTCGCCACCGTCTCGGCTTCCCCGCTGGTCAGGCGCTGATGCGCCAGCTCGAGGCGCCGCCGGCCGAGGTAGTCACGCAGCGTCATACCCGTCTCGCGACGGAACGCGAGTTGTAGCGCCCGAAGACCGATCCCCAGTTCCTGCGCCAGATCGCCGAGCCGCACCGGCTCGGCCGCGTGCGCCTCGAGATAAGCGCGCGCCTTGTGCACGGAGGCGGATCCCGACCCGCGCGTCGTGACCTCCCCGATATGGGCGCGCACGGACGGCACCACCACCGCACTCGCCAACGCGATGAGCAGTTCGTCCATCGTCGTCGCCGTGACCTCCGACATGCCCAGCGGCGCCAGACGCTTCATCTCCTGCATGACGCTCGTGACGTTGCGCACCAGCGCCGCCGACAGCGGATCTGTCAGTGTCACGACGGCGGGCGTCGCGATGATCTTGACACTGCCCCCGTCATCGCCCCTGAGCGTGCGCGCCCGCGCTTCGAGCGCCTGCCGCGGCACCACCAGCGCAATGGCGGTGATGTCGGCCCTGGTTTCCAGGACCCCACTGGAGCGGGGCGGCAGGAAGATGGCCGACTGGCCCGCCTGCGCTTCCAGCGACACCCCGCCGCCCGAGAACCGCAGCCCTGAGCGCTCGGGGATGACGAGCAGCATCTCGTCGGCCCGCGACACCTGCGCGGTGAGTTGCGAGTGCCGCCCCCGATGCAGCGAGGCATGTCCCAGCGCGGTGCCCGCATAGCTCAGATGGAAGCTGCGCCGTTCCCCCACGAAGCGCACCTTGGAAATGCTCTCCGCGAGATCCGACAGGAACGACTCGGCCTGTCCGGGATCGGCAAACGCGCGCTCTTCGAAGGCCCCAGCCTGACGATGTATCATACGACAATAGCAATCCTGGCATTTGCCCCATGCCGAAACTGCATACCCAAATGCTGCCCCGGCTTCGCAAAATCCATAGACGGCGCACACCCCAGATGCAAATCACGAAAGAATGAAAAATTGAATCCCCGCGGCCGCGAACCGCCCTCGAAAGAGGACGCGGATGTGCGACCGCCGGATACAGAAATGGGCACAGGAAACAAACAGGCCGTCAGCCGAAAATACCGCGTGAAACCGCCGGACACGCAGCCGGCAGCGACGTCGAGCGCCTGACGCAACCACAGCCGCGCAAACAGGCGATTACGGCCGAAAAACCCGTGTTTTTCGGACGGCTGATTATTGCCTGGCCGGGATGCACGCATGCTGCATAAGCAATCGATCATAGGAATAAATACACGCGACCCTTTCAAGGTCGGATTGGCAGAGATTGCCAATGGTAATTTCATATCCGCTCGCAAATCTCTCAGAATAGCTATTAAAGACCGCCCAAATCGCGCGGAGCCGAGGTTCAATCTCGCAATCGCCTGCGAATCCCTAGGCCATTCGGCAGAGGCGGCCGAGAGATATACAGAAACTTTACGCTTCGATCGCGCCCATCGGTCCGCCGCGCAGCGCCTGTCGTGGCTGCTCCATCGAGGCCGTCTGCCGCGCGGCGTCATACTGGATCCCCAGGGCCTGATCGCCGCACTCGATCACGACACCGCCGATCGTGATCTCCTTGCCAATGTCGCCTTCGACCAGGTCATGCAGATGAACCCGGTCCGGGAACTCCTGCGCCTCGGCGACACGCACGATTGGGGGCAGGTTGCCGCCCGGGTCCTGAAGACGGACGAGTTCGATCGTGCGAGCAGCGCCCTCCTGCGGGCCGCGCTGTCGAAAGGAATCGTCGCCCAGCCGCGCCTCGAATGCCTGCTGGTGGCCGTGCGCCGGCAATTGGCGCTCACCGTGCACACACCGCGCGCCAAGCGAGAAAACTTCGGCGCATTCGCCGCCGCCCTTGCCGGGCAGTGCCATCTGAACGAGTTCGTGTGGCCCGAGTCCGCCGAGGAGACACGGATCATCGATGCCGTTGTGCCGGATGCCGCACGCCTGCGCGCCGGTGACGGCGACGAAACCTTCCGCTTGCTCGTCCTCGCCATGTACCGCGATCTCGACCGGCACGGGCCAGCAGCCGACGTCTGGCCGGCGCTGCGCGATGCGCCACCTTCGACAGCCCGGCAGGTGCTGCTCGCCCGCCACGACGAGCATTGCGACATCGCACGGCGCGCACGCGCCATGCCCTCCGTCATTTCCAGCGAAGATGCCACCTCGCGCGAGGTCGCGGGCCAGTACGACGCGGCACCCTATCCACGTTGGAGCAGCGTGCTCACCTACGGCGAAGGCGCCTTCATCGAGCGCATGGCCGAAGTCTTCCCGCGCCGCGAGCTGACCTTCGCCGACAAGCCTTTCGAGGTCCTGGTCGCCGGCTGCGGCACCGGTCGCCAGGCGATCTCGGGTGCAATCGACTTCGGCCCCAAGGCGCACGTCACCGGCATCGACATCACCCGCACGAGCCTGGGCTACGCCCAGCGCATGACCGAACGGTTCGGCGTCGAAAACATCGACCTGTTGCGCGCTGATATCGAGACACTGCCCCACGACGCGCCGCAGATGCGCAACCGGTTCCAGATCGTGGAATGCGTCGGCGTCCTGCATCACATGCAGCGCCCGCTGGCGGGCTGGCGCGCCCTGAAGGCTTGCCTGGCGCCCGGTGGCATCATGATGATCGGCCTCTACAGCCGGCAAGCCCGCACGGGCCTCGCGGCACTGCGCGCCCGGCCCGATTACCCGGGCCCCGGCTGCAGCGATGCCGCCCTGCGCCAATTCCGCGAAACCGTCCGCCGTCTTCCCGACGGCGCCCCGGGTACGCAATTCCGCAAGAGCGCCGATTTCTATACCGCGAGCGGCTTCCGCGACCTGCTGTTGCACGTGCACGAGAACACGTTCACGCTCGAAGAGATCGCCGCATTCCTCGCGGCCGAGGAACTCGTCTTCCGCGGGTTCTTCAATGTGCCGCCGGAAGTACTCCGCCACCGCTTCCCCACGCAGACCGGTCCGGGCACGCTCGACGCCTGGGCCGCCCTGGAGCGGGAGCAGCCGAACCTGTTCGGCAGCATGTATCAGTTCTGGTGCACGCCGAAGGTCTCCGCCGCCGGGAATGGCGCATGACACCCCCCGTTCGGACTGCGGACATCTCCGCCTGAGCCCTCTCCCGAGCCTTGACGCTGGCTGGCGCCGTACCTACCTTCGGCCTGAGATCACGAGCACGCCCCGACAGGGGCTCCACAAGGAGTGAACGCCATGACGGCGATTGTGAACGATGCGAACTTCGATGCCGAGGTTCTGAAGGCTTCCGAACCTGTCGTCGTCGATTTCTTCGCGGAGTGGTGCGGCCCCTGCAAGGCCATGGCGCCCGCCCTCGACACGGTCGCCAAGGAAATGGCGGGCAAGGTCAAGGTCGTGAAGATCGACGTCGACCAGAGCCCCGGCATCACGCAGAAGTACCGCATCCAGGCCATGCCGACGCTCATGGTGTTCAAGGACGGCAAGGTCGCCTCCACGCAGGTCGGCGCGCTCGTGCAGAAGTCCAAGCTCGAGGCATGGATCAAGTCGTCGATCTGATCGACGCGCAAGCATCATGCGAATTTCGAGGGTCCCGGTCGCCGGCCGGGGCCCTCAATTCATTTGCACCTGCCGCCCCTCGTTCATCGCCAGCACGTGCCCGGCCAGATAGAGCGAGCCGCAGATCAGAACGCGCGTCGCCAGTGCTTCTGTTGCCTTGAGCCGATCGAGTGCGGCTGGCACGCCAGAGGCCGTCGCCACGCTGAAGCCCAGGCCAAGCCCGATCCGGGCTACGGCTTCCGGCGTATGTGGCGCCTCGTGTGCACCTGGAATCGGCACCGCGATCAGACGCTTTGCCAGCCCGCGAAACGGGGTCAGGAAGCCCTCGGTATCCTTCTGCCCCATCATCCCCACGACCAGGCACAAAGGCTTGGGCGACCGCTCCTCGAGATCGGCCAGCGTCTGCGCGATGGCCGAACCGCAATGCGGATTGTGCCCGCCGTCGAGCCACAGCTCGAAACCTTCCGGCAGGCGATCGACGAGATGCCCCGCCGCGATCCGCTGCATCCGGGCGGGCCATGTCACCTCGACCAGCCCTCGCGCGATGCTCGCCTCGTCCACGCCAGGCATGCGTAGCGCCCGCACCGCCGCCACGGCCGTTCCCGCATTGACGATCTGATGCCGTCCGATCAGCGCCGGCAACGGCAGGTCCATGACCTCGTCGGTGCCCTGGAAGACCATGCGCCCGTTCTGCGCGAAGGCATCGAAATCCCGGCCCCAGATGCGCAGCGGCGCGCCCAGGGCTGCCGCCCGCCGCTCGATGACCTCCAGTGCCTCCTCGCCCTGCACCGAGATCACGCCGGGCACCCCACGCTTGAGGATGCCGGCCTTCGCCTTCGCGATGTGCGCAAGGGTGGGGCCGAGCTTCTCTGCATGATCCATCGCTACGGGCGTGATGATCGTCAAAGCCGGCCGATCCACCACGTTGGTGGTATCGAACTCACCGCCGAGGCCGACTTCCAGCAGCACGACATCCGCCGTGATCTCGGCAAAGGCCAGCAGGGCGGCCGCCGTCGTCACCTCGAAGAATGTGATGGGATCGCCCGCATTGATCTCCTCGACGCGCCGCAAGAGCGCCGTGAGCTGGACGTCATCGATAGGCCGCGAAGCGCCCGTCGCATCGGGCACCGAGATGCGCTCGGCAAATCGCACCAGATGCGGAGAGGTATAGGCATGCACCCGCTTGCCGGCCGCCTCGAAGATCGCCTTGAGGTAGGCCGTGGTCGAGCCCTTGCCGTTGGTGCCCGCGATGTGGACGACGGGTGGCAGGCGCTTTTCGGGCGACCCCAGCTTCACCAGAAGCCTTTGAATGCGCTCGAGCGAGAGGTCCATCATCAATGGATGCAAACGCCGCAAGCGCGCGAGAACGTCATCGAGATCCCGCGTCATGGGCTTTCGATCCTATGGGTCGGCGTTGGTTGGCAGATACAGACCTAATGGCCGTCCTTGCCGCCTTGCTGGCCGCTCGCCGCATCGCCGCCACGTCGCCCGTCGCTCCGCCGCACGCCGAAATGCTCGTCGTCGGCGATGGCTTCGACTTCGATCACGGCAGAACCACGCGCCAGCGATTCGACCACCTTGCCGTCGACCGCGTGGCCATTCATGCTCTCGATGTAGCCGACAGGCCGCTTCTGCGCCGACGGCGCCTTGCCCTTGCCCGCGCGTGTGCCGCCCATCAGGACTTTCACCAGCCCGCCGATCGTCTCGCGCAACTTGTGGCGATGCGTGACCATGTCGATCATGCCATGCGCCAGCAGGTACTCCGCTCGCTGGAAGCCCTCGGGCAACTGTTCGCGAATGGTCTGCTGGATGACGCGGGGACCGGCAAAGCAGATCAACGCACCAGGCTCGGCGATGTGGACGTCGCCCAGCATCGCGTAGGACGCCGTCACGCCGCCCGTCGTCGGATCGGTCAGCACCACGATGTAGGGCAGCCGCGCCTCGCGCAGCTTTTGCACCGCGATCGTCGTGCGCGGCATCTGCATCAGCGACAGGATGCCCTCCTGCATGCGCGCGCCACCCGACGCCGCAAACAGGATGAATGGCGCCTGCCGCTCGACCGCGTGCAGCATCGCCGTCACCACGGCCTCGCCGGCCGCCATGCCGAGCGAGCCCGCCATGAAACGGAAGTCCTGCACCGCGACCACTGCCGGCTGCCCGTCGATGCGACCGTCGCCGATGACCACGGCGTCGCTTTCGCCGGTCCTCGTCTTGGCCTCTTTCAGGCGGTCGGTGTAGCGCTTGCCGTCGCGAAACTTCAGCGGGTCCGTGGCCACCTCGGGCGTCGCGACGCGCGTGAACTCGCCATTGTCGAAAAGGAACTTCAGCCGCGAGATGGCATCGACCTTGTCGTGATGCCCGCAGCACGGGAAGACGAACTGGTTGTCCTCCAGCGCCTTGCGGTCCGACATCTGGCCGCAGCCACCGCACTTGCGCCAGAAGTCATCCGGCGGCTCGCGACGCGTCGTCAGCAGCTTGCTGATCTTCGGTCGGACGACGTTGCTGATCCAGTTCAAGCTCGTAGCTCCTCGACCTCGGGTGGCGAATGACCCGGGTTCACCTTTCGCGCCCAATCAATGGCACATTGTGGCGAACCTGAGGCATTACCCCCGGAAAGATATGGCCTCAGGCACGCCTCAACGCAACGCCCCGGCAAGGCTTTTCACCAGCCCGAGCACGGCCGAAGCCGTCCGGGGCCGCGCGTGCCCCTTGGCATCCAGCGAATCCCGAATGGCGTTCACCAGCGCCGAGCCGACCACGACGCCGTCGGCGCCCTTGCCGATATCGCGGACCTGCTCGGGCGTGCGCACGCCGAAACCGACGGCCACCGGCAGCTTCGCAGACCGCTTGATCCGCGCCACCTGCTTGCGGACATCTTCTACATCAGGAGCCGCAGACCCCGTGATCCCCGTGATGGAGACGTAGTAAACGAAGCCGGAGGTGTTCGCGATCACCGCCGGCAGCCGCTTGTTGTCCGTGGTCGGGGTCGCCAGCCGAATGAAATTGATGCCTCGCGTCATGGCCGGCAGGCACAGCTCGTCGTCCGCCTCGGGCGGCAGGTCCACAACGATCAGCCCGTCGACACCCGCAGCCTTGGCCTCATCGAGGAACCGCTCACCGGGATAGACGTAGATCGGGTTGTAGTAACCCATGAGAACGATCGGCGTCGTATCGTCCTTGGCGCGGAACTCGCGCACCAGCGCCAGCGTCTTGGCCAGCGTCATGCCCGACGCCAGGGCACGCTGCGAGGAGGCCTGGATCGCCGGCCCGTCCGCCATCGGGTCGGAGAAGGGCATGCCGAGCTCGATGATGTCGGCCCCTGCCTTGGGCAGTCCCATGAGGATCTTGCGCGACGTCTCGAGGTCGGGATCACCGGCGGTGAGGAAGGTGACGAGTGCTGCGCGCCCTTCCTTCTTGAGTTCCGCGAAGCGGCGGTCGATGCGGGTTTCCATGGTCATGAGCTGGCTTTTCTGACGTTGCTTCACGTTGGCGGCGGTTCGGGCGGGGCGGCGCGACACCTAGATTTCCATCCCCAGCGCCTTGGCGACGGTGAACAGGTCCTTGTCGCCGCGGCCGCACAGGTTCATCACCAGGATGTTCGACTTCTTGAGCTTGGGCGCCAGCTTCATGACGTGGGCAAGAGCATGCGCCGGCTCGAGGGCGGGAATGATGCCTTCCATGCGCGTGCAGTACTGCAGCGCCTCCAGGGCTTCCTTGTCGGTCGCAGGCACGTAGGTCACGCGGCCCGTGTCCTTCAGCCAGGAGTGCTCGGGGCCGACGCCGGGATAGTCGAGACCCGCCGAGATCGAGTGCCCTTCGAGGATCTGCCCGTCACCATCCTGCAGCAGATAGGTACGGTTGCCGTGCAGCACGCCGGGTCGCCCCCCGCTCATGGATGCCGCATGGCCATTGGGCACCTTGAGACCGTGGCCGCCGGCTTCCACGCCGTAGATCGCCACGTCCTTGTCGTCGAGGAAGGGATGGAACAGGCCGATCGCATTCGATCCGCCACCGATGCACGCGACGAGCGTGTCGGGCAGCCGCCCTTCCAGTTCCACGATCTGATCGCGAACCTCGTGGCCGATGATCGACTGGAAGTCGCGCACCAGTTCGGGGTAGGGGTGCGGCCCCGCTGCCGTACCGATGAGATAGTAGGTGTCGCGGACGTTCGTCACCCAGTCGCGCAACGCCTCGTTCATGGCGTCCTTGAGGGTGCCGGCGCCCGACGTCACCGGGTTCACCTTGGCGCCCAGCAGCTTCATGCGTGCGACGTTGGGCGCCTGTCGCTCCACGTCGGTCGCCCCCATGTAGATCTCGCAGGGAAGCTTGAATTTGGCGCACACCGTCGCCACGGCGACGCCGTGCTGGCCGGCCCCCGTTTCGGCGATGATGCGCGTCTTGCCCATGCGCCGCGCCAGCAGGATCTGGCCAAGGCAGTTGTTGATCTTGTGCGAGCCCGTGTGGTTCAGCTCGTCGCGCTTGAAGTAGATCTTGGCGCCGCCCAGGTCCTTCGTCATGTTCTCGGCGAAGTAGACGGGGGAGGGCCGCCCCGAATAGTGCGTGTGCAGGTGCGCCATTTCCGCATGGAATTTCGGATCGGCCTTGGCGGCGTCGTAGGCCTTTTCCAGATCCAGGATCAGCGGCATCAGGGTTTCGGCGACGAAGCGCCCGCCGAACATGCCGAAGAAGCCGCGTTCGTCGGGCCCCGTGCGATAGCTGTTGAGCTTGCTCGGGCTTTGCGTGTTCTTCTTCGACTTCGGTGCCATCAGCTCACTCGTCCCTTGCCGGTCTGGTTTCAGTCGTTGGCGGGCGCGCCATGGGCGGCCTCGATGAATTCTCGTATCAGTTCGGGCGACTTCTCGCCCGGCGACGTCTCGACGCCCGACGACACGTCCACGATCGCCGCGTTCGTTACGGCGATCGCCGTGGCCACGGTAGAGGGCGTCAGGCCACCCGACAGCATGAAGGGCACCTCGTCCTTCACGCCCACGAGCGTGCGCCAGTCGAACGCGAGGCCGTTGCCGCCTGGCAGGATCGCGCCCTTGGGCGCCTTGGCATCGAAGAGGATGAGATCGGCGACACCGCGATAGGCGAGCGCGCGGGCCGCGTCGTCCGCCGTTTCCACCTTGATGGCCTTCATCACCGGCGTGCCGAAGCGCGCGCGGATCTCCGCCACCCGCTCGGGCGATTCAGAGCCGTGCAATTGCAGCATGTCGGGCTTCACGTGCGCGACGATGGCGCCGAGCAGGACATCGTCTGCATCGACGGTCAGCGCCACCACGCCGGCGTTCCCCCGCGCCATCTCCGCCAGCGGCGCGGCCTCCGCCACGGTCACGTTGCGCGGGCTGGGCGGAAAGAACACGAGACCGACGAAATCGGCGCCGGCCGCCAGGGTCGCCCGCATGGCGGCCGCCGTCCTGATCCCGCAGATTTTGACCCGTGCCGGCATCGCATCCGTTGTCGAAAAGCCCACGCCTGCCGCCCTTCACCGCGCAATGCGCTGGCTGGAGCCGGCTGGCGAAATCCTATGACGTCTTTTCAATGACGCTTCAATGCCCCCGTCGAGCGACGGAGACACGTGGGAGGCCCACCTTCGCAGAAATCCCGCGTCGAGAGCGGCAAGCCGGACGCCCGGCCGCCTCCCGGACCCCGCTCAGCGCCGGATCGCGGCCAGCGCCTTGCCCAGTCCTGTGCCGGCGCTGGCACCGAGCGCCGCCTCGCGTTCCCGCGTCAGCCTGTCGGCCTCCGCACGCCAACGCATGGCATCCTGGGCGCGCGAGCGAGCCGAGCGGCGCCAGTGACCCTGCGAGCCCCAGGTCGCCAGACCGCCCATCACCACACCGACGATGAGCGCACCCAGCAGGAATGCGAACAGCGGCGCCTGTATCTCGAGCGCAGGTGCCTCGGGACGGAACGGATCGAGCTTCAAGTGTACGATGTGCTTGTTCGCGACAGCCAGGAAGACGATCACCACGAATGCCGGAACGGCCAGCAGCCAACCCAAGAAGCGCTTCAACACGTCGACCTCACACATCTACCCGGGGAAGACACCTCACCCCGACCTTGATCCTGTCTCCCGACGGCGCCTCAGCCGTCCCCCTGCACATTGAGCCGCTCGCGCAACTCCTTGCCGGTCTTGAAGAAAGGCACGAACTTCTCGTCCACCGACACGCTCTCGCCCGTGCGCGGGTTACGCCCGGAACGCGGCGGCCGATGCTTGACCGTGAACGCGCCGAAACCGCGCAATTCTACCCGATCGCCCCGCGCCAGCGCATCCACGATTTCATCGAAGATCACGTTGACGATGCGCTCGATGTCGCGATGGTAAAGATGCGGATTGCTGGTGGCAATTTTCGCAATCAACTCCGATTTGATCATACGCTTGTTCCTACCCTCCAAGATGACGTTGTTATTGCTTGTTTTTTACAGGCTGCCAAACCGACACCAGTCCGTCAAGGAGGAGCTGACCGAAACGGCTGTCTTCGTTGAGGAAACGTAGATCCCCCACGTCGACACCGAACAGCCATCCAACCGCCTTGCCGAGCAGGCCGAGCTTGCTCCAGTCACTGTCCTTCTTCGGCTTCCAGTCGACGACCTTCAGTCCTTTTTCGATCTTGCGCTCCCGCTCGAGCCACGACACGGCCTCGCGCTCGCCGCCGATCTCGTCGATCAGCTTGTGCGTGAGCGCCTCCCGACCCGAGTAGACGCGCCCCTGCTCCAGACCCGGCACCCCCGCCGTGTCGATCTTGCGGCGCTCGGCCACGAGGCCACGGAACCACACCATCGATTCCTTGACCATCTTTTCTGCTGTCTCCCGGCCGGCCGGGTCGAGCGGCTGGAATGGCGACGGATTGGCCTTCAGCGGTCCGCTCTTGATCTCGTGCATCTTGACGCCGACCTTGCCCAGGAGCTCGGTGAGTTCGGCCCACTGGAAGATCACGCCCACCGATCCGGTGATTGTATTGCCGCGTGCCACGATGTGGTCCGTCGCCAGACCGCAGATGTAGGCGGCCGACGCGGCGACCGTTCCGAACTGTGCAATGACCGGCTTTTGCGCCGACAGGCGCCGGATGCCCTCGTAGAGCGCCTCGCCCCCGGTCGTGGTTCCCCCGGGACTGTTGATGAACAGCAGGACCGCCGGAACGTGCTTGGCTTTCGCGAGGCGGTCCAGCAATTGCAGCTGCTCGCGGTTTTCCGTGATCAATCCTTCGATCGTCACGCGGGCGATCTGCTTGCGCTCGCCCAGCAGCGCACCGTCGCCGTTGGCTTTCAGGCCCAGCACCACCAGCACGAGCGCTGCGGCGACGACCGTCAATATCCGCCAGAACGAAACGGAACGCCGGAGCCGGCGGCGATCCATCAGCACTTCCGTCTCGAGCGTCATTCCTAACGGCCTCTCACTGCGGTCCAGGCTTCAATCCAGCGTCGCGTCCGCCCCGGAAGACGAACGGGCAGCCCTTGGGTCTCTGCAGTGCACCACCATTCCCGCACCGGTCAAGCATCATGGGGCGTCGACGCTCGCCGAATGCGACTTTCGTCTCCCCGGGGCTGCTCATGCCGCAACGGCATGCGCATCGGCCCGCAGGAGAAAATCGGCGATCACGATTTGTGTCGCGCGGTCGCGCAACAGCGGCGCGTGCCCCTGCCCCTTGACGGTCCAGCTCTCGAGATTGGGATGGCGCAGCCGCATCTCGTCCAGGGTTTCCTTGCTCAGGATATCCGACGTCTCGCCACGGATGGCGAGGAGCGGGAACCGCCGCAGGGCCTCGAATTGCGGCCACAGATCCGGCATCTCACCCTCCGGCACGCCGACCGCCTTGCCCAGGTCCTGGTCGTAGCTGTGATGCGGCCTTCCGTGCTCGTCGACAAACCATTGCCGCGCGATAACCTCCCAGTCCGCGGCAGGCACCGAGGGAAACTGCCGCGCATTGAGGTCGCGCACCAGCGCCGAGGCCTCGCTCCAGGTCGCCGGCAATGGCACACGGCCCACATAGGCGACGATGCGCAGCAACCCTTCGCGCTCGATCACGGGCCCGATGTCGTTGAGCACGACGGCGCCCAGGCTCGTCGGCCGAAGAGCCGCCATGAGCATGGCGATCAGCCCCCCGCGCGACGTGCCGATCACCGACGCACCATGGATCCCCGTCACGGTCATGAAGTCGAGGACGTCCGCCAACTCCACCTGCAACGTATAGCTGTGCCAATCGGCAGCATGCGCGGAGCGCCCCCGCCCACGATAGTCGACGGTGAAGACGTCCCGCGCGGATGGGTTCGCCGGATCGGTCAGCATCCGTGCCAGCGCATCGAAATCGCTGCTGTTCCGGGTCAGGCCCGGCAGGCAGAGCACGGGCCGCCTTCCTGCCCCCGCTCCGGACTGGGCTGCGGGATAATGGCGGCCGTAAAGTCGCAGGCCGTCGGAGGACGTGTAGTAGATGTCGCGCCAGTCGCGCCCTGCTTCCCGCGTCATCGGCTCTCGTTCTCCCGCTCGCCCCGCCGCGCACTGGAATAGTCGCGGCACAAGGCGCAGGCAAGACGGCGAGGACTGCGAGCAGGACGCATCCTCGGGCTTTGAGCCTCAGATCTCGTCGAACCCGCGGCTCTCCGCCAACGCGAGAATGACACTGAAGCCCCGCCGGCAATGCTCCACGCGTGCGGCGAAAGCGGCATCCGCATCCCGGCTCTCGATGTGCGACATGAGAACCCCATGTTCCTCGATGGAGATCTGCGGCACTGTCCTGTAGCGCGCGGTGCGCACCTGGGCCCGGCGCGCACGTTGCCACAACCGATCGACGGAATCCATCAATTGCCCGTTGCCGCTGCCACGGATCAGACCGCGACGGAAGTCCTCGTCGGCCTTGTCCCAGGCCTTGACGTCGCCTTTGCCGAAGGCGCCTTCCATGCCCTTCTGCGCCCGCCGAAGCAGTGCCAAGAGTTCGGGCGTCGGGCCCTGCTCCACCATCCGCAGCACGGCGAACGCCTCGAGCGCGGTCATGATCTCGTAGATCTCGCCCAGTTCGGCCAGCGAGATCAGCTTGACCTGCACGCCATGACGCGGGCGCATGGTCACCCAGCCTTCCTCGGCGAGCTTGATCAGCGCCTCCCGCACCGGCGTGCGCGAGAGGGCGAGCAAGACGGCCAATTCTTCCTGCAGGTACCACCGGCCCGGCTTCAGAACACCGGCCGCGATGCGCTCACGCAACCCGGCATAGGCCCTTTCCGTCGCCTTGCCTCCCGCGTCCTTGAAGACGCGATTGCCCTTGCGGGTTACATCCGGACGCTTCCTGCGCGCTGCTGCCATGGGAAAAGAACCCTTGGGACTTGTATGCTGTTTAGGTGTACGCAGGCACTCGTTACCCCAGCCTACCGCGACTGGTCAAATCGTGCGCTATCGGAACATCCTTGCCCGCAGGTCCCGGCTCGACCAATGCCCACCCGACGAGAACATGCCCTGCTGATCGTCATGCTCGTCGCCACGACGAGCCTGTCGCAGTTCTTTCGCGCTTCCACCAATGTCATCGCCCCGCGCCTCATCACGGACCTGGGACTGACACCGGAAATGCTCGGCTGGGCCAATGCCTGCTTCTTCCTGGCGCTGCTGGCCGTGCAGATCCCCGTCGGCATCCTCTTCGATCGCATCGGCGCCCGCATTACCGTGGCCGCCCTTGCGGTCCTCGCCGTCGCCGGCTCCCTCATGCACGCCTCCGTGGGCAACGGGCAGGAACTTGCCGCCGCCAGGTTCCTGCTGGGCGTGGGCCACGGCGGCAGTTTCATGGCGACCGTGTTCCTCGTCTCGCGCTGGTATCCGCGTGCGCGCTGGAGCACCGCCCTGTCCTGGGTTTTCGCGTTCAGCATGCTCGGTATCGCAGCAGCGGGAACGCCGCTGGCGCTGCTGTCCGACCGCATCGGCTGGCGGGCTTCGTTCGTGCTCGTCGCCGCGTTGTCCGCTGCTGTCGGCGTGCTTTTCCTGTGGCTGGTCCGCGACGATCCGCCCGACGCCCCCCGGCGCCAGAAGTCGCGCGAAAGCCTGGTCGAGGCCGTGCGTGGCTTTGCCACCATCCTCCGGCTGCCCGGCCTGTGGCGCGCGCTCGCCCTGCAGACCATGGCCTATTCCGTTCTGGCCACGATCATGGGGCTGTGGGCGGGTCCCTACCTGCACGACGTGCACGGCTTCGGCCCCGTCGAGCGCGGCAACGCACTCATCCTCATGGCGACGGCCCAGACGCTGGGCGTCCTCACCTTCGGCCCGCTCGACCGTCTCTTCGACAGCCGCAAGCGCGTGGCGATCGGCGGCGCGCTCGCCACGCTCACGGTCCTGGCGCTCCTCGCCCTGCTGCCGCAACCGTCTCCCGCCGTCGCCGTGGGATTGCTGGCGCTGCTGGCCGCCGTCTCCGCCTACGGCGTCGTCGTCGTCTCGCATTGCCGCTCGTTCTATCCCGAGCATCTGGCCGGCCGTGGCGCCACCACGGGCAACATGGCCCAGCTCCTGGGATGCTCGGTCATGCCCATCGTCACCGGCATCATCGCCGGCCGCTTCCCCGTCACCGCGACGGGCTATGCCCCGGAGGCCTACCACTGGATCTTCGGCACCATCGGCGTCGGCCTCGCCTGCGGGCTCGTCATCTATCTGACCGCCAGGGACATCCGCCCCAGCGGCATCGGCGACGTGCAAACCGGCCGGGCATCGGCTAGAAATTGAAAAAAATCGATCCGCCGGGAGGAACACGATGAAGGACCGCATCACCGTGCAGCGCACGCTGCCAACCGACGCGGCGGCAGCGACGCTCGCCGGACGTGTCTGGCGCCCCGATCTCGCCGGCCCCGCCGTCGTCACCGTTCGCGATGGCGAGGTGTTCGATATCACCGCCGCGGCCGCGACGATGCGCGATCTGTGCGAAACTGCCGATCCCGCCGCCCTAACGCGCGCCACCACGGGCCAGAGCCTGGGACCGCTCGCCGCGATCCTCGCCAACACGCCCGAGGACATCCGCGACGCATCGAAGCCCTGGCTGCTGGCACCCGTCGATCTGCAGGCCATAAAGGCGGCCGGCGTCACCTTCGCCCGCTCCATGCTGGAGCGCGTCATCGAGGAGCAGGCCAAGGGCGCCCCCGAGAAGGCCGAGGCGATCCGCGCCCAGGTCGAAACGCTGCTCGGCGGCGACCTGCGCCGCCTGAAGCCGGGGTCCAAGGAAGCGCTTGCCCTCAAGGAGACGCTGATCGCGCAGAATGCCTGGTCGCAATACCTCGAAGTCGGCATCGGCGAGGACGCCGAGATCTTCACCAAGGCCCAGCCCATGTCGGCCGTCGGACACGGCATGACCGCAGGCCTGCATCCCCGCTCGACCTGGAACAACCCCGAACCCGAAGTCGTCCTGGTGGTCGCCTCGGACGGGCGCATCGTCGGCGCCACCCTCGGCAACGACGTCAACCTGCGCGACTTCGAGGGGCGGTCGGCCCTGCTGCTGTCGAAGGCGAAGGACAACAACGCCTCCGCATCCGTGGGTCCTTTCATTCGCTTCTTCGACCGCGACTTCACCCTCGACACCATGCGCGCGGCCACCGTTTCGCTGCAGGTCGTGGGCGAGGACGGCTTCGAAATGACCGGCATGTCGTCGATGCAGGAGATCGCGCGCGATCCAGCCGACCTCGTCGGCGAGTTGATCGGCAAGACGCACCAGTATCCGGATGGCGCGGTGCTCTATCTCGGCACGATGTTTGCGCCGACGAAGGATCGCGGAGCGAAGGGCATGGGCTTCACGCACAAACCGGGCGATCTCGTCACCATCTCGACGCCGACCCTCGGCGCGCTCGTCAATCGCATGGCGCATTCGGACAAGGCGCCGCCGTGGCAGTTCGGGATGGCGGACCTGATGCGCAACCTCGCCCGGCGCGGGCTCATCGCATGAGCGCGCTGCCACTCGATCAGAGCATTCGCGATGCGATCGCCCGGCTCCACGACGCCATGGCCAAGGTTGCCAACGGCGACGTCGCCGCCATCAAGGCGCTCTATACCCACACCGACGAAGCCACCAGCTTCTACGGCTGGGGCGGGTATGAGAAAGGCTGGGAGGGCGTATCCCGGCGATGGGACTGGGCAGCCCGGCAATTCCAGGGCGGCTCGGTCCGCTACGAAAGCGTCTCGGTGGTCGTGGGCGCCGACATGTTCCTGGCGACGGACATCGAAACCTACGAGAACCAGCGCATGGCCGGCGTCGAAGGCCTGACCGGCTGGACCAACCGCGTCACCCACGTCTTCCGGCGCGAGAACGGCGAATGGCGGCTCGTCCATCGCCACGGCAACCGGCTCGAGACGCAGTTTACGCCATCCACCCGTTTGCAGCCGGCCGATCGCCGGTAGGCTACAGGTGCGCGCCGGGTGGCAGCGCAAAGCCTCGCAGCAATTCCGCAGCCGTCATCGGCCGCTTGCCGGCCCTCTGCACCTCCACGAGCCGCACCGCACCCGTCCCGCACGCGATCGTCAGCGCCTCGTCGAGCACTGCCCCCGCGACGCCGCTCCCTGGCACCACCTGCGAGCGAAGCACCTTGATGCGCTCGCGTTTGCCCTCCGGGCCCGCCTCGAACCAGGCACCCGGGAACGGCGACAACCCGCGGATATGGTTGTGCACCTCCACCGCCGGCCGGCTGAAATCGATCCGCGCTTCCGTCTTCTGGATCTTTGCCGCATAGGTCACGCCTTCGGTCGGCTGGACCGTCTGCGTCAGCGAGCCGCGCTCCAGTGCCGCCAGCGCCCGCACCACCAGGCTGCCGCCGCGCGAGGCCATGGCATCGTGCAATTCGCCGGCCGTCATGTCCGGCCCGATCTCGATGCGCTCGCCCAGGCAGATGGGGCCCGTGTCGAGCCCCTCCTCCATGCGCATCACCATGATTGCCGTTTCGCTATCGCCCGCCATGATCGCCCGCTGGATGGGCGCCGCGCCCCGCCAGCGCGGCAGCGCGCTCGCGTGCAGGTTGAGGCATCCCAGTGGCGGTGCATCGAGGATCGGCTTGGGCAGCAGCAGCCCATAGGCCACCACCACTGCCACATCGGCGTCGTGCCCCCGGAACGTCTCTTGCTCGGGCTCGCCCTTGAGGCTCCGGGGCGTGAACACGGGGATACCTGCCTGTTCCGCGAACTGATGGACCGGCGATTTCCGCTCGGCCATGCCGCGGCCGGCGGGCGTCGGCGCGCGCGTATAGACGGCCACGACCTCGTGCCCCGCACCGACGATTTCGGCAAGCGTGGGCACGGCGATATCCGGCGTACCCATGAAAATGATGCGCAGCATTCAAGTCCCCCAATTCGGTGGATTGGACGTCCGTTCTAAGCCAGCCGACGACTGAGACGGACCTTGTGGTCGGGGCACGAGTGTGGCGGATTGGAAGTCCGCTCCAGTCTTGCCGCCGGCTCGTCGAGCGGACTTCCATTCGTGACGCCCCCTCCCCGGTTGCCCGGAAATTGCGCCCTATCCTCTTCTCCGGTTTCCCGGACGGCGCGCGACGCGCGGCGATCCGGGATCCATCGCGGTGCGGGCCACGACGGACGTGGCCACATGCGGTGGCAACGCCGTGCCTGACAGAACCGGGAAGGACCCCGGCTCGGCACGGCCGGGCTCTCGCCCACCCGCTTGGCCGGGGAACCGGTGGGAGGCGAGACCAGAGTGATCCGCGCCGGCTACGACGAACAACGCTGTTGCTTGCTCGTGTCAATGGTCTTGCTCGTGTCCCTTTTGAGCGCGAAGTCCGTTCTAAGCCCGCCGACGACTGAGACGGACTTTGCGGTCGGGGCACGAGGCGCGGTCGACGGCATCGCGCGCAGCGTCAGGCGCCCTGCTCCGCACGCGCGCTCTTGCGGAAGCGGCGAATCACCATCTCTCGCTTCAGCCGCGACAGGAAATCGATGATGAGGCGCCCATCGAGGTGATCGACCTCGTGCTGGATCGCTGTCGCCAGCAGGCCTTCCGCGTCGAGTTCCTGCTGCTTGCCGTCGCGATCGAGGAAGCGCACCGTCAGCGTGGAGGGGCGCTCGATCTCCACCTTCACATCGGGGATGGACAGGCAGCCTTCCTCGTAGACGCGGGTCTCGCTGCCCAGCCGCACGATCTCGGGGTTGATCAGAACGAGCGGCTTCTTACCCTCCTCGTCGGATGCCGTGTCCAGCACCACGAGACGCCGCGAGACCCCGACCTGCGGTGCGGCAAGCCCGACCCCCGGCGCGTCGTAAATCGTCTCCAGCATGTCGTCGGCCAGACGGCGCAATTCGTCGTCGACACGCTCCACCGCCAGTGCCGCCTTGCGCAGCACCGGATCGGGAATGAGGATAATGGGTAGCTTGCTCATGACTGTCACTTAGGTGCGCGACACATTCCGGTCAATATGATCGCCATGGGTCTTGGGTTTCGAGCGGTCAACTGCCATACCGCGTAGGCACGAGACAAGCGCCGTTTTCGTGATTCGCGGCAGCCGGAGTACTGGAATGCGCAAGGTCGTATGCCTGGCCGCTCTGGCGAGCCTGTTCGCGCTGGTCGTCAGCGGTGCCGTGTTGCCGGCCGCGTGGGCGCAATCCGCCCCGAGCCAGTTCAAGACCGACGTGACGAAGCCGCTCGCCGGCGTGCGCACCTGGGGATACCAGCTTCAGAAGACCGACCCGGATGTCGTGGCGGCGTCGTCTTTCGATCTCGTGGTCGTCGATTATTCCCGATCCGGCGGAGACGAAGGCCGCTTTTCTGCCGACGAAGTCCGCGCCATGCAGAAGAAGCCGGACGGCAGCCGGCGCGTCGTGCTCGCATACCTGTCGATCGGCGAGGCCGAGAGCTACCGCTATTACTGGGGTGACAACTGGGTCGAGCCGATCCGCGTCTTCGACATGGAGGACTCCGCCAGCACCCCCTCGGGACGCGGCACCCTCCGCGTCGAGCCCGGCACCCGCGAGATCCCCACGCGCGCGTTGCACGTGCCGAAGTTGACGGCTCCCACCTGGCTTGGCCGCGAGAACCCCGACTGGGGCGCCAACTTCCTCGTCCGCTATTGGGACGCGAATTGGCAGAAGATCATCTTCGGCTCGCCGAACGCCTACCTCGACCGCATCCTCGCCTCCGGCTTCGATGGCGTCTATCTGGACCGCGTCGACGCCTTCTACGCCGTCGCCGACGACCGCCCGCAGGCCAAGCAGGACATGGTGCGTTTCGTCGCCGGCATCGCGCGGCACGCGCGCAAGTTGAAACCGGGCTTCCTCGTCGTGCCGCAGAATGGCGAGGAGTTGCTGCTCGAACCGGCCTACCTCGCGACCATCGACGGCATCGCCAAGGAAGACCTGCTCACGGGCTCGGGCGAAAGCGGCCGGCGCAACTCCAGTCGCGCCATTGCCAACAGCGAGAAGTGGCTGCGCGCCGCACAGCAGGCCGGACTGCCGGTCTACGTCGTCGAGTACGTCCAGAACGCCGCCAAGATCGAGTCCTTGCGCGAAGAACTGGTCGAGAAGGGCTTCGTGCCCTACTTCGGCGTGCGCACGCTGGACCGCCTCGTCGAACGACAGTCATCCGCCTCGCCCCAGAGCTCGGGCAGCAGCGGCAGCACCGCGTCCTCGCCGCGCGCATCGGCAGGTGCGCACAGGCGATGACGACGCCGCCCCCTCACCACGGCACGATTTCGTTCTTGTAGTCGACGAAGGCTTGTCCGCCTTTCCCCCACCGCGCCGCGATCACGTCCGCCACGCCGCGCACGCTGGTCTCGATGTCGAGCGGCGCCGCTGCTCCCCCCATCGCGGTGCGCACCACGCCGGGATGCACGGCGAGGACCGAGATTTCGGTGGAGGCATGCCGCGCGCGGAAGCTGCGGATCAGCGAATTCAGCGCGGCCTTGCTGGCCCGATAGAGTTCCGCCCGCCCATCCTCGTTGGTCCCGATGCTGCCCAGGATCGACGACATGAACGCGACCATGCCGCCCCTCGCCACGCGATCGATCAGCGCGTCGGCAGCGCGGACCGGGCTGATCGCATTCGTCATGAAGATCGCGTTGATGTCGGCATCCGGCACCTCCGACAACGCCACCCCGCGTCCCTTCATGATGCCGGCATTGAGAAAGAGGAGGTCGAATGCCCCTCCGGGAATGCGCGACTTCAGCTCCGCCACATCGCCGGGATGATTGATGTCGATCCCTTTCACGATTTCCAAACCGCCGGAATGCTTTGCCGCCAGCGCCTCCAGGTCGGGAGAGGCCGTCCGCACGGTTGCCGTGACGCGCCAGCCACGCGCCAGATGTTCGTTCGCGAGCCCCAGCCCCAGACCACGCGAGGCCCCCACGATCAATGCACGCTTCATGACGCCCCTCGACTTACCAACGCATACCCGCCGTCACGATAGCACGGCCACGGCAGCCCACGGCAATGCCTGCCGCACGGCTCCACGCGATCCGGCTCATGCCATCGCCGGAAATGCAATCGGCGGCCCAATGAGCCGCCGATCCCTCATGGTGCGATATGGGTGCTCAGAAAGCGACCTTGTCGCCGCCCTTCAGCTCGAGGATCTCGCGCGCATCTTCCGGCGTGGCGATCTCCAGGCCCAGCGCCTCGATCATCTGGCGCACCAGCTTCACCTGCTCCGCATTCGTCTGGGCGAGGCGGCCGGGGCCCGCCCACAGCGAATCCTCGAGCCCCACGCGCACATTGCCGCCCAGCGCCACCGCCTGCATCGCGATCGGCAGCTGGTTGCGCCCGGCCCCCAGCACGCTCCACTGGTATTCGTCGCCGAACAGGCGGTCCGCCGTGCGCTTCATGTGCTGCACGTCCTCGGGATGCGGGCCGATGCCGCCGAGAATTCCGAACACCGACTGGATGAAGAACGGCGGCTTGACGATGCCACGGTCGGCGAAATGGCGCAGCGTATAGAGATGGCCGATGTCGTAGCACTCGATCTCGAACCGCGTGCCGTTCTCCGCGCACGTGGTCAGGATGTTCTCGATATCCGTGAACGTGTTCTTGAAGATGCGATCGCGGCTGCCTTCGAGATACGGCTGCTCCCAGTCGTGCTTGAACTCCTTCTGGCGCGCGAGCATCGGGTAGAGGCCGAAGTTCATCGAGCCCATGTTGAGCGAGGCGACCTCCGGCTTGAACAGCGCGCAGGGGCGCAGGCGCTCTTCGATCGACATCGTCGGGGCGCCGCCCGTGGTGATGTTCACCACGCACGCAGAGCGCTGCTTGATGACCTTCAGGATCGGCGCGAACGCTTCGGGCGACTGGTCCGGCAGGCCGTTCACGGGGTTGCGCGCATGGACGTGGACGAGCGCCGCGCCGGCCTCTGCCGCGCCGATGGCGGCATCGGCGATTTCCTCTGCCGTCACCGGCAGATGCGGCGACATCGACGGTGTATGGATCGAGCCCGTCACCGCGCAGGTGATCATGACTTTGCGTTTCTTGGCCATCAGGCGCTCCTCGAATTTTCTGGTCGGCGCGACCGCAGTTGCTACGTGTCGGCTATCCACAATAACAGGGGGCTCCCCGCCCTGACAGTCTCGCATTTGCCGCTGCCGGCGCGGGGGAATCAGCGTCGGCGTCCGGGCTCCATCGGACGCCGGCCGGGGCCACTCATTTCTGATACGCCTGCTGCGCCTTCTTGAACGCCGCGAGCGCAGCCAGCCGCTCGTCCCGCCAGCGGCTCTTCCTGGCGATCTCCTCGGCGCTCGGCGAGGCGCCCCAGCTCTCCATGACCCGGGCCACGTTTTCGGGTCCCAGCACATCCGGCTGATAGGGCCGCTTCACCAGTTCCGCCCACGCGCCCCCGAAGCGCGCGCAATAGTCGGGGATGCCGCCCGGCGCGTTCATCTCGATGGTCTCGAACGGCCCCATGAAGCTCCAGCGCAGCCCCAGGCCGTGCGCGATCGTCTTGTCCAGGTCCTCCGCCGAGCAGTATCCCTCCGCAACCAGACGGAAGGCTTCGGCGAGCAGCACGGCCTGCATGCGATTGAGGATGAAGCCGTCGATCTCCTTCTTCAGCTCCATGGGCACCTGCCCCACGCTCTCGTACATCGCACGCGCCCGCTTCACGACCTCGGGCGACGTCCAGGGCGCAGGCGACAGCTCGACCACCGGCACCAGATGCGGCGGGTTGACGGGATGGGCGATCAGGCAGCGCGCGCGCGTCTTCAGGTCCTCGGTGAAGCGCGACGCCTTGATGGCCGACGACGAGGAGACGACGATCGCCTCCGGCGGCGCCGCCACGTCGAGCTGCTTCCAGATCGCGATCTTGGCCTCGATCGTCTCGGGCCCCGATTCCTGCACGAGATCGACCCCGGCGACGGCCTCCTCGAGCGTCGCCACCACCGAAACGCGCTTGGCGGCGGCCGCGGGGTCCTTGACGAGGCCGTGTTGCGCGAGGGCGTCGAGGCTTTCCGTCACCAGACGCTGGGCATTGGCGTTCGCGTCGGGGTTGGCGTCCCAGCACTTCACGTCCCATCCCGCACGGCTGAATACGTTCGCCCACGCACGGCCGATGAGGCCCACGCCGATGAGGCCGACTGTCGGCATCGGTTCGTCTCCCGAATTGATTGGCTCTGACTGGGGCGGACAGTAGCGAATATCGGCCCCGACGCAATTCCCGCGCGGGGCACCCGGTCATGTGCCGGGCTTCGCGACGCCCACGCTGTAGATCCGGACCCGTCCATCGGCGCCGCCCGCCGCGATGCGTTGCCCGTCCCGCCCGAAGACGACTGCGGCAAGTCCCCCGGCATGCGGTTTGATCGTGCGCACGGCCTTCCCGCCGCGGGCGTTCCACAGGCGCAGGCTGCCATCTTCGCTGGCGGAGGCGAGCATCCCACCATCCGTTCCAAACGACAACGCGGCCACCCGGCCCGTGTGCCCGCCGAAATCATAGTGCAGCGTCTCACCCGACGCCGACCAGACCTTGACCCGCCCGTCGAGACTGCCGGAGGCCAGCAGTTTGCCCTCGTCGTCGAACGCCAGGGCCGTCACGAAATCGGCATGCGCCCTGAAGCTGCGCACGAGGCTACCGTCCTCCTTGCGCCAGATCCGTATCGATTTGTCGGCCCCCGCCGTCGCGATCAATGCCGGCACAGGCGCATAAGCCACCGCCTGCACCGCACTGCCATGCCCACGCAGGGTCATGGCCGGCACGTCGGGCGTCGCCACCTTCCAGACGCTGACGACCCAATCGTGCGCCGTGGCCGCGACCGTATCGCCGTCCCCGAGGAACGCCACGGCCCAGACACTGGCCTCGTTGCGCCGGAATGTTGCAACCGCGGTGCCCGCCTGCCAGTCCCAGACGACCACGGTGCCGTCGCGATGCGCCGTTGCTGCGCGCCCGCCATGCAGCGCCATGGCCGTCGGCGCGCCATGATCCAGCGCTATCGACCGCACCAGCGTCCCGTCGGCGTCACGCCAGACTTTCAAGGTCGCATCGTCGCCTGCGGTGACGATGGTCGCACCATCCCCCGCGAACGCAATCGCCCGCAGCCCGCCGGCGTGGCCCGCGATCTGCTTGACCTCGCCCGCATCTCCGCCCTGGCCGAGTATGGCCGCCAGATTCTGGCGATGAGCACCAGGGATCTGGTCCTGCAGCGCGACGGCGACGCCGGCAACGCCGACCCCGATCAGCAGCTTCACGACGAGCGAACGCCAGCGCCAGCGCCGGGCTCCCGTGGCGGAACGCTGCTTGCCGGCCGGCTCTGCCGCCGCCGGCCGTCGTGCGGCGACCACGGCTGGCACTGCCGCACGTCCGACGGGCGCCGGGGCTGGCGGCCCGGTCGTCGCCTTGCCCCCGCGTGGCTTCTCCGGGGAAGCCTTCTTGGCGGGCTTGGCATCGCCGGCACGCGCTGCCGGCGGCGGGCTTGCCGCCTCCCCCTTGGCCTCCGCCTTGGGTGCGGACTTGGCGGGCGGCGCTGGCACGCCACCCTCCCGCCACCCCTCGAGGAAGGACCCGATCAGCCCTGGCCCGGAAGGCGCCGCCACATCGCTGGCTGCCGCGGCTGCCACACCATGTCCACTTGCCGCCGCGGCCACCGCAGTCGCTGCACGCTTGGGCGGATCCGTCGGCGTCGCGCGGCGCTTGCCGGCGGCATCGCCTGCGGGCGGGTCCGTGCGTGCCGCCTTGCGCGCGCCGCCTCGTGCCGGCCTTGCCGGATCGAGCAGTTGCGCCCGCCATTCGAGAATGGACCGCGGTCGCGCGTTCATGTCGATGGCCAAGGCGCGGTCGAGCGCCGCCAGGAAGCCCGGACGGTAGGAGGCGCGCGCCGCATCGCGAACGGGCACCAGCTCGTCGGCCACCATGCGCGAGGGAGCATCCTGCGGCCGCGTCCCCGTCACGGCCACATAGAGCGTCGCTGCCAGCGAATAGATGTCCGTCCACGGCCCTTGCTTGCTGCTCGTCGTTGCGTATTGCTCGAACGGGCTGTAGCCGGGCTTGACCAGCGCCGAGAGTGTCTTGGTCTGCTTGGCGATGTCGCCGCGCGCCGAGCCGAAATCGATCAGGACCGGCGTCCCGTCCGTACGGATGATGATGTTGTCGGGCGCGATGTCGCGATGCAGGAAGTCCGCGCTGTGGATGACCTCCAGTGCGTCCAGCAGCGGCACCAGGATGGCGTCGATCTCCTGCTGGCGCGGCGTCCGGCCCAACGCCTTCAGCCAGTCCTTGAAGCTCTTGCCTTCCTCGAAATGCAGCACGATGTAGCCCGTGTTGCGATCGCGGAAATAGCGATACACGCGCACGATATTGGGGTGATTGAACTTGGCCAGCGTCTTGGCTTCGTCGAGAAACCGGTCGAGCCCCCACGCATAGTCCGCCTCCGAGCCCTGCGAACGCGGGCAAACCTGCTCCGACGCAGCACGGGCGGCGAAATCGACGGGGAAATACTCCTTGATCGTGACCTGCCGGGCCAACGCCGTCTCGAGTGCCAGATAGGTAATACCGAACCCGCCCGCACCGAGGACCCGCTCGATGCGAAAATCGCCAACCAGCTCGGTGCCTACGGGCAACGCGACGAGGTTCGTCATCGGTCCGGCTTCGTTCTTCCCTGCTCTCGCGTGTGGCGAATTGGAAGTCCGCTCCTTGTCTTGCCGCTGGCTCGTCGAGCAGACTTCCAATTATAACGCCACACTAGTGTAGCGCATCTGACGTTTGGTACCCACTCGCGGCTGGAACCATGACCAAACGTCAAATGCAAAAGCTACACTAGAATCATAGTGTTGCTGGTGTTCCTTCTGGCTCCGACACTTGGTCCAGAGTATGACGCACGGGGAACCAAGTGTCGGAGCCGGAACACTAGACCAATGTTTCCGCTCGCCACGACAATCTTCGCGCGCATAGGCACGACATCCGCGACAGCAGCTTGTTCTCGCACGATTCCTTTGCGGCATCAGCGGTCACCAATGTGGCGGAAGAATGGGGCATCGCCGGCGGGCCATCTGCCCCGGCCATTTGCGATTCTACGCCATTGTATACACGCGCCGAAAAGACGTCGCCATCGGGCCATGATCTCGCCCCGATGCAGCACGACATTGATCTACGGAATCAGAGGACTCGATTCGCTCCATGCGATGGCTCACAACTGCACGAACGGTCACGGCGCTCACGGCCCTGGCGGCGGCCGGCGTCGTCTGGTGGCGCGGCGACAGCGTGGCCACGGTCCTTCCTCTGCCCGGCGCCAATGAATTGACCGGCATCGTCGCGAACGTGCGCGAACTGGCCGCCTTCGCCTATGCGCGGGCACCGGAGATCATGCTGGCGCTCGGCGCCGCGACGCTGATGCTTGCCATCGGCTGCGTGTTGATGCTCGGCCGCTGGCTGCGACGCCGCCGGCGCCTGCAGGAACTCTATGCCGCCGCCCTCATCGAGCCCATGCCGACCGCGAGCGACGCCTATCGCACGCGCCCGTCCGCACGCGCCTGGCTGGAGGTCATCGGCTCCAGCACCCACGTCGCGCATACGATCACGCGCGAAATCGTCCGTATCGGCAGCGACGCCGACAACGACGTCGTGCTCCAGCACGGTGGCGTCGCGCCCTTCCATGCGGTGATCCGCCGTTCCCAGAACGGGGACTTCGTCATCTTCGATATCAGCGGTGGCGCGGACAGTCCCGACGACGGCGTCAAGGTCAACGGCAAGCGTCCCATTTCCGCCCCCCTGCGCAACGACGACGTAATCGAGCTGGGCAAGGCCCGGCTGTCCTTCAAGCGCCGTCCCGCCGCCGCATCTCGCCTGCAGGCCGAAGTCCCCGACACGACGACGGCCTGAGCCGAAGTCTGCAGATCGTTCAGCGCGTATCGTCGAAACCAACCGAAGGAGGAGGCAAGTCATGACCTCGCCCAGCAATACCGATCGCGCCAACGCGCTCCCCGTCGAACACCGCATGGTCGGCTCGCTCAGGGATGCGCTTGCCGCAGCCGACGTGCCTTCCCGAAGTGACGCGGCCGATCAGTCCGCCGCCCCCCCGCCGCTTCCCGCCGCCGTGGAGCCGGTCGCGCCGACGCGCGACGATCGGGCCGTTTCGGCGGCCGAGGCCGCGCGTGAGGCGCGCGGCAGCGACAAGGGCCGTGCCGAGCGGCTGGCACTGGCCCTGGGTGACCTTTCGGAACCCGCCTCCCGCAAGGTAACCGCACGGGCCACATCGTCGCAGTCGCCACAGCGCACGCAACTCCTCAGAGGCCGCAACAAGAACAAGCCCGCCGAATTCTTCCAGGATCCCGTCGTCGGCTGGCTGGTCGTCATCGGCGGCTTGGGGCTGGGCGCGTTCCGGCCGATCTTCGAGGGCAACAACACGGTCGGCCGCGCGTCGAACCAGCGTATTCCCATCGACTTCGGCGACGAGACGATTTCCAATCAGGAACAGGCCTACATCCGCTACGACAGCGCCGACCGCAAATTTTTGCTCGTGCCGAACCTCGCAAAGACTAATATCGTGGCCGTGAACGAGACGAAGCCCACCGGCGCCGTGGAGTTGGCACCGATGGACGTCATCACGATGGGGCGGACCCAGCTCGTTTTCGTGCCGTTTTGCGGTGAAGAATTCGACTGGGCGGAGCTGGCAGAGATGAAGGGTTGATGCTCGAGTATCGCCACACCAGTCGAACGAGCCAGGGCGCCAGGCGCTACCAGGAAGATTCCGCAGCCGTTTGGCCGGGAGACGGCCCGATGGCGCCGCGCCAGGCCCCTCCAGCCGGAACGAAGCTCGTCATCGTCCTGTCCGACGGCATGGGAGGCCATGCCGCCGGCGATGTCGCCAGCAGGACGGCGTGTGCGGTATTTCTCGGAGAACTCGCCCGGCAACAGGGCGACACGATCCAGCGGTTGGGGCGTTCGCTGCACGCCGCCAACGCCGGCATCAGGGACACGGTGCAGGAGGCACCGCATCTGAACGGCATGGGGGCCACGCTCGTAGGCGTTCATTTCAGCCCCGGCGGTGCCGAATGGATCAGCGTCGGCGACAGTCCGCTGTTTCTCTATCGCCGCAGGCAACTCGCCCGCCTCAACGCCGACCATTCCCTCTCCCCCCTGCTCGACCAGCTCGTCGCCGAAGGCAAGATGTCCGCGCAGGACGCCAAGGCCGATCCACGCCGGCATTACCTGCGCTCTGCCATCACGGGCGAGGAACTCGACCTCATCGACGCCTCCGACGCCCCCCTCAGGCTCGAAGCCGACGACATCGTCCTGCTGGCCAGCGACGGCCTTCTCACGCTGGAGGAGGAAGAGATCCGGGACGTCATCACCGCCCACGTCGGCCACGGCCTGGACGCCGTCGCCGATGCGCTCATGCGTGCTGTCGACGCGGCAGGCGACCTGCACCAGGACAATACGACGCTGATCGTCGTCGGTGCCCAGTTATCGGGATTGACCTGACGGTAAAGCCGTGAAAGCCGCTCGCGCTGCCCCGCTGTCAGCTCTTGCCCGGCAGTCCGCGCCGGCCGGCCCAGATGGCGATCAGGACGCCGGCGATGACGACGCCCATCGGGGCCAGCATCGACCACACGAACGGCAAGGGGCTCAAAATGCCCAGTGCGACGGCCACCGACTGGACGAGTATCGTCACCAGGGGAATGAACGCGGTCGTCGCCATGAAGTTTTCCGCGCGGATTTTCACCACGACGGAGAACTGAAGGTACTGCATCGCCGTCAGCACCAGCGCGCCCATGAAGAGCGCGAGAACGAACGTCGGCCAATGCGCGAAATGCTCCGGCCCCGGCAACCAGCCCGGCTTCGCGATCCGGTCCGCCGCCACCAGCGCCATCAAGCCCGCCACGAGCGATGTCGCCAGGGTCGACGAAACCAGCAGCACGAGCCCGGTCACGCGCATCTTGTCGAGGATCGCATGCGCCTTGCGGTTCCACGGATGGAATTCCGTCGCGAAAGCCCTCAGGCTCATGATGGTCCCGCACGCCAGCCCGAGGGCGACCCCGATCCAACGCGTCGCCTCGGACATGCCGGGCACGTACCAGGCGATCCCCCCGGTGACGATCAGGATGCCCAGCACACCCAGCGGCGGCGGCCGGCGGCCGAGCAACACTGCGGCCAGCAGCGCCGCCACCGGCACGTTCGTGCGCACGAGCATGCTGCCGTCCGCCGGTGTCACGAACTTCAGCAGCATGTAGTAGACGGCCTCCATCGCGATGATGCCGCCGCCCACCACGAAGCTGAGGGGATGCCGGACGATCTCACGCCAGTGCGGTCCCGGCCCCGTGAAGACCAGAAGGGTCAGCGCCGCGATGTTCATCGCATAGACGAGGAAGGCCACGGGATGCGCGCCGATCTGATGCCCGAGCGCGTAGGACACGTTCAGCACGGCGAGCGCCAGCGAGAAGAGCCCGGCCTCGACCCAGCCGTTGAGGCCGCTCTGCCTTGCCACCTCGTCGTCTGCGGTCGTCGTCATGCCGCGACAATCCCGGCGCTGAACTGCGCGAAGAAGACCGTGGTGTCGCCCCATGTCCGCTCGTCGAGCACGTCGATCCCCTCGGGCCAGGCGACGTGCGTGCCCGCACGCTCCTCGAGGACGATGGCGGCACCCCGCACAAGCCAACCGCCGCCGACAAGCGACGCAAGAGCCTTTTCACCCAGTCCCTTGCCATAGGGCGGATCGAGAAAGGCCAGGTCGAAGGGGGGGATGTTCCCCGCCGGCCCCATGTCCGTCGCGTCGCGCCGGTAGATACGCGTCACGCCCGTGAGCCCGAAGGCCTCGATGTTGCGCCGGATCACGCCGCGTGCCTCCGCCTCCTGCTCGACCAGCAGGCAGTATTCCGCACCGCGCGACAGCGACTCGATGCCCAGCGCTCCGGTTCCAGCGAACAGGTCGATCACCCGCGCGCCCTGGATCTCCAGATCCGGCATCCCGTGTTGCAGGATGTTGAACACGGCCTCGCGCACGCGGTCGGATGTCGGGCGCGTTCCTCCGCCGTGGGCGTCGCCAGTGCGCGCCCGCGGAATTTTCCCGCGACGATCCTCACGCCGCCTCGTCGTCGTCTGAGGGTGTCGCGCCGCCCCGGCCATGGCCGCGCCGCAGCTCCGCGTCGTCCGCCAGCCCCAGTTCACGGGCACTGCGGGGGCCGAGTTGCTCCACCACGACCCGACGCTTGACGAGTTCGACCGCACCCGGCTGCAGGTCGAGCAGCTGGAACGGCCCGAACGAGATGCGGATCAGCCGCCCCACATCGAGCCCGATGCTGGCCAGGATCTTGCGCACCTCGCGGTTCTTGCCCTCGCGAATGGCAACGGTCAGCCAGCTGTTGGAGCCCTGCATCTTGTCCAGCGTCGCTTCGACCGGCCCATAGTGCACGCCCTCCACCTCCACCCCCTCCTTGAGGCGGTCGAGGTCGGCCTGCACGACGCGGCCGAAGGCCCGCACCCGGTAGCGGCGCAGCCACCCGGTGCTCGGCAGTTCCAGATGCCGCGCCAGCGCGCCATCGTTCGTCAGCAGCAGCAGGCCCTCGCTGTTGAAATCGAGACGGCCGATGGAGATGACGCGCCCGAGTTCCTTCGGCACGCTGTCGAACACCGTTGGCCGTCCCTCCGGATCGCGGTGCGTCGTCACCAGGCCGCGCGGCTTGTGATAGCGCCACAGACGCGGCGGCTCGGCGTCGGGCAGCGGCTTGCCGTCGACGACGATCTTGTCCGTCGCGCCCACGTCCAGTGCCGGCGAGGAGATCACCCGGCCATTCACCGCGACCCGCCCTTCCGTGATCCAGCGCTCGGCCTCGCGCCGCGAGCACAGGCCGGCCCGGGCGAGGGCTTTGGCAATCCGCATCGGCTCGCCCGGGGCGCTGCGCTCGGGCGCGTGCGCCTTGTCGCCCCCACCGCGCTTGTCGCGACGCATGTCGGCCCGCTTCGGCGGGCGCCGGGCGGGCCGCGCCGCCGCGGCCTCTGCTTTTTCCGTGCGCTTCGCAGGCTCCGGCGCACTCGTCCGGCGCGCGTCGCGGCGCTCGCCACGCTCATTGGAGGCATCGGCCGCCTTGGCACCGCGTGCAGGCCTTCCAGGCTTCTCACCCCGCGTCCGGGGCGGCTCGTTCTTTCGCATATCGTCCAGCTTTCGTTGCGGCGCCGGTCGGCTGCCCTTCGCCCGAGGTTGCGTTCAGCCTTCGCCGCCGCCTTCCGTGCTGATCTTCACCACGCGCCCGCAGTGCTTGCAATGGACGGCATCGAAATCGTGCCGCGACAATCCGCAATCCGGGCAGTCGTACCGACGCAGCTTCGGCCGGAAGATCGCCTGTACCAGCCGCAGGAACAGGCCGAAGCCCGCGATCATGATGGCCACCGCCAAAAGGCGCCCCGACGTGTCCTTCATGACGATGTCGCCGTAGCCTGTCGTCGTCAGCGTCGTGACGGTGAAGTAGAGCGCATCGACGTAGTTGTTGATGCCGGGATTCGTGCGCACCTGGAAGATGTGCACGATCGCCGACATGACGAAGACGAAGACGGTCAGGTTGATCGTCGCCTCGATGATCTCCTCGTTGCGCTTGAAGAAATCGAACTCGGTCCTCAGGTCGCGCAGCACGTGATAGGAGTGGAACAGGCGCATCGAGCGCAAGACGCGCAGGAACAGGAAGTTTTCCGCAAAGAACGGCAACAGCAGGGACACGATCACAGCCAGATCGGTCCACGTCGCCACCTGCCGGAAGAAGCGCCATCGCATGTCGTAGATCCAGAAGCGCGCCATCCAGTCCACCGCCAGCAGCACGCCCACCGTGAGACCGAGCCAGAGGCCCCACGACGCCTCGTAGAAGAAGGTCTCGATGACGAAGAACGCCAGCAGCACCACGTCGATGGCCAGCAGCGTGAGCCTGAAATAGCGCGCGGTGGCGTCTGTACCCAGGTACAAGCGACGCAGCTTGGCGCGCAGCCCCTTCAATCGGCCGTCGCGCGGGCGTGCGAGTTTCTGCATCTCCTCCCTCTCCCCCGCGTCGCCTCTCTGTGGAGGCCTGGACGGATGCGGTGTCGCGTGCGATTCGATCGCGTTCCAATTAATGTGGCCGATTGGAAGTCCGTTCCAGGCCCGCAGAGCAATAAGACGGACTTTGCGGCCGGCACATTAGCATGGTTCGACAATCGATGACTCATATGGATCGGGCACTCGCAGAGGCACACGCCGCGGCAGAACGCGGCGAAGTGCCGGTCGGTGCGGTCGTCGTGGCGCTGGACGGCACCGTCCTCGCCTCCGCCGGCAATCGCACGCGCGAGCTGCGCGATCCGACCGCGCACGCCGAGGTCCTCGCCATTCGCGCGGCCTGCCGGCATCTCGATGTCGAGCGCCTGTCGGACTGCGATCTCTACGTGACCCTGGAGCCCTGCCCCATGTGCGCGACCGCGATCTCGTTCGCGCGCATCCGCCGCCTCTACTACGGCGCGGGCGATCCCAAAGGTGGCGGTGTCGACCACGGCCCCCGCATTTTCAGCCAGCCGACGTGCCACCACGCCCCGGAGGTCTACGGCGGGATCGCCGAGAGCGCTGCGGCGCGGCTGCTCGTGGATTTCTTTTCCGAACGGCGCTGACCGCCTCCCCGCGCACCGGACGCTGCCGGCCCGTCAGCTCTCCCGGCGGTCGCATGGGGTAGATGCCATGCTCCCGCAGCAGCGCCCCCAGCGCCTCCCGATCGGCGACCACGGTGCGGTAGATCCACCGATAGCCCCACTGCGTGTCGCAGAGGGCCTCCGCCCGTTCCCGCCCGATCAACTCGGTCACGGCGGCGACCTCCAGCCAGCACACCACGAGATGCAGATAGGTCTGCTCGTAGTTGCGCGCCCCCTCCGGCAGCTTGATCGGCGCCTTCGGATAACGCCGCACCAGTTCGTCGTAGAAGGGCGCGATGGGATCGTGATCGGGCCCACCCAGCAGCCACAAGTACCAATGCATCTGCTCGTGCAGATAGGTGGCCAGCAGCAGATCCTCCGTTTCGGTGAAGCGCGTACCCAGCGTCAGGATCGGGTGGCTGTGCGTCGGCCCCGCCGGCACGATCTGCACGAGGCGCGTGTACTCGAAGCGCGACAGGTCGTGCCGCCGCCGCAGGGCGGACAGCCAATCGCGGATGCGGGCCGCCTCGCGCGCGGCATGATCGAGATCGATGTCGATGCGGAAGTCGTCCGCCTCGCCTGCCATGTGATGCCCCCTGTTCGAGCGCGCATCATCGCAGACGAACGCGGCAGCGCCATGCGGCGCACCGGGCCTGTGGATAGCTCGCGTGATTTCGCAGAGATCGCGGCCAAGACACAGGGATAATTCAGGCTTTAGGCTTGCCCAGCTTCTGTCCCGCGCGCCCGAACCCGCCGGTCGCCCCGATCAGCTGGTTGAGCTGTCGCCCCATGTCCAGCGCGTTGTCGAGCGGCATCTGCTCGGCGGCCCGGAAGGTGTCGCGCGTCATCTTCACCGCGCGCGCGTCGAGCCCGGCCAGATGCCCGGCGAATGCGGCCTCGATCCGCGCCAGATCCTCGCCGTCCTCGGCCAGCCGGTTGACGAGCCCCGCCGCATGCAGCCGCTCGGCGCTGATCGGCTCGCCGAAGAGCGCGAATTCGAGCCCGAGCCGCGGCCCGACCAGTCGCGCCAGAATGGGCGTGCAGACCGATGCCGGGAACCCGTGCCGCATCTCGAAGGCGCCGAACTGGGCGCCACGCTCGGCCAGCACGAAATCGCAGCCCATCGCCAGCGTGAAGCCGCCTGCCACCGCATAGCCGCGCACGACCGCCACCGATGGAATGGACGACCGGTGCAACAGATGGAAGATGCGCACCCAGGCATCGTCCTCGCCGAACGGATCATGCGCCCGGCCATCCGCGCCCGCACCTTCCGCTGAGGCCTTGAGATCGCGGCCGGTGCTGAACACGTCGCCCGCGCCCTTGATGACGAGAACACGCGCCTCCGGGTCGCCTTGCGCCGCTGCGATGGCCTCGCCCAGCGCCCGCGCGGTCGCGGCATCGAACGCGTTGCGCCGCTGCGGCCTGTCGATGAGAAGCCGCACGATGCCGCCCTCGCGCTCCGTCCGGATCATGCCGACCTCCCTGACCGCCGCCGATGCGTTGAGAACCTTAGGCGATCCACACCCGTCTGTACCAGATGCCCGGCCATCCCCATATTCACGATACCGATGCCCCGCCGCCGCTTGACCTGGGGGCACGGCAGCGACAAGTAAGGCCCATGACAGCCATTCCGCCAGGTCCGCCGGAAGAAGAGCGGGTCGCCGAAGCCGGCGCACCGCCGCCCGACGATACGTGCGCCCGCACACCGACCGAAGCCCCCGCCACGCTGGCTGAAGAGGCAGGCGCGCCGCGCGCGGCCACGGGCCCGCAGGTCATCAACGGCTACCTGAAGCATCTCCCACGTTCGCCCGGCGTCTATCGCATGCTCGATGCGGGCGGCAACGTCATCTACGTCGGCAAGGCCCGCAGCCTGAAGGCGCGCGTTTCCAACTACGCGCGCCTGGGCGGACATACCAACCGCATCGCCCGCATGATCGCCAACACGGCGGCCATGGAATTCGTCACGGTCCGCACCGAGGCCGAAGCGCTGCTGCTCGAAGCCAACCTGATCAAGCGCTTCCGTCCGCGCTTCAACGTGCTGATGCGGGACGACAAGTCGTTCCCCTACATTCTCATTCGCCGCGACCACGCGGCCCCGCAGATCCTCAAGCACCGCGGCGCCCGCAACATCAAGGGCGACTATTTCGGCCCCTTCGCCTCCGCTGGCGCCGTGACGCGCGCCATCAACACGCTGCAACGCGCCTTCCTGCTGCGCACCTGCTCCGACAGCGTCTACGAGAGCCGCACGCGGCCGTGCCTGCTGTTCCAGATCAAGCGCTGTTCGGGCCCCTGCACGGGCGAGATCGGCGTCGAGGACTACAAGCGGCTCGCCGACGAGGCGACGCGCTTCCTGCGTGGCGAAAGCCAGGAGGTCCGCGTCAAGCTGCAGGCCATGATGATGGAGGCCTCCGACCTGCTCGAGTTCGAGCGCGCCGCATCCATCCGCAATCGCCTGCAGGCGATCGCGCACGTCACCGCCGACCAGGCCATCAACCCCGACGGGATCGAGGAAGCCGACATCTTCGCGGCCCACCAGGAAGGCGGCCAGACCTGCATCCAGGTCTTCTTCTTCCGCTCCGGCCAGAACTGGGGCAATCGCGCCTACTTCCCGAAGGCTGATCGATCGCTCGACGTCGAAGAGGTGCTGGAAAGCTTCATGGCCCAGTTCTACGACGACAAGCCCGTGCCGCGCCTCATCCTCGCCAGCCACGCGATCCCCAGCCACGCCTTGATGGAGGAGGCCCTCGGCACGAAGGCGGAGCGGCGCGTCGAAATCCGCGTGCCGCAGCGTGGCGCCAAGACGGGACTGGTGGAGCATGCGCTCGCCAACGCCCGCGAAGCCCTCGGCCGCCGCTTGGCCGAGTCCGGCTCCCAGCGCCAATTGCTCGAGGGCGTCGCCGAGCGCTTCGGGCTGGCCGCGCCGCCGCGCCGCATCGAGGTCTTCGACAACAGCCATATCATGGGCACCAACGCCGTCGGCGCCATGATCGTGGCCGGTCAGCAGGGCTTCTCCAAGAGCCACTATCGCAAGTTCAACATCAAGTCGGCTAACGTCACCCCCGGCGACGACTACGCCATGATGCGCGAGGTCCTGACCCGCCGCTTCAAGCGCATTGCCGAACCCGACGGCGAAGCGACGGAGCCCCCCGCGTGCGACGCAGCGCCGTCCGACACCATGCCGCCGCAGGAGACGCTGCCTGTAAGCCGCATCACCGAACCGGCGCCGCCCCCGCGCGGCGAGCGCGGTGCGGACGCCATCGCCTTCGGCACGCTGCGCGCCGACCTCGTCCCCGACGATCCCGCCGCTCTCCCACTGGAAGACGAGCCCCAGGACGACGACGACACCGATATCGCCTTCGACGAGATGCCTGACCGGCCCGACCTCGTCCTGATCGACGGCGGCGCAGGCCAGCTTGCCATCGCGCGCGAGGTGTTCGCCGGTCTCGGCATAACGGACATTCCGCTCGTCGGCGTCGCCAAAGGCCCCGACCGCAACGCCGGCCGCGAGCACTTCCACGTCCCCGGCCGGCCGCAGCCCATCATGCTCGAGCCGCGCGATCCCGTGCTCTATTACGTCCAGCGCCTGCGCGACGAAGCACACCGCTTCGCCATCGGCACACATCGCGCAAAGCGTGCCAAGGCCATGGGCGCCAACCCGCTCGACGAGATCGGCGGCATCGGTCCCACCCGCAAGCGCGCGCTGCTGAAGCACTTCGGCTCGGCCAAGGGCGTCGGTCGCGCGAGCATCGAGGACCTCAAGGGCGTGCAGGGCATCTCGGCCGAAATGGCCCAGAAGATCTATGATTTCTTCAACGAGCGCAGCAGCTGAAAGGCGACGCCGATGGTTGTGCTGAACAAGATCTACACCAGGACCGGCGACGACGGCAGCACGGCCCTCGGCTCCGGCGAGCGCTGTCCGAAGTATGCGCTGCGCATCCAGGCCTATGGCACCGTGGACGAGACGAACGCGGCCATCGGCATGGCCCGCCTGCATACGGCGACGGCGGCCCCCGACCTCGATGCCCGCCTCGCGCTCATCCAGAACGACCTCTTCGACCTCGGCGCCGACCTTTGCGTGCCCGACAAGGGCAAGCCGCTGCCCTACGAGCCGCTGCGGGTCACGCAGGCCCAGGTCGACCGGCTCGAAGCCGAGATCGACGCCATGAATGCCCACCTGAAGCCGCTGCGGTCGTTCGTCCTGCCCGGCGGCACGCCCGCCGCCGCCGCGCTGCACGTGGCCCGCACCGTCTGCCGCCGCGCCGAGCGCCTGATCGTGGAATTGGCAGCCCTGGCCGACGAGCCCGTCAGCGATCCCGTCATCAGGTACATGAACCGCCTCTCCGACTATCTCTTCGTGGCCAGCCGCGCCGCCAACGACAGCGGGGCCGGCGACGTGCTATGGGTTCCCGGCAAGAGCCGATAGGCTGGGTTCATAGCCACGATGAGGAAACGCCGACCGTGTTCGTTCCCCTGTCCGACGAGAACCCGCTGCGCTACATCCGTTGGCCGGTCGTCACCATCGGCCTGATCGCGCTCAACATCCTCGTCTACCTGCTGGAGATCACCCCGCAGGGTGCCCACAAGGCGGCGAGCTTTGCGCTGATCCCCAGCGAGTTGTTCAAGGTCGGTATCTGGGGCGGCCCGGCCTATGGCCCCGGCGACAGGCTTGCTGTGCCCGAAGGACTCACACTCGTCAGCTACATGTTCCTGCATGGCGATTCGATCCATCTCGCCGGCAACATGCTGTTCCTGTGGGTCTTCGGCGACAACGTCGAGGACGCCATGGGGCACCTCAAGTTCCTCGTCTTCTTCCTGGTCTGCGGCATCGTCGGCGCCTTGTTCCATGCCGTGAGCGCCGAATACGGCATGGCAGCCATGCTCTTCAAGACGCAGGCCAAGGGCATCGACCCCGGCAGCATCCCGCTGGTGGGCGCCAGCGGCGCCGTCGCCGGCGTCATCGCCGCCTACCTTCTGATGCATCCGCGCGTGCGCGTGTGGGTGCTGGCCTTCCGCTTCATACCGCTCAATATCACCGCGGCCCTGGCGCTTGGCGCCTGGATTGCAACGCAGTTCGTGATGCTGCTGATCCCCGACACCGGTCCGGTGGCGTGGTGGGCGCACATCGGCGGCATCGTCGCGGGCGCCCTCCTCATACTCGTGATGCGGCGGCCGGGCGTGCCTCTTTTCGACCGCGGTCCGGTCCTGCCGGCCTGAGGGTGCCCACAGCCGTTAAGCCTCACCTCATCACGGAGAATTGACTCGCGCCATGACCGCTCATAGTGTGCTTCGCACTTGCGAGATGGAGTGTGAGGTGGCGCGCAGACGAGTGTCCAGGTGGTAACGGGGCAATTTGCCTCAACCTGTGATTTCGGTATCGCGCTTCCAGCTATTCCGGGCGATATCCAGGCACTGCTAACGCCGATCGTGGCCGTGGTGCGGTGCCGATCCCTGGTCATGATGCCATGACCGGGATGGTTGACGGGCAACGCCTCGATCGAGGATCTCGGGACAACCCAGTGACCGCGGACAGTGGCCGCTGGACCAGCGTTTTCTAAGAAAGCCTTGGGAGCGAAGCGACGATGAAGGTCTTGGTACCCGTTAAGCGGGTCGTCGATTACAACGTGAAGATCCGCGTCAAGTCGGATGGTACCGGCGTAGAGCTGGCCAACGTCAAGATGTCGATGAACCCCTTCGACGAGATCGCGATCGAAGAAGCGATCCGCATGAAGGAGAAGGGCCCTGTGACGGAGATCGTCGCAGTCTCCATCGGACCGGCGAAGACGCAGGAGACGATCCGCACCGCGCTCGCCATGGGCGCCGATCGCGGCATCCAGATCGAGACGGGCGACGAAGCGGTCGAACCCCTCACGGTCGCCAAGCTGCTGAAGGCCGTCGTGGACGCCGAGAAGCCGAACCTCGTCATCCTCGGCAAGCAGGCCATCGACGACGACTGCAACCAGACCGGCCAGATGCTGTCGGCGCTGCTCGGCTGGTCGCAGGGTACGTTCGCCTCCAAGCTGGCCTTCGAAGGCGACACGCTCGCCGTGACCCGTGAGGTCGACGGCGGCCTGGAGACCATCAAGTTGACGATGCCGGCGATCATCACGACCGACCTGCGCCTCAACGAGCCGCGCTACGCTTCCCTGCCCAACATCATGAAGGCGAAGAAGAAGCCGCTCGACGTCAAGAAGCCGGCCGACCTGGGCGTCGAGGTGACGTCGCGCCTCAAGGTCCTCAAGACCACGGAACCGGCAGGCCGCAAGGCGGGTGTCAAGGTTGCAGATCCGGCCGATCTGGTCGCCAAGCTGAAAGACGCGGGGGTCATCTGATGAGCGTTCTTCTACTCGCAGATCACAACAACAAGACGCTTGGCTCTGCTACGCTGAAGGCCATGAGCGCAGCCAAGGCCATCGGCGGGGACGTGCATGTTCTCGTTGCCGGCGCCGATTGCCGCGCCGTCGCCGAACAGGCTGCCAAGCTCGACGGCGCCGCCAAGGTGCTGCTGGCCGAGGGCCCGACGCTGGCCAACGGCCTCGCCGAGGAGATGGCGGCCCTCATCGTTCCGATGATGGCCAACTACACCGCACTGCTCACCGCCTCCACGGCCGCCGGCAAGAACGTTCTGCCCCGCGTCGCCGCCATGCTGGACGTGATGCAGATCTCCGACATCATCAAGGTCGTTTCGCCCGACACGTTCGAGCGGCCGATCTACGCCGGCAATGCCATCCAGACCGTGCAGTCGACCGACGCCAAGAAGGTGATCACGGTGCGCACGGCCTCCTTCCCCGCCGTCGGCGAAACCGGCAGCGCGGCGATCGAGAGCGTCCCCGCGGCAGCCACCGTCGGCCTCTCGACCTTCGACAAGGCCGAGCTGTCGAAGTCCGATCGCCCCGAGCTGACCAGCGCCAAGATCGTCGTTTCCGGCGGACGCGGCCTTCAGTCCGGCGAGAACTTCAAGAAGTACATCGAGCCGGTGGCAGACCGCCTCGGCGCGGCGATGGGCGCCTCGCGCGCGGCCGTCGACGCCGGCTTCGTGCCGAACGACTACCAGGTCGGCCAGACCGGCAAGGTCGTCGCGCCTGAGCTTTATGTTGCCGTGGGCATCTCCGGCGCCATTCAGCATCTGGCGGGCATGAAAGACAGCAAGGTGATCGTCGCGATCAACAAGGACGCAGAAGCCCCGATCTTCCAGGTCGCGGATTATGGCCTTGTCGCCGATCTCTTCACGGCATTGCCTGAACTCGAGGCCGAGCTGGCGAAAGCCGGCAAGTAAACCTCGAAAAGTCCGCAACGGAGCAACGAACTATGGACGTCGCCGCAAAGTCGAAACGGGCTGTAGCGAAGGCCCCACCCCCGCAGGTTCGCAAGGTTGGGATCGTCGGTGCAGGCCAGATGGGCAACGGCATCGCCCATGTCGTTGCACTTGCGGGCTACGACGTCGTGGTCAACGACCTCAAGAGCGAGGCGTTCGAGAAAGCCGTGGGGATCATCAAGCGCAACATGATGCGCCAGGTGTCCCGCGGCATCGTCTCCGAAGGCGACATGCAGTCGGCGCTGAAGCGTATCGTCTATACGCCGCAGCTCGAAGGCCTGGGCGATTGCGACGTCGTCATCGAGGCCGCGACCGAGGACGAGGCGACGAAGCGCAAGATCTTCACGGAAATGCGCGGAAAGACGAAGGCGGGTGCGATCCTCGCCTCCAACACGTCGTCGATCTCGATCACCCGGCTCGCCTCCACGACGGTGGAGCCGGAGCGCTTCATCGGCATCCACTTCATGAACCCGGTGCCGGTGATGCAGCTCGTGGAATTGATCCGCGGCATCGCCACCGAGGACGACACGTTCAATACCGCGCGCGTCTTCGTTGAAAGCCTGGGCAAGCAGACCGCCGTTTCCGAGGACTTCCCGGCCTTCATCGTCAACCGCATCCTGCTGCCGATGATCAACGAGGCGGTCTACACCCTGTACGAGGGCGTGGGCAGCGTCGAGGCCATCGACAAGGCCATGCGGCTCGGCGCCAACCATCCCATGGGCCCGCTCGAACTCGCCGACTTCATCGGCCTCGATACGTGCCTGTCGGTGATGCAGGTGCTGTACGAGGGCCTGGCCGACAGCAAGTACCGTCCGTGCCCCTTGCTCGTGAAATACGTCGAAGCGGGATGGCTCGGCCGCAAGACGCAGCGCGGCTTCTACGACTACCGCGGCGACAAGCCCATCCCCACGCGCTGACGCACGCCAAAATCCGGCACGATCGATTCCAGGGACGCCCAGCCGACGCTGCGGCGTCCCTTCTTTTTTCGCCGATCATCCTGTCGCCGCAGCAGCGGTTGCGTCGCCGCTGTCCTGCGATAATCTGTACCGACCCTCCTCCGTCACCATCAGGGTCGATCACGCCTCATGGCCATCCAATCCCGTCCTGCACGGCTCGCCGTCGACGTCGGCGGCACCTTCACCGATGTCGTCCTCGAATGGGGCGATGCCCGCCACGCAACCAAGGTGCTCACCACACCCGACGCGCCCGAGCGCGCCATCCTCGACGGCTCCCGCAGCGTCTTGCAGCAGGCCGACCTGCGCTTCGAGGATCTGGCGGTCGTCATCCACGGCACCACGCTCGCCACCAACGCCATCATCGAGCGCAAGGGGGCCAAGACCGCCTTGATCGCGACGGAAGGCTTCCGCGACACCATCGAGATCGCCGATGAAAGCCGCTACGACCAATACGACCTCGAAATCGAGAAGCCCAAGGTCCTGGTCCCCCGCAGCCTCCGGTTCACGGTGCCCGAGCGCCTCGACGTGCACGGCAACGTGCGCCTGCCCCTCGACGAGGCCGCCATCGCCGACGTCGCCAGGGAAATCCAGGCCAGCGGTGCAACCGCGGTCGCGATCGCACTCATCCATTCCTACGCGAACCCCGCGCACGAACAGCGCATCGCCGAAATCCTGGAGCAGGCGTGTCCCGGCATCGCCATCACGCTGTCATCGGAAGTCTGCCCCGAATCGCGCGAGTACGAGCGCACGTCGACGGCCATCGCCAATGCCTACGTGCAGCCGCTGATGGCGGGATACCTCGGCCGCCTGGAAGCCGCACTCGCCGCTGAAGGCTATCGCCGCCCCATTCATCTCGTGACGTCGGGCGGCCATCTGACCAGCCTCGCCACCGCCCGCCGCCTCCCCGTGCGCCTGGTGGAGTCCGGCCCTGCCGGCGGCGCCATCCTGGCGGCAACCGTTGCCGATGAGCGCGGTCTCGACCGCGTGCTGTCCTTCGACATGGGCGGAACCACGGCCAAGATCTGCCTCATCCGCGACGGCCAGCCCTTCAAGGCCCGCACGTTCGAGGTCGATCGCGCCCAGCGCTTTCTGAAAGGCAGCGGCCTTCCCGTGCGCATCCCGGTCATCGAGATGGTCGAGATCGGCGCTGGTGGCGGCTCCATCGCCCACGTCGATGCGCTCCGCCGCATCACGGTCGGCCCCGAGAGCGCGGCTTCCGTTCCCGGGCCCGCCTGCTACGACCGCGGCGGCACCCGACCCACCGTCACGGACGCCGATGTCGTTCTCGGTCGCATCGATGTCGCAGGCTTTGCCGGCGGCATGCTGAAGCTGGCGCCCGAGAAAGCGGGCGACGCGGTGGAGGCCCACATCGGAACCGCCCTCGGCCTGCCTCGCGAGACGGCCGCCTACGGCGTTGCCGAGATCGTCGACGAGAACATGGCCAACGCCGCCCGCGTCCACGCGGTCGAGCGCGGCGTCGTCGTCGCCGAGCACACGCTCGTCGCCTTCGGTGGCGCAGCACCGCTGCACGCCTGCCGCCTGGCCGAAAAGCTCGCCATCTCCCGCATCGTCATTCCCCAGGGCGCAGGCGTCGGCTCGGCCATCGGCTTCCTGCGCGCGCCCGCCGCCTTCGAGATCGTTCGCAGCCGCTACATGCGTCTCGACACGTTCGACGCCAAGGCCGCCTCTGCGCTCGTTGGCGAGATGAGCCGCGAAGCCCGCGCCCTGGCGACGCCGGCAGCTCTCGGCCGCGCCCTCAGCGAAGAGCGCTACGCCTTCATGCGCTACACCGGCCAGGGTCACGAGATCGCGGTCCGCCTGCCCGACCGCCCTCTCGAAGCGGCCGACGCCGCCGCGCTGCGCGAGACGTTCGAGGCGGAATATCGCCGCCTCTTCGAGCGGCATATTCCCGGCGCCCGCATCGAGATCCTGTCATGGTCGCTGCTGGTGGCGACCGAGCCGGAGGAGACCCGCCGTCTGCAGGCGGCGAAAGCTACCGCACGCGGATCGGTGAAGGCCTCCGGATCTCGTCTCGTCTGGGACGCGGCCGAGCACGCGGCACGCAAGGTCGACACTTTCGCGCGGTCCGCCATAAAACCCGGCATGCGCGTCGCGGGACCTGCAATGATCCTGGAGTCGGGCACGTCCACCTTCGTCTCCGCGGCATTCGACGCAACCGTCGACACCGGCGGCGCCCTCATTCTCGAGCGCCGCAAGGCGACGCATGCGAAAGGCTGAGCCCATGGCTGTGAAGCGCACCCCTTCCAAGTCCCGTGCCGCCCGCCCCGCGGCCCGCCTCGGCGAGATCGAGATGCAGGTCATGTGGAACCGCCTCATCGCGGTCGTGGAGGAGCAGGCGCAGACGCTGCTGCGCACCGCTTTCTCCTCCATCGTGCGCGAGTGCGGCGACCTCTCCGCCGGCGTCTTCGACCGTCGTGGCCGCATGCTGGCCCAGGCCGTCACCGGCACGCCCGGCCATGTCAACTCGATGGCCGAATCCGTCGCCCACTTCATCCGGCACTTCCCGCTCGACACCATGAAGCCCGGCGACATCTACATCTGCAACGACCCCTGGATGGGCACCGGCCACCTCAACGACTTCGTGCTGACGACGCCCTGTTTCCATCGCGGCCGCCTCGTCGCGTTGTTCTCATGCACCAGCCACCTCATGGATATCGGCGGCCTGGGCTTTGGTCCCGACGCCACCGACGTGTTCATGGAGGGGCTCTACATCCCCATGCTGAAACTCGCCGACGGCGGCGTCCTGAACGAGACGCTGATGGCGATGATCCGCGCCAATACGCGCCTGCCCGTCGACACGGAGGGCGACGTCTACTCCCTCGCCAACTGCAACGACGTCGGCTGCCGCCGCCTCGTGGACATGATGGAGGAGTTCGATCTCGACGACCTCGATCATCTGGCCGAGCACATCTGCACGCGCAGCCGCGATGGCGTCATGGCCGAGATCGCGAAGCTGCCGCGCGGCTCCTGGTCGAACCGGATGACGATCGACGGCTATGACGAACCCATCGACCTCGTCGCCAAGACGACCGTGTCCGACACCGGCATCCACGTCGACTTCACGGGGACGAGCCCGGCAGCCCGCCGCGGCATCAACGTGCCCATGGCCTACACCACCGCCTACACCGTGTTCGGGCTCGGCTGCGTGGTGGCGAGCCGCATCCCCAACAACGCGGGCTCGCTCTCGCCGCTGACCGTCTCCGCGCCGGCCGGCACCATCCTGAACGCGCCCAAGCCCAAGCCCGTGCTCGCCCGACACATCATCGGCCAGATGCTGCCCGACGTGGTCTTCGGCTGCCTGCGCCAGGCCGTCCCCGAGCGCGTCCCCGCGGAGGGCACATCCTGCCTCTGGAACATCACCCTGCGCGGCGAAACGGCCGAGCAGAGCCTGGGCAACTACGGCTTCGCCATGACGTTCACGTCGAACGGCGGCACCGGCGCACGCCCGCTCAAGGACGGGCTGTCGGCCACCGCCTATCCCTCCGGCGTGCGCGGCACGCCCGTCGAGATCGCCGAGCAGCTCATGCCCGTGATCTTCTGGAAGAAGGAACTGCGTCCCGACTCCGGCGGCGCCGGCCGCACGCGCGGTGGCATGGGGCAGACGATGGAAATCGGCAGCGCCATCGACAAGCCGTTCGAGTTGCTCGCCGCCTTCGACCGCATCGACAATCCCCCGCGCGGCCGTGACGGCGGCCACGACGGCGAGGCCGGGTCCGTCGCGCTGAAATCGGGCAGGAAGCTGCGCGGCAAGGGCTTCCAGACCGTGCCCCAGGGCGACCGCCTCCTGATCGATACCCCAGGCGGGGCAGGCCTGGGCAATCCATCGGGCCGCTCGGCCGACGCCGTCCGCCACGACGTGACCGACGGCCTCGTCTCGACCACCGCAGCGCGGAGCGTCTATGGCGCCAAATCGGCCCGGTCGCGTCAAAATGGACGCTGACGGCGATCCCCGGTGGACACCGCGCCGCGTTCGGGCAAAGGTGCGGCAAAAGGATAAGCCCCTCATGGTCCGTCGAAAATGATCGCGTACTCCTTGAAGCGCCTGGGCGTCGCCATCCTGGTGGCGCTCACCGTCTCGCTCATCACGTTCTCGATGATTTACGCCTCTGGCGACCCGGCCCTGGCCATCGCCGGCGAAGGCGCACGCCCCGAGGACATCGACAATATCCGCAAGTACTACGGCTTCGATCGCCCCGTCCCCGTGCAATACGTGGACTGGTTGAAGAACGCCGTCTCGGGCGATCTCGGCCGCTCCTTCAACCTGCGCCAACCCGTTGCCGACGTGATCTTCGAGCGCCTGCCCACCACCATGTTGCTGGGGGCCTGCGCCATCCTGTTCGCCTTGATCCTGGCGATCCCGCTGGGCGTGCTTGCCGCCATCAAGCCCAACAGCATCTTCGACCGCTTCGCCTTGACGCTCGCCGTCATCGGCCAGGCCATGCCGAGTTTCTGGTTCGCGCTCACGCTCATCCTCTGGCTGGGCGTCTACTGGCGGCTGCTGCCGATCACGGGCCAGGACAGCTGGCTCAACTTCGTCATGCCCTCGATCGCACTCGGCTACTACGTCACGCCGGCCGTCATGCGCCTGACCCGCGCCGGCATGCTGGAGGTGCTGTCGTCGGACTACATCCGCACCGCCCGCGCCAAGGGACTGCGCCCCATGACGGTGCTGTTCAAGCATGCCTTGCGCAACGCCATCATCCCCGTGGTCGCGCTCGCCGCCGTGCAGTTCGGCTTCATGCTGGGCGGCTCGATCGTCATCGAGACGATCTTCCAGATCAACGGCCTCGGCTACCTCGCCTGGGAATCGATCCAGCGCAAGGACCTGCCGATGATGCAGGCCATCGTCCTCGTGCTGTCGATCATCTACGTGCTCATCACGTTCCTGGCCGACATGCTGAACGCATTCCTCGATCCCAGAATCCGGGTGTCCTGAGATGGCAGAGACGAGTGTCATTCGGGCAGGAACGCCCAGAGCGTCGGAGATCCTGGCGCCATCGCCGGGTACCCTGATGCGCCGTCGCATCTTCGGCCACTACGGCTTGATGATCGGCCTGGTCATCCTTTTCACCATAGTCGCCATGGCCGTGCTGGCGGGTTGGCTGTCACCCCACGATCCCTACGACCAGCAGCTGGCCCGCAAGCTGATCCCGCCGATCTGGCAGGACCGCCCCAAGACCACTTGGCTGCACCCGCTGGGTACCGACCAGCTCGGCCGCGACTACCTGTCCCGCCTCTTCCACGGCGCACAGATCTCCTTGCTGATCGGCTTTTCCGCGATGGTCATCTCCGGGATCATCGGCACCATTCTGGGTGTCCTGGCCGGATACTTCGGTGGCCGCGTCGACATGTTCGTCACCTTCATCGTGACGACGCGCCTGTCGATGCCGGTCGTCCTCGTCGCGCTGGCCGTCGTCTCCATCGTCGGCTCCTCGCTGAGCGTGGTGATCTGGGTGCTCGGCCTTCTCATCTGGGATCGTTTCGCCGTCGTCATGCGCAGCGCCACCCAGCAGGTCCGCAACCGCGAGTTCATCACGGCGGCAGAAGCGCTCGGCTGTTCGACGTCGCGCATCCTCTTCACCGAGATCGCGCCCAACATCATGAACCACCTGATCGTGGTCGCCACGCTCGAAATGGCGCATGCCATCCTGCTCGAGGCGGCCCTGTCGTTCCTGGGGCTTGGCGTGCAGCCGCCGACGCCCTCCTGGGGCCTGATGATCTCGGAGGCCAAGGCCCTGATGTATTTCGAGCCCTGGCTCATCACCATCCCCGGCATCGCCCTCTTCCTGCTGGTGCTCTCGATCAATCTCGTCGGCGACGGCCTGCGCGACGTCACCGCCCCTGAGAACCGCAGCTAGGCCGCGAGAGGAGGCACCAGGAGAACCGCCATGAGCGAGCGCATCCTCACCGTCGAAGACCTGCGCGTCTCCTTGCCCGTGCCCTCCGGCACGCTGCACGCCGTGCAAGGCATTTCATTCCACGTGGACCGCGGCGAAACCGTTTGCATCGTGGGCGAGTCCGGCTGCGGCAAGTCGCTGACGGCACTGTCCATCATGGATCTCCTGCCCAAGCGCGCACAGCGCACCGCCACGCGCCTCGAACTGGCCGGACAGCCCCTCACCGGCGTCTCCGAGCGCGCCATGTCCGACATCCGCGGCAACCGCATGGCGATGATCTTCCAGGAGCCGATGACGTCGCTCAATCCGGCCTACACCATCGGCAACCAGCTCGAGGAGGCCATGCTCCGCCACAAGCGCGTCGGCCGCAGGCAAGCCCGCGACCGGGCCATCCACCTGCTCGAGCGCGTCGGCATCACCGCGGCCGACCAACGGCTGCGCCAGTACCCCCACCAACTCTCGGGCGGCCTGCGCCAGCGCATCATGATCGCCATGGCGCTGATGTGCGGCCCCGATCTCATCATCGCCGACGAGCCGACGACCGCGCTCGACGTCACCATCCAGGCGCAGATCCTGCACCTGCTGGCCGAGCTGCAGCGCGAGTTGCACATGGGCCTCGTCCTCATCACCCACGACCTCGGCATCGTCGCGCGCATCGCCACGCGCGTCGTCGTCATGTACGCGGGCGAGGTGGTGGAGAGCGGCCCGGCAGAGCAGATCTTCAATGCGCCGAGCCACCCCTACACGCGCGGCCTGCTCGAGTGCATCCCGATTCCCGGCCGCACCGAACGCGGCGGCAAGCTGGGCACGATCACCGGTATGGTCCCCTCGCTCGTGGGCCACATCCAGGGCTGCCACTTCGCCGATCGCTGCCCGCACGTCATCGACGCCTGCCGCGCCGGGGCCGTACCTCTGACCGAAGGCGCCAGGCCCGAGCATCACGTCCGCTGCATCCGGTCGAGCGAGCTTCCCACCGTCCTGCCGAACGCCGCGGGAGCCAACGCATGACCGCAACATCTTCGCTCGCCCAAACGCCCGCACCCGGCACGCCCATGCTCGAGGCCGTGGACGTCGCAAAGACGTTCCAGGTCTCGCAAGGCTTCATGCGCGGCAAGAAGCCCCTGCATGCCGTCAACGGCGTCTCGCTGACCGTGCGCCAGGGCGAGGTGCTGGGCCTCGTCGGTGAATCGGGCTGCGGCAAGACCACGCTCGCGCGCATGCTGCTCGGCCTCCTCGATACGACCTCGGGCGCGATCCGCATCGGCGGCCAGCCGATCGCCGGCCTGAAGCGGCGCGACGTTGCCCGCCTCGTGCAGCCCGTCTTCCAGGACCCCTATTCCTCGCTCAATCCGCGCAAGAGCATCGGCACGATCATCTCTCTGCCCCTGCGGGTTCAGGGCGACGGGGACGAGGCGAGCTGGCGCAAGCGCGTCGAGGAGATCATGGAGATGGTCGGCCTGGCGCGCCGGCTCTACGACAACTACCCCAGCCAGCTCTCGGGTGGCCAACGCCAGCGCGTCGCCATCGCACGCGCGCTCATCAACAAGCCGCGCATCGTCATCTGCGACGAGCCCACGTCGGCGCTCGACGTGTCCGTGCAATCGCAGATCCTCAATCTGCTGCAGGAACTGCGCCGCGAACTGGGCCTCACCTATCTCCTGATCAGCCACAACCTCGCCGTGGTCGAGCATATGGCCGACCGCGTGGCCGTCATGTATCTCGGCCGCATCGTCGAGGAAGCCTCCACGGCCACGCTGTTCGATACCCCCCGCCATCCCTACACCCAGGCGCTGTTGAAATCCGTCCTGACGCCCGAGCCGGGCCTCGGCATTCCCGACACCCACCTGGGCGCTGCCTATCCCAATCCACTGCAGATGCCGCCGGGCTGCCGCTTCCATCCCAGGTGCGCCCAGCGCCTCTCCCAGTGCGACAAGATCGAGCCGCATCCGCTTCGGCAGGCCGACGGCTTCGTCGAATGCCATCTCTATCAAGAACCACAGACCTGACCGCGCCGCCCTCGCGCCCGCCCACAGCCCCCAAGGAGGCAACTGCCATGTCTCGATCTTCCGCCAACGCCTCACGCGCCGGCGCCATTTCGCGTGCCGAGGCCTATGTCGACGACGGCCGCTTCGAGCAGGAACTGGCGGCGCGCGTCGCCGTCAGGACCGAGAGCCAGAAATTCCCCGATCCGGCCGCCCTTGCCGAGTGCCACCGCTACCTGGAGACCGAGATGGAGCCGGCCTTCGGCGCGCTCGGCTTCACCACCCGCACCTACGAGAACCCGATCTCCGGACAGGGCCCGATCCTGCTCGCCACGCGCATCGAGGATCCGAGCCTGACCACCGTGCTGGGCTACGGCCACGGCGATGTCGTGCGTGGGATGGAGGAGCAGTGGACGAAGGGCAAGGGTCCCTGGATCACCGCCCGCGACGGCGACCGCCTCTACGGGCGCGGCACCGCCGATAACAAGGGCCAGCACACCCTCAACATGGCAGCCTTGCGCGCCGTGATGGAAGAGCGTGGCGGCAAGCTGGGCTTCAACGCCAAGTTCATGATCGAGATGGGCGAGGAGGCGGGATCAAAGGGCCTCAAGGAACTCGCCCAGCGCAACACCGCGGATTTCGCTGCCGATGTCCTCATCGCGTCCGACGGGCCGCGTGTGCGCGCCGACCGCCCGACGATGGCGCTCGGCTGCCGCGGCGCCGTCAATTTCGATCTCGTCGTGGATCTGCGCGAGGGCGGCCACCACTCCGGCAATTGGGGCGGCCTGATCGCCAATCCCGGCTTCATCCTGGCGCATGCCCTGGCGTCCATCGTCGGACCGAAGGGGGAATTACTGGTCGACGAGTTGAAGGCGCCCCCCATGTCGCAGGCGGTCAAGGAGGTGCTCGGGGACATCGAGATCGACGGCGGCGACAAGGGCCCCCGGGTCGACGAATGGTGGGGCGAGCCCGGCCTCAAACCCGCAGAGCGCGTCTATGCTGCCAATACCTTCAACATCCTCGCGTTCAGCACCGGCACGCCCGATCGCCCGGTCAATGCCATCCCGCCCAAGGCTGTCGCCAACTGCCAGCTTCGCTTCGTCGCGGGCACCGACGTCGCCAACATCGTTCCCGCGCTGGAGCGGCATCTGGCTGCCAAAGGCCACAGCCTCGTGAAAGTGACGCCGCCGCCCGCGTCCAACGATGGCATCTTCGCCGCCTCCCGCATCGAGCCGGATCATCCCTGGGCCATGTTCACGCGCAATTCGCTGCAGCGCTCATCGAACGCCAAGCCGGCGGTGATCCCCTCCAGCGGCGGCTCGATCTGCAACGACGTCTTCACCGACGACATCGGCATGCCCGCGATCTGGATCCCGCACTCCTACGCATCGTGCTCGCAGCATTGGCCGGACGAGCATATCCTGATGAGCCTGTCGCGAGGCGCCATCGGCCTCATGGCGGGTCTCTACTGGGATATCGGCGAGGGCCGGGGCATCCCGCCGAAAGCCTGAGCACCCGAAGCATAAGACTGGCAACGCCGCCGCAAGCGAGGGAGAAGCATCGTGCAGCGCTACGCACTGGGCATCGACATCGGCGGCACGTTCACCGACATCGTCGTCTACGACATGACGACCGGGGCGCAAGCCAGCCACAAGGAGCTGACGACCCACGACGATCCTTCACGCGGCGTCATGGCCGCGATCGACCGCGTGCTGGCGAGCGGTCGCATCCCGCCGGCACAGATCGCGCGCGTCGTCCATGCCACCACGCTATTCACCAACGCGCTGATCGAGCGCAAGGGCGCACGCACCGGCCTCCTCACCACGCAGGGATTTCGCGACACGCTGGAAATCGGCCGCGAGCGCAAGTTCGAGCTCTACGACATCACCATCCGCAAGCCCGATCCGCTCGTGCCGCGCAATCTGCGGCGCGAGGTGCCCGAACGCCTGCGCGTCGACGGCAGCGTGCTCACGCCGCTCGACGAGATGGCCCTGCTCGACGCGACGGGGCGCCTCGTGGACGACGGCGTCACGTCGCTTGCCATCGTCTTTCTGCACGCCTACACCAACCCCGCCCACGAGCAGCAGGCGCTCGATGCCGTCGCGCGCCGCTTTCCATCGCTGGCGCTGAGCGCATCGATCCACGTCGCACCCGAGATCCGGGAGTACGAGCGCACGTCCACGACGGTCGCCAACGCCTATATCAAGCCGCTCGCGGAGAGGTACCTGTCGACGCTCGCCGCCGAAATCGCCGGGCGTGGCATCCCCGCACCGCTCCTCATGATGCTGTCGAACGGGGGACTTGCCAGCGTCGCGGAGGCCAAGCGCTCGCCAGTGCAATTGCTGGAATCGGGACCGGCCGCCGGAGCGCTCGCAGCCGCGACCCTGGGCGCGCATGACGGCGGCGCCCACGTCCTCGCCTTCGATATGGGCGGCACGACGGCCAAGCTCAGCGTCGTCGACGACGGCAAGCCGAAGATCGCCTACGTGTTCGAAGCGGCCCGCCAGAAGCGCTTCGTCGAAGGCAGCGGGCTCCCGATCCGCATCTCCACCATCGAGCTGATCGAGATCGGCGCCGGCGGCGGCTCCATCGCGCACCTCGACGAAGTCGGCTTGTTGAAGGTGGGCCCGCAGAGCGCTGGCTCCGAGCCGGGCCCTGCAGGCTACGGGCGTGGCGGCACATCGCCCACCGTGACCGACGCCGACCTCATGCTCGGCTATCTCAACCCCGGCTATTTCGCCGGCGGCACCATGCAGATCGACATGGACGCCACCCGCCGCGCCTTCGCCCCGCTGGCCACGGAGGCCAATCTCTCCGAAATCGCACTGGCCTGGGGCGTGCACGACCTCGTCAACGAGAACATGGCCAACGCCGCCCGCGTGCACATCGCCGAGCACGGCAAGGATCCGCGCAGCTACGCGCTGCTGTGCACGGGAGGTGCGGGCCCCGTCCACGCCTATCACGTGGCCCGCAAGCTGGGCCTGAAACGCCTCATCGCGCCACGCGCGGCCGGCGTCGCCTCGGCACTCGGCCTCCTCGTCGCCCCCGCCCGCATCGACCGCGTGGCGACCGTCGCACGCGAGGTCGCGCAGATCGACTGGTCTGCGCTGGAACGCCAGTTCGCGGCCCTCGAGCAGGACGCCCGCCGCACCGTCGCCGAAACGGGGCTCGATCCCGCCACCGCCAGGTCCGAGCGCCTCGCCGACGTGCGATACGTCGGGCAGGCATCGGAACTCGTCGTGACACTGCCGCCCGGCCCCTACGACGACGCCACGCGCGCCGCCTTCGATGCCGCTTTCGCACAAAGCTACATCGCAGCCTTCACCCGCACCCCGCCGCAGACACCGGTGGAGGTCATCAACATCCGCGTTGCCGTGACCGCGGACGCGCCCGGCGCCACCCACGCCGCGACCGCGCCCGCGGGACAGGCGGCCGCCCGCCTCAAGGGTGAGCGCCCCGTCTATTTCCCGCAGTGGCGGGAGCACCGCGCGACGCCCGTCTACGACCGCGACGCACTGCAGCCCGGCGACAGCTTCGAAGGCCCGGCCATCGTCGAGGAAGCCTCCTCTACGCTCGTCATCGGGCCGGGAGCGAGCTTCCAGGTCGCCCACAGCGGCAACATCGTCGTGAACCTGGACTGAGCGCACGCCGCCGCGCTCTCACGGCAGCCTCGCAAGGCTGTGAACGATGCGGCGGCATACGTGATTGGCGGATTTGAACAACGTGCAGTATTTTCGGATCAAACTCATTCGGAGATCCGAACATGTCGATAAAGCCAATCATTGTGGTCAGCCTCACGGGCCTCGCCGCCATCGTTGCCGCCACCGCGCCTGCGGCGGCGCAAGGCTATGGCTACGGACACGGCTATGGCCACGGCGGCTATGGCCATGCGCCCAAGGCCCACGTCTGCTACGAGAAAGTCGCCACGCCCGATGTCTATGGCACGGTCCGCAAGGCCGTGGTCAAGGAGGAAGGCCGCTGGGAGGTGAAGGACATCCCCGCCGTCTACGGCCAGGTCCATCGCAAGGTGCTGGTGAAGGAAGGCCGCTGGGAGGTGCAGTCCGAGCCCGCCGTCTACGAGACCCGCGAACGCAAGGTCCTCGTCGAGCCGGCCAAGGAAATCGTGCACGTCACGCCACCCGTATTCCGCATCGAGAAGACCAAGTACAAGGTGCACGACGGCTACGGCCACGAGCACTACGTGACGAAGGCCCGCAAGATCGAGGAACAGGCCGCCAAGGAGAGCGTTGAGACGACACAGGCCGTCTACAAGACCGAGAAGGTGAAGGTGCTCGTCAAGCACGCCTATCACAAGAAGATCTGGCATCCCCCGGTCTGGGGCACCAAGACCGAGACGGTCGTCGTCGAGCCGGCTTACCAGAAAAAGACCTGGCATCCGCCCGTCTACGACTATGTCGAGAAGAAGGTGCTGCTCGAGAAAGGGCACACCTACAAGCGCCCGGTCTACAAGGCCCACGGCGAGGCGTGCTGAGGCTCACTCTCAGGGCACGCCCGCCCCTCACGCCAGTTTGCCGCAGGACGCACTGATCTGCGTCCTGCGGCATTTTTGCTGAGTCGTGCCTTCTCCGCAACGATCGACAATGTGCGCCATCGCTGTTGCAGCTGGAACATGCTAGTCGGCGGAGAGGGACCAGTGAGTCGCCAGGAATCGGGCGCTCGTTAACATCGGAAGCATCGTTTGCAGAAATACGCGAACAGCACAGCGCCGGGACGGGATCGTCATCCTGCGACGGCTTCACCGGACAAGGCCCTGGTCATGCGATTGGCGCGCCACTGCTCGGGCTATCGCGAGCCCTCCACGCAGCGGGCGCTATTGCAGGTGGCGACGACCGTCGTGCCCTTGATCGCGCTCGTCGCGACCATGGTCTATCTCGCGCCCAACTATCCATGGCTGACGCTGCTGTTGGCACTTCCGCTCGGCGGCCTGCTCGTGCGCTGCTTCATCATCCAGCACGATTGCGGGCACGGCTCCTTCACGGCCTCGCGTCGCCTGAACGACTTCATCGGCCGCTGCATGAGCGTTCTCACGGTGACGCCCTACGGTCTGTGGCGCCGCGTTCATGCCCGCCATCACGCCACGTCCGGCAATCTCGACAAGCGCGGCGCGGGCGACATCAAGACGCTGACGGTGGCCGAGTATGCGAAACTCACGCCCGTCGGCAAGTTCAACTACAAGATCTATCGCAATCCGCTGTTCCTCTTCCTGATCGGCGTGCCGGCATTCTTCCTGTTGATCCAGCGCGTTCCCTGGTTTCACCCAGTGGCGCCGCGTGAGGCGTGGCGCAGCATCATCGGGCTCGATCTCGCGCTGGTGCTGGTCTATCTGCCGCTGGCCCTTCTGCTGGGCACGGGCACGATGGCCCTGATCATCATCCCGTCGGTCGTCGTGGCATCCGTCGCCGGCGGATGGCTGTTCTTCATCCAGCACCAGTTCGAGGAAACGCACTGGTCGAGCGGCAGTGATTGGGATTTCCAGGTCGCCTCGGTGATGGGCAGCTCTTTTTACGATCTTCCGCCCGTGCTGAATTGGTTTACGGGCAATATCGGGCTGCACCACATCCATCACCTCAACAGCATGATCCCGAACTATCGTCTCCAGGAGTGCCTGGCAGCCAGCCCGGAGTTGCGTAGCCTCAACCGCCTGCGGTTCTGGGAAAGCCTCAAGTGCTATCGCCTCACCTTGTGGGACGAGGAGAAGCATCGCCTGATCCGTTTCCGCGACTTCGAAATGCAGCACGCCGCCGGCTAGATCTGCCGCAAGTCTGCCTGGGTTGACGATGTTTGCCCTTGGGCATGTCAGCGTACGCCCCTATGTTGCCTTCTCGAGAACGGCCCTGACGAGACGGGCGCAAGGGGAGACGCATGGAAGCCGCACCGCAATTACCCGATCCGGCAACCGTCGACCTGACCAGGACCTATGACGCCATCGTCGTAGGTTCGGGAGCCGCCGGCGGCATGGCGGCCCACGTCCTGACGAGCCGTGGTCTCCAGGTGCTCCTTCTCGAGGCAGGCCGCCACGTCGATACGACGCAATCCCTCAAGTCGATGGAGTGGCCCTACGAGCACCCACGCCACGGCAATCTCCCGCCGGAATATCGCGTGCTGGACGAAGGCGACTACGAGAAATTCCAGCCACCCTACGCCCGCCACTTCGGGCGCTACACCAATGTCGTCAACTGGCAGCAGCTCGGCGAAGGCCCTGACTATACGAAAGACCTTTTCGTCAACGAAAAGGAGCATCCCTACACCGGCACGAAGTTCTCCTGGGTCCGCAGCCGCGCGCTCGGTGGCAAGACGAACGTCTGGGGCCGCCTGGCGCTTCGCATGTCCGAGTATGATTTCAAGGCGGCGAGCCGCGACGGATACGGCGACGATTGGCCGATCTCCTACGACGACGTCGCCCCCTACTACGACAAGGTCGACCTCTACCTCGGCATCTCCGGCATCAAGGAAAACCTGCCGTGGCTGCCGGATTCGATCTATCAGCGCCCCATGCGCCTCAACGAGCCGGAGATGCACATCCGCTCGCGCCTCGAGGCGTCTGGCCGCGTGCTGACGCCGTTCCGCCTCGGTGTGACGACCGACGGCCTGAAGCACAACAAATACCGCTCCCGCTGTTTTGGCCGCGGCGCCTGCCAGCGGCGTGTCGGCGGCTGCGACATCAATGCCGCCTTCAACGCGCAGTCGGGCCTCATCTATCCAGCCTTCGACACCGGCCGGCTGACCGTTCGCACCAACGCGACGGTCTACGAGGTGCGCTACGACCCGCGGACGAACCGCGCCAGCGGCGTCTCGTTCATGGATTCCATCACCCGCAAGACCTACGACGCCAAGGCCAAGGTCGTCGTGCTGGGGGCCTCCACGCTGGAAACGACGCGCATCCTGCTGAACTCGACGTCGAAGACGTTTCCGGCGGGCCTCGCCAATTCCAGCGGCCATCTCGGCCATAATCTCGCCGAGCACGTCATGGGCCCCCGCGTGGAGGGCATCTATAAGCCGCGAGTCGGGGGCGAGCGGCGCAACGAGGATGGCCGTCCCGGCGGCTTCTACATCCCCCGCTTCCAGAACCTCGACGCCGCCACGAAGTCGAAGAATTTCATTCGCGGCTATGGCCTGGAGGGCGCAGGCGGCCAGGAGATGTTCCCCGAGCTCGCAGTCGCCTCCACACGCGGGTTCGGCAAGGACTACAAGAAGGCGGTGCGCGATCACGCGGGCGCCTACGTCTACATGTACGGCCTGGGCGAGGTCTTGCCGCGCTACGAGAACCACGTCTCGCTCGATCCCAAGGTCAAGGACGCCTACGGCATCCCCGTGCTGCGCTTCGCCTACGAGCACGGCGACAACGAGCGCAAGATGTGCGCGGACATGACCGCACGCATGCAGGAGATCTTCACCGACGCAGGCCTGGAGATCACCCGCGTCAAGAACGACAAGCTCACCGAGGGCTCCTCCGTGCACGAGGTCGGCACCGCGCGCATGGGCAACGACCCCAAGACCAGCGTCCTCAACGCCTTCCAGCAGGCCCACGACGTCCGCAACCTGTTCGTCGTCGACGGCGCAGCATTCGTCTCCGCCGGCAACCAGAACCCCACGTGGACCATCATGGCCCTCGCCTGGCGCGCCTGCGACTACCTCGCCGAGGAGCTTGGAAAGGGCAATCTGTGAGGCAGCCGACCATGCGCACCGAACTCGACCGCCGCCGTCTCCTCATGCTCGGCGCCGGCTCCCTTGGCGCCCTTGCAATGACCAGCGAGGACGCCGCGGCACAAAAGGGCGGCAGGGCGGCCGCATCGAAGACCGCAGCGCCCCAACGCTTCTTCTCCCCCGCCGAATTCAAGTTGGTCGACGAGTTGGCCGAGATGATCGTGCCCGCCGACGAGAATTCGGGCGGCGCCCGTGCGGCCAAGGTCGCCGCCTTCATCGACAAGCGCCTGGCCGAAAGCCGTGATCGCGATATCCGCCAGAGCTGGAAGGACGACCTCGCCGAAATCGACACGCTGTCCACCGCCATGTTCGGCCGCCCGTTCATGGCGGCACGGCCCGATCAGCGCACGAAGCTCCTGGAACGGATCTCGCGTAACGAGGATAATCCGAAGGAAGCCGGCGAATACGCCTTCGGCACGATCAAGTGGCAGGTGACCTACGTCTATTACAAGACGCGCATCGGCATTCACGACGAGCTGAAGTACCAGGGCAACACACTGCTCGACACGTTCGTCGGCACCGATCCAGGCCGGGATTGACCAGCATCCATCCGGCTGGAGACGCGCAAGTCCTGCAGGAGAAACAGCCTGGTGCGGGCCTTCTGGCACCCCACCCGCACCCTCTCCACGAACTGTTTCACCGACACGTGATGTTGGTGCTGGACAAGTGCCCGATCTAGCACCTATAAGGACCGCGCTTCCGGTGACGCCACGTGCCCGCCGACAGCGCCCAGGTAGCTCAGTTGGTAGAGCATGCGACTGAAAATCGCAGTGTCGGTGGTTCGATTCCGCCCCTGGGCACCACCATTTCAGCAAAGCTGAACATTCTCCCCTGGAAGCGGTCTGCGTACCCGATTCGCAGCGCTCCTCGCCGCATCACACGAACCGCGCCCCCCTGTCGTATCGGGTCCTTGGCGCGTCATGTCGGCCTTGCCCATGGCCTCTCGGCATGGTCTCCCGCCTCATATCGCTGGCGCTTGACGGAACCGCGCGCGGCTCTCAACGTGACGCCAGCCAACGACGGGAGTGAAACGATGTCGACTGAAACCAACGAACTGCTGGTACGGCGCGATGACGGCGTACTCGTCATCACCTTCAATCGTCCCGAGTACCGCAACGCCCTGACCACCGACATGCAGCGCCGCCTCGGCGAGATCCTGGCCGAGGCCGAACTCGACAACGACGTCGGCTGCATCGTGCTGACAGGCGCGGGCGGCGCGTTCTGTGCGGGTGGCGACGTCAAGAACATGGCGCGCGTCAACGCCTCCGGCGCGCCAATCGACCAGATCCAGCGCATGGAGATGCAGCGGCAGGCACACCGCCGCGTGCCCCTGCGCCTCTACGAGATGCCCAAGCCCACCATCGCCTCGCTGCCCGGTGCAGCAGCCGGCGCCGGCCTCTCCATCGCGCTCGCCTGCGACATGCGCATTGCCGCCGATACGGCCGTGCTCTCGACGGCATTCGTCAAGGTCGGCCTCTCCGGCGACTACGGCGGCACGTACTTCCTCACCCAGCTCGTCGGCACCGGCAAGGCACGCGAGTTGTACCTGCTGGGCGACCGCATCGACATGAACGAGGCCGGCCGCCTCGGCATCGTCAACTGGGTGGTGCCGCCGGCCGACCTCGAGGCCAAGACGATGGAGCTCGCCCGCCGGCTCGCCAACGGCCCGCGCCTTGCCCAGCGCTACATCAAGGACAACATGAACCGCGCCCTCAAGATGGGCCTCGGCGACTGCCTGGACATGGAGAGCATGAACCTCATGCAGCTCCGCGAGACCGAGGACCACAAGGAGGCCGCCCGCGCCTTCGCCGAGAAGCGCGCCCCCAAGTTCAAGGGCCGCTGAGACCAGAAGCGCAGCAGCCACGGGGACGCGGCTGCTGTGTTTCGAGCAAAATAGAAAACGTAGGTTGGGTTAGCGCGGCCCAGACTGTCGATCGTACACTCGGCCATCGATCCCGCGCGTAACCCAACGGCCTGCCGGCACTCCATCAAAGGCGACACCCCTCGTCACCGGCCATCCGAAAGAAATCTGAGGTGTTGGCACGGCTGTCGGAGAATTGCTCGCCCCCCGACATTACCGAAATCGAACAGGATCACATTCCTGTCGGCTTCCGGATCATCTGCCAACACGCGATCGATTTCAAAGGCCATCCTCCTCTCCGCAAACCGTCGTTCCAATGTCGCCCGGGCATTGCCAGAACACGCGAAGAAATCGAAGAAATCGCAGCTCTCGGGTTTTTTCCGTTTCTGATCCACCCGAGCGTCGGCACCCATTCGCAGCAGTGCTGCGCGCGATCAAACAGGCTTTGATTTGTCAGCCAACGCAGTTAAAGCGCTGTGTGATATTCCAGAGACATATTTCGCAAATTTATCGATTTGCTCATCCCGTAGATTGACGTCGCGCATTATTGAACCGCTAAATTGAACGCGTGTGTGGTGAGTATGTGTGCGGAGTATAGCGTCATGAATGCTCGGCTCGTTGCCGTAAATACGGTTAATGCTCGTACTACAGTAGATTCTTCGCTCCGCAGACAGAAAAATAGAGCCGCCACCCCGCTGATACTCAGCGCACTCCTGGTCGGGATGCTGAATAGCAGTGCATTTGCGCAACAGCAGATTTCGACCGTCGGCGAGCCCAGCAGCAACCCACCCATCCAAATCGAGACCGACGCTTCGCTCGGATCTGGCGTGGACGTGACCGTCCTGCAGAGCGAAGTCCAGGCGATCATGGACAACTCGTCGCTGAGCGATGAGGAAAAGCGCACGGCAGTGCAGGCACTGATGACACAGCGAACGGGCAGCACGGGTGTCACGTGTGCCCAGCAGCTCGACGATCTTGCATACGGTCTGTCGGTCGCGGGACTTGGCGTCGGCATCGCCGGTACGGTCGTGGAAGCCATTGGATCGGCCGTGGGCTTTTTTGGCGCTGAGGCACCCGGCATCATCATCCAAGGCGTGGGGCACGGACTGGACCTGGGTGGCCTCATCGTCGAAGGGATCCAGAACAGTCAGCCCAACTGCAATGCGGATTTCACGGGAACCGTTCGCACGTATGCCAATTTCGTCGCGAAAATGGGCATTTCAGCCCACGATGGCGCGATTACATTGGGCGACCCCACAGGGCAGTTCTATTACAACGGCATCACGCTCGGTGGCGGATCTCTGGCCGGTGCCGGCAACGGCGGTCTGGCCGCCGTGACGGGCGATGTGAGCGCGATCGCCATCGGCAACGGCTCGCAAGCCAACTCGGCCAACAGTACGGCACTGGGCAACGGCGCCATCGCTACCGGCATTGGTGCGACGGCGATCGGAGCCAACGCCACGGCCAATGGTGACGGTGCCACGGCTATCGGCAACAACGCCACGGCGACGGGCGCGAACGCGACGGCGGTCGGATCCCAGGCATCGGCAACCGGCGCTGGCGCATCGGCACTGGGATACCTTGCGAACGCAACCGGCACGAATGCCACGGCACTCGGCACGCGCGCCTCCGCGAATGGCGAGAATGCCACCGCCACCGGCTACATGGCGTCGGCGACAGGCCTCAACGCCACCGCAACGGGCGCGGCGACGGTTGCGAATGGCGAGAGTGCCACCGCCACCGGAAATGCAGCGAGCGCAGTCGGATTCCAGGCGACCGCCACTGGTGCTCTTGCGACGGCTGACGGCTCGAGAGCGACGGCAACTGGAGCCGGCGCGAACGCGACAGGGGATCGGGCGACGGCAACGGGCGCGCTCGCAACGGCAACGGGCCTGCAGGCGACGGCAACAGGCTCGGGCGCCACGGCAACTGGCCAGCAGGCGACGGCAACCGGCGCGCTCGCCCAGGCGACGGCCCAGGGTGCGACCGCTACGGGAACCGGGGCCGCGGCCACCGCAACTTTCGCCACGGCAGCGGGCATTGGCGCCCAGGCCACGGCAACCAGCGCCACTGCGACAGGCAATCAGGCGACAGCGAGCGGAGCGGGGGCAACTGCCACGGGCGTGCAGGCAAGGGCGACCGGTCTGTCGGCTACGGCGACCGGTGCACTCTCTTCGGCCCTGGCCGACGCGGCCACCGCTACAGGCACCGGCGCGACGGCAAACGACGTCGCTTCTGTCGCGACGGGCAACCTGTCGATCGCCAGAGGCATCAGCTCGGTTGCCGTGGGTGACAGGGCCAGCACGGATGGCACTGCCACAGTTGCTATCGGGCGATTCGCATTCGCATCGGGTCTCTACGCGGCAGCCTTCGGCAACGAGGCCGTCGCAATGGGCACCAGCGCCACCGCCCTCGGCGACAGCGCCAGGGCGACAGGCCTCAACGCCACGGCAACGGGAACATTTGCCAGGGCCGAAGCGGCAGCAGCCACGGCGATGGGATACGCGTCGCGCGCCCTTGCAGTGTCGACCGTCGCAATCGGCGACAGGAACACCGTAGTCGAAAGCGCTGGTCCGGGCTCGATCGCGGCGGGCTCCCAGTCCCAGGTGCTGTCGGGCAATGGTGCCATCGCCATGGGCCTGCTCAACGTCGCGAGTGGCAACGGCGCCGTCGCGATCGGTGATCCCAACATCGCGACGGGGACGGGCGCCGTCGCCGTCGGCGCCGACAACACCGCGACAGGAACGGGCGCTGTCGCCCTCGGCAATCTCAACACCGCAACCGGACAAGGTGCTGTTGCGCTCGGTGATGGATCGACGGCCTCGGGGCTCAGCGCGTCGGCAATCGGCGTGCAGGCGTCCGCTGACGGGAACAGTGCGATCGCCTCCGGCCAGAACGCCTCGGCCACAGGGACCAGTGCCATGGCATTCGGCCAGAACGCGACGGCATCGGGCACCGGAGCGGTTGCCGTTGGACACGGTGCCAGAGCGACCGCGACGCGCACTGCCGCGCTCGGTGACGGCGCAGTGGCTCGGCACGAAGGCTCGACGGCCATCGGAACCGGCGCACAGACCCAGCACTCGAATGAGATCATGCTTGGCACCAGGGCCGACAGCTACACGGCGCCCGGCATAACCTCGACACAGAGCAAAGCCCGCCAGGTCGGTCCGCTCGAACTGACGACCACCGATGCCGGAGGACATCTGGCCAGCGACGGCGGCGCCGTATTCTCGGAACTCGGCCGCCTGCGCGCCGGTGTAGCTGTCGCGCTCGCCATGGAAGCCCCGAGCCTGACCGAGCGTGAACGGTTCGGTGTCCGCGTGGGCTGGGGAAACTTCGACGGCGTCGCCAATGCCTTTGCGGTTAGCGCCATGGGCGTGCTGTGCAAGGACTGCATCCTCTCGGGCGACCGCATCGCCATCGACGGATCGTTCGGAGCCGGCTCTTCAAGTTTCTTCACCTACCGTGCGGATAATACCTTGGCTGGTCGTTTGGGTGCTCAATGGACGTGGCGATGAAAAACACTTGTCGACTGAGGATGAAGTTCGCACCCCTGCTGTGCAATCGACCGCTGGCCATGCTGTGCAGCTTCGTGCTCGTTGGCCTGCTCGGCGCGACGCAAGTGCTCGCGCAACAAGCGCCCACCGGGAACACCGAAACCAAGGCGGCAAAGCGGAAAGCACCGAACGACAAATCCGCCAAGGCGCAAAAGAAAAAGGAGCAACCCGCCCAATCGCAGCCGCAGGGCAAGCCCGAAGTTGCGCCTGGCGGGACGCCCATGCCCAACGCCAGGCAAACGGCCGTACTCATCCAGACCTTCATGGTGGCCCTGAGCCAAGCCAGCTTGACGAACAACTACACCGTGCTCAACGGACTGGGTGCACCGAGCTTCCAGAAGGAGAACTCACCCGAGAAACTCTCCCGGTTGTTCGCTGGATTCCGAAACGGGACCGTCGATTTAACTCCTATCATCGTGCTGTCTCCCGTCCTGGTCAGACCACCCGACTTTACGCCGGAAAAGCAACTCCGCCTCACCGGCTATTATCCGACCGCTCCCAAGCAGATTCATTTCGAGCTTCTCCTGCAGCCGATCGACAATGTCTGGAGGCTGTTCGGGATTTCGGTCGAAGCAAAAACCGTAGCGATTAAATCATCCGCGAAACGGTAGACGAACAAACGCCCGAAGAGGGCCGCGTCGCCTGCCCTCTTCACGTGGTGTATCGCCTGGCATCGCCCCAGCCCCCGCGAACGGTGCATCGCAGAGCACTGCCACCACCGGCGCGGGGCGGCGCTGTGGGCGCCCAAGCGTCAAGAACGAGGCAGGCCCTCAATTCACCCCCACCGCCTTCCCCATGGTGGTGCCGATTTCGGCGTTGATGACGAGATCGGCGATCTCGTCCTGGTCGGTCGGCTCGCGGTTGACGATCACGTAGCGCGCGCCGTTGCGCTTCGCCAGGATCGGAAAACTCGCCGCGGGATAGACGACCAGCGACGAGCCCAGCGTGATCATCAGGTCGGCATCGAGCGCGGCTTCGCGGGCGCGTTCCATCTCGTCCTCCGGCATCGACTGGCCGAACGAGATCGTCGCCGTCTTGAGCAGACCGCCGCACGCCATGCACAGCGGCAGAGTCTCGTTGTCGGCGAAGATCTGGCGCACCCAGTCCAGTTCATGCCGACGCTTGCAGTCGAGGCACGCCGCGTAGGTGGCGTTGCCGTGCAACTCGATCACCTTGTCCGCCGGCACGCCGGAGACCTGATGCAGCCCGTCGATGTTCTGCGTGATGACCGCGACCAGCTTGCCCTGGTCGGCGAGCTTGGCGAGCGCCCGATGGCCCGCGTTGGGCGTCGCCGCCTTCATCGTGGCGTCGGTGGCGAACTTGCGCCGCCACGACTCCCGCCGCGCCTCCTCCGACGCCAGGAAGTCGCTGAACTCGATGGGCCGGTACTTCGTCCAGATGCCGCCGGGCGAGCGGAAGTCGGGGATGCCGCTCTCAGTCGAGATGCCCGCCCCGGTGAACGCGACGATCCGGCGTGCCGCACCGATCATGCGCTGAAGCTCATCGACCGCGCTCATGGCATCCTCCCCCGCTCGTCCGGCAAAAATCGAGCGCCACTCTACCCGCGATCTCCTGCCCTCGTCAGCCATTACAGGCAACGGTCACGGGCGACGGTCTTGCATCGCGGCCGGCGATGTCTTTCCCTACGGACCATGACCTGCCTGTACCGGGCGGTGCACGAACGCGCCATCGAGGGAGTGGAACAATGCAAGTCGTCATGTGCGAAGCCTACGGCGAACCCGACAGCCTCGTCGTCAAGCAGGTCGCCTCTCCCGACCCTGGCCCCAAGGACGTCAAGATCCGCCTGCGCGCCCGCGGCGTCAGCTACACGGACGTCCTGCGCATCGCGGGAAAATACCACGTCAAGACGGCGCCGCCGTTCATTCCGGGGGGCGAAGCTGCCGGCGAGATCATCGCCCTCGGATCGGACGTCGCGGGCTTCCAGATCGGTGACCGGGTGCTGTCGGGCGGCGGCTTCGCCGAAGAAACGGTGCAGCCCGCGGCGAGCGTCATCAAGCTGCCGCCCCACGTCAGCTTCGAAGCCGCTGCCGCCTTCCGCTCCAACTACACCACGGCCTACTACGCGCTGCAGCGCGGACGCCTGCAGCCTGGAGAAACGCTTCTCGTGCACGGCGCGGCCGGCGGCGTCGGCCTCGCTACCGTGGACATGGGCAAGCTGATGGGCGCACGCGTCATCGCCACCGCCCGCAACGCCGAGCGCCTGGAAATCTGCAAGAAGCTCGGTGCCGATCATGTCATCGACTATTCCAGCGGCTTTCGCGACGCCGTGAAGGACCTGACCGGCGGGCGTGGTGCCGACGTCGTCTTCGATCCCGTCGGCGGCGACGTGTTCGATGAATCGATGCGCTGCATCGCCCCCTTCGGCCGCATCCTCATCGTCGGTTTCACGGGCGGACGCCCTGGCGAAGCCAAGACCAACCACCTGTTGGTCAAGGACGCGGAGGTCATCGGCTTCACCATTGGCGCCCTCAACCGGCTGGACCCGGCCCGCGCCCAGCGCAATCTGGACGTGCTGGTCGGCTGGCTCTCCGCCGGACGCATCCAGCCCTACCACTCGCACGCCTTGCCCCTGGCGCAGGCCGCCGACGCCTTGAAGCTGATCCTCGACCGCAAGGTCGTCGGCAAGGCGCTGCTTGTTTGAAAGCCGTTCAAAACATCACGCCGGCAAACGCGAGACCGGGGTTGCTCGCCGCGCGCGGGTGTCCTAGAAGCATGCCTGGGAGGTTGGCGGTGGACGGAGCCCTCGCCAACCGGGTCAGGTCCGGAAGGAAGCAGCCCTAACGATCCGGCTTCGGGTCATCGTCCAGCCTCCCATTCAATCCCCCGGCCGGCATACGAGCCGCCACGGCGCCGGGGAGACGCTCATCTTCGGACTGAGCGCCGGAAGCTATCGGCAGCACTCTGCACGACTTGCAGACCCCAGGCTCCCGATGTGCCGCGCTCTGCTGCGCAAGACAAAGCCATGGCTCGCAAGCCCACGAACGACGACATGCAGCCGGAAGCTCACGACGAGCCCGGCCTCGTCGACATGGGGCAGCCCGCGCTGCTGCCCCCCGAGCCGCAGCCCGCCGGTGGCGCACAGAAGTCGGGCTACGTGGTGCTCGCCCGCAAATACCGCCCGGCCACGCTCGATGATCTCATCGGCCAGGACACGATGGTCACGACGCTGCGCAACGCCTTCGCGGCGGACCGCATCGCGCAGGCCTACATGCTGACCGGCGTCCGCGGCGTCGGCAAGACGACGACGGCCCGCATCCTGGCGCGCGCGTTGAACTACGCGGCCGAGGGTGCTCCGGACCGCCCCTCGTTCGATTTCTCGGTGCCCGGCCGCCATTGCCGCGAGATCATGGAAGGCCGCCACCCCGACGTGTTCGAAATGGACGCCGCCTCCAATACCGGCGTCGAGAACATCCGCGATCTCATCGAGCAAGTGCGCCTGCTGCCCTTCCTGGCGCGCTACAAGGTCTTCATCATCGACGAGGTCCACATGCTCTCGAAGGGCGCGTTCAACGCCCTTCTGAAGACGCTCGAGGAGCCGCCTGCCCACGTCAAGTTCGTGTTCGCGACGACGGAGATCCGCAAGGTCCCGATCACCGTGCTCTCGCGCTGCCAGCGCTTCGACCTGCGCCGCGTGCCCGTCGACCTGCTGACAATCCACTTCAAGAAGATTACGGAGAAGGAGCACGCCAAGGCCGAGGACGACGCCCTGGCGCTGATCGCGCGCGCGGCCGAGGGCTCTGTACGCGACGGTCTCTCCATCCTCGACCAGGCGATCGCCACCTCGAGCGGCCAGTCGGACGGCGTGACGGCCGCCTCCGTGCGCGCGATGCTCGGCTTGGCAGATCGCAGCCGCCTCTTTGCGCTGCTCGAACACGTCCTCGCGGGACGGGCGGCAGACGCCCTCGCGACGTTCGACGCCCTGCATCGTGATGGTGCCGATCCCATCCAGACCATCACCGACCTGGCTGACGCGGTCCATCTCACCACGCGCGTCAAGGTGGCCGGCGCGGGGGCCGCCGGCATCGAGCTGTCGAACGAGGAACGCAAGCACGCCACCACCCTGGCCGAGCGCCTGTCACTCCCCGTGCTGTCGCGCGCCTGGCAAATGCTGCTCAAGGGCATCGACGAAGCCGGCAGGGCGCCCAGCGCGCTCGCCGCCGCCGAAATGCTCATCGTGCGCATGGCACACGCCGCCGACCTCCCCTCGCCCGAGGACATCATCTCACGGCTGGGAGGGGGCAAGCCCGTCCGCGACCGGCGGCCGGCATCCGCACCGGCCGGCGATGGTGAGCGCGACAGCCGCGGCCCCCTCAATATCGCACCGCAAACCGCACCCGTCGCGAACGACCTCGAACCGCTGCCGAGCCTCGAGGACTACGGCGCCTACGATCCCGGCGAGGATGTCGGCGACACGGACCAGGACCGCGACGGGCTGGACAATCCCGAGATGGTCGCCGCGCCGGCGTTCGCAGATCCCCGCACGTTCGCCGAGGTCGTCGAACTCGTCGGCAAGCACCGCGATGCGCGGCTGAAGATCCATCTGGAGGACGATACCAGCCTCGTGAAATTCGATCCTGCAGGCGCCATCGAGCTCTTTCTGTTGCCCAAGGCGTCACCCGAAATCGGCAATGATCTGCGCGAGAAGCTGAACAAGTGGACCGGTCGGCGGTGGGTCGTAGCGCTCAGCAACCGCATGGGCGAGCGCCCCATCGGCGAGGTCAAGCGCGAGGCGGAAGCCGCCGAATTGGAAGCGCTGCGGCAGCATCCCGCCGTCACTGCCGTGTTCGAGGCTTTCCCCAACATCAAGATCGCCAGCGTCAAGCCCATCGCCGTGGATCTCGACGACGATCAGGCAACCGGCTAATCAGCGCGACGAGATACGCAGCACCGGCTCCCGGCAAGGCAAGGAATCCCAGGCATGAAAGACCTGATGAAGATGATGAAGCAGGCCCAGGAGATCCAGGGCCGCATGCAGCGCATGCAGGAGGAGTTGGCCGCCCTCGAGGTCCAGGGACAGGCCGGCGCCGGCATGGTGCGCGTCACGTTGAACGGCAAGGGCGAGATGCGCGGCGTGCGTATCGACCCCTCCCTCGTCAAGCCCGAGGACGTGGAGATGATCGAGGATCTGATCGTCGCCGCCCATGCCGACGCACGCGCCAAGGTCGATGCCGAGATGCAGGCGAAAATGCAAGAAGTGACCGGCGGCCTGCCGCTGCCGCCAGGCCTCAAGCTCTTCTGATCCACGTGCAACTCGCCGGCCGCCGCCGCGTCAGAACGCGGCGAGCCGGCTGTTGCGCACGTCGCTGACCAGCATCGCACCCGGCGCGTGCGTGATGGCGATCTCCGGAGCGATCGTCGCGATGACGGCCTGCGGAGTGACACCGCACGCCCAGAACACCGGCAGTTCGTCGTCGCGCACCTCCACGGCATCACCGTAGTCGGGCTTGCCGATGTCGGAAATGCCGATCAGATGTGGCAGGCCGATGTGAACGGGCGCGCCATGCACCGAGGGGAATCGCGACGTGATCTGCACCGCGCGGATCGCATCCGCCGGCTTGAACGGCCGCATCGAAACCACCATGGGCCCCTTGAAAGGGCCCGATGGCTGGCAGGCGATGTTGGTCCGGAACATCGGCACATTGCAGCCGCAGCTCATATGCCGCAGCTCCAGGCCGTCTTCCGCCAGCGCCTCCTCGAACGAGAACGAGCAGCCCAGCACGAACGCGACCAGATCGTCGGTCCAGAAGTCCTTGATGTCCGCCACCTCCGCCACCAGTTCGCCCTTCCGCCAGACCCGGTACTGGGGAATGTCGGTGCGGATGTCGAGATCGGCGCCAAGCTCGGGGATCGACGGATCGCCGGGCGCAGGCGACATGCCGATCAACGGGCACGGCTTCGGATTGAGCTGGCAGAAGCGCAGGAAATCGGCGGCCAGGGCCTTCGGCAGGACCGCGAGATTGCCCTGCACGTAACCGGGCGCAAAGCCGTGCGTGAACCCCTGGTAGGTGCCTTGCCGGAAGATGCGCCGCGCCTCCACGCCCGTCCGGGCGCGCTGCTGCAGTTCCGCCAGCGATGCTGCCTGCGCCATCTGCTTGTCTGCCATCGTCGCTGCCATCGCGTCGTCCTTTCGTGTCGTCTCGCGTACGCGCGCGCACGCCCCGATGCGTCGCCGCAAGCTGCCCCGCATCCGCGAAGGCGTCAATCCTGCCCGTCGAGTGCGCAGCGCAATGATCGACCGGAAATGTGGCAGTGGCATCCAGGCGCAGCCTGCGGTTAGAGTGCCAACCGGACACGAACACGATGGAGAGCCACGTCTCATGCCGGCACCGGCCAAGCTCGATCTGCACGATATCGCCGACGCTCTCGCGTCCGGCAAGCTCACCAGCCGCAGCCTCGTCGAAGGCTGCCTCGAACGCATCCAGGATCCCGCAGGCGAAGGTAGCCGCGCCTTCGTCAGCGTCGATACCGCAGGCGCGCGCGCCGCGGCCGACGCCATGGACGCCCTGCGCAAGGCCGGCCATGCCCCCTCGCCCTACGCGGGCATCCCCATTGCCATCAAGGACCTTGCCGACATCCGCGGCCAAGTCACCACGGCCGGCTCCAAGGTCCTGGCCGACGCCGCTCCCGCCGCGGCGGACGCCCCCGTCGTTGCGCGTCTGCGTGCGGCCGGCCTGATCCTGATCGGCCGCACCAACATGACCGAATTCGCCTACTCCGGCCTCGGCATCAATCCACACTACGGCACGCCCCTCTCGCCGTGGGATCGCGAAGCCAAGCGCGTGCCGGGCGGCTCGTCCTCCGGCTCGGGCGTCGCCGTCGCGGACGGCATGGCGCTCGGCGCCTTGGGTACGGATACGGGCGGATCGTGCCGCATCCCCGCCGCGTTCAACGGCGTCGTCGGCTACAAGCCGACCGCCCGTCGCGTCCCCACCGACGGCGTCGTGCCGCTGTCGACGAGCCTCGACTCCATCGGCCCCCTCGCACCCACCGTCACGTGCTGCCAGGTGCTCGATGCGGTCATGAGCGGTGCCGCCCCCGCCCGCCGGCAGGAGGCGAGCCTTGACGGCGCCCGCTTCTTCGTGCCCGAAACCACCGTCCTCGATCAGCTCGACGCCCACGTCGCCGCCGATTTCGATGCGACGCTGGCGCGCCTGTCGAAGGCCGGCGCCCACATCTCACGCGGCCCGTTCGAGCCGTTCGCGCACATCCCGGCAACCCTCGACAAGGGCGGCCTGTCGGCATCCGAGAGCTACCACTGGCACAAGGACATCGTGGCCCGCCGACAGAACGGCTACGACCCGCGTGTGCTCGCCCGCATCATGAAAGGCACCGAGCAGTCCGCGGCCGACTACATCGAGCTCCTGACGCGGCGCCAGCGCGCCATCGCCGCCTACGAGGCCGCCCTGGCCGGCTTCGATGCGGTCCTCTCGCCGACGATCCCGGTCGTCGCCCCGCGCATCGCCGATTGCGACGCCGTGGCCGACTACAACCGCATCAACATGCTCGTGCTGCGCAACACGCTGATGATCAACGTGCTCGACGGCTGCTCGATCGCGCTGCCCATGCACCAGCGCGGCGCCCCGCCCACCAGCCTGATGATCTCCGCCCCCGCCATGCGCGACCAGCGCGTCCTCGGGCTTGCAGCCGCCGTCGAGCGCACGCTCGCGGCCTGACGCATCGTTCCCCTGAAAAACGACGAAGCCGGCGACCGCGGTCGCCGGCTTCGTCATAAAGACGTGTTCGCTCGCCTCCGACCGTCTCAACGCGGCAGGTCGGTGCGCCCCATGAGATAGCGATCGACCGCAGCGGCCGCCTGCCGTCCCTCGCGGATCGCCCAGACCACCAGCGACTGGCCGCGCCGGATGTCGCCTGCGGCGAAGAGCTTCGGCTTGCCCTTGATCTTGTAGTCGCGCTCCGTCGCATCGAGACCCTTGAAGCGGCCACGCGCGACGATGTTGAGTTCCAGCTGCTTCACCACGTCCGTCTCGACGGGCCCCGAGAACCCCATGGCGAACAGCACCAGATCCGCCTTCAGCTCGCCCTCGCTGCCCGGCACGGGCTTCAACTGGTTGTCCACCCGCGTGTACAGCAGCTTCTCCACCTTGCCATCACGACCGGCAAAGCCCGTCGTCGAGATCTGGTACTCGGTTTTGGCACCCTCGGCCTGGCTGGTGGAAACGCGCAGCTTGAGCGGCCAATGCGGCCACGTCACGAGCTTGGCTTCCTTCTCGGGCGGCTTCGGCATGATTTCGAGCTGCGTCACCGATGCCGCACCCTGGCGGATGCTGGTGCCGATGCAGTCCGAACCCGTATCGCCGCCACCGATGACGATGACGTGCTTGCCCTTCGCCGAGATCTCCTCGACGCCGGCCGCCACGCCTTCGCCCGAAACGCGGCGGTTCTGCTGCGGCAGGAAGTCCATCGCGAAATGCAGCCCCGCCAGGTCGCGCCCTGGCGCATTGGCGAAGAAATCGAACGGCTTTTCGGAGCCGCCGGTCAGCAGCACCGCGTCGTGGCCGTCCTCCAGCTCGTAGGCCGACACGTCCTTGCCGACCTGGGTGTTGCAGTGGAAGACCACACCCTCGGCCGTGAGCTGCTCGGCACGCCGTGCAACGACGGTCTTTTCGAGCTTGAAGTCGGGGATGCCATAGCGCAGCAGGCCACCCGGATTGGCGTTCTTCTCGTAGACGTGCACCTCGTGGCCCGCCCGCGCGAGTTGCTGGGCGGCCGCAAGGCCGGCAGGCCCCGCGCCGACGATGGCGACCTTCTTGCCGGTCTTCTTCTCGGGCGGCTGCGGTTTGATCCAGCCTTCCGCAAAGCCACGGTCGACGATCGCGCATTCGATCGACTTGATGGTGACCGGCTTGTCCTCGAGATTGAGCGTGCAGGACGCCTCGCACGGCGCCGGACAGACGCGCCCCGTGAACTCGGGAAAGTTGTTCGTCGAGTGGAGGTTGGTGAGCGCCTCCTTCCAGTCGCCGTGATAGACGAGATCGTTCCAGTCGGGGATCTGGTTGTTCACCGGGCAGCCGTTGTGACAGTACGGAATGCCGCAATCCATGCATCGCGCCGCCTGCGTGCGCGTGTCGTCCTCGCTCAGCGGCACCACGAACTCGTGCCAGTGCTTCACGCGCTCTTCGACCGGCCGGTAGCCGCGGTCGTGGCGCTCGTACTCCAGAAAGCCAGTGGTCTTGCCCATCGTCGTCGTCTCTCGCGTCGCGCTCGGTGCGCTTCGGTGGAAGCCTGTGACCTTCGGCAGCGCCGAAGGCGGAGATCTCGTGCCCGACCCCGTGCCGATCGCACGGCGCGCCGGGCGACCCGGGCCATGGCCCGGGCGCCATGCCCTTACTCGGCGGCTTTCGCCTTGCCGCCCGCGGGCTTGCCCGCATGCGCCTCTTGATGCGCGTGCGCCTCCTGAGCCTTCGCCATCTCCTTGAGCGCCCGGCGGTACTCGACCGGCATCACCTTCTTGAAGCGCGGCAGCCACGTCTTCCAATCGGCGACAATGGCCTGCGCCTTCGCCGAGTTGGTGTAGCGCGCGTGCCGCGAGACGAGCGCGTGCAGGCGCTCCGCATCCTGCCCCGACATGTCGCGCATGACCTCCACGAGCCCGTGCGCTTCGAGGTCACCGGCCTGTCCCAGGAGCAGCGCCATCGCCTTCTCCTCGGCTTCGATCGGCTCGAGCTCGACCATGGAGAGATTGCAGCGGTTCTCGAACGTGCCGTCCTCGTCGAGGACGTAGGCGATACCGCCGGACATGCCGGCCGCGAAGTTGCGACCCGTCTGTCCGAGCACGACCACCACGCCGCCCGTCATGTATTCGCAGCAATGATCGCCGGTGCCTTCGACCACCGCCAATGCACCGGAGTTGCGAACTGCGAAGCGCTCACCCGCGACGCCACGGAAATAGCACTCGCCGTTGATCGCACCGTAGAGAACCGTATTGCCGACGATCATGCTCTCTTCCGGCACGATCCCCGACTTGGGGTCGGGCCGGACCAGGATCTTGCCGCCCGACAGGCCCTTGCCGACGTAGTCGTTCGCCTCGCCGACGAGCTCCAGCGTCAGGCCACGCGCGCCCCAGGCGCCGAAGCTCTGTCCGGCAATGCCGTTGAGCGTCAGCCAGATGCTGTCCTCGGCCAGGCCCGCGTGACCATAGCGCTTGGCGATCTCGCCCGAGAGCATGGCGCCGGCGGCACGGTCGCGGTTCGAGATGGCGATCGCGCCCTTGACCGGCTTGCGTGTCTCCAGCGTCGGCTTGGCGATCTCGATCAGCTTGTTGTCGAGCACCTTCTCCAGTCCGTGGTTCTGGCGCTCGCAGTTGTGGATCGCGACCGTCGCGGGAACGTCGGGCTTGTGGAACAGGTTCTCGAAGTCGAGCCCACGCGCCTTCCAGTGGCCGATCGCCCGGTCCTTGTCGAGGAACTCGGACTGGCCGACCATCTCGTTGAAGGTGCGCAAGCCCATCGATGCCATGAACTCGCGCACTTCCTCGGCGACGAAGAAGAAGAAGTTCACGACGTGCTCGGGCTGCCCCTTGAAGCGCTTGCGCAGCTCCGGGTCCTGCGTCGCGACGCCGACCGGACACGTGTTGAGGTGGCACTTGCGCATCATGATGCAGCCGGCCGCGATCAGCGGCGCGGTCGCGCAGCCGAACTCGTCCGCACCCAGCAGCGCGCCGATCACCACGTCGCGCCCCGTGCGCAGGCCGCCGTCCACCTGCACCGCGATGCGGCCACGCAGGCGGTTGTAGACGAGCGTCTGATGCGTCTCGGCCAAGCCGATCTCCCACGGGCTGCCCGCGTGCTTGATCGACGTCAGCGGCGATGCACCCGTGCCGCCCTCGAAACCGGCGATCGTCACGTGATCCGCGCGCGCCTTCGCCACGCCGGTGGCAACGGTGCCGACGCCGACTTCGGACACGAGCTTGACCGAAACATCGGCCTTCGGGTTGACGTTCTTCAGGTCGAAGATGAGCTGCGCCAGATCCTCGATCGAGTAGATGTCGTGATGCGGCGGCGGCGAGATGAGGCCGACGCCCGGTGTCGAATGCCGCACGGCCGCGATCACCTTGTCGACCTTGTGGCCGGGAAGCTGGCCACCCTCGCCGGGCTTGGCACCCTGCGCCATCTTGATCTGCATGACGTCGGAATTCGCCAGGTACTCCGTCGTCACGCCGAACCGGCCCGATGCCACCTGCTTGATCGCAGAGCGCATGCTGTCGCCGTTGTCCAACGGCTTGTAACGATCGGCTTCCTCGCCACCCTCGCCGGTGTTCGACTTGCCGCCGATCCGGTTCATGGCGATGGCCAGCGTCGTGTGCGCCTCGCGGCTGATCGAGCCGTAGCTCATCGCTCCCGTTGCGAAGCGCCTGACGATGTTCTCCGCCGGCTCGACCTCCTCGATCGCCACGGGCTTGCGCCCCATCTCCTCCGCCGACTTGATGCGGAAGAGGCCGCGGATGGTCATCAACTGCTCGGATTGGTCGTTGATCTGCTTGGCATAGTCGCGCCACTTCTGTGGCACCTTGCCCGCCATCGCGTCCTCGACCTTGGTCGTCCGCACGGCATGCTGCAGGTCCGCGACCACGCTCGGCCGCCACATGTGCGCTTCACCGCGCATGCGGAACGCATACTCGCCGCCGACGTCGAGCATGCCGTCGAGCTGCGGCACGGCGCCGAACGCCTGCCGGTGCCGCTCGACCGTCTCACGCGCGACCTGCCGCAGTCCCACGCCTTCGATCTGCGTGTGCGTGCCCGTGAAGTACTTCTTCACGAAGCTCGACTTCAGGCCCACGGCGTCGAAGATCTGGGCGCCGCAATAGCTCTGGTAGGTCGAGATGCCCATCTTCGACATGACCTTCAGCAGGCCCTTGTCGATCGCCTTGATGTAGCGCTTCTGCGCGTCCTTCAGCTCGATCTTCTCGTCGAGATCCGGCAGCATCTGCTCGATCGTCTCGAACGCGAGATAGGGGTTGATCGCTTCCGCACCGAAGCCCGCCAGCGTCGCGAACTGATGCACCTCGTGCGCCTCGCCCGTCTCCACGACGAGTCCCACCGACGTGCGCAGCCCCTGCTTGATCAGGTGGTGATGCACGGCGCTGGTGGCCAGCAGCGACGGGATCGCAATCCGGTCCGGGCCGTGCCACGGTCGGACAGGATGACGATGTTGTAGTCCTTCGAGCGAACCGCCTCCTCGGCTTCCGCGCAGACCACGTCCAGCGCCCAGCTCATGCCGGATGCGCCCTTGTCGGCGGGATACGTGATGTCGAGCGTGATGGCGTGGAACTGGTTGTCCTGCACCTGGCCGATCTGGCGAATTCTCTCCAGATCCTCGTTGGTCAGGATCGGCTCGTTGACCTCCAGGCGCTTGACCTTCGACGTGCCTTCCAGGTCGAGCAGGTTGGGCCTGGGGCCGATGAACGACACGAGGCTCATGACGATTTCCTCGCGGATCGGATCGATCGGCGGGTTCGTCACCTGGGCGAAGTTCTGCTTGAAGTAGGTGTGCAGCAGCTTCGGCTTGTTCGACAGCGCCGAGATCGGCGTGTCGGTGCCCATGGACCCGATGGCCTCCTGCCCCGACAGCACCATCGGCGTCATCAGGAACTTCAGGCTTTCCTGCGTGTAGCCGAACGCCTGCTGCAGATCGAGCAGCGACACGTTCGCCTTCTTGCGCGACGGCTTCTTGGGCAGCGGCAGGTCGGAGACCTGGATCTGCGTCTGCTTGAGCCACTTCTCGTAAGGATTGCGCGAGGCCAGATCGTTCTTGAGCTCGTCGTCAGAGACGATGCGGCCCTGCTCCATGTCGATCAGCAGCATCTTGCCCGGCTGCAGGCGCCACTTCCGGGCGATCCGCTCCTCCTCGATCGGCAGCACGCCCGACTCCGACGACATGATGACGAGGTCGTCCTTCGTCACGAGATAGCGCGCGGGGCGCAGTCCGTTCCGGTCGAGGGTGGCACCGATCTGGCGGCCGTCCGTGAACGCCATGGCGGCCGGACCGTCCCAGGGCTCCATCAGGCAGGCGTGATACTCGTAGAACGCCTTGCGCTTGCCATCCATGCTCTCATGGCCCGCCCAGGCTTCCGGGATCAGCATCATCGCGGCATGCGCGAGGCTGTATCCGCCCATCACCAGGAACTCGAGCGCATTGTCGAAGCAGGCCGTGTCCGACTGCCCCTCGTAGGAGATCGGCCACAACTTCTCGATGTCGTCGCCCCACTTCGGGGACGCGACGGACGCCTGCCGCGCCGCCATCCAGTTGACGTTGCCGCGTAGCGTGTTGATTTCGCCGTTGTGCGCCACCATCCGGTAGGGATGGGCGAGCTTCCAGGACGGGAACGTGTTGGTCGAGAATCGCTGGTGCACGAGCGCCAGCGCCGACGACATGTTCGGGTTCGACAGGTCCTTGTAGTAGCCCTTCACCTGGTTCGACAGGAACATGCCCTTGTAGACCAGCGTCCGGCTCGACAACGACACCGTGTAGTGCCCGATATCCCGCCCCTTGTAGGCGTTGTGGATCGCATTCGAGACGATCTTGCGGATGAGGAACAGCTTGCGCTCGAATGCAGCCGTGTCCTCCATGTCCTTCGGGCGCCCGATGAAGATCTGCCGGTGCATCGGCTCCGTCTCCCGGACGATGGCCGGCAGCGCGGAATTGTCGACGGGAACGGTGCGGAAGCCGAGCAGTTCCAGCCCCTCGTCACGCACGATGCGCGCCCACACGCGCTCACAGTGCGCCGCCAGCCGCTCGTCGTGCGGCATGAACAGATGGCCCACGGCGTACTGGCCGGGCTTGGGCAGCTTGATCTTGAGCGCCGCGCATTCCTCCTTGAGGAAGTCGTGCGGGATCTGGATGAGAATGCCCGCGCCGTCGCCGGCCGTCGGCTCTGCGCCCACGGCACCGCGATGCTCGAGATTCTCCAGGATCGAGATCGCATCCTCGATGATCTGGTGCGACTTGCGCCCCTTCAGGTCCGCGATGAAGCCCACGCCGCACGCATCGTGCTCACGCTTTCGATCATAGAGACCCGCTTTGACCGGGGGGACGAAAACGCCTCCGGTGACTGCCTGAAGCGAATGCGGGCTGGGTCTCTTCTCGAACATTTCTGGGTCCTTGCGGATCGCGGATCCTGGCTGAAGTGTCGGCATACATCGCCGTCCCGACTTTGCGACGAATGCCGCACGGGTCGACGAAGCTGATGGTTTGGGTAGTTTCGGATGCCTCTTGCTTGCCTCGCCCGCTTGTTGTCGCATCGCCGTGGATGTCTGCCAGATCGGACATCCAGTGACGATTGCGCGGGTCGCCCTTCCGCAAGTGGTATCTTCTCACCCTGTCGTCGGCGTGGGGTGCCGGCCGATGCCACCGCCTCGTCAAGAGCCAGAAATTGCCCATGAAAGACGGGGCCGTGCCTCCAGTGGCAAGCCCACGTAAAGGACAGCATAGCTGTCCTATCACGCATCGCAAGCAAAAATTTGCGGCATTGCGTGGTGTTTAGCCGCTATTCTGGCGAAGCCAAGGCCTGCGCCGATCGCGCGCCCCAACGAGAAAGATATCCCCACCTCATGGCCCCGTCCAAAAGTAATTCACGCCCGCAGCCTGCAACCCACCCCTACGGCCTGTGGCCCTCTGCGATCACGGCCGATTCGGTGGCGCGCGCGGGCCGGCGATTCGGATTGGCGCAGGCCGACGGCGACTGGGTCTACTGGAGCGAAGGACGCCCCGAGGAGAAGGGTCGGCAGGTGCTCGTGCGGCGCCGCTCGGACGGTGGCCCGATGGAGGAATTGCTGCCCGCCCCCTGGTCAGCCCGCTCCCGCATCCACGAGTACGGTGGCGGCGAATTCCACGTCGCGGACGGCACCGTCTACTTCATCAACGACGCCGATCAGGACGTCTACGTGCTCGTCCCCGGCCAGACGCCCGAACGCCTGACGGCACAAAAGGCGATGCGATTCGCCGATTTCGCGCTCGATGCTTCGCGCAATCGCCTCATTGCCGTCGCCGAACGCACACGACGCGGCGCCGACCAGCCGGAGAACCTGATCGTCGCCATCACGCTCGCCGGCGCGCGGCGCGGGCGCGTCACCGACCTCGCCACCGGGCGCGATTTCTATGCCTTCCCGCGCCTCTCCCCCGATGGGGCCCGACTGGCGTTCATGGCCTGGGATCTGCCCGGCATGCCCTGGGACCAGGCCGCCGTCTATCTGGCCGACCTCGACAAGGCCGGCAAAGCCGGCGCCCTCAAGCGGATCGCGGGCGGCCGGGGCGTGGCTGCATCACATCCAGCCTTCGCGCCGGACGGCACGCTGGTCTTCCTCTCGGATGCGACCGGCTGGGGCAACCTCAACGCCTGGAATGGCCGCGAGGCTATTGCGCTGACGAAGTCGCGCAAGGATATCGGCCGCCCATTGTGGTCGCTCGGCGGATCGCCGTTCGCCATCGATGGCGACAATCGCATCTGGGCCGCGCCGATCGAGAACAAGGCGGATGGCAAGATCGGCAGTGACATCGTCACCGTCGACACGCGCGGCAGGCGCCGCGAAACCTACGCCATCGCCGAAACCCAGCTCGACACGCTCACGCCCACACATGACGGCATCGCCGCATTCTCCGCCGCCGCCGATGCCCCCACCACACTGCGCAGCTACCGGCTCGCCCACGCCTATGGCGAAAGCACCTTGCGTACGGCCTCCGACCTGGACCTCGCCGACGTCGCCCGCCCGCAGATGGTGTCCTTCCGGGGTGGCGACGGCGCCACGACGTTCGCCTTCTACTATCCCCCGACGAACGATGCCGTGAAGGCACCGCGCGGCAAGCGACCGCCCGCGCTCGTCCTTGCCCACGGCGGCCCGACCGGAATGACCGGCCGCGGCCTCAACATGCGCATCCAGTATTATACGAGCCGCGGCTTCGCCGTGCTCGACGTGGACTATGCCGGCTCCACCGGCTACGGCCGCAAGTACCGGGAGCGCCTCGACGGCGAATGGGGCATCGCCGATGTCGCGGATTGTGCGGCGGGCGCGCGCTTCCTGGCGAGGCAAGGCCTCGCGGATCCCGATCGCATCGCCATCACCGGCGGCAGTGCCGGCGGCTACACGGTGCTGATGGCACTGGCGACCACGGATGCCTTCGCCGCGGGCGCCAGCCACTACGGCATCTCCGATCTCACCTTGCTGATGGAACACACGCACAAGTTCGAGTCCGGCTACCTGCACCGCCTGCTCGGCACCACGCAGCGCGCTTGGAAATCGGTTTGCCGCGAACGTTCGCCCATTTCGCTGATCGGCGGTATCGCCGCACCGGTCATCCTGTTCCAGGGCCTGGAGGACAAGGTCGTGCCGCCGGAACAGTCCCGCCTCATCGCCCATGCCCTGGGCGAGCGCGACATCGCCGCCGAGCTGCACGAATTCGAAGGCGAGGGCCACGGCTTCCGGCGCGCCGAAACGATCGTTGCCGTTCTGGAGGCCGAGTTGGCCTTCCTGATCCGCGCGCTGCGGCTGGGGTAGCTGTCCGATCACCGGCTCTGGACGTCTCGACACCCCGGCAGGATTTGCGCGCGACTGTGACCGGGCTCACAACCATTCACTCCAGCACGTGGCAATGTCCTCATCAACGGAACCCAGCAGGTGAGCGCGCCCGAGGCCGCTCCGGGTTCCACCCCCCGGGAGAGGAACGCTGCAGGCCGCGGCGTCCGGCAGGGCGGGCAACCGGTCCCCGGCATCGCCCGTAGTCGGCACGTCTTCTCACGTCATCGGGCCGGTCGGCATCGGTCCGCGATAGCGCAGAAATCCCCGCCGCACGCGCTTGCGGCTGATCGCCCGACGCAAGGGGCGCGGCCGGTAGACCGCATAGCTCGACCTGTCGCCGCGCCGGACCGGCACGCGCTTGCCCAGGCGCGCAAGAGCGCTCTCGTGGATGCGCTCGTTGATCGAAATCTCGCCGCGCCCCAGCAGGCTCGTCCGCCAGCCGCCGAGCAGCCCGCGCCGGATGAGCGAAAGGCCGCCCAGATCCTGATGCACGAGCCGCACGAACGGCACCACGTCGCTGAACCTGAAGACCGTGTCCGAGGTCGGCTGCACAGCCTCGCCCAGCGGATCGGCGACGCTTTCCCGACGCAAGCGAACGAGATCGAGCGCCGCCCCCGTCGTGGCAACGACCCGCTCTGCCATCCACAGCAGCGAAATGTCCGATAGCGCATGGTCCTTGTAGCCCCCGCCGACGTTGGCATGGCAGCCGGGAAACCAGACCTGCTCGATGGTCTGCCCATACGGGAGATGCTCGCCGGGTTGCATCGTCCACAACGTCGGGCTGAACGGCCCCCGCGGCTCGTCGATCGACAGGGCATGCAGCCCCACGTCCACCAGCGGCGACAATCCCTTGTGATGCAGGCTGAAGCCCAGGTCGGTCAGCTTGCGCGTGGCCAGCGGCAGCCCGAGATTGCCGACCGTGTCCCAGACACCGATGCAGCGGATGCGCACGGGCCAGTGTGCCTCCGCACGCAGGGACTGCAAGGCTTCCGCATCGACGTCCCCGGCACCGTCGGCGTCACCGTAGACGCGCCAGCAGCGTTCGACGGCATCGCGCCCCGCATCGCGCGGAATTCCCGCCAGGGCGATCAATTCGCCCAGCGCTCGCGCCTGGTACGCCCCGCGCGAAAAACCGAACAGATAGATCTCGTCGCCCGGCTCGTAGTTCGTCGCCAGGAAACGCAGGCCCGACTGGATGCGATCCGTCACCCCGATGCCGACCGCCCCGACCGGGAATGCGAAGCGGCCGTAGGCCTTGTCGGTGGCGATCCCGATCTCGTAATGCGCGATCTGCACCGTTCCCGCGGTGTCTGCCGGCAGCACGGAGCGATAGAGACGCACGACATTCGTCAACGCGTCCAGGTCGTCCGGACGGTTCCAGGTTCCATCGAAGAAGCACAGCAATCGCTTCATGCGGCGCGAGCCCAACCTTCACCCGATCAGGGCCGCACCGCCGGGCCGACGTCGTCCGCCCTCAGCCGCGACGGCCCCATTTGTCCATCAGCGTGCCAATGATACCGCGCGGCATGTAGATGATGAAGAGGATCAGCAACAGCCCGTAGATGGCCTGGTCGAGCGCCAGCGCATTGGTCAGGCTGATCTTGAAGTCGGAGAATGACCCCAGGAAGGCATTGAGCGACCCCAACATCGACTTGAAGCCTTCGCTCTGGATGGTGATGCGCAGGACCTCCGACAGAACCTGCGTGAAGAAGGCCCCGAATGTCGGCCCCAGCAGCGACCAGATTCCGCCCGCAATCACCGCGAACACCATGTTGAGCGAGATCGACAGTCCCGCGATCGTGTCCGGCCCGATGTACATCTGGTACTGCCCGTACATCGCCCCGCCGAAGGCGCACATGCCCGCCGACAGCGCCGTGATCTTGAGCTTCTCCTTCGTCACGTCGATGCCGACCGATGCCGCCGCATCCTCGTCCTGCGATACCGCATCGAGGGCGTAGCGATCCATGCTGCGATCGACCTTGATCCATACCAGAATGCCGACGATCCACATGGCCAGCGCCACGTAGTAGGCGAGCATCCGGTCGGGCTCGAATTGCACGGCGTAGAAGGAGATGCCCTCACCGTAGCGCTTGGGCTGCGTTCCCAGCGAGCCACCCGTGTATTCGCGCAGGCCCACGATGCAGAGCCGCACGAACTCGGTGAAGGCCAGCGTCAGCAGCGCGAAATAGTGCCCGGTGATGCGCAGCTTGAAGCAAGGATATCCCACGAGCAGACCGGCACACACCGCCAGCAGAATGGCAACGGGAATGCCCAGCAGCGGTGTCAGGCCCAGGTAGTTCCACGCCAGCACGGTGATGTAGGCGCCGATCCCCGTGAACGCGCCATGTCCGAACGATGTCAGGCCGAAGCGGCCCATCAACGCCCAGCCCGTGTAGATGAACGCCCACATCAGGATCTGGATGGCGAGATGCAGATAGTATTTCTCGCCGGCCGGCACGCCGTAGCGGATCGCCAGGGGAAGAAGGAGGAGCGCGCCGATGCCGGCGATCCAGGCGGGGCTGAGCCGCATCGTCATGACTTACCCCCGAAGATGCCCTGTGGCCGAATGAAGATGGCGACCATGAAGAACAGGAAGGCCACCGCATAGCCCCATTCCGTGTGGAAGCAGCTCGAGCCGACCGCGATGAACTGCGCGATGATGAACGAGGCGACGAAGCCGCCGATCATGTTGCCGAGCCCACCCAGCACCGTGATCATGAAGAGCAGCGGGCCGAACTGAAGGCCGATCTGGGGATATATGTCGTATTGCAGCACCATCAGCGACGCGGCCAGACCGGCCAGACCGCCGCCGATCGCCGACGTCACGATATAGATCTTCTTGGGATCGACCCCCATCAGCGGCATGATCTGCCGGTCCTGGCTGATCGCGCGCACGGCGATGCCGATGTAGGTCTTCTTCAGGAAGGCCCACAGCACCAGCATGCCCGCGAGCGCGATGAAGAACGTCCAGATGCGCGCATACGAGAAGCTCATGTCGAACGTGTTCAGCGAGCCCAGCCGGATGCCGATGTTCTTGAACTCGATCCCGAAGGCGAGCGTGGCCATCGACTGCAGCAGGAACAGCACGCCGCCCGTCACCAGCAGCTGATTGATCGGTGCCTGCTCGAGCACGGGCCGGATCACGAGATAATGCAGCAGCGCGCCGGCGCCTGCTATCAGCAGCATGCCGATCGCCGCCGCGCCGAGGAACGGCACGCCCGACTTGTAGGCGAAGAAAATCGCATACATGCCGATCATCACCAGCTCGGCATAACAGATCCAGACCACGTCGATGACGCCGAAGATGAGATTGAGGCCCAACGCCAGGAGAGCCAGCAATCCCGCAAACAGCAGTCCGTTGATGATGGCCTCGACGAAGAAGATATCGAGTGAGCAATCCATCTCAGTCCTCTCGCGCAGGTCCCGCCGCCAGATCGACGGAACGCGACGTCAAATTCCCATGTACGCTTTGCGGATCTCGTCGCTTGCCAGCAGCTCGGCCGAAGAGCCGCTCTTCTCGATGCGACCGACTTCCAGCAGGTACGCGCGATCGGCGACCTTCAGCACTTGGCTCACGTTCTGCTCGACGATGAGCACCGTGTAGCCTTCCGACCGGATGCGCCGAACGAGATCGAACACCTGTGCCACGATCACCGGCGCCAGTCCCATCGATGGCTCGTCGAGCAGCACCAGCTTCGGCCCGCTCATCAGCGCGCGGCCGATGGCGCACATCTGCTGCTCGCCGCCCGACATCGTGCCGGCCAACTGGTTGCGCCGCTCCTTCATGCGGGGGAACAGGTTGTAGACATACTCCAGCCGCTCCGCGTAGCGTGCCCGCGCCGCCGGCACATACGCCCCCATCTTCAAGTTCTCCTCGACGGAGAGACGGGGAAATAGGCGGCGGTTCTCCGGCACGTGCGCGATGCCCGTCTCGAGGATCTTGTGTGCGGGGATGGCGCGCAGGTCCGTGCCTTCCATCGACATGCTGCCACCGCTCGCCGGCAACAACCCGGAGATCACGCGCAGCAACGTCGTCTTGCCGGCGCCATTCGCGCCGATCACGGCAACGGCCTCGCCGGCCTTGACTTCCATGGACACGCCGAACAGTGCCTGGAACCCGCCATAGCCCGCATTGACGCCTTCGAGCTTCAGCATGGCGAGCGCCCCGTCCGGCCTGAGATGTCAGTCCCCCGTCCCACGCCCCTCATCACATGACCTCGACGTCGGCCGGCGCGATGATCTCGACCTTTCGCGCCACGATCGCTTCGTTGGCGACCGCACGCCACGTCTTGAAATGCGGCATGCCCATGTGCGACGTCAGGCACGCCCGGTCATCCCAGCGCTCGACGAACACGAGCTTGTTGGGATCGGTCACCGATACGTGCATGTCGTAGGACTGGCAGCCCGTCTCCTTTTGCGTCTCGGCGACGACGATCCGCGCGGCGGCAAGCACCTCCTCGCGCTTCTCCGGCTTGATAGTCATCGTGGCGACAACATAGATCATGTCATTCCTCCCTCGGCGGTGCGGCATCTCCCGGACCGCCCCTTTGGTTCAGGCGCCGGCGTCGCTGCCCAGATAGACCTCGATCACGCGCTTTTCCGACTGTGCGTCCTTGGGGGCGCCGTCGAAGATCTTCTCCCCGTGATCGAGCACCACCACGCGATCCACCACGCGCATCAGAACGCCCATGATGTGCTCCACCCAGACGATGGTGATGCCGCGCTCACGCCGGATCCGCTCCAGCATGTCGGCAGCCTGGTCCATTTCCGCATGATCGAGCCCGTTCAGGCTTTCGTCTGCCAGCAACAGGCGTGGCTGCGTCGCCAATGCGCGCGCAAGCTCCAGCTTTTTCAACGCGGCAGCGCCCAGTCCGTTCGTCGTCACGCCCGTCTCGGTGGGCAGCCCCACCATGGCGAGCGCCTCCTCCGCTTGCCGCCAGCACTGCGCGCGCGACACCTTGGCGTTCTGTCCGAACCACGCCGACAGCGCCACGTTCTCGATGAGCGTCAGGTTCTTGAACGGCCGCGGGATCTGGTAGGTGCGTCCCACGCCCTTGTGGCACACCTCGTTGGCACGCAGATTGCCGATCTCCTCGCCCTCGAGCTTCACGCTGCCCGCGGAGAGCTGGTACATGCCGGCAATGCAGTTGAAGGTCGTGCTCTTGCCCGAGCCGTTGGGCCCGATGAGCCCGAGGATCTCGCCTTCGCGCACGTCGAAAGAAACGTCGTTGACCGCAGTGAACCCGCCGAACCGCTTGGTCAGGCCGGAGACTGTTAGCATCGCCATAACCGGCAATCCTCCCACCACACGGTGCGGGGGGCGAAACAGCCCCCCGCCCGATTGCCGGTTATTGCGCGTAGGCGTGCCCCTTGGGCAGCGGCATCACCGGTTCCTGGGTTGCCACTTCCTTCGGGAAGACGACCTTGGTCTGGCCGCTCACGTACTGCATCACGACCGGGAAGGCCCGCTCGTTCTGGCCGCGCATGGCGTGGCCGGGCGGATAGAACTTCACGCCATAGCCCTGCAGCGAGCCGGCCACCGGAATGTCCGTCTCCATCGCCGCCTTCTGCAGCGCCGCCGCGCTGATGCCGCCGTGCTTCTTGATCGCGCGCGGCAGCACGTCGGACAGGAAGATCCACGTGTTGTTGAAGCCCATCGAAAGGTGCGCCGTGATCACCTTCGCGTTGGTCTCCTTGCGATAGCGCGCCACCATTTCCTCGATCAGCTTGCCGCCGTCCTTCACCGACAGCTTCTTGGGATCGAGAAGCGTCGACGACACGCTGTCGATGTTGAAGATCAGGTCCACGTCCTTGCCGAACGTCTCGGCGAGCTTGTCGTACTGCCCGTAGCCCGCACCGTGGCCGATCAGAGCCTTGAACTTGAGGCCCGCCTCTTTCGACTGGCGCAGCAGCAGCGTGATGTCCGGATTGTAGCCCGTGTGCAGGATCACGTCCGGCCGTGCGCGGCGCAGCTTGGTCACCAGTGCCGACAGGTCGGCCGACGTCGCGGCGTAGCCTTCCTTGTGCACGATCTTCATGCCGTGCTTCTTGCACTGCGTTTCGTTCGTGGTCGCCACACCCACGCCATAGGGACCATCCTCGTGGATGATCGCCACTTTCAGGTTCTTCGGTTCGATACCGAGCTTCGACTTGGAATAGGCATTCAGCATGTCGCACGACGCCTCACCGAACTGATCGGAGTGGACGTGGCTGCGGAACACGTACTGCAGGTTCTTGTTCTTGAAGACCGCGGAGGAGATGCACACGGTCGCCCACCAGAACTTCTTGGCGGCATCGACCTTCGCAGACAACGGCACGCAGTGGGCGGAAGAGTACACGCCCATCAGCATGTCCACCTTCTGCTCGTTCAGCAGGCGCTCGGCTTCGTTCACCGCGACATCCGCCTTCGACTGGGCGTCGGCGAAGACCGGCACGATCTTGTAGCCTTCCACGCCGCCGCGCTCGTTCATGATGTCGATGGCGAACTTCGTTCCGTAGTACGCCGGTAGCGATCCGCCACCCGCGAACGCGCCGGTTTGATCGAAGATGATGCCGATCTTGATCTGCTTGTCCTGGGCGATCGCGGCGGCACTGCCGAAGGCCACGGACGCGGCCATGCCGAGCGCAGCCACTGCTCTGGTGAGTTTCATATTGTCTCCATCCCTTGGATTCGTCGTGCCGTGGTTGTCCCACGTGTCGTCTTGCCTCGGAGTTTGCGGGCCCCCACCTGCCCTGTCAATCCAAAGTCGACCTTTCAAAAAGAGAGATCGCCTCCCACGAGGCTGCCACAAATTCGAACGACGGCGGGCGCATATCGGCGACCATCCGCAGGCGGCACGGTTTTCGCGCCTCTTCTGCGAGATTTCAGAAAGCTTGGTTGACCCGAGGCAGGAATGATCATCACCACACCACGTGTTGCGCTCGCGATCTTCGCGGGAATGTTCGGCGCGCTGCTGTCCAGCAGCCCATCCGTCCGCGCCCAGGACGCCACGCCGCAGGCCAAGCCCGCCGCCGTCGAACTCACGCCGGAGGAGAAGAAGGAGCGCGAGATGCGCAAGGACTGCAAGGTCCGCATCTGCTCCGCCTTCCACAACAGGAAGCCCGATGGCGGTGACATTTCCTGCAATGTGCTCAAGACCTGGCGCAAGGAGCAGCTCACGAAGATGATCCAGAAGGCCAAGGTGTCCTGGCCCTGGGGCAATGTCCGCTGCACCGCCGACATCAAGCTGCGCCGCGCCGATCTCATCAAGGCGCTGACCGCCGACAAGATCGAGACCCAACTCGAGCAGCATCACATTTCCTGCGTCGTCGAGCGTGACAAGGGCGAGAAGTCCGACATCAAGTTCGACTTCACCCCGAAGGTCACTTTCGAGAAGGGCAAGGCCACGAAGGCGGCCATCAAGTGGGGTAAGATCGAGGCGCCGACCCTCGTGAAGGGGGCCATGTGGACGGCGACCGCGACCGACAATACCTTCAACGTCCTGCAGGGTACGCTCGTCGAAGACATCAACGACTTCATCTCCAACAAGTGCATGGAGGTGAAGGACGAGTGGCAGGGGAAATAGCAAGAGGAAGACACGCATCATGATCGCCAAGCTGCCGGCCGTCGAAGCGATCCGCGCCCGCATCGGTCTCGTCGTTCCCGGCATCAACACGATCATGGAGCCTTGGGCCGCCCGTGTCCTGCCCACGGGCGTCACGCTCCACGCCGCGCGCATGCTGCTGCAGGATGCGCTGACGCCCGAGGGCATTCGCGAGATGGACCGGACGGACGGCATGCGCGCCGTCCGCCAGGTCGCGAGCTGCCGCCCTGCCGTCGTCGCCTACGGCTGCACCGCCTCCAGCATCGTGCAGGGGCTCGCCTACGATGGCCATCTGCGCGCAGAGATCGCGGCGGCAGCCGGCTGCCCGGCGACGACCGCAGCCCACGCCATCCTGGAAGCCACGCGCGTGCTCAGGCTCGCCCGCGTGTCGGTCGTCTCCCCCTACACGAAGGAAGTCGACGCCGCCGAGCACCGCTACTTCGCCTCGGCCGGTCTCGTCGTATCCGGCGGCGCCTGTCTCGGCATCACCGACAATTTCAAGCTCGCCGAGCCCTCCCCCCAGACGCTGCTCGAACTCGGGGTGCGCGGGCTCGATCCCGCAGCCGATGGGTTGATCATCACCTGCCTCAATACGCGCTCGCACGAGGTCGTGGAGGCTCTCGAGCAGCGCACGGGCCGCCCCGTGGTGACGTCGACACAGGCCACACTTTGGCATGCCCTGCGCCTTGCCGGCATCTCCGACCGCCCCGCGGGGTTGGGGCGCCTTCTACGCGAGCATTGAGGCAAACGAAACGGCCCGCAGCAGGTGCCGCGGGCCGCCGTGTCGCCGCAACCGTGCGCCGCGGTTCAGCCGCGCAGCTCTTTCACACCCGCTTCCCACGCCGCGATCGTTTGCGCCACGTCGCGTTCGTCGTGTGCGATCGAGATGTAGTACTTGCCGTCACTCTTGAGCACGCCCTGGCGCAGCAACGCCGCGTTGAAGCGTCGGGCCATGTCGGCATCGCCCCGGAAATAGCTGCGATAGTCCGTCACGTCTTCCTCGGTGAAGACCACGTCGAACATGGGCGCTTCACCGACGATGCGCGCGGGAATGCCGGCCCCCTTGAGGATGCGGCCGAGTGCATCCATGAGCTGGCGGCCCGTGCCCCACAGCTTCTCGTAGGCACCCGGACGCTTGAGGATCTCCATCGTCGCCAGGCCGGCGGCCGACGCAACCGGGTTGCCCGACAGCGTGCCGATCTGCACCGTGAACTCGTCCTCGGGAACGGCGGCCTTGTTGAAGTGCTTCATGATGTCGGCACGGCCGGCGATGGCGGCCAGCGGGAAGCCACCGCCGATCACCTTGCCGAACGTCGCGATGTCGGGCGTCACGCCGTAATAGGACTGCGCACCGTTGTAGGCCCAGCGGAAGCCCGTCACCACCTCGTCGAAGATGAGGACGATGCCCGTTTCCTCGGTGATCTTGCGCAGGCCCTCGAGGAAGCCGGGCTTCGGCCCGATCAGGCGCTGGAACGGCTCGACGATGATCGCCGCGATCTCATCCTTGTGCTGCGCCACGAGGCTGCGCACGGCTTCCAGGTCGTTGTAGGGCGCGACGATCACCTCGTCCCGGATCGCCTTCGGAATACCGGCCGAATCCGGCACCGGCGTCGGGAAATTAGCGAGACGCTTGGGGGCCAGGCTCATGAGGCTGTAGTCGCTCATGCCGTGGTAGCCGCCCTCGAACTTGAGGATCTTCTCGCGCTTGGTGAAGGCACGCCCCACGCGCATCGCATACATGTCCGCTTCCGTGCCCGTGCACACGAAGCGCACCTGCTCCGCGCAGGGGATGGCCTCCACGATCTCGGCGGCGAGCCGGATGCCGTGCGGATTGTTGACGAAGAACGTCGTGCCGTTGGCGACCTGCTCGTTCACCGCGGCCGTCACCTCCGGATGCGCATGGCCCACGACCATCGGCCCCGAGCCCAGCAGATAATCCACGTACTCGTTGCCCGAGACGTCCCAGATGCGGCCTGCCTTGCCTTTCGCGATGACCACGTCGAGAGCTGAATTCCCGAACGTACCGGCGGGCAGGACGGTATTCGCAGTCTCGATGAGCGTCGTCTCGCCTGGCGTGCGAACGAGCTGCTGCATGATGCTCTCCATGTGTTTGCGCAGATCCGGCGAGCGATCTTGTTCACTTTCCGCTTGCCGTCCAAATTGGGCCGTCCGAATGTTGGGCCAACCCGTCCAGACACGTCAAGCGGGCACCCGATTCATCGCTGCAAGACAAGACCATTCGAGAGGAATGCCATGCCTGTCGTCAAAGCCGAACGTCTGACCGCCATCACCACGGATCTTCTCGTGGCCTCGGGCGCGAGCAAGGAGGAGGCCTCGTGCGTCGCCAAGGGATGCGTCGCCGCCAATCTCGCCGGCCACGACAGCCACGGCGTGATCGCCATCCCCACCTACATCGACCGCATCCACAAGGGACACATCGTACCCGGCGCCCCCTTCACGATCGTGCAGGAGAGCCCGACGACGACGGTCATCGACGGCAACTGGGGCTTCGGCTTCGTCGTCGCCGAACGTGCCATGAAGATGACCATCGAGAAGGCGAAGAAGTCGAACGTCGCCGCCGCCACGATCCTGCGCCAGAGCCACGTCGGCCGCGTCGGCGCCTACCCGATCATGGCAGCACGCGAAGGCATGATCGCCATCATGACGGCCGACAGCGGCCGCAGCCCCAAGGCCGTCGCGCCTTTCGGCGGCCGAGAGGCGCGGCTCGGCACCAACCCCATCGCCATCGCCATGCCGTCCGATCTCGACGGGCCGTTCTGCCTGGACATGGCGACGTCCGGCGTCGCGGTCGGCAAGATCAAGCTCGCGCAGGCCAAGGGCGCGTCCATCCCCACCGGCTGGCTGGTCGACAAGGAAGGCAACCCCACGACCGACCCGTTCGCCTACGACAAGGGCGGCGTCCTGCTGCCGTTGGGCGGTGAGGAAGGCCACAAGGGCTATGGCCTTTCGGCCATGGTCGAGATCCTTTCTGCTCTGCTGCCGGGCCTGGGCTTCGGCGTCGACCCCACCGGCCGCCACAACGACGGCTGCTTCGTCGCCGTCTTCAACGTCGAGGCGTTCAGGCCGCTCGCCACCTTCAAGAAGGAGGTGACGGAATTCGCCCACTATCTGAAATCCACGCCCCCGCAGGCCGGCGTCAAGGAAGTGCTGTACCCTGGCGAGGTGGAGCATCTGCGCGAGAAGGATCGTCTCGCCAATGGCATCGAGGTCGATGAGCAGACCTGGAAGAAGTTCCAGGATATCGCTGCAAAGCACGGCATTTCGGATCGCGTGACGGCCTGACGCACGCAACCGCCGCACTCGTGTCCCCACCATTGACTGAGTGTGGCGTTGCAGTTGGGCGTCCGCTCGACGCGCCATCGGCTACACTGGAGTAGACGTCCAATCCGCCACACTGAATGTCTCATGCGGCCGGAACTCTCGCAGGGCTCCGACCGTTCTACATTCGTGCAAAACGTTGCGCTCGCGCCTCGAGTTGACCGCCATCAAGGTCGGCCATGCTTCTGCCGCCCAACATGATGAAAAATCCGGTCGCACCGCGAGCCGGACATCAAGGCGGGAGGTGGGAGGATGTCCTCTGGAACCGAACTCGGCCCGGCGACACGTATTGTCGCGAGCTTCGACATACCATTCACACGCTACATCGACGCGGCGGGCACGTCGCTCGCAACTTTGCCGGCCTTCGCGAACGATGCGGACGAACTGATACGCCTCTACCGCGCGATGATGTTGACGCGCATTTTCGACGAAAAGGCCATCGCTCTCCAGCGCACCGGGCGCATGGGCACATACGCATCGTCCCTGGGCCAGGAAGCGGTTGGCGTCGGCACCGCCAGTGCCATGCAGGCCGACGACGTGCTGCTTCCCTCGTTCCGCGAGCAGAGCGCCATGCTCTGGCGCGGCGTCACCATGGCGGAACTGCTCACCTACTGGGGCGGCAACGAGCGCGGCTCGGATTTCAAGGGCCCGCGCGAAGACTTCCCCATCTGCATTCCCGTGGGGACACAGTTCCCGCACGCTTCCGGCGTCGCGCTGGCGATGCAGATCCGCCGCCAGCCCAGATGCGCTGTCGCGATGGGCGGTGATGGTGCCACGTCCAAGGGTGACTTCTACGAGGCCCTCAACATGGCGGGCGTGTGGAAGCTGCCCCTCCTCGTCGTCATCAACGACAACCAGTGGGCCATCTCGGTCCCGCGCAAGGCACAATCGGCAACCCAGACGCTCGCCCAGAAGGCCGTGGCCGTCGGCATCGCCTGCGAGCAGGTCGACGGTTGCGACGTCGTCGCCGTGCGCGATGCCGCAGCACGCGCCTTGGCCAGGGCGCGCGCCGGCGAGGGTGCCACCCTGATCGAAGCCGTCACGTATCGCCTCAGCGACCACACCACCGCCGACGACGCCAAACGCTACCGGCCCGACGCCGAGGTTTCCGCCCACTGGAAGGGGGAACCCGTGGCGCGGCTTCGCGCCCACCTCGTTGCGCGCGGGGCATGGACGAAGGAGCAGGAACTGGCGCTCATCGCCGACCTGCGGCGCGAGGTGGAGGCCGCCGCTGCGGCCTATCTCGCATCGCCGCCGCCTCCTGCGACCGACATGTTCGACTATCTGTTCGAAGAGCTGCCAACAGCACTCGAACCGCAACGCGCCCGGCTCGTGGGGCAGACGGGGGGGGACCATGGCTGAAATCGCACTCGTGGAGGCCGTCAATCTCGCCCTCGCCCGCGCCATGCAGGACGATGAAGGCGTTCTGATCCTTGGCGAGGACATCGGGACCGACGGGGGCGTGTTCCGCGCCACCGCCGGCTTGCTCGACCGCTTCGGCCCCGTGCGCGTGCGCGACACGCCACTGTCGGAGGTGGCCATCGCCGGCGTTTCGATCGGGCTGGCCGCGCAGGGCTTGCGGCCCGTCGCCGAAATCCAGTTCGACGGCTTCATGCTCTCCACCGTCGACCAGATGGCCAATCATGCAGCCCGCATGAGAACGCGCACACGCGGCCGCCTGACCTGTCCCATGGTCCTGCGCGCCCCTGTCGGCGGCGGCATTCACGCCCCCGAGCACCACTCCGAAAGCATCGAGACGTACTTCGCGCACATTCCCGGCATTCGCGTCGTCGTGCCCTCCTCGCCGAAACGCGCCTACGGCTTGCTGCTCGCCGCCATCCGCAATCCCGATCCCGTGGTGTTTCTCGAGCCCAAGCGGATCTATCGCACGCCGAAGGAGGATGTCGCCGACGATGGCCAAGCGTTGCCGCTCGACACGAGTTTCACCCTGCGCGACGGCCACGACCTGACCCTCGTCGCCTGGGGCGCCATGGTCGTCGAATGCCTCGCCGCTGCCGAAACCCTGGCGCAAGACGGCGTATCCGCCGCAGTTCTGGACGTGGCCACCCTGAAGCCCTTCGATGCCTCGCTCGTCGTGCAATCGGTGACCCGAACGGGACGATGCATCATCGTCCACGAGGCCCCCTTGACTGGCGGATTCGGCGGCGAGATCGCCGCGCGCATCGCCGACGAGGCCTTGCTGTCCCTGCTGGCGCCCGTGCGCCGCGTCACCGGCTATGATTGCGTCATGCCCTTGCCGCGGCTCGAGGGGGCCTATCTGCCCTCAGCGGCCCGCATCGTCGCGGCCGCGCATGATCTGATGAGCTACCGATGAAAACCTTCAGTCTGCCGGATCTCGGGGAAGGCCTGACCGAGGCGGAGATCGTCGCCTGGCACGTCTCGGTGGGCGACCACGTGGTTGCAGATCAGCCGATCCTTTCGGTGGAAACGGCAAAGGCCGTGGTCGAGGTTCCCTCGCCCTGGTCGGGCCGCATCGCAGCCTTGCATCATCAGCCCGGCGACGAGGTACCCGTCGGCGAGGCACTCGTCGACATCGAGACGGACGAGCCCGCGCACGACACGGGAACGGTCGTCGGCACGCTACCGCAGGCGCCGCCGCAGCCCAAGGCCGCAGCGAACACCCCGGTTCCCGCCGCACCGCCCGCGACGCCCGTCAAGGCGCCACCCGCGATCCGTCGCCTGGCACAGGACCTCGGCGTCGATCTGGCCCAAGTCCATGGCACGGGACCCGCCGGATCGATCACCCGCGAAGACGTCGAGGCGGCAGCTGCAACGGCCACGACGGCTCCCGCACCGGCAACCGATGGCTACGAGCCCCTGCGTGGCGTCAGGCGTGCCATGGCGGACCTGATGGCACGGCAGGCGCATGCCGTCGTCCCCGCCAGCGTGAGCGACGAGGCCGTCATCGACGCCTGGGGCCCGGGCACCGACCCGACCATCCGCCTCATCCGCGCCGCTGCCGCAGGCTGCCGCGCCGCGCCGGCACTCAACGCCTGGTACGATCCCGTCCGCAAGGCACGCCGCCTCCACACCAGGGTGGATCTCGGCCTCGCCGTGAATACCGACGATGGCCTCTTCAATCCCGCCCTGCGCGACATCGCCGGGCGCGACGATGCCGATCTGCGCCGCGGGCTCGATGCCCTGCTGCGCGACGTTCGCGACCGCACGGTGCCTCTGGAGGAGCTCAAGGGCCAGACGATCAGCCTGTCGAACTTCGGCATGCTCGGCGGCTTGACGGCAGCGCTGACCATCATGCCACCGCAGGTCGCGATCCTGGGCGCTGGCCGCATCCACGAGGCCCCGCGCGCGGTCGCAGGCGCGGTGAGGATCGTGCGCCTCCTGCCGCTGTCGGTCACCTTCGATCATCGCGCCGTCACGGGCGCGGAAGCCATTGCCTTCCTCAACGCCGTCATCGCCGACCTGGCACGCCCTTGATCGCGACGAAGGCAGTCACAACCGGAGAGCTGAGACGATGCAGGATATGTTCGCCTTCATGGATGATCTCGGTCCCGAAAAGATCCTCCACATCACCAATGCCGCCTTGGGGCTGAAAGCGATCGTCGTCGTCGACAACACCGCGGCCGGCCCCGCCATCGGTGGCACGCGCATGGCACCCGACGTCAGCGTCGAGGAGTGTTTCCGCCTCGCGCGCGCCATGACCCTCAAGAACGCCTCGGCCGGTCTCCCGCACGGAGGCGCCAAGTCCGTGATCATGGCCGATCCGGCGATGCCGCCCGAACGCAAGGAGCAGGTCATCCGCGCCTTCGCCCGGTCCCAGCGCGATCTCGCCGACTACATCCCCGGCCCCGACATGGGCACCGATGAACGCGCGATGGCCTGGATCAAGGACGAGATCGGCCGTGCCGTCGGTTTGCCACGCGTCGTGGGCGGCATTCCCCTCGACGAGATCGGGGCGACCGGGTACGGCCTCGCCGTGGCCGCCGAAGCGGCCCAGGACTTGGGTGGCCCGCAGTTGCAAGGCGCGCGTGTCGCCGTCCAGGGCTTCGGCGCCGTCGGCCAACACGCAGCCCGCTTCCTGGGCGCACGCGGGGCCATCCTCGTCGCCGCCTCCGATTCGCACGGCACTGTCGCCGATCCCAATGGCCTCCCGATCGAAGCCCTGATCGCACTCAAGCAGGCCGGCGGCCCGCTGACGCAACACGAGACGGGAACGAAGCTCGGCCGCGACGCCATCGTCGGCGTGCCCTGCGACATCTGGATTCCTGCCGCCAGGCCCGATGTCCTCAACGCCGGTAACGTCGGCCAGCTTCAGGCCAAGCTCGTCCTGCAAGGCGCCAACATCCCCGCCACCGCCGAGGCCGAGCAGGCCTTGCACGCACGCGGCGTGCTCACGATCCCCGACTTCATCGCCAACGCAGGTGGCGTCATCTGCGCCGCCGTCGAGTATCGGGGCGGCACCGAGCGCATAGCCTTCGACACGATCGCCGAGAAGATCGCCGCCAACACGCGCGAAGTCCTCAAAGCCGTCCGCGCGGAAGGCCTGTTGCCGCGCGCCGCCGCCAGCCGCCTCGCCGAACAGCGCGTGCGTGCGGCCATGCGGTTGCGCCGCTGGCACCAGTGAGAGCCGCCCTCCAAGCTCTCAGGCGCGTGCCTTCCAGGCCCCACCGACGCGCGCCTTGAGATCGACACTCGCCCCTGCCGGCGCCTGCGACGCCCCGGCGGAGAGGCGCCGCTGCGGCCAGCTTGCCCGCTCGAAATGTTCCAGCAGCGGCGCCGGGATGAATCGCGTCCGCGACGCGAAGACGTGCCGGTCGCCGCCGCGGGCCTGCTGATGCACGTAGAACTTCTGCGGCAGCATCAGGTGGAGTTCGTCCTTGGCCCGCGTCATCGCCACATAGAGCAGCCGGCGTTCCTCCTCGATGTCCTCGCCGCGCCCCGTGGACATGTCGGAGGGAATGCACCCGTCGACCACGTTCAAGACGTAGACCGCCGTCCACTCCTGCCCCTTCGCCGAATGGATCGTGGAGAGGATCAGGTAATCCTCGTCGAGCAGTGGTGCACCCGCTTCGTCGCTGGTGGCGTCCGGCGGATCGAGCGTCACCTCCGTCAGGAAACGCTGCCGCGAGGCATACTGCCCGGCAATCTGCACGATCTGGTCGAGATCACCGCCGCGCACCGCAGCATCGGGATAGTTCGCCTCCAGGTGCGGCTGGAACCATGTCCGCACCGCCTCGATGTCGGCCGGCCATCCCGCACCCTCGTGCAAGTGCTCCATCAGGGCGACGAACGCAGGCCAGTCCTTTCGTGCCGCGGCCGGTGCAGCGAAGATCGTCAGGGGGGCGAAGGGCGCCCCGCTCGTCGCCAAGCGCTCGAAGGCCTTCGCCGCTGTCCCAGGCCCCACACCCGGCAACAGTTGCAGGACGCGGAACGCGGCCACCCGATCGCGCGGGTTCTCCGCCCAGCGCAACACGGACAGCAGGTCCTTGACGTGCGCCGCCTCGAGAAACCGCAGGCCGCCGAACTTCACGTAAGGAATGTTCCGCCGCGTGAGTTCGATTTCCAGCAGCCCGCTGTGATGCGACGTGCGAAACAGCACGGCCTGCGCCTTGAGCGGCACGCCGGCCTCGCGGTTCCCCAGCACGCGCTCCACGACCGCGCCGACTTGCGCGATGTCGTCGGCCACCGTCACCAGCCGCGGCCTCATGTCGGATTCCCGTGTGGAATAGAGGTTCTTCGAGAAGCGCTCCTTCGCCAGCGCCATCACCGCATTCGAGGCTTCGAGGATCGGCTGGGTCGACCTGTAGTTGCGCTCCAACGTCACCACTTCGGCCGGCGGCGCGAAAGCCGACGGCAGGTCGAGAATGTTGCGCACCGTCGCCGCGCGAAACCCATAGATCGATTGCGCGTCGTCACCGACGGCCGTGAGTCCCGTGCCATCCGGCTTGAGGCCGAGCAGGATCCGGGCCTGCAAGGGGTTGGTGTCCTGGTATTCGTCGACGAGGACGTGATCGAAGAGCGCGCGCACATCCCCCGCAACCTCCTCCGCGCCCATCGTTTCCGCCCAGTAGAGCAGCAGATCGTCGTAGTCGAGGACGCCTTGCGCCTGTTTCGCTGCGACGTAGGCCTCGAACAGCTGGCCAAGCTCGGTCTCGAACGCTGCGCACCACGGAAAATGCCGCTCCAGCGTCTCCCCGAGGCCCAACCCCGCGTTCACCGCATGCGAATAGATCGCAAGGCACGTCCCCTTCAGCGGAAAGCGCGTGGACTTCTCCGACAAGCCCAGGTCGTGACGCACGATATTCATCAGGTCGGCGGAATCCTCGCGATCGTGGATCGTGAAGCCGCCGGCCAGCCCGATGCGCCGGGCGAACTGCCTGAGGAGCCGCGCGCCAACGCCATGGAACGTGCCCGACCACGATATCTTCGCCGAGCCGCGCACGTACCCACCGCCCTTGGCCTCGGCAACGATGCGCCCCACGCGCTGCGTCATCTCCGTGGCCGCCCGCCGCGAGAAAGTCAGCAGCAGGATCCGGTCGGGATCGGCGCCGTTGACGATCAGGTGCGCCACCCGGCTGGCGAGCGTCGTCGTCTTGCCCGAGCCCGCCCCCGCAATGATGAGCAACGGCCCGCAATGCGACGTGTCACCCGGCGCGATGCCATGCATCACGGCGCGCTTCTGATCGTCATTCAGATTATCGAGATACGACACCACCTGCACTTTCCGCCGCTTGGCTGTCCGCCGGACAGAATCTCGCGATTCGGCCTCGTCCCCCAAGTCCGCGATCGCCGAAACGCGCAAGCCTCCACTCGATCGATGCACTTCGGCCGCAATCAGCCGGTGTCGGGCCCCTGGCGCGCCGCGCATTATCCTGTGACCCGCACGACAAGGCTTGGCAACGGCGAATCTTTTGCGTAGAGAGAGCCGTCCGCAAGCGACGGCTCCCTTCGTCTATCGGTTAGGACGTCAGATTTTCAATCTGAAAAGACGGGTTCGACTCCCGTAGGGAGCGCCATCTGCCGGAAGACGATGGCTTGCAACTCGCTTTATTCGAGCGAAGGCCCCGCTGCGGTGGCTATGGCATGTCAGCCTGCCGGTTCGTCCAGTTCCAGCGGGAACGGCGTCGGCTGCCACAGGTGCTCGATCTTCAGGTTTCTGACCGTCGCCGCCTCCCACTCGTGCAGCAGGCGGGCGATGCCGGCGCGGTCGTCTGCTGCCGCCAGCGGGCAGATCGACTTGGCGCGCCGCATGATCTCGATCGCCTCAGGACTGTCACCGAACCAGTTGTCCGGCCAAAGTGGGAGCTCGTCGCGGCAGATGGCTCGCACCTCGTCGAGCCGCCCCCGCGCGGCCTCGACAATCACGCGGACTTCGGGCCGCTTGTGGTAGGCAAAATAAGGGTGGCCAGCTAGGTGGGCATAGTACGCTTCCAGATCCCCGAACGGGGCGAGCTTGGGCAGCGCCGCCGCCTCGACGGCCTCCGCCAGAACGCCAGGCGACTCAGGATCCTCGATCCACCACAGCTTGGCGAATTCTCGAAGCTCAGGAAATTGCCGCGGCCATGTCGTCGCGCGCGGCTTGTACACGTCGCCACCGAGAGCGTAACCAATTCGCTCTCTGAGCACAAAGAGGTGAAAAGCGGTCCAGCGCGGGCGAAACTCGGCCGCCGAGCGCGTTCGGTCGATGTAGATGGCCCGCAAGACGTGCCGAACTGGGCGGATGACGATCATGCGCCCGACCAAGGCCAGATCAGGGTGACGCGCGAGCAGCGGCTTGACCAGCCTCTTAACCTGAGCTGCTGTGGTCATCGTCGTGGCCTGGTCTCGATCAGGACGATACGGCGCGTGCCCGAATAGCGCTGAAACACCGTCCCAACGATCTCGGCCGACCGCGCCGCGCTCAATCCGCGCCTGCCCGTCTTGATGTCGTAGACGCAGACGGTGCCGTTGCCCACGCGCTCGAGCACGTCGACGCGGATCGAGCCCGGAGTGCCGTAGTTTTCGAAATCGTTCTTGCTCATCGATTGCTCGGCCACGAAGTTGGGATCGTCGAGGAATTTGATCTGCCGCTCCAGGTTCTTGTGCACCTTCGTCCCATAATCCGCCGCCGTCCAGTAGTTGCCTTCGCGTCGCACAGCGTCGGCCGCGGCGTCCGTGCGCGACTGCACCGCCGGGTGGCGCGGACAGGCGGCGTCGGTCTCGTGGCGGGTCAGCCGGCCGACCCAGCTGGGCACGACAGCAGGCGCTTCGCCGGCACGGTAGTCGTCGGCCTTGAAGGCGAGCACGGCGGAGCCGTCCGCGTCGTTCCGGGTCGACAGCCAGACCCAGAGCACCGCTGCTGCCTCGATGGTCTTGGTGACCGCGTAGCCCCTGGGATCGAAAACGGGTTGGAGCGTCGCCTCTGGTTCTGGACCTGCATCCGTCCAGCGGCTGGAGCCGAGCACGTCGCCCGAGTTGGCATCGGCGATGGTCTGGACCTCGCCCGCTGTCTCGAAGCGGATGCGCTCGCCCGAGGTGGTGACGACCGTGTGACGTTCGTCCCAGGCGAGGCCATCACCCGCCCCTGCGAACTCGGAGTGGATCGTGCTACCGTCGCGGTTGAAAACGAGTTCCTGGGCCAGCGAGCCGTCAGCGCGTCGATCGCGGACGACATGCTCCCAAGGCTCGTTGCCCGTAGTATCCCGGATGACCGATTGACCAGATCCCGTGCCGCCGCCCGTGCCTGTCCAGCGGCCGTGGTCGTCGCGCGGCTGGTCGGGGTTGAAGCCGGCTTTCCTCTCCAGGGCCTGCCTCACGGCTGCAAGTGCAAACTTGACCCGTGCGAAAGCGAGCCTCCATTGCCTTTCTCTAAACTCGACTTCGATGCCTTGCCCTACCCATCCGCGTCGTTGCATGCGCGATCCTCGTCATGAGAGTATCGCGCCATTCTCCTGGCGGCAGATCACACGGGGATAAGTCCACGGCGCGGTCCGCAATTGATGAGACGGCCAGCCGGGCTTGCGGTCAGGGTCGCCAAAATCCGGGCTTACAATGAAATATCAATCGCATACGTGTTCGCACTTTTATTCAGTACGGCGCGCCAAGTTGCTAGCAAGATGATAGCTTGCAACTCGCATTATTCGAATGAAGGCCAACATAGAGATGCCGTGTCCCGGGACTGCTTGGGAAACCTATCCCGCCCCTCGGTCATGGAGGGGTGGAATTGGTGCCTCGACTGCCAGCTTGATGATCCGCCCGTCCAGCTGAGAGATAATGACTTCGGCCCTTCCGAGTCGTAATGCCTCTCTTGGCCGATCGTCATCCCACTGCGGCTGTTGACCGCCCGATACTACCCACGTCTCCCCGCGCTCCTCTACGCCGAACGGTTCTTGGCGCCTAACCTCCTCCGAACCGAAACGGTCACACAGCACCATTCTGGAAATTTCAAGCGCCGTGCTCTTCGTGATCAGCCGCTCACCTGAAATCAGATAAAGGTACACGGACAGGTCGTAGTCCTTACCCTCGAACTCAGGCATGGCTACGGTCCTATGATGTGCAGCGATGCCGGAGGCCGCCCTCAGCGGGGCTCGGCGGGTAGAGGAATGACTTGCAATCGAGAGCCGGGGCCTCTTGCGTAGACAACACTGATGGCGAATGCGGGCAGCGGCGCCCCCGGGGTAAGGCCGAGGTTGCGGATTTTTCCGTCAGACGAGACAACGCCTGCGCCGCCGATTGCATGTGGATAGACAACTTGCCGGCTAGGCGTGAATGTCGGGTTCTCGCCAGTCTTGATGTCAATTCCATAAAGTAGGCCGTTTGGACCTCTCGCTAAGATGTCGAGGCGGGCCGCAACAGGCGGTGCACCAGGTAGAACAAGTGACACTTCTGTCTCGACCTTGTTACCTCCTGCGCGCAACCCCCTGACGAAGTGGTCCCTCACCGCGTCATGGAAATCACCTGGGTAAGCGACATCAACCGTAGTGCCATCGAGGTCTTCCAGCAACGTTCGGAATCGTGCGCCTTCCAATCCGCCACACAAGCTGGCAAGCGCACCATCGCTGCCGACAGACTGCCGATGATTGCCACCTATCTCGCATAGCGCTGCCAGAGCTGGCGAAGGCATGGCTCGACGCGCACCGCTATCGCGTTGATATGCCATAGCCCTATAGCCGATCGAGGCCGTTTTCCAGGATGGTGCGGCTCGGCTCGTATCGGTTCGGCACTTGCGAAATGATCTGCGGATCGCGCCGGACCCGCATCTGATCGATCGTGTCGCAGACGTCTGCAAGCTTCATCTCGATGGCAGCGACATTGCCACTGGCAACCAGCCCGCGGACGTAATCGAGATACCCGGCATCGTCCGCGGCGGTCACGGCGCCATAGTCGCGGTAGTAGTCGGCATTCGGCGGTGGCGTGGTGACCCGCACGATCTCCATCGCCGCCTCGCTGAGGCCCAGCGCCTCCATGCGCGCGCGACCGCCGCCCCCCGTCATCAATGCATCGTGCAAGAGGGCCGCCTCGAGCTGGTCTCGGCACGGACATGGGTATCTCAGGCAGATCCGCAGGGCAACGCGCCGGAAATGCTCGGCCCACGGCCGGCCGGTCAGATCGGTTGTGCCGACATGGCGCGCGTCGATTTCGGCGAGAAGGGTTCGCCAACGATCATCGTCGGGTTCGAGCCACATGGCGTCAGCCTTTTGCGATTGCTACGGGTTTCATGTTCGACGGCACCAGATCATCGAGATCGATCTCGGGGAACCCGCGGTGCAGCGAGCGCGAGAATGCCAGATGCTCTGCCTCGCGCTGATCGTCGGCCGTCGGCGCCCGCATTTCCGCCTCCCATGCCGCCAGGGCCGCGTCGATGTCGTCGGTCGCACCCAGCGCCTGCGCCAGTTTGACGGCGTTGCGCATGCAGATGTTGGCACCACGTGCATGGCTCGAAGGCATCGCGTGGGCCGCATCTCCGATCAGCACTGCACGGCCGCGCCCCCACGCAGGAAGACGGATGGAGCTGTAGCGGTCGACCCGCGTCTCCAGGGGAACGCGATCGAGGATCGGCGCAAGCATGGGAAAGGACGCAGACCACAGGGCCCGGTCGAGCGGCAAGGCCTGACGGGCGGCATCGTCGGCCGACACCATCATGACCAGATAGCAGTGATCCGGACTGCATGGGCTGTAGAGAATGCGCAAAGCAACGTCTTCGTAGGACCAGAAATCGCGGCTCGCATCCCAGTTGCCGCCCGGCAGATTGCGGCGATCGACGAGAACGCGCACCAACCCGTCCTGATGCACGACGAGATCGCGCGTGAGTCCGAGTGTCGCGAACAACCCGGAGCCGACCCCATCGGCGCCGACGACCAGATCCGCATGCCGCCGCCTGCCGTCCGTAAAGTGCAGCGCGCCCGCCGCATCGGCGCCCATCACGCGCACGCCGGTGCGGATCTCGGCGCCGGCGTTTCGCGCAGCATCGACCAGGAGCTTATGCAGTCGCCCGCGCAGGACCGTCCGGAAGACCCCGTCGTTGACATGCGCACGGTGGAGCTGTCCGTTGATCCACGTCTCGAACCCGTGCGGCGCGAACGACATCTGCCGAAAGGTTGCGCCTTGGCCGAGCTGGTCGAGCGCCCACAGGCCGTCGCGAGAAATATAAAGGCCACCGCCGCCCGAACGCAGCGTTTCCGCGGCCTCGTGCACGACGACGCGCCAGCCGCTCCTGGCGAGCCCCGTGGCCAACGACAAGCCGGCCAGTCCGGCCCCTGCGATTTCCGCCGTCCTCACGAGCATACGCTCACGGGGAACCGCATCGTCATCGAACCGTAAGAGCGCGTTCGTCTATCCGCTTTCGTCACGTGTTGCCGCTTCCCTCTGTGTCATCTGCCGATAGGGGAGTACGACCTTACGAGATCGCAGCGACGACAGCCCCCGATGCCCAGCCTAGGCGAGCCTTCGCGCAGGGGGCAAGATCGTTTCTCGTGCAGGGCCGCCATCAATCCATGTCGGGCGTGATGACGTTCTGCGGCCGGTTGGAAAGCAGCGCCGCCCGCATCGTCTCCGCCGCCTTCACGCGCGTGTCGTGACGCGCCTCCGGCGAGAAGAATGCCGCATGCGGCGTCATCACGAGGCGGCCCAGCAGCCAGGGCTCGCGTGCCCGGTAGGCCGCGATCAGTTTTGGCAGCGGCTCGGCCGGTGGCTCGACCGGAACGACATCGAGACCGGCGGCCGCGAGGTGCCCCGACTGGAGGTGCTCGTAGACGGCATCGATATCGACGATGGGCCCGCGCGCCGTGTTGACGAGGACCGCATTCGGCCTGAGCTGCCCGATCTGGGCCGACCCGATCAGGCCGCGCGTCTCACGCGTCAGCGGCGCGTGGATGGAAAGGACATCCGTCTCCTGCAGCAACGCTTCCAGCGAGCGCGCGCGCCCAACGCCAATGGCCAAGTCCGCGCCGTTCGGCAGGTGCGGATCGTAGAACATGACGCGGAAGCCCAGCGCCTTCGCGCGAAGCGCGGCGGCCGTGCCGATGCGCCCGAGACCGACGATGCCGAACGTTTGCACGCCGAGACGTCGCACGAGCCCGCCCGTTGCAACGGGTCGCCACGGCGCCACCGGCTCGGCACGCTGCGTGTCGTGATAATGGATGATGCCACGACGCAACGTCAGCGCCAGCGCGATGGCGTGGTCGGCAACTTCGCTGGTGCCGTAATCCGGCACATTGCACACGAGCACGTTGCGCTCCGCGCAGGCTGCGCGATCGACGCCATCATAGCCCACGCCCATGCGCACCACGCAACTGAGGCGGGGAAAGCGGGCGACGTCGTCGCGCGAGACGATCAGGCGCGAGATCATGAGGCCATCGACCTCGGCGCAGTCGGCCGAAGACAAATCGGCCAGCCTGCCGACAGTGCGGCGCATGACGGTGACACCGTCACCGAAGATCTCGCACTCCAGCGCGTCATCGGGAAACTGGCCTTCGGCATAAAGGACGGTGACGGGCATCCGGAAAACTCCATGGGTCGGGACGCGAGACGGCAACAACGGTCATAGCGCCAGAAGCGGCGTGAACGGCAGGACGTCTACATTGGTCGAGCCGGCGGCATTGCGCAATCGCGCGACACGCACCGGGTCCCCGCTCCTGCCGCATACCGACAACGCACTTGCTAAAACATCGAGGCAATGGTTCGGTTTCGACGCGGGCAGGCGTGACGGGACGGCCCGCGATCGAAGACGACGCCCGCAGGAACGACACGGCACGATGGGACATGCGCGAAACCCGGGCAGAGGCTTTCCTTGCGCTCGTCCCTGGTCGGGTCGGCAGACGAGACGACACATGATGCAGCGGAACATTTCGATGTGCTTGGCCACCACCGGAGGCAATTCTCATGCGTAGGGCGATCGTCCTTTTTCTCGACGGCACCCGCCGCGACCTGATCAGCGAAGAGCACACACCAGCCCTTTACGCAGCCACGCGCGGGATGTCGCGCTGCGATGCCCATACCTCGATGTTCCCGTCGGCGACCCGCGTCGTCTCGGCCTCCGTTTCGACCGGCTGCCATCCCGCGCGACACGAGTTGCAGGGCAACAGCATGGCGCTGCACGAGGACGGCAAGCTGGTTCTGCACGACGCCGGCCATCCCGACTTCCTCCAGCACAAGCGCCGCGTGACCGGCCGCTCGCTGGCGATGCCTACGCTTGCCGAGCGTGTCAAGGATGCCGGCGGCGCCGTCATCTACGCCAACGTCTCTCCAGGCGCGGCCTATGCGCACGACCCCGACGGCTTCGGGCACATCTACCACCGCGCTGGTTCGTATGGGCCAGGCCGCCGCCCGATCGAAGGCTGGAACGCCAGTGACATCCCGCAAGGCATCGATGGCGACGACGCACTCACCGAGCGTTTCGTCGAGCAGGCCGTTCTGGGCGGCCGTGCTGCCATGTCGCTGATGTGGTTGGCCGAGCCCGATGTCACCCAGCACGCCTTCCCCCTCGGGTCGCCGGAACATCTGGCGATCCTCGGGCGCGCCGACGCCAATGCCCGCAAGGTCGTTGCCGCCGTCGCTGCCGCCCGCCGCAAGGGCGACGACATCCTGTTCCTCATCGGCTCCGACCACGGCCATCAGACCGTCTCCGAAGTCGTCGACATCGAAGGGGCCCTGATCGCCGCCGGCCTGAAGGAAGGCGCAGGCTCGGGCGACGTCATGGCCGTATCGAGCGGCACTTCCGCCCTCATCCAGGTGAACGGCCTCGACGCCGGTCGCATCGCCCGCATCGGGGCATTCCTGCGCGAGCAGCCCTGGGCCGAGCAGGTCATCGACACCTTCGATCTGGCGCGCGTCGGTCAAGCGAACCGCCACGGCATCGTCTTCGCGGTGGCGATGGCCAACGACGAGCGGCCCAACGCCTTCGGCGTTCCCGGCCACAGCTACGAAGCCATGCCGGCGCCGGGCAAGGCGACGCACGAGGGCTGCGGCCAGCACGGCGGGCTCGCCCGCTACGAGCAGATGCCGTTCCTCTTGCTGGATGGCCCAGGCTTTGCGCCCGGCACGGCCCAATGGCAGCGCACCTCGCCCATCGACATCGCGCCGACGGTGCTCACGCACCTCGGGGTACCCTTCTCCGGCCTCGACGGCCGCGCCCTGCAACAACGCTGACAACGATAGAACCAGGAGGAAACATGAAACTCGGCTTGAGCATCGGCTACTCGAAGGCGCACCTCGACATCCCCGTGGAGCTCGTCCAGCGCGCCGAAACCCTGGGCTACGACAGCGTCTGGACGGCGGAGGCCTACGGCTCGGACGCCGTGTCACCGCTGGCGTTCCTGGCCGGCAAGACCGAGCGCATCAAGCTCGGCACCGCCATCATGCAGCTCTCCGCCCGTACCCCCGCGAACGCCGCCATGTGCGCCCAGACCGTCGACGCGCTGGCCGGCGGCGGCCGCTTCATCGCCGGCATCGGCGTTTCCGGTCCCCAGATCGTCGAGGGCTGGTACGGCCAGCCGTGGGGTCGCCCCTATTACCGGATCAAGGATTACGTCACGATCATGCGCAAGATCTTCGCGCGCGACGTCCCCGTCAGCCACGAGGGCGAGGAGATCAGCCTGCCCTACACGGGGCCTGGCTCCCTCGGCGTCGGCAAGCCGCTGAAGTCGATCCTGCATACGAACCCCAAGCTGCCGATCTATCTGGGCACCGGCAACGAGGCGACGGTGAAGCTGACCGCCGAGATCGCCGACGGCTGGCTGCCGCTCGGTCTCTTCCCCGGCTCGATGCAGGAATATCGCCCCTGGCTCGAGGAAGGCTTCCGCCGCGCCGGTAACGGCAAGGGCTACAAGGACTTCGAGATCCAGTGTTCCGTCCATGTCGAGGTCGGCGACGACGTGAAGGGCATGCTCGACAAGCTCAAGCCCGAAGTCGCGCTCTACGTCGGCGGCATGGGCCACAAGGACAAGAACTACCACAAGGACATCATGGTTCGCCGCGGCTACAAGGCCGCCGCCGATCGCATCCAGGAGCTCTATCTCGCCGGCCGCAAGGACGAGGCCGCCGCCGCCGTGCCCGACGAGTGGGTCGACAACAAGTCGCTCGTGGGGCCGCCGGCCCGCATCAAGCAGCGCTTCCGGGCCTGGGAGAACATGCAGGACGACGGCGTCACGTCGCTGACCGTGCGCTCGCGGTCGCTGGAGTCGGTGGAGATCATGGCCGACGCCGCCCGCCTCAACCCACGCGGATAGCGCCGTCGGCCAAGGAGCCTCCCCATGAGCTTCGAGAAACCCTACGAGGGCATCCGCGTCGTCGACATGTCGCAAGGCGTGGCCGGTCCCTACAGCGCCATGCTGCTGGCCCGCCACGGCGCCGACGTCGTCAAGATCGAACCGCCCGAGGGCGACTGGTCGCGAGCGCTCGGCGCCGTCTACGGCGACCAGTCCGCCTTCTCGGTCGTCGCCAATATCGGCAAGCGCTCGATCGCGCTCGACCTGAAGAAGCCGGAGGCGCGCGCCGCCGTCGATCGCATGATCCCCAAGGCCGACGTCTTCCTCGAAGGCTTCCGCCCCGGCGTCATCGATCGGCTGGGCTTCAGCTACGAGCGGCTGAAGGCCATGAATCCCGGGCTGGTCTATGTCTCGATCTCCGGCTTCGGCCAGGAGGGACCATTGCGCGAGAAACCCGCGATGGACCCCATCCTGCAGGCCTTCACGGGCTTCATGGCCGAGAACACCGGACCGGACGGCGTGCCCCATCGCACACCGACGATCATCGTCGACATGGCGACGGCGCTCTACGCGCATCAGGCGATCGTGGCGGCCCTCTATGCCAAGGCCCGTGGCGCGCCCGGACGACGCATCGACGTCAGCCTGATGGAAGGGGCCGCAAACCTCCAGGCCATCCGGCTGATGAGCGCCGTCCGCGACGGCCCCTTCAAGAACGTGTCGGCGCCGGGCGGCACCTATCAGGCCGCCGATGGTGGCTGGATCCAGATCGCGGCGGTCAAGAACCACGAGTTCGAGGGCGTCTGCAAGGTCCTGGGCCTCGACGAGCTGATCGGCGATCCCAAGTTCGCGACGACCTCGCTGCGCTACGCCCAGGCGCCATACCTGGTCGATCGCGTGAGCGACATCATCAAGACCCGGCCGGCGGCGGAATGGCGCGACATGCTGACGGCCGCGGGCTTGCAGAACGAGGTCGTGCAGACCTACGCCGACTTCGTGGAACACCCCCATGCCAAGGCGACGGGCGTCGTCAGCTGGGTGACGCAGGAGGGCAGCGACATACCCTGGGCGACACCCAATCCGCCGGGCACCGCAAAGCTCGTCCAGGATGCGCCCGAAGCGGCGGCCCCCCGCAAAGGCCAGCACACCCGCGAGATCCTGGCCGAGGCGGGCTACACCCCGGCCGACATCGACCGCATGCTATCGGCCGGCATCGCAGTCGCCTGAGGCAGCCGCGGGGAAGAGGAGGCGGGGACCCTAGTGTAGCGCATCTGACGTTTGGTACCCCCTCGCGGCTGGAACCATGACCAAACGTCAGATGCAAAAGCTACACTAGAATCATACGGTTGCTAGTGTTCCTTCTGGCTCCGACACTTGGTCCAGAGCCCGATGCACGGGGAACCAAGTGTCGGAGCCGGAACACTAGCCCCGCCTCAGCTCGTTTCGAGAAGATCGGTGGCGTGCTTGCCGATCTGTTCGGCCTTCCACTTCAGGATCTTGAATTCCCAGCCGTTGGCCTTGGCATTGATGGCCTCTGCCGCCTTCTTCGCATCGCCGTCGGAACCCGTCGCGGCAAACGACAGCCAGCGATCCTCGCCATCCGCGCGCAGGCGGAACGTCACGACGAGCCCGCCGTCGGCTTCAAGCTTGATCACCGAGACCTTGTCGCCCGCCGGCGGTGCGCCGAGCTTGCGCGCATCTTCCAGGTTGATCGAGCCGAAACCCTGCGCGATCTGCTCGATTGCAGCATCCTTCTTCAGCTTCTTGCCGTCGGGGATGCTGGCGAGCCTGAACTTCGCCACCGCCGCACTTGCCGCTGCCGCCTTGGCGTCCTTGGCATCGCCGGCGTCCCGCTCGATCACCAGGGGCGCCTCGCCGGGATGCGTGAGCGTCAGCTTCGCGATTTTCGTGTCGGCGAGCTCGAACAACGTCGCCGAGACCCAATCCGTGAAATCGACCGTGGCCTTCGGCTCCCCCGTCGCCAGCCACGTCTGGTCCTCCCCCGCACGCCTGACATAGAAGCCGCCCTTGTCGGCCCCGAAGGCGTTGAAGCGGCTCTTGCCGACGACGATGTCGGCAATGGCCCCGCCCTTGGCGTCGAGGACACGCACGTGCCGCGACTTCGACGTCTTCGCCGCCGGATCCTCCAGCTCGAGCTGCGCATGCAGCGCCTTCTTGGAGGTCTTGCGCTCGACGAGTTGGGCACCCGCCAGCGACGTCAGCAGCGCCCGGATGCGCTCCGGGTTCGCCGGATAGCCGTCATGCTCCTTGACGTGCCACGTATCGCCCTGGCGCACGAACGTGAGGCGCTTTCCCGCCTGCGAAACCTCCACGGCGGCGACCGCCTTCTCCTGCCGCTCGAGCCCCGCCACCAGCGGCGAGCCTTCGAGACGTCCCGCACTCCAGCGATACGTGGTGGCATAGAGCGCGATGGCGGCGAACGCCGATATGGCGGCGGCAACGGCGAGCGTCGTGAACTGTTGGGGCTTGATCACTTTAGGCCTCCTGGTCGCAGCATTGGGGCGAGGCGGGAATGGGGCTCAAGCGGCGGACCGGCGGCGCAGGCGCCGTGACAGTCCGTAGGCGAGGCCGCCGACACCGATCACCAGCGGAACCGCGGCGATGTTGAAGAAGTGCAGCCACCACTTCAGATCGTCGATGTCGCGCCGCATGTCGGCCTTCACGTCGCGCAATTCCCGCCGCACCTTGATCATCTCGCCGCGGAACTGCTCGACCGACTGCTTCTCCTTCTCGGACAGCAACACGGAGACCGCCGTCGCTCCTTCCGCACCGCGCGACTGCACCTTGGAGAGCTTCTGCTGCAGGTCCTTCAACTTGGCGACCAATCCCTCCTCCTTCTCGCGCGAACGCAGCTCGGCGGCGCTGCGAATGCGCTGGACGAGTTCGAAGGGACGCTCGCTGATGCCGCGGCCGCGCAGGCTCGCCAACGCTTCTCCGCCCGACAGGTTCTCGAGCGCATTGACGGCGAACGCCGCGTTGTGGGCAAGCGGCACGGCCATCCGCTGGCCCAGGAAATCACGCACCTCGACCCAGAACTGGTCGTTGAGCATGTCCACGTCCGAGACCACGATCACGTTGAGCCGGCCCGCCGCGACATGCGGCTTGCCGGCAACGGGCTTGGCGTCCTTGGCCGGCGCTTCGGCCTTGGCGTCCTTGTCCTCGGGCTTCCCCGTCTTGTCGGCCGCCTTGGACTTGTCTTCGGGTATCGGCCGGCCCTTCGGGAAAGCGGACTTGCCTTCACCCACGATCCGCGCCGCCAGCATCAGCGCCTTCGTGCCCGGCACGAACTTGCGGTTGATGGCGAGCGGATCGGGCGAGAAACGCACCATGTTCGCATCGATCAGGCCGGCTTCGGCCGTCGTCTCGATGATCGGCTGAACGATCGTCGTGGCGCCATCGGCCTTGGCCAGGGCGCCCGCCGACGCGAAGTTCAGGTTGCCGACGCCGGCGGAAAGCGGATCTTTCTCGTTGATCTGCGCTTTCTCGATGCCAAGCCACGCCAGATATTGCGTCACCGTCGGCTGGCGACCGCCGCGTCCGCCGTATTGCACTCGCCGCGCGAGCTTGGGGTCGCCCACCACCTTGTCGGCGTCGAACGTCACGCCCCAGGCCGTCAGCAGCTTGCGCATGGACGAGGAGACGGGCAACTGCGGCATGCCGGGCTGCGCGCCGGGGTTCGTCTCCACATGCGGATCGACGAACGCGAGCACGCGACCGCCCGACAGGGCATACTGGTCGATGGCGTAGGCGGCCTCCTCCGTCAGCAGCGAGGGCTGCACGACGAGGAGGACGTCGATGTCGGCAGGAATGACCTTGTCGGTCTCCTGCAGCGGCCGCACGTCGAAGAACTCGCGGATCTGCTCCATCACGGTCCACGGCGGCGCGGGTTGCCGCATCGGCTGCATCGGGTTGGCGCCGCCGTTGATGGGCACACCGGCGATGAGGCCGATCACCTTCTTCTTCGGGTTGGCAAGTCCCCCGATCAGCTTCGTGAGATCGTACTCGATGAACCTCTCGCGATCCGGCGCGAAGAATTCGATCACCGCATCGTTGTCCGTCGTGTTCGACGCGACGAGACCGAAGTAGCCCGTCTCGCCGTCCTGGTTCAGCCGCACACCCTTGAGCCCCGCTGCCACCGCCCGGTCCTCCGCGTCCGAGAACGGTGCGGGATCGACGAACGTCACCTGCAGACGGCCACGCGAGATGTCGCTGTACTGCTCGAGAAGCGCCTTCACGCGCTCGAAGTACTTGTTGAAGAGCGGCGCCACCTCGCCGAGCCGTTGCGAGTAGTAGACGCGCACGGTGATCGGCTCGTCGATCTTCGTCAGCACTTTTCGCGTGCCCTCCGAGATCGTGTAGAGCCGGTCGGCGGTCAGGTCCGCCTTCATGTTACGGAAGACGATGCTGGAGATCAGGTTGATCGACAGCGCGAGAACACCTGCGAGGACGACGGCGGACCACGCCATCGTGCGCCGATCCATGCCTGCAGCCCACCGGGCGAGTTCGCCGGGCGCCAGCAAGCCCCAGCCCGTCACGCGCTGCGTCAGGTCGCGGGCCGTCTCGGAAGCGGATTTCTTCGTGTTGGTCATGCGTGTTCCTCCCTCAGGCGGCCTTGCGCTGTTCGACGACGATCAGGTTCGCGAACAGGAAGAAGCCGATCACCGAGGCGTAGAAAATCAGCGTGGAGAGCCCGATCACACCCTTGGAGATCTGGTCGAAGTGGTTGAGGAAGCTCAGCGACGAGATCGCGTGGACGAGGAACGCCGGCGCCCAGCCACGGAACAGGTTCAAGACCAGTTCCGCGCCGCTCATCACGAGCAGGAAGCACAGCGTCGAGGAGACGATGAAGGCGATCACCTGGTTCTTCGTCAGCGCCGAGATGCACGAGCCGATCGACAGGAAGGCCCCCGCCATCAGGAAGCTGCCGATGTAGCTGGCCAGAATGACGCCGTTGTCGGGATCGCCGAGGTAGTTGACCGTGATCCACATCGGGAACGTCAGGGCGAGCGCGACACCGAGGAAGGCCCACGCCGCCAGGTATTTGCCCAGGATCGCTTCCCACGTATTCACCGGCAGCGTCATCAGCAGTTCGATGGTGCCGGACTTGCGCTCTTCGGCCCACAGCCGCATGGCGATCGCGGGGACGAGCAACAGGTAGAGCCACGTATGATACGTGAAGAAGGGTTGCAGGTCGGCCTGGCCGCGCTCGAAGAAGTTGCCGATCTTGAACGTGAACGCACCGGTCAACGCCACGAAGATGATCGCGAAGATGTAGGCGAGCGGTGATTCGAAATAGCTCCGCAATTCGCGCTTGGCGATATTCCAGACGTTACGCATGGGTGCCGCGCCCTTCTTGCGAAGTGATCTGACGGAAGACGTCGTCGAGCTTGCCGCGCTCGACATAGACTTCGTGAATTGCGATGCGGCGCTCGCTGAGCCGCGCCGTCACCTCGCCGGCGATGGCCGTGCCTTCGCGTGCGATGGCGTGCAGCAGCACCTGCCCCTCCCCGACCGCGCGCCGGTCGATGCGCTGGACGTTCGTGAAGCCTTCGAGCGCGGCGACCACGTCGCTCGTCACGGCCTCGTCCACCCGGATCGCCACGGAGTTGTGGTAGTCGAGCCGGCGCTGCAGATCGTCGGCCGTGCCATCGGCGACGATGCGCCCCTTGTCGATGATGACCGCGCGCGTGCACACGGCCTCCACCTCTTCCAGGATGTGCGTGGAGACGATGATGGCTTTGTCGCGCGACATCTCCGCGATCAGGTGGCGCACATGGTGTTTCTGGTTGGGATCGAGACCGTCCGTCGGCTCGTCCATGATCAGCACCGGGGGATCGTGGAGAATGGCCTGGGCAATGCCGACGCGACGTTTGAAGCCCTTCGAGAGGGTCTCGATACGCTGGTCGATCACGTCCTGGAGGCCTGTCCGCATGATGGCGGCATGCACGCGGGCACCGCGGCTGTCGCCGCTATAGCCCCGCATCTCCGCCACGAAGCCGAGGAAGCTGCGCGGCGTCATCTCGCCATAGGCGGGGGCGCCTTCCGGCAGGTAGCCGATGCAGGACTTGGCGTCCTTCGGACGCTCCGCCATCGCGATGCCGCAGATCCGGGCGCTGCCGCCGTCGGGCTCCAGGAAGCCGGTCAGCATCTTCATCGTGGTGGACTTGCCCGCACCGTTCGGCCCCAGAAAGCCCAACACTTCGCCGCGGGAGACCGTGAGCGAGATCTCGTCCACAGCCGTGATGGAACCGAACGTCTTTCTCAGACGGTCGGCTTCGACCAGCACTCCCATCGATCCCCTCCTTGACACGGATAGCGCCTTGCTTGCCGCGCAGCACGACGACCGCTCGCGGTTGCAAATGCATTCATTCGAGCTGTGATCTTTTTTGATGACGGAGCTGATCCCGCCCCGGACGACGGGGTAGGCGCAGACTTTGGCAGAGTCAAGGCACGAGTGCCAATAACCTTGCCGATGTCCCACCCCATCTATCGGGCAGAACGCATTGAAATTGCGAACGGATCCGCTGTCACCCGAAGCGCCCCGGGGCATACGGCTCCAGCGGTTCATTGAGGCGCTCGCCGCACGCGAGTGCGGCGACGATGCGGCCGGTGTTGGGCCCGCCCGTCAGCCCCAGATGCCCGTGGCCGGCGGCGATGTAGATGCGGGGATGCCCTGGAATGGCGCCGATGGCCGGCAGGCTGTCCGGCGTTCCCGGCCGTGGCCCCATCCACCGCGTATAGTCGTCGAGCTTGGCGTTCGGGAACATCCGCTTGGCCTGCCGCAACAACACTTCCGCGCGCCGCCAATCCGGAGCGTCGTCCGCATGCCCCAGTTCCTCCGTCCCTGCGACGCGCAGCCCCATCTCCATGGACGTGACCGCGAACTGCAGTTCCAACTCACTGACGACGTGATTGAGCGTGATGCCTGGATTGGCGAACGTCATGTGATAGCCGCGCTCGGCAATCAGCGGCAGCTTGAGCCCCAGTGGCTTCAGGAGATCGAGTGACCACGCCCCCGCCGCCACGATCAGCGTTTCCGCGGCAAGCGAGCCGGCGCTCGTCTCCACGCGCGTCATGCCCTCTTCCGGCCGGATCGCGCGGACCTCGGCCTGGACGATCTCGCCCCCCTTGCTCTGGAACAGCTTGGCGTAGGATTGGGTGAGCCGGAACGGACTAAGCGTGTAGCCGATCGGCCCGAGCAGCACGCCGACCTTGTAATCGTGCGACAGCTCCGGCTCTGCCTTGCGCAGGGCAGCCGCATCCAGCACCTCGATCTCGCTGCCGCGCTCGCGCCGCAGGGTCCACGACAGCCCCTTCGCGACATCCACCTGCGAGGGGTCGCGATGCACGTAGAGATAGCGCGCCGGCCGCACGAGGTCGGGCACCCCCGCCTCCTTCGCCAGCGCCTGATGCAGCTCGAACGAGGTGCGATAGAGCACCTTCATCGCATCGGCAGTCAGCTCCACCTTCTCGCGATTGGCCGCCTTGACGAACTTCATCAGCCACGGCGCCGTGAGCGGCAGCGAGCCCAGGCGCACCGTCAGCGGACTCTCCCGGTCGAGCAGCATCTTCGGCACTTTCCGCAGGATGCCCGGCATGGGGACCGGCACCACGGCCTGCGCCGCGAGAATGCCGGCATTCCCGAACGAGCAGCCTTCGCCCGGTGCGAGGCGATCGATCACTGTCACCTTCACACCGCGGCGCAACAGCTCCAGCGCGGAGCAGATGCCGACGATACCCGCACCGATGACGATGGCGCTGCGCGCCCCACTGCCACTCATGATCGCATTCCCCGAAACCCAGGGCCGCCAGTCGGCCCGCAATGCGCCGCGAGGCTACCCCGTCAGAGCGATCCCGTCATCCCGCCGTCGACATAGAGGATGTGGCCCGTGACGAAGCTGGCGGCATCCGACGCCAGATAGACGGCGGCGCCGACCAGTTCATCGACGTCGCCCCAGCGCCCGAGCGGTGCACGGCCCGCGATCCAGCTCGAGAATTTTTCATCGGCGACGAGCGCTGCATTGAGCTCAGTCTTGAAGTAGCCGGGGCCGATGCCATTGACGCGAATGCCATGCCGCCCCCAGTCGACGGCCATGCCCTTCGTCATCATCTTAACGCCGCCCTTGGCCGCCGTGTAGGGCACCACGGTTGCCCGCCCCAGTTCGCTCATCACGGAGCAGATGTTGATGATGGACCCGCGTCCGCGCGGGATCATGTGCCTGGCCACCGCCTTCGACACGTAGAAAATGCTGTCGAGATTGGTGGCGAGCACCTCCCGCCACGTTTCGTCACTGATCTCGTGCAGCGGCGCCCGGCGCTGGATGCCGGCGTTGTTGACGAGCACGTCGATGGCGCCCACCTCGGCTTCGACGCGCGCGATCGCGGCAGGCACGGCACCCGCATCCGTCACGTCGAACACCGCTTCGGCTGCCTTGCCGCCCTTCGACCGTATGTCGGCGGCGACGTTCGCGACCGTTGCAGCGGTGCGTCCATTGATGACGACGGTCGCGCCTGCATCCGCAAGCCCCCGCGCCAGGCCTTCCCCGATGCCGCCGGAGGATCCCGTCACCAGTGCCACCCGCCCGTCGAGCTTGAACTTTTCGAGTATGCCCTGCATCGCCTGCCTTGCCCTCATCCCGCACCACTTGGAATTTCGAAACAAAAAATCCGGCCGCCAGGATATCACCTGGCCAGCCGGATCATGACTGCGGCGCGCGCATTGCGCCAGCCTTCGCGTCTCAGTTCGAAAACGCCCCGGAAGCGAAGGGATTGAACACCGGCTCCTGTTTCGCCGTCTTCGTACGCGGTCGCGCAGGGCGGCGACGCTCCTTGCTGGCCGATGCCGCTCGCGTGGACTTCTCGCGCTCGGGCTTCTCCCCCGCGATCCGGTCCATGGAAACGTGGCGCCCCGCCAGGGCCGAGGCGAGGCGCTGGTCACGGCCATACAGATCGCTGCGCAGGCGCAGCTTCCCGTCGTCGTCCACCATCGCCGTGAAATACGTGATGTAGACCGGGACGTTCTTGTCCAGCGTCACATCCCTCGTGCCGCCTTGCCTGGCCAGGCCGCGCACCTTCTCGGGGCTCCAGCCCTTGTCGTAGTCCAGGATGACCTCTGCGAGCTTGATGGGGTTCTGCACCCGCATGCAGCCGTGGCTGAAGGCGCGGACACTCTGATTGAAGAGATGCCGCTCCGTCGTGTCGTGCATGTAGACGTCGAACCTGTTCGGGAACCGGAACTTCACGATGCCCAGCACGTTCTTGGCGCTCGGCGGCTGCGTGAAATGGAACTGCCGGATATCGGCACTCGCCCAGTTCACGCTGTCCGGGTTCACCGGCTGGCCGTTCCGGTAGACTTTCAATTCATGACGCGCCAGCACGCGCGACGCACCGCCGCTACTGCCGCCACCGAAGAAGTCGAACAGCCCCATGCTGTTCTGGCTGGCGCGCCGCAACATCGGCGCCAGCTCGTTCGTCTTGATCCCCGACGGCACGCCCCAGGAAGGATGGAAGATCACGAAACGCATCGGCGCCGTGAATTCAGGCGTCTGGGTGTGCGCCTTGCCGACGACGATGCGCTCCTGCAGCACCACCTTGTCGTCGCGCACCGCGCGCGTGATCTGCTCGGGCACGTTGTCCCAGACGTAGAATTCACCGAGCTTGGCCGGCAGCCACCGCCAGCGCTCCATGTTGACGAGGATGCGCCGCTCGATGTCGGACGGCATCTTGTGCGCGTCCCCGAACCCCAGCGCGGCCGTCGCCTCGCCCCCCTTGCGCACGGCGAGCAGCGCCTGCCGCAGCTTCTCGAAGCCCGCATGCTTGGGTTGCATGTCGCGCAGGTAGAAGTCGGGCGTCATGCTGGCAGAGATGCCCTGCAGCACGGACTTGGGCTCGAACAGCGGCGGCTTGTAGTCGATCATGTTGCTGAGCGAGGACGGCACCACGCGCCCGCCGCGCGCATGACGCGCATAGGTGAGCACCGCACGTGAAAGCGCGATTTCGGCCTCGGCGAGCACCTCCGCGCCAGCTCCCGCGGCGGGGGTGGTCGGCAATGCGAATGCCGCCGGGTCCAGGCCGTAGTCGGCCGCCCGCTTGATCTCCTCCATCACGTCCTTGGCGCGGACGGTCAGGCCGGAGGCGTGGGTCCACAAGGGCTGCCCATCGCCATCTGCGTAATACGCGGCAAGAGCCGCCGCATCGTCCTTGTGGACCTTTGGAGCCCCTGCCTCCGAGGCAGTCAGGATGCTGCGCACCGCCGCGACGATCGGGTCGACCTGCTTGGCCGGATCCGCGGGCTTCGCGGCCTCGGCACCCGGCGCCTTGGCAGGACCGTCGTTCGTTGCTGCCGGCGTCAGCGGATCGGGCTCGCTCGGACCCGGCTCGATCGCCGCCGGTTCCGTTGCCGCCGCCGGTTCGGTTGCCGGCGCCGCTGCTGGTGCCGGTGTCGTTGCTGGTGTCGGTGTCGTTGCTGCCGTCGTCGCCGCCTCGGGCGCCTTGGCTGCAACCTGCGCGCGGGAATCCTGCGCGAGGGCGGGCGACACACCGGCAATCGCAGTGGTCAACAACAACGAGGCCCAAAAGGGCCGGTGAAAGGCACCGGATTTCATCAGGAATGCTCCCGCACATGCAAAGGAGGCCGCAAGGACCGCAGCCCAGTCCGCCCTCCCGCGAATGCGCGACCAGAGGCAAAGAGCCGGACAATCCTTCGGCAACCTAGCAGAGCCGTCGATTCATCACAGCAGTCCCCGGGCCACACCGGCGCACAAATTCGCGTGATGCGCCGGAATAGGCCGGCTCACAACGTCAAGCCGCCGTCCACCGTCACTGTCTGCCCGGTGACCATCGCCGCCCCGAAGCCCAGGAATACGATCACCTCGGCGATATCGTCGGTGGTGCAGCGCCGTTTGAGCGTGGCATGCTCGATCGACTGCTGGCGCTGCTCGGCCGTCCACTCGACCATCCAGGTGGAGTCCACCGCACCGGGAGCCACGGCATTCACCCGCACCTCCGGCCCGAGTGCCCTGGCGAGGTTGCGCGTCAGGTTGACGACACCGGCCTTGGTCGCGCCGTAGGCGAGGCTCGAGCCGGGGTAGCCCAGCCCCGCGATCGAGGCCGTGCTGACGATGGCGCCACCGGCAGCCTTGAGCGCGGGCGCGGCAGCCTTCGCACAGCGGAACACGCCGACGAGATTGACCTGAACGACCGCGTCCCACAGGTCGTCGGTGACGAGGTCCAGCTCCTGCGGTTCGATCTTGCGCTTGGTGCCCGGCGTGCCCGCATTGGCGACGAGAAGATCGAGGCGGCCGAGGTCTGCCACTGCCTGTGCGACCATCCGTTCGGCATCACCGGCCACGCCCACGTTGCCCGGCGCGCTGATGGCGTCGATCCCCGCCGCTGTCAGTTGCGCCACGGCCTCGAGCCCGCGCGGATCGTCGGCGAGGTGGTTGATCGCGACCTTGGCGCCGTTGCGGCCCAGCATCGCCGCCGTCGCAAAGCCGATGCCCGACGCCCCGCCCGTAACGAGCGCCGTCCGGCCCTTGAGGTCATAGCGGATCATGCCTGTCTCCCATCATCTCGGAATGCTGATTGTACCTATCCAATTGCAGTCGACGCGGCCAGTGTGGCGTGTCGTGGCCACAGGGCGTTGCGCCGGGCCGAGCGGCGGCGCACTCTTGGCCCTGTCTCGTACTCACGCCCATACATCAGCGGAGATCTCTTGCCATGAGCCAGATCCAGCGCGTGCTCGTTCCCGGCCTGCCCAAGCCGGTCAGCCACTACTGCCACGTCACCCGTGCCGGTCCGCACGTATGGGTCGCCGGCGCCGTCGGCCAGAAACCGGACGGCACCATTCCCGACGATGTCGTCGCCCAGTTCGACATTGCCATGGATATTCTCGACCAGAGCCTGAAGGCCGTCGGCGCCGGGCCCGAGCACGTCGTGAAAGTCCAGGTGTTCATGACCGACATCTCCGAGCGCCCGAAGATCAACCCGCGCCGGATCGCCTATTTCGGCCACAACCTCCCCGCCTCCACCCTGGTGGAAGTGAAAGGCCTCGTCGATCCGCGCATGAAGGTCGAGATCGAGTGCCAGGCCTACGTCGGTTGAGGCAGCCGCCACGATGCGCGCGCCATGCCGAGGCTGCGGCGCGCGCTCACATCCCCAACAGGCGGCCGTAGCCGGCGATGCGATCGCCCACGCCTGCGAGCCGCAGGCAGCGCCACAGGCTGACCTGGTTGGCCGACAGCACGGGCCGCCCGAGATCCTGCTCGAGGGCGTCGAGGATCGCCACGCAGCGAAAGCCCGTGCCCGCGATATAGACGCCGTCCGCCGACGCCGGGCACGCCGCGCGGATCTGCGCGTAGAGCGGCTCCACCTCCTGCGCAAAGCCCATGCCCTGCGAGTAGAGATCTCCGGGCGGCAGGTCGCGCCATTTGCGGCCGGGATCGTAGCGCAGATGGCCCGCGACCTCGACGCCGTGGTCGCGGAAATAGCGCACGCCCGCGGCCACGGTCGCGTCGTTGAACCACGCCGGAAACACGACGAACGGCCGCCGCACGCCGATCGCGTCCATGCCGGCGAGCGTGTCGAGGCCGTTCGTCGTGACAGCCACGCCGCCACCGACGATGCCCGTGATTTCAGATACGACGGCTCCATCCCAGCCTTTGCCGCCGACGATGCTGCTCGAGCTGTGGCCGACGACGATGGCCTCCAGCCGCATCGCCGTGAACTGGCGGCACCCGCGCGCCAGATCGTCCTCCAGAACGACGCCGCGGCGATCCTCGCGCCAGCGCGCCCATGGCGCCCGCGCCGTGACGCGCGCGGCATGTACCGAGACGCCCGGCGGCAGCATGGCCCACCACTCGGCTTCCGGCACCGCCTCGCTGCCGACGATGAACATGCCGATGCGCGCCCGCCAGCCCCAGTTGTCGTTCCCCATCATTTACCGTGCCTGCCCTCGTTGCGCATCGCGCCCGACTTTGCTCTCACGCGCGCGTCTTGCGCCAGTCGCCGACTTCCGCGCGCGGCAACCCCAGGTGATCGCGCAGCGTCGCCCCCGTGTAGTCCTTGCGGTAGATGCCGCGCTTCTGCAGTTCCGGCACGACGTGCGTCACGAAATCCTCGAAGCAGCCGGGCTGGTGCGTCGGCCCCACGACGAAGCCGTCGCAGCCGTTCGCCGACCACCACTCCTCGATCTGGTCGGCGATCTCCTTCGGACCGCCCACCCACGCCTCGCGCAGGAGGCCGCGCCCGGTGACCTGCATGAAATCGCGTACCGTCGGGTTCTTCTTGCCAGACTCCAGAACGCGGTCGCGCATCGACTGCATGCCGTTGATCGAGCGCAGTTCCTCGTCGGTGAACGCCTCGTCGAGCCCCTTCTTCGAGAAGTCGTAGTTGAGCGCCTCCGACAAGAGCGAGAGCTGGTCCACCTCGTTCGGCAGCTTGTCGTAGGCGGCCTTCTTGTCCTCCGCCTCCATCTTCGTCGCCGCCGTCACCGGGTAGAAGAGCGTGCAGATCTTCTGCGAGTTGGGATCGCGCCCCACGTCCGCCATCGCCTTCTTCGCCTCGGAGTAGGCCTTCTGGGCGCCGGCCAGCGTATGATGCACGACGAACAGCAATTCACCCCACTGCGCCGCAAAACGCCGGCCGCGTCCGCTCATGCCCGCCTGCATCACCACCGGATGCCCTTGCGGGCTGCGCGGCACCGTGAAAGGCCCGCGCGAGGACAGGAATTTGCCCTGATAATCGATGCGCCGCACCTTGTCGGGGTGCGCATAGAGGTTCCGCTTCTTGTCGGCGACGATGGCATCGTCGTCCCAGGAATCCCAATGCCCGAGCACGATCTCCATGAACTCGTCCGCGCGGTCGTAGCGCGTGTCGTGCTCCATGGCCTCCTCGCCGCGGCCCATGTTGCGCGCCTCGTTGTCGTTGACCGACGTGACGCAGTTCCACGCCGCCCGCCCCTTCGTCATCAGGTCGATGGTCTGGAACAGGCGCGCGACATGAAAGGGGTCGAAATAGGTGGTCGAATAGGTGGCGCCGATGCCCAGCCGCGTCGTCGCCGCCGCCATCGTCATGAGGCAGGTGGCGGCGTCGAGCTTCACGCAGCGGATGCCGTTCTCCACGGTGTGGCCGTGGTCGCCCTGGTACATGTCCGGCATCGCCAGCCGGTCGTCGAAGAACCCGCAGTCGAACTTGCCGGCCTCGAGCACGCGCGCGATGTGCTGGTAGTACTCCGGCGAATAGGTATCTGTCCGCGCGTCCGGGTGCCGCCAGGACGCTGGCAGGGTCGTGCAGTTCTGGGCTTGCAGGAAGGCGACGAAATGGACCTGGCGCATCGGACGTCTCGCTTGGGCTGAATGAAATGCTCCCGAAGCGTCGCAGGTCATCGTGGCACTGGTCAAGCCGCGCTACGGCCGGGCGCTATGGCCGGGCGCCGCGTCAGGCCTTCGCGCCGAGGCGACCGGAGCCCAGAATGGGCGCCGCCGCAGCATCGAGCGGCCAGCGCGGACGCACCGGGCAGTCCAGCGCATCGACATGGCCGCGCGCGAAATGTTCCGCGCCGGCCCAGGCGACCATTGCGGCATTGTCGGTGCACAGGCGGATCGGCGGCAGGCACAGGCGCCACCCGGCCTGCGCCGTGAGGCCCTCCAGCATCGCACGGATGGCGCAATTGGCGGCCACCCCGCCCGCCACCACGAGAACACGCTCGCCGGCGCCTGCGAGATCGTTCGCGACGAGCCCCATACCGTGCCGCACGCGATCGGCGACCGTTTCCGTCACCGCCTGCTGGAAGGCTGCGCACAGATCACAGACGTCTCGCTCCGTCAGCGGCGCCAAGGCCGTTGCCTGATGGCGCACCGCCGTCTTGAGGCCCGCGAACGAGAAATTCGCGTTGTCGCGACCCAGCATCGGACGCGGCAGGGAGAACCGGGTCGCGTCGCCCGCCATGGCGGCGCACTCCACGGCCGGCCCTCCCGGTTGCGGCAGGCCGAGCAGTTTCGCCGTCTTGTCGAACGCTTCGCCCAGCGCATCGTCGACGGTGGTGCCGATGCGGCGATAGCGGCCCACGTCCTCCACGAGGAGGATCTGGCTGTGGCCACCCGAGACGAGCAGCAGCAGGTAGGGCGGACGCACCCCTTCCGTCAGTCCGACGGTGAGCGCGTGGGCCTCCAGGTGATTGACCGCGACGAAGGGAAGGTCGTTGGCGAGCGCCAGCGTCTTGCCCGTGACGAGCCCGACGATCAGCCCGCCCGCCAGGCCGGGCCCCGCCGTCGCCGCAATGGCCGACAACGCCCCGAAGGACACGCCAGCCTCCCGCATGGCGTCGGCGACGATCTCGTCCAGGCATTCGACGTGGGCGCGCGCGGCGATTTCGGGAACGACGCCGCCGAAGGGGCGATGCTGCTCCCATTGCGAACGCACGACGTTCGACAGGATCTCGCCGCGTCCGTCGGGATGACGGCGCACGACGGCGGCAGCGGTTTCATCGCAGCTCGCCTCGATGCCGAGCACGAGGTGCGGCGGCCCGGATGGGCTCATGGTCGTCTTTCCGGTTACTGGCCTCGAGACCGAGCGAATGCCGGGCACAGGCCCGCGATCGGCACACTATGCTGCGTGCTTGACACGCGATCCCGGCAAAAAACAAGAGGCTTGCGCCCGGCGCAGGCATGGGATGACAATCGCACCCCTATCCCATAACCGGAGGAAGCCCCCGAAATGATCTACGATCATCGCACGTACTATCTGCGTCCCGGCACCATCAAGGCCCACGTCGCGCTCTACGAGGAGATGGGCTATGCGCCCCAGAGCAAGCATCTGGGCACGCCTGTCCTGTGGGCCACCACCGAGGTGGGCGACGTCAACAGCTACGTGCACATCTGGGCCTACAAGGATCTCGCCGACCGCACGGCGCGCCGCAACGCCCTGTGGGCGGACCCCGATTGGCTGGCCTATGTGAAGAAGTCGGGCGAACTCGCCGCCCTCGTCAAGCAGGAGAACAAGATCCTGGTGGCGGCACCGTTCGCGAAATAAGCCGGCGCATGCGACAGCGGGACGGCAGCGGTGCCACGGTGCCGGTGCCCTCCCGGCCTCACCGCGGGCGCATCTGGCGCTCGCTCGGCGTCAATTCTTCCGGCTTGATCAAGGAAATGACCGCGCGCTGGATGAGTGGCGCGATCAGGATGACGACCGGCAGCGTCGAGAGCCAGGACAGCCCCCAGGAGCTGAGCCAGTGCATCATCATCTCCATGCTGTCTCCGCCGGCGCTGAACGTGGCGATCGCGGTGGCCAGCCCCGTCGTCAATGCGGCCTGGATGACGCCGTAGACGAACGGGGCGTAACGTCGGGGAAGTCTCACGGCAGTTCCTTTGCGAAGCCTTGGGACGGCGCTCTCAGTTGGGTATGAGGCCGCCGTCGACGTTGAGCGATTGGCCGGTGACGTTCCGGGCGCCCGGCGAGGCGAGGAATACGATCATGTCGGCAATGTCGTCCGGCTCGTTTGCGCGCTGCAACGGGATGCCGGCCACGAACTTCTTTTCCACGTCCGCGATCGACAGGCCGAGCTTCTCGGAGTCCACGCGCATCATCTCCGCCACGATGGCCGTCTTGACCACGCCCGGACAGACGGCGTTGACGGTGATGTTGTGGCGGCCGAGTTGCTGTGCCGCCGTTTTCGTCAACGCGATCACAGCCCCCTTGGACGCCGCGTAGACGGCATTCGAGGTGCCTTCGTAGCCCTTGCCCGCAATCGAGGCGATGTTGATGATACGCCCATCGCGCCGCGGAATCATGTCGCGCGCGGCCCGCTGGAGGCAGAAGAACACGCCCTTTGCATTGACGCGGTGGATGCGGTCCCAGTCCTCTTCCGTCAGATCCATGATGTAGGCGCGGCGCGTCACCCCGGCGTTGTTCACCAGAGTGTCGACGCGCCCGAACTTCGCGACCGCCGCGTCGAAGGCGCGATCGATGTCAGCCACATTGCCGAGATCGGCGGCAAGTGCGAGGCTCTGGCGGCCCAACGCGGCGACGGCGGACGCCGTGTCCTCCGCCGTCTTCGGGTTGATGTCCACGGCGACGACCGTGGCGCCGGCTTCAGCCAGCTTCAGCGCCGCGGCCCTGCCGATACCCTGTCCCGCGCCGGTGACGAACGCGACCTGATCCTTGATTTGCATATGGCCAACTCCCCGGAGCGTGCCCTGCCGGCACTCCGGGCACCGGGCGAGCGCGCGCTGTAGAAATCTCGTTAATTCTGGCCGAAGTGAACCGCGCGCGTCCAGTCTCGCGGCGTCAAAACGCCCGGGTGTGGCGAGATCGCGCAGGCACCGCCGCGCGGCGCGTACAGATTAAAGCCAGGACGGCAGGCGATCGAGCCCGACCAGGTCCTCGTAGGTCTGGCGCGGGCGGATCACCGCGAATTCGCCACCGCGCACGAGCACCTCGGCGACGAGTGGCCTGGAATTGTAGGTCGAGGACATCGACGCGCCATAGGCGCCCGCCGTCATGAAGGCGATGAGGTCGCCGGGGCGCGTCTCCACCAGCTTGCGATCCGTCGCAAACGTGTCTCCCGTTTCGCAGATAGGCCCAACGACGTCGTAAACGCGGCAGGGCGCGCCCTCGGCCGGCTCGGCGACGGGAAGAATGTCGTGGAAGGCCTCGTACATCGCCGGCCGCACGAGGTCGTTCATGCCCGCATCGACGACGACGAACGTCTTGTTCGCCCGCGGATTGAGCTGCACGACGCGCGTCAGCAGGAGGCCGGCATTGCCCACGATCAGGCGGCCGGGCTCGAACCCCAGCTCCACATCGAGGCCGGCGAACGTGCGCTCGACGAGATCCGCATAGGCGTGGATGAGGTCTGGCCCGTGACTTTCCGCCTCCTCCATCTCGTAGGGAATGCCGAGCCCCCCGCCGAGATCGAGCCGTTCCACGGTGTGGCCGCGTGCCATGAGGGCCTCCGCCAGCGCGCGCATGCGCTGGAAGGCCGGTGCAAACTCGCCGACGTCACGGATCTGGCTGCCGATGTGGACGGCGAGGCCCACCATCGAAACGCCGGGAAGATTGCCGGCAACATCGTACAGCCGGTCGGCCTCCCGCAGGCTGATGCCGAACTTGTTGTCCTCCGAACCCGTGGTGATCTTGGCGTGCCCCCCCGCACCCACATCCGGATTGATGCGGAACACGGCCTTGGCACGTTTGCCCAGGCGACTGGCGACCCGTGAAAGGGCGTGCAACTCGCCCTCCGTCTCGATGTTGATCTGGTAGATCCCCGCCGCGACGGCGAAGGCCAGCTCCGCATCGGTCTTGCCGACCCCGGAAAAGACGATGCGCGACGCCGGGATGCCCGCAGCCAGCGCCTTGCGGATCTCGCCTTCCGAGACCGTGTCGGCCCCCGCGCCCAGGTCGCCCAGCAGCTTCAGGACGGCAAGGTTGCTGTTCGCCTTCATGGCGTAGAAGACGTGCGCCCTGTGCTGCGAGAATGCTCCCGCAAACGCCTTGTAGTGGCGCACGATGGTGGCAGCCGAATAGACATAGACCGGCGTTCCCACCGTCTCGGCGATGTGCGCGAGGCTGACGTCTTCGGCGTGGAGGGCGCCGGAGCGATAGGTGAAGTGATGCATGACGTACGAGGCCCGGCAGAGAGCTGATCGGTGCGAACGTGGAGATACGAACGGCGCGGGCGACAGTCTAGATCAACGGATCAGGCCGTCCAAGATGAAGGGCTTGTGCGGTTTGAGGGCCGCACCCTCCGGTTTGCCCTGACCCGACTGCGCCGTCGCGGTGTTGTCGGCCTTCGCCTCGGCCGGAGTGTCGAGCGATCCGCGCACACCGCAGCCCGCCAGCGCGGAGGCCAGCAGGGACACAAGGACGGCAGTAGCGATGAATGACCTGCTCATAACCCGTTCCAACTCGTCGTCAGAGTGCCGCGCAGCGTCAGCCGGCGCGGCCACCCGCATTTAGCCCTTGGCGGCGGCCTTTTCCAACCGCTTTAGCCAGGCCTTGGCCATTTTCCGCACGTTCTGTGGCGCAGTTCCCCCATAGCTGGTGCGGCTGCGAACCGAGCTTTCCACCGAAAGCACGGAAAACACGTCCTTCGTGATGCGCGGCTCGACGCCCTGCATGTCCGCCAGCGTCAATTGATCGAGGTCCAGTTTGCGCCCTTCTGCCAGCCGCACGATCGTGCCGGTGACGTGGTGGGCCTCGCGGAACGGCAACTTGAGCGTGCGGACCAGCCAGTCGGCCAGGTCGGTCGCCGTGGAGTAGCCCCGGCTGGCGGCCGCCAGCATGCGCTCGGGCACCGGCTCCAGATCCTCGACCATGCCGGCCATGGCCGCAACGGCGACGCGGAAGCTGCGGAGCGCATCGAACGTCGTCTCCTTGTCCTCCTGCATGTCCTTCGAATAGGTGAGCGGCAGCCCCTTCATCACCATCAGCAGGCCCTGGAAGGCGGCCGCGATCCGCGCCACCTTGGCCCGGCACAGCTCGGCCGCGTCCGGGTTACGCTTCTGCGGCATGATCGACGAGCCGGTGGTCCAGCGGTCGCTCAGCGTCACGAAGCCGAACTGCGGCGTCATCCAGATGACGATCTCTTCCGACAGCCGCGACAGGTGCATGGCCGAAATGGCGCAGGCCGCGAGCGTTTCGAGCGCGAAATCCCGGTCCGAGACGCCATCGAGCGAGTTGGCCGTGGGCCGGTCGAAGCCCAGCGCCTCCGCCGTCATGTGCCGGTCGATGGGAAACGACGTGCCGGCGAGGGCCGCCGAGCCCAGCGGGCATTCGTTGAGACGCTTGCGCGCATCGGCGAGCCGGCCGCGATCACGCTCGAGCATCTCGACATAGGCCAGCATGTGGTGGCCGAACGTGATCGGCTGCGCGGGCTGGAGATGCGTGAAGCCCGGCATGATCGTATCGGCATGCTTCTCGGCCTTGGACGCGAGCGCCCTCTGCAACCGCAGGAGGCCCACCAAGAGCCCGTCCACGGCATCGCGCACGTACATGCGGAAATCGAGCGCGACCTGATCGTTGCGCGAGCGGGCGGTGTGCAGGCGCCCGCCGGCCGGGCCGATGATCTCGGTCAGCCGGCTTTCGACGTTGAGGTGGATATCCTCGAGCGCTGTCGAAAAAGTGAACTGGCCGCTTTCGATCTCTCCGGCGACCTGATCCAGGCCCTTGGCGATCTCGCGCGCATCGGACTTGGTGATGATGCCCTGCTGCGCCAGCATCGCCGCATGCGCCTTCGATCCGCGAATGTCCTGCGGCGCCATCGCCTTGTCGAACCCGATCGAGGCATTTATCTCCACCATCAGATCGGCGGGTGACATCTCGAAGCGGCCACCCCACATCTTGTTGGCGCTTTTGTCGGTCATGGATGGAAGCCTCGGGCTGGCGCGGCGGCGCGCATCGGGTTGCATCGGGAAGGGCACGAAATGTTGAAGCATGCGAAATCGGCGGTCACGTCGCTGGCAAAGGTCGCGGTCGCCGCATCGGCCATGCTTGGGCTCGGCGCGGTATACGGTATCGCCGGGACGCCTGACAATGCCGCCGTGCCCCAGCGCATCGAGATCGCGCAGGCAGCGGGAAGCGCAGCCCCCGGTGCCGCGGCGGCAACGGCACTCAACGTCGGCCACATGGGCGCCTTCGTCTACAAGAGGACACGCGACGCCACGCCCCCGTTCAAGTTCCTGGACGGCGCCGGCAAGGAACGGACGCTGGCCGACTGGCGCGGCAAGGTCGTGCTTTTGAACCTGTGGGCGACGTGGTGCATCCCCTGCCGCAAGGAGATGCCGGCCCTCGACCGGCTGCAGGCGGAGATGGGTTCGGACAAGTTCGAGGTCGTGGCGCTCGCTGCCGACCGCAAGGGCGTCGACGGTGCCCGCAAGTTCATGGCCGACGTCAAGGCGACCAAGCTCGCAATATATGCCGATCCCAGCGCGCGGGTGACATCGACACTGCGCGCGCTCGGCCTGCCGGCGACGCTGCTGATCGGCCCCAATGGTCAGGAGATCGGCCGTCTCATCGGACCGGCGGAGTGGGACAGCGACGATGCGAAGGCGCTGATCAGGTCGGTCCTGCCGAAGTAGGCGCCCCCGTCACGGGATCGCGCGGCCACACGGGCACCGCGGCGATCAGCGGCAGTGCCGCAAGCCGCGCCTCGGGCGTGGCGCGCTGCAGGTCCCAGTCGGCGCCACCGGGATAGGCGCCGACAACCGAGAGATCGGCACTCGTGCCGATCCGGCAATGGCCGACGCCCGCCGGGATCAGCACGGCATCGCCAGCCGATACGGATAGGATCGGACCGCTCGGGCCACCGAACTGAACGCGGGCCATGCCGCGCGCCAATCCCAGGACCTCGTGCGCCGTCGCGTGATAGTGGTGAAACGGGTAGATGCCGTTGATCCAGGCCCCGCGCCAGCCGTTGCGGGCGAAGAGTGCGATCCAGCGCTCCGCGGCATCGGCTGCGTCGGCCGGCCCCACACCCCGATAGAGTTGCAGGGCGAAGCGCGCGTTGTTCGGCACGAGGCCGTCGTCCACGAGCGCTATCGCCTCCATGACGGCCGCCTCAGCCGCTCATGCCGCCGGCCAGCGTCGGCACGTCGAGGCAGGTGAAGCCGTAGTGCTTGAGCCAGCGCAGGTCGGCGTTGAACATGTCGCGCAGGTCGGGGATGCCGTACTTCAGCATGGTGATCCGGTCGAGGCCCATGCCGAACGCCCAGCCCTGGTACTTCTCGGGGTCGAGGCCGCAATTGGCGATGACCTTGGGATGCACCATGCCGCAGCCCAGGATCTCCAGCCACTGGCCGGGTTTGCCGATCGCCTCCGCGCCCACGTCCACTTCCGCCGACGGCTCCGTGAACGGGAAGTGCGAGGCACGGAAGCGCATCTTCACCTCGTCCACCTCGAAGAACGCCTTGCAGAACTCCTCCAGGCACCACTTCATGTGCCCGAAGTGGGTGCTCTCGTCGATCACGAGGCCTTCGATCTGGTGGAACATCGGCGTGTGCGTGGCGTCGCTGTCCATGCGATAGACGCGCCCGGGCACGATGATGCGGATCGGCGGCTTCTGGTCGAGCATCGTGCGCACCTGCACTGGGCTCGTGTGGGTGCGCAGCAGCATGGGCGCATCGCCCTTGGCCACGCGATCCGGCGAGCGCAGGTAGAAGGTGTCGTGCATCTGCCTGGCGGGATGCTCCGGCGGAATGTTCAGCTTGGTGAAGTTGAGGTCGTCGGTCTCGATGTCCGGCCCCTCGGCGATCGAGAAACCCATGTCGGCGAAGATCTCGGCGATTTCGTCGAAGACCTGGCTGATCGGGTGGATGCGGCCTTCCGCCACGGGTCCCGGACGCACGGGCAGCGTGATGTCGGCACGCTCCGACGCGAGGCGGACGGCTAGCGCCGCCGTCTCGAGGTCGGCCTTGCGCGCCTCGATGGCGTCGGTGACGCGGGCTTTGAGCTGGTTGACGGAGGCACCGAAGGCCTTGCGCTCGTCGGGCGCCATCTTGCCCAGCGTCGCCATCAGCTCGGAAATCTTGCCCTTCTTGCCGAGTGCGGCGATGCGCACCTGCTCCATCCCGGCAAGGTCGGCCGCAGCCGCAACATCCTTCAACAGAGCGGTCTCGATCGCGCCCAAGTCCTGGCCAGACATCCGTTCCCCCAAGATCGTCTCGTTTCAACGCCGAGCATCCGAAAGGGGCTGTCCCTTCCGGATGCGCTCTCGCAGTACGGGAGACGGTGCGTCTCAGGCCGCCTTGTTGGCAGCCGACGCGGCCTGGTCGACGAGGGCCTTGAAGCCCGCGGCGTCCTTCACCGCCAGATCGGCCAGCACCTTGCGGTCGATCACGATCCCGGCCTGCGAGAGGCCGTGCATAAAGCGTGCGTACGTGAGGCCATGCTCGCGCGCGGCGGCGTTGATGCGCTGGATCCACAGCGCACGGAACGTCCGCTTCTTGTTCTTGCGGTCGCGATAGGCGTACTGCATCGCCTTCTCGACCGCCTGCTTGGCGACCCGGATGGTATTCTTGCGGCGGCCATAGTAGCCCTTCGCAAGCTTGAGAACTTTTCTGTGCTTGGCATGGGCCGTAACGCCCCGCTTAACGCGCGCCATGGGAATTCTCCGTCACTTCAAGATGTGTCTTTTGAACAGGGCCGGTTGCCGAGTGGGCAACTGAAGGCCCGGCGAAAGAGCCCGGTTGCCGAGTGGGCAACTGAAGGCCCTACGAAGGAGCCCGGTTGCCGTGTGGGCAACGGAAGGCCCGGCGATATCAACGCGCGTAGGGCATGTACTTCTTGACGATCTTCGCGTCGCTGTCGTTCAGCACCATGGTGCCGCGTGCGTCGCGAACGAACTTCGCCGTGCGCTTGATCATGCCGTGCCGCTTGCCGGCGGCCTGGGCCTTGACCTTGCCCGTCCCCGTCATCTTGAAGCGCTTTTTGGCGCCGCTCTTGGTCTTCAACTTGGGCATTTTGCTCTCCGTTGTGCTCACGAGCCGTTCCAGCGGGCGCGACTGTGCCCGGCTGGCCTTCCTCGCTGGGCGCCCAGATGGCGAACCGCAGTCGCGGCCCGGTCCCGAAAGACCGGTCAGGTCGTCACAACCTGCCCTGAGGAGGGTGCTTTCGCCCGTGATGGGTCAAAGCATTGATAACCGCCACGGCATGCCCTGCCGGGCGGCTAGAGCGCGATCCTCTACATGAGATGCGGCCGATTGGCAACATCAACCCGTGTGCACAGAGGGCGGCAGACCGGCGGCCGCGCGCCACGAAAGTGCCCGATCCGTTAACAGGGCGTTGCGTTGACAAGGTTCAGGGGCCTCCTTATGTGTCGGTCACTCCGGATCCTACCGGCCTTCCGGTGGCGCTTTTCGGCGCAGTTCTTCGCTTCTCGACACCAGAGATCCGCCAGAGCTCGCGGTCGCTTGCGCCCGGAAACCGATGCGGTTTTGTTTGCGTCGACGCCGCGCGGATTGCGGCAACGCTCTTCCCGTCCGAGGGCATGCTCTCGTGGCGGAGCAACAGAATTCGAGGCTCACGCCCATGCTTTCGATCGGCTCGCTTGCTGCAAAGATCTTCGGCTCCTCGAACGAACGGCGGCTGAAGGCTTACCGGCCGAAGATTGCCGCCATCAACGCGCTCGAGCCCGAGTTGCAGGCGTTGTCGGATGCCGATCTACGCCAGCGCACGGTGGAGTTCCGCCGCCAACTCGCCGAAGGGGCGAGCCTCGACGACCTGCTGGTGCCTGCTTTTGCCACCGTGCGCGAGGCCGCCAAGCGGACCCTCGGCCAGCGGCACTTCGACGTGCAGCTCCTCGGCGGCATGGTCCAGCACGAAGGCAACATCTCCGAAATGAAGACGGGCGAAGGCAAGACGCTCGTCGCCACGCTGCCCGTCTACTTGAACGCGCTCACGGGTCGCGGCGTGCACGTCGTCACGGTGAACGACTATCTCGCCAAGCGCGACGCGGAGTGGATGGGCGCCATCTACAAGTTCCTCGGCCTCACCGTGGGCTGCATCGAACATGAGCTCGACGACGACCAGCGGCGCGAGCAGTACGCCTGCGACGTCACCTACGGCACCAACAACGAGCTGGGCTTCGACTACCTGCGCGACAACATGAAGATGAACGTCGCGGAGATGGTCCAGTTCGGCTATCGCCCCGCGCTCAGGCAATTGCGCGTCGCGCTGCGCACGCTGGAGGAAGGCAACGAGGCCGACCCGTCGGCGGTGATGCGCGCGCGCCAGGATGCGCTCGGCACCACGGTGCGCCTGATGAACGAGGTCGATCGCGTCTTCACGCGGCCCGGCCCCGGCCAGGACGGCGAATGGCCCGAGCGCCGCGCGCGCCTGGGCGCCATGTTGGAGAAGATCAACCGCGCCAGCAACGGCTCCGGCGATACGGCGGCAGGCCTCAAGGACCTGGCTCTCGCCACCATCGCGGAGGTGGAGCGCCTCGGCGCCGCCCCGGTGCGCGACCCCGAAGAAATCGTCGGCCATCACTTCGCGATCGTCGACGAGGTGGACTCGATCCTGATCGACGAGGCCCGCACGCCGCTGATCATCTCCGGCCCCGTCGAGGACCGGACCGAACTCTACAACGCCATCGACGCGCTGATGTACCGGCTCGAGAAGGAAGACTTCGAGCTCGACGAGAAGCAGCGCCAGGTGGCGCTGACGGAGGCAGGCAACGAGCGCATCGAGGACATGTTGCGCGGCACGGACCTGTTGAAGCCCGACACCGAACTCTACGACATCGAGAACGTCACGATCGTCCACCACGTGAACCAGGCGCTCAAGGCGCACAAGATGTTCGCGCGCGACAAGGACTATATTGTCAAGGACGGTCAGGTCGTCATCATCGACGAGTTCACGGGCCGCATGATGCCCGGCCGTCGCTACTCGGAAGGCCTGCACCAGGCGCTCGAGGCCAAGGAGAAGGTCGAGATCCAGCCCGAGAACCAGACGCTGGCCTCGATCACGTTCCAGAACTTCTTCCGTCTCTACGAGAAGCTCGCCGGCATGACCGGCACGGCCGCGACGGAAGCCAACGAGTTCCTCGACATCTACGGGCTGGAGGTGGTCGAGATCCCGACCAACGTGCCCGTCGCCCGTCGCGATCTGGACGACGAGGTCTATCGCACCGCGGAAGAGAAGTGGGACGCCATCATCGGCGAGATCGAGAGCGCACAAAAGCGCAAGCAGCCCGTTCTCGTCGGCACGGTATCGATCGAGAAGAGCGAGCACCTCTCCGAGCTGTTGAAGAAGCGCGGCGTTCCCCATCAGGTGCTCAACGCGCGCTACCACGAGCAGGAAGCCGAGATCATCGCCCAGGCCGGCGGCCCCGGCACGATCACCATCGCCACCAACATGGCGGGCCGCGGGACCGACATCCAGCTCGGCGGCAACGCCAAGTATCGCATCATCGGCTGGATCGAGAGCGAGATCGCGGCCGGCCGGGGCTCTGGCGAGCCGGCGGTGGATGCAGCCATCAACGAGCTGATCGACAAGCTGATCAAGACCGTGTCGAGCCGGGCCGGCGCCTCCGCGGACGCGGCCGACCGGGCCCACCGCTTCCGCGACGAACTGCCCAAGCTGGTGGACGAGGTGACACGGCCCTGGATCGCGCTGATGCGCCCGGACGCCGGCCACGTCGCCAAGGTCAAGGAGGCGACGAAGGCCTTCCTGTCGGGCATCGGCGATCAACTCGTGCCGATCGTGTCGACGGTCGAGCGCGACCAGGACGTCGTCAAGAACGCCAGCGATACCGTCGAGATCGCGCCGGGCAAGAAGGGCGCGCCGCCCAAGACCATGTCGCTGCCGGGTGGTCTCTACGTGATCGGCACGGAGCGGCACGAGAGCCGTCGCATCGACAATCAGCTCCGCGGCCGTTCGGGCCGACAGGGCGACCCGGGCCGCACCAAGTTCTATCTGTCCCTCGAGGACGACCTGATGCGCATCTTTGCGGCCGACCGCATCGACGGCATGCTGAAGAAGCTCGGCCTGGAGAAAGGCGAGGCGATCACCTCGCCCTGGATCAACAAGGCGCTCGAGAACGCACAGAAGAAGGTCGAGGCCCGCAACTTCGACAGCCGCAAGCACGTGCTGAAATACGACGACGTGATGAACGACCAGCGCAAGGTCATCTTCGAGCAGCGCCTCGACATCATGGCGACGGAAGACGTGTCGGAGACCGTGGACGGCATGCGCCACCAGGTGCTGAGCGAGATGGTCAGCGCCCACATCCCCGAGAACGCCTACGCCGAGCAATGGGACGCCGCAGGGCTCAGTGCCGAGGTCGAGCGCGTCTACGGCCTGGATCTGCCCGTGGTCGAATGGGCGCAGGAAGAAGGTATCGCCGACCAGGAACTCCGCGACCGCCTGATCAAGGAAGTCGACGCCAAGTTCATGGGCGTCGCCACGGCACTGGGCGGCGAGATCCTCAAGGGCTACGAGAACGCCAAGGGCCTCGTCGGCTTCGTCGAGCAGAACGAGGCTCTGCACGCCCTCGTCGAGCACGAGCCCACGCAGGAAAGCCTGACTGCGATCGGCCAGCAGCTGATGGCGCTCAATAACGGCCAGCTCCGCATTGACGGCACGGACGGCGCGTCGCAGCCCGACCAGATCGGCTACGCCTTCCTGCGTGAATACGTCGATGCCCGCGGCCTCGTGAACGCCATCGACGTCGCCGCCAGCAAGGATCCGACCGAGATCGGCCGCATGCGCATGCGCGACATCGAGAAATCGGTGCTGCTGCAGACGCTGGATCACCTGTGGCGCGAGCATCTCGTCGTGCTCGAGCACTTGCGTCAGGTGATCGGTTTCCGCAGCTACGCCCAGCGCGACCCTCTCAACGAATACAAGTCCGAGGCCTTCACGCTGTTCGAGAACATGTACTGGCCCGCCTGCGCGAGGATGTGACCGGGCAGCTCATGCGCCTCCAGCTTTCGGACGGCGAGATGCCCGAAGAGCTGGCACCCCATCCGCTGCCGGAGATGCACGCCCAGCACATCAACCCCGCCACGGGTGAAGACGAGTTCGAGCTTGCCGAGGCGGCGCTGAGCAACGAGCAGAACCTGCTGGCCGCGCGCGCGGAACCGGTTCGTTCGCGCAAGTCGGCGGAGGTCGATCCGGACGATCCCTCCACGTGGGGCAAGGTGGCACGCAACGACAAGTGCCCCTGCGGCTCGGGCAAGAAGTACAAGCACTGCCACGGCCGCCACTGAGCGAGCCTCGAACGGCTCGGGGCCCGGCTTCCCGAGCCGGGCCGCCCATAAGGCGCAGCCCTCAAGATCGGCGTCCGGCCCTCATGTCGCGCCAAAATCGGCAAGCGGTTGTGGACATGAGGCGATTTTGAGCGGCGACGGGCCACTAGTGTAGCGCATCTGACGTTTGGTACCCACTCGCGGCTTGGCTCGTGACCAAACGTCTGATGCAAAAGCTACACTAGAATCATATCGTTGCTAGTGTTCCTTCTGGCTCCGACACTTGGTCCAGAGCCCGATGCACGGGGAACCAAGTGTCGGAGCCGGAACACTAGCTCGCGATCCAGGCGCCGTCCATGGGCAGCGCTGCGCCGTTCATGTCGCGGGCCGCGTCGCTGCAGAGAAAGACGAGGAGCTGGCCCACGTCCTCTGCGCGCACGGGCCGCCCGCTGGGCTGACGCGCCAGCATGTACTTCTCCACGGCCTGCTCCTCGCTGAGGCCCTCGCGGTCCATCATCGCCGTGATCCGCGAATGGATTGCCGGCGTCATCACGGTGCCCGGGCAGATCGCATTGCAGGTAATGCCGCTTCGCGCCGTCTCCACCGCCACGGCACGGGTCATGCCCAGGAGCGCCGTCTTCGTCGTCACGTAGTCGATGCGATTGGCATCGGCGAAGAAGCCGTAGGCCGACGATAGGTTGACGATGCGTCCCCAGTTGCGGGCGCGCATGCCCGGCAGCGTCAGGCGCACCAGATGGAAGGGCGCCGAAAGGTTGACCGCCAGGGCATCGTCCCAGCGCGCGGCGGGAAACGACTCGATGGGCGAGAAATGCCGCACGACGGCATTGTTGACGACGATGTCGACCGGGCCGAGTTGATCTTCGGTTGCATTGACCAGCGCCTCGATCGCAGCAGGATCGCGCAGATCGGCCTGCGTGTAGGCCGCCGTGCCACCGCCATCGCGCAAGGCTGCAACGGCCTTGGCCGCATCGCCGGGCGGCTCGATGCCGTGCAGCATGACGCGCGCGCCCTCGGCGGCGAGCGCCCTCGCCATGGCCAGTCCCAGGCCGCCGACCGAACCGGTGACGATGGCGCATCGGCTGCTCAGGCGTTGCATGCTGGATCCTTTCGAGTTGCGCAGCGCCGGTCGCCGGCGCACGCGGGATGGGATGGTCCCGATCGACACGGCAACGTAGTACGCTGGTTGCACCGACCTGCAAGCGATCTGTCGGCCCACGATCCGATTCGGGTTCTGCGCCGCAGGGATCGCCTGCGTATGTCAATCGTGACAACAGACTTTCGTCGCGGGCTGGCTCTGCTAAAGTGTCGCGCGAAATGTTCACGCCAAAACTGAGAACGCGAGGGAAGATCGGTCATGACTGAGCACGTTCCGGGAAACAAGTGGATCGGCAAGCGCACGATCCGGCCCGATGGCGTCGAGAAGGTTACGGGCAAGGCTGCCTACGCCGCCGACACCAAGATGCCGGGCATGCTGTGGGGCAAGGTGCTTCGCAGCCCGCATCCGCACGCCCGGATCAAGTCCATCAACACCGCCAAGGCAGAGGCATTGCCAGGCGTGAAGTCGGTCGTGACGGCCAAGGACATCGTCGACTTCCCCGTCGAGAAGTCCGTGATGCTCGGCATCCAGGACATGCGCTGGATGTGCCGCAACGTCATGGCACGCGAGAAGGCGCTGTTCGCCGGTCATCCCGTGGCTGCGGTCGCCGCCACCTCGCAGAGCATCGCACGCCAGGCGCTGGACCTGATCGAGGTCGACTACGAGGTGCTGCCCTTCGCCATCGAGATCGACGATGCGATCAAGGACGGCGCTCCGATCCTGCATGAATTCGTCAAGTTCGAGGGCAAGCCGTCCAACATCGCCGGCACGCTCGAGCACAAGCTGGGTGACGTCGATGCCGGCTTCGCCCAGGCCGACGTGATCATCGAGCGCAGCTTCGACACGGCCGCCGTGCACCAGGGCTACATCGAGCCGCACGCCTGCCTCGTCAGCGTGACGCGCGACAACAAGGCGACCATCTGGAGCTCGAGCCAGGGCCAGTTCATGGTCCGCGCCATGTGCGCCTATCTGGCCGGGATCGACCAGTCCGACATCCGCGCCATTCCCGCCGAGATCGGCGGCGGCTTCGGCGGCAAGACCATCGTCTACCTCGAGCCCGTCGCCGTGATGCTGTCGAAGAAGGCCGGTCGTCCGGTCAAGATGACCATGTCGCGCGACGAGGTGTTCCGCGCCTCCGGCCCGACGTCGGCGTCCAAGAGCACGGTGAAGATCGGCGCCACGAAGGACGGCAGGATCGTCGCCGGCAAGGCCGTTCACTACCTGCAGGCCGGTGCATTCCCCGGCTCGCCGATCCGTGGCGCTGCCGGCTGCTGCTTCGCGCCCTACGACATCGCCAACGTGCACTCCTTCGGCTACGACGTGGTCTCCAACCGCTCGAAGGTGGCGGCCTATCGCGCACCGGGCGCGCCGATCGGTGCCCACGCGGTGGAAGCTGTGCTCGACGAGCTGGCGCAGGCGCTGAAGATGGATCCGCTGGCGCTGCGTCTCAAGAACGCCGCCAAGCAGGGCACCAAGGCAGCACATGGCCCCGTCTATCCGGTGATCGGCTACGAGCAGACCATCAAGGCGGCGATGGAGCACCCGCACTACAAGGCGCCGCTCGGCCCCAATCAGGGTCGCGGCGTGGCGAGCGGCTTCTGGTTCAACGCCGGCGGTGAATCGAGCGCGCAGGTGAACCTCGCCGAGGACGGCTCGGTGACCGTGATCACGGGCCATCCCGACATCGGCGGTTCGCGCGCCTCGACGGCGAACATCACGGCGGAGTTGCTGGGCATTCCCTACGAGAAGGTCCAGGTGCTGATCGGCGACACCAGCGTCATCGGCTTCTCCAACCTGACGGGCGGCAGCCGCGTGACCTACGCCTCGGCGATGGTCGTGACGCAGTCGGTCCAGGGCGTGATCAAGCAGCTGCGCGAGCGCGCCGCCAAGATCTGGAAGATCGATCCGGAAGCGGTCGTCTGGGAGGATGGCGAAGCCCGTCCGGCCGGCGACAACGCCGGCAAGTTCCAGCCGCTGACGCTCGCCCAGCTCGCCGCCCAGGCCAACAGCACGGGCGGACCGATCGGCGAGGGCGTGCAGCTCAACACCACGGGCGCCGAAGGCGGCTTTGCGACGCACATTTGCGACGTCGAAGTCGACCCGGAGACCGGCAAGGTGACGGTGCTGCGCTATACCTCCTGCCAGGACGTCGGCCGTGCGATCCATCCCTCCTACGTCGAGGGCCAGTTGCAGGGCGGCGCGGTGCAGGGCATCGGCTGGGCCCTCAACGAAGAGTACATCTTCAACAAGCAGGGCCACCTCGATAACGCCAGCTTCCTCGACTACCGCATGCCGGTGGCTTCGGATCTGCCGATGCTGGACAATGTCCTGATCGAAGTGCCCAACCCGAAGCATCCGCAGGGCGTGCGCGGCGTCGGTGAAGTGCCGCTCGTGACGGCGGTGCCCGCTGTCGCCAACGCGGTGCGCAATGCCATCGGCATCCGCATCAACAGCCTGCCGCTGTCGCCGCCGAAGGTGCTGAAGGCCATCAAGGCGAAGACGGCCTGACGGCTGTCTCGTCTCATGCGATGACAGAACCGGCGCTTGCCAGCTCGGCGGGCGCCGGTTTCTTTTGAGCGCCGCCATGCCACGCCCGTCGTAGAGCACGTACCCTGCCCGTCCGAGGCATCACGCGGCGGCTTGTGCCAGGGACGTCAATTCCTCCAGGCAACTCTCGATCGGCCGCCCCGACGTGTCGATGACGCATTCGGCGCGCCGATACTCGGGCTCGCGGGCGGCGAGCAGCACCTTCAGGTGCTCCAGCGCGCGCGGATTGCCGCGCATGGGCCGCATATCCCCTTGGCTCGCGACGCGGGAAAGATGCTCCTCCGGGCTCGCCTTCAACCAGACCGTCTTGAAAGAGCCCATGATCATGTCGAGCGCCGAGCTGTTGCCGACGATGCCGCCCGCGGTCTCCAGAACCAATCGCTGCGGGCGCGCGATCAAGTCCGTCACCACTTCGATTTCCAGGGCCCGATAGGCGTCCGGCCCACCGAGGTTGAAGAGATCGGCGAGGCTCATGCCGGCGCGGCGCTCGATTTCGCGCGTCACCGAAACGAAAGGCAGACCCGCGCGTTTCGACAGGAGATGCCCCAGCGTCGTCTTCCCCGCGCCCCGTAGTCCCAGCAGCGCGATCCCCCGCGATGCCCGGCGATGTTGCTCGAGCCACTGCTGGAGTACGGGCCCCGCCCTCTCGCGCTCGACCGGCGACATGCCGCTGACGACGCCCGCCAAATCGTCGCCGGACAACGGTGAGCCTGGACCGGAGCCCGACGTCACGAGCGCGTCGAACGCCACTGCGAGCGCCGTCGCCAGCCGGGCGATGATGCCGATCGAGACATTCGCCGACCCATTTTCCAGCGCATGCAGGTAGCGCTCGGACACGTCCGAGATCTGCGCAAGCCGCTTGCGCGTCAGGCCCTGGCGCGTGCGCGCCTCCCGAACCCGCCTCCCGATCGCCGCTGCGATATCGTCCTGCATGGTGCCTACAGAATGGCTATAATAAAGGCATTATAATGCGTCATCAGAGGCGAACAAACAAATTCATCGCCAGAAAGGCGCTTTATTGCCTCTCATTGTTGACGAAGCCTGCAGTCGTCCTCTACTTGATCCAAGTCAAAAGGTTATAAAATGCATCCGGGAGGACGTCATGGCGGAAACGCCGTCGGCCAGTGCGACGAAAGCGTCAACCATCATCGACTTCGCGCGCACGCCCGAAACCTACCGGCATTGGAAGCTCGCCTGCGATGGCGAGATGGCCGAGCTGATCATGGACGTGGACGAGAACGCCACGCTGTTCGAGGGCTACCAGCTCAAGCTGAATTCCTATGATCTCGGCGTGGATATCGAACTGGCCGATGCGCTGCAGCGGTTGCGGTTCGAGCATCCGGAAGTGAAGGTCGTCGTCCTCAAGTCGGGCAAGGATCGCGTCTTCTGCGCGGGTGCCAATATCCGCATGCTGGCGGGTGCCGCTCACGCCCACAAGGTCAACTTCTGCAAGTTCACCAACGAGACGCGCAACGGCATGGAGGATTCCTCGGAATTCTCAGGCCAGAAATTCATCTGCGCGGTGAAGGGCACGGCTGCGGGCGGCGGCTACGAGCTGGCGCTGTCGTGCGATCGCATCATTCTCGCCGACGACGGTAATTCGACGGTGTCGCTCCCCGAGATCCCGCTGCTCGCCGTGCTGCCGGGGACAGGCGGCCTCACGCGCGTCACCGACAAGCGCAAGGTCCGCCGGGATCTGGCGGATGCATTCTGCACCACCGAGGAAGGCGTGCGGGGCAAGCGTGCCGTTGCCTGGCGGCTCGTCGACCAGTCCGTTCCCAACTCGAAGTTCGAGGCGGCCGTCACCGCCATGGCGCAAGAACTGGCCGCCCAATCGGACCGCCCGGCGGGCGCCACGGGAATCGCGCTGACGCCGCTGGCGCGCACCATCGCTGGCGACACCATCACCTACACGTCGGTGAAGGTCGAAATCGACCGCGCGGCGCGCCGGGCGATTCTCACGATCCAAGGGCCGGACGCCCCACCCCCGGCGAATGCCGATGCCATCCACGCGCAGGGCGCCGCATTCTATCCGCTACGGCTGGCGCGGGAGCTCGACGACGCGATCTTGCACCTGCGCCTCAACGAGCTGGCCATCGGCACGCTGGTGTTCAAGACGCAGGGCGATCCGGCGGCCGTGCTCGCCTACGATGACGTGATGCAGAAGAACCCCGGGCACTGGCTGGTGCGCGAGATCCTCAACAACTGGAAGCGCGTGCTCAAGCGCCTCGACGTGACCTCGCGCAGCCTCGTGGCACTGGTGGAGCCGGGGTCCTGTTTCGCAGGCACTCTGGCTGAGATCCTGTGGGCCTGCGACCGCGCCTACATGTTCGCCGGCACGATCAAGGGTGACAACCGGCCCGAAGCGACGGTCACGCTGAATGACTTGAATTTCGGCCGCTATCCCATGTCGAATGGGATCACACGGCTCCAGACCCGTTTTCTCGGCGAGCCGGCCAGTGTCGATCGGGCGAAGGCTGCCGTCGGCACACCGCTCGATGCGACGGATGCCGAAGGCCTCGGCCTCGTCACCGAGAGCTTCGACGAAGTCGATTGGGACGACGAGGTACGCATCTTCCTGGAGGAGCGTGCATCCTTCTCCGCCGATGGCCTGACCGGCCTGGAGGCCAACCTGCGCTTTGCCGGCCCCGAGACGATGGAGACCAAGATCTTCGGCCGCCTCACCGCCTGGCAGAACTGGATCTTCCAGCGTCCGAACGCCGTTGGAGCCGGCGGCGCGCTCAAACGCTACGGTTCCGGCGTGAAAGGCGACTTCGATCCGGATAGAGTCTGAAGTCTCTCTCGCCCGCGAGGGGCGACGAGAGGGGATGAGAGCAACGACAAACGTAGAGCAAGTAGCCATGATCACCCCGGCCGGCGCCGTCGATTATTCGACCAAGATCCCCAACAACGTGAACCTCGCCGACGACAGCCGCGTGCTGAAGGCGCTGGAACAATGGCATCCCGGCTACATCGACTGGTGGATGACGATGGGTCCCGAAGGCTTCCAGACCTCGGACGTCTATCTGCGCACCGCCGTCTCGATCGACCCCAAGGGCTGGGCGAAATTCGACTACGTGAAGATGCCCGAATACCGCTGGGGCATCCTGCTCGCTCCCCAGGACGACAGCCGCCTCGTCAACTTCGGCGCACACAAGGGCGAGAAGGCTTGGCAGGAGGTGCCGGGCGAATATCGCGCCATGCTGCGCCGCCTCGTCGTCATCCAGGGTGACACGGAGCCCGCATCCGTCGAGCAGCAGCGCTTTCTCGGCAAGACGGCGCCGTCGCTCTACGACATGCGCAACCTCTTCCAGGTGAACGTCGAGGAAGGCCGCCACCTCTGGGCCATGGTCTATCTCCTCCAGAAGTACTTCGGCCGCGATGGCCGCGAGGAGGCGCAAGGCCTGCTCGAGCGCCGCTCGGGCGACGCCGACAAGCCGCGCATGCTCGGCGCCTTCAACGAGGAAACGCCGGACTGGCTGTCGTTCTTCATGTTCACGTACTTCACGGACCGTGACGGCAAGATGCAGCTCGAAAGCCTCGCGCAGTCGGGCTTCGATCCCATGTCGCGCACCTGCCGCTTCATGCTGACCGAGGAAGCACACCACATGTTCGTCGGCGAGACGGGCGTGGGCCGCGCCATCGAGCGCACGTGCGAGGCCATGAAGGCCGCCGGCATCGAGGACCCCTACGATGTCGCGCGCATCCGGGCGCTCGGCGTCATCGACCTGCCGACCATCCAGAAGAAGGCGAACCTGCACTATTCGCTGTCGCTCGACCTGTTCGGCTCGGAAATCTCCACGAACGCCGCGAACTTCTACAATGCCGGCCTCAAGGGCCGCTTCATGGAGACGCGCATCGAGGACGACCACCAGCTCACCAGCGCGACCTATCCCGTGCTCAAGCTCGTCAACGGCGAGATCAAGACCGTCGACGAGCCGGCGCTGACGGCGATCAACATGCGCCTGCGCGACGACTACACCAAGGACTGCCAGGGCGGCGTCAATCGCTGGAACCGGATCATCGAGAAGGCCGGCATCGCATTCAAGCTGACGCTGCCCTCCGTCGCCTTCCACCGGCAGATCGGCGAGTTCAAGAGCATCCACGCATCGCCTGATGGCAAGCTGCTCACGCCCGAGGAATGGATGAAGATGCGCGACCAGTGGTTGCCGTCGAAGGCGGACGGCGACTTCATCGCGAGCCTGATGCAGCCCTGCTGGGAGCCCGGCAAGTACGCCGGCTGGCTCACCGCTCCCAAGATCGGCATCGACAACAAGGCCGGCGACTTCGAATACGTGAAGATCCACCGGGGCTGAGCACGGCCCGTGGTCGGAGCCGCGCTCAGCCCTTCGTGGGCGCGCCGGCTCAGGCCGGCTTCGATCCACCAGCTTTCATGGAGTAGGTATGCTCGTCGCCCGGGAACGCGCGCTCCTTGACGGCCTCGGCGTAGGCGCCGATCGCAGCGTCGATCGCCGCGCCGACCTTGCCGAATTCCTTGACGAACTTCGGCACGCGCGGCGACAGGCCGAGCATGTCCTCCATCACCAGGATCTGCCCGTCGCACTGCGCAGAGGCGCCGATGCCGATGGTGGGGATGGCGACGGCCTGCGTGATCCGTGCCGCCAGCGGTTCCGCGATCGCCTCGAGCACCACGGAAAAGGCACCGGCGTCTGCAACGGCGCGCGCATCCTCCTCGAGGACCGCCCACTGGTCGGCCGTGCGGCCTTGCGCCTTGAAGCCGCCCAGCGTGTTGATCGCCTGGGGTGTCAACCCGATGTGCGCCATGACCGGAATGCCCCGCTCGACGAGATAGCGGATGGTTTCGCCCATGTGCCGGCCGCCCTCGATCTTGACCGCACCACAGCCCGTCTCCTTCAGCACCCGGGCGGCATTGCGGAAGGCGACGGCGGGGCTCTCCTCGTAGGAGCCGAACGGCATGTCGACGACCACCAGTGCCCGCCTCGCGCCGCGCACGACGGCCATGCCGTGCATGATCATGAGATCGAGCGTGACGGGCACCGTCGTCTCGTAGCCGTGCATGACCATGCCGAGACTGTCGCCGACCAGAAGGAAATCGACATGGGCATCGGCGATCGCCGCGGTATGCGCATGATAGGATGTGAGGCCGACGACCGGCACGCCACCCTTGCGATTGCGGATATCGAGGGAGGTCGTGCGGACGGCCTTGGAGTGAACCGACATGTATGTCTCCGATTGCGCAGCATGCGCCCTGGTTGCTGCGAAAGCGCAGGGCCCAGATAGCGCCGTCATGGCATCGAGTCACCTGCCGCCGCCCGCATACCAGTGTGCCCGTTCCGGCATTTGCTCGGCGGCGGACCCGCGTCGGGAGGCAGATGTCGCAACCGACACGCGCCACGTGGGCATCGCGACGCGGATGAGACGACGAGGCGGCCACGACGCCGGCATCGCAAGGAACAGGAGTGGTGGAGATGGACGGCGCCGCCGCGGACTTCAAGAAGCAGCACCTGATCGATCCGGAGATCTGCATCCGGTGCAATACGTGCGAAGCGACGTGTCCCGTCGGGGCGGTGACGCACGACGACACGAACTACGTCGTCGATGCGGACAAGTGCAACTATTGCATGGACTGCATTTCGCCGTGCCCGACCGGCTCGATCGACAACTGGCGCGTGGTCGCGACCCCCTACACGATCGATGAGCAGTTCGGCTGGCTCGAGTTGCCGCGCCAGGAGGAACTGGGCGTGGCCGAGGCAGCAGCAGAAGATGCGCTCGAGGAGGAGGTGGGCCGCCTTCTCGCGACCGCGCATGCAGGTGCCGGCGGCAAGGCTGTGGCGCCCGCCTCGGCGGCAAAGCCGCAGATCAACCTCTTCAAGCGCTCGAAGCCGGCCATCGCGACCGTGCAGGGTAATTTCCGCATCACGGGCGCCGGCACCGACAGCGATGTGCGCCACATCGTTCTGGGCTTCGGCGAGACGCAGTTTCCCGTTCTCGAAGGACAATCCATCGGCATCGTGCCGCCCGTCACCGATCCCGACGGCCGCGACCTGCCGATCCGTCTCTACTCCATCGCCTCGGCGCGCGATGGCGAGAAACGCAACGCCAACAACGTCGGCCTGACCGTCAAGCGGGTGCCGGGCGGGCTCGTTTCGGACTGGCTGTGCAGTCTCGAGGTCGGCGCCAAGGTCGCGGTGACGGGCCCGTTCGGCGCCACCTTCCTGATGCCCGACGACGCCAACGCCAACATCGTCATGATCTGTACGGGAACGGGATCGGCCCCATTCCGTGCCTTCACCGAACGGCGGCGGCGCGCGGCACCCGGCGCCCCCGGCAAGCTCGTGATGTTCTTCGGCGCACGCACACCCGAGGAACTCCCCTATTTCGGGCCGCTGCAGAAGGTGCCGGACAATCTCCTGGAGCAGCATCTCGTGTTCTCCCGCGTGCCTGGCGCCGAGAAGGAATACGTGCAGGATCGCATGCGGGCGCAAGGTGACAGCGTCGCGCGCCTGCTGCCCGACGGCGCGACGCACATCTACATCTGCGGCCTGAAGGGCATGGAGTCCGGCGTCGAGGAGGCGCTGGCCGACATCGCGCGCAAGCACGGCCTCGATTGGAGCCAGCTCAAGCCACGCATGCGCAGCGAAGGGCGCTATCATGTCGAAACCTACTGACGGCGCCGTGAAGCAAAAGCCCTTCGTGCATGCGCTCGTGCCCACCTGGGGCGAGAGCGATCCGGCACTGATGGTCTACACGGGCCGCTTTCCCGACTACGCGCTGCGCGCCATCGACGCCTGGATGATGGCCAACGTCGGGGCCGATTTCTACCGCATGAACGTCGAATGGGGTGTCGGCACCCCGTTCGTGCATCTCGAATGCGATTTCCGTTCGCCGGCGACAACGCGCGATACGCTGCTGCTCGCCGTGGAAGTCGCAGACATCGGGCGCACATCGCTGACGTTCCGCGTCACCTGCACGATTGCCGAGGACGACCGCCTGTGCTTCGAGGGCCGGTTCGTCTGCGTTTGCGTCGCGGGTGCAAAGCAATGGCGGCCTAATTCGAAGGCGAGCCCGCTCGATCCGCGCATCCGCCTGGCGGCCGAGACGGATCGCGCGCGCTTGGCTTCGGTGCGCAGCGACTGAGCGGGCACGACGCGCAGCGACCCACGAGACACGACGAGAAGACGACACGACCAACAAGAAGACGATTTCGGGAGGAACGATGACAAGCAACGCACAGGCGATGGGATGGACGCCCCCCAGCGGCGCCTATAACGCAGCCGTCGACATGGTGGACCGCAATGTGGCCGAAGGCTTGGGCGCCAAGACGGCCTTCGTCGATCCCCAGCGCAGCCTGACATACGCCCAGCTCCACGAGCAGTGCAATCGCTTCGCCAACGTGCTGCCGCGCCTGGGCATCGGGCGGGAACGGCGCATCGTGCTCATCATGCTCGACACCGTCGACATGCCCGTGGCGTTCTGGGGCGCGATCAAGGCCGGCGTGGTGCCCATTCCCCTCAATACGCTGCTGCCGCCCGAGACGTGGCGCTACATGATCGACGACAGCCGTGCCGATGCCGTGGTGATTTCCGCCGCGCTGCTGCCGGCGGCCCGCGCCATGCTGGCGGAAGTGGCCGCGAGCCGGCATCTCCACGTCATCGTCGCCGGCGGTCCGGGCGAGGAGACCACGCTGTCCCTCGACGCCTTGCTGGCCGGCAGCGAGCCTGTCGCCCAGGCCGCCGACACGAATGCCGACGAGGTGGCGTTCTGGCTCTACTCGTCCGGATCGACGGGAGCCCCCAAAGGCGCCAGACACATGCACGCCAGCCCCATGGCCACGGCCCGGCTGTTCGCCCAGGGCGTCCTGGGCTTTTCGCGCGACGACGTGGTGTTCTCCGCGGCCAAGCTGTTCTTCGCCTACGGGCTGGGCAACGGCATGTCGTTTCCCATGTCGGTCGGCGCCACCGCCATCCTGCTGCCCGACCGCCCGACACCCGACGCCGTCATGACGACGATGCGCGCTCACAACCCCACGATTTTCTGCGGCGTGCCCACGCTGCTCGGCGCCATGCTGGCCAACCCCGCGATCGGGCAAGGCGCCGGCTCGAACCGGCTGCGTCTGTCCACGTCGGCCGGCGAGGCCCTGCCGGAGGACCTCGGGCGACGCTGGGAAAGCACGGTCGGCAGCGAGGTGATCGACGGCATCGGCTCGACGGAGATGCTGCACATCTTCGTCTCCAACCGCCCGGGGCAGGTGCATTACGGCACCTCGGGGCAACCCGTGCCCGGTTACGATGCACGCCTCCTCGACGACGACGGCTCCGAGGTCACGACGGGCGAGATCGGCGAACTCGTCATTCGCGGACCGACGGCTGCCGAAGGCTACTGGCTGCAGCGCGGCAAGTCGCTGCGGACATTCCGGGGCGAGTGGACGCACACCGGCGACAAGTACCGCATCGACGCCGACGGCTACTACGTCTACTGCGGGCGCACGGACGACATGTTCAAGGTCTCCGGCAACTGGGTGTCGCCCTTCGAGGTCGAAAGCGCATTGATGACACACCCCGCCGTGCTCGAAGCCGCCGTCGTGGGCAAGGAGGACACCGACGGGCTCCTGAAACCGAAGGCGTTCGTCGTGCTGAAGCCCGGCCACGCAGCCGACAACGCGCTTTTCGAGAGCCTGAAGGCACACGTGAAGGATACCGCGGGCTTGTGGAAGTATCCGCGCTGGATCGAGGCGCGCCACGATTTGCCCAAGACGGCGACCGGCAAGATCCAACGCTTCAAGCTGCGCGAGGAGGGCTGACGGTCGCCATGCCGGCCCTCTTGCCCAGGCGAGGCGACCGGACCGTCATTTGTCTTGCACAACCACGAATTCGCTCGCGGGAGCGCGCACCGTTTCCAGCGCGTTCTCCGCCACGGTCCAGTCGGGATAGCCCAGCGCCATGCCCGACGTGATGTATTCGTCGTCGGGGATACCGAGCGCCTTGTGGACCGTGGGACCGTGATAGATCCAGGCGGCTTGCGGGCACGTTTCCAGGCCATAGCCGCGCGCCAGCAACATCACGGTCTGCATGAGCATGCCGATGTCGAGCCACGAGCCGCGCTCCAGGCGCTTCTCCACCGTGAAGAACAGACCTACCGGCGCACCGAAGAACGTGTAGTTCTTGAGCGCCTGTCGCTTGCGTCCTTCCATGTCGTTGCGGGCAATGCCGGCAAGGCCATAGAGGTCGAACCCGACCTTGCGCCGGCGCGAGAGGTAGGGCTCGGGCAGCTCTGCCGGACTGTAGGCATATTCGTGATGTTGGGGCCCGCCGGATGCCGCCTCCGTCACTGCTGCGACGAGGCGCTCGCGCGCTGCTCCGATGGCGACGTGGACGCGCCAGGGCTGCGTGTTCGTTCCCGACGGAGAGCGGGCCGCCTCGTCGAGAAGCTGGTGGACGAGTTCGAGGGGCACCGGGTCCGGCTTGAACCCACGCACGGACTTGCGGCCGATGACGGCGCTGCGGACGTCGAGCGTGGTATCGGAAACGAATGACATGGCGCGTGTGCTCCCCCTGCAGTGGCTCGATTGCCGGATTGTTGGTATCCTGCCATCCGGCATGGCAACAAGGGGCACGTCCCGTCTGCAAGGACGCACGTGCCGGGGAATGCACTGAAAGAGCATGAAAGTCTGGACGGCTTCGATCGTTGTGATTGCGGGCGTGTTGTCGAACGCGGACGCAGCGCGTGCGCAGGAATGCGCCGCAGAGCCCGTCGTCGCCCGCGGCGAGCAGGCGCGTTACGAATGGCTGGCGAAGACCAAGGCCCGCGCCAATTGGCGCCGCAAGGTGAGAGAGCTGCCCGGGCTCGGGACGACCTTCTCCAACTGGTCGGCAGCCCGCGACACGCAAGAGCGTTGCATCGAGACCGAACGCGCTCATTATTGTATTTTCTCAGGTATTCCATGTCGCCGTTGACGCTTGGCGGCATGGCGATACGGTTCGATCGTGTGCGTGGAACGGCGGAAGGCATTCTGCGTTTGGCTTTGCGGGCACGAGGGTCAGCCGTCACCTACCCCGCCGCTTCAGGATGAAGGAGGTCTGCATGAGCAGGTGGATTCATGCGATCGCATGCGCGGGGGTGCTCATGCTGGGGGTGCCCGCGGCGTCGGCAGAGCCTGTCTGTGCCCTCAAGAGCGTGAAGGCTATGGGGCGCCCCGCCCTGCTGGTTTCGGCGGCCAGGAGCAAGGCCCGAAGCGCCTGGATGCGCAAGGTGGCCGCAAACCGTCGCCTGGGAAAAAGCTACGCATCCTGGCTCCGGGCAAGCGAACCCGCCTACAACTGCCGCAAGGCGGGCAAGCGATTCGTCTGTGAGGCAAAAGCGCGTCCGTGCAAGAACTGACGCAGCCTGCAGCGATCGGCTTCGGCAGGTCATCACACGTGTGCAACGGGGAGACCGGGCAATGAATTCACTCCGGTCGATCGGCGTGATCGGGTCGGGCGCGTGGGGAACGGCTCTGGCACAGACCGCCGTTGTCGCCGGCCGCGAGACCCTGATCTGGGCGCGCAAGGACGCCGTCGCCCGCGAAATCAACACGCAACACACGAATCAGGTGTTCCTGCCGGGAATTCCCCTGTCGGAGAAGCTCACCGCCACCTGTGACCTGGCGGCCATCGCGCGATGCGACGCGATCCTGCTGGTATCCCCCGCCCAGCATCTGCGCGCCGTGGCCGGCGCCTTGGCACCCCATTATCGTGCCGGCACGCCGCTGGTGATCTGTGCCAAGGGCCTCGAACAGGCAACCGGCAAGCTGATGGGCACCGTCCTGAACGAATCGCTTCCCGGTGCGACACAGGCCGTACTATCGGGACCGAGCTTTGCGGCGGATGTCGCCAAGGGCCTGCCCGCCGCCCTGACCCTTGCCACGCAAAGCGAGGAATTGGCGCGTGCGCTGGCCGAAGCCATCGGATCGCGCAGCTTCCGGGTCTATTGGTCCTCCGACCAGATCGGCGTCGAACTCGGAGGCGCCTTGAAGAATGTTCTGGCGATTGCGGCCGGCATCGTCGACGGGCGCGGCTTCGGTGCCAGCGCGCACGCCGCATTGGTCACGCGCGGATTCGCCGAGATGCGGCGATTCGGTGCCGCACTTGGCGCAAGACCCGAAACGCTGACGGGGCTGTCGGGATTGGGCGACCTGCTGCTGACGTGCGGCAGCCCGCAGTCGCGCAACATGAGCCTGGGCCGTGCCTTGGGGCAGGGCAGGACGCTTGCCGAGGTGCTGGGCGGCCGCCGCTCGGTGGCCGAAGGCGTCTTCACGGCGGCGGCGGTCACGAAACTCGCGCGCGAGAAAGGCGTCGAGATGCCGATCGCATCGGCCGTTCACGGCATTGTCGATGGCCGTCTCGACGTCAACGAGGCGATCGAAGGTCTCTTGTCACGACCATTCCGGGCCGAGGAATAGGCGCCTCCCTGTTGTCTCAGGATTCAACGCCCGGCCTGGGGCTCAGGCGGCGCGCTTCATCGGCGTCGTGGACAGCGCGTGCGCGATCAACTCCACGGCCTTGCTCCAGTCGGTTGCCGTGTCGCCGGCAATATCGAACGCAACGACCGCATCGGCGGGGGCTCCTCCATCGCGGAAGATGCGCGCGCAGATCTGGCGGGCATAGCCCACGGACTGATTCCAGAGGATCGGGTTGACGTTCTGGGGGCCAACTTCGTTGGCAGTACGGACGACGTTCATGGTTACGCGCTCCTGGCTCGCTGCTGGATGTGCAACGCTCGACGACTGAGCAGGTTTCAAACGAAAGACTCTACGCTACGGAACGCAACACACTGGCGAACACCGGTAATTCGAATTTGGGGCAAGCGTACGAGCGCTCTGCAAAACTACGCGCTACCTTGCTATGTCCTGCCTCGAGTGGTCGTGTGACCGTTCCGCTCGCGACGCTGCCTTCTCGTGTCGAGCGGCGAACCGCTCGAAATCTCTCTGTCTCAACGATGCGACGCCGCGCAAACGTTCGTGCGCTCGGGGGCGCCGCTCTGGCCGGCTCGTCTCCCTCGACCGCGCGTGTGGCGCAGGCACGCATCGCCTCCATCACCACATCACCGAACGCACGCCACTCACCGACCGACGCAACCGAACCAACGCCTTCCAACGCCACGCTCTCGACCGACTGGGGGCGGCGTGCTGGAAGTGGCCGTCCGCCCGATACTGCACGCTTTAACGCGCTGACACTCGACATCACACACTCGCTGGTCTCGACCGGCGCGCTTTGGCGACTGCGCTCCGTACGCCACGCCACACACCCATCACGCAACTGACGCAACACCACGCGACCCGCACTGTTCGTCTTCGGATCGGCGAGCCGCGATGCGATACACGAAGACTTTTTCCGCATCGCCGCTCGCCTGGAGCCCGCGAACGCTCCTTGCAGAACGCTCTTGGGGCTGATGGCGCCCTTATCGGGCGCTGACGCAACGCTGACGTACGCAAACTCGCTTGACGCAGACACACCTGACGCAGACGCAACGATACGCGGGACTCTGACGCTACTGACGCAACCAACGCTACTCAACTCTCGACACCGCGAAGCGTCGAACCTGTTCGACGCGGCGAGGAACACACGCAACCCGACTGGAACCGATGAACTGCTACGCGACGCAGACTGGGACGCGGAACTGGGGGACTGGAACGCAACGCTACCGACTGGAACTTGACGCAAACTGGAACGCGACGAACGGAACACAACACCACTTACAAACTCGAGCATCGGCGGGTCCTTCCGGCTCACTCGCTCGCGTCGTGTGCCGCGAACGAGACAAGAATAGCCGTTGCTTTGTGACAACACGGAGACTGAAAAATGATGTGCGAGCGGTTTTATCTTTAACGAACATTCAGGGAACATTTATGTCGTTGCAAAACAACAAGTTCCGCCGCCGGACGACTCCGACGGCGGGAACAAAACGCCTGGAAGCTGTGGATAACTCTTGATTATTCGCGATGCGTGGTGAGCGCGGCACGGGCCGCGGCGGTCGCGACGACGAAGGAAACGACCGCGTTCCAGCCCGCGAACGACAGCCCCATGAAATGCCAGGGGGCTTCGTCGCACCGAATCACCCGCGTCTTGGCCAGATCGCTCATGAAACTGCCCACGCCCTTCGTGATCGTGGCGGCAGGCGCCGCGCACGTATCCGGCCCCAGCCAGAATTTCCATTCCACGCCGGCATGATAGACCCCGAGCCCGGCATTGATCACGAAAGCCAGGGCAACCAGCCAGAACAGGATCTCGGCGTAGCTGTTGAGGCGCGCGGCCAGCAGTACGAGGGCCGCAAACAGCAGCGGGACGCCCGCGTAGTAGGCGTAGCGCTCCTTCAGGCAGAGCGGGCAGGGCTTGTAGCCGCCGATATGCTCGAAGGCCAAGGCGGCGAGAATCGCGCCCAGCGCCAGGATGAGCGCAAAGCCCCCGGCCTGATAGGCCAGTGATCGTGTCGTGGCGCTGCGTCGCATCGGCAAGTCACTCCCCGTGGGCAATTCGATTGGATCAGAAGAGATAGCGAACCGCGACGAAGCCGCCCACCAGCACGACGACGAACACCGTGGTCACCAGGGTGAGTCGCTTCTCGATGAACTCGCGGATGGGCTCGCCGAACCAATAGAGAAGTGCGGCGACGAGATAGAAGCGCATGGAGCGCGCGACGATGCTCGCGGCCACGAACGACCAAAAGTTCATGTGCGTGGCGCCGGAGAGGATCGTCAGCACCTTGTAGGGGAATGGCGTCCAACCCTTGGCGATCAGGATCATCGCGCCCCAATCCTGGAACCACTGCGACACTTCCCCGAACTTGTCGGCTTGGCCGTAGAATTTGAGGATCGGCTCGCCCACGTACTCGAACAGCAGATAGCCGATGGCATAGCCGGCAATGCCACCGATCACCGATCCGATCGTGCACAGCGTGGCGTACCACCACGCCTTGGCGCGCTCGGCCAGAATCATCGGGATCAACATCACGTCGGGTGGAATTGGGAAAACCGAACTCTCGACGAAAGCTACCCAGAAGAGTGCGTGCCCGGCGCGCTGGTTGGCCGCCATCCGCATGGTCCAGTCGTAAAGGCTTCTCATGTGCTCCCGTTCGGATCGCTCGAACCGCATTTTCGGCTACATCTGGCGCGGCTGACGGGAAAGAACAAACACAAAAACGTGAAGAAGGCCGACTTGCGCCGGCCTCCTTCGCAAACACGCTTGATTTTCCTTCAACGTCCCTGCGATGTCAGCAGGTCGGGCAGGGGGCCCCATGGCCGTCCGCCAGCATCTGCGCTTCGACATCGTCCTCGTCGCGCCTGCCGAAAACTTTCTGCAGCATTGACCACATCGCCTGCGCCCGCTCGCGGCGGCCCTTGTCGATCAGTGCGGGAATCCGGTCATAGTCGACGTACTCGATGCATTCGTATTGCCGAGACATGATTTTTTGTCCTTGCTCATGATCATCTCGATGGGCTGAATATGTCTCCGGGCAGCCCCGCGGACAAACGATGATTTTGCACTTGCTAGATGAGGAAAAGTAATCGCTCATGCCTCGCGCCCTGCCTCCGCTCAATGCGCTGCGTGCTTTCGAGGCAACGGCGCGGCACCTGAGTTTCAAGCGCGCCGCCGACGAGCTGTCGGTGACGCCGGCCGCACTCAGCCATCAGATCCGCACGCTCGAGGATTTCCTCGGCGAACGGCTTTTCGACCGTAAGGCGCGCGGCATCTCGCTCACCCCCCAGGGCAATCTGCTCTATCCGGGTCTGCACGCTGCTTTCCTGCAGATCCGCCAGTCGGTCGACCTGCTTGACCGTGACGTATCCGAACGCATCCTGGTCGTGAGCGCCCCGCCGGGCTTCACCTCGAAGTGGCTGGCGCCGCGCCTCTACCGGTTCCTGATGGCCCATCCCAACATCGACACGCGGATATCGGCATCGCGCGAACTCGCCAACTTCACGACCGACGGCGTGGACGTCGCCATCCGCAACGCGACCGATCGCCAGCCCGGCTTGTGGATGCGCAAGCTGATGGACATGCACGTGGCGCCCGTCGCAAGCCCGCGGCTGGTCAAGGATCTGGGCGGGCTCCCCACCCCGGCCGACCTCAAGCGGGCTCCCTTGATCCACGACGGCATGCAAGGCGGGCTTCCGGGCATGCCGACCTGGGAGGACTGGCTCGCTGCTGCCGGCGTCAGTGGCGTCGATCTCTCCCGCGGCCTGCGCTTCAGCAGCATCGACCACGCGCTCGAAGCGGCCTGCGAAGGCGCGGGCGTGCTCCTGGCCCAGCGTGAACTCGCCTACGACGACCTGCGCACGGGACGCCTCGTCGAGCCTTTCGACCTGATCCTGCCGTCGGAGCGCCACTTCGCTATCGTGTGTCCGGACGGGTTGGAAAAACGCCCAAAGATCAAGGCGTTCTATGACTGGATCGTGTCGGAAGTGGCCCGCGTCCATAACGAGCAGACCATACCGACCGCCCCTGTCTGAACCGACAGCACCCCGGCGAACGCCACACCAGGACGCCCCATGACACGCAGACGCCGCCTCCATGCCGAACCCTTGACGCGCGCGGCTTTCGCCCGGTTCGGCGATGTCATCGATTGCGACGGCATCGCCCCCGTCACGATCAACGCGGGCTATGCGCGACGCTTCACCGACCTGGCGACCGTCGATGCCGCTGCGGAGGACGGGCGTGCGGGCATCAGCGTCTTCAAGGCCCGTCCACGCCCCCGCCCGGTCAGGCTCGATCTGATGGAACGTCATCCCCTCGGCAGCCAGGCCTTCGTGCCCCTGACACCCGATCCCTTCGTCATCGTCGTCGCGCCAGCTGGCGACGGCTTTGCCATCGATGACCTCAGGGCCTTCGTGACCCGGGGATCCCAAGGTTGCAGCTACGCGCGCGGCGTCTGGCATCATCCCTTGATTGCGCTAGTGCCGCAGGCCTTCCTCGTGGTCGACCGCTTGGGCGGCGGCATCAATCTCGATGAGCGCCCGTTCGACCAGCATATCGAGGTCGACCTGCCCGATTGTCCAACGATCTGAAGGACGGCCCCCGCATTGCCAAATTCCTGACCGAATGTCGCCATCGAAATCGATTCGATTGCGGCACTTTCTTGCCCCGCCGGCGGCTGGGCGCGACACAAGCAGAGGTCCCGATGCGCTGGTGGAAAAAGCAAAAGGACGGCTTCGAGTGGCACCAGTACGTGCGCACGACGATCAAGCTGCGACGCGAGGCACGCCGTGACAAGGCGGCGCAACTCAGGAACGGCGCCGTCGATGGCCTCAAGGCGGCTGGAAATGCAGCGGGACAAGGCGCGCGCGTGGCGAGCGATGCTGCTGCACACGGCGCAAGGGCCGCTGGCCGCGCCGCTGGCGCAGCCATGATCGCCGGCGCCCGCAGCCTCGGCACCGGCGCCCGCCACGGCGCGCTGTGGGCGGGCCAGGCGCTTCGGCGGCTCAGCATCGCGCTGCACGGCGCCGTGCGGTCCGCAGGCGCTGGCCTCGCACGCAACGCCGGCCCGTTGGCGGCCCGCATCCATCAATCACCGGTCGGACCGGTCTTACGCGCTGTCGGCGGCCTGATGCTGGCTGCCAGCGCTGTGCGGGCGGGTGTCGTGCAGACACTCGACCAGCAGACCTTGACGACGATGGCCCTGGGCCTCGGCACGCTGACCGTCGGTGCCTTGCCGTTCCTGACCGGCCTGCGGCCCCTGCCGTCGGCCATCGCGCGGGTTGCATCGCCACGTGTCCTCGTCGCAGCTGCCGCAACGATGGTCATCGGCATGACCGGGTTGCTCGTCAGCCGGATGGCCCCGGTGCCCGCAGGGCTCCACAGCATCGCCTCCCTGGTCGGACTGCCCTTCGCGGGCGCCCGCACCATTTCAGGACGCGCCAGCGTCCTCGACGCCGCACGGCTGCGGATCGGTGACACCGTCGTGCGTCTCGACGGCATCGAGCCGCCGGAGCGAGCGCAGATCTGCCGGCAGGCCAATGGACGCAGGTGGCGTTGTGGCGATGCGGCTGTAGCCTCGCTCGTCCGCCTCGTGAACGGTCGCCACGTCACCTGCGAGATAACCGAAGGCGAAGCGGGCGCAGCCGCCGACGGCACGTGCAATGTCCGCCAGAGCGACGTTGGCGCGACACTCGTGCGGGCCGGTGCCGTGTTCGCCCAATCCGGCCTGCTGGCACGCTACGCCTCCATCGAGAGCGAGGCGAAGACGGCAAAGGCCGGCCTGTGGCGAGGCACCGTCGAACGGCCGTCGGAATGGCGGGACCGCATATGGGCGGAAGCGCGCAAGCGCGCTCCCGATGGCTGCCCGATCAAAGGCCACGTCTCGCGCGGCGTGCGCACCTATCTCGTTCCCGGCCAGGTCCGCTATGACCGCGTGCGCGTGAACAAGGCGCGTGGCGGCCGCTGGTTCTGCAGCGAGAACGAGGCCATCGCCGCGGGATGGACGGTGGCTGGCGGATGATCCGATGCGAAGGGGTAGCGGAAAAGTGCGGTTGGCCGCACCCGCCCCATCGAGTGCAGCGTCAAGCCTGTAGCATGGGGCTTGCCGGCTTCAGCTCCAGATATAGCTGACTTTTTCGAGCTTCACGCCGCCGATGGCATCGGTCGTCTTGCCGGCGGGGCGCCCGCCACGGCGCCAGTAGAACTGGCACGCCGCCGTATTCTCGGCGAGCGCCCAGACGATGAGGCCGTTCAAACGCCGCTCGTCCAGGGCATACCGGGCGGCCTCGAACAGGTGCTCGCCGAAGCCGAGGCCCTGGTAGGTCGGCGCGAGATAGAGTTCGTAGATCTCGCCTTGCGTCTTGCCGCGCCCACGCGCCCGACCGAACGTGACGTAGCCCGCGACCGTCCCGGCCACCTCCAGCACGAGCATGCCGTCGCCGCCGCGCATCGTATTCTGCCACCATTTCAGGTCACGGCGGCGGATCATCGTTTCGAGGTGGAGATGCGGAATGATACCGCGATAGGCAAGCTCCCACGCCTCCCGGAAGAGCTGCGCGAGGGCGCTGGCGTCTTTCTGTGTTCCTTTGCGAACACGTATGTCGGTGCGTGCCTGAAGCATCCATTTACTATAACGCGCCCCCATCGATGCCGGGAAGCGGAATCCCTCGAAGACACCTTTGCCGGTGGACGAATCGCGCGTTGTGCGTGCCCGCCGCCGCCACACGCGCTTTCAGGTTCCAATTCCGCTGCGGCTCGACTATCACAGGGGCCGAAATCCACCGCTATTTTCGGCAATCTCAGGCAACACCCATGTCCAAGCCCACCATGGCTCCGACCCCGAAGCCCGGCATCCTCGACATCGCCCCCTACGTCCCCGGTGAAAGCACCGTGCCGGGCGGCGTGAAGCCCATCAAGCTCTCGTCGAACGAGACGCCGCTCGGTCCGAGCAGGCAGGCCATCGCCGCCTACGAGACGGTCGCAAAGGAACTCGAGCGCTACCCCGACGGCAGCGCCACGGCGCTGCGCAACGCGATCGCCTCCGCCTACGGCCTCAATCCCGAGCGGATCGTGTGCGGTTGCGGCTCCGACGAGCTTTTGAACCTGCTCGCGCACGCCTACCTGGGCGAGGGCGACGAAGCCATTTTCACGGAGCACGGCTTCCTCGTTTACAAGATCGTGACCCTGTCGAACGGCGCCAAGCCCGTGGTCGTGAAGTGCGAGAACCATCGCACGAGCGTCGACCGCATCCTCGAAGCGGTCACGCCACGCACGAAGGTCGTCTTCCTCGACAACCCGAACAATCCGACGGGCACCTACGTGCCCTTCTCGGAGGTCAAGCGGCTGCATGCGGCGCTGCGTTCCGACATCCTTCTGGTGCTCGATTCCGCCTATGCCGAGTACGTCCGCCGCAACGACTACGAAGCGGGCCTCGAACTCGTGGCGACGAGCGAGAACACGGTGATGACCCGCACGTTCTCCAAGATCTATGGACTGGCGGCACTCCGCCTGGGCTGGGCCTATTGCCCCCGCCACATCGCCGACGTGCTCAATCGCATCCGCGGACCCTTCAACATCACGGCCCCCTCGATCGCGGCCGGTGTCGCTGCCATCGCCGACAAGGCCCACGTCGAGGCATCCATTGCCCACAACGAGCAGTGGCTGCCCTGGACCACGGCGGAGCTGGAGAAGATCGGCCTGACCGTGACGCCCAGCGTCGGCAACTTCATCCTGATCCATTTCCCCGAGGACGAAGCCAAGGGTGCGATCGCGGCCGACCAGTTCCTGAAGTCGCGCGGCATCATCATGCGTCGCGTGGCCGGCTACGGCCTGCCGAACGCGTTGCGCATGACGATCGGCACGGCGGACGAAAACCGCGCCGTGGTCGCCGCACTCGCGGAATTCCAGAAAGGCACGCGGTGATGGCTGAACCGATGTTCGAGCGGATCGCGCTGATCGGCCTCGGGCTGATCGGCTCCTCGATCAGCCACGCGACCCGGCGCGCGGGCCTCGCACGCAGCATCGTCGGCGCCGCCAAGACGGCGGCGACGCGCGAAACGGCGTTGCGCCTGGGCCTCGTCGATGCCGCCTATGCCTCGGCGGCGGAAGCGGTGAAGGGCGCCGATCTCGTTATTCTGTGCGTGCCGGTCGGCGCCTGCGGCGCGGTGGCGAAGGAGATCGGCCCGCATCTGGCACCGGGCACCATCCTGACCGACGTCGGCTCGGTGAAAGGCGCCATCGTCCGCGACGTCGCCCCCCACGTTCCCGAGGGCGTGCACTTCATTCCGGGCCACCCGATTGCCGGCACCGAGCATTCGGGCCCCGAATCGGGTTTCGCGGAGCTGTTCGACAACCGCTGGTGCATCATCACGCCCCTGCCGGGCAGCGACCCAGCCGCCGTCGCAAAGCTCAAGGCCTACTGGCAGGCACTCGGCTCGAACGTCGAGACGATGGAGGTGGATCATCACGACCTCGTGCTGGGCATCACCAGCCACGTGCCGCATCTGATCGCGTTCAACATCGTCAACACCGCCGCGCATCTGGGGCGGGTCACCGACAGCGAGGTGATCAAGTTCTCCGCCGGCGGCTTCCGCGACTTCACGCGCATCGCGGCCTCCGATCCGACCATGTGGCGCGACGTATTCCTCAACAATCGCGAGGCCGTGCTCGAGATGCTCGGCCGCTTCACGGAAGATCTCGTCCACCTGCAGCGATCGATCCGCTATGGCGACGGCGACGAACTGTTCCGTCTCTTCACGGAGGCACGGGGCATTCGCCGCAGCATCATCCAGGCGGGCCAGGATTCGGCGGCCCCCAACTTCGGGCGCACGCCGACCGCCGGTGCGCCGTCGAAGAAAGATTGAGCCGCGGGGCCACGCCATGAACGGGGCGGAGGCACCCGCGCGCGGTGCAATGCCGGACTTCTGGGTCTTCGGCTACGGCTCGCTGATGTGGCGCCCGGACTTTCCCTTCGTCGAGAGGACCCGGGCGACGCTTCCCGGATACCACCGCGCCTTGTGCATCCGCTCCACCCATCATCGCGGCACGCCGGCACGTCCCGGTCTCGTGCTGGGGCTCGACCGCGGCCTGAGCTGCCACGGCATCGCCTATCGCCTGGCGCCCGACACGGTCGCCCGCACCGTGGCCTATCTCCAGGAGCGCGAGCTGATCTACGGTGTCTACCGGGCAGCGCGCGTGGCCATCGTCGTTGAAACGGCCGACGGCCCCCGCCATGCCCGCGCGCTCGCCTATATCGCGGAGCGGCGCCATCCCGCCTATGCGTCCGGCTTCAGCGTCGCCCAGCAGGCCGAGATCGTGCGCGGAACCCGCGGACTGTCCGGCAACAACCTGGACTACCTCGTCAATACCGTGACGCACCTGGATGCCCTCGGCATCCGCGAACCCGAGATCGCACGTGTGCTGGCCCTCGCCGGACCGGTCGCCGTCCGCGACCGCAGCGAACGGGCCGTGCGCCAAAGCGTCAGCGCGCTGCGGCTCGTGCGCAGCAGGAGCCCGAGCATCGCCAGGCCGGTCGGGCTGGCCGACCAGCGCCGCTTCGGCCATCGCGTGCGATTGCAGAATGCGTGGTGAGCACGATCGGGAGCGGCGCTCACCGCTCCCCGCGGCCTCGTGCGCCTCAGTTGCTGCCCGTTTCGATCGGCAGGTCCGTGCGCGCCCCCCACTCCGACCAGGAGCCGTCGTAGACGGCGGCATCGGTCTGGCCGACCTGGGCCAGCGCGAAGGCGATGGCACCCGCCGTCACGCCGGAGCCGCAGCTCGCAACGGCCGGGCGCGTGACATCGACGCCGGCCGCCTCGAAGATGGCGCGCAGCTCGGCTTCGCTCTTCAACGTCCCGTCGGCATTGAGCAGCGTCGTGAAGGGCAGGCTCAGCGAAGAGGGGATGTGGCCCGAGCGCAGGCCGGCGCGCGGCTCGGGCACCGTGCCTGCGAAACGGGCGGCCGCCCGCGCATCGATGATCTGCACGGTATTGTCGCCGATGAGCGCCTTCACCTGTGCGGCATCACGCACGCGGGCCGGGTTGAAGGTGGCCTTGAAGGATCTTGCAGCCGGCGCCAGCGTCGGCGCGCCGGTCACCGCACGGCCTTCCGCCTTCCACTTCTTGAGGCCCCCGTTCACCACCGACACGGTCTCGTGCCCCATGGTGCGGAACATCCACCACACGCGCCCTGCCGAGTACATGCCCTCGCTGTCGTATACGACGACGTGAGTGTCGTTGCCGATGCCCATCTGACCGACCTGCGCGGCGAACTGCTCGGCCGACGGCAGCATGTGCGGCAGCGGGTTCGACTTGTCGGCGATGGCGTCGATGTCGAAATACTGGGCGCCCTCGATGTGCTCCGCCTCGAATTCCTTGCGCGCGTCGCGGCCTGTGGTGGGCAGATGCTTGGAGCCGTCGACGACGACGACGTTCTCAGCCTTCAGGTTGGCAGCGAGCCATTCGGTGGAGACGGTCCACTTCGACGAGGTCATGCGGTCGGTTTCCTATTGGATTGCTTGGCTTTGAACGGCCGAAGAGGCGGCCCGTCAGGCGAACACGACGCGGATGCGCCGGTTGATCTTGCCCTTCTTCTCGATCTTGGAAACGGCGAGCGGGCCGATCTCCCCCGTGCGCCTGACATGCGTGCCGCCGCACGGCTGCAGGTCCACCGAGCCGTTCTCGCCGATCATGACGAGGCGGACACGGCCCGAGCCCATCGGCGGCTTCACCGACATCGTGCGCACGAGACCAGGATTGGCCTCCAGCTCCGCATCGGTGATCCAGCGTTCGCCCACGGGATGATCAGCCGCCACGAGCGCGTTCAGGTCGGCCGTCAGCTTGTCCTTGTCGACGGCGGAGGCGTCCTCGATATCGAAGTCGAGCCGGCCTTCCTCCGCCCCGATCTGGCCGCCGGTGACGGGGAATTTCACCAGGCTGCACACGAGATGCAGCGCCGTGTGCATGCGCATGTACTTGTGGCGCTGCTCCCAGTCGAGGACGGCCGTCACGGTGCTGCCGGCAGCGGGGGGTGTCGCCCCCTCGGCCGGAACGTGGACGATCGTGGCCTTGTCGGCGTCGTAGACGGTGGTGAGGATCGGGCATTCCCCGTCGGCGAACCGCAGCGCCCCGCGGTCGCCGGGCTGGCCACCGGCCGACGCATAGAAATTCGTCTTGTCGAGCACGATGCCGCCGCGTTCGTTGATGGCCAGCACGGTTGCTGGCGCCTCGCGCAGGTAGGCGTCGGAACGGTAGAGCTGCTCGGTCATCAGGTCAGGCTTTCTCGGGATCGACGAAGACGCTAGGCGGCGCGGGCGGCGGCGTATCGAGCCACGACGGCACGGGCAGCCCCTTTTCGCGCAGGAAGACCGGATTGAAGAGCTTCGACTGGTAGCGCGTGCCATGATCGCACAGCACGGTGACGATCGTCTTGCCTGGCCCCAGTTCCTTGGCGAGCGCGATCGCCCCAGCCACGTTGACGCCCGACGACGTGCCCAGGCATAGCCCCTCCTCCGCGAGAAGGTCGAAGACGATGCGCGCCATGTCGGCGTCTGGCACCAGATAGGAATGATCGACGACCGCGCCCTCGAGGTTCTTGGTGATGCGGCCCTGGCCGATGCCCTCGGTGATCGACGATCCCTCGGCCTTGAGCTCTCCCGTGGTGTAGTAGGAATGGAGCGCAGCGCCCGGCGGATCGGCGAGCGCGATCTGGATATCGCGATTGCGGGCCTTCAGCCCCATCGAGACGCCTGCCAGCGTGCCCCCGAGCCCACGGCCGAGACGAAAGCCGTCCACCGCGCCCTGGGTCTGCGACCAGATCTCTTCCGCAGTCGTCACGATATGGGCTTCGCGGTTGGCGACGTTGTCGAACTGGTTCGCCCAGATGGCGCCGTTGGCCTCGCTCTCGGCGAGTGCCTCGGCGAGACGAGCGGAGTATTTCACGTAGTTGTTGGGGTTCTTGTAGGCGACCGCGGGCACCTCGACGAGCTGGGCGCCGAGCAGCCGCAGCGTGTCCTTCTTCTCCTGGCTCTGCGTTTCGGGAATGACGATGACCGTCTTGAAGCCCAGCGCATTGCCGACCACGGCCAATCCGATGCCCGTGTTCCCCGCCGTGCCCTCCACGATGGTGCCGCCGGGCTTCAGGAGGCCGCGCTTGACGGCATCCTTGATGATATAGAGTGCAGCCCGATCCTTGACGGACTGACCTGGGTTCATGAACTCGGCCTTGCCGAGAATCGTGCAGCCGGTCGCCTCCGAGGCGCGCTTCAGCTTGATCAGCGGCGTATTGCCGATCGCGGCGACGACACCATCCTTGATTGTCACGCTCTTCGCTCCCGGCTTCCATCGCGCGCCTCGTTACATCGGGAGGCGACACACTAGTGTTCCGGCTCCGACACTTGGTTCCCCGTGCATCGTACTCTGGAGCAATTGTCGGAGCCAGAAGGAACACTAGTAGCTATATGTTTCTAGTGTAGCTCTTGCATCAGACGTTTGGTCACGAGCCAAGCCGCGAGTGGGTACCAAACGTCTGATGCGCTACACTAGTAGCTCAGCGCGGCAAAGTGAAGCCGGGCCCGCGCCTGCCGGACGCCTCCGGGACGAATGGGGTCGGTATGCTGTTCCGGTTCCGACATTTGCATCCCTTGCAGTTCGTCCGCGTGCAAATGTCGGAACCAAAGGGAACACTAGGAACCAATTGTTTCTAGTGTAGCTTTTACATCTGACGTTTGGTCGACGACCCAGCCGCTGGCGGGTACCAAACGTCAGATGCGCTACACTAGACCACGCCGGCGCGGATCAGGTCGTGGACGTGGACGATACCCACGGGGCGGCCATCCTCCACCACGAACATCTGTGTACGCTTCAGGCCGTTGATCTGCTCGAGTGCGGCAGACGCCAGCATCTGTGGGTTCAACGTGTTGGGGCCGCGGGTCATGATCCGCGAGGCGTCGGCCGAAAGCAGGCCGTCGCCCATGTGCCGGCGCAAGTCGCCGTCCGTGATCATGCCGACCAGCCGGCCGCTCGGATCGACCACGCCCACGCAGCCGAAGCTCTTGGCGGTCATGGTCACGATCACGTCGCTCATGGCCGTGTCCGTGGCCACGAGCGGCAGGGCATCGCCCTTGTGCATCAGGTCGCCGACGAGCTTGAGCTGCGCGCCAAGGGATCCGCCGGGATGGAAGACCTTGAAATCGTGTGCGGTGAAGCCTTTGGCTTCGAGCAGGGCGATGGCGAGGCAATCCCCCAGCGCCAGTTGCATCGTCGTCGAGGTGGTGGGGGCAAGGCCGTGCGGGCAGGCTTCCTTGGCGCGCGGCAGCTCGAGCACCACGTCGGCCGCGCGGCCCAGCGCCGAATTGCCACCGGCCGTGATCGCGATCAGCGGCACGGCAAAGCGCCGCGAATAGGTGATGATGCCCGTCAGCTCCACCGTTTCGCCCGACCACGACAGCGCCAGAATGGCATCGTCACGCATGATCATCCCGAGATCGCCGTGCGCCGCCTCGGAGGGATGCACGAAGAAGGACGGCGTTCCGGTCGACGCGAACGTCGCCGCGATCTTCTGGCCGATGTGGCCGGACTTGCCGATGCCGGTGACGATGACACGGCCCTTGGCCCCGCGCAGCAGGTCCACGGCCTTCGCGAAGGGCGCGCCCAACCCGTCGTTCAGCAGCCCACGCAGGGCAGCCAGCCCCTCTGCCTCGATCTCGAGGGTGCGCGCGGCAGCTTCGATTGCGGCTGCGGCCGCATCGGACATCGCGCTGTGAAGCTCACTTGCCATAGTCTCTCCCTTGCTCCGGGCTATCTACCGCCGATGCTTGGCGATTCTCCAGTCCTCCGGTCGTCGCGGCTGGGGGAACCGTTGGGCTTCACGCGATTTTGTGGCAATTCCCTGTGGATCGCGTTTGCCAACCGGCCTGTGGACTTGTGCAACATGTGAGACTTGGCAGATGGGCTACGGATTGCGAATTTCCAGTCTATCGTCGGCGTTCGTTTGCGCGATGTCGCTCTATTCCTCTCAAGCCCCCGCCCAGACGCGCACCACCCCTGTCGAGGTCGACCTCGCCCTTGTGCTCACTGTCGATATTTCATTGTCGATGGATCTCGAAGAGCAGCAGCTCCAGCGCGACGGTTATGTCGGCGCCTTCCGCGATCCGGCTGTGTGGAACGCCATCGGCAGCGGCCTCCTCGGGCGGATCGCCGTGACCTATGTGGAGTGGGCGGGCGTCGAAATCCAGAAGACCGTCGTGCCCTGGACCATGCTCGATGGCCCCGCTGCGGCCCAGGCCTTCGCGGACGCCCTGGCTGCCAGACCCATCTCCCGGCATCGTCGCACCTCGATTTCCGGCGCGCTGGACTACGCCGCCCGCACGCTCGCAACGGCCCCCTACAGGGCGCAGCGCCGGGTCATCGACGTGTCCGGCGACGGCCCGAACAATTCCGGCCGCCCTGTGCGCGAATCGCGCGATCTGGCGCTCGGCGCGGGCATCGTCGTCAACGGCTTGCCGCTGCTGCTGAAGAGCGGCGGCGAATTTTCGGGTTTCGATATCCCGAACCTCGACGCCTACTACGCGGAATGCGTGATCGGCGGGCCCGGCGCGTTCTCCCTCCCCGTCCGCGACAAATCGGAGTTCGCCACCGCGATCCGCAAGAAGCTGATCCTGGAGATCTCGGGCCGCACGCCGCAGCCCGCGCCACGGTTCATGCGCACGCAGGCCCCACCGGGCATCGGCCACGTCGATTGCCTCGTCGGCGAGAAGCGCTGGCAGGAGTACATGATCGACCGTTTCCAGTAACCCCTGTCTCTTGCAGCCCGCCCCACCTCGCTCCCGTCCCGCGAAAGCAGCGCCCCATCCTCTCGGTTTCCAGCCCGACACGCCCGGTGCGCTCCATCCCCGCCGGTTTCCCGGTCCACGCGCCTCACCCCATCCTCGGTTTCCCGGAAGCCGCGTGGAGCGCGGCTGTCCGGACCCTTCGCGGTCCAGCATGCGACGGGCGCGGCAGCACACGGCGGCAGCGGTGCGTGGGCGCCGCCGCAGCGCCATGCTCAACGGCGCCCGCAGGTCGCTATGCGCGCAGCAGCGGCAGATATTCCCCGATGATCGAGCGCAGCAGTGCGAGATCCTGCGGCCGCGACAGGCGATGCTCGCCGTCAGGGACGGCCGAAACCTTCGTCCAGTCCCCGGTGAGGTGCGAGACGAGATCGAGCGTGTGTTCCCACGGCACGTCCGGATCTTCCAGACCATGCAGGATATGAATAGGGCGGCCAGGGTCGAACGCGGCGCTGCCGATGAGATGGTTCTGCCCCTCCTCGATCAGCCGGCGCGTGATCGGATAGGGGCCATCGCCATAGCGCGAGGGACGCATGTAGACGCCTCTCTCCATCAGCTCCCGGCGATCGGCATCCGAAAGACGGTCCGGCATCAGGCGATCGGTCATGTCCCAGGCGGGCGCAATCAGGACCATGGCCTTGATGCGCCCCGCATCGCCGGGGGCCTCGCGCAGCAGCGCCCGCAGCAACAGGAGCGCAAGATAGCCGCCCATGCTGGACCCGACGACGATCTGGGGGCCGCGGGTGAGGGCCTGGAAGACCGCGCGCGTCTCCTCGAGCCATCTCCCGATCGTGCCCTCGAGGAAGTCGCCGCCCGATTGCCCGTGGCCCGAATAGTCGAAACGTGTCATGGCGACACCGAGTTCGCCGGCGAACGCGGCCAGATCGCTGGCCTTCGTGCTCGTCATCTCCGAACGGAAGCCTGGCAGCCAGACGAGCCCCGGGGCATCGGCAAGCGCGCCCTCGCCCAGGAGATAGGCGATGCGGCGCTGCGCCGCGCCGGAGCCGACAGCCAGGAATTGCGGATCAACCAGGGTCATCCTAAGGGTGCCTCGAGTTGTAAGGGAAGGATCGGGCGTGGCGAAGCCAAGGGCCACCATACTGCAAATCATTCCCCGCCTCGACACCGGCGGTGCGGAACTGTCCGCGATCGAGATTACCGAGGCGATCGTGCGCGCGGGCGGGCGTGCTCTAGTGGCGACGGAGGGCGGACGCCTCGCCGGCAAGGTCACGGAGGCCGGCGGCGAACTCGTGACTTTTCCCGCCGGAACCAAGAACCCCGTCCGCATCCTCACCAATGCGCGGGCTCTCGTCGCCCTGATCGGGCGCGAAGGCATCGACCTCGTTCACGCCCGCAGCCGCGCCCCGGCCTGGAGCGCACTGATCGCGGCACGGCGTGCGAAAGTCCCGTTCGTGACCACCTATCACGGCGCCTATGGCGAGAACGGGCAGTTGAAGCGGCTCTACAACAGCGTGATGGCCCGCGCCGATCTCGTGATCGCCAACTCCGGCTATACGGGCAACCTCGTCCGGGCTCGCTATGGCACGCCCGAAGACAAGGTGCGCGTCATCCATCGCGGCGTCGACCTGCACCGCTACCGACCAGATGCCGTCGCACCCGAACGGGTGGCGAAGCTGCGCGAGGCCTGGGGCGTGACGCCGGATGTGCCGCTGGTTCTGCAGGCCGCCCGGCTGACCAGCTGGAAGGGGCAGGCCGTCCTCATCGAGGCGGCAGCACGGCTCCGCCAGCAGGGCCGGCTCGCAAACGCGGTCGTGATCCTCGCCGGCGACGCCCAGGGACGCGACGGCTACGCGGACGGGCTGCGCACCCGCATCCACGCGCTCGGCCTGGACGGGACGGTGCGGCTGGTGGGCCACGTGGAGGACATCGCCGCCGCATTCGTCGCCGCGCGCGTCACGGTGATCGCATCGACGGAGCCGGAGGCCTTCGGACGCACGGCGACGGAAGCGCAGGCGATGGGCTGCCCCGTCATCGCGACCCGCATCGGCGCGCCCCCCGAGACGGTGTTGGCAGAGCCGGCCGTCGCGCCCGATGCGGCGACCGGATGGCTCGTCCCCCCGGGCGACGCCCAGGCGCTGGCCGAGGCGCTCGGCGCCGCATTGGCGTTGCCCGATGCCGAGCGCAAGGCCCGCGAGGGACGCGCCGCCAGCCACGTCGCGAACCATTTCTCGCTGGAGAAGATGAAGCGCGAGACCCTCGCCGTCTACGACACCTTGCTGGGCGCGGGACTGGGCGCGGCCTTCGATTCCGCAACAAATATGCGCGACTTCGGGGCCGGGACGCATCCTGCCGCTTGACTTCGGAAGGCAAATTGCCAACTTCTAGCAGTTATGCGTCGCCATGCCGCTGGGGCTTTTCCGGGGAATGGCGCTGTATAGGCGTTCGATGCGTGCTGTATCGCCACGCAACCTGTTACCCGGCACAACAACTCAAGGAGAGCGAACATACGTCGTCCAATGCGGCTTGCGCCTGAGCGCGAGCAGACTGGCCCCCGGATCAACGAGCAGATCAGGGTCAGAGAGGTTCGGCTGATCGACGAGAACGGCCAAAATCTTGGTGTCGTTCCCAAACTCGAGGCGGCGAGCCGAGCCGTCGAAGCGGGCCTTGATCTCGTCGAGATTTCGCCCGATGCGCAGCCGCCTGTCTGCAAGATCATGGACTTCGGCAAGTTCAAGTACCAGGAGCAGAAGAAGGCTGCCGAAGCTCGGAAGAAACAAAAAGTAATTGAAATCAAAGAAGTCAAGATGCGCCCTGGCATCGACGACCACGATTATCAGACCAAGCTCAAGGCGATGGCGCGCTTCTTCGAGGAAGGCGACAAGGTCAAGGTCACGCTTCGCTTCCGCGGACGCGAGATGGCGCACACGCACCTTGGCATGGAAGTCCTGCAGCGGGTCAAGGCAGACACCGAGGGGATCGCGAAAGTCGAGTTCGAGCCCAAGTTCGAGGGCCGTAACCAGATGATCATGATCCTGGCGCCCAAATGACCGTGCGCCGCGCCATGCATGTAGCCCGGCATGGCGCCTGACCACCGCAGCGCTCGCTGAAGACGCACAGCAGCGATTGCGAGATCGAAGAAGACGTTGCTTCGCCCCGGCTGGCCTGCCCGCCGGGGCCCTGTTTTTTCAAGCCACGCCAGACGGTTATCAAACACCCGCCGCGGCGATGCGCGACACGATGCAAGGTCGCTTGCCTCGGACGAAAAATGCTTGTAAGCAAGCCTTCCGACACGGCCACACGCCTCGGGCGCGGGGGCAGTCGGTTGCCGCAATAGCTCAGCTGGTAGAGCATCGCATTCGTAATGCGGGGGGGGTTCGAGTCCCTCTTGCGGCACCATTTAAATCAATAAGTTAGACGCGTTCAGGCGTTTCTTGAAAATCCCATAGCTAACATTTAGCTAACATTGCCTCGGGATTCCGACGTCTGATCACCCCTCAAGAGTCGGGGAACGGATCACGAAAGTTAGCTACGCGAAGCCAGGCGAACTGCGTTGTTGTGGCGTTGCCTGCTTTCCACACCACCCAGCAATAGCGATGCGTCGCAGTCGTTGAGCGGGCCAGTTCGGGGCGTCCCTCGGGCCAGCAGACCAACTCGTCCAACGCGTAGATGACGGCGGGCGGGTTCTGGACCCAAAGGTCATGCCGGGTTGGATGGCAGAGCGAGGCGAGGTTCAGCAGCATGGCAACACTGCCACCGGTTTCGCTTGTCAGCGCCAGGGCCTTCCGCACGAACGCGTCACCCAACCCCCGGCCATACGGCGGGTTGGTCACGATGTGCTTGGCCCTGGGCTTCGCTTCCTGAAGAAAGTCCACGCCGCCCAGACCGAAACCCCGTTCGATGAGATCTGTGGAGACGACGTCATAGCCGGAGCCTTCCAGGACCTTGGAGATGTGCCCGAGACCGCAGGCGGGCTCCCAGATGCGGCCGTCAAAGGACTCGACCGAGAGCAGCGCCCGGGTTGCCTCCGGCGGGGTCGGATAAAACTCCCACCGGGCCCGTGACGGATGCACGCGGCCATCCCGGCCGAAGGGAAAGGGGCCCGAGGAGCGCGGAGCCGCCGCCCCATCGAGCGAGCCACCGCGCCAGACATAGCTGTCACGGAATGACTTGGAAGGAAGATGCAGGCTCATGATTGCACCTCCCATACATCCATCTCCGACCGCTCGTTGCGGACCACGTCGAACGGCGTGTTTGGCCCGTTGAGATCGAGGAGCGCCCGTCCGATGGAAAGTGCGGTCTCCTCGTCCAGGGCCTGGACCGTGGTCGCGTAGGTATCGGTCTCGCTGAAGCGGATTTCGAACGATTTCAGCAACGAAGGCTCGGGCGGGACGCGAAAAATCCTGACCTCCGCGTCGAAGAGACATTCCGAGCAGCGGCAGGCGGAGCGGTCGTCCCACTCATAGTGATCGCCGGGATTGGGGCCGGCGTCGTCCAGGTCTGCCCAGAGCGAAACCATGATCTGCAGGTGGGCATCGCTGCCGCAGGATGGGCAGACGAGGCCGAGAGTGTCGCGAACGGAAGGGCTCATGCTCCAACCTCCCGTTCGTCGGGCAACTTCGCATCATCGTTGGCGACAAGGTCTGTTAGTGCCTCGCGCACGAGGTCCTGCAACGTTCGGCCCTGATCGAGGGCCGAGATATGAAGCCTGCGGTGCAGAGTGATGAACTCCAGGTTGATCGCCGGGTAGCCGACGCCGAGCACCCAGTATTTGGTGGTGAAGGTCTTAGCCATGGGTCTTGCTTTCTTGGATGTGGATGGTGACCTCGGGCAGCGGGTCAAGGCTTTCCGGGGCAGTGATGTTGCAGCGCCAGAGGCCAAGGCCCCGGGCGATCAGGTCGAAGTAGGGCAGGTCGTGCGCGCGGCAGTAGTGGCCTAACTCGGCAACGAGGGCGGGAATGGCTACGCTTGGAGGCTCGCTCGCACTCAGGAAACCGTAGCGCTCCAGGATCATGCCTGCTCGGGCAACGCGAAGGTCCTTGGTGCTCATGACTGCACCTCCCGGGCCGAATGCCATCGGACACGATCGTCACCGACAGTGTGCTCCCAGGGGAACGGCTCGGCTTCGTAGAGCCGCCGGGCATGGCGCTCAGCGTCCTCGGCATTGAAAGCGGGCACCCGGATGACGAACTCGACCGTGTAGCTCCCCATCACATCGAATTGCCGGATGGGCTGCTCGGCAGCAGGCTCGGCCCTGGCTTCGGCCTCGCGCTTCACGATGCTTATGCCGGGCGTCAGTTGCGTCGCTTCCTCGAACAGGACGCCCTTGGCGATGGCAGCGGCTTCCTTCGGATCGGCAGCGGCGACGGTGACCTCATAGGTGCCGAGATCGGCGAGGGTGACGGTGTAGAGACGATGGTTCATCGATCGTCTCCCCGTTCTGCGTCATCCCAGCTGTGGATATGGACGTGATCTTCGAGGGCGAACTGGTCGGCCAACCAGGCATCGAGGATGTCGCCGAGTTGCTCATCGTCGACGCCGGAGAAGGCATGAGGGCAAAGACTTGCCACGAATTTGAGGGCTTGCGGGGTGAGGCTCATTTGAAAGCCTCCCGGTTGGGGATGGCATGCGTGTGCGGATTGCGGCTTGATCGGCTGGTCATGAGGACGTTCTCCTGCTTGGTTTCGAGGCCACACCCGTTGCGGCCTGTCGGTGGCGCAAGGAGCCGTCGGCCTTGAGGAGAACGGTCACAGGGGAGGGGTCTCCCCCGGCATCGCAGCCGGAGCGTCAGCGGAGGACCGATGTTGGGGACACCCCTTGGCCGGGCTCCGGCCGTGGCTCAGACACCGATGGTCAGGGCGCGCGGTGGTCTCAAGCCTATGCGAAAGGGGAGAACAGCATCATTGAATGCGGAGCTGAACTTAAGGGCTATAAACAGTCGCATGCAGATGCTGACGATCAGATACACAGTCCGCCTGCAAGTTGGTGGTACGTCCGCAACATCGAAAGCCCGTTGCCCAAGCCCGCACAAGAGCATAGCCTCGGGGGCTCAAGACTGGTTGGGGAATGTCAGTCAAAGTCGACAGTGGCCGGGACGGCGATACAAGGAGATGCTGGAACATGCGCACAGTGCAGCAGATGCTGGAGGAAGCCCACGCTGCCGTTCCCAAAATCACGCCCGAAGAGGCAAAGGGACTAGTCGGCCGGGCGGATGTCGTATTCCTCGATGTCAGGGAGCCCAATGAGGTAGCGACCTCCGGAAAGGTGCCTGGTGCGCTCGCCCTTCCGCGTGGTCTCGTCGAGTTTCGAGCCGACCCCGCTTCACCGCTCCACGATGCTGCATTCGATAGGGCCAAGACGGTGGTTGCCTATTGTGCCTCGGGCGGTCGCTCGGCACTGGTTTTGAAGACGCTCAAGGACATGGGCTACGAGAACGTCCGCAATCTCGGAGGTTTCAAGGGTTGGGTAGATGCGGGCGGCGCTATAGAGAAGGCCTGAGCGCGTCGGTGCCCAATTTCCGATTGCCTCGAGCCGGCGCTCCTCCCGAATAAGGGGAAATACCCAACAGTGTCCCGCCGCCGCTCAAGCCTACTTCCCTTGGGGGGTGAGGTTCGAACCGGTTAGGCTTACCGTTACGGAGTTATGGTGGAACCTGCGTCGCTGGGCAGAGAAGCCGACCTCGGTCGCGGTCGGTGATCCGTCCAAGGATTGGCATTGATCCTCTTTCGCGATACCCCAATCAACGGACATCATCGGATTCGGGTGGCGAGAACCGTCAGTCCCGGGAATCCAATCTCCGCCGACGCGGTACTCCGAGACCGGGCTTCGGGCTGCCGGCGCGACGGGCCAGCAACGGAAGTCGAGCAGTTGGCGTGGTGACCCTTGCCGAACGGCAGATGTTCGGTAGGATAGCCCGCTGGGGAGGACGGAGGATGAGCGGACATGTTTGCACTAAGCATCGGGGGACAGATACTGCAGCGTTAAAGCCTGAACTCTTTGTCTAACCTTATGACAAAACTCTGCCATTCTGCTGCTTCAGCAATACGACCGTACAAGGCGACACTCGGAGCATCTCGAGCAGGCGCTAGCCATCTCAGATGAGACCAATGTCTGTCTCGACCGATCGCCACTAGCCTTTCAATCAGTTTCCCGCCGATCCCCGCGCCGCGCCTAGCCGGAGTCACAAAAAGATCGTCGAGGTGACCGCAAGTACGGCAGAAGATGGCCTCAGGGAGTTCGAATGCTACTGCAAACCCGAGAAGCTCAAGCCCTTCAAATGCGCCGAGAACCACGATATTTGGACTCTGCAGAAGGCTCTCAGCGAACGAAACGCAGTTCGATCCTGGCCCTTTCATCTCCTCGGCATAGGCGCGACGCAGCACATCGAGTTGATTTGCGTGCTCGACTGCGAGAGGTGTGACGTCAACGTTCGATGTTGCCATGACCAGCTCCAACGTGACCATAGATCAATCGTAGCACTTCCTCTGAGGTGAAAGTATGTTCGAGCAACTCTTGGGATGGCTCGGTGCCCATGTTCACGGCTTCCAAGCGGCATCTTACATTGTAACGATACTCGGCGTTCCCGCTTTTATTTTTCAATACTTCAGGAATAGCCGCCGAGAGAAGATTGCGCGCCGGGACGGAATCTATAGAATCGTGGACGCCGCATTTGTGGATTTCAACAAACTTATTGTTAATTATCCGAATTTAAATGTGACATGGTTTGACACGGCGAAGCGCGAGATGAGTGATGAGGAGCGCGTTCAACAGTATATAATTTTCGACCTACTCACGAACATGTTTGAGCGCGATTTTCTGGCGTACCAAGACGCTTCCGGCGAACAGAGAAAAGTGCAGTGGCAGGGATGGGTCGAGTACATCGACCAGTATTGCGCAAAGGCTGCCTATCGAGAATGGTGGAACAATCCGCTTCATCGCAGTGAAGGGAACCAAACGCTTACCTATGACAAATCGTTCGAGGAGTTTATCAGCGCCCGGTTCCGCAGGGCTGGTGAAATACCTGAAGCGCAAATTTAGCCTTTTCGTTTGCAGTCGCCATCTCAGGCCGATTGGCTTTCCTTCGATAGAATGACCTCGAAACGGCCCACCACCGCTATTTCGTCCAGGTTGCCAGCCGAATAAGCAGCCGCGCTACAGTGGCCTGGGGTTTCTTGGAGAACTTAGTGTTGGTGCCAATGAAAGCGGACTACTGAGGCAGGAGGAAGATCCGCCAACGTCTCATGTTGCTCCGGGTCAAAAGCGAGTGGCCTCAATCGCTTGACGGCGGCTGTGCAGAGATTCAGGACGTGGCGGCCCAAATAAGATCAGCCCAGAGACGATTGCATCAATCCCGTCGCTCCACCTCCGGCAGCGGACACTCGGATGGTCGCGCGCTGGAAGGGCGGTGGTGCTGGTGATCATCTCAATCGACGCGGTGGTCCGGGACCGACGGTTGGGGCGGAGTCGAGATGGGCCAAGACCGGCCGCACGCAAGCACAGATCATCAGATGGCCTGTGCTTTCCGGGCACCGAGATACGGTAGTTGTCGCGCCGAAAATCGCTGCAACGCATCATGCTTTCAGCGAATTCATGCATCTGGCGGCCGCTTTCGACCCTATCGCGTTGATCGACAGGCAGCCCTCGGATCGCGCATGTTGACCCCTTTCGGAACTAAGCAGTTGCGGCATGCACGGTGCATTATCGACCTCCATATGGGCAAGCGCGAGACCCGCTTGCTCGATTGATCAGTCGAGAGATCAGTGAGCCAGATTGACCGCTCGACTCCAGTCAGCTGACATCGGGGGCAAGGGGCAGCCACCCTTGGGCGCCGAAATTGCGCGCAATCGAACGTCAGGAATCGACTTGATGACAGATTTGTCGTTTGGGGATGGACAGCAGAGCGTTCGCAAACGAAGGTTCGAATCTCGCTTGGCGGTGGTCGTTCGGTAGATTGCGAATGACTTGCATTGGCTGACGGAGTGACGGCCCCGCCGGACTGCCCGCGCGCTTCGAAAAGGAACATCTCGATGGTTGATGTCTATCGGACGCCGGACACTGTATTTGCGGCCCTCTCAGATTTCCCATTTGAACCAAATTATCTCGAGTGGGATGGTCTGCGGACACACTACGTCGACGAAGGCCCACGCGAGGCGCCAGTAATGCTTCTGGTTCATGGCGAGCCGACTTGGAGCTATCTCTACCGGAAGATGATTCCACCGCTTCTTGCTGCCGGGTATCGGTGTGTCGCCCCAGACCACATCGGTTTTGGGCGCAGCGACAAGGTCACCAACGACAACTGGTACGTCACCGAGCGCCATGTGGAACGGCTTGCTGGCCTCATCGAACGTCTCGATTTGCGAGATATGACCGTTGTCGTGCAGGACTGGGGCGGACCGATTGGTCTCATCAATGCCGTTGCGATGCCGGATCGTGTCTCACGCCTCGCCATCCTCAACACTTGGTTGCACCACGACGGCTATGAGTATTCGAAAGGGGCCCGTGCTTGGCGGGACGCGGCGACCAATCGCTACTGGCTTGCCTGGACCCGGCATAACTTGCCCGTCGGTGCAATAGTCCGTCGCTCTTTGGCCCGCCCCATCGTCGATCCTGACGCGTTGGAGAATGCCTACGAACTTCCGTTCACGGGAAGCATTCCGGCGAAGGCAGGAGCCCGCCGATTTCCCTGGTGCCTTCCATTTGCAGAGCCGGAAGCCGGTGGAGCCGCGCGACAGGCCCAGGCATTCGAGGCCCTCAAGCAGTGGCAGAAGCCGGCCCATATCATTTTTGGTGCTGCGGACCCCGTCTTCACGCCGAAATGGGGCGCCCAGTGGGCCAAGATGATCCCCGGGGCGACGTTCGATGAGATCGAGCAGGCCGGACACTTCTGCCAGGAGGATGCCGGTGGAGAAATCGTAGCACGGTTACTTCGGCGCATAGATGCGGCTGGAGGGGCGCGGCTACCATGTACAGCCTGATCGTCACCTGCAAGCTTAACGATATCGATCCGCAGGCTTGGCTCGCCGACGTGCTCGCCCGCATCGCCGGGCATCCGGCCTCGCGTCTCGACGAACTGCTCCCGTGGAACTGGAAGCCCATCGCTCCCGCCGTCAGCCGCGTGGCCTGACGATAGCCGCCCCTGCTGCGCTCACCGGATACTTGCACCGAACCGTCGAGATCGGAGGCGCCGCGGACGTCGATCGAACGCCGTTCAAGCCCGCATTCCGGCTTTGAGCAAGTGCAGCACGCGAGGCTGATCGTCGAACGCACGGCGAAGCGAGCCGACGGTCGCGGCTGACTATGTAAATCGCCCAGATGGTAGCGACAGCGATGTCCGCAGGACCTCGGGCTACGGCCGACGCGAACAGGAAGGGGCTGGATTGCCTCATGTACCTTCATTGCATCGTATCGCAGCAGAGAGAGCTGTCATTGAGGCACGACCGTCATCCACCCCGTGATCATCTCAGCGACGCGGCCGGTCCACCTCCGACAGCGGACACCCCTGCGCAGGCCGTCTGGACACCCACAATCGAGCGTGCTCCCATCAATCGTCGCGGTGACCCGAGACCGACCGTCGTCGCTCCGACGTTGAGGGCCAGGAGCTGCCATAGAGCAAGCAGGCCAGCATTCACGCTTCGGCTGAATACCGGCCGTTGGGGCCGGCCCGACGGTGCCGGTCGGCGGTGTGACTTTGGTTCCAGCGTCAGGGCTGCTCATCTCCTAGGCTCGCTTTGTCGCCAACAAATGTTGGCAAGCCAAGGAGCGACGATCCCATGCAAGCCATGAAATTCTTTATTGACACTCACGACGCCGCTCAGGGGACGTTCCCCGCTGGCATCACCAAGGAGCAGTTCGCCGGTTTCCACGCCAAGTACGAGGAGGCGTGCCGCGCTGAGGGCGTTGTGTCGCTGCGCATTCATGTCGGTTTTGCCGAAGCCCGCGCTTGGTGCTTCACGATGGCACCCGACGCGGACGCGGTACGGCGCGTGCATGAGCGGGTGGGACTTCCCTTCAGCGACATCACCGAGGTCGTTACGTCAACGCCGGGCGATCTGTTCTTCCGTGCCGTTGAGTGAGGTGTGCCATGGTTGCGGCAATTCATCTCAAACTGTCGCTGGCAGCACAGAAGCGCGCGTCCTATGCTGGTGATGTTATGGGTGTGCCCGATCTCAGTCTCTTCCCGTTCCTTGCGGGCCTGCAGCCCGCGAGCCAGTTGCTGCTCGCCGAGCGCACGCGGCGCATCTCCTGTCCGACCAGCACTCACCTCGTGAGCCGCGGAGACAAGGTCGCCGGCGCGTACCTTGTCGTACGAGGCGCGCTCCGCGTTTATTACGTCAGCGCAGAGGGACGCGAGGGCACGCTTTACTGGGTGGAGCCTGGCCAATCGTGCATCCTCGCGCTTAACTGCACTTTTTCGCGACTTGCCTACCCGGCCTGGGTCGAGAGTGACGGCAAGACCGAAATCTCAATCATTCCGGGAGAAGTCTATCGCGAACTGTTCGCCCGCGAGGCGGCCGTGCAGCGGTTCACCTTCGAGGCACTTTCGGGACGCTTGTTCGAACTCATGGCGCTGGTGGAGGAAACGGCGAGCCAGGGGCTTGAAGCGCGGATTGCCTCTTTCCTCCTGCGGCGTGCGAAAGGCGGTGCGACGGTCGCTATAACCCAGGAACAGCTAGCGCGCCATCTCGCCACGTCTCGGGAGGTCGTTTCGCGAACGCTGCGCCGCCTCGCCGCTCTCGGGCTTGTTTCGGCTGAACCTGGGCTCGTCCATCTCGTGGATCACGTGCGGCTCGTCCGGCTCGCCGATTGGACCGCCTAGCTTCCTTTTCGGCTTTATCATGCACGACTTATATTTGCTCCTGGCTATCGGGACTGCGGCGGTCGCTTGCGGTGTCGCAGTACTTCGTTTGCTCGTTTGGAATGACCTTGGTCCCGCCGCGAAACTGGCCACGCCGCAACGGCTGCTGTTGGCGGCAGCCCTCGGCTCCGGCGTGATCGCCTTCACCATCAAGCTCTCCGTCATTGTCGCCTTGTCGTGGGCGACTTCCGATGGTCGTTCCCTGGCGCCAAAGGTCCTGCCTGAGTCTCAGGACTCGCAGCAGGGGGGATCATCCCCCATTATCGGCCACACTCTTTGGGAACCGTTGCCGCTGGAGGCGCCCGATCCGCCGGACAATCTATCGAGTCCTGAGAAGGTTGAGCTGGGCCGCCGTCTGTTCGAGGACAAGCGGCTTTCGCATGACGGCACCATCGCTTGCGCTAGTTGTCACGACATTGCGGCGGCGGCTGGCGCCGACGGGCGACCGGTCTCGATCGGAATCGCCGGCCAGAAAGGGCGGCGCAATGCTCCGAGCGTGTTCAATGCCGCCTTCCAAGCACGGCTGTTCTGGGACGGGCGCGCACGGTCGTTGGAGGACCAGGCTCTTGGTCCGCTCACCAATCCCGTCGAGATGGGCAATGCGGACCTCGCAGCGGTTGCCGCGCGTATCGCCGCCGATGCCGTTTATCGCGACGCCTTTGCCGGCGTGTTCGGCGGCGTACCCATTACTATCGATCGCATTGCCGACGCCATTGCCGCCTTCGAGCGATCACTGATCACGCCGGATACACCTTATGATCGATTCGTGCGTGGCGACGTTTCGGCTCTGTCTCCGCAGCAACAGCGCGGCATGGCATTGTTTGAGAGCGTCGGCTGCATCAACTGCCATACAGGGCCGAATTTCAGCCGTGCCAGCGTTCTCTCGACAGAATCGGGACGGTCCGGAATGCGAGGCTTTCCGATTTTTCGGACGCCGCTTGTCGACCGCTACGGACTGGCCGCCGACACTGGAGCCACACAAGGCGACGGCGCCGGGCTATGGCGCGTGCCGTCACTGCGCAACGTAGCGCTCACGGGACCCTGGCTACACAATGGTGCCGTCACGGACTTGAGGGAAGTGGTGAGATTGATGGCGACCGCCCAGCTTGCGCGAGTCATACAAGATAGCGGGCCGGCAGCCGCAGTGGTCGAATGGAACTCACAGAGCCGTCGCTTCAGCCGCTACGTACCAGCCACGATCAGCGAAGTTGACATCGCCGATATCGTGGCTTTCCTGCATGCTCTGACCAGCGATAGACTGACGCCGCGATAGCTTGCAAGCAGACGACAGCTCGACGTCAGGGGGTGTCCACTTCGGGTCATTCGCGTTGCGCGTCAACAGCTTGATCGACGCAGTGCAGAGGGAGCGGACCTCGCGCTGGTCTGGAGATCGCCGAGCACTTGAGCATTTGGCCACGTCCGCTTTTCCTCAGATGGCCACCGCCGAAATGCCTCAACGACGACTATGCTGTGCCGTTGGTACCGACGATGACGGCGCGCACATAGCTCCCGCGGAACATGTCATCCTCGAGAATACGGCGGCGCTCTGGGCCATCGTGTCTAAGGCCACGCGCGATCACCTCTGCAAAATCTTCGCAGTCGGACAGATAGCGCCCCCAGGCTGGCTTGATCGTGGACCAGAGCTCGACAAGCAAGGTGAGCCTCGCAGCATCGTTGGCCTGCCACGCTCTTGCTGCAGCAAAATCGACGAGGCCGGCTAGTCGATTGAGATGCTCGGGGTCAGCGCGCGCCGAGAGTAGGAGCTCGGCCGCCTCGCAAAATAGGTCGCGCGCCCGCCGGGTGTCGGCCGGCTGCCAGCCTGCGATGGCAAAGAGCGCACGCGCGCGGGTCATCGCCGGCAGATCCCGCCGCTGCGACCAGGCAATCAATTCGTCGCGTTCGGCCGGCCCGGCCATCATGGCCTGAATGGCGAGCCCTGAGAGCGTATCGAGGACACTCCGTTGGCGGCTTGAAGGCTGTCCTACCCCCAGCACATTGGCGGCATGCATCAGCGCGAGCTGCCGCAGTTTCTCGACAGCTTGTCGGAAGGCCGGCTCGACCGACCCGGCAACCAGCAGAGCGAAGATGAGTGCGCATGCGGTCCGGGAGAGTGCCGACTGCCACCGCATCGGCTGACGAGTCGCGACGAAGGGTTGCTCGAGCATCGTCAACGCAGCGGCAACGCCCTTTGCAAGAAAGTTGCTCGTCTTGTGGCCAATGGCCTCTGGCGAATCGCGATTGAGGGCAATGAACGAACGAGCGGTCACGAGCGCGAGATCGTAGAAGCGTTCCGGCTCAGGTGCGTGATAGTCGTCAAAGGCGCTGGTGGGGTCGGCGAACAAACCGACCTCGGCTTTGAACTGGTCGATGTTGCGCTTGAGCAGGGATTGGCGATTGGTAGTGTGGGCGAGTTTCTCTGCGAGCCGCAAGCGGATCTGGGGCGTGTCGACGAATGCGGGGTCGAGCACGTCCATCTGTGTTTCGTTAAGCCCGTCGGCTGGCCAGATGCCGGCAAGATCGTTCAGCAACGCTTCCAGCCGAAGGTCATGGTCAGATTGGCGTTGCGCGTGGTCGGCCCGCCGCGCAGCGATCCAGTTCGACTGGTCTGGCGCGCCGGCCCTAGTGCTCTGCTTCCGATCGCGGCGCGCTTCGAAGACGAGCGCCTTGCCCTGGGACGCGATAGCATAATGCCGATGAACCGCATCTTTAAGAACATGCGCCGTCTGCCAGATCGCATCGGCCGTGGACGTGCCGCTGGTAGTAAGCTTGGCCACAAGCGCAAAGTAGTTGACGGGCGCAGCTTCGGGAGCGACTGGCTCAGCGCCGATAGCAATGGCGAAGGCGGTACAGCAGGGTATGCGCGTCGCCAGCAGCCGGTCGGACAGCGTATCGCGGTCATCCCGCAGCTCGGCCCCGATGACGGACATGAGGACCGAGGTTACGAGTTTTCCCGAGTTGCGCTGATGCCAGCGGCGCAACGCCGACGGACTGAGACGCAGGACAATGCGCATCGCAAAGACCAGGCCATAGCTGCCGCCCTGCGACATGCTTGGCTCGTCATGGCCCCACGAGCGGGCGAACTCAAGGAGGTCCCAGTCAAGAACCGGTTTGGCGAATGCCTGGGTTATGGCGATCTGGGGCACAGGTGGCGGCCGCTTGTCTTTCCAGGCAAGTGCAACCGCGGCAGCGGCCAATTCAATCAAGTCGCGCTCTGAGAGACGGTGCTGCCTGAGCTTGGCTTCGACGATCGGCATCGGATCGAAGTGACTTCGCGCGGCCATCTCTCCGAAGCCGCACAGCAGTGCTGCGAGACGGTCAGGTTCCCGCGGCAGGCTGGCGATGGAGCGCGCCAGCACTCTCTCGAAAGCGGCGCTGTCGGCATGCCATCGCCCGTGTTCGAGCCGGACGAGATCATTCAGTCGAGAGGGCCGCGTCACGAGCAGAGGCAGTCCTGTCCGGCCACGTGCAACAAGCCATCGCAAGGTATCCCCGACACCCGGCGTTTGCTCGATCGTCGACAGCCAAACCGGATAAAATCTTTTGGTTGGTGGCTTACGCATCGCGCGGCCACTCGAATGTGATCGTTAGAGCGGCGGCTTCAGTCACGGCGCGGGTGACATCGACGCCCCGGCATAGCCCTTCGATATAGGCTTGTACCTGTTGTCTGATATCGTCGGCGAGCAGCGACATGCAGAAGGGCCAATTGGCGGCTATGGCATTGACGCTGTTGGAGAGCAGATAGACCTGGGGCTTGCCTTCGCGTGGATAGAGAAGCAGGTAGCGGTCGTGGAAAGCCTGTGAAGTGCCGGCTGCCAGATTGATGATCCGCAGTTTGGGATTAACGATCTGGCTGGTGTTTCGCAGCAGGGCTTCGAGCTGGCTGACTGCCGAGGCTGGCTCTGCGAGACGTTGTCCAGTGTCCGGGTCGGTTAAGGTCCAACTGGTGACGACCGTGACATTCACGTCCGTGCTGGACAATCGGAGCACCAGCCGGGCTAGCGCGTCGGCGCCGAAGAATGGATCAACCAGAACTGCGGCGCTGACAGCTCCGCCGTTGAGTAGCTTGTCGAAGTGCGCGATGACTCCCAGTTCGTTGTCGAGCGTGCGCCGGAACCACTTGTCTTGGCTGGCGGACGGGAAGCACCGCTGGGTTAGCTCGTTCATCCGCAGGCGATGCCGCTCCGCGCTCTCATTGACCGGAGCGTACGTCGATCCGAAACGTTCGTGGGTCACGGAGGTGACCTGGCCATGCGAGCGATCGTCCTTCTTCTTCTGCGCGTTGGCCCGGCGCGACAGCTCGTCATCGATTCGGAGCTTACGCCCTTGGATGCCCATCGTGATCTGGAATTTGTTTATGAAAGGCGCTGCATCGCGATGGAGCAACTCTCCAGCGGCACTGAACACGCTCAACTCGAATCGATCGATAGGATGAGGCGCTTCGATCGGCGTCGAGCGTCGTTGGCCCGGGTCAAGCACGACCAGTCGGTCCATGAGCCGCCGCTGATCACTGAAACATACGACGTGAGCCTGATGCCTTCCCCGCGCAAACTCTGCGGTGCGGCAGATGTGAAGCTTGCGTACTCCGGCGGTGTTCGGGGTTTCAGTGTCCGGCCGGATGGCCTCGATGAGGACCGGTGTCTCCGACTCGAGCCAGGCCTGCAGGGTTGCCACCTCAAAACAGCCGATGCGGTCGGCGTCGTCTTTAGTGAAAGTGATGCCGAGCTCAGCTTCGAGCGCTTTCAGAACCTTCGTCCAGTTGCCGACATCATTCCCACGCGTCGGCGGCGTGGCACAAGTCGCATAGGACACGATGGACGCGGCCGAGTGGCCGAGGCGCTGGCCGATAAAGGTGCGCGTATCGACTATCGCGATTCGGCGGGCGTCTCCGATGATCAATGCATCGAAGTTGATGGCGCCTTGCGAGGCGCCGGCCATAACGCTCTGAAACTGGTTCTCGGTCAGCACAGCTTCGTGCTGCACCAGGGACCGGGGCTGGGACACGATCAGCACCTTCGCTCGACCGCCTTGTACGAGCCGGCGACAGGGGGCTGCTATACCGTAGACGAACTCCGCGGGCTTCCGCGGCGCTTCAATCCAGAGCGTACACACCCACCACGACGGGAGCTGCTGAATAGTATCAAGTGGAACTTCGACCAGCGAATTCGTCGACATGTAAGACTTTTCCCATTACGCGTCGCGAAGAGCCGCCAAGAACGCCTCCCATTGCGATGGAACGACCAGCTTAGCCGCGTTCGCTGCTGCTTCCAGTAGCTGCGGCATGGCACGAATTCCTTGCTTTTCCATGGCATCGATCGCTGCCGCAAGTGCGGGCCCGGTGCGCATCGGCATGGACAGGGAAAAGCGCTGATGATCGAGTACATAGCGCCAGCCGTCAGCCACCGCCTTCACCACCAGGGGCTCGAGCGCGCGACGGGCGAGGCTGTTGGCGGCCTGATAGAGCCAATAGAGATCGCGAGAAAAGCGTTCGGCGTGGCTTAAGGCTTTGTCGTCTGCGATGGTTTTTAGGCTGAACGCTGTCAGGATTGGCATCTCGGCAGTGTCATGTGGTGGCGGCGCGCCGCTTGCCGCATCCAGCAGCGGCTTCAGCAACTTGGTGTCTTTCCAGTGCTGCAGCACTGAATCCTGAAGCCTCTGCGCCGCTTTCGGCGTCCAGCGATCGCGAAGTGCCAGCGCCATCATTACGTCGACCAGCGCAGCCTGGAGCGCTTCGTGCCATCCCAATGATACCAGATCGTCGACGCCGAAGCGAACAAGGCTGCCGACATCTGCGCTGACAAGAGTGGTGCGGTCAGCGCCTTCGCATGTCAGCGTTGCCTTGAACCGCTGGGCGAGGGATACGGCCGGCAAGATCGCGCGGACGGCCCCATCGATGTCGCCCGCCTCCAGGGCTCTTGCGAAGTGCGCCTTGGCGAGAAGGCTCTCGATCGATACAAGCCGCGACTTCCCTTGTCTGGTCGCCGATCGTGCCGCGATGCCTGCATCGACGCCTGCGTCGCATTCAACGAGCTCAAGGATGCGCCAGTTATCTGAGAGTTCCTTGAGATCAGCTGGACCCGGAGCGTCCGAGCCTTCAAGGACCGACCCCATGCCCGCCGTCAACGGCGGCCTTGGTCCTTTGGGGTACGGTTCGACGAGGTGCATGAAGAGCCCCACGACCGCACGTGCCATGCGGTGTGCCCGCAGGCTCTGCCGTGATGCCGACGGATTGATCTTCTCCACGGCCTCCAAAGCATCTCCGGCACGTCGGATCGCCTCCTCCCTTTGGCCGAGTTCCCATAGCACCATCGCCTCGTCGACGGTCAGGCCAACGCACATGGCCTCAGAGCCGCCTTTGGCTGCGAAGACGGAACTTGCCTTGCCGAATAGGCGTAGCGCATCGATGAACCGATTGGCATGGAAAGCAGCCACGGCACCGTCACGCAACGCCAGTCCCTGATCGAAGGGCGGTAGCTTTGCGATATCATCCTCGATCTCGATCAAGGCATTGGCTGCCGCTTCGTTCGCCCCTTGGTGCCGAAGCACCTTGCTTTTCTGGCGGATCAGTGCTGGCAGCGTCCCGAACTTCACGATGGCGACGTCGATAACCTCCAATGATTTCGCGCGATCCTCTAGGCCCTCGTCCAAAATCACCGATTGAGCAATGGCGAGTTCGGCTTCGAGATGCGGCATATTCCAGTTGGCAACTCGGGTCCTCATGCGATTGTAGAAACCAAGGGTTGCCTGCAAGTCACCACCGTTCACCTGCTCATTTGCCCAGGCATTGTGAACGAACGTACCGAGGTCTTGCAGCACGGCTTCAACCGAACGAATGAGCGACGCTCGTTCATCCTCGTTGAGCTCAGCCAGTGCATCGATCATTTCGCAGAGGTGCTTGGAATTTCGCATGCGCATGAACACGCTTGCGAGATGCATTCCGCAGGCGTCTGCCCCTGCCGGCAGGCCATCATTCAGGCCCTGCAACGACACTTTGAGGTCGGGGAAGCTGCCTGCCATGACCCGCGCGGTCATATCCTTGAGCCGACGCAGATAGGTCAGCTGAAGACGGGCTGGTATCCACACGCGTTCGACACCGAGGACCACCTTTGCCGATAGCGACGTTTCAAGATCGCAAAGCCGAGGGTCGGGCAAGGCATCGATCTCACTAAGGAGAGTCGCAGCCGCCGCCCCTGCCACGCGCTCATCCTCGACGGCATCGGCCACGAGGATTTGCAGCATGCGAAGCCCGCACGCTGTCATCGGCTCCTCTGAAAACAGCGAACGGTCGGTATGAAAGGCCGTGAGCGGGGTGAGCATGGCTGCAGCGGACTGCACTTGCCCGGGCTCGAGCGTCATGATCGCCTCGGTGACCTTCAGCAACACAACCGGATGCTTGCCGAGATAGGCGTTCCAAAAACAAAGCGGTAAGGTCCGCGCGTTCAGCGTCTTCTTGGAGAGCCAGTAGACGGCCGCGATCTGTCTCCACCGTCTGGCCTGCTCCGGCGACACGTCTGCCGCGAGATCCGTGAGCAGTGGTGACAGGCGCCAGCCGATACCGGCGACCGGCTCGAGCCACGTGCCCTTGAGCAGGGTCAGTGCATCCGAGGGCCGCTCGACCTCAGGTGGATCGCAGCTGAGCGCCCGGACCAGTCCATCGTCGAAGCCCTGGAAAACTGTGCTGACCCGCTCGAGTACGGCGCGCGCTGATGTGTTCGATGGGATTTCCTCGAGCAGCCGCTTGCGCGCCTCGAACTTGCTTCCTTTGACGCCTTCGTTCGTCTGCTGACCGAGGTCTTCCAGCAAACCCTCTTTGGGCCATCCTCGCACCCGCAGATTGGCAATCTTCGCGGTTACTAGAAGGGGATGACCGCCCGCAGTCGAAATATGGACGAGATTGCTCCAGCCCTCGACGAGTTCGGCACTTGGCGGCGTGGCTGTCTCGACCAGTTCCCGGACGTCCGTAACAGAGAAGTAGGGCGCCTCTACGGCGGCTCGGGGCGATGCCCCGATTTCTGCCAGGAGCGCCGACGACGGAATGTGGTTCGATGTAATGATGATCCTGGCGCCGCGGATTCTGGTCGCCACGGCAAGTCCGGCTAGCCGACTCTTCAGCAGGTCGATGCCGCGAGCCGAGATATCGTCGAGGATGATGCCGTCAGGCGAGCCGCCATCCGCCAACGCCGACATCAGCTCGCGCCAGAGCGCAACGGCGCCACGACTATCGGCATCGGCAAGGAAAGGTCGAAAATCGCAAACCAACCAGGAGCCACCCTCGGATCTGGCGATCAGCTTAGCAAGGGTCGATTTTCCGACGCCGTTCGGCCCGTAGAGCCACGCGACGCCTTCGCGGTCAAGGGACGCCAACAAACCAGCGACGGTGTCTGCGCGCTCGGAAAGCCCGGATCGCAATTGCAGCGCCGTCACACCAATGCCCGTCTCGGGCCGCGCATGCTGGATGAGTTGCGCCTGGGTCAAGGCCCCCATGCGCGGGATCGTTTCCTCGATGGCGCGGTGCAGGTCGCCAACTGTCAGCCGGCGCGCTGTGGGGTCCTTCGCGCTGGCTGCCGAAAACACCTGATCGAGCAGCACCGACAATCCCGATTCGGCCGCTGTCTCGAAGTGCCCTTTTCCGAGGTAGATCATGCCCAGGCGTTCGCGGATATGGCTGCGCAGCGCCATATCGTCTGGCGCACCGAGCACAAACTCTATCCGCCCGAGGAGCCGGGTTCGCAGATCGACATCAGACGGATTAGATCGAAGCCACGCTCCAAGTGCCGTGTTCGCGAAGAGCTCGTCTAACAGGGGGCGAAGGGGAGAAGGATCAGCGCCGGAAGCTGCCTGCTTCCAGTAGATCAGTCCGGCCGTATTGTCGGGGAACGTTGTCCCCTGTTCCCGCGCGGCCCTGCTGTTGGTCAAGAATCTGAGGTTCGGCCGCGGATCATCGCCTTGACGCGATTGATCCCAGTAGCGCGCGATCGCTTGTACGACGCCGGCCGACCGTAGGCTTACCGCGCGTGCTCCTTGCGCAGCGTCGGAGAATTTGATCTGCGTATTGTCCGCGCGCTGACCCGACACGACGGCATGATCTTCGTCGATCTCGAGCAGAAGCTCTTGGTCGGGGCGCAGATCCATCCACTCCTGGAGGGCGTGCAGGAGTTGATACCGATATGCTCGGAGGACATGGTCAGCTTGGTTGACTTCGCGCCGCAACGAATCACTCCTTCGCTGCGGATAGCCTAATTCGATCAAGTCACAAGCGCTGGTGCCTTCAGGTCACAGCTTTGCTGCAACTGCAAAGTGCGGCGAAACTAACATTCGCGATGCCTCCAAGAGCGGACGCACGATACTGCGGCCTACGTCTGCCATCTGGACGTATCTCAATGTCGGCTTGTGGGATCTTGCCCCCGTCGCGCAAACCTTCCTTTTTGCAACACGCTGACTCAGAACGCGTTCGTCGAGAGCGACTGCGGTCTCGTCAGTTGCAGAACGTCGTCGCGAAATCATGTCGCGCGAACGGTCGTGGTCGGCAGTTCTGCAACGATAGGTGCCGCTATCGACGACACCTTGCTCGGCAGTCTGGGCGGGACGTGATTCAATGGCAGCATGTTCATTGGCTACATGCGCGTGTCCACCGCCGACCAGTCCACCGATCTGCAACGGGATGCCCTGATCGCGGCCGGGGTGGATGAGCGGAACATCTACCTGGACAAGGCCTCCGGCAAACGCGACGACCGTCCTGGTCTTGAAGCGTGTCTTCGTGCGCTGCGCGAAGGGGACGTGCTGGTGGTGTGGAAGCTCGACCGCCTCGGCCGCAGCCTCCGGCATTTGGTGACCACCGTGCAGGACCTGGTCGAGCGTCGCATCGGGTTCCGGGTGCTCACGGGGCAGGGGGCCAACATCGACACGTCGACAGCCTCCGGCAAGCTGATCTTCGGCATCTTCGCCGCATTGGCGGAGTTCGAGCGGGAGTTGATTGCCGAACGAACACGAGCCGGCCTTGCAGCAGCCAAGGCGCGTGGCCGGAAAGGCGGACGCAAGCCGAAACTTTCCCCCACCACCCTCGCTGGCGTCCGCGCCCGCCTGGCTGCCGATCCACTCCTGGACAAACGCGCCTTGGCCGATGAGCTTGGCGTCCATCGCGCCACGCTCTGGCGGGCGCTGGAGCGGTCAGCATGAAGTGCCATCTGGAGAGAATCGACGCCATCAAAGGCTTGGCGCGCTTCTACATCGTCGCCGTTGTACCAACGCTATTCGGCACCTAGTCCGTCGTGCGGGAATGGGGTCGGATCGGCCAAGGCGGCACCATCCGCGAGAAGGAGTTCATAGTGGTCGAGGATGCCATCCATGCCGCCCGGGCCTGCATCGACCGGAAGCAACGACGCGGCTATGCGCGGCTCTCGTGACTGCGGGGATTGAGGTCAGGCCGTGCACTGGTTGTGTTTCCGTCGACGAACTGGCAGGCAGGAACCATCCCAGAACTCCAGTGCGTCCGATTACACTGGGTGCGTGGGTGCGTGCCTCTGGCCCCACATCCGCGCCGCAAACGCCCGCTCCTCGGAGCCAACGGCTTGCAGGTAGATGGCCGTGGTGGTGAGGCTGGCATGGCCGAGCCAATTGTGTACGAGATTGAGGGGGAACACCTGAGCGGATGGCGTGAAGCCCGAAACTGTTCAGGTTGATCGCCAAAGACTGAAGTTCATTGCCATTATAATCTGTTGGCAGACAATAAGACGGCTCAGAGCGAAAATCTTGGCTCAACCCCCAAATAGGGCCGATAGGCTCCTATTCGCCATTCAATTGAGGTACTCAAATCGGCAGCGCCACGGCGCGAGGGACGTCTTACCCCAGCGTTGAAAGACCCTTGCCTGGGACGCATCATGGTCTACAAAGTTGTTGACGGAAAGTTTTCCTAGTTGCTACCTAGGATGTGCATTGTGGTCGTGCTGCTATGCGGGGGAGAGCGAGTGATGAATGGGCGATGTGATAAAAAATTGACCAATTTTATTGGTGTTTCGAAGAATGACGTGGATTGGCATGCACCTGATGTCGAGCACAAAAGCAGCCTTAGGTCCATCGCGGCTGCCTTTGATAGGTACTCTCGTGAGCTTGGCGATTTGGAGCGATGGGCTTTGGAGCAGAGGTCAACGGGATCGCTCGATCCGGCCATAGAGGTGGCAGTGGAGGAAAGTCATGGGGAACTCGTCGATAAATTACATCGACTTTGCCAGGACATGGCGAGCATAGAGGCAACGACGTTGGAAGATGCAACCATTAAGGCCCGGGGGCTCTTGTGGTTGTTGCCGAACGAGGTCGACTCCACAACAGAACTAGCCAAGTCGCATTACCGGGACCTGCTTCGCTTGCTTTCTCACCGATAGAACCTGCCATGTTCTCACGGGGTGAGACATTCTTGGTCGATCGGAAGGGTGGCGTCTGGGAAGCTAACACGCCGGAGTTGCAGCGCTATTTTGCGTCCGATCTCTCCTTGACTGACTTGTGCGCATTCTGCGTAGGGTCACTTGGCTGGATAAGCGTGCAGCGTGTGGGGGCAAGTGCGCAGATTCGCGCGAGGCCAGGCCTTGTCTCGCGGCAAGCCATTGTTGGCTTAGGATATTTTCTGAACAGCCTCGCACTTGGTCGGGCACAGTTGTTTTTCTTAGAAGATGAAGCATCGAGCATCTTTGTCGCGGGCATCCCGAATATCGTTGAACGACTGGAACAAGCCTCTGGCCGACGGGGTCCTGCATGCTTCCGCCAGCGGCGTGTTTCCCAGAAAAGCTCACCATTTGCGGGGCAATTTGAACGGGTTCGCGAAGCTGGCCTTTTGTTGAAGCCTCCGGAGATGGCAGTGAAGGTCTTGGAGGAATTGTTCGAGGGGCGATTCACCCTTGTGGAGGCGCGAGAAGAGCGATCCAGGCCGATATTGACCGCGATGGGACGACGTTACGCGCATATTCTGACGAGTTTTCGTGACCGGGCCATAGGTCTGGGGTTCGACGACCATCCGGATTTGAAATATGGCAAGTGGATATCGGAGACTGTCCGGACGCTGATGCTCAAAGATGATGTCTGGTTTGGGGAAGTCGACGCGCTCTTTTCGGTTGTAAGGCACCCCACCGTTCGTGTGCGATATGATCGTATGATCATGACGGCACAGCGCAAGGATGGGGTGCGCATCGCACTAAGCGCATCTCAACTTCGGGACAGTATTGATCTCGGGCTGGGGTTCGGTGAGTTGGAGCGATAGGTCCTTGAGTGTCTCCTGGTGGCTTATCCAAATCAGCCCACCGAAGAATACACAATCGCCCAGCCGATGGTCGGTGATCATGAAATGCGGCTCCGATCTGGGGTAGCCGTAGCGAGCCGGAAGTCCTTTTCGTATCAGGATATCCTCGACGAAAGAGAGGGCGAAATCACTGTTCCAGCGGGCCAACGCCAATAGTCGACACATACGCGGCAATATCGCCGAAAGGCCGTGGCCACGGAAGGGCTTCGCATACCAAACCCCGCCGGAGTACGTGATCTTGCCTGTGATCTTGGATGCCGACGGCGCAGAGAGCAGACACGCAAAATCGTCTGGCGGGTTTGCGCCATAGAACATTCGCAGCGACTCGGCTTCATCTTTGAGCGTCGAGGTGCTCATGTCGAGAAGGCGCGCGGCCTGCGTAGCAACCACGCGCCCCGTAGCGTCGCGCCCTAGAATGCAGAAGGCGTTGTCGGATCGCAAGTCGGCATGTCGGTGGTCAAGGACCGGAACGAGAGGGCGCCATGTGCTGCTGTTGGCTCTGTTGGTCCCGAGCAACTCCTCGAAAGTGCCGAATTCGAGACGAATTCCCAGCGATCTGACGTGGCGTTCGGCAGCCAGGAGAAATCGCGCGATATCATTGACGGGACCGTGCCGGAGGTTGAGCTGGGTCAGGAAGCGCCACGGTGCGCTGTTGGGTGCCGCCAACGGGGCTTCGGGAACCAACAGGGAAGGGGAAGGCAAAACCGTCATGTCAGTCTCCTTTGAACATTTGCAAGGAGAACTGAAGACGGCTACCCTGGGTCGCATCAACTGGGTAATTCCGGTTGCAGAGGCTGAGCACAGGTTGTCTACAAGGCGCACACAGGTTTCGGGGAGGAGGGACATCCTGGAACAAGCGTTCCGTGAACAGGGGAAGGCTGCAGGGTGTCAAACGACGGCAAAGGGTCAATTGAGCGTGCGCCAGCGCGCAAAGCGAATTCGGTTGATAGAAATATCGGCAAATGCCTGAAGTTGCGACGTGAGGTACTGGGTCTCACCGAAAGTGACGTGGCTTCTCGCGCTGGAATTTCTCGACGTCAACTTGAGAAATATGAGCACGGAGAAAATCGCGTTCCAGCGTCACGCTTGATGGACTTCGCACGAATTCTCGATGCACCGGTCAGCTATTTCTTTCAGGACAAACAAGTCTCTGGACGGCCTCCAGCCGCGACCAATGTCGTTCCATTCGCGAGCGGCGGCGAAGACTCTGAGGCTGCGGACACACGCGACGAGGAGGCATTGTTGGATCATTTCCGGGCCTTGACCGATGGCCGTGATCGCCAGCTTGTTGTTCAACTGGCTGTGCGGTTGTCGTGCCGCGTCAAAAGGCCTTGAACTGATCGGTTTGATCTTCCGCAGTTATCTGAGGCTCCTTCTCTGGCGACCGTCGAGGCCGTCGCCCGTTTGGACCGGGCGAACCATGCGTTTGGACCGCTTGGTTGCCGTCTCGACGCGCCGCCAGGAAAAGATCGCCCATTTGGAGAAGACGGGGATAACTTTCTCCACAGCGTCGGCCTGGACGCGATTTTGTGAAGAAGAAGGTGAGACGGGCAACCTTAGGTCCACAACTGCCTAGCATGGCAGCAGGATGGAGACTAGAACTTGCAGGATGGGATGAGGAGTGACCTTCGCCGCTGCGCTGCTCGCCCCGCCAGTGTGCGGTCACCTGAGGACATGGAGTGCGGCGTTGCCGTTCAAAACCCAAAATCGCCCTGTCCCCGCTTGTCGGTGGTGAACCGGCTGGTCGCTTCATCAAATGCCTCCTGGACTTCGGGCGTCGCCTCCAGAACGGCCGGGGCGGATGGTAACGCTTCTGGCGTCTGCTCAGGCGTTTGGAGCGCGGTGGTGGACTCGGCCCTGCCGAACGGCGCGGAAATGATCCGGACGGCCTCCTGTTGCCTCAGTCGGTGGAGTTCCCCGCCAAATGGCGTCCTTCGGACGTGAAAGCCACCCCAGGCCTCCAGGGAGAGGCTGTTGCCGTGACGGTCCTCAACCGTCATTCTTTCACCCACGTAGGCTCGGTGATCAATTGCCGATCTGGCTGATGAGGTCGGTGATGGTCGTCATATTGTTCGAGATATCATTGGTGACGGCCGATTGCTCTTCGGCAGCGGCCGCAACGGTTGAAGCCATGTCGACAACATTGTTAATGGAGTTCTGGATATCGTGAAGGGAGCCTGCGACGTCGTGAACGACGGATTGCATCGTATCGATCTCCTGCGAAATATTGGCAGAAGACGTGCCGACCTGAGAGGCAAGGGATTTGACCTCGTCAGCAACGACGGCAAACCCTCTACCAACGTCTCCGGCGCGCGCCGCCTCGATGGATGCGTTGAGAGCTAAAAGATTGATCTGCCCCGAAATATCCGAGATGATCTTGAGGATGCCGGTCATGGAGCCAGCCGATTTAAGAAGCCCGTCAACCGATTTTTCCGACTTTAATGTAATGGCCTGAGCCTGTTCAGCCGCATGCCTGGAGTTTGAGAGGCTCTTCGATATATCGGAAATTGACGCGTTCAATTCGTGTGTCGCGGCAGAGACGGATGAAATCGCCTCGTTGCTGCGCGTCGTGGCGCTCTTCTTTGCGGTGATGTCATTCGCGTATTTGATAACCTGCATGGGCTTGCCGTCATTGCCGTAGCGGACTGTATAGGACGCATTCAGCCAGACTTCACGGTTTCCCTTGGCGAAGCGGCGAAACTCACCTGTTTCGATAATGCCAGAATTAAGTTGCCGCCAAAACCTTGCGTATTCCGCCGAGGCGACATATTCTGCCTCGCAAAACATACGATGGTGCTGGCCTTTTATTTCCGCAAGGGGACGTATGCACTTTGCATAGCAGGCGAATCACGGCATAAGGATTGCCGACAGGCCGGCAATCACGGCGCAATTCCGGGGACGGAGGCGCGCCGTGTGTGAAAATCTTGATTACCGCAAACTGGCAATTGTGGCTGCGCTGCCTCATGCGGGTTGGATGCCAAACGGTGGTGAGAACGAGCTCGAGAAACTCGTTGGGGCCAAAATAATGTCCATTGGCGGAACGTCGGACGAAGTTAACATTGAGGGTGGCGGATTGATAATCGACTATCTACCGCAATGGTCGGCCACGCCGTGGCGCATGGTTGTGGGGTTCAATGACCAAGGAATGTGGATTGAGTTCAATGGACAGCTTTGATGGCTCCCATGATGGCATGCGTTCTCGAATGAGGTTGCGCAACGCGCTTGGCAGGTCAACTATGTAGAACTTTGCTCTCTTTGGGTCTTCGTATAGGTATCGCATCAATACGAAAGAATTTCCGCAGTCCATCAAGGCGGAATCTAAATCTCGCGGGATCGTTGCATTAAATTTTCTTTCGTTCTCTTGAAACTCCAACTCATTCCAAGCAACTTCCGCCGACCATAAACTGCGAAGCTGCTCTTTCGTATTGCTGTGCAGCATTTCAAACAATCTAGATAGATGGTGTTCGTCTTTCGGGGATTTTCCTTCTATCAAGATGAGACATTTCATGAATAACTCGGAAGTGAACGATGATAGAACCATTCCTGGGATCATAATGTAATCGACGACCGTCTGGCTCTCTTCGGATGCCGCTGATCGCCGCAATACATGATCTGCCAATTGAAATCTTACAGCCTGCCTGTAGACTTCCCTCGGATCTGGATCTGGTCTATGCTTTCGCGCCATGACACAATCTAGGAAAAAAGACGGCGACGAGATTGGCGATTCTGCCACCGTTCAGCGGCGAATGGACGATGCAGTTAGGCGCGCCCTCAATACTCCCCCTAAGCCTCACAAGGAGATGAAGAAGGGGAAAAAGAAGCGGCAGGACGAACTTACCGCTTCCGACGACGGTGACGTGAAGCGTACTTAGCTTCAACGCACCGCGCCACTAGGGGGACGATACTTCAGGCGCTTGCCTGCCGCGCCGTTCACCATGCGGCGCGCACGCTCCGCGTCTTCGATCTCAAGTGATGCCCGCGTATTCCACCGGAACTCGAACTCGTCCAGATATCGCTGCAAGTGGCGCTCTGAGACGCTGTGGAACGAGCCCATGACGCCGCGCTTGAACACGGCAAAGAACGACTCGGCAGACTGGATGTGCGTCTTTCCGTCCTTCGAGACGTACTCGCCCTGCGAATGGTTCACCGCTCCGTGCGCCGCGAACTCCTTGCGCATGTGATAGTATTGCAGCGCTTCGTCCGTGTTCATGGTGGACTTCGGATCGACGTGCTTCTTTATGGCTTTGCGGAGCGTCTTGGCTGACACGTCAGGGACATGCTTCACGCGGGCCGGACCACCACGCTCGACCAAGGCATGGACAGCATGCTTCGGCGGGACCGGCTTGCCGCGATGGACGTTCTTTGCCTTTCCTCCGACGAACGTCTCGTCAGATTCCACGGTCTTTCCCTCGCCGCCAATCGGCCCCGACGTATCGTCATCGAGGCGCATGGCCTCACGGATGCGATGGCAGAGGAACCATGCCGTGCGGTAGCTGCCAAGGTTCAGCTCGCGCTGCATCTGCTTGGCTGACATGCCCTTCTTGCTGGCAGCCATCTTGTGGAAGGCAAGAGCCCACTTGGTTAGCGGCAGGTGGCTCGACTCCATGACGGTTCCGACCGTGACGGTGAAGTGCTCGCGGCAGGAATTGCACTGGAAAAGTCCGGGACGAGTGCTCTTTCCCTCCAGCCGGTTGACGTTCTCAGATTCGCAATGCGGGCAAATCACGTTACCATCGGGCCAGCGCTGCGATTCAAAATAGGCGCGCGCTGCATCCTCGTCATGGAACATGGAATTGGTTGGGTCGATGTACTTCTTGGACATGACACTATCCCCTTTCACAAGGATAATATATGTCCGGTAGCTGGCTATGTCAAGTGCATACTTCCCTACCTAACGCTAATAAACATGATTGTCCACGATTTCTTAGTTCGTCGCGCCCGTCGTCATCCTCAAGAAAAGGCCGACAACAGAATTGCGAAAATTGAGAAAAGACGAAACGTCGCGGCATATATTTTGGTATTTGCGGCGATAGCAATCGGACTCATCAGCATCAAGAGGGGCGCATGACTTACACTTGGGGGTTCTCCACTGGATGCACCTTTACGGTCCGCCCCATCCCCGGAACTGGCACTGGTGTCGAGATTGGAAGACAAGCAGGCTATGTGAGGGATGGCAAAACCGGTCGATGGCACAAGTTTGAAACAGTCTTCAGTGGAGACGCCGCAGGAATAATACCTGCAGATATGTTTGCCGACGTCTTTGTTTTCAAAAAAGACCGACCAGCCACGCATATGGAAGGGGCCGGGGGATACATCGGTGTCGCTGGTCCATTTGGAACTGGGGTAATGGTCGCCGGCGACGGAACGCCACTTGGAGTAAATTTCAGCGCTACAACGAATGTTTCTGCCGGCGCATATGGTGGCTACACCACGCTGACGGCGGTATCAGGGCCCATGGCGCAAGAATTGGAGATGGTAAGAACCCTCTGGCGGACAATGATGTCTGGACTTTCCTTGGTTGATAGCTGGCTTGGCAATGTACCGGGTTCACTCATTCCAGATCCGCTGAAGCGCTATCTCAAAGACCCCCTCGTCCTCGATCTCGACGGTGATGGGGTCGAGCTGATCTCGTTGGCCAATTCCAACGCCCATCTGGACTACGGCGGCGATGGGTTTGCCGAGCGCACGGGCTGGGTGAAGGGCGACGCTCGCCTCCTGGTCTTCGACCGTAACGGCAATGGAACCGTCACGCCGGATGCTGTGTGGGCATCCGAAGGCAGCAAGAGAGCCCGGCCCGGTTGCACCGTGGGCAACCGAAGGGCGACGAACAAGCCCGGTTGCCGTGTGGGCAACCGAAGGGCCAGAAACAAGCCCGGTTGCCGTGTGGGCAACCGAAGGGCCAACGGAAAAATGCGCGGCTTCGAGGTTCTGGAGACGCTCGATACCAATCACGACGGCAAAGTCGTCTCCTTCCCTGCGCGCCTCCGGCACGACGCGATCGACGACGATTTCGCCAGCCTCCGCGTCTGGCAGGACGCCAATGAGGACGACTGGCGTGGCTCCCACAAGATCGCAGGACCCAAGAGTGCTCCGATCCATTGCACAGGAGAATGTCATTGACGGGCACAAAAGCACTGCGCAATGCGCGCTACACGTCGATACTCGCCTTCTTCGGTATCTGCGCCGCATCCGTGTCCCTCGTCGGCTGCAGTGGAAATTGGCTCGAAGAGCCTTGCCTCAGCGCCGACCGCAGTGATTTCGAGGCCTTCGACGAGGTCAGGAGGGAAATCAAGTCAAATCCGAAATTCCTGGATGTATTCACATCTTTCGGCGGCACCATGCAGTCATTGGACAATGCAGAACCCAGCAAATCCTTACCCACACAAACATTGCCGCTCCAAAGAGGTTATTACTCGACCCAGCGGTTTGATGGTCCGGGACCAGATGGCTGCCCATGGTATGTATTTGTTGTGACTCACATTTTAGGCAGCCGAAGCGGCTGTTCGAGAAAGTTGTCCATTCACGCAATGATGACCGGACGCATGAAGGTGCGCTCCATCGATTTCCGGGGAAATGGAATATCAGGGAACGGCAGATCCGAGGAATGCGCAATAGATAATGAAGAGACGTTAAAGCGCGTCCCGTGGTCGAAATAAAGTCAACATTATTTACTCGTAGACCAAAAACATTGAGGAGGGTGGTGCATGACGCTCCCAATGACGCGAGAGTTTCTGGACAACTATCTAACCGGAAATGGGCAGGCAATCACAGTTCCTGCGCGATCGCTGTTTGAAAAATATAGCACCTACATTATGGAGCCTTTGTCTCAGCATCCTTCATTCATGAGTCAGCTGGAATCAGCCGTCGATGGCCAGTCTTTAAACCAAACCCTCATCGTTGATTTCTATCTCCGAGACCCATTCGGGCAGGATTGGTACGACCGGGCTCTGAACTACGGAATGGCTTCATTCAAGGTGAACGGCACGTTTCGGTTGGTCGACGGAGAAATGCGTTTCGTCGGAACAATCACATCAGAAAAAGACAACTGGGATTTCGCATCCAATGGCAGCCGAGGTCGCGAATTGGACCTTCTGGCTGGCGGGCCCAGGGCGCTCCTCGACCCGGGAAATGTTGGGAAGACATTCGATATTATTTATTGGGGTGGGGGGCTGGCCGTTGACGTCAACCTTCAAGACATGAATCATGCGGCCGATTCATATGGCGACCAGCTGCGGACAAAAGAGATGTCCTATCCACAGCTCGTTGAATTTTTTCAGCAGAACATGGATCGTTTGTTCCAGGAGTTCCCCGAGGCGGTGCCGGTTTTCGGGGGGCAACTGATTTTTGCCGGCATCTGAACGACAGGGTACGTCCCTGACACTTTGAACCGGCAGCATCCCTGACACTATCCATCCTCTGTTCTGGCCGGCTCCCGAGCGGAGCGCAGCAGCGCACACGGCGGAGCCAAGCCGTGAACCCGGCCGCTCGCATCGATCAAGCAGATGTTGCAGACGCTCGCCACTCCACGCCGCGCCCGCGCAGGCAAGGGAACCCGGACGCAGGCATCGGCGTTGTTCTGACGTTGCATGCGGCCTCGGGCACCGAAAAAGGCGGAACGATGGCGAACGTCTTGCTTTGGCTACCGGATGTCCCCATTTCCGTCCTATTGATCCCCGATCCTACCGGCATGCTTTGAGTCGGTAGCGGTTCGCACGCGAATGCGCGCCTCTCGGCTCCCGATCGCGCGTTGCACCAAGATCTGCCGCAGGCAGGGTGCGGGTCTTGCGATTCCGGGACGGGCAAAGGCACAGGAGGGGCGCACGCGCACCACGTTCGGTGCGATGCAGGGACGACCGGCGCGGCTGTGTGGCGAAAGCCACCTCAGCGTCGGCATTTGCGATGCGGGCAACCTTGTAAAGCGTCACTGTTCCCTGGAGGAGCAAATGAGCCAGATTGCTCGACTGCCGCGCGATGCGGCCAAGTACAATCCCGCCGCCGTCTTCGCCTCGCCGCAAGAGGTCGTGGACGAAGTCCTGATGACGCGCGGAGAGAAGATGGCGACCCTCGAACGCTGGCGCATCGACGTCCTCTTGCAGTTGAGCGCATCGGACGACGGCATGCGCACCTACCGCCAGTCCGGCGTACTGAGCCGCACGCTGCAGAAGATCGACGCAGCCATCGACCGCCTCGCAGAGCGCCTGCCCGCCGCCTGATCGTTGGCCGACCGCGGCACGGGCTCGATCTCCACGCGAGCCCGTGCTTGCGCGCCTCCTGCGCAACGCCAAGGGACGTCGGCTTGACCGTGCCGGGGAGCGCGCCGGTGGGCCCATCCAAAGTTGCGACTTGCCAGTTTGCTGCACCGCACACATGATGCGGCATGATCGACAAGCCGCTCAGAATCGTCGTGATCGACGCCAACCGCATTCGCGCGTCGGTGATCGAGGAAGGCTTGCGCGAGGCCGGCATCGATCATGTCATCGTCATCAGCGACATGGCCGAGGTGCTGCGCCGCATCGTCGATGTGGACCCCGACGTCGTCTTCATCGACCTGGAGAACCCGAACCGCGACCAGCTCGAATACATGCTGCAGGTCTCGCGCGCCGTGAAGCGCCCCGTCGCCATGTTCGTCGACCGGACCGATCAGGCGGCGACGGAGGCCGCCATCGATGCGGGCGTTTCCGCCTATATCGTCGATGGACTGCGCAAGGAGCGCGTCAAATCCATCCTCGACATGGCCGTCAGCCGCTTCAACGCCTTCGACCGCATGCGCCAGGAACTGGAGGCCGCCCGCAACGAGCTGGCCGAACGCAAGGTCATCGACAAGGCCAAGGCCATCCTGATGCGCACGCGCGGCCTCAGCGAGCCCGACGCCTATGCACTGCTGCGGCGCACGGCCATGAACCAGGCGCGCCGCATCTCGCACGTGGCCGAAAGCCTGGTCCTTGCGGCCAGCCTGCTCGACAAGGGGGACAAGACATGAGCAGCCCCAACGCGGAGATCCGCGCCGGGTTCATCCCCCTCCTCGATGCAGCCCCCCTGATCGCCGCCCGCGAGCTGGGGTTCGCGGCCGACGAAGGCCTGATCCTCACCCTGACGCGCGAAACATCCTGGGCCACCATCCGCGATCGCCTGGCCGTGGGCCATCTCGACGTCGCCCATGCCCTGGCGCCGCTGCCGATCGCGGCCAACCTGGGGCTGGGCCCGCTTCCCGGCAACTTGGTCGTCCCCATGGCCTTCGGCTGCGGCGCCAATACCGTCACCGTATCGCATGAGATCTGGTCCGCGCTGGCCGAACAGGGTGCAGAGCCCGACCTCGACGCAGCCGGAACCCTCCGCGCCCTCGTGCGCGTGGTGGCGACGCGCAGGCAGCGCGCGATGGCGCCGCTCGTCTTCGGCATCGTGCATCAGCATTCCGCCCACCGCTACCAACTCGCCTACTGGCTGGCAGCCGGCCGCATCGTGCCCGGACGCGACGTCGAATTCGTGGTGGTCCCGCCCTCGCTCATGCCTGCCGCACTGGCCAACGGCGGCATCGACGGCTTCTGCGCCGGAGAACCGTGGGGCAGCCTCGCCGCCGCCGAGGGCTCGGGCCGGATGGTGACGACCAACGCGCACATCTGGCGCTCCAGTCCGGAGAAGGTGCTGGCCGCCCGCGACGCCTGGGTCAGCGCGGATGCGGCCAAGGTGGACGCCTTGATCCGCTCCCTCTATCGCGCCTGCGCGTGGTGCGATGCGCCCCACAACCGCGCTGAACTCGCCGACCTTCTCGCCCGTCCCGAATATGTCGCCCTGCCCGCCGCCGTGCTCGCGCCGAGCCTGTCCCGCCGCCTCCTGGCTGCCGATGGCGCCCTGCGCGACGTTCCCGCACTGCTCAACTTCGCCGGCGGCGCAGCCTCGTTTCCCTGGACGAGCCACGCACTCTGGTTCTTTTCGCAGATGGTCCGCTGGGACGAGGCCGAGCTGTCGGATGCGAATGTTCGCATCGCCCGCCACACCTACCGGCCTGATATCTACCGCCGCGCGTTGGCCTCTCTCGGCACCCTGTTGCCGAGCGCCAATGCCAAGGTCGAAGGTGCGCTGCGTGTCGACACGGGCGTGGGATCCCCCAGCGGCCGGCTGATCCTGGGCAAGGACGGGTTCTTCGACGACATGATCTTCGATCCCGACCTGATTGCCCCCTACATCGAGACACTCCGCGCCGGCGACACCAGCGACATTGCCTGTGGCTGAGCGCCGTTGGCGCGGCTGTCCCCGATCTACCACCGCATCGGCTTGCTCGCGGCATGATCGACGACGGCGTGCATCCATACGCCCGCCAGCAGGACCACGCCGTAGAGCGCCTGCAATGGCGCCAGGAGGCACAGCGACAGCTTCTCGCCATGCGAGCGGAGAACATCGCCGCGGCACAGGCATGGATCGCCCACACGATGAGCCACAGCGACAGCAATCCCTTCATGTCGCCGACCACGGCCGTCCAGGCGAGAAGGCCCAGCAACGAGAGACCGGCGAGCGGAATGAGATAGAGCTCGCCCGCGGTCGACACCGCCATCCACCAGCGCAGCGCGCGATTGCCCACGCGCTTTGCATCGCTGCGGAAGCGCGACGCCACCTGCATCGATCCGCGCAACCAGCGATACCTCTGGCTCAGCAATGCGTGGATGCTGTCCGGTGCGCGCGTCTGCGACACCGCCCGCGGTTCGTAGTGGATCTTGTGGCCAAGCGCACAGATCATGACCGACAGCTCGAAGTCCTCCGCGAACGTATGCCGCGAGAACGGCCCCGTGCCCTCCGACGCACCCGTTCCTCCCTCCCGGAAGTATGTCCGCGACACCTCTTCGAGCACGCTGCGACGGAAGAGGCCGAGCGGACCGGGCACGATGAGAACACAGCCATTGTCGGCCTGCGCCGTCCGCGCGCTGCCATTCGTCACGAGATATTCCAGGGCCTGCAGGCGCGTGACGAGATTGACCTGATTGCGCACTTGCACCTGCCCGCTCACCGCGCCCACGTCCGCATTGTCGAAGTGCGGCACCATCATCGACAGGGCGTCGCGATGGACGTAGCTGTCGGCGTCGACGCAGAGGATGAGGTCGCCCTTGGAATGCGCGATGCCGACGTTGAGCGCCTTCCATTTGCCAGCGTTGGCCTGCGTCAGGACACGCACGGCCACGCCGCTCACCGAGGCCGCCGCACGCTTCGCCTTCGCCAGCGTGTCGTCGGTGGAGCCATCATCGACGACGACGACTTCGAGCCTGGGATAATCCAGCTCAACTAGGCCCCGTATCGTCTCCTCGATGGCGCGCGCCTCGTTGAAGGCGGGTACGACCACTGACACCAGCGGCGCCGTTTTCGGATCGATGGCCTGGGCCGGCGTCGACGGCTGCGACAGGCTGGCGCCGGCCTTGAGCGCGATGGCGACCTCTTTCGCCAGCAGCAGCATGACGAGACTGGCTCCCACGCGCGAGAGGGTGATGAAGGCTTCACTGGGGTCGCGCACCGTCAGCGCATCGAGTGACGCGCTGAAGGTGATGATCTCGCTGAGGAGCAGGCAATAAAGCCCCACGATCGCAGCCATCAGCACCTGGTAGATGATGCGATCGGTCGATCGGCCGGCATCGTGAGATGCCGGTTGGCTGACAGGCGGTGCGATGGCTCGGGTCATGGAAATGTCGCCTCGGGATTGCATTGTATTGCGCGTTGCGGATCACAGAGAGATCGGGCGTTCGTCTTGCGGCTTCGGCTTGTCGGAGGCTCGCCGCGGCCTCAGTGGGCCCGGCTGAACCTCGTCGGCCACCCGCGCCGGATCGCGCTTCAGGCCGAGAGCCTGGACGACGCGGGTGCTCACCACGTCGAATGCCGGCGGGCTCCAGCGCAGGGTGCCGCGTGGCGAGGTGCCCTTGAGGGCCATGCGCACCAGCATGTCCTCGGGCAGCGCCAGGCCGAATACGGCCGTCACGCGCTTGGGATCGAAGCCGCCGTCGTCGATCCGTACGAGCCGCGCCGGCACCAGGCGGCGAACGTCCCGATCGTCGACGACGACATCGAAGGTTTGTCCGCCTGCAGCATCGCGCTCGAGGGCTGCGATCTCGTCGCGGGGCATGTCGATGCGCATCAGGAAACCGTCATGGGAAGCGACCACGAGGACCGGCAAGGACCCGTTCAGCGTTGCCGTGGCCGCATTGCGATAGAGAACCCGCCCGCCGACCGGTGACTTCACCTGCAACTGCGCGATGGCCGCCGCGATCTCGTTGTCGAGCTCCTCGATGCGCGCGCTGGCCGCGGCGATCTCGTGCCTGCGGCGGTCGGCGGCGGCACTGCGATTGCCTTCCAGCGTCGGCTTCAGGGCCGTGAGCGTCCCGCGCGCCAGGGCAAGCTGCACGTCGAGTGTTTCGATTTCAGCGGAGATCTTGCCCAGTTGCCCTTCCAGCAGGACGCGCGACTGCGTGTTGCCTTCATCGAGGGTTGCGATGGCCTGGTGCGTGCTCGTCAGGGCCTCCCGCGTGCCGGCCAGCCGCTGACGCGCCGTCGTGGCTGTAATCGTCACCTGATCGAGTTGCGTTACCGTGGAATAGCCGCGCTCGCGCAGCCCCTTGATCCGGGCAAAGGCGCGCGCCGCAGTCTCGTCCTCGATCTGGCCCGCCGCCAGGGCCTGCTCGAGTTGCGGCAGGCGGGCCACGAGGTCGCCGCGCGCGCGTTCCCAGGCCGCATGCCCGGACAGCAATTGCTGGCGCGCGATGAACCGCTGCCGGTCGAGGTCGGCGCGCTTTTGCTCGATCTGCGTCAGTCGCTGCTCGGCCGCCTGCATCTTGACGAAATCATCGGTGGAGATCGGCAGCGCGCTCGCCTGCAGCGCTCGCTGGCTGGCGACGAGTTCCTGGCGCCTGGCGCGCAGTCCCGCAATCCGGTGATCGAGCGACTCCGAGGCAAAGCGCGCCACGATCTGACCCTTCTGGATCGTCTCTCCCGCCGCGAGATACGAAAGACTGGCGTCCGAACGGGCCGGCACGGTGAAGAGACCGCTGCTTTCTACAACTCCCCCGCGCTCCCGCCCGGCAAAGCTGAGTACGGTTGCCAGCAGAACCGCCGGTGCCAACAGCAGGCAGACGAGCCGCGTGAGAAAGCCTGCACGACGCACGACCGTGCCGAAATCCGAGCCGCGTTGCAGGGCACCCGTCCCCGTGGCCGCGCTCATGGAGCGGCGCGCCTTCAGGCTCGCATGTCCATAGAACACACAGAAGGCCACGTAGGCGATCACGAGGCAGGCGACGAGATTCTGGGCGAGTGTGGGACTACTGAACATGGTGAAAGCCTACCCTCCTGGCTGAATAATGAATGCGTTTTTCCAGCAACCTTAGATTGCTGAAGCAGAGTTGCCGGAAGCGCCCCGACGCACGGAAACCAGCAACTTATGCGTGCAAGTGAGAATATATGCTCCAAATAAATACAAGGAAGTTAACACCAGATCCCTGCAATATGCCGATTTATTGATCTTCTTTAACTTTTTATCCCTGTCAGCCTGGATATTAACGATCGGTAAACGCAGTCGGCTTCATTAAGGAATTACTACTATTGGTTGCAGCATGCAGGGCAGGCCGCATCCCCGAACGATGCTGGAGGCATCGCGGCGCCCGGCTCCGTGCTACTCTCCCGCGGTTCGCAGGGCAGTCGTTGAAACGGGGATGGGCATTGACGCGCGACGAGACCTGGATCGATCTGTTCCCGCAATTGGCAGCCTTGCCGGCCGATGCGCGGCACAGGCTTGCGGCGCAGGCGCTGGTTGCCGACGTGCCCGCTGGCGTGCAGGTGTTCGGGCCGGGCCATCCCCCGCAGAGCTTCCTCCTGCTGCTTTCCGGCAGCGTGCGGGTCCAGCAAACCTCTGAGAATGGCCGCGAGATCGTGCTTTATCGTGTGGCGCCCGGCGAAAGCTGCACGCTGACGACCGCCTGCCTCGTCGGCCACGAGGCCTACCAGGCCGAGGGTATCGCCGAGACACCGGTTCGCGCGGTGGCGGTGCCGCGCGGCCTCTTCGACGAACTGCTGGCCAGTTCCCGCGTGTTCCGCGATTTCGTCTTCGAGGCCTTCGGGCGGCGCGTGACGGAGCTGCTGCGCCTGATCGAGGACGTCGCCTTCGCCCGCCTCGACGTGCGGCTGGCCGAACGGCTGCTTCAAATGGCCGACGACATGGGCCACATCGACGCCACCCACCAGCAGCTCGCCAACGAACTCGGCACCGCCCGCGAGGTGATCAGCCGCCATCTCAACGACATGCAGCGCCGGGGCTGGGTACGGGTCACGCGCGGCGCGGTGGAAATCGCCGACCGCCCCGCGCTCGTGCGGCTCGCGCGGGAGGGATGAGGCCGCCCCGCGCGCCGCGCCGCCCTCGCCTCAGGCCGGCTCCTTGTCGCGCGTGGCCATCATGTCCTTGAAAACCGGACGCGCCTGGCACGTGGCCAGCCATTTCTTCACGTTCGGCGCAGCCTCGAACAGCTCCGGCGCGGCCATCGCATAGCGAACGCATTCCGCCACGTTGATGTCGGCCACCGTGAAGCGCCCGCCCACGAGGTAGCCCGTCCCCGCCAGCGCCGCATCCAGAACGGCAAACGGCCCCTCGAGCGCGGCGACGGCTGCATCGGCTGCGGCCGCATCGCGCTCGGCGGCGGGCTTCGACACGCGGTGATACAGCACCTGGATGGAATGCGGCTCCATTTCCGTCACCGACCAGACCGTCCACATCGCCATCTGCCCGTCCTCCGCGACGTTCGCAGCGGCCAGGGGACCGCCATGCTTGCGGGCCAGATAGAGATTGATCGCCAGCGACTCGTGCAGCACCAGGCCGTCGTCGTCGATCGAGGGCACATGGCCGTTCGGATTGATCTTCAGGAACGCCGGCGAGCGCGTGTTCAACGGCGCATCGGCCGCCAGCGGGTCGCTCAGCCGGTACGCCTGGATGACCGGGACGACCTTGAAGGGAATGTCGAGTTCGCCGGCGAGCCAGATGTTGCGCGTGGCGCGCGAGCGATAGACGCCATATATCGTGAGCATCGTGCGGTGTCCTGGGTTCGGGCTGGACCGGCCCGCGAGCAGCCTCGGGCCGGGCACGGCCATAGCATCACGGCGGACACGGCGCTGGCAAGCAGCATCGGCCCGGCCTAACCTGCCGCTGGCAACGCTGAAGGGAGCAGTTCCTTGTCCGAAAAACCACCGAGCCGTGAGGTGCGCGGCTTCGAGCGAACGCAGACCTGGATCTTCGATCTCGACAACACGCTGTACCCGGCCGAGTGCAACCTGTTCGCCCAGGTTGACCAGCGCATGGCCGAATTCATCTCCAGGTACCTGGGCGTGCCGTTCGCCTACGCCCGGCACCTGCAGAAATCCTACTATCGCCAATTCGGCACGACCTTGGCGGGCATGATGCAGGTCCACCGCATGGACCCGACCGCCTTCCTCGACTACGTGCACGACATCGACCTGACCGCCGTCCCCGAGAGCCCCGAGCTGCGCACCGCCATCGACGCCCTTCCCGGCCGCAAGCTGATCTTCACCGCCGGCTCGCACGGCCACGCCGAGCGCGTCGCCGGCAAGCTCGGCGTCCTCGACCTGTTTGAGGACATCATCGACATCGTCGACAGCTCGTTCATCCCCAAGGAGAAGGCGGAGGCCTATCACCGCCTGCTCGCCTCGCACGATATCGACCCCGCGCAATCCGCCATGTTCGAGGACATGCCGCACAATCTCGAGCCCGCCCACATGCTGGGCATGACCACAGTGCTCGTACATTCGAGCTACATCGACCACCCCATCCAGTTGAAAATCCGCCAGTGGACCGAACCACCCGATCACGTCCACCACATGACCGAGAACCTGACGCACTTCCTCGGTGAGAAAACCCGAACCAAGGGGCGCGGCTGATGCGCATCCACAGCATCGAGGCGATCGCCATCGACATCCCGCTGTCGCGCAACTTCGGCGGCAGCACCTATGCCGTGCTCAAGCGCTCGACGGTCGTTACGCGCCTGAGAACGGAAGGTGGCCTCGTCAGCGAGGTCTACAACGGCGACAATCGCGAGCATGGCGCCCACATCGTGCGCATCGTCGAGGACGAACTGGCGCCGCTCGTGAAGGGCCTCGGCATCTTCGAATATGAGCGCGCGTGGTCGCGAATGTTCGCGCTGACGATCCCCAATCGGGACCGCAAGACGCTGCTCGAGGCCATCGCCTGCGTCGACTGCGCCATCTGGGACGTGATCGGCAAGGCGACCGGGCGTAGCGTGCGCGAACTGCTCGGCGGCTATCGCGAGGAGGTGCCCATCATCTCCATCGGCGGCTATTACGCGCAGGGCAAGACGCTCGCCGACATCGGTCGTGAGATGGAACTCTATCGCGACGCCGGCATGGCCGGCTGCAAGTTCAAGGTCGGCGGGCTTTCCCCGGAAGAGGACGCCCGTCGCGTGGAGGCCGCGCGCAAGGCCGCAGGCCCGGACTTCGTCCTCGCCGTGGACGCCAACCGTGGCTGGTCGGCAATCGACGCCATCCGCTTCGCCCGCCTCGTCGCGCCCCTCGACATCCGCTGGTTCGAGGAGCCCTGCCACTGGCACGACGACGCCCAGCGCATGGCCGATGTGCGCCGCGCCACACCCATTCCCATCAACGCCGGCCAGTGCGAGATCACGGTGCAGGGTGTGCGCCGGCTGATCGACGCGGGCGCGGTCGATCTCGTCAACTACGACGTCTCCGAGGGTGGCGGCATCACGGATTGGCGCCGCGCCGCCGCCTTGTGCGCGGCCCATGACATCGCCATGGCCCACCACGAGGAATCGCAGGTCGCCCAGCACCTGATCGCGGCGGTGCCCCACGGCACCTACATCGAGTGCTTTGCCGATCCCGAGCGTGATCCCGTCTGGCAGCGCATGTGGGCCAACCGCCCGCCGGTCCGCAACGGCCTGATGCGGGTGGCGGACGGTCCAGGCCTTGGGCTGGCCCTCGATCGGGACATGATCGCGCGCTATCGCGTGTCGTGACAGAGGCGAGCCGCTCTGCGTCCGATGTGCAGCAGGCACCAAAGGCGAGCGCAGCGACCCGCCAGGGCGCTCCCGCGCGCCTTCATCGCCGAAGGCGATCAGGGAACAACGCGACCCGGTGCAAGCCCCACCCTCGCGGAGCCGCTACGCGGCGTGAGCGAAAAAATGGTGCTGGAGGAGAGAGTTTGTTCGAACTCTTCTATCGCCGAAGGCGATCAAGGAGCAACGCGACCCGGCGCGAGCGCCGCCCTCGCGGAGGGCCCGCGGCCCGTGAGCGTGGAAAGCATACTGAAGCGACACGCGAATTAGAAAAGCCCCCCATCGCCGAAGGCGATCAGGGAGCAACGCGACCCGGCGCGAGCGCCGCCCTCGCGGAGGGCCTGCGGCCCGTGAGCGTGGAAAGCATACTGAAGCGACACGGGAATTAGAAAAGCCCCCCATCGCCGAAGGCGATCAGGGAGCAACGCGACCCGGCGTGAGCGCCGCCCTCGCGGAGGGCCCGCGGCCCGTGAGCGAAAAAATGGTGCTGTTGGTGAGGATTGAACTCAGAACCTCTACAGTATTTTTTAATCAATTATTTCAATGCTTTATAAAATTGATGGGGCATAATGGGACACCATTTGTGACACCATTTGCGTCTACAATCGTGGTAATTGCTCGATGTTCATTTTACATCCAAGGCGCGTCTCGTCATGAGAATAGTGAACGTCGTTCATTTCCAGAAAAACTCCACGCCGACCCAACACCCGTCGGCGCGCCGCTTCGCGTTCGCCATCTGCAACGAAATCGTGTCGATCTCGGCGCCGCCCTCGTATACGTACCGTTGCCAATCCAAGGCGCCGTATTGACGCAACGCAGCGCTGATCAGTTCGGCGTCCAGCCCAAGACGATTGGCAATGCCGGTGATGCGGGTTCCCCGTAAGGCGAGAAGGATGGCCTGACGGCGGTCTGAGTGCGACATTCGACGAGCCTCGCGATTCCGAAACTGCTCATCCTTGAGGGCCTGGAAGGCGTCAGCAGGCATCTTTCTGACAACGCTGTTACGATTCATCTTCGATCTCCCTCACTCACACGCACAGGTACATGCCGTCTCGTGGACGTCACAGAGACAGCCGTCGGTTTCGAGCATCCGGGACGCCCAGGAATTTGTGGTCACGGGAAACGCTCCGATGGCGAGAAGCTCCGATTGCTGGATTCCAAGGAACTGACGGCCCTCTTCCGAGAGAATGTACCGGTCGAGGCGCGGCTGCTGTCCCGGCTTAAAGAGCGGCGTCGTGGCGACATGGAAACCGATCAGTTCCAACTTGTAGGCGACCGTTCCGTCCCGCATGCCGAAGGCTTTCGAGATTTCGGCGATGGGACGACGGTCCATCCGCATAAGCACGACAGCCCGCCAGAGCTTGCGAGCCTCGTAGTTCGGGAAGAATCGCTCCAACTCCGTGTTGGATTTTCCGATGTAGCGTCCAGTCGTTGTGGTTTTGGTATACGGGATTGGATGACACATCAGGGAGTAACTCCGGTCTCGTTGACGTCGATTCCGCCGAGGATCGAGCGAAGATTTTCCAACTGTTGAAGATTGAGGACCAAGCTGGCGCGTGGCTCGCGCCTCGGTTCGGGCGGCTTGGAAAACGCCGTCAGTGAGTTCGCGTAATAAGGAGCAGGAACTTCGCCGATATGGTGGGCGTATCTGTAGGCTGTCAGGATTTTGGAAGGGCTACATCCGAAATACTTCGCCGCCTCGGTCGGACGCCCGACCAGGCGTCGCTCAACCATTTCCTTTGCAATTGCAACCCAGCACAAGCGACTGCGGATTGCTTTCACAACGCGGTTGATAAGAATCCGCGAAATCCTCGGCGGTAACTCCCTGTGCTTCCCGGACACGAGCGTCGCAATACAATCGTGAAGTTTCATCGGGGTCGTGCTCGGAGGCTTCGTCGTCCACTTCTTCCGGCGCGGCGTAATGCGCGTCCGTGCTGCCGCAGCAATTTTGCCGTGCGTGACGCGAGTTGGATTCTTGATGACGGGCAGCCCCAGGGCCGTGCAGACGCGGTGGCGCTCACGATCCTTCCGACGACGGCGGCGCTGGAGGTATAGTCCCCGCTCGGAAGAATCAGTGAAACGGCGGATTTTACGCACCCGCTTCTTTTTCGGCTTCCCTGATTCCTCGTCTGACATGAGCGTTTCAGCGAACCAAATCGCCCGTGAGCAACCACGCCTGCCGCGTCGCGTCTTCAATCTCCCGCTGGCGAAGTTCTCGCCGGTCACGGGAGGCGCGTGCTTCGATATCTGCGACCGTTATCCGCTTGCCGAAGCTGAAACCTTGTCGTGTTGGCGTGTCCGGCTTGAGCTTTACCGGCTTCGGGGGCTCGATCTTAAGGCGCTTCTTCAGCTTCGCGTGTTCCTTCATCAATTCGACGGCGCGCGCCTTCAATTCCTCGCGGCGCTGACGCTCAGCGATACCGTGGTCGGTGGCATTTATTGATGGTTGGTTTGTCCACTTCTCGAATGACGACTTCATTTCTGATTCTTTTCGCGAAATTCCGCAATACGCTGTTCCGGAGTCAGCGCGGAGCGGATACTGTTCTCGCGCATCATGGTGTTCTGCACAGGCGGGTCGAGGGCTCGCAGAGCGTCGTGATACGCACGACGCTTACTAATCGGAATGTCCTTAACCGATATCCCCATGCGACGCTCGACTTCGGCATCAAGCTCCTCGATTGTCATCTCACCGAAACGTTTGCAACCCGGGGTCGAAGAAGATGCTGTCGCAGGGGAATTCTCAATCGGCTTGAAGCCGAGTTCCTGTGCTTTCGCCAGTAGGGATGTCTCGTTCATGTCCCGAAATTCGCGGGCAAGCGCCAACTTTCGATCACCGGGCATCGCGAGTCCGGCATTGTCGGCCCGATATTGAGCATCGAGAAACTCAAGAAGATCGTAAGGGCGAGGTGTTTGGACGCTGAACACCGGATTAGCGGCCAGATATTTGTCCGCTTCGTCACGGAAAATGAAGTCAAAGTCGTCAGATTCGATCAACGGCGCCACCGTCGATTGATCCAAGACCGCATCCGCGATCAACTGTTTTCGAGTATCTGACAGTCCCGGAAACTTCTTTTCGACGTGCTCGCGGATGACGTTGAAATAACGCGTGCGATTACTCATTGACTTTGTCCTTTTCCTTTTCAGCCTGATGATTGAAGTTCGCCACGGCTTTTTCGAAAGCGTTTCGATATTTGGCCGTGGGGATTGGCCCGCCGACGATGCCAGAGCCCGGCAACGTCGGGTCCCAGGGAGCGCGTGCCGATGCCTCGCCCGCCCTCAACTTCCACTTCAAAGGGTACGCGTCGCGGCGGGCTTCGTTCGGACCCGCCCTTTCAGCGGTTCCTTTCGCTGTCGAAAACGTCATGAAATTCGACAATAGATGCGCATATTCTTCACGACTCGGAGCTTGTTCGAACAAGATCGGATCGAGTTCGCGAACGACCGTGAAAGCTTCCACGAGAATAGCTGTCGCGGCTTCATCACCATCACCAAGCGAGGCGACGACACGTCCGACGAGGGAGGGGACCATCACAGCCGCCGTGGCCGCGATGTCGGCGCGCATATACGCCCCCTGCCGAGCGTGATCAGCGACGTTGAAGTGGGTTTTTAGAACGTCATCGGCGAGCTTCAGATAAGTGTCGAAGTCGACATTCAATTGTTTGGCTGCGTCCTTCGGGGTGATCACAGGCATCTTTTATATGGCCTCCGTCGTCGAGTTATCGGGGATGGCAGCAGACGTGCGGTCAGCTAGTTCGCGCAACTTTTGCGCAACCAGTTTGTCTATAGCCGTCCGAATGAACCGGGAGCGCTTCGTCCCATCGACCTTCGCGGCGAAGTCGATCTTATCGATGTCACCTGCCGTCAAGCGGATGGTGATGAATTCGTCCTTACGATCATCAGGGGCAAGAGTCATTTACGCGGTACCTTCACGAAAACATGTGTTACATCTACAACAAATATTATGTTTTGGCAACGATAAAATCGAGCCACGGAGAGAATAATTCAGTCTTCCCGGCGGTTTCGCATCGAGGGTCCGAAACGCCAGGGGAGCAGACCCGGGGGCGTGATTTCAGGCTGTTCGACACGAAGCGACGGGATGGTTAATGTGACAAGATTTTATGACATTGACGGCGCTGGGGTGGCGAAACGTGGTTAATATGACAAGGTTTTAGGACAAAAGCGGGGCTAGAGAGACGCCAAAGCGTAGTTTTTGTCATAAAACCTGGAAGTAGGACAAGATTTTAGGACAAAGGCGCAGGCGGAGAAAGGGGCGCGAAATCTCGATACGGATGCACACCGGGTGGCGAGGGCTTGAAATGTGACGCGATTTATATTATGTGACAGGCGTTCATGGGTTATCGGCGCACCACAAAACAGAAACTCGCAAATCACAGTAAAAGACAAGCACAGAACGCACACACATTAGATCGCTGAAAGCTTTGAACGCCGACGTCCGTCCATCGCCCCCCGACAGTTTGATGGAAGGAGCGTCTTGTCGCCGACTCGGTCGAGTTGCCGGAGACGTTCTTCTTCGAGGAAGAAGAAACCCGGCAACCGCATGGCTAGTGCGGGCCGGGTCAAATTGTAATGCGTTGATGACCGGGAATATAGGTTGTTTCCCAAGCGGATGCAACGGTTCTCGGCGGAAGAGAGTAAAAATGCTTGCCCACTACGACTCGACGCCCCAGGACTACAATCCCAATATCGTTTTGCAACCCGGTGACGCAGACGTTGACGCGGCGTCCGTTAGATCGTGGATGAACGACGCCCAACTTCTCGACTACGTGGATGATGACGTGCTCGACCGCGTTGTCACCGTCGCCTTCGGACGCAATCAGGAAGATCGCGCCTTTCAAAATGTCACAGGCACCGTCGAACAATTGTTGAACGACCTGACGAAGTTTCAGATCGGTCCGAAGAATGGTCGATGCCTACTGCAAGGAGAATTGGTCGGTGGCCATCGCCTCGCCAAGGCAATGAAAACCAATCACATCCTCATGCTCGACCTTGATACCGGGGAGACGGTGCAGGACGTGCGTGAGAAGCTGGTCGGCGCCGGCTGGTTTGGTTACATCTGGACGACACACTCCCATAATGGGACTGTGACTGATATCCCGGAGGCCGCGTTGATCCGGTACGTCGAACGGGACATGCGTCGGGATATGCCGTTCGACGATGAGGATATCGCCGATGTCTGCCTCAGCTATCTGAAGCACGTCCGGAAGTATCAGGAACACATTGTCACGTCGGCGGCGTTTGTTGGACGGGAATTCGGACAGGTAGGCGTCGTCTATCGCATGACGCACGATCCGCTGCCGAAAATGCGCGTGATGCTGGTGCTTCGGGAGCCCTTCTCGTTTTTGGAAGGCGGCACGCAGGCGCAACGGATTGACTTGTGGAAGAAAGTCTATGCCGCCGTCGCTGAGCGGTTGAATGTCACCTTCGATCCGGCCTGCACCGACCCATCGCGTTTGATGTTCACCCCGCGTGTTGGGAGTTCCGAGGCTGATCGGGACGCCGTGATCGTCCCTGGAGCTATGGTCGATCTCGCTCCCATCATCTCGGACCTGTCGGTGACGTCGCGGTTTGCGGATGTCGGGACGGGACGACATTCGGGGGCTGTGTCCAACGGGGGGGTTGCCGGCGCGGCTATGACGCCCGGGTTGATGGAGTTCCTGAAGACCTGTCCGGACTTCAAAGCGCTGGACTGGCTGCGTTCGATTGCGCCCGAGGATGAGCGCAAAGGTGGACCGAAGGGCGGGGCACACTGGCGCTGTCCTAACGATGACAACCATTCGGACGCTGGTAATCCAGACGACGTTGGGTTTGCGGTCTTCCAGAACGATGAGGGTTGGGGTTTCAACTGCCTCCACGCGACGTGCAAGACCGAGATCGGGACTGATCGCGCGCGGTATCTCGATCTGCTGTGCCAAGCGTACGGTGTTGGTGATGCCGAGGCGCTGTATGAGTTTTCGGAGGCCGGCAGTCGGAAGAAGGATGACCGCGAGGAAATAGCGCGACTGGCAGGCGACGAAAAGGCGCTGGAGGACGCTATCGCGGCGTTGCCGGATCGAGCGACGACAGATGAGACGAGAATCGTCTTGGCGGCGATAGGCACCACGGACGCACTGAGACGTGAACGTCTGATACCGGTGCTCGGAAAGAAGCTCGGACTGAGGAAGCCCGCGCTTTCGAAACTCATCGCGGGGTCGTGTAAGGAGACGTCGTCGTCCAGCCGATTGGTCGACGACGGGTTACCGCACGAGTACGGCGGACTTCCTGTCATCTTGAAAGACGACAATCACAACGACCAAGTGGCAGCACTGGTCGACGCGATGAAGGCGCAGAACGAGCGGGACGTTCAGTACGTTCTGGTCGCCGGACATCTGGCGAAGATCGACCGGGATTTGCAGGTCGGGGCGGTTTCTACAGTCCTTAAGAAAGACGAGGTCTGGAACGAAGCGGCGAAACTCTGTTGGTGGCAAGGTAAGAAGCGTGGCGAGGCTCCTGATCATGAAGTCACGGACCGTGTCGCGTTGGACAAGGAACTGGACCTGCCGCCGCTGAATGGCATCGTAAGGACGCCAACAATCAGGGACGACGGTAGTTGGCTATCGCAGCCCGGATATGATGAGCGGACAGGGTATTATCTCGACTTGCCTCAAGGTTTTGACCCCCTACCGCCGCCGGAAATTGGAAAAATCACAGAAGACGATGTCAAGACATCGGTGAATTTGCTTGTGCGCGACCTTCTCGTTGACTTTCCCTTCTCGGATAGTTTCGGTGGCGGCGACGAACCGACCAACGCCTACATTGATGAGAAGGACGACGCAGGTTGGCCCTGCCCGAACCTGGAGCGAGGTGCGGGTTCACGCTCAAACATGATCGCTGCCCTCATCACGCCACACATCAAAGCAGCGATGGGTGATGCCGCCACGCCGCTTTTCATGTTCGACGCACCGTACTCAGGCGAAGGGAAGAGCACACTATCGGACGTCGTCATGCTGGTTGCTGACGGCAAGCAGTCCGAGAAGTGGAGCTATTCGAAAGGCGAGTCCCGAAAGACAATCACAGCGAAAGTCGTCGAGAGACGCACTCACATCGTTCTCGATAATGTCAAGGAGACATTGTCGGACCCCGCGCTTGAAGCGGCTCTCACTTCGGGCATCTGGACAGACCGACTGCTGGGGTACTTCGAGACGGTATCCTTGCCTTTCAAGCTGATGATGATGGTAACGCTCAACCAGCGACGTTGGGACGCGACATGATGCGCCGGACGGTGCCAATACGCATCAGCGCCGGACCCTGCGACCCCACCCTACGGCGACGCTTCAAGCACGATCTTGAAGGCTCGAATTCATGGGTCATCCAGAGGCGCGCCGAACTGCTACACGCCATCCAGACGTTGATTGGATGGTGGGTTCAGAAGGGACGACCGAAGGGGCGACGAAAATGCGGTCGTTCAATGTCTGGGCGGAAATGGTGGGGGCATCCTGGAATGCGCGGGAATCTCCGGCTTCCTCTCCAACGTCGGGGCGATGAAAGCGACGCTGACGACGGAAGAAGACGCCACAGACTTCCTGGAGCGCGTTGCGGAAGACCACCCCGACATTCTGTCGGGGAGCTATTACGGCGCACGAGGATTTGTGGCAGTGCGCGCCAGTCGCTTCGGAACGGTCGGAGATGGCGAAAAGATCGAATTCGACTGGCCTGAACTCATCGGGAAGTACAAAGACCAGAACACTGCGACACGTGTCGGACGACTTCTGAATGAGCAACGTGGACGTACCTTCGACATCCGACCGAACGGCAAGGCTGTGCGCATCACGGTCGTAAAGAAAGACTCCACGGGGAAGAGCAATCGGAGCGCCGAATACACATTTAAGGTCGTTCCGATGACAACCGAGAACGACGAAATGTGACGAAAAAGGGCCAAAATGTGGCAACATTGTGGCGAATTTCATGAGGGACTTTGGCCAAAGTCCCCTCATTTTTCACCCAAGTCCCCTCAAGGTCCCCTCATGAGGGAGGCGACGCGGGGCGGAAAACAGGACACACCCCGACCGAGAGAGAGGGTCCCAAAGCAACCGTGGAGGGGATCGTGAGGGGACTTTGCCGTTTCGTGAGGGGACTTTGAGGGGACTTGGTCAAAGTCCCCTCACGAAATTATGAAGCAAAAACAATGCGTTAAGGGCGATTGAGGGGACTTGAGGGGACTTTGCTCATCCTAGGGGAAAGTTTTTTGTTTTTTTTTCTCTCTCCCGGGCGGAAAAGCAAAAACGTTTTTCCCAGCCGGATGACTGCGCAAAGTCCCCTCAAGTCCCCTCACGACACAAAAAAGCCACATTTCACCAGCTGTTCGGCCTTAATCTCGGTTTGCCGATTGTTATAGTGAACACTGTTTATTAAACGATGATCAATTAGTCCGACCTCCCTTCCGCCAACTTGAAACTAGGCCCTCCAAGCTTACTATCGATCACCCTCAGCCTCAAGAAAACCTGAGTCGCTACAACTCAAAAAATCCCTAGGCGTCGCCTTCCGAAAAACCTCGACCCTCGCCACGCCTGCCCGCGTTCCGATCCCCTTTCAAAACCTCACCGCCGTCAGTGTCTTCCCCTCGCCGATTGGCACTGACCGCGCCGGCAACCTGATACCCCGAACGGTTGTGATCACGTCGCCTGGCAGTTCGCCTCGCCGCCAACAGCGCTTGCCTGCCTCTCATCGCGTCACCTGGTGCGACCAAGGTGCGGCGAATTCGGGCGCTGCTGCTGTCAGCCTCTTCCTTCGGCTGTCAGGGAGCCCTTGGCGTCGGCGATCCCGATCAGGCAGGGGCCCGACGCGCTGCGTAGGAGCCTGGGACAGCTAGGCTAGTAGTCCCCGCCCTGTTCGATGGACGGTCGCCCCGACGACAGCCACAGCGCCGACGATGACGGCACTGGTGGCGTCGACGACGCCGGCAATTGGCAATGGCGGGGGGACGCCGACAATGGCAACGACCGCGACGACCACGACGACAGGGACGATGCCCGACGTCGTCAAGGGACGCTGTCAGGGCCGCGCAGCGCAGCGCTGGCAATGGCAATGGCAATGACGACGCCGGGGACGGTGTCAGCGGCGCCAAGCGATGGCAACGACAGCGACGCCAGCGCCCGCCGCCGGTTAGCTCTCCGACGCATCATCTGATGCCGAGAGCCGTCTTCGAGCAGATTAATGGATTGAGGCGCCCTGACAAACCCGGCGCCAAACAGAAATCCGGCCGTCCTGACATTCAAAGGTGAAATGTCAGAACGACCGGAACAGTGAAGCCGTGGAACCATTTGGACAGTGAATACCTCACTGTCGCGTCGTCGGCACCAGTGAAACTCCTGACGCACTCTCAAGCCGCGCCACGATAGCCCGCGCCACGATCAGGACGTCGGCATCATCACCACGTTCTGCGTGCTCGACCAGCGCGTGCGCGAGCGTCAAAACCGCGTCATGCTCGATCAGAACTGCCAAGTCCGCGTCGGTGTCGGTATCCTCGACGTCAATCCCAAGCTGCATTGCCTTCACGCGTACATCCATGGCGGTGATCCTTTCTGATTCACCCTGTTGCCGAAATCGCCCGAGTGCTTATTCGCATCCGGAACGCTTGGAATCCTAGTCACCAACAGCGTGTTCGTCGACGTCGATCCATCATCGTAATTAAAATTGCAATTCCCAATCGTGCCATAATTGACCATTGTTCATTGCATTCACATCCGTCAGTGAAATCAACGCGATAGCGTCACCTGGAATGACCAGTGTCAGTATCGATGATACCCCGCCGCCAAGGCCCGGAAGCTCTCCAAGACCGGCCTGAAATGCAGCGCCGAAACGGCGAAAAACCACCTTGTTTGAAGCTGTGAAGTCGCGAATCGTGTATATACATCTCGATGTCCCAAAAAGCCCATTCACGGGTTAGGGTTACTAAGTCCTTTCATGCACCTAGTGCATATCGACCTCAAGACCGGAAAATCCCCATTTCCCATTCTGAATCAATCCTGAGTCAGTCTGATTCAACGAATGCTCCACATTCACGGTTTGTTAAATCACTGTGAGGGCTGACATTCGCGAAATATATCTTATGGAAAATCTCGTGGTATTTCTGCGGGTATTCATGGTCGTTTTCACGTTGAAAGTGCAGGTGGCAGGCCCGTACATTGGTTAATGGAACGCCTCCGGTATGCACTCACCGCAGAGTTACTGAATCGTTAAGTTCTATCGATGAATGAGTCAACCCGAAACGTTTTGCTGCGCTGCGGAATGATTGTATTTGACCATTCGCATTAACAATCTGTTAACCATGTTGGTTGGTCCGGATGGTACTTGGGATCGGTCACGGCGGCTTCGACGGACACTCGATCAGTCTTCGAAGGACAGACGCGACGCGCGAGGCGAACACGTCTCGCGGGCGACCAGGCCACCCCCGGGGGATGGTTAAAAATTTCCGACCCCAATGGTACCTAGCCGGGGGGCGGGTCCGGGGCTTGTTAGGCGCGCGTCACCTGTGTCTGGGACTGAGTACAATCAGAATGATTAGTTGGCGGAGCCAATCACCGCTACGGAAACAAGGAAACACACAGCTATGTCGACAGAAGAGAGTCTGAGAGGCGCCAAGGAGTTCTTCGAGAAGATCGTGGAGCCGAATGTTCACGAATACATGAACACCGCCAGCCAATTTAGAACCGCAATCAACACAGTCACCGCACTCTTTCACATGCATGAATGGCTTTGGCAATTCAAAAAAGAAGAATTGGAAATGAAGTACGAAAAATCTTTTGCTAAAGCAGGGGCGTTTTGGGGGCACATTGAGATGCTGGTCCCATCGAGCAAATTTATTCGCGATTTGGCGAATGCGTCAAAACATGTGCGTCTTACGCTGCGCTCTTCGACGTCGATGACACACATCGCGAACACTGTGATCCAGTCGACGGGATATGGCATGGGTTCGTACGGTGATGGCCGGTATGGTGGACAAAATGTGATGATGAAAGACAACGGAACCGAGGTGAGTCTTGACGGCTGCGTGACCGATCTTATGAGCTTCTGGAAGCAGTTGCTCGGGGAATTGTATTCATGAAACCGCGCTGCGATGGATTACCTACAGTCAAGCCGCGGACAAATGGTTATTAATCGAGTGCCGACAGTTTAGAGCGACATCCAGAATCATCGCGAATGCCGCGCAGAGCATGCAATCAGTCAATAGCAGACGCGGACCCCAGAGCAGTCCTATCGAGAGCAATAATCATGCCAGTACGATTTTGCTACTACCGATGGTTTCTTTCCGCCGAGAAGATACACACGGCCCTCGGACTGAATTCCAATAAATGGAATTTCGCCAACGTATGCGCCGAATCTGTTCTTGGGATTCATAATGCCGCAGATTACGACTGGTTTCTCTTCCTTATATACGACGTGAACGTTGCGGAATTTGACACTTTCGGGGTCTGGCGTCATGCGAGCCGCAGCGCGCTTCACGCGTAAGATCAGGTCTGCACGCTCTGCTGCGCGCAGAGCGTTCTTATGCTGAACAGCAGCGGTTGTGCGATCTTCGAGGGCCATCGCAGTATTGTGCGATTGCCATACTGCACCCCCAGCAGCGGCGGTGACGGCGACCAGCAGGCAACACGCAATCAATTTTATGTTAAACATTGTCTTACCTCGCGACCATACCCCATGCAGAAGTGATAACGCATAGCGGTGAAGTCCGAATTAATGCGCGCGCCTCATTCGTGGTCGCTCTGTGTCGTCTTGACCGCACGGCGCGTCTTGCGTCATCCTTGGGACGCAGACATGCTGTGATCAATGCCTTGCGAGCAAGTTCCCTTTTTCGACCGAGTTCGGTCAACGATAAGAGGCCAACAAGTGAGCCGTACTCATCTAGATTTTGTGGTTCGTGGAAGTTCCGGCAACGACTACAGCGTGACGTTCGCACGAGCGGGGAACAACCTCACCGCAACATGCACTTGCCCTGCCGGACAGGCGGGAACGCATTGCAAGCACCGGCTGGATATTCTCGGAGGCATTATAGACGGCATCGTGAGCGGCAATGAGAGTGACGTAGGCGCGATCACCGAGATGCTGGCTGGAACAGATGTAGAGACAGCCCTTCGGGAACTAAATGACGCCGTCGAGAACGAAAAATCGGCAAAGGCAATAGTGAGTCGCGCCAAGAAGAAGTTGGCGCGCTGCCTCGGAAATTGACTAGCGCTGTGGTCGACCAACGAAAAGCGTGCAGGATATTCGAGAATTGACGAATTCGACACCGCCGATGACTAGGCGAGTTCTCTTCTCAGGCAGAACGCCAGAAATCGAATTTGCGAGCGCGCTGAATTTGGGCGTTGCAGGCGCTGACTTTGCTCCAAACAATCGCACAAAGATGCGTGCGACGTCAGCGAGTAGTTCACCGTCTCGCTGATCGCATGCGTGGATGAGAAGAAATGTTTCGACTTGGTCGCGGTCCTCAACTTTTGTGACGTGGCCTAGTCCGCGGCCATTGAAAGACACGGGGCAGAGGCTGCCGCTAAATTCGCAGGTGCGAATGTCGAGCTTTACATCGAGATGCGCCGTTGCGGCGGCGTGATTGAAGCGTTCCTTCAGGTCGGAGAATTTACCCCCGAGCGGCATTTCTTGCGACCATGCAATCGACGATGCGAAGGCGAGAAGTAGAAACACCAAGCTCGCTCGCGGGGCAGCTGACTTGAACCACACTGATGCCTCCGTTGCTCTTTCGATGTGAAAATACATAATCACAACTTCGTCGGGTCGATCTTCCGCATCCACTTCTCGCGTTCGCGCATGGACGGTGCCGCCCCGTACCGGTCATGGACGCCACCACCCATCGAATGGCCCATGATCACCATGGACACGGGCAATGGCATGTCGATCTCGCGCGCTGCTGTCCGCCACGTGTGACGCAGGGAGTGCATCGTCAGTCCAGGATCACTGATTCCGACGTTCTTGCGAATGAACCGACTCGCAAACCGCTGGAAGCCCAATGCTCGATCGGGCGAATCGGCGAACGATGAAAAGAGCCAGTCGTCAGGTTGCAGTGACTGCGCATGATTCACAATGTCCAGACACTGTGCATGGATGGGGATATCTCGCTTGGAGAACCGGTTCTTCAGGGAGCCGACCTCGTCGGTGATGCGTAGTATCGGCACGCCAGCGGACACCGTCACGTCGCGTGCGCGAAGCTGTACGATCTCACCGGACCGAGCGCCATGGTAGGCGAGAAGGCGGATGATCCAGGCCGCATCGCGGGCGTAGCGCCCCGTAAGTTGCGCACTGGCGTCGAGGATGGTCTTGACCTGCACACCTGTGAAGGCTTGCTTTCCGTCGTCGTCAGAGAACCTGCTGCTCTTTCCCGCCTTCACGCCTGTGACTGGATTCGAAGCAACGACGTTCTCCGAGACGCCGATTGCGAACAGTCGGTGCAGCGAACTTAGATGCTGCGCGACGTTGCTGCGCGTCTCGCCCTTAGCTTCCAGATGGTCCCGAAACGCGATGACGTGCGCTCGCGTGCAATCTGCTGGCGCTAGATCACCAGCACTTTCCACGAAGCGGGCGACATAGGTTCGCATCCGCGACACCGTCTTCTGCTGTCGCGGCGCCGCAACACGGACCCAGTGTTGTATCAACGGTTCAAGCGCTGATTCGCTCGCTGCGCCCTTCACCTTCTCAAGAATCTTCCGTCTCGCGGCGATTCCGCGCTTCAACGCAGCGGCTCTCGACCGACTCGTTTTGATCGCCTTCAACTGCTCGATGGCATCATCATCGTCGAGATTGACGTCACTCGCGTCTATATGAACGCCAGTGGCGCCGATGAATTTCGATGCGATCTCGCCTGCTTCGAGCTTGGCCTCCAACGCCTTGATGCCGCCACTTCTACCGAGTTTCAACCGCTCGTCAGGCGTCATGGTTTTCAGGCGCGCCAGAAGTTCATCATGGGCGACATCGCGCTTGCGCGCGGCGATCAACGCATCAGGCTGCGACACTGCGCCCAGGTATTTCGTCCAGTAGGCGCGGCCAACTGCTGTCACGGCCCAATCTGGGACGCGACGCTTGTATCGCCAGCCGTTACGATGTCGGGTGATGTGGCTTTTTCGATAGGAAGTCATGCTGAACGTCGATTTGGGACACCATTTGGGACACCATTTGGGACCCAAAATCCCCTAAAATCAAGCATTTCAACAAGATGGTGCTGTTGGTGAGGATTGAACTCACGACCTCTCCCTTACCAAGGGAGTGCTCTACCACTGAGCTACAACAGCGATGCGTCCGCCAGACCCGGGGCCCGACAAACCGCAGGCCCGCCCTCGTGTGGCGTATTGGAAGTTCGCTCCACTCTCGTCGCGAACTCTGAGAGCGGACTTCCAATCATGACGCCGCACCAAGCCGAGGCACTTGCGAGTGTCCCCTTGACCGCAAAGTCCGCTCCGATCCGACACGGGAATGCGACGTACTTTTCGGTCGGCGCACTAGTGCCACATGACGTTGCCGTGCGCAAGTGGAGAGCTTTTGTTCTTGCATTGTTCCATGAAGAGCGTTAGAAGTATCGCTGTGTGCAGACATCTGGCGAGCCTAGCGTCATGCCGAGCGAACACGAGATTGTCGATGCCGAGCGCAGGCGGGGCCGTGGTGCCCTGAGCAACCGCACCAGCCGCTTCGACACCGAAATTCGCGAGGCGGTCGATGACGGCTGGGAGACACTCGCAACGCTGGACGCCTTCAAGACGACGGTGCGCGAGGAAGCCGCCCGTAGCATCATTTCGACCAACGACAGCCCGGACCTCTCGTTCGACCAGTCGATCAATCCCTATCGTGGCTGCGAGCATGGCTGCATCTATTGTTACGCACGCCCCACGCACTGCTATCTCGGCCATTCCGCGGGGATAGACTTCGAAACGCAGCTCTACGCCAAGTCCAATGCGGCAAGGCTGCTGGAACGCGAGCTGTCCCGCCCCCGCTACGAGCCCAAGACGATCGCGCTCGGCGCCGTGACGGACCCCTACCAGCCCATCGAACGGACACTGGGCATCACGCGGCAGGTGCTCGAAGTCCTGGAGCGCACCGGGCATCCCGTGGGCATCGTGACGAAATCGGCCGGTGTCGTGCGCGATATCGACATCCTGCGGCGACTGGCCGAACGCGGGCTCGTCAAGGTAGCCATCTCGGTCACGACGCTCGATCCCTGGCTCGCCCGCCGCATGGAGCCGCGCGCGGCGACGCCGCCCAAGCGCATCGACGCCATCCGGCGGCTGTCGGAGGCCGGCATCCCCACAACGGTGATGGTGGCACCCATCGTTCCGGCGCTGAACGACAGTGAGATCGAGAAGATCCTGGAGACAGCCCAGGCGGCCGGCGCGCGCGACGCGGGCTACGTGCTGCTGCGGCTGCCGCTCGAGATCAAGGACCTGTTCTACGAATGGCTGGCGACGGAGGTGCCCGATCGCGCCAGGCGCGTCACCAACATCCTGCGCTCCATGCACGGCGGCAAGGACTACGTCTCGGCGTTCGGCCACCGCCAGCGCGGCAGCGGCCCTTATGCCGAGCAGATCGGGCAGCGTTTCCGTCTGGCCATGAAGCGCCTCGGTATGGCCGAACGCTCATTGCGCCTGCGAACCGACCACTTCCGCAAGCCCGCCCGCCTGGGCGAACAGATGTCGTTGCTGTGACATCTCCGGCAACGGCCGCATCAGCCGTTGATCTTGGCGATGACGCGGTCTCCGAATTCCATCAGCCGCTCCTCCAGGTCGGCTGACCCGAGCCCGCCGAACGTCCGGCTATGTTGCGCTCCCCCCGCCGCGGGGCCGCCGCTCATGAACGCCGTGACCGGCAGCACGATGCGGCCGACACCGCGCGCCTCCGCGTCGCGGACGGCCGCAATCGCATCGCCGCCGCTGCCCGGAATGGCGCCGGGACAACCGGTCGTGACCTCGATCTGGGACGGATCGCGCCCCGCAGCCGTGGCCTCGGCACGCATCAGCGCGATCAGCGGCTCGATGGCGACCGGCGAACCCGTTGCCGGGAAGAAACCATCGCCGAGGCGCGCCGCACGCCTGGCCGCCACCTCGGAATGCCCGCCGATGACGATCGGCAGCCGGGCCTGCACCGGCTTCGGATTGCAGCTCATGCCCTCGAACGAGACGAACGCGCCCTTGAACGAGGCGTCGTCCTTCTCCCACAGCGCGCGCATGGCCGCGATGTACTCGTCCGTGCGCGCCCCGCGCCGCGCGAAGGGCACACCCAAGGCCTCGAATTCCTCCTTCAGCCAGCCCACGCCGATGCCGAGCGTGATGCGCCCGCCGCTCATGTAGTCGAGCGTCGCCAGCTCCTTGGCGAGAACCACGGGGTTACGCTGCGGCACGATCAGAATGCCGGTCATGAAGCGCAGCGTGGTCGTCGCCGCCGCCGCGAACGCCATCCAGATCAACGGGTCGGGCAAGAGAGTGTCCGGCCCACCCGGCAGCTTCCCACTCGGCGAATAGGGGTAGCGCGAGGCATAGGTCGTCGGCCACACGACATGCTCGATCACGAGCACGGATTCGAAGCCGGCCTTTTCCGCAGCCCGCGCCATGCGGCTGGCCGATGCGGCATCGGGAAAATTCGAGTTGGCGAAATGCAGGGCAAATTTCATGGGACGCTGGCCTTCTCCCTGTGGATCTGTCTCCCAGCCATCAGACCACGGCTGCCTGTGCGATCCAAGCACGCCCGTGTGCAGCCCCGTTGTTGACGCCCATCAATTGAGGTCCACACTGCCTTGCGCCAAGCTGGACGCCGATCGCATGTCATGCGTCATTCGCGCTGGAACATCGCGGGAGCGCCGAGCGTGAGCCAATCGACCAACCAATGGATCGCAGAGAAGCTGGATGAGATGGCGGCATTGCTCGAGGTCCAGCACGAGGACGGCTATCGGGTCGCCGCCTACCGCCGCGCCGCGCGCGCGATCCAAAGCCTCGATCGACCCATCGACGCCATCGCCCGCGACAAGGGCATCAAGGGCCTGGTCGCACTCCCCACGATTGGGCGCGGCATCGCGGCAGCCATCGTGGAGATGGTCACGACCGGCCGCTGGGCCCAGCTCGAACGGTTGACCGGCACGCTCGATCCCCAGTCGCTGTTCCAGACCATTCCGGGCATCGGCCCGGCACTGGCCAGACGAATTCACGACACGCTCCATGCCGAAACACTGGCAGAGCTCGAGCAGGCCGCCCACGACGGCCGCCTGGCGGACGTTCCGGGCGTGGGCTTGCGGCGCGCTGCAGCGGTGCGGGGCGTGCTCGCGGACCGGCTCGGCCAGCGTCACCTGCGCGATACGGCGCCCGCCAAGACGCCGCCTGTCGGCGTGCTTCTCGATGTCGATCGCGAGTACCTGACGAAGGCGGCGGCAGACGAGCTGCGCAAGATCGCCCCCAAGCGCTTCAATCCGTCAGGCGACGCCTGGCTGCCGGTGCTGCATGCGCGGCGCGGCGAATGGCACTTCACGGTGCTCTTCTCCAACACCCAACGTGCCCACGAACTCGACCGCACCCGCGACTGGGTCGTCGTCTACTTCCACACCGACAACGCGCCGGAAGCGCAATGCACGGTGGTGACGGAGACGCATGGCGCGCTTGCCGGCCGGCGCGTCGTACGCGGACGCGAAGGCGACTGCATCGCCTATTATGCATCGCTGCGGCCCGCCGCATCCTGAGCCGGCAGACGAGACGAAAGGGCAAAGCCATGCCGAAAAGCAAAGCGCGGCGGCGCATCGTCGTCATGGGAGCCGCCGGACGCGATTTTCATAACTTCAACATGGCCTTCCGCAGCGATCCCGAGGTGGAGGTCGTCGCCTTCACCGCAACGCAGATTCCGGGCATCGAAGACCGCCGCTATCCCGCCGAGCTGGCCGGCCCGCTCTATCCCCGGGGCATTCCCATCTTCGATGAGACGCACCTCGCCGGGATCTGCCGCGCGCACGCCGTCGACGAGGTCGTCTTCGCCTATAGCGACATCCCGCACGCCCACGTCATGCACAAGGCCTCGATCGCGCTGGCCACCGGCGCCGACTTCACCATCCTGGGCCCCCGCAGCACCATGCTGACGGCGCGTATCCCGGTGGTCGCGATTTCGGCCGTGCGCACGGGCGTGGGCAAGTCCCAGGTCGCCCGCTGGCTGTCGCGGCGGCTGAAGGCGCGCGGCCGGCGCGTCGTCGCGATCCGCCATCCCATGCCCTATGGCAACCTCGCGCAGCAGGCCGTGCAGCGCTTCGCCACCGTGGCTGAGCTGGATGCCGCCCGCTGCACCGTCGAGGAGCGCGAGGAATACGAACCCCACATCGCCGCAGGCAACATCGTGTTCGCGGGCGCGGACTACGCGCGCATCGTGGCGGCCGCAGAAACCGAGGCCGACGTCATCGTCTGGGACGGTGGCAACAACGATTTCCCGTTCCTGAAACCCGACCTGCACCTCGTGCTGGTCGATCCGCTGCGCCCCGGCCACGAAACGACGCATCATCCCGGCGAGGCCGTCCTGCGCATGGCCGACGTGGTGATCGTGGCAAAATGCAATTCGGCTGCGCCGGCCGACGTGGAAGCGGTCGCTGCGGCCGCCCGCCGCCTGGCGCCGCAGGCCGACATCGTGCGCGGCGCCTCCCTCATCTCGCTGGACGACCCGGCGGCGGTGCGAGACCGGCGCGTCCTCGTCGTCGACGACGGTCCCACGCTCACGCATGGCGGCATGAGCTATGGTGCCGGCTACCTCGCAGCCATCGAGGCCGGCGCGGCGACGATCGTCGATCCCAGGCCCGCGGCGGTGGGCAGCATCGCCACTGCCTTCGTCGACTACCCGCACCTGCAGCAGGTGTTGCCCGCACTCGGCTATTCCGACGCGCAGCTCGCCGACCTTGCCGCCACGATCAACGGCGCTGACGCCGATGTGGTCGTCAGCGGCACCCCCAGCGACATCGCCCGCCTCGTGACGCTCGACAAACCGGTGATCCGCGCCCGCTACGAGTTCGCCGAGGTGGAGCCTGGCAAGCTCGACGTCCACCTCGACCGCATGTTCGCCGCTGCAAAGCAGCAGCCCCGGCCTTAGTCCGCCTTGGCGCGCGCCATATAGCCGTCGCGCGTCTGCGGCAGCTTCCAGCCGAGCACCTTGCTGGCGACGAGCGTGCGCAGCACCTGCGCCGTGCCGCCGCCGATGGTGAACATGCGCACGTCGCGCGCCATCCGCTCCAGCGGGAAGTCGCGCGAGTAGCCGCGCGCCCCGAACACCTGGAGCGCCTCGTTGACGATCTTGATCGCGGCTTCCGAGGCGAAGATCTTGGCCTGCGCGGCAAGGGCGGGATCGGGGAACGCGCTGCCCCCCGGCCCGCGCGAGGCAGCGGCCGCATAGAGCATCAGGCGGGAGGCGGTGAGCTGCGTCTGCATGTCCGCCAGCATCCACTGCAGGCCCTGGAACTCGCCGATGGGACGGCCGAACTGCTCGCGCGTCTTGGCCCACTCCACCGCATGCTCCAATGCGCCTGCCGCGATGCCCATCGCCACCGTACCCGCGCCCACGCGCTGGCTGTTGTAGGCGTTGATGAGATCGGCAAAGCCGCGCTTGAAGCCCGACGGCGGCAGCAACACCATGTCCGGCGTGATCTCGAGATCCTCGAACACCAGTTCGCCCTCGGGCATGCCGCACAGCCCCATGGTCGGCTCGCGCTTGCTCATGCGCAGGCCCTCGGCCTCGCCGCGCACGGCAAGGAAGCCGCCCACGCCCAGTTCCTCGCCGCCCTCGTCGAAGACCCGCGCGAAGATCAGATGCAGGCGCGAGATGCCCGCGCCCGTGATCCAGTGCTTCTTCCCGTTGAGGACGTAGCGGTTGCCGCGCTTGTCGGCGCGCGTCTGCATGCCGCTCGCATCGCTGCCCGCGTCGGGCTCGGTGATGCAGATGGCGGGCTTGTCGCCGGCCAGCACGAGGTCGGCCGCCTTCTTCTTCTGCGCATCCGTGCCGTAGGCCATCACGGTGGAAATGGCGCCCATGTTGGCCTCGACCACGATGCGCGCGGAGACCGTGCACGAGCGCGCCATCTCCTCGATCACCAGCACCGTGTCGAGGAAGCTGCGGTCCTGCCCGCCGTACTCCTTGGGAATGGTCATGCCCATGAAGCGCTGGTCCTTCAGCGCCTCCACGACGTCCCACGGATACTCGCGCGACTGGTCGATCTCGATGCCGCGCTTGCGCACCAGCCCGTTCGACAGCTCCGCGGCGCGCGCCTTGAGTTCCAATTGCTCCTTGGTGAGCAGCATGCTTCGTTCCCTCTCCCTCGTGGATGCAGAGCCGCCGTGCCCGTCCGGCACGACATGGCCCGCCCGATCGTATCCGGACGCGACCGTACTGCGGGCCGCCGCCCGCGTCGAGGGCGTGGGGCGTGTTGGGCGTGAGGGAGTGCGGGTGAGCGAGGGATTGGACTGCTCCGGCGCCAACAGCGTCGTCGGTCGCCGTCGACGCCGGAGCCGCGCGCCCCTGTCAGGACAGCAGGCGCTTGATCTCCTGGGGGGTGTAGCCCAGCTTCGCCAGGTAATCGTCGTCATGCCGATCGATGAAGCGGCGGATCTCGGCCTGCACCTTCGCGCGCTGGTTCGCTTCGATGCGCGCGATGGCAGCCCAGAACAAGGCCCGCGCCGTATTTGCGGCGTTGTCGAGACGACCCGTAGGTCGATACGTCGGCGGGTGAAGTGCGACAGGCATGATCATCTCTCCGTATTTTCGAATGCGCCGCGCTCTTCCGGCGACGGCTTGCAACACGGGTGAAGATGGCCCTGATTCATTCTCGAATGTAGGGCACGCTTTGCAGAACAGCCCGAACCACACCGCATGGATAAGATTTTGATTTTGCCGATTAAATCGGCAGCCCGCCCAAAAGAACCGCAAACCGGAAGCGACTGCTCTGGACGCATCCACACGCGGATCGCCAGGTCAGGTCGCAATACATGAGGCAAGGCCGATGCCGCGATTATGCAGGGGCGGAAGTTGACTGCACGCGCGTTGACGGGGAGGCGGTGCATGTCGATGATGTCCGTAGCTGAGGATGGTTCGATCACGGACGGGACGACAAGGTCGACCCATCGTAGCGTACCGGACAACTCGCAGCCATTCCTGCCCAATAAAATTTCAGCCCGGTGATCTTATTGGATGGACAGATAAATGAATAGTGAGCTCAATGCCTTAATGGGCGTCATTGAGGCATACAAGGTCCGTGAGACAGAGACGCGAGTGCTAGGGACGACTCCTCACCGCGACCTCGTTGATCTCGTGAAGATTTTTCTTTTCCATCACGGTCCATTTGTTGGCCGCGGTGGATGGAGTACGACGACCCAGGGCCTCCAGGATGCAGGAGCCGACGCGATACACATAGGCGGTGCCCATAGCTTACGACTTGGCATTCAAGTAAAGAGTCACGGTGATTTCGAAAGATCGGGAGCTGCAACCAGCTTTCGCCAGCATGTGCTCGCTCAAATCCAAGAGTCGAGAGCATACAAGATTGACAACTTGCTCTTGGTGTTGGGGGCAGATCTCACGAACAAGTCTCACCTTGAAAAATGTCGTGGCTTGCTAGCCGAATTGCATCGTCAAAACGATCCCTACGTAGGGCCAATTGAGCCTGAGGCAACTGCCGGCCTCTGGATGTGGCGCCAACACGCAAATCTATCCGCTATGGATCAGATGTTTGACGCGGGATATGCCTATTTGACGACCATCTATGACAACCTGGGAAACGTGAATTCCAATTCGTGGGGGAAAGGGACAGGCGGCAATTGGAGCCAGTTGCGCAAGTCAACACTGAGAGTTGGAGATTTTGTCAATTTGAAAGCGATAGCTTGTTCCCAAAACGGGCAAGAGACTGAGTATCGGTTCTCAGTTCAACCCGCTGGTGGTTCGTTCGACGTGCGTCAGGCTTGGGGGGCAGGAGGAGAATGGACTTGGGCCATCACCGAGCGAGATATTGGGAAACACGTTGTTGTCATGATATCCGTACGGGCACGTAAGTCGCACTACCAATTCGGCGAATTCAATGGCGACGATTATACATACGCGACTTACGATATTCTGCCAGCAGTCAGAAAGTAGGTTGGGTTAGCGCGGCCGGATGAACGAACATCGCTCCGCGCGCAGACCCGCGCGTAACCCAACAGCCTAGAATATTCGTTGGGTTACTTACGCGCGACGCGATGCTCTCGACCTGCCTTGAAATAGCATTGGCCGCGCTAACCCAACCTACGGCTATGAGCGACTGCTCGCTTTGCCCGGAAACCGCATCGACGGAGCCAGCGGAGGAATGGGTCCTCGCGACGAGCGCGAGGATGACAGTGGGGGGGCGCGCAGGGAGCCGTGGGGGCGCGGGTGAGAATGACAGTGGCGGGCGTGGGTGAGGCTCGGTTGTCTCGGACTGTTTGGCCCCTCTCCGGGCTCTCCATTTTCCGGCCTGCCCCTTTCGCTGGCAGTCCTATCGCTTGCCTTTGCCATACGCCACCCATCCCACATAAACTCTTGTCATCCTCGCGCTTGTCGCGAGGACCCATGGTCCCACATGGGCAGGCGGCGAGGAGGTCGTGAGGCGGCTCGGTGAATACCTACTGGATCTACATCCTCGCGAGTAAGCCGTATGGAACGCTCTACATCGGCGTCACCAATGATCTGCTGGGTCGTTTATCCAACAAAGCCGCGCAAGCAACTTCTCCCCCCGCACACGATTTACCCCCCGGCCTCCCGGACGCCGCGCCAGTACAGAACCAGCATTCCGGCGTGGGAGACGGGCGAGGCGCCGTCCGGTACGAGCCAGTCAGCCTGGCGCGCGCCTGGACCCGCGCGATCTCGTCGGGCGCTTGCATCGGGGGACGGAAGCGGCCATCGTTCGAAGTGGGAAATTCCATCGCAACCGAGCCGGGAGACCAACCCCGTGACGAACAAGACCTCCGCCGATGCCGCGCTGGCGCGCGTGCGCGCCTACCACGACGAGCTGACGGCGATCCGTCGCGACATCCACGCCCATCCCGAACTGGGCCTCGACACGCACCGCACTGCCGACATCGTGGCGAAGCTGTTGGACTCCTGGGGCATCGAGGTGCACCGCATGGTCGATGGCGCTGCCGTCGTCGGCGTACTGCGCTCGGGCAACGGCCATCGCGCCATCGGCCTGCGCGCGGACATGGACGCGCTGCCGATCCACGAGGCGACGGGCGTCGCCTACAAGAGCGGCACGCCGGGCGTACAGCACGCCTGCGGCCATGATGGGCACACCACCATGCTACTGGGCGCGGCCCGCTATCTGGCCGAGACGAAGCAGTTCAACGGTACCGTCAACTTCATCTTCCAGCCGGGCGAGGAGGGCATGGGCGGCGCCCTCGCCATGCTGGACGAAGGGCTGCTCGAGAAGTTCCCCTGCGACGAGCTTTACGGCATGCACAACAGGCCCGGCGCGCCGGTGGGGCACTTCTCGATCACGCGCGGCCCGGCGATGGCCGGCGGTTCGTTCTTCGACATCACCATCACCGGGCGCGGCGCACACGGCGCGCGGCCCAACGCGGCGATCGATCCCGTGGTCGCCGCCTGCCACATCGGCACCGCGTTGCAGTCGGTCGTCTCGCGCAACCTGACGCCGGGCGAGATGGGCGTGCTGTCCGTCACCAAGATCGAAGGCGGCGACGCCTACAACGTCATCCCCGAGCGCGCGCGCATGGGCGGCACGGTTCGCGCCATGAAGCGCGAGACGCTGGCCCAGATCAAGGACGGCATGGAGCGCGTCGTGCATGGCGTGGCGGCGGGCCTCGGCGCCAAGGCCGAGCTGGATTATCGCCTGATTTTCGCGCCGCTGTTCAACGCAGAGGGCCCCACCGACGATCTCGCCAATGCCGCAGCCGAGATCGTGGGCGAGGCGAACCTGGATCGCGACAAGCCGCCGGCCTCCGCGTCGGAGGATTTCGCGTTCATGCTCGAGAAGGTACCCGGCGCCTACATCAACCTGGGCAACGGCGAGGCGAGCGCGCCCGTCCACAACGATCGCTACGACTTCAACGACGAGGCGACACCGTTCGGCGCGGCCCTCTACGCCCGCATCGTCGAGCGCAAGCTGGTCTCCGATCCCGGCAGCGTCTGACGCGGGCTCACACGGCAGCGGCGATGCCGCTGCCGAACCGCACGTCGCGGCCGGGCGCGGCGGCGAACAAGGCGTGCGTGTAGGCGTGCTGCGGATTGGCGAAGATCTCAGCAGTCGTCCCCGCCTCCACGACGACGCCATTCTGCATCACCGCGATGCGGTCGCAGATCTGGGCCGCAACGCGCAGATCGTGCGTGATGAAGAGGACGGCGAGATCGAAGCGCTGCCGCACGTCGTCGAGCAGCCGCAGCACCTGCGCCTGCACCGACACGTCGAGCGCGGAAACGGCCTCGTCCGCGATCAGGATCGTCGGCTCCATGGCGAGCGCCCGCGCGATGGCGATACGCTGGCGCTGGCCGCCCGAGAACTGGTGCGGATACCGGTCGAGCGCATCGGGCGACAGGCCGACGAGCTGCATGAGATCGCGCGCGCGCGCCATCGCCTTGTCGTGCGGCTCGCCGAAGTTCTCCGGCCCCTCCACGATCGACGCACCCACCGTCCGGCGCGGATTGAGCGAGCGGTTTGGGTCCTGGAACACGATCTGCACGGCCTTGCGATGCGGCCGCAGTTGCCGCTCCGGCAGCGTCGCGATGTCGGTATCGCCGATCTTGATGGTGCCCGCCGTCGGCTCGATGAGACGGGCGATGCACCGCGCCACCGTCGTCTTGCCCGATCCCGATTCGCCGACGATGCCGACGGTTTCGCCCCGCCTCACGTCGATGGTGACGTTCTGCGCCGCATGCACGGTCCGTCCGCCCCCGAACAGGAAGCCGGCCGAGCGGTAGGTCTTGGAAAGTTCCCGCGTCGACAGCGCAACCGGGCTGCTGATCGCCTCACGCGCGGGCGGCGTCAGGCTCGGCACCGAGGAGATCAGCATCTTCGTGTAGTCTTCGCGCGGGGCGAACAGGATCTCGTCGCGCGTGCCCTGCTCGACGACACGGCCGCCGCGCATCACGACCACGCGATGCGCGATCTCCGCCACCACGCCGAAATCGTGCGTGATGAAAAGCACGCCCGTGCCGCGGCGCGCCTGCATCTCCGCGATCAGCTTGAGGATCTGCGCCTGCGTCGTCACGTCGAGCGCCGTCGTCGGCTCGTCCGCAATCAGCAGAACCGGGTCGAGTACCAGCGCGGCGGCGATCATCACGCGCTGGCGCTGGCCGCCCGAGAGCTGGTGCGGGAACGCATCGACGAGGTGCGGCACGTCCGGCAGGTGCACCGCCTCCATCACCTCCATCACCTTCTGCCGGCGTTCGGCCGGACTGAGCCTGGTGTGGATCTCCAGCACTTCGCCGATCTGCGTGCCCACGCGCTCCACGGGATTGAGCGCCGTCATCGGCTCCTGGAAGATCATGGACATGCGCTGACCGCGGCGGGCACGCAGGGCTGCCGGTGCCAGCGTCGTGACCTCCTCGCCTTCCAGTGAGATGGAACCGCCCGTCAGCGTGAGCTGGCCCTTCGGCAGAAGCCCCATGATGGCCTGCGCCGTCACGGATTTACCCGAGCCCGATTCTCCCACGACGCAGACGATTTCCCCGCGCCCCACGCTGAACGAGACGTCCTCGATGGCAAAGTCGCGGTCGCCGCTTTTGGGCAGGCGAACCGAGACGCGGTCGAGCGTCAGGATAGGGGCCGATGACGTGTCCGGATGAGCGCTCATGTCAGAAACGCCTCTCCATCTTGGGGTCGAGCACGTCGCGCAGGCCATCGCCGAGCATGTTCACACCGAGCACGGTCAAGGCCAGGAACGCGCCGGGATAGAGGATGTTGTGCGGGAAGATGCGGAAGTAGGTCCGTCCCTCCGCCATGATGTTCCCCCACGTTGGGATTTCCGGCGGAATACCGATCCCCAGGAACGACAGGATGGCTTCGATCAGGATCGCTGCGGCGCAGATGAACGTCCCCTGCACGATCAGCGGCGCGATGGTGTTGGGCAGGACGTGCCGCACGACCAGCGTCGGCGTCGGCGTCCCCACCGTGATCGCGCTCTCCACGTAGGGCTCCTCGCGGATCGACAGCACGATCGACCGCACCAGGCGCACCACGCGCGGGACCTCCGGCACCACGATCGCCGCGATCACGGCGAACAGTCCGGCGCGGAACACCGAGACCAGCCCGATCGCGAGCAGGATGGCCGGGATCGCCATCAGCCCGTCCATGAAGCGCATGATGATACCGTCGAGCCAGCGCACGTAGCCCGCCACCAGCCCGATGAGCAGGCCGATGGCGATCGAGATCACCGACACCGTCAGCCCGACGGCCAGCGACACGCGCGCGCCGTAGATCACGCGGCTGTAGACGTCGCGTCCCAGGCTGTCGGTGCCGAAGCGATACGCGACCGGGATTTTCTTGCCCTCGTCGTCGCGGATGGTCGCCTCATACCCCGGCGTCTTGTTGCGCACGGATGGATTGATCTCCGCGGGATCGCGCGTGCCCAGCATCGGCGCGAGCAGCCCCATCACCAGCATCGTCACGACGAGGAAGCCGCCGATCAGCACGCTCGTGCTGCGCGCGAGCTGGGCCCAGATCGAGGGCCGGGACCGCAGGGGTGTGGCGTCGGTCAAGGCCATCAGTATCTGATCCTCGGGTCGAACAGGGTGTAGGCGACGTCGACGGCCAGGTTTACGAGCACATAGGCCAGGGAGAACAACAGGATCACCGCCTGGATGGTCGGATAATCACGCGCCAGGACGGCATCGACCGTCAGCAGCCCCAGCCCCGGCAGCGTGTAGACGGATTCCGTCACCACCACGCCCCCGATCAGCGTCGCGAAGGTCAGGCCGATCACCGTCAGGATCGGCACGGCCGCATTGGCCAGGGCATGCCGCACGAGCACCTTCAGCTCCGACTGCCCCTTGGCACGTGCGGTGCGAATATAGTCCTCGTGCAGCACTTCCAGAACGCTCGTGCGCGTCATGCGCGCGATCAGCGCCACGAACACGATGGACAATGTCAGCGCCGGCAGGATGAGGCGCAACAGCCAGCCCCCGATGCCTTGCGAGATGTATTGATAGCCCTGCACCGGGAACCAATCGAGCCGTATGGCGAAGACATAGATGAGCAGATAGCCGACCACGAACACGGGGATCGAAAAGCCCAGCACCGAGAACCCCATCACGATGCGGTCGATCCACCCGCCCTGCTTGTAGGCGGCCAATGTGCCCAGCGGCACCGCGATGAGCACGGTCAGCACGATCGTGAGCAGCGACAGCGCCAATGTCGGCTCCATCCGCTCGATGATCAGGTCGGCGACCTTCTTCTTGTAGAAGAACGACTCGCCGAAATCGCCCTTCCCCATGTTGCCGATCCAGCGGGCGAACTGGGTCACCATCGGCTGGTCGAGGCCGAGCTTCTGGCGGATTTCGGCGATCTGCTGGTCGTTTGCGAAGTCTCCCGCGATGATGGCGGCGGGATCGGCAGGCGTCAGCCGCAGCATCAGGAAGACCACGACCGCCACGATGAGCATGACGGGAATGGCGGCTGCAATGCGCTTCAAAAGGTACTGGGCCATTCGTGGTCCTGGCAGGCGCGTGAATGGAACCGCCTCGGCAACCGCCGCATGTCACACGACATGACGGCGATTGCCGATGAGTGCGGGCCTACTTCTTCTCGATATTCCAGAGAACGGGAACACCTGCAGCGATGATCCCCGACACGTTCTTGCGGTGGAAGCCCATGTTGATCCACTGCCCCAGATGCACGTGCGTCGGGTACTCCACCCAGCGCGCCTGCAGCGCGTCGACGATCTTCTTCTGCTCGTCGCTCGAGGACGCCTTGGCGAAGTCGTCGCGCAGCTTCTGGATCTTGTCGTCGCACGGCCAGCCGAACAGCGCCTTGTCGCAGCCCGCGTTCATGAATGCATGCGCCAGCGGATTGAAGAGATCACCGGCCGTCCACGACGTGATGAAGGCATGCCAGCCGCCCTTCTCCGGCGGATCCTTCTTGGCGCGACGCGCAACCAGCGTCTGCCAGTCCATGGACTGCATGTCGACCTTGAACCCGGCCTTCTCCAGCAGGGACTTCGCCACCGGGGCGAGGTTTGTCAGCACCTGCAGGTCGGTCGAGTGCATCAGGACGATCGGCGTGCCGTCGTAGCCGCCTTCCTTCAGCAGCGCGCGCGCCTTCTTCATGTTGGACTCGAGCAGCCCGTCCATGTGTGCGGCCGTTTCGAACGGCATGCCGCAGATGAACAGCGCCTTGCACAGCTTGTAGTACTCGGGCGAGCCCACCACGGCCTTGACGAAGTCTTCCTGGTTCAGCGCGTAGAGAACCGCCTGGCGCACCTTCGCGTTGTCGAACGGCTTGTGCAGCACGTTGAAGCGGAACGTGTACTGGTTGCCGGCCGGGTTCCAGTTGGTGAACGTGAGGTTCTTGTCGGCCTTCATCAAGCCGTGCAGATCGTGTGGCGGTGACTCGATGTAGTCGATCTCGCCGGCGATCAGCGCGTTCACGGCCTGCTGGTGGTCGCGGATCGGCAGCCACTCCACGACGTCGACGTTGACCTTCTTGCCGCCCGAGAGCGCGGACGCAGGTTCGGCGCGCGGCACGTACTTGTCGAACTTCTTGTAGACGATCTTGGAGCCCGGCTTCCATTCGTCCTTGACGAACACGAACGGTCCCGAGCCCGTGAAGTCCTTGATCTGCTCGCTCGCGGGTGTCTCGGCGACGCGCTTGGGCATCATGAACGGCACGTTCGAGGACGGCTTGCCGAGCGCCAGGGTCACGAGGCCCGTCGGCGACTTCAGCTTCATCTCGATCGTCTTGGCGTCCTTTGCCGTCAGGCCCGCGACGAAGCTCATGAGCTTCTGGCCCATGGCGTCCTTCTGGCCCCATCGCTTGATGGACGCGACGCAATCCTCGGCCGTCACCGGCTTGCCGTCATGCCACATCAACCCGTCGCGCAGCACCATCGTGTGCGTGAGCTTGTCGGCCGACACGTCGTACTTGCCGACCATCTGCGGCTTGACCTCGCCCTTCGCGTCCATCGCGAACAGCGTGTCGTAGACCATGTAGCCGTGATTGCGTGTGATGTAGGCCGTCGTCCAGATCGGATCGAGAATCTTGAGATCCGAATGCGGCACGAACTTCAGCGTCTTCTGCGCTGCGGCACTCGTCACGGAGGCGGCAAGCACTGCCGCGCCGAGAACCAGTCGTCTCGTCCACTTCATTGGCAAGTCTCCCTTCTGAACACGCTCATCACCTGACAGGGCCACCGCCAAGCGTGAGAATTTTTTGTAACAGTGCTGTCCGTGGACGCCCTCGTCAAGGCGTCTTGCGCCCGACTATCGGCACGAGCCTGCGCGAAATTTGCTCCCGCTGGCAGAATTGCAGGCAGGATCAGAGCACTCCAGGGCTCACGCCGAGGCACGCGGCATGATGCGCACGCCCGGCCGAAGACGCTTGTAGCCAAGCTCCGTGTGATCGATGGCGACCGGCCCCGGTGCCTTGGTCACCACGATCGCCTCGGCCATGGGCGCAAAGGCCGCCCGGAAATGCACGGAGCTTTTCACTGCGATAATGGGCAACTGCTCGGGAACGAGCCCCAGGTGCCGGAAGATCGACGGATCGAGTGTCTGCGACGGACGCGAAGCGACGGCGACGAGCACGCCCTGCGGCTCGATCTCGAGGAGCGCCGTCAGTCCCAGATCGACCTGCATCCCCGCCTTCATCGCACCCTCGGCCGTCCAGCCGTCCGCACGCGCCCGGCGCACGCGCGCCGTGACGGTGACGGGCGCGTCACCGGGCAAGCGCTTGCCGCCGATCGAGAACGTGGCGACGGCCCCCTCGCCCGCATCGTGCGCGGCCTTCGCCGTTTCCGGATCGATGATGGCGCCGATCACGGCGCCACGCGCATTGCCCTCGACGAGCGCCCGCAGAACGCCCGTCGTATCGCCGGGACCGCCGCCGCCGGGATTGTCCTGCGTATCGGAGATGACGACCGGCTTGCCGGCCGTCGCAGCGATCGACATTGCACGCGCCACGGCCTCGGGCGCACCGTAGAACTCCGGCAGGAACGCCCCCTCCCGGCGCGCGATCTCCGCCGCGAGCCGGTCCGCCGTGGCGTTGGCGATTTCCGCCGTTTCCGCATAGGCCATGACGCTCGGCCCGCAATCCGCGAAATCGGCATGCGGAAATCCCGATGCGAAGGACAGCCCGAGAAGCCCCGGCGTCTCACGCTCGATGCGCGGCATCAGATCGAGATAGACCTCCCGGGCAGACCCGAACATGGTGCAACCGCCGTTGATGGGAATGAGGAAATCGAGTTGCCGGAAGGCCTTTTCCGGCCGCTTGCCCGTGCTGAGGATGCGCAGCAGGCCGGCCGCCGCCCGTGCGCCCGTCTCCGCCATGTCGATGTGCGGATAATGCCGATACATGTCGATGTAGTCGGCATGCTCCACCATCCCCGCCGTCACGTTGGCGTGCAGATCGAGCGGCACCGCGATCGGCAGGTCCTTGCCGAACCGCGCACGGATGCGGCGCAGCAGTTCTCCTTCGCCGTCGTCCACATGCTCGCACACCATGGCGCCATGCAATTCCAGCAGCAGCCCGTCCACCGGCCCCGCCGCCGCCAGACGCGCGATGATGTCGCCTGCGATGCGCTCGAAAGCATCCTCCGTGACATGCGCCGACGGCGTCGCCATGCACCACAGCAGCGGCACGATCTCCGCGCCCGCCGCACGCAGCGCCGCGATCGCACCCGACGATGGCAACGTCTTGCCTTCCACGCGCGCCAGCATCTCCGCACCCGTGACGAGCGGCGGAAACGCCTTGGCTTCCACGAAGGCCTGATAGTCCGCCTTTAGTGGCGCGAACGTGTTCGTCTCGTGCTGGAAACCGGCGACGGCGATGCGCATGTGAATGCCCCCATGGATCGTGTGCTGCGATGGCCGCGCTGCCGCAAGCCCGCCTTCATCCCAAACGCTAGGTTGTCGGGCGAAGCCGCGTCAAGGCGATCGCTTGGTCACGGTTTGCCCTGCTTTCGAGCGTCCCGCGCCGCCATGCCGGATCAAATCGTCTCGCCCCTGAGGAATGCGGCGGCCACCGTCGCGATCTCACCCTCCACGCCCGCGAAGAAATGATCCGCCCCTTCCACGACGACGGCCGCCTTCGGCTCGTCGAGTTCGCCGACGAGTTGCTGGAATTTCGCCAGCGGCGCGTACGCGTCATCATCGCCGACGATGAGCAGCTTGGGCTTGGCCACCCCGATCAGGAACGACGGGTCGCGCCGGACGATGGGCAACGCCACGCCGACCAGCTTGGACACGCGCGGATCATCCGCACCAGCTCTCAGTCCCACCATCGCACCGAACGAATAGCCGGCCACCGCCACGACCGGCGCTGCCACCTGCGACATCAGGAACGAGACTGCGGATGTCACGTCGTCGGCCTCGCCCGCACCATCGTCGTGCGTCCCGGTACTGGCGCCCACGCCGCGGAAGTTGAACCGCAGCGTCACCATGCCGGCGGCCTGGAACGCCCGCGCCAATCCCGAGACGACATTGTTGCGCATGTCGCCGCCGTAGAGCGGATGCGGATGGCAGATCACCACGGCGACCGACGGCGACACCGCCGGCACCGACAGCAACCCTTCGAGCGTCAGCTCGCCCGATGGAAACGTGACGCCATGCTCCACGCGCACCTCCCCGAAGCTCATGACGGAACCCGAGCCCGCCGCCCTATCGTCCCGCTCACCCGCTCAGATGAACATGTCTTTGAGGTTGTAGTTGCGCAGCACCGTCTGCCGCGTCGTCTCGTTCCAGCGGTTCTCTTCCTCCCGGCCCGCCAGCGGCCGGTAGATGAACGGCGTCTCGTTCGGATACCGCTGCCGCCGCGCATCGATTGCCAGTTGGATGATGCGCGAGCGCTCCGCGATGTGCTCGGGCGTGTAGGTCACGACCTCGCCGGTCAGCTTCTTGGTCGTGACGTTGAGCACGCGCTTCCTGGGAAAGCTGCCCTGGTTGAGCGTCACGCGACGGTCCGGCGACGAGTTGGCGAACGACCCGTGCACGCATTGCCGGTTCAAGACCATCGTCTCGCCCGGCCGGCACAGCATCGGCACCGCGCCGGCGATGCGCTCCGAGCCGCTCTCGGCGACGAGCTTCCTGATGTCCGCTTTGCCCAGCTTGTGGCTGCCCGGCAGCATCCAGACGCAATTGGCCGCCGTGCTGGGGTAGAGCTGCGTCATGAAGTTGAAGCCGTGCGCTCCTTCTTCCCAGTCCGCCGCGTTCCAGTGCGTGGTCCCGTCCTGGTGCCACGCCACCGACGGACCGAGCCCCGGCTCCTTGATGAAGGCGATCTCGTTGTAGGGCACGAAATCGTCACCGTTGAGCCCCGCCGCAACCGCCAGCAATCCCGGATGCCCGTAAAGTCGCAGACACGAGTCCATCAGATGCAGCGTGCCGTCGATGTTCTGCACGGTCCATTCCGGGGCATCCTCCGACGGCTTCGCCTCCAGCATCTTCACGGGGTGGCGGCCGTTGTTCTTCTCCGTTCCCCCGAGCGGATCACTCAGCGGCTTGGCGAAGCGATAGGGCGGCTTGGCGATGCCCTCGCCGAAGGCTGGCCGGCCCTGCCTGTCGACGTTCGCGTCCGGCGCCACGGGGGCAGCCGCGATCACACGATCGACATCTGCCCGCAACTCCGCCAGTTCGTCCGCCCCCACCACGTTCTCGAAAACGTAGAAGCCGTATGTCCAGTAGGCTGCCACGATCTCCGGATCGAGGCGCCCGTCCGGGCCGAGCTTGATCGGGCCGCGATTGGGCAGGGCATAGGCCCGCGCCTCGCCCTCGCGCATGTAGTCGGCCATGGCGCGGGCGTGATCGGCCGCACTCAGGGCAGGCTCGGCTGCGGCAACGGGGCTGGGCATGGGTCTCCTCCTGGTCGGCTTTTTGTTGCCGCCAGTCTAGGAGGTCGCCGGACACGTGACCAGCCTCCCCGTTGCCTTGCGCGGATTGGACCGGCTCAGGCAGTCGCACACAGCGGCGCGGCCCGCATGTCCTGTGTCGCGACGCGGCGCGCGAAGGCCCAGCCGATCCCGATCAGCGTCGGCGCATTGCCCTCGATCCATGCCCTCGGATCGCCATCGCGCAATGCGCCCAGCGTCAGGTGCCGCACCGTCTGCTCCGCCCGCGAAACCGCCGTCGCCACGATCACCGGTGTCGTCCCCGGCAGGCCTGCCGCGATCAGACGCCCTGCGAAGCCACCCGCCGTCCGTCCGCCCATGTAGACCACGAGCGACGTCTCCGCATCGGCAAGCCCCCGCCAGTCGAGCCCCGACGGCAGCTCTCCCTTGCGCGAATGTCCCGTCACGAAGCGGACGGAATGCGCGTGGTCGCGATGCGTCAGCGACATCCCGAGCGACGCGGCCAGCGCCGACGCGGCCGTGATGCCGGGCACGACAGCGACGGCAATCCCGGCCCGCTCGAGTTGCTCTATTTCTTCGCCTGCGCGTCCGAACACCATCGGATCGCCGGACTTCAGCCGCACCACGTGCTTGCCCTGGCCCGCGAGCTTGATCATCAGCGCGTTGATGTCGTCCTGGCTGCAACTCTCGCGCTTGCCGCGCTTGCCCACCATCATGCGCTTTGCCTCGCGGCGCGCCAGTTCCAGAACGTCGTCGGACACGAGGTCGTCGTAGAGTATGACGTCCGCCGACTGCAAGGCGCGCACGGCCTTCAGCGTCAGCAATTCCGCATCCCCCGGTCCCGCGCCGACGAGCGTCACGCGGCCGGACGTGGCCTGCATCGCATGCGCCACATCCCCGATGATGCCAGCCATGTCCGCCGCGGCATCGGGGGGAGGGGGTGCCCCGAATGCACGATCGGCGAACCGTTCCCAGAACGCCCGCCGCTGACGGCCCGGCGCCAGCCGTGCGCCGACCGTATCTCGTATCGCCTTGGCAAGTGACGCCCACTGCGCCAGCGCAGGCGGCAACAGTGTCTCGATCCGCCGCCGGATCGCCTGCCCCAGGATCGGCGCTCCCCCATCGGTCGAGATCCCGATCACCACCGGCGAGCGATTGACGATGGCACCGAACTGGAACTGGCAGAATGCAGGCTTGTCGATGACGTTGACGGGAATGCCCGCCCCCCGCGCAGAAGCAGCGAACGCAGCCGCTTCCGCCTCGTCCTCGGCATCGGCCAAGGCGATGGCTGCGCCCGCGAAGACATCCTCGCACCAGACACGACCGTGATGCGTGATGCGTCCTGCTGCCGTGCCGCGCGCGATCAGTGCCGCCATCTCCGCGCCCGGTTCGGGGCAGTAGACCTGGACGTCGGCACCGGCCGCCGCCAGCAGCTCGGCCTTCCACGCCGCCGCCGCCGTGCCGCCCGCCACGACCGCGCGCTTGCCCGCGAGGTCGAGGAACACCGGCAGCTTCGCCAGTGCCCCCATGCGCTGCGGTTGCGCCTCAGCCGGTTTTCTGGAGTTCAGCAGCATCGATCAATCTCCCGATCTCCGCGCGGCAGGAGCCGCAATTCGTGCCTGCACGGGCCACCTCGCCAACGGCTGCGGCGGTGCGGCAGCCCCCCGCGACGATCGCCTCGACGATCTCGTTGCGTCCCACCTCGAAGCAGGCGCACACGATGGGCCCGCGGTCCTTCACCTCGCCGCCCGGGCGTCCCGCCAACAGGCGCAGCCGCTCGCCGGCCGCAATGGCCCGGCCCAACTGCTCGGCCGCCCACGTGCGCGAGACGCCGACGGGCTCGCGCGCGGCGAAAAGAGCGCCCACGAGCACGTCGCCGCGAAAGGCCGCAAAGCGATGCTGGCCGGTCGCCGTATCGTGATAGGCGAGCATCTCCACCCCCGCGTCATCGGCAAGGCCGAGCACGGCGCGCGCCAGCGCCTCCCAGTTGTCCGGATCCATCTTGCCCGCCAGCTCGCAGCGATAGCCACCGGCCGTCCGCGCCACCGCGAAATAGCCGTGCTCGGCAAGCGCCAGCTCGGTCGTGTTCAAGGCGAAGCCATGCCACGCCACGGCGCAGCGGCGCACGGCGACGGGCGTCGCCTTCGACTCCGGCTGTCCCGAAACGGGGTCGCAGATCGGCGCAACCAGGGTGTCGACACGCGCCTGGGAGGCGAGCTGATCGGTCCAGTGGATCGGCGCGAACACCTCGCCGGGCCGCTGCCCCGGCTGCTCCACGAGCCGCAACACGACCGTGCCGTTTGCGCTCTCCACCTCCACCAGGTCGCCACTCGCGATCCCGAGCCGCGCGGCATCCGCCGGGTGCATGTCCAGGCAGGGCTCCGGCGCGTGCAGCATCAGGCGCGGCGCGCGCGCTGTCCGTGTCATCGTGTGCCACTGGTCGCGCAGGCGCCCGGTGTTGAGCAGGAACGGCCACGCCTCCGAAACGGTCTGCGCCGTCGCGCGGAATGGCGTCGCCACGAACCGCCCCCGCGCGTCGGGCGTAAAGTAGCCGCCATCGGCGAAAAAGCGCGTTTCCTGCGGCGGCACGCCCGCGGGCTGCGGCCACTGGAACGGTGCCAGCGCCGCATAACCCTCCGCATCGAGTTGCGCATAGGCGGAAATGTCCAGATCGCGCGCGCCGCCGTTCTCGCACCCCGTCAGCGCGGCATACTCGCGGAAGATCGCGGCCGGGCCATCCCATGCGAAGGCGGCGCCAAAGCCCAGTCGCTTGGCGACCTCCCCGATCTGCCACCAGTCGGCACGGGCCAGCGGCGGCGCGGTCGCGAACGTCCGCTGCCGCGAGATGCGCCGTTCCGAGTTCGTCACCGTGCCGTCCTTCTCGCCCCAGGCGAGCGCCGGCAGGCGCACGTGCGCGTGCCGCATGGTGTCGTTGTCGGCGACCACATCGGAAACCACGACGAAGGGGCAGATCTCCAGTGCGTCCCGAACCGCATCGGCGTCCGGCAGGCTGTCGGCCGGATTGGTCGCCATGATCCAGAGTGCCTTGATGCGCCCCGCGCCCACGGCCTCGAAAAGGTCCACGGCCTTGAGCCCCGGCGCGCTGGCGATCGTGGGAGACGTCCAGAAGCTCTGCACGATGCGGCGGTGCGCGGGGTCGGCCAGCTCCATGTGGGCGGCGAGCATGTTGGCGAGGCCTCCGGCCTCGCGCCCGCCCATGGCATTCGGCTGGCCCGTCACCGAGAACGGCCCCATGCCCGGCCGTCCGATGCGCCCCGTCGCCAGATGGCAATTGATGATCGCGTTGACCTTGTCCGTGCCCGCCGAGGATTGATTGACGCCCTGGCTGTAGACCGTGACGGTCTTCTCGGTCCCCGCCACCGCGGCATAGAAGGCACCGATCGCCTCGCTCGTGAGACCGGTGATCTCGCACACCGCATCACGATCGAGCGCACGCGCCGTTGCCAGCGCCTCCCCGAGGCCGGACGTGTGTGCGGCCACATACGTCGTATCGATCCGTCCTGCGTCCGCCAGATGTGCCAGCAGCCCGTTGAAGAGCGCCACGTCCCCGCCCGGCGCAATGGCCAGATGCAGATCGGCGATTTCGCACGTCGCCGTCCGGCGCGGATCGATGACGATGACGCGCGTGCCATTGCGCTCGCGCGCTGCCGACAGCCGCTGGAACAGCACGGGATGACACCACGCCAGGTTGGAGCCGACGAGAACCACGAGGTCGGCAAGCTCGAGGTCTTCGTAGGTGCCCGGCACCGTATCGCTGCCGAAGGCGCGCTTGTGGCCGGCGACCGAGGAGGCCATGCACAGCCTGGAATTGGTGTCGATGTTCGCTGAGCCGACGAAACCCTTCATCAGCTTGTTGGCGACGTAGTAGTCCTCGGTCAGGATCTGCCCCGACACATAGAGGGCGACGCTATCGGGGCCATGCGCCGCGATCGTCTCCTGGAAGCGCGCCGCCACCAGATCGAGCGCCTCGTCCCAATCGCAGCGCCGCCCACCGATCATCGGGGTCACGAGGCGGCCGTCGAAGCCCATCGTCTCGCCGAGCGCCGACCCCTTCGAGCACAACCGCCCGAAGTTGGCGGGATGCTCGGGATCGCCCTTGATCTCGGCCGATCCGTCGCCGCGCGCCCGGGCCAGCACGCCACAGCCAACGCCGCAATAGGGGCACGTCGTTCGCGTCCAGCCGCCCTCGCCCATCGCCGGACCTCAATGCTTCGGATTGCAGGTGAGCGAGGCGGCATCGAGCAGGATACGGCCTTCACCGACCCGCAGCCGATACGTGCGCGCCTGGCCCTCGTCCGCCCCCTGTGCTGCGCCGCTCTTCAACGAGATCACCCAGTTGTGCAGTGGGCAGGTCACGGAGTGGCCATGCACGATGCCCTGGCTCAGCGGACCGCCCTTGTGCGGGCAGCGGTCGTCCAGCGCGAACACCTCGTCGTCGCGCGTCCGGAATACGGCCACGCAGCCCGCAGCCGTGCGCACCACGCGCGCACCTTCGCGCGGGATGTCGTCGACGGCGCCGATATCGATCCAGGCTGTCTCCAGGATGGTCATTCGGCGGCCTCCGCGGTTGCGATGCTGGCGAGTGGTCGGAATTCGTGCGCGTCCTTGCCCGCGACGCGCTCGGCCCACGGGTCGATCTGCGCGAACTTCTGCGCGTAGACGAAGCGCGCGTAGAGCGCCTGGCGCCGCTCGAGATCGTCGAGCACCTGGGCGCGAACGGTCTCAACGCCCACCCGGTTCGCCCATTTGTAGATCCGCTCGAGATAGCGCCCCTGCTCGCGATAGAGCTGCACCAGCGCCGCGATCACGGCGATGGCATCTGCCTCGGTATCGACGTGCCCGAGCAGGATCGTGCCCTTGATGTCGAGGCCGGCGGCGCCTGCGAAATGGATGTCGTAGCCGCTCTCAACGCAGATCACGCCGACGTCCTTGCAGGTCGCCTCCGCGCAGTTGCGCGGACAGCCCGACACCGCCATCTTGACCTTGGCCGGCGTCCACGAGCCCCACATGAACTTCTCGATCTTGATGCCGAGCCCGGTCGAATCCTGCGTCCCGAAGCGGCACCAGTCCGAGCCCACGCATGTCTTCACCGTTCGCAAGCCCTTGGCGTAGGCCGCCCCCGAGACCATGCCCGCGGCATTGAGATCGGCCCAGACCGCCGGCAGGTCTTCCTTCTTGATGCCGAGCATGTCGATGCGCTGGCCGCCAGTCACCTTCACGGTCGGCACGTTGAACTTCTCGACCACGTCGGCAATCGCCCGCAATTCCTTGGCCGACGTCATCCCGCCCCACATCCGCGGTACCACCGAGAACGTACCGTCCTTCTGGATGTTGGCGTGCACGCGCTCGTTGATGAACCGTGACTGGTTGTCGTCCGCGTATGCGCCCGGCCACGTCGCCAGCAGGTAATAGTTGAGCGCCGGCCGGCATTTCGCGCAGCCGCCCGAGCTCTTCCACTCCAGCGCCTGCATGAGGTCGGGGATCGTCTTCAGCTCGTCGGCGACGATCAGGCGACGCACGTCGTCATGGCCCAGATGCGTGCAGCCGCACATCGGCTGCACCGCCGCCGGACTGTAGGCATCGCCGAGCTTCGACTTCAGAAGCTGCTCGACCAGCCCCGTGCACGAGCCGCAGCTCGCCGACGCCTTGGTATGCGCGCGCACGTCGTCCAGTGTCTTCAGGCCCAGCGTGTCGATCGCCCCGGTGATCCGCCCCTTGCATACGCCGTTGCAGCCGCAGATCTCCGCATCCTCAGGCAGCGCCGCAACGGCGGCGGTAGGGTCCTGGGCGGCGCCCCCCGCATAGGACGGTCCGAAGATCAGCGTCTCCCGCAGTTCGCTGATGTCGGCGCCACGCCGCAAGAGATCGAAGAACCACGCCCCGTCCGACGTGTCGCCGAACATCACGACACCCGTAAGCTTGTCGTCCTTGATGACCAGCCGCTTGTAGATGCTGCGGGCGGCATCGCGCAGCACGATCTCCTCGCGGTCCTTTCCCTCCGCGAAATCGCCCGCCGAGAACAGGTTGACCCCCGTCACCTTGAGCTTCGTCGCCGTGGCGCTGGCCTTGAAGGCTGCCGTTTCGTCCCCCGCGAGCTGCGCCGCCACCACGTTCGCCATCTCGTAGAGCGGCGCCACCAGGCCGAACACCTGCCCGTCGTTCTCCGCGCACTCGCCGAGCGCGAAGATGTCGGGATCGCTGGTGCGCATCCCCGCATCCGTCACGATGCCGCGATTGACCGTGATACCGGCCTCCTTCGCCAGCACCGCGTTCGGGCGAATACCGACTGCCATGACGACGAGATCGGCCGGAATCTCCGTGCCATCCTCGAGCAGCACGGCGCGCACGCGATCCGAGCCCTGCGCTGTCGGCTTGCCGAGAATGGCCTTCGTGCTGGCCCGCGTCACGACCGAGATGCCGCGCGCCTCGATCGCCCGCTGCAGCAGATGTCCCGCCGTGGTGTCGAGCTGCCGCTCCATCAGCGTCGGCATGAGGTGGAGTACCGTGACTTCCATCCCCTGCCCGCGCAGCCCCGCCGCCGCCTCCAGGCCCAATAGGCCGCCGCCGATCACCACCGCGCGCCCGCCGGAACGCGCTGCAAGCAGCATCGCCGTCACGTCGTCGAGGTCGCGATAGCTGAGCACCCCCGCCAGGTCGTGACCCGGCACCGGGATGATGACGGGGACGGAGCCGGTCGCCACGATCAGCTTGTCGAAGGAGGCGACCACGCCGTGGTCCGACGTGACCGTTCGCGCCGCACGGTCGATCGCCACGACCTTGTGCCCCTTGTAGAGCGTCACCCCGTTCTGGACGTACCAGCCGTCGCCGTGAATGACGATCTCCTCGAACGTCTTCTCGCCGGACAGAACGGGCGACAGCATGATGCGGTCGTAGTTCACCCGCGGCTCGGCATTGAAGATCGTGACCTCGTATGCCCCCGGCGCACTCTCGAACAGGCGTTCCAGCGCCCGCCCCGGTGCCATGCCGTTTCCAATGACGACGAGTTTCTGTGCCATTGTCGTTGATCCTCAGGCTGCCTTGGGATTGCCGCTGTCGCCCAGCGACGCCCTGGCGCGCTTGGCCTTGATCGCCTCCAGCACCTGCGGCGCCGGATTGGCCCCGCCTTCGTAGGCCTCGAGGAAATCGAGAAGCTCTTGCCGGTAGGCGTAGTAGCCGGGGTGCTCCAGCAGCGCCTTGCGCGTGCGCGGACGCGGCAGGTCCACCTCCATGATGTTGCCGATGCGGGCGTTGGGTCCGTTCGACATCATCACCACGCGGTCGGCGAGCAGGATCGCCTCGTCGACGTCGTGCGTGACACAGACCGCCGTCACCTTGGTGCGGCTCCACACCTCCATCAGCACTTCCTGCAGCTCCCACCGCGTCAGGCTGTCGAGCATGCCGAAGGGTTCGTCGAGCAGCAGCAGCTTCGGGGAGAGCGCGAACGCACGCGCGATACCGACCCGCTGGCGCATGCCGTTCGACAGCTCGCTCGCCAGCCGGTCCATGGCGTCGGCGAGGCCGACCCGCTCGAGATAGTAGGACACCACGTCGTCGCGCTCGGCCTTGCTGGCGTGCGGATAGACGCGATCGACGCCGAGCGTCACGTTCTCGCGCGCCGTCAGCCAGGGAAACAGCGACGGCGCCTGGAACACCACGGCGCGGTCCGGGCCGGCGGTCGCCACCTCCTTGCCGTCGAGGATGATGCCGCCTCCGCTGACGTCGGCCAGCCCTGCCGCCATCGACAACACGGTCGACTTGCCGCAGCCCGAATGGCCGATCAACGAGATGAACTCGCCCTTTTTCACCTTGAGGTCGAAGCCGTCGACGACCCTCAGCGGTCCCTTCGGCGTCGAGAACACCTTCTCGAGTTGCGAGAAATCGAGATAGCGCTCCTCGCGCCGGGACGACGCGGCGTCCGTATAGGCTTTCGGCACCTTCCGACGCTTCTGCGCCAGATCGATCGGCACGATGCCGGGCAGAACCCGCGTCTCGTCGCCGGCCACCCCACGATCGCTGGCGATGTCGATCAGATACGTCGTGATCTCCTGCCGCAGCTTCTGGAAGTCCGCATCCTCACCGATGCTCGTGTGATCGCGCGGGCGCGGGATCGTCACCTTGAATTCCCGGCCGAGCCGGGCTTCGGGACCAGGCATCAGCGGAATGATGCGGTCGGCGAGCAGGATCGCCTCGTCCACGTCGTTCGTGATGAGAATGACGGTCCGTTTCTCCTGCTCCCAGATCTGGCAGATCTCGTCCTGCAGCTTGGCGCGTGTCAGCGCGTCGAGCGCCGACAGCGGCTCGTCCAGCAGCAAAATCTCCGGGCTCATCGCCAGGGCCCGCGCAACTGCCACGCGCTGGCGCATACCGCCCGACAGCTCGGAAGGGTGCCGGTCGCTGGCGTGCGACAAGCCGACCATTTCGATGTAGCGGCGCACGCGCGCATCGCGCTCCGCCTTCGTATCGCGGCCGAACACCTGATCGACCGCCAGTGCGATGTTGCCGTAGACGGTCAGCCACGGCATCAGCGAGTAGGACTGGAAGACGATGCCGCGGTCGGGACCCGGTCCCGTGATCGGAGTGCCCTTCAGCGTCACTTCGCCCGCATCCGGCGTGACGAGACCGGCGATGGCCGAGATCAGCGTCGTCTTGCCCGAGCCGGAGAAGCCGACGATGGCGATGAATTCGCCTTCCGCCACCGACAGGTTCACATCCTCGAGCACCGAGCGGCGGTTCTCGCCTTCGCCGTAGGATTTGCAGACGGATTTCAGTTCCAGGAACGACATCGCCCTGCCCTCCCTTAGCGGTGCGCCGAATAGGTGAACGCGGACTGCAGCGCATACATCAGGCGATCGAGCAGGAAGCCGATGACCCCGATCGTCAGCACCGCGACCATGATCTTGGCGAGCGACTGCGACGAACCGTTCTGGAACTCGTCCCAAACGAACTTTCCAAGGCCCGGGTTCTGCGCCAGCATCTCCGCCGCGATCAGCACCATCCAGCCCACACCCAGCGACAGCCGCAGTCCCGTGAAGATCAGCGGCAGTGACGACGGCAGGATCAGCTTGGTGATCGTGCGTCGCGTCGGCAGTTGCAGCACGCGCCCGACGTTGAGCAGGTCCTTGTCGATCGACGCGACGCCGAGCGAGGTGTTGATCAGCGTCGGCCACAGCGAGCACAGAGTCACCGTCACGGCGGAAATCAGCAGCGACTTCGGCATCCAGTCGTAGGGCTCGATGTAGACCGCCGACACGATCATGGTCACGATCGGCAGCCACGCCAGCGGCGACACCGGCTTGAAGATCTGGATCAGCGGGTTCAGCGCGCCACTCATGGTCTGCGACAGGCCGCAGGCGATACCCGCAGGCACCGCGATCAGCGTGGCGATGACGAAGCCCAGCGCCACCGTCTTCAGCGACGTCAGGATCTGGTCCACGTAGGTGGGCTTGCCCGTGTAGGTGCGATGCTTGACCTGATCGGCCCGGCCATCGGCGACGAGCTTCCTGTTGCGGACATCCTGGCGGTCGTAGAAGGCCTGTTCCTTCACGCGCTCCGCCTTGTGGTCGGCATGGAGATTGGACGCCTGCGCCCACACCTGCATCGGTCCTGGAATGGCGCCCAGCGACGTCTTCACCTGCGGTGCGAGCCAGGCCCAGGCGGCCAGGAACACGGCGATGCCGATCAGCGGCACGACGAGTTGCTGCCAAAGCTCTCGGGCCTGTGCCTTCACGTTGTCGCCCGCAGCCATGCGCGCCAGCGGCACGAGAAACCCCAGGCCGAAGACACTCAGCGTGCCGTTCGCCCGGTTGAGCCTCTGAAAGAACCGCTCCCGGCGCGCGCGGCGCATTTCACCGCCATCGTCCTGCAGCGTGTCGCTGACGAGTGCCATGGAATATCTCCAGTCCCGATCGTGAAGGCGGAGGGCTGCACGCCTCCCGCGCGAGAGGCAGCCTCAGCCGCCGATGATGTTGGCTCCGTCGACGCGCTGCCGGCCTTTCAGGCCGATCGCGAGGCCGTCGATGTAGGCATTGGGTTTGCGGCCGTCGTAGACGACGCCATCGATGATGTCGGCGGCAGGCGTCGGTGTCCGGTAGCCGTCGCTGTCCCAGGGAAAGTCGGCCTTCTTCGCCTTGCCCTCTTCGACCAGCAGCTTGGCGGCCTTCAGGTAGAGGTCGGGGCGGTAGACCTTGCGGGCGGCGTCCGCGTACCACGCATCGTCGCGGCCTTCGGCGATCTGGCCCCAGCGGCGCATCTGCGTCAGGTACCAGACGGCGTCCGAGTAGTAGGGATAGGTCGCGAAGTGGCGGAAGAAGACGTTGAAGTCGGGGATCGCCCGCTTGTCGCCCTTCTCGAACTCGAACGTGCCCGTCATGGAGTTAGCGATCACCGCCTTGTCGGCGCCCACGTATTCAGGCTTGGAGAGCATCTCCACGGCCTTCACGCGGTTGGCGTTGTCGTTCTCGTCGAGCCACATGGCCGCCCGGATCAGCGCCTTCGTCAGCGCCAGCACCGTATTGGGGTTCTTCTGGGCGAACGCCGCCGTGATGCCGAACACCTTCTCCGGATTGTTCTTCCAGATCTGGTAGTCGGTGATCACGGGCACGCCGATGCCCTTGAAGACGGCGGCCTGGTTCCAGGGCTCGCCGACGCAGTAGCCGTGGATGGTTCCCGCCTCGAGCGTCGCCGGCATCTGCGGCGGCGGCGTCACGGAAAGCAGCGCCTCGGCCTTGATCGTTCCCGTCACATCCGACGGCGAGTAGAAGCCGGGATTGATCCCGCCGGCCGCCAGCCAGTAGCGCAGCTCGTAGTTGTGCGTGGAGACCGGGAAGACCATGCCCATCTTGAAGGGCTTGCCGTCCGCGCGCAGCTTCTCGATCGCGGGCTTCAGCGCCGCCGCACCGATCGGATGTTGCGGCTTGCCGTCTGGCCCCTTCGGGATGTGCGGCTTCATCAGGTTCCAGATCTCGTTGGAAACGGTGATGCCGTTGCCGTTGAGGTCCATGGAGAACGGCGTCACGATGTGCGCCTTCGTGCCGAAGCCGATCGTGGCCGCCAGCGGTTGGCCGGCCAGCATGTGCGCGCCGTCCAGTTCTCCCGTGATCACGCGGTCGAGCAGCACCTTCCAATTGGCCTGCGCCTCGAGCGTGACGAACAGCCCTTCCTCCTCGAAGTAGCCGAGTTCCTTGGCGACGGCGAGCGGCGCCATGTCCGTCAGCTTGATGAAGCCGAATTTCAGCTCGTCCTTCTCGACGGAAAGCGCCGCGCCGCGTGCCGGCCGCACGCCCAGGGCCGCAGCACCGACCAGGCCGCCGGCCCCCAGCAGCGCCGTGCGCCGGTCGAGCATCACTGCACGTGTCGAAGGCTTGCGAAACGTCCCGCTCATGACGCTCTCCTCGTTGTCCTGCCTGAACCGCGGACCACAAACAAACTCGCCGCCGACCCTGCTCGAAGACCTTCGTCTCCAAGCTGGTTCGGCGGCGTTGCCTGTGCCCCTGCGGGGCATGCTCATGATTTCGTCGATCGGCCGACATTGGCCGGGCAGCGGCACCGAATGCTCTCGGGAATGCGTTGCTGCAGTGCGATAACGATGCGCGATGGGATGCCTGCGCTCAAGACCAAAGAAAGCGCAGTTTCGGGCCGATAAATAGGCGATTGCCTAATCGCCGGGCGGGGCGAGCCGGGGCTCAGTTCGAGTCGGCGATGGGGGCCTGCTCCGGCCAGGAACCGGTTTGCCTCAGGCCTTCGCCCAGAACGATCGCGGCCGCCACGGCGACGTTGAGCGAACGCAGCGACGGCTTGATGGGAATGCGGATGCGCGCATCCACCGCGACGTGCACGGCCTCCGGCACGCCGGCGCTTTCGCGACCCAGCATGATGACGTCGTTGGGCGCGAAGGCGAAGGCATGATGCGCCACCGCGCCGCGTGTCGTGAGCAGAACGAGCCGCCGCCCTTCTGCGCGCCGGTCGGCGTCGAAGGCATCGAACGACACGTGCCGCACGATGTCGGCATGGCCCAGATAATCCAGCCCGGCCCGCTTCAGGGCCCTGTCCGTCATGTCGAAGCCCGTCGGGCCGATCACGTCGACGGGAACCCCCAGGCAGGCTGCCATGCGCAGCATCGTGCCGGTGTTCTGCGGGATATCGGGTTGATAGAGCGCCAGTCGCATGACACCTCACACCAGCTTTGATCGGAACGCCTGATCGGCAACACTGCACTTCGCGAACTCGCACTTGCACGCCGTGCGCGGGCGATGCAGCCTATGAGCCAAGGCAGCAACCAGCGCTAAGGAGCACGCTCTGCATGGCGAGCTACGATCTGATCCTCAAAGGCGGTCACGTCATTGATCCATCGCAGAACATCGATGGCGTCAACGACGTTGCATTCTCGGATGGCAAAGTGGCAGCCGTCGGCCGCAACCTCAAGGCCGGCCCGGGCACGGAAGTGCGCAGCGTCGCCGGCTACATCGTGTCCCCCGGCCTGATCGACCTGCACACCCACGTCTATTGGGGCGGCACGTCGCTCGGCATCGATGCCGAGGAGTTCTGCCGCACGTCGGGCGTCACCACCTCGATCGACACGGGCAGCGCCGGCCCGGGCAACTTCGCCGGCTTCCGCAAGCACGTCATCGAACCCTCCGAAGTGCGCATCCTCGCCTATCTGCACGTTTCGTTCGCGGGTATCTATGCGTTCTCCAATACGATCATGTATGGCGAGAGCCAGTCGATGCAGTTGATGGCGCCGCGCGACGCCGTCGAGGTCTACGAGAAGAACCGCGACGTGCTCGTGGGCATCAAGGTGCGCGTCGGCCTGCATGCCTCGGGCGACCAGGGCACGGCCCCGCTGAACGTCGCCCTGCAGGTCGCCGACGAACTCGGCGTACCGCTGATGTGCCACATCGACCACCCGCCCCCCTCCTACGAGGCCGTGCTCGACATGCTGCGGCCGGGCGACGTCCTCACGCACGCCTTCCGCCCGTTCCCGAACGCGCCCTGCACGGCAAGGTCAAGCCCGAGGTCATCGTTGCGCGAAAGAGGGGGCGTTCTCTCTGGACATCGGCCACAGGTACTCGTTCTCGTTCAAGACGACGCGCGCGATGCTCGCCAACGGCTTCATGCCCGATACGATCTCCTCGGACGTGCACACGCTGTGCATCAACGGCCCCGCCTACGATCAGGTCACGACCATGTCGAAGTTCCTGGTCATGGGCGTGCCGCTGAACGAGGTCATCAAGCAGTCGACGGTGAACGCGGCCATGGCCCTGAAGCGGCCGGAGCTGGGCAGCCTGAAGCCCGGCAGCGTGGGGGATGCCAGCATCCTCTCCGTCCGCGAGGGCAAGTTCGACTACGAGGACGTGCTGGGCGAGCACATGACCGCCGATCGCAAGATCTTCGCGGAAGCCACCGTCGTCGGCGGCAAGTGGTGGCATCCCAAGCGTTCGCAGAAGTTCGCGAAAATCACCGACAAGGCAGCGGAGAAGGCGAAATGACACCCGAAGAGAAACTGAAGTCGATGGGCCTCGAACTGCCGAAGGTGCCGACGCCCGTCGCCAACTACGTGCCCTTCAAGCTCGACGGCCGCACCATCTACTGCTCCGGCCAGGGCCCCCGGACGCCCGACGGCAAGATGCTGACCGGCAAGGTCGGCCAGGACGTGTCGGTCGAGGAAGCCTACGAGCGCGCCAAGCTGATCGGCCTCGGCCTGCTGGCCGCCGCCCGCATGGCCGCCGGCGGCGACCTCTCCAAGGTCGAGGTGATCAAGTTGCTGGGCATGGTCAACGCGGTGCCCGACTTCGGCGACCACCCCAAGGTCATCAACGGCTGCTCGGACCTGTTCGTCGCAGTGCTGGGCGACCGCGGACGCCATGCGCGCTCGGCCGTCGGCATGGGCTCGCTGCCCGGCAACATCTCGGTCGAGATCGAGGCTGTGATGCGCATCGTCGATTGATGGCGCGGCAGGCAACGGGGAACGGACGATGCGCGACGACGTAAATCGGCTGGACGGCCGGATGGCGGTGGTGGTCGGCGCCGGCAACGGCATCGGCCGCGCGATCGTGGCAGCGTTCGCGGAGGCGGGCGCCGCCGTCGCCTGCCTCGACATCGAGGCGGAGGCGGCGCAGGCGGCAGCAGCCGATGCCGCCCGTGCCGGCGCCAGGACGTTCGCGGCCCGCTGCGACGTCACCAGCGAGGCGAGCGTGGCGGAGGCTCTGGGTGGGGCGATGGCCGCGCTCGGGCCGCCCCGTGTCCTCGTCAACGGTGCGGCGACCAACGATCCCTCCGGTACCATCGTCGATCTCGATCCCGTCTGGTGGAACCGCGTCCTCGCGGTCAATCTCACGGGGGCATACCTGATGAGCCGCGCTGCCATCCCGCACATGGCGGCGGCCGGTGGCGGCTCTATCATCCACATCGCCTCGCAGATGGGCAGCGTCGGCGCACCGGGCCGCCCCGCCTACTGTGCCGTGAAAGGCGCGCTGATCCAGCTTGCCAAGGTCATGGCCGTCGATCACGCCAAGGACGGCATTCGCGTCAACACGCTGTCTCCAGGCGCCGTCGAGACACGCCGCATGCTGCTGCGGCACGGTACCATGGAGGAGGCACGCAGGAATGCCGTGCCGCTGCATCCGATCGGCCGTCTCGGTCAGCCCGAGGAGATCGCCCGAGGCGCGCTGTTCCTCGCCAGCGACGCCTCGAGCTTCATGACCGGATCGGACCTCCTGATCGATGGCGGCTATACGGCCGTCTGAACGATCTCGGTGATGGCCCGCCCCGTCCGCCGCTCCAGGCGCGCCAGCAGCCGGTCGAGTTCGGCCAGGTCGTCCTTGTCGAGCAGCGGCCCCGGCGCCCGCAGCGCGGCCGAGGCCATGCCGCCGCGCCGCCGCAGGGTCTCCTTGCGGATGGCGAGACCGATACCCGGCGGCAGTTCGTGGCGCAGCACCGGCAGATAGGCGTCATAGAGGTCTTCCGCCGCGTCCGCCTTGCCGGCACGCATCAAGGCGTCGATGCCGACCAGCACATCCGGGAACGCGAATCCCGTCATCGCCCCGTCGGCGCCGCGCAGGTACTCCTGCGGCAGGTGGATGCCGCCGAAGCCGCACAGGATCGATACGTAGCGCCGCGCCGTGCCGCCGCACGCCTTGCGAATGGCCGACAGCTTGCGCAGCCCCGGATACTCCTCGTGCTTGAACATCACGATCTGCGGGAATGCGTCGACCAGGTCCACGAAGCAGCCGGCCGAGAAGAACACGCCGCTGAGCTGCGGAAAATCCTGGATACAGACGGGAATGTCCGGCCCCAGCGCCTTGAGCACGCCCGACAGGTAGCCGCGCACCGCCTCGTCCGTCTTGAGCCCCGCGATCGGCATCAGCATGACGCCGGCCGCCCCCATCTCCATGGCCGCACGCGCCGTCTTCACGAGTTGTGCCGTGCCGGGGTTCGACACGCCGACGATGACGGGGAAGCGCCCCTTCGTGGCGCTGATGAAGCGGCGGGCGACGTCCAGCGTCTCGCCCTCCGACAGCTTCTGGTACTCGCCGAGCACGCCCAGGATCGTCATGCCCTGCACGCCGCAGCGGGCATAGAAGTCCACCAGCCGGTCGATGCTGTCGAAATCGATTGCACCTTCCGGCGTGAACGGCGTCGCCGCGATGACGTAGACGCCCTTGGCGTCGCTGCTGAGCAGACCCGACATGGCCACAGTCCTTGTTCCGGATTTCCCTGCGGCCATGACGAAGCGCCGCGGCAGACGCTTTGCCTCACGTACGCCGCCCCGGCAAGCAGCATTCGCCGGGGCGGACGCTCCGGGCCGTCAGGACGCCGCCGGTACCTTCTTCGCCCGGGACGCCCGCGGCTTGGCGGCGGGCTTGGCCTTCGCCCGGCGCGCCGGCGTCTTCTCGGCCGGCACCATCGCCTGCAACGCGCCCACCTCCCGCGCTTCGGCCACCGTCTTTTCCAGGTAGGCCGGCAGCGCGAACGCGCCCGCATGCACGCCCGGTGTCCAGTAGCGCGTCTTCACACCACGCTTCTCCCGCCGCCGCGCCAGCTTGCGCTTCGAAACGTCCAGCAGGTCGCCGTTGTCCGAGGCCCAGTTGAGCGCGAACGGCCCGCCGAAATAGCAGGGCTGCGTGCACAGGTAGGGCGCCACGTGCCCGAACAATCCCGCGAACGTCTTCGTGGTATCCGCCAGATGCTCCGGGAACAGGAACGGCAGGCCGTTCTGCGTCACGAGAACCCCGCCCTCCTTCAGTGCCCGCTTGCAGTCCGCGAAGAACGCCGGCGTGTGCAGCACCGCCGACGGGCCGATCGGCTCCGACGAATCGACGATGATCGCGTCGAACCGCTCTTGCGTGCCCGCGACGTATTCCAGCCCGTCGGCTATCACGAGATCGCAGCGCGGATCGTCGAACGCGCCACCCGCGATCTCCGGATAATGCGCGAGTGAGAGATCGACCACCGAGCGGTCGATTTCGCACAGCGTCGCCTTCCCTACGCTCGGGTGCTTCAGGACCTCGCGCATGACGCCGCCATCGCCGCCACCGACGACGAGTACGCGCTCGGGCGCCTTCAAGGCCATCAGCGGCACGTGCGCCATCATCTCGTGATAGACGAACTCGTCCGACGTCGTGAGCTGGCACACGCCGTCGAGCATGAGGACGCGGCCCCACGTAGAATTGTCGAAGATGACGAGGTGCTGATGCTCCGTCTTCACCTCGTGCAGCACCGTGTCGGCCTTCAGCCGAACACGCCAATGCGGATGAAAGGTCTCCTCGATCCAGCGGGTCATGACAGCCTCCGTTCATGCTCGGACAACACGCAACCGGCCGCCCGATGATGCCACATCGGGACGTCACGAACACGACAACGGCAAACGCGCCCCGCATGAGCGGAGCGCGTGAACCGATGTCGAACGTCTGAGTGGAGGTTTTACGCCGCGGCGAAGCGGCGAACCTTCTCGGTGCGCGGAAGGCGGACAGGCGCCTTCCGGTCGGCAGCCGCACGCCACTCGAGCTCGTCGAGCCCTTCGCCGCGCAGATGCGTCTTGACCACCACGTCCCGAGCGCTGAACGCCTCCTTGAGCACGTCGACAGCCAGTTCAGGCTTGGCGTCGCCGCACATGAAGATGTCCAGGGCCGCATAGTCGGCCTCGGGCCAGCTGTGGATCGAAATATGGCTCTCCGACAGCACCGCCACGCCCGACACGCCGCCATTGGGCGTGAAGTGGTGGAGATGAATGTGGAGGAGCGTAGCTCCCGCAACCTCGACACACTTCTTCAGCGTGCGCTCGATGTGACGAAGGTCACCGATGCGCTTGGCTCCGAAGAGATCAACGATGAGGTGCGTTCCCGCAAACCTCACGCCGCCACGCTCGATGAAAAAGTCCTTTCGGTCATCGTGCGACGAAGGCGTGATGTCGTAAGTGTCTTCCTTTTGGGCGGTGCTTGAACGAGTCAAGTCCATCCCCAATTGGAAGAGGGCGTCGTCGTAGGCCATGCGACCCTCCCCAACCAGTAGACAGATTGTGACCCGCCCGCTCCTTACCTTTGGGGTTTGGGGATGTTCCTTGACCTTGAGGGCAGGTGGTCGAACGGCAGGGGCCATATGAGGCCAAAGCCCCCCCAGTGCAAGCCAAAATTGCCCCCCAGGGAAATTTTTTTTTCTTGCCAGACTTCCAGGGGGTTAACGCACCGAGTCGGAAGCCCGCGACAGCCCCGCCCGCACGCAATTCCGCATGCGGACGACAGGCCTCAGCGCTTCCAGAGCTGTCGCAGCAAATCCTTGGCTTTTCCGATCTTTTCCTGCGCCTTGGGGTCGTCACCCAGAACGCCCTTCAAGGCCCCGTCGACGTCGCCCGACTGCAGCCGCCTGATCGCATCCTGCACCTTGGGTTGCCGCAGCACATCGCCGACCTCGGGAACCACTTTGAGGTCGTCGAACGATCCGGCAATGCGAACCGGAACCTCGATTCCCCCCTTCGCGATTTGCGGCTTCACCACCAGGTTCATGTTGCGGTCGACGATATTGATCACGCCGCTGCCCGTCGCGATCCCGGTCGGGCTGTCGAGCCGCAGGTCCTGCGTGCGCGCGACGCCGTTCGTGATCTGGAACGTACCCGCGAGCGCGTTGAACGCCGTCCGGGCGTTCGTATCGCGATCGAGCGTGGGAATGCGACCCTTCGAAAGCCCGCCCAGGAGTTGATTGATGTCCCACCCCACGAGCGCGCCGTTGCCGACGTGGATCTCGGCCTTGCCCGCCAGCGCGCCGATCAGCTCCCGCTCGCTGCCGCCCTTGGCGCTCACCGCAATGAGCGCACGCCCGCTGCCGTCCAGCAGGTCGACGCCGGCGATGCTCCCCAGCAATGGCAGGATCGCGAAGCTGTCCCCGCCGAGGTTGACGCCGACAGTCGTCACGGGCTCCCGCGCATCGATGCTCACGACGCCCTTTGCCGTGCCGTTGTAGAGACGTGCGCGCCCCAGATCGACCCGGAGCATGCCGTCCTTCAGCTTCACGGTGCTTTGGATCTGCTCGACCGTATGCCCCCCCGCAACGAGCTTGCCGAATTCGAGGCGGCCGGCAAAATCCACCAGCCGCAGGCCGGCAAGGTTCAGCGGCTCGCTGCTCCAGCCCTCGAACTTTCGCTTCGTGAACCCCTTGACCCTCGGTCCGGGCGGCTGTGCGCCACCCTCCTTGTCCCGGTCGATCAGGTCTTCGATCGACGTTGCCGGGCCAAGCCGGCTGCCCGGCGGCAATGCGAACCGTCCTGCGCGGCTGGGCATCGTCTCCGCCATCCCGGACGCAGGCGTCGCGGCGGGCCAGGGGCCGATCTGCGGCTTCACCGCGGCAATGCGGTCGAGATCGAGCGTGGCGAATTTCAGGTTGCCGCTGACCGAGGGACGACCGGTGCCGAAATCGACCGCCAGCTGGCCATCCACGGCCGCCTCGCCCAGCGCCACCGAGGCATCCGTAAGGGCGAGCTTGGTCCCTGCCAGTTTGACCTGGCCCTGGAGAGCGACGGCCCCCAGCGGATCGAGGCCCGCAATCGGCAGCTTGGCGAGCCGGCTCAAGGCATCGAGCGACGACGAGCGCACGCTGACCTTGCCCTCTGCCTGCGCACCGGCCCCCGCCGCGAGGCTCCCCTCGTAGGTCGCCGTCAGAGGTCGCGATCCCACGCGCAGCGCAATCTTCGTCGGCCGGTTTTCGATGACGTTCTGGAACTGCTCCACCGTCAGGTCGAGAGCAACGCGCTCGCCGTCCTGCAGGAACTGCCCGACAATGCTCAACGGCCCGCCGAGGTCCTTGAGTGTGATCCGGCAATCAAGCGCCTGCAGCTCATACCCCACCCCGCTGCGCTGATCGGCATAGCGCACCGTGCCACCCGCGATCTGCAGATCGCCCAGCGAGATGTCGTTGAGCCCCGCCAATGGACCGCCACCCTTCGGCGCGCCCTTCGCATTCTTTGCGAAATCCACGAGTTCTTTCGGCAATGGCTGGCCATCGTGCCCGCGTCCACCAGCCTGCGCCAGGCGGACCAGACCGTCCGAGCGCAGGTCACTGGCCGCGGCGAAGTCCCAGCTCCGGCGCCCGCTGCCATCGACCCTCAGGTCGATGACGGGTCGGTTCAGCACGAGCCGGTCGACGCGCACCTCGCGCAGCAGCAGCGGCAACAGCGAAACCTGCAGTTCCAGGGATTCCGCGGTCAGCAGCGGCGCTCCAGGCATGGTCGGCGGCGCCGACAGGCGCACGCCGTCGAGCGCCACGCCGAGCGACGGGAACAGCGTCAACCGCGCGCGCCCATCGATCGACAGTTCCCGCCCCGTCTTCTTGCGCACCTGCGCCACGAGTTGATCGCGCACGACATCGGCCGGCGGATTGACGAGCAGAATGGCGCCGGCCGCCACCACCAGGATCACGATGGCCACGACCGAATAGATCAGGAACGACGCCACCCCCGACCGGCGCTGCCGCGGCGGCTCCATGCGCGGGCCGGCTCCGCGCGGCGGCTGCGGCGGGCGATAGGCGCCCGGCCCTTGCGAAAGATTGGGGGGCGGCCCGGGCTGACGCCCCTGTCCGCCGGAGGCGCGATTCCCGGGACGCACGGCTCCCAGGATCGGCGGTGGTCTGTTGTCGGGCTTGTCGGCCATCAGCGACGCTCTTGGGTCTGGGCAGTGAACGGCGGCATTGCGATGCCCCACATCGACTGCACGGCAACGTGTTCGAATCAGTTGTGAATACGCCATCAATATGTCAGATGCGGTTCCGCCCGTTGAGACGCGAATGGCGCCAGAACCGCCATCGCAGGCCTGAAGGCAGCTCCGCTGCAATCGAAACGCGGCTCGGACCGGCCGGAGTGGTGGGAATGACGGCAGCCTTTCAAAGCCTGCTCGGTGTCGTCGGCATACCGGCAATCGCGCTCGCCATGTCCACGAATCGCGCCAGCCTTGCCAGCGCCCGCACACTCCGCGTCGTCGCCATCGTTCTGGCCGCCCAGGCCGCAATCGGCCTCGTGCTTCTCAAGGTGCCGCAATCGCGCCTCCTGTTCGAGGCCATCGGCGGTATCGTGCAGGCCCTCCAGGCGGCGACCGAGGAAGGCATGCGCCTCGTCTTCGGCTATCTGGCGGGCGCACCGGCTCCCTTCGACCTCAAGCATCCCGCCAACGGCTTCCTGCTCGGCTTCCGCGCCCTCCCCCTGATCCTGCTGATGAGCGCACTCTCCCGGCTGCTCTATCACTGGGGCGTCCTGCAGCGCATCGTCGGCGCCCTCGCCGCCCTCTTCAAGCATGGGCTCGGCATCAGCGGACCGCTCGCCACGGCCTCGGCCGCCAACATCTTCCTGGGCATGGTCGAGGCCCCGCTGCTCGTGCGCCCCTATCTGGGCGGCCTCGGCCGCGGCGCCCTCTTCGCCACCATGGTCGTCGGCATGGCGACCATCGCCGGCACCGTCATGGCGCTCTATGCCGCCATCCTCGAGCCCGTCGTCCCGGGTGCCGCGGGACACGTTCTCGCCGCCTCCCTGATGAGCGCACCCGGCGCCCTCATGCTCGCCCGCCTCGTCGAGCCGGACGGCTTCGACGAAGGCCCCGCCACCACCGGGGCCATTCTCGAAAATCCGCCCCGCTCCAGCATCGACGCGCTGACGCAAGGCGCCCTCGACGGCATCCAGCTCCTCGCCTCCGTCATCGCGCTGCTGATCGTCATGGTGGCGACGGTGGCGCTCGCCAACGCCATCCTCGGCGCGGCGCTGTCACCGTTCGGCCTGAAGCTCACCGTGCAGCAGATACTGGGCTGGATCGCGGCGCCCGTCGCCTTCCTCATTGGCATCCCCTGGAGCGAAGCCGCGACCGCCGGCAGCCTCATCGGCCAGAAGATCGTCCTCAACGAGCTCGTCGCCTATCTCGACATGGCGCGCCTGCCGCCCGAGGCGCTCTCGCCCCGCTCGCGGCTGATCCTGACCTATGCGCTGTGCGGTTTCGCCAACATGGCCTCGCTCGGCATCATGATCGGCGGCATGACGGCGATGGTGCCGGCGCGCAGCGCCGAGATCGTGCGCCTTGCGCCCAAGGCGGTTCTGGTAGGCCTGATGGCCACCTTGCTGTCGGGCGCCATTATCGGCACGATCACCTGGACCTGAGTCTCGCGCTCCTCCCCATGCGACCTCCCTTCCCCCTACGACAAGGCAAGACGAGATGACACGCGGCCGCGGCAAGAAGAACCGGCACCGGAAGACCTCGCCGGATCGCACCGCGATGCAGAAGGTGACGACGACGTCCGCTGCAAGGGCTCCGCGTTCGCCGGCGCCATCGCCGCAGAAGCCGAAAGCGGCGACGGATTGGCGCCAGCTCGCCCGCTACGCGCTGGCCCTGGTCCTGGGCGCCATCGGGTCGGTCGTCTTCGTCAGCCTGCAATTTCCGCTGCCGTGGTTCCTCGGCGCACTCACGGCATGCCTCGTCGCCTCCGTCGCCGGCGCACCGATCGCCCGGCCGAAGGCGCTGTCGATCCCCATGCGCTGCGTGCTGGGCGTGGCCATCGGCTCCGCCTTCTCGCCGGCCCTGCTGGGCCGCATGGGCAGCATGGCCTCCAGCCTCCTGCTGCTGATCCCGTTCATGCTGTCGGTAATCCTGGTCGGCATGCTGTTCTACGAGCGCGTCGCCAAGCTCGACCGCCCCACGGCGTTCTTCGCGGCCGTCCCCGGCGGCTTGACCGACATGACCACCATGGCGGAGGAGGCCGGCGCCAAGGCGCGCACGGTCATCCTGGTGCAGGCCACACGCATCCTGCTCATCGTCTTCACGCTGCCGCTCTGGCTGCAGTGGCATGACGGCCTGGCCGTCGGCCGCGCGGTCGCCAGCCGCATCCACATCTGGGAAATCACGCCGCTCGACGCTGCGGTCATGTTCGCGATGGGCCTGGGCGGCTGGCTCACGGCACGCTGGCTAGGGCTCGCAGGCGCGCCCATCGTCGGGCCGATGATCGTCAGCGGCCTCGCGCACGCCTTCGGCTTCACCTTCGCCAAGATGCCGCTCGAAGTGCTGGTCGTCGCCCAGATCAGCGTCGGCGTGCTGCTCGGCTGCCAGTTCCGCGGTCTCACCTTGAAGGAGCTGACCGGCACGGTGACGTGGGGCATCGCCAACGCCGTCGTCCTGATCCTCTACACGGCCTTCGTCGCGCACTGGGTGGCGAAGTTCACCGGCTTCGATCCCGTCTCCGTGCTGTTGGCCTACGCGCCCGGCGGCCAGACCGAGCTGAACCTGCTCACCTTCGTGCTCGGGCTCGATGTCGCCTACGTCGCCATGCATCACCTGTCGCGCCTCGGCATCGTCATCCTCGGCGCCCAGATCGTGTTCAAGACGCAGAAGGGCTGGCGCAAGTCGTGACGTCAGCCGCGCAGCCCGCCCCCCAGCTTCGAGACAACCGCCTTGCGCCGGATCCGCGGCGTGCTAATTTATCACTGCCGCCTACGCAGGCGGTGATTCAATTTTGCATTTATTTGGAGAATTTCACATGCCGGGCTTGCCAGATCTTGAAAAGAGAGTATCCGACCTGGAAAACGAGCTGAAAACATTAAAATCGATAGTGCAGGGATCGCTGAAAAGCGGCGACTCCGTCAGGCTTTCGTCCTTCGATCCGACAAATGGGCAAGATCGCGCACAATGCCTGACGTATATTGACCACGATCGCCCTCCCAACGTCCAAGCGTGTAATGCCCCATATGCCCAGGGATGGAAAATTACTAAACTCTAACTGCGCGCCCACCTCAACTTCTTGATACTGCGCCGCCCGGACACGTTATCTCCGGGTGGCGTACAGAAAAACAGTGCCAATGCGCGTACCGCCGCGCCACCCTTCTCCCTTCGCCCCACTCCCGCCTTGGCAAGGCGGCCGGGCATGCTTTAGCGTGTGGGATGCAGTTTCACCGGCAGGTGCACGGGGGCCAAGGCAATGCTCGATCTCATCATTCGCGGCGGTGACGTGGTGACGCCGCAAGGCGTCATGAAGGCCGATGTGGCGATCCAGGGCGAGACCATCGCGGCCGTCTCGGCCCCAGGCGCTCTCGGGTCCGGCAGCGCCAAGCGCGAGATCGACGCCACTGGCAAGATCGTCATGCCCGGCGGCATCGACCCGCACGTGCACCTCCACCACGGCTGGATGAAGCCTGACGGCGAATGGCTCACCACCGCCGGCCCCGAGCAGGTGGGCAAGGCGGCCCTGTTCGGCGGCACCACCACCTTCATCGACTTCGCCTACTGGCGCAGCACCGACACCGCACTGGCCGCAGTCGAATCCCGCGACAAGGACTTCGTAGGAAAAAGTCCGTGTGACTGGGCCTACCACCTGATGCTCCACACCGATCCGCCGCCGGAGTTCGCGGGCCAACTGGCGGAGGCGATCCAGGCCGGCTATCCCACGCTCAAGATCTTCACGACCAATATCCTGCCCACCCGGCAGGGACGCATGATCGACTTCGGCGACATCTGGGAAGCCTTCCAGGTCCTCGCGCGCAATGGCGGCCTCGGCGTCATCCACGCCGAGGACAACGACATCGTCATGCACATGTACGCCAAGCTCATCCGCGAGGGACGCACGGGCTTCGAGAACCTGTCGCTCGCCCACAACCAGTTGTCCGAGGACCTGAGCTTCCGCCGCGTGCTGCGGCTGGCCGAGAGCGTGCCGGGCACCGCGCTCTATATGATGCACGTCTCTGCCGGTACCGGCGTTCAGGCGATCCGCGAGGCCCGCGCCAAGCGCCTGCCGATCTACGGCGAGACGCTGCATCAGTACATGCTGTACTCCGACGAGGACTACAAGCGCCCCAACGGGCAGATCTACCACACGTATCCCTCGCTGAAATCGAAGGCCGACCAGGCCGAGCTGTGGGCGGGCACGCTGGACGGCGCCATCAACTGCGTCGCCACCGACGAGCTGTGCTGCACGCTGCAGGACAAGATCCTGGGTAACCGCATCGACGACACGACGGGCGGCAATTCCGGCGTCGAGCCGCGTCTTGGCGTCATGTATACGGAGATGGTGGTGCGCCGCGGCTATTCGCTCTCCCGCTACGTCGATCTCGTCTCCACCAACGCGGCCAAGATCATGGGGCTTTATCCCCGCAAGGGCGCCATCGCCGCCGGCAGCGACGCCGACATCACGATCCTCGATCCCGGCCGCCGCGGCAAGGTCACCGCCGCCGACCTGCACGAGACCGACTACACGCCGTGGGAGGGCCACGACATCTTCGCCTGGCCGGTCGTCACGCTGCTGCGCGGCAAGGTCATGGTCGAGAACGGCACCTACTTCGGCGCCACGACGGATGGCAAATACCTCAAGCGCAAGATCCCCGCCGAGATTCTCGCCGGTCCGTCGCTCGGCTGACGGGAACCGAAAGGCCGTCACGGAAAAATCGCCGCATTTGCCGCCTATCTGTACGGGAACATGATCACACAGCGACGACCCTGACCAGAGGTTCCCGAATGACCGGCCGTACGACGCGCATGCGCTTTGGCGCACTGTCGCTGATGGTGGCGATCGCTACCCTCACCGCAAGCGCGCGCGCCGAAGACACCCTGCCGAACCTCGCCTGGATGACCGGTGCGGCGATCCAGGGAACCTTCGGCGGGCAGCCGATTGCCGGCACGTACCCCACCGGCAAGCCCTGGACCGAGACCGTCCGCGCCAATGGCTCGACCGACTACCGCGAGGGCGAGAAACACTGGCAGGGCAAGTGGTGGGTGACCCAGCGCGAATTCTGCTTCGCCTATCCGCCGGGCACGGCCGGCGGCTGCTTCCGCGTCGTGCGCGTCAGCCCGAATTGCTTCGAGCTCTACGATTTCACCGGCGAACTGGGCAAGGCCGACGCCCCGCCGTCGCTGACGGGGGCCTGGAACGGCCGTATGTGGGTGACGAACCAGCCCACCACGTGCCACGAGCGCCCGCTGAGCTGATAGCCCCTCACGCCCCGCCGCGCGCGATGCTCGTCACCAGCGAGACCAGGCAGGCAGCCGACAGCACCAGCACGATCGCCGGCCCGGCCGGAACGTCGATCCAGGCCGACGTCATCAGCCCGCCTGCCGCACCCGCGGCCCCCACGACGGCCGCCAGCACCGCCATGCCCTCCGGTGTGCGCGCGAAGGGCCGCGCCGCCGCCGCCGGCATGATCAGGAATGCGATGATCAGCAGCACCCCGACGATCTTCATCGACACCGCGATGGTAAACGACAGCACCAGCAGCATCAGCGCTTCCGCACGCCGCGTCGGCATGCCCTCGGCGGCGGCCAGCTCCTCGTGTACGGCGATGGAGACGAGCGTGCGCCACAGCGACACGATCACCCCCAGCACGCACAGCCCGCCGACACCGATCCAGGCGAGATCGCCCCGCGTCACCGCGAGGATGTCGCCGAACAGATAGCCCATCAGGTCGAGCCGCTGGCCCGCGAGCTTTGCCGCCGCGACGAGCCCTCCCGCCAGCGCCGCATGCGAAAGAATACCGAGCAGGCTGTCGACCGGCAGCACGCGCTGCCGCCCGAGCAGCGTCAGTAGCCCTCCCATCGCCACCGCAACGATCACCACGCCCAGCGTCAGGTCGAGATCGAGCGCGATGCCCAGCGCCACGCCGAGCAGGCCGCCGTGCGCCACCGTCGAGCCGAAATAGGACATGCGCCGCCAAACGACCAGGCAGCCGAGCGGGGCCGCGATCACGCCCAGCGCGACAGCCGCGATCAAGGCACGCACAAGGAAAGGGTCAAGCATCGCGGGTATCGCCGGGGGTCGCAGACCGGGGCGGGAGAGGTGCGCCGGTCAAGTCGTGCGCGTGGTCGTGATCGTGCGTGTAGATACCGAAGGCACGCGCGGTGGCGGCCCCGAAAAGCTGCACGTATTCGGGATGTTGCGCGACCGTCTCGGGCACGCCGTGGCAGCACACGTGCCGGTTCAGGCAGATGACCCGGTCGCTCTGCGCCATCACGACGTGCAGGTCGTGGCTGACGAGCAGGACGCCGAACCCGCGCGCCGCCCGCAGCCGCCCGATCAGCCCGTAGAGTTCCGCCTCGCCGACGAAGTCGACGCCGCGCACCGGCTCGTCGAGCACCAGCAGGTCGGGCCTGCGCACCAGCGCACGCGCCAGCACCACGCGCTGCAACTCGCCGCCCGAGAGCGCATGCAATTGCTGCTCGAAGACGTGCGAGGCGCCAACCTCGGCAAGCGCGGCGCGCCCCTCCCCCTGGCTGGCGGACCGGCCCAGCGTCAGGAAGCGCTCGACCGTAATCGGGATGGCGGGGTCGCGGTCGAAACGCTGCGGCGCATAGCCGACGACGAGGCCCGGACGTCGCTGGATGCTGCCGGAATCGGCCTTTTCGAGACCCAGCAGGATGCGCACCAACGTCGTCTTGCCGGCTCCGTTGGGACCGATCAGCGTGACGATTTCCTTGGGCGCGATGTGGATGTCCACGCCATCCAGGATGCGCCGCTTGCCGCGCTGCAGGTCGAGGCCGCGCGCCACGACGAGGGCCTCGGGCGGCACGATCACGGGCTCGTGGTGATGATGGTGATGTGCGTGCCCGCACGACGCATCGCCGTGGTTGTGGCCGTGGTGCGCATCTGCAGACGCGCGGGACGTGTTGCCGCCTGCCATGCCGTCAGCCCTGGTCGTGGTTGGCGGCAGCGCACGGCGCGCACGTGCCGATCACTTCGACGAGCATCCGCGACGGCTCGAACCCGTTCTTGCGCGCGGCATCGCCGATCCGCTCGAAGGCGACATCGTCTCCGACCTCCGCGACGGTACCGCACCCCTCGCAGGCCAGCACGATCTGCCGCCGGTCTCGGGCATGGCGGCCATGGCAGGCGAAGAAGGCATTGCGGCTCTCCAGCCGATGCACCACACCGGCTTCCACGAGGCTGTCGAGCGCCCGATAGACCGAGATCGGCGCGAGCCGCTTATCGCTTCGGCGCGCCAACCGGTCGAGAATGTCGTAGGCCCCGATCGCGCAGTGCGACGAGGCGATCTCCTTCAGAACCTTGCGGCGCAGATCGGTCATGCGCATGCCCCGCTGCTCGAAGGCCGCCTCCGCACGCGATACCGCACGCGCCAGACACGTCTCGTGGTCGTGGCCCGGATCGGGAAACCCCGCATCGTGTGCATGTTTCGACATCGTTTCGGCCTCCGCCGTGGCCCCCGCCACGATACGCTCCCGCCAAGAGAAAATCTCGAGTGTTTCTGTTATATCATATCGCTGGCCGAAGCCAGCCATGGCGTTCCGCCCGGTGCCGTCAGACCGACGGGCCGCCTTCCAGGCCGAACCGCTCCTTGATCCGGCGGAACAAGCGGTCCCTGACGTCCCGATACGTCGCCAGCACCTGCTCGCGATTGCCCTGCCCCAGCATCGCCGTGGCGTCCATCGTCGGCCAGTACTCCACGTCCACCGCCATGGTGCGCGTCAACTCCAGCGCCTGATGGTGTGCCTCCGGCGACAGCGTGATGATGAGATCGAACGACGTATCGTTGAGATCGTCGATCGTGGTCGGCGCATGCCGCGAAACGTCGATGCCGATCTCGTCCATCACCGCGACCATGAAGGGATCGAGTTCCCCGGCCCGCACGCCGGCCGATTGCACGTAGATCCGCTGCCCGACGAGATGCTTGAGGATGGCCGCTGCCATGGGAGATCGCACTGCGTTCAACGTACATGCGAAAAGCACGGCACCCGGCAATTCGCCACGGCCTAGAACACCCTGCCATGGCCCGTTCATCTCCATGCCCGGGCTCAGCCTTTCCAATGCAGCGCGCAGATGAGCGTGAAGAGCCGCCGTGCCGTGGCATGATCGAGGGCGATCTTGCCCTTCAGCCGCTCGATCAGCACCTGGCTGCCCTCGTCGTGCAACGCCCTCCGGCCCATGTCGATCGTCTGGATGCGCGACGGCGGCGCGGTGCGAATGGCTTGATAGTACGTGTCGCAGACGGAGAAATAATCGCGGATGATCCGCCGCAGCGCCGACAGCGCCAGCATGAACGTCAGTGTCTCGGTGGTTTGCGGCGTGCCGACAGTGAAGACCAGCCGGTCCTCCACGATGGACAGATCGAGCGTGAACGGTCCGTCGTCGCGCCCTTCGATGGCGAACATGTTCTGGTCGAGGATGTCGTAGATCGCCACCTCGCGCTCGTGCACGACATTCGCATTGGCCTGACTGATCGAGCGCTCGTCGAGCGTGATGGCGACGAGCCGTTCGCGCGTGTGCGAAACACCGCTGCCGCCTTCGGCTGGCTCGTCGGCGTGCGTCATGATCCCGACCCGGAAGGTGCGTTGCTGCCGCTGAGCCGAATCTCCACCGAGCGGCGATGCGCGTCCAGCCCTTCGGCCCGCGCCAGCGTCATCGCGGCAGGCCCCAACGCATTGAGCGCCGCGCGGTCGATGCGCAGCAGCGATGTGCGCTTCATGAAATCGAGTACGCCGAGCCCGGACGAAAAGCGCGCACTCCGCGCCGTCGGCAGCACGTGGTTGGAACCACCGACATAATCACCGATCACCTCGGGCGTATTGCGTCCCAGGAAGATCGCGCCGGCATTGCGAATGCGCCCAGCCATCGCATCGGGATCATGCGTTGCGATCTCCAGATGCTCCGCAGCGATGCGGTCGGCAAGTGCCGGAGCTTCGTCGAGGGACCGCAGCAGGATGACGGCGCCGTTCGTCCGCCAGCTTTCGGCGGCAATGGCGCCGCGCGGCAGGATCGCGAGCTGCCGCTCCACCGCCTCTTCAACCGCCTTCGCAAGGGGCGCACTGTCGGTCATCAGGATCGCCTGCGCCGCCGTATCGTGCTCGGCCTGTGCAAGCAGGTCCGCCGCCAGCCACTCCGGATCGTTGTCGGCATCCGCAATCACCAGAACTTCGGACGGCCCGGCGATGGAGTCGATGCCGACGACGCCATAGACCTGTCGCTTGGCCGCCGCCACGTAGGCGTTGCCGGGACCGACGATCTTCACCACCGGCTTGATCGTCTGCGTGCCGAAGGCCAGCGCCGCGATCGCCTGCGCGCCGCCGATCCGGTAGATCTCCTCGACGCCCGCCAGATGTGCCGCCACCAGCACGAGCGGATTGAGTGCTCCGCCCGGCGAAGGCACCACCATGACGATGCGCGGCACGCCGGCAACCTTGGCGGGCACTGCATTCATCAGCACCGAACTCGGATAGGACGCCGTGCCGCCCGGCACGTAGAGGCCGACGGACTCCACCGCCGTCCAGCGATGCCCGAGCTCGGCCCCGACCGCATCCGTATAGCGATCGTCGGGAGGAATTTGCCGCTGGTGGTGCGACGCGATCCGGTCCCGCGCCAGCGTCAGGGCCGCAAGTGTCTCGGGCTCGACCGTGGCGACAGCCGCAGCCACCTCGTCCGGCCCGATCCGCGCCGTTGTCTTGCCGAGATCGAGCCGATCGAACTTCGCCGACAGCTCCGCCAGGGCCGCATCGCCACGCTTGCGCACATCGGCGACGATAGCCCGCACGGCCGTATCGACATCCTCCGATACCTCGCGCTTCATGCCGAGGAAGGCGTCGAAATCGCGGGCGAACGTCGCGGTGCGGGTGTCCAGTCTCAGCGGCATTGGCGATGAGCGGCGGCAACGCCGCTCCTCCTGGGTTCAAAACGTCATTTCGTGTCGGCGGCGGGGTGGCCCGGCTTGTGGCGCACCTTCCAGGCCGCGTCCAGGTCCTTCAGCTCGGCCTCGATGCACTCGACCTCGAGCCGGATCGCCGCATCACCCGCGAACAGCAGGGTTGCATAGCCTGACGGATCGTCGACAGCCTTCGGCGTGAACTGGATCGCGAGCAGCGACAACACCTCGCTTTTCTTCGTCAGATCGATCCCGCTGACCTTGACCCCCATCACGCGCTCGAAGCGCAAACCGCTCCGCCGCCGCAGCAGGTCCTTGGAAGCCCCCTCCACCGCTGCCGCCCAGTCGAACCGGTTGGCCAGAAGCGCGAAGCGCATTTCGCGCGGCAGGTAGGCGAGATCGGCAATCCTGAGGACGGCGTCCTGGAGGTGCGCCGAGACGACCGCCAGGTCTTCGGCATCGAATGCGATCAAGCGGAGTCTCGTCATTGGCGGGGTCCGGTCTTCATGCGCCCTCCGGCCCGCCGATGCGGGCCCTGCGCCGAGTGATAGCGATCCCCGCCCCCCCGTGCAACCGCGCCGGCGGGTCGACCCAAAGGCTGTGCTGGCGGAGCCCGCTCGAATGTGCTACGTCCCCGCCAACATTTTTGATGCGCCGCACAATCGCGCCCGCCGGCACGACGCCGCGCCAGGAACTCCCATGCAGCTACGAAACATCGCGATCATCGCCCACGTCGACCATGGCAAGACGACCCTCGTCGACGCCCTCTTGAAGCAATCCGGCGCCTTCCGGGACAACCAGAAGGTGGAGTCCCAGGCCATGGACTCCAACGATCTGGAGCGCGAGCGCGGGATCACCATCCTCGCCAAGTGCACCTCGATCGTGTGGCGGGACACCCGGATCAACATCGTCGATACGCCAGGCCACGCCGACTTCGGCGGCGAGGTCGAGCGCATCCTGAACATGGTTGACGGCGTCGTCGTGCTGGTCGACGCCTCCGAAGGCCCCCTGCCGCAGACCAAGTTCGTCGTCTCCAAGGCGCTCAAGCAGGGCATGCGCCCGATCGTGGCGATCAACAAGATCGACCGTCCCGACGAGCGCCACGATGCCGTGCTCAATGAGATTTTCGATCTCTTCGCCTCGCTCGACGCCACCGACGAGCAGCTCGACTTCCCCGTCGTCTATGGGTCGGGCCGCGACGGCTGGATGGCCGACGATCCCAAGGGGCCGAAGGGGGACCTCACGCCGCTCTTCGAGCTGATCGTCCGCCATGTCCCCGCCCCGTCGGTCGCGGACGGCCCGTTCACGATGCTGGCCACCACGCTGGAAGCCGATCCGTTCCTGGGCCGCATCCTGACCGGCCGGATCCGCTCGGGCTCGGTCAGGCCGAACCAGCAGATCAAGGCCCTGGCCCGTGACGGCCGCCTCATCGAGAACGCCCGTGTCACCAAGGTGCTGGCCTTCCGCGGCCTGGAACGCACCGCCGTCGACGTGGCGGAGGCTGGCGACATCGTCGCCATCGCCGGCATCACCGAGGCCACGGTGGCCGATACGCTGTGCGATCCCACCATCGAGGCCGCCCTGCCCGCCCAGCCGATCGACCCGCCGACGCTGGCCATGAACTTCCGCATCAACGACGGCCCCTTCGCCGGCCAGGAAGGCGACAAGGTCCAGAGCCGCGTCATCCGCGACCGCTTGATGAAGGAGATCGAGCGCAACGTCGCCATTCGCGTCTCCGAGAACGCCGACAAGGACAGCTTCGAGGTTGCAGGTCGCGGCGAGCTTCAGCTCGGCATTCTCATCGAGAACATGCGCCGCGAGGGCTTCGAGCTCACGGTCTCGCGGCCCCAGGTCGTGACCAAGACCGACGAGGCGACGGGCCAGAAGCTCGAGCCGGTCGAGGAAGTCATCATCGACGTCGACGAGGAGCACTCCGGCGTCGTCGTGCAGAAGCTGTCCGAGCGCAAGGGCGAGCTGCGCGAGATGCGCCCCTCCGGCGGCGGACGCACGCGCCTCGTGTTCTACGTGCCGACACGCGGCCTCATCGGCTACCAGGGCGAATTGCTCACGGACACGCGCGGCACCGCCGTCATGAACCGCCTGTTCCACGACTACGTGCCCTTCAAGGGCGAAATCCCCGGCCGCCGCAACGGCGTGCTGATCGCCAACGGCCCTGGCGAGGCGACGGCCTACGCCCTGTTCAATCTGCAGGAGCGCGGCCACCTCATGATCGACCCGCAGACCAAGGTCTACGAGGGCATGATCTGCGGTGAGCACTCCCGCGACAACGACCTCGTCGTCAACGTCGTGCAGGGCAAGAAGCTGACCAACGTCCGTGCCGCGGGCAAGGACGATGCCCTGATCCTGACGCCGCCGCTGCGCATGACGCTCGAGCGCGCCATGAGCTACATCCAGGACGACGAGCTGGTAGAGATCACGCCGTCGTCGATCCGCCTGCGCAAGCGCTGGCTGGACCCGCACGTCCGCAAGCGCATGGAGCGCAAGAGCGAGGCGGAAGCCGTCTGAGGGCAGGGGGCGAACCCGCGGTTCGTCCCGGTGCCATCTGCCGGTTGCGCGTTACCAGTGCACATGGACTGCTAAAAAAGGGCACGGATCGCGCGATCCGTGCCCTTTGTTCATCCAACGGGACGACGCGGTATTACGGTCCCTTCTTCGGGAACGGTCCTTTGCCGCCACCCTTCGGTCCCGGTCCACCCTTGGGCCCCGGCGCGAACTTGCCCGGTGGAACGAACTTACCCGGGGGAACGAACTTCGGCGGCGGACCAGCCTTGCCCGGCCCTCCCCATTTTCCCTTCGGCGGCAGCGGATAGAATTTCTTGCGCGGTGGACGTGGCGGATGCGACCACCCCTGCCAGCCCGGTCCTCCGCCCCAGCCGTAGCCGCGACGCCACGCATAGCCGCACCGGTACCAGCCCGGCCCGTGCCAGCCGTCCCAATAGAAGCAATACCGGCGCCCCTTCCACCAGAACACCTGGGCTTTGTGCAGGAGATTGGCTCCCGCGATATCGCCCACCGGCGACTGCCCCCCCGAGAACGGAACGGCCTGCGCTCCGGAAACGGCAAAGGCAGTGCCCAAGGCCAACGCGACGATCCCGCTTGTCAACTTTCGCATCTTCACGCCTCTGGTTGAACCTACCAATGGATTCATTATCCGCTGGCCGATGCCCTCCCGGATTTGACGGCTATCAAGCCGATTGCGGCCTTATCGTGATTTTTGCGCCTGCCGCCCGCAGCACCACGGCCCAACCCGTCACCACACCGCCGCTGGCCCTGTCTGGCCGGTTGACGGCCCCCTCCGGATGAGGGAGTTGTTCCCCAAACATCACGTTGGGAGGACCGAATGCGAAAAATCATGCTCATTACAGGCGCATCGCGCGGCATCGGGGCAGCGGCGGCCCGGCTGGCAAGCCAGCGTGGCTACGACGTGGCACTGGGTTATGCCAGCGACAGCGCCGCCGCCGAGGCGGTTGCCGCCGACGTCCGCAAGGCCGGCGCCCGCGCCGTCACCATCAAGGCCGACGTCGCCGATCCCGCGCAGATCAAGGCGATGTTCGCGACGGTCGACCGCGAATTGGGCACCGTGGACGCGTTCCTCAACAATGCCGGCATCTTCTCGCTCGGCGTCCGCTTCGTCGACATCGCCCTCGACGACCTCGAGCGCATGATCGCGACCAACCTCGTCGGCGCCTTCGTGGCGAACCAGGAGGCCGTACGGCGCATGTCCACGCGACAGGGTGGCAAGGGCGGCGTCATCGTCAACCTGTCGTCGATGGCGGCCAAGCTCGGCGGTCCCTTCGACTGCATCGACTATGCCGCCTCCAAAGGCGGTGTGGAGAGCATGACCGTCGGCATGGCCAAGGAACTCGCGGCCGAGGGTATTCGCGTGAACGGCCTGCGCCCCGGCCTTATCGACACCGACATCCACGCGCGCGCCGGCCAGCCGGACCGGCTGAAGAAGCTCGAGGCCTCCGTACCCCTGGGGCGCGGCGGCACGGCCGAGGAGGTCGCCGAGGCAGCGCTATGGCTCATGTCGGACGCCTCCTCCTACATCACGGGTGTGACTATCGATGTCGCCGGCGGCCGCGGCATCTGACGCAACCTTTGGCTAACCATGCCGGCGCAAAGCGGCTTGCGCCGGCCACCAATTTCTGGCTGGCCGACCATTCCTCAAGAAATGTCTGCTGTCGTCGTCTGGCGACACAGGAAAGGGTACGAGGATGGCGCAAGGCATCACGGCGACAGGCCGCTATTCGCTCGGCGCGACCACTGCAGACGCAGCGGATGGTCGCCTGACCCGCTTTGCCGGCGGCGCCGGGCCGCTGACGCTCGGGCTCCTCTTGCCGGTTCTAGCGATCGTGCTGATCGAGCCGGCCGCCCTTCGGCATGTTCGCTTCCTGACGCTCTTCCTGCTGATGCCGCTGTTCTTCTTGGCGCTCTTCGCCTACGTCTATGCCGTCCTGTCGCCCGGTCAGGTCGTCGGCATCACGCTCGACGCCGGCCAGCGCCGGTTGGAGCTGGTCCAGTCCAACGGCTTCAGTACGCGCCATAGCGCCCTGCCGTTCTCCGATGCTGTCCGCTTCCTCCATCAGCGCCGCTACGACGACGATGGCTACGCCGTCGAAGGCGTCACGCTCGAACTGCGCGATGGCGGAATGCTCAAAATGCCCGACGGCATCGCCCTCGAGCAGGTGCGTGCGCTCAATCTCATGCTTGGCCTTGGCGACCGCCGCTGACCGATAGGCGCCGGACGAGCCACGCTATCCAAAGAAGGGCAGCGCGACCCACAGCGTAAAGCCGTTGGCCATCAGGAAGGCGCCCGCCGTCCCCAGCAGCAGGCTGAAGAACAGCAGCACGTTGGTGCCCGCGATCAGGGCCACGGATGCGAGCACGATCGCGATCTGCAACAGCGCCTGCGCCACATCGAAATAGGGATCGCGCCTCAGCGCGATATCCCGTTCCTTCTCGATGGCCTTGGCACGCTCGAAAAGCTGGTCCAGCCCCTCCTTCGACGTCTTGTCGCTCGTGTAGCGCGCGACATCCGCCCGATAGCCCGCAATCTTTTTGTCGAAGGCGGCCAATGCATCCGCCGGCATCGTGGGCAAGGCCTTCCGGATCAGCTCCAGATCGTCCGCCGCCACGGCATAGGCCGCACGGCGGATGTTCTTGGCCTGGAAGAACGACCACATGTTCGAGGCTTCGATATTGGCGCGCGTCGCGTCCTTGGCAGCGTTGTCGCCGCCCATCGTGCACACGGCCAATAGCGTCGCCAGAACGCCGACGTAGACACCGATCCACTTCGAGCGCGCGTCGCTCGCCTGCACCTGCTCGGCAACCTCCGAAACGTCCATCGAAGCCTCCCCCCGATTGGCCCCCTGCGTCCGGCTCAGGTCAACTCCTCGTAGGAGGCGACCTTACCCTCCGCCGTCAGGCGGTAGATCATGGGCACGCCCGTCGCCAGCTCCCGCTTCACGATGGTCTCGCCCGAAAGCCCCTCGAGCTTCATGATCAGCGCGCGCAACGAGTTGCCATGCGCGGCCACGATCACGTTACGGCCAGCCTTGACCGCCGGCCAGATCGTCGCCTCGTAGTAGGGCAGAACGCGGTCGGCCGTATCCTTGAGGCTCTCGCCGCCCGGCGGGGGAACGTCGTAGCTGCGGCGCCAGATGTGCACCTGCTCCTCGCCCCAGCGCTTGCGGGCATCGTCCTTGTTGAGACCGGACAGGTCGCCGTAGTCGCGCTCGTTGAGGCGCTGGTCGCGGACCGTCTCCAGGCCCTGCTGGCCGAGCTCTTCCAGGATCAGCGCCAGCGTCTGCTGGGCCCGCTTCAACGCGCTCGTATAGGCGATGTCGAACGTGAGCCCCTTCGCCTTCAGCAGGGCACCGCCCTTGCGCGCCTCCGCAATGCCCTTGTCCGTCAGCCCCGGATCTTTCCAGCCGGTGAAAAGATTGAGCTTGTTCCATTCGCTTTCGCCATGGCGCACGAGGACCAGCACGTTGTTCATTTCTTCTCCTGCCTTCTGGATCGATCTTGGCCCCGATCTCCTACATATCCGGCTGAAAAAGACAAATGCGACACGGAGAACATTCCTGCATGGGCAAGCGCGCAGCCAGGACCCACGGCGCCCGCACGACCCGTGGGGCGCCGCTGCCGCGAACGGTGATCGAACCGCCTTACCGCGCCATCAGCATTGGCAGCGTCGAATGCGACAGCAGGTGGCTCGTCGCACCGCCGAAGATCATCTGCCGGAGGCGGCTCTGCGTATAGGCCCCCTTCACGATCAGGTCGGCGCCGAGCTTCTCCGCCTCGCTCAACAGCACCTCGCCGGGCTTGCGACCGCCATTGCCCATGGAGATCTCCCGCGCATCGATCCCGTGCGTGGCCAGCCAGTCGCAGCATTGCGCCCCGCTGGGTCCCGGCACGGTCAGCCCTTCGATGGTGATCACCGTGACCGTTTTCGCTTTTCGCAACAGGGGGATGGCAGATGCCGTAGCGCTCGCCTGCTCCGTGCTGCAGTTCCAGGAGACGACGATGTTCTCGCCCATCTTCGCAGGCGCAACAGGTGGCGCCACCAGCACGGGCTGCCCGCTTTCGAACAGCGCGCTTTCCAGCGTCGTCATGCGCGGCCCTGCGCCGCCGGCGTTCGGCCGCCCAATGACCGTGATGTCGTAGACACGCGCCAGGCTGCCCAGTCCCGCGTCGTCGATGGACGGCCCTCCCCGCCAACGGAACTTGACCGACGAGCCCGCGAAATGCGCTTCGAACCCCTTGCGCGCCTTGGCGACGAAATCGGCATCGTTCCAGTCGGCGGGCGGAAACGTCACCGCCACGATCGGATCCGGCGCAACGATCTCCACGTGTATGGGCCGAAGCGCAATGCCCTCGACCACGCTGCCCAAAGAGCTCGCCAGCAGATTCGCGCAAGCAAGTTCCGACGCCATTGCCTCGCTTTCATCGCAAGGCACGAGGATGGATTTCATGGCTAGTCTCCCTTTGCTGTCCTTAATGCTCTTTACGGCCAGAACCATTGAAGACTAGCACGGGAATCAGCCCGACACGAGGAAGCACAGCCAACGGCATTGTCAGAAGCGGAACAGGCCGCCAAGCGTTCCATAGGCCCCGTCGGCGCCGTCTTTGTCGCCACTGGCACCAGCGGAAGCCGAGATTTCTCCGCGCCCAAACTCGAAACGGATGAATGCGCCTGCGCGCCCACCGTCGTAGGCCGTATTGCCGAAAACGGCGAGTTCGGGACCGATCGCGAGATTGGGCAACACGCGATAGCCCACGCGAAGGCGGCTGGCATACGCGTCGAATGCACTCTGCCAACTCGTATCGCTCTGCACGAAGCCACGGGCTCCGATCGCGAACCAGGTCTCCAGGGCGAGCTTCAGGCCCACCCTTTCCCCGTACACCACGTTCTCGGGATCGGCCGGCGTCAGCATGTGCGAGGCCATTGCTGCCCCGGCGTACGCCTTCACGGTCAGGGCCCCGATCTGGGCGTGATAGCCCAGCATCGCGTCGGCAAAGGCCTGCACGCCCTGGTAGTGCCGCAGGACGACCGTCTTCTTCGTCCATTGTGCGCTGTCATAGCTGTAGGTGCCGTATCCGGCCGAGCTGCGCAGGCGAAATCCAGGCTGGCACACGTCTCCGCCCAGCGCGGTGGTCGCGGTTACATGCACCGACCACGCATCCCTGCCCGCCTCGCCGCCCGCCGAAATCTCATAATGCTGCGGCCGGTGCTGTGGAGGTGGCGGGGCATCGGTTTGCGCTGCGCAGTGTCCAGCCGTAAGCACCACGGCAATGGCCGTCGACACAGCAGCGCGGACAAAGAAATCCAACACGACGCCTCGCCGAAACGAGCGGCCAGAAACAACGGCCGGAACAAAAACTCTGCTGACAGAGTTTCGTTCGCAAGACACCTCCGTCAATACGTATTCTGATAATCCAGGCCAGAAATCACGTCTCGTTCTATATTTTTATGCACCAAATAGTTTTATTTATGACTTTTCATCTACCTTAAATTGCATTTCTGCTCGTCCCATGCCGCCGGAGAGGCTCCTGCCCGGCCTCTCCGATGCCCACGAGTATTCAATCCGCCTCGCCTCACCAGCCCTTGAACGGCGTCTCGGGAACCGGCGTGATCGGCGGCTTGCGGTGCGCGAAGCAGACGAGATTGTCGACCATGAGCTGCCCCATCTTGCCCCGCGTATGCTCGGAGGCCGAGCCTACGTGCGGCAACATCATGAGATTGGGGACCGTCATGAGATCGGGATCGATCTTCGGCTCGTTGACGTACACGTCGAGACCGGCCGACAGAATGGCCCCCGATCTGAGCGCATCCTTCAGCGCCGCCTCGTCGCAGACCGTGCCGCGTGCCATGTTGATGAAAATGCCGCGCGGCCCCAGCGCCTTGAACACGTCCGCACCAACCAGGTTCAGCGTCGCAGGGCCACCGGGCAGAATGGCGATGAGAGTGTCGACGTCGCGCGCCATGGCGACGAGATCGTCATAGAAGGGATAGGCGACATCGGGCTGTTTGTGCCGACCGAAATAGGCAATTCTGACGCCGAAGGCCTCGAGCCGGCGGGCGATAGCCTTGCCGATGCGGCCATAGCCGATCATGCCGACCGTGCGATCGCGCAGGCTCGCCGGTGTCAGGCGATAGTCCCCTTCCGTCGCCCACCGCCCCGCGCGCAGATAGGCCTCCGCCTGCGGGAATTCCCGGATCGTGGCCAGCAGCAGCCCTATGGCCGTATCCGCCACCTCCTCGTTCAGCACGTCGGGCGTATTCGTGATGACGATTCCGCGCTGTGCCGCGTCGGCGACGTCGATCGAATCGTAGCCGACACCGAAATTGCCGATCACCTTGAGCTTCGGCATCTGTGCCATCATTGCCGCGTCGGTGCGCACGAAGGTGTGTGCCCCGGTGCAGATGGCATCCACGCGCGGCCCGACGTCCGCGATCAGCTTGGCCCGGTCCGCTGCCTTCTGCAGCCAGTGTGTCTCGAAGGTACGTTCGAGTTGTTCGACGACGAGCGGCATCATCACGCCAGTGGACAAGAGGACGGGCTTGCTCATGCGGATCTCCCTTTGCGCCTCACAGTGGTGAGGACCGATTTGCGGCTTTTTGGCAACAGTATTTTGGGAAGGCGTATCACATTCTGTAAAGGAGTTTTGCGAAATGTTGAGTAGATAGGCTAAGCAACTCGGAGCAGTATGACGACGTCCGGTGGCCACGTGACCCGATGAGCGCTTTGCGCGGGGTCAAGGCGACAGCGGGCTCGAGAATCCCGCTCCGCAAGGAGCGGGATTTTTGTTTGCCGCCTTCGGCAAGCGCTACCCGCCCTGATTCTTGTGGCGGATGAGGCGGTTGATGCGATCGAACTACGACATTGCGATCGTCGGCGGTGGCCATAACGGATTGACCTGCGCGGCATATCTGGCAAGGGCCGGCCTCACCGTCGTCGTTCTGGAGAAGAACGACGTCCTCGGCGGCGCCGCGGTGACCGAGGAGTTCCATCCCGGTTTTCGCAATTCCGTCGCCAGCTACGCCGTCAGTCTTCTCAACCCCAAAATCATCGCCGACCTCGATCTCCAGCGCCACGGCCTGCGCATCGTCGAGCGTCCCGTCGCCAATTTCTGGCCCGTGGATGCGACCCGCGACCTCCTGATGCCCCACGGCCAGGAAAACCGCCAGCGTGCGATCGCCGCCTTCTCGCAGCGCGATGCAGAAGCTCTGCCGGGCTATGACGCAGCCATCGGCCGTGCCGCCGACATCCTGCGCGATCTCGTCCTGCGCACGCCGCCGAACGCGGGCGAGGGCCTGGCGGGCCTCATTCGCAATGCCGGCCTGGGGCGGCGTCTCTTCGGCCTCTCGCTCGACGACCAGCGGCTGCTGCTCGATCTCTTCACCAAGAGCGCCGCCGACTATCTCGGCGAATGGTTAGAGAGCGACGTGGTCAAAGCCGCCTTCGCTTTCGACGGCATCGTCGGCGCCTACGCCTCACCCTGGACGCCTGGAACCGCCTACGTATTGCTGCACCATTGCTTTGGCGAGGTGAACGGCAAGATGGGCGTCTGGGGGCACGCCGTTGGCGGCATGGGTGCCATTACGAAGGCCATGGCTGCCGCCGCGAAAGAAGCCGGCGCCGACCTGTGCACCCAGGCCCCCGTCGATGGCGTCGAGGTGCGCGGCGACCGTGCGGCCGGTGTCGTCCTGGCGGACGGTCGGCACGTCACCGCCAAGGCCGTCGTCGCCAACGTCGGCCCCAAGCTGCTGTTTCGCGATCTCGTACCCGAAGGCGCCGTTCCAGCCCCCCTTCACCGCCGCTTCACGAGCATCAAGACGGGTTCTGGCACCTTCCGCATGAACGTCGCCTTGTCGGAGCTGCCGAGCTTCCGCTCCCGCCCGGGCACAGACCGGCAGGAGCATCACGCCTCCGGCATCGTCATCGGCCCTTCGATCGACTACCTCGACCGCGCCTACATGGACGCGCGACGCCACGGCTGGTCACACGAACCGGTGATCGAGATCCTCATCCCCTCGACCCTCGACGACAGCCTCGCGCCGCCCGGCCGGCATGTCGCGAGCCTGTTCGTGCAGCATGTCGCACCACGGCTGCCCGATGGCCGCGCGTGGAACGATCCCGCCGAGAAGGAGCGCTTTGCCGACCTCGTGATCGCCACCGTCACACGGCACGCGCCCAATTTCGCAGGCTCCGTCATCGCGCGGCAGGTCCTCTCCCCCCTCGATCTGGAGCAGCGCTTCGGCCTGATCGACGGCGACATCTTCCACGGCCAGCTCGGCCTCGACCAGCTCTTTGCCGCGCGCCCGGTTCTGGGCCACGCCGACTATCGCATGCCCTTATCGGGCCTTTATCTCTGCGGCTCTGGTGCCCACCCCGGCGGCGGCGTCACCGGCGTTCCCGGCCACAACGCGGCACGCGAGATCCTGCGCGATTTCAAGCGTGGCGGGATCAAGCGCAGGCCGTGGCTGCGGTGAGCCCTCCCCATGGACCCGCACTGTCATCGTCGCGTGTGGCAATTGGTTCCTAGTGTTCCCTTTGGTTCCGACATTTGCACGCGGACGAACTGCAAGGGGATGCAAAAGTCGGAACCGGTCTAGAGCTTCTCGGCGATCTCGTCCGTCCACGCCTCCTCGCTATCGGGCAGCGGGTTGGTTTCCTTGCTCGAGGGCGCTAGCGGCCCCATGAAATGCGCCTCCAGATCGATACTCGACCGATACCCGAGGTCCTTGCGGCTGCGGCCGAGCCATCGGCGCGTTTCTTCACGGCCGGCATTGAACAGCCCCGTGAGCATGGCGCGATCGGGCCGGAGCTTCGATTCGGGCGGCAGCGCCTGCGTGTGCCGGCCGGCCTCCACGAGATGGAAGCGATGGGCCCCCAGCCGCTCCGACCGTGACCTGCGGCGCCGCCAGAACGCACCGCGCGGCTCGGCGCGCGCTGCCGCGATCTCGGCCACGTCGCGCAAGAGCGGCTGCGTGAAGGTCACACGGCTGACGTTGGTCGCGATCTCCCGCGCCGAACGCGGCTTGCCCGGCTGTTCGACAGGGTTGAGCAGAACCAGCAGCGTATCGCGAACCGGGCTCTCGGCCGCGAGCGTGACGAGATCCGGATTGGCCGAGAAGCCGCCGTCCCAGTAGGCCCGCCCCTCGATCTCGACCGCGTGATGCAGGGTGGGCAGGCACGTGGAGGCAAGCACCGTTTCGATCGTCAGCTCGGCGCGGCGAAAGAGGCGTTTGCGCCCCGTCGCGACATCGGTTGCCGCGATCAGGAGTTCGCCCCCCGAGAACCGGCGCGCCGCATCGATATCGATGTGCGTCGAAAGCAGCCGGCGCAACGGATCGAACCCCAGCGGATTGAATTCATAGGGCGAGAACATGCTGCCCAACCGCCCCGCCGCGCTCGACCGGCTGAAGCCGTAGAGGAACGGGTTGAGACGCAGAAGATCGGTCACGTCCGCCTCGTGTACGGCCTCCCACACGGCCTGCAGGGTGGCGCGCGCCCCTGCCCGGCCGCCGGCAGAAAGGCCGGACGCCAGCGCCACGGCATTGACGGCACCCGCACTCGTTCCGCTGATCCAGCCGAATTCGATGTCCGGCTCCTCGAGCAGCCGGTCCAGAACGCCCCAGGTGAACGCCCCGTGCGCCCCGCCGCCTTGCAGCGCGAGATTGACCTTCACGGACTTTCGGCGGAATCCGAGCACATCCACTCCAGCGTTTTGCGATGCAGGCCGACGCCCGACTATCGCAGCGTCGCCAGCGGAACCACAATGGGCACTTCGTCGAGCGTCCCGACATGGAAACGCACGCCGAAGACCTTCTCCAGGACATCGCCGCGCAGCACGTCCGCAGCCGGACCGCTCGCGACCACCTGGCCGCCGCACAGAACCACCAGATCGTGACAGAACCGCGCCGCCATCGTCAGGTCGTGCACAGCGATGCCGATGCCGCGTCCATCCGCCGCAAGCCGCTGCAGAAGGCCGAAAAGCGCCAGTGCGTGCTCGGGGTCGAGCCCGGCGGACGGCTCGTCTGCCAGGAGCAAGGCTGCCTCCTGCGCCAGCGCCCGTGCCAGCAGCACGCGCGCCAGTTCGCCGCCGGACAGATGCGTGACGGTACGCTGCGCCAGATGCGCTACGTCGGCGGCCGTCATGGCAGCCGTGATCGCGCGGCGGTCCTCCTCGGGCGCACAGCCACGATGCGGCAGCCTCCCCAGCGCCACCACCGCGTCGACGGCAAGTGCCCAATGCACGGTGCGCTCCTGCGCCAGGTACGCGATCTGGCGCCCGCGCGCAGCCCCCGCCACCCGCGTGAGGGGGCTGTCCCCCAGATCGATCGCGCCCGACGTTGGCGGCACCAGGCCTGCGAGCGACCGGATCAACGTCGACTTGCCCGCGCCATTGGGCCCGATGATGCCGGTGATGCGGCCCGGCACGATCACCGTGTCGACGCTTCTCAGCACGTCGCGATGCCCGAGCCGGACGGAAATCCCATGCGCTGCAAGCTTCATGGCGCGAGCTCCCGGCGCGTCTTCACGACCAGCCACACGAACAGCGGCGTGCCCAGGATCGCGGTCAGCACACCGAGCCGCAACTCCCCGCCCGGCGCCAGCAGCCGAACGGCGATGTCGGCCGCCAGCACCAGGATCGCCCCACCCAGCAGGCTTGCCACCAGCAACCGCGATGGCCGCGCACCGACCAGCGGCCGCAGCACATGCGGCACGATCAACCCGACGAAGCCGATCGTTCCCGCGACCGCCGTTGCCGCGCCCACAGCCAGCGCCGTGCCCACGACCAGCACGTAACGCGACCGGCGCATGTCGGCGCCCAGGCTCTCCGCCACGTCCTCCCCGAGGCTCAGCGCGTCGAGGCTCGGCCCCAGCCGCAACAGGATGCCGCATCCCAGAACGACCGCCGGCGTCGCGAGCCCGACGTGAACCATGCTGCGATCGGCCAGCGATCCCAGCAGCCAGAACACGATCTCCACCGCCGCGAAGGGATTGGCCGACAGGCTCAGCGCCAGCGAAATCAGCGCCGCCGCGACATTCGCGATCGCCACACCCGCCAGGATGAGGGTCAGCGGCCCTCCGCGTTCGCCCGCGAGAAGCAGCACCAGGGAGGTCGCAACGAGCGCTCCCGACATGCCTGCCAGCGGTAGCGCCAAGGGAACGACCTGCGTCAGCCCCAGGTGGATGGCGATCACGGCACCAAGCCCTGCTCCCCCCGAAATGCCGATGATGCCCGGTTCGGCGAGCGGATTGCGCAAATACCCTTGCAGCGCCGCCCCCGACAACCCGAGCGCGCCGCCGATCAGCAGCGCCAGCAGCGTACGCGGCAGGCGGATCTCGGAGAGAATGAGCCACAGCGCGCGCTGCGGCAGCCCGATACTCCCTGCGCCGATCAGCAGCGAGAGCGCGCAGAGCACTGCCAGCAGTGCCCCCATAGCCAGGAGCAGCCGCAGGTATGCGGCGCCGTCGTCTTGCCGTTGGCGTGTCATCGTGGACGACTTTCCGCCTCGAACTGTTGCCGCGCGATCGATAGTTGCCGAATGGCGGTAACGAGATGATGCGTGCCGCACAACCAATATCGCCAGGGCACGACGACGCTGGGGCGCTCCCGGCGCAGTGCCGCCAGGGCCGGGTGGCGTACGTTGTCCGCGACCACCGTGCGGTATTCGTCGATCGACCCGGAGAGAACCAGCAGGTCCGGCGGATCGGCCACCACGCTTTCCAGCGGCACCGATCCGCCGTGTCCAAGCTGCAGATGCGTCGCATGGTTCGCGAAACCGGCCGCGCGCAGCATCGCATCCGCGATGTTTCCCGATCCCGCCGTCAAGCCGTTGACCTGATAGATGAGCGCGGATGGCTTTGCCGCCCCCGCATCGCGGCGCGTTCCCTCCAGTGCGCGGTCGAGGCCATCGATCAGCGCTTCCCCTTTTTCGCGTTCCCCAACGGCCGCCGCGATCTGGCGGATCGTCGTGCGGATGCCCGCAATGTCGGAGGCGAGCCCGATCTTCTCGACCCGCTGGCCGATCCGCTCCAGCAATGACACCGTCGCCGGCGTCGAGAAGGTTCCCGCCAGCACCAGATCGGGATCGAAGCCCAGCACGGTTTCCGCATCACCGCGCGTCGTCGCAATGCCCGCAGCTTTCTCCGCCGCAGCCGACACGGCAGGGTCGGCCGCCAGCATCGACAACGCCCGGATGCGCGCACGCGGCACCAGATCGAGCAGGATCTGGTCCGTGCACAGGTTGATCGACACGATCCGCTGCGGCTTGGGCGAAGGCTGGGCGAGGGCCGCAGGACCCGTCGGCAGCAGAATCGCGAATGCCAAGTGCGCCAATCGCCACCCGGCGCTGGCCTTCGCCACACTCACCATCCCTCGCCCCTCGTCGTCAGCGCCGCGTGAACGTCGATGCCTCGTCGCCGCCCAACGTCAACTTCACCCCGGCAAAGCCGGCAATGCCCGCCGTCCCGAAGCCGTAGATCTCGTAGTACTTCTCGTTGAGCAGATTTTCCACGCGCCCGAACAGTTCGACGCCCGGCATCACCTTGTAGCTCGCCGCCGCGTTCACCAGCCAGTAGTCGTCGAGCGTCGTGCGCACGGCCGTCGTCGACGGGAAGCCGAATGCATACGAGTTGATATGGAAGGCCGTATCTCGCATCTCACCGTTGTAGAGCGCCGACAAGGTGGCCGTGCCGCGTCCGCTCGCGAAGAGATAGGTCAGATCCGCACGCGCCGAATTGCGCGGCCGCCGGATCTCGTCGAGACCGTTCGCATCCGTTGCCGTCAGGTACGTGTAGGCACCCGACAGCGTCACGTTGCGTGCCAGCGCCAGCCGCGCCGACAACTCGACGCCCTCGCGATGGCTCTCCCCCAACTGGTTCTTCGCCGTGAACGTGAACCCCGGCCCCGCGACGAAACCGTCGATCTTGTTGGTCAGGTCCTGCTGGAAATAGGTCACGTCCAGGATCGCCCGGCCCGACAGCACAGTCCACTCCACGCCCGCATCCCAGCCCTTGCTTTCTTCCGGCTGGAGGTTCGGGTTGGGCGTGAACGAGCCGGGGATGAGCCCGAAGTTCTCGAACATGGTCGGCAGCTTCACGCCCGTGCCCACGCTGGCATGCGGGCGCAGCGCCACTTCGGGCAACTTCAGCGAGGCCGCCAGCCGCCACGTGTTGTAGTCGCCGAACACCTCGTTGTCGTCGCGCCGGATGTTACCGGTCAGGAACAGCCGCTTGGCGAAGTCGCCCTTGTATTCCAAGGCTGTCGCCAGCCGGCTGCGGCTGCGCGTCAAGCCGTCGGCGAAGTCGGATAGCGGCGTGAAGGATTCACGTTCTTCTTCCACCAGCAAGGTCAAGGCGTGGCTGGCATTGAGAAGCGCAGGCGTATCGTGCCGCCACGTGCCCAGATAGCCGTAGCGGATGGTTTCGCTGATGTTGTTCGAGGTGAAGCTCGACGAGATATCCGAGGTCCGGGTCTCGTTGCGCGACACGCGCAGGACGTGGCTCAACCGGCCATCGAACGTATCCCAGCGCAGGTTGGCGCCACCCAGCCAGACCTTGTTGGAGAAGGTCGAGGTATCGTCCACCTGCACGGCGAGCGTGCCCACCGGACCACCCTCCGTATCGCGATCGCCACGCTTGTCGGAATAGCGCATGTTGAAATCGAGAACGAGACCGGGTGCGATCTGCGTGCCGCCCTTCGCGATCACCGTGCGCAGCAAGCCACCGTCGTTCTCGATGCCGAAGGGCGCGATGTTGAAGCCCGTCGCATGCCGCTCGTGATAGGTCAGCGAGCCCCAGGCCTTGTCGTTGCCGCCCGACGCCCGCGCTGCGTAGTCGAACGTGCCGAAGGATCCCGCCTCGCTCCGTAACGTCAGTTGCAGCGGTCCCCGGCCGCTCTTCGTCACGATATTGACGACACCGCCCAGCGCATTCGAGCCGTAGAGCCCGCTCTGCGGTCCCCGGATGACCTCGATGCGCTCGATGCTCTCCGCCGAAAGGTCCGACAGGTCGAACGCGCCGTTGTTGACGTCGTTCGCCACGACACCGTCGATGACGACCAGCGTATGGTTCGCCTCCGCGCCGCGGATGCGCACCTGCGTCTGCGAGGCAAAGCCACCGCCACGGCTCACCGAGACGCCCGGCAGCGCGCGAAGCGCCTCGCCGGCATTACGGATCTGCTGTTGGCGCAATTCCTCGCCCGTCACCACGCTGACCGCCGAGCCGATGCTCTCGCTGGCGTATCCGCCGGCCGTCGCCGCATCGGAACCGCCGTTGGCCGGCCCGCCCGGAACGGCGGTCGACACAGCCTCGCCGACATCGCTGCTTTCCTGCGGAGCGGAAGCCGCCGGCTTGCGGGCGGGCGGCGGCGGCGTCAGCGTGCTGCCTTGCACGACGATGCCCGGCAACTGCGTTTGTGCGAGCGCCGGTGCAGCACTGGCCGCCACGAGGGCAACGAGGGAAACGACACCAAGTCCTGGCCCGCGCAATGCGGGCGCTGTCGAAAGCATGTGGCTCTCCGAGCTCCAAGAAGGAGGCCTCGCGACGACACAACGCTCGCATGGATTGGAATTGGAAACGGCACCGCCCTCCCCGAGAGGAGACTGCGCCAAGCCCGCCACCTGCCACGACGACCGCTGCCCCGGACACGAAGTCCCCGAGACTGCAGACAGTCGCCACGACGGTTACACGCTCTCCCACGCGCCCCGCATGGAAGATGGGCGACCCGTGCCGGCAGGTCTCCTGGCTTGCGGCTCAGGCATCTCGCGCCGCCTTCCCGAAACATGCCGGAGCATGTTCAGTGGCAAAAAATTGGCGGAGACTCGCCGCTTACAGTTGCGGGGGCAGCCACGGAATCGCGGCACGACTGGCCGCTAGACCGTGTTCCCTTTTCACCAGCACCGAACAGGCGCCGGAACCGACACGATGCCTAAACGAAGCAATGTGGCGAAGGAGAGTCAATCCACGAATCGCAGTTGCCTACTTGGTGGCATCCTTGGCGATGCCTTCGAGCAACTGCCCCACCTCGGCCAGGGCGGCCTTGGAAGCAGCATTGCCGCGCGGCGTTGGCTTGCGGTAGCCGACCACGACCTCGCCGGGCTTGGCGACCGTCTCGTAGATGAAGACGATGTACGGGCACGCGCCGAGATTGGCAGGATCGGCCTCCATCATGGTGCGCGACAACTTGGCGGAGCAGAACGAAAAGAACTCGGCCGCCTTGTAGATCGGCTTGGTGGAGCCGACGTCGGCTCCCGTTCGCGCCAGCATGTCCGCGGTCTTGCCGTTGTAGTCGATCTTCAGGCCCCGCTCGACGATCGCATTCGTCAAGTCGAAGCGCACGTCGTCGTACGTGCCTGCCTTGACGAAGAGAACGGCCTCGCCCGCCGATGCTGGTGCACACGACAGGATGCCAACGAGCACCGCAGCGGCAGCAATCCCGATTTTCCCTGACATGCCGTCCCCCAGATTTCATCCGAGCGCCCAGGCCCGAACGGCTGAGAGTACGCCACGCAGAGACGGTCGAAATTTGACGGCTGTCAAACCGCCGGGGGCTTCAGAAGCACCACGCCGTCAGCCCCGACAGATCGGTCAGGATCGCCTCGTAGCGCACCGCGATCAGATAGAGGGCACCCGATGCGATGAGGCCGGCGACGCCGAGCACGATCCGGCGGACGCGCGGAGGCATGCCTTGCCTGGCGCGCCCCGTCTCCTCTGCTTGTGCCGTCGTCATTGCCGTGGATCCCTGCCGTGGCCTACTCGGCCGGCACCGGCTGCAGTCGCTCGACCGGGCGCTCCCGGATCGGCCAATGCACCAGTCCCGCGAACAGGCCGAGCCCGATCGATATCCACCACATCATATCATAGGACTTGGTGGCATCATAAAGCACACCCGCCAGCCACAGGCCCGCGAACGAGCCGAGCTGATGCGACAGGAAGACGAACCCGAACAGCATCGACATCCACTGCGGGCCGAAGAACAGCCCGACGAGGCTGCTCGTGAGCGGCACGGTCGACAGCCAGAACAGGCCCAGCAGCGTGCTGATGCCGATCACCGCCCAGGCATTGATCGGCAGGAAAAGCAGCCCCAGAAACGCGAAACAGCGCATCACGTAGATGAAGCTGAGACCGACCCGCCGCTCCACCAGCTTGCCGGATTGCCCGGCAAGATAGGTGCCCACGATGTTCGCGATGCCCACCGCGGTCAGCGCCAACACGGCCACCTGCGGCGACAACCCCTTGTCGGCGACGAATGCGGGCAGATGCACGGCATAGAACGCGACGTGGAACCCGCACACGAAGAAGCCGGCGACCAGCAGCCAGAAGCTGGGATGCGCGAAGGCCTCGGAAACGGCTTCGCCCAGCGTCTGCTGCCGCACCGTACTGTTGGATTGCGGCCGTCCCGCCAGCACCGTCGCCAGCGGCAAGATGAGCCCGATGGTTGCCGCGATGACGAGCAGCGCCGACTTCCAGCCCACCAACTCCATGAAGAGGTGCGTATAGGGGAAGGCCACGAACGAGCCGATGCCCGCGGCCATGCCCAGCGAGGCGATCGCCGGCTGCCGCTTCTCGGGAGGCGCTGCGCGCCCGACCGCCCCGACCAGCGCCGTGATGCCGGTGCCGCCCACGCCGATGCCCAGCAGGACGCCCGAGACGATGAGGTCGTTGGCCGTCTGCGCGGCATACATCAGGTAGATGCCGCCCATCGTCGCCAACGCGCCGACGGCGAGTGTCCGGCCCGCCCCGAATCGGTCCGCGATCGCCCCCATCGGCACCGCGGCGACGCCCCACATCAGATTGGCGATGGCCATGGCCAGCGAGAACGGCTCTCGCCCGATGTTCAGCTCCGTCGTCATCGGTGCCAGGAATAGGCCCATGACCTGCCGCAGGCCCATGGCGATGCCGACGATCGTGCCTGCTGCCAGAATGACGAGCCAGAGCGGCCGACCCGTCGGGCCGCTTGCGCGAGAGGTTTTCATCGTTTGCTCCGAGATGATCTGTCCGGGGGGTATCCCACCCGCGACCCTTCGGGCAACACGATTATTTTCACGCCTAGGTCAAAGTTTCCTCATGCCTCGGGCGGCCGGGCCGGCAAGATCGTTCTACGTTCGATCTCCATCACCGGACCGCCGGGCGCCGCCAGCCCTCGTGCGACGAGCTCAACCCGCGGCCCCAGCCCCGCATCGGCCTCGATATTGAACAGGTGATACCGCGCCAGCATGTCATGCCCGTGCGGACGGCCGACGGACGCCGAAGGCACTCCGACGACGGCCATGACGCCATCGCCCGTGGCATGGTGGCGGTACGAGATCCTCGAAACATGGTTGTGCCCATAGAGCACGAGTTCCGCACCGTGTGTCGTCAGCACATGCTCGACCTCGGCCGCATCCTCCAGCGCCTTGGAGGGCCGGGCAAGGCCGGGCAACGGAGGGTGATGGATCAAGACCACCCTGAACACGCCCCGCTGCCCGAGCGTCTGGAGAACATGCGCCAGCCCCAGAAGTTGGTCGCCGCCCACACGCCCGCCGGCGTAGAACGGTCGTGTCGGCTTGGCCGAATTAATGCCGACGAGGGCGACGTCACCGAAGCGCCTGACGAAGGGAAAGACCATCGCGGCGGGCGCCGACAAGGCCGCACCGGCGGCGTTGGGCGTCATGTAGGCCCCCCACCGGCCGATGCCGATGTCGTTGCGCAGGCGCGTGTAGAGGTCGTGGTTGCCCGGCACGACGGACACGTGCGATGGGGCCCCCAAGGTCTTGAGCCAGTCCGTCGCCGCCACGAACTCGGCAGGCGTCCCCACGTTCGCCAGGTCCCCCGTCACCGCGACATGATCGGGCATCTGCAGCTCGAGATCCATGACGATCTCGGCCAGCGTGCCCACCAGATGCGCATGCTTGCGGCCTCGGTGCCAATTCAGGAAGCCGAGAATGCGCTTGAGATTCGCATGGCGCAGATGAAGCCTGGGCAGGGGCGGCAAATGAATGTCGGAGAGGTGCGCCAGCGTGAAGACGTCGCTCATTTACTTATCCCGCACGCAGTCCCTGCCGCATGAGCCTCGCATGCGCTTTCCCTTGCAGTCCCCGCGATTCGCTGCAAGACAGCTGGGTATGCATACGAGGTTCCGGATTTTTTCAGCTCATGCCGACTGAATGGATAGTGCGAAAGATCCTTCAACGCTACTGGCGTTGGCAACGCCCTCTGACGCTCGGCGTCCGCGCGATGGTGATCGATGAACCGGAAAACCGCGTCCTCCTCATAAAGCAGACCTATGCGAAGGGCTGGGTGTTTCCCGGCGGCGGCGTCGAAAAGCGCGAAACGCTCCTTCAGTCCGTCCATCGCGAGATCGAGGAGGAAACAGGGGTCGCCGCCTCCGGTCATCCCCAGCTGCTGGGCATCTACTCGAACGAGCCGGCATTTCCCGGCGACCACGTCGCCGTCTACATTTTCCGGCAATGGCGCCGCATCCACGACTTCAAGCCGAACTACGAGATAGCCGCGGCCGACTTTTTCCCTCTCGATGCGCTGCCCGCCGACATCACGCCCGGCACATTGCGCCGCATAGAGGAAGCGCATGGCACGCGCCCCGTCGGCGAACTCTGGTAGCGCACGCGCTTCTTCCGTCTGCCTCAGTGCAGCAGAAGACGTGCCTTGCGCGTCGGTTCGTGCCGGCGGCGTTTGCGCTTGGGCGCGACCGGCGACAGGACGACGGCCACGATATTGCTTCTCCTGGCACGTGCGCCACCCTGCGCCAGCAACAGACGCGCGGCGCGGCGCGGCCGCGCGGGACGCACCAGCGGCTTGGGGGTTACGGCCACGCCTCGTGACAGGGCCGCGCCGACATCCTGCGGCCGTGGAGACACGAAACCCCACAGCAGCCCCAGCACGATGTAGAACGCCCGCCAATGATCCGTCTCGACGATGGCTCCCTCGACCACCAGGCCGACGAGCGCTGCAAATACCAATAGCAGCGAGCGCGACGCCCAGCGGCGGCGTGTGATCGCGCGAAACCCCAGAGCGAGCGTGGCGGCCAGGATCACGACATAGACCAGACCGCCGATCCAGCCGCCATTGAGAAATTGGCTGAGATAGATGTTGTGCGGATGCTCGGGATGATAGACGCCGCCGAATTGCAGGGCCCCCAATCCCAGCGGATGCGACAGGATCAAGCCCCAGGCCTTGGCCTGTCCGCCGAAGCGACCCTGCGGCCCCTCGTCGTATCCCTGCGTCAGCGCGGCGCGTTCCGACAGCAGGCGCGAGACGGCCTCCGACTCCAACGCCACTGCGAGGATGGCGATGGCCAGAACCGCAAGCCCCCCCGTCAGCATCACCAGCTTCACGCGATGCCGGTCGGTCTGGGACAGCACGAAGGCCAGCGACAGGTAGACGCTCACGGCCACGACCAGGTTCAACCAGCCACCGCGCGAAAAGCTGAGAAAGATGGCGAGCGTCAGCACCGCCAGTCCCATTGTCGCGCGCATCGCCCCGAGCGGGCCGCGCGTCAGCGTGCCATGCAGCAGGAAGAGGAACGGTGGGATCAGGAACGGCGCGTAGACGTTGGGATCCTTGAACGATCCGCTCGCACGCCCGTGCACCGTGAAGAGGCCATGCGCGCCCGAGGGAATGTCGAAATAGCCCAGCGCCCCCGACACCGCGGCGACGAGCGCCGCCGCCGTCCAGGCCCGCAGGATGAGGTCGCCATGCCTCTGCGGGTCTTTGGCGACGAACGCGGCGATCACGAACGAGGCCAGCACCAGGTAGAGCGAGATGGACATGTGCATCGTCGCGTCGTTCGGTGTTGCCGCCTGCCCGGCCGCCAGGAACCCCGTGCCGATCACGACCAGCCACAAGGCGAGGTAGACGACGTGGCCGCCATTGATCGCCGTCAGCCCGACGACGGGAAGCACCACGACCAGGATCGTCATCAGCGCATCGAAGGGCGCGGGCTCGCGAACGACGAAGAAGCCCGCGAAGAACGTCAGCCACACGAACGCGAGAACGAGCCGGTGCACCAGCCCCCTCGCCGCCGTGTCCGGCACGAAGGAGACGGGTGCCGGCACGACGCCCTGGCGCGTATGCGGCAGCATCGGCAACGCGCTGGCGGCAATACGTGCGGTCTCGTTCGGCGATCTGAATGACACGTTGAAGCCCTTCCCGTGCGCGGCGCTCAGTAGGCGTTCTCTGAGCGGACCAGCGCGACCGGCGTCTTGAGCAGGATGTAGAGATCGAGCAGCAGCGACCAGTTCTCGATGTAGTAGAGGTCGTGCTCGACGCGCTTGGTGATCTTCTCCGGCGTGTCGGTCTCGCCCCGCCAGCCATTGACCTGCGCCCACCCCGTGATGCCGGGCTTCACCTTGTGGCGCGCGAAGTAGCCGTCGACGACCTCGTGATACAGGCGATTGGCGGCCTTGGCCTGAAGCGCGTGCGGACGCGGGCCCACGAGCGACAGGCTGCCCCCCAGGACGTTGAAGAGCTGGGGCAGTTCGTCCAGGCTCGTGCGGCGCAGGAAGCGGCCGATGCGCGTCACCCGGGGATCGTGCCGCGTCACGAGCTTGTCGGCATTGCCGTCGGTCTGCTCGACGTACATCGAGCGGAACTTGTAGATCTCGATGAGATCGTTGTTGAAGCCGAGCCGCTTCTGCCGGAACAGCACCGGGCCGCGACTGTCGAGCTTGATCGCCAGCGCGGCAAGCAGCATCACGGGCGCGAGCAGGACGAGCAGCAGGCCCGCAGCGACCTTGTCGAACACGGCCTTCACCAGGCTGTCCCAATCCTGGATCGGCTTGTCGGCGACATCGATCAAGGGAACGTGGCCAACATAGGAATACGTGCGCGGCCGGAACCTGAGCCGGCTCGAGTGTGCGGCCAAGCGGATGTCGACCGGCAGCACCCAGAGCTTGCGGAAGACCGAAAGCAGGCGGTTCTCGGCGGTCAGCGGCAGGGAAACGATGAGCAGGTCCACCGGGTTCGATCGGCAGTAGGCGATCATCTCCTCGATGTTGCCCTGGCGCCTGAAGCCGTGGAGGTCCTGCGAGATGCGATCCTCGCCCCGGTCGTCGAATACGCCGCAGATGCGCACGTCGCCGCCGGCGTCCCCCTCGATGGCGTCGATGAGAGCTGCCCCCTCCGGTCCAGCCCCCAGGATGACGGCCCGCCGGTTGAGACGGCCCGCCCGCGCCAGGCGGCCCGTCACGATCGACATCGCGCCGCGCCAGACCGGGATGGCGATGCCGACGCTCGCGTACCACAACATCAGCCAGCCGCGCGAGAACTCGGGCCCCGCCTTGAGCAGGAAGACGATCGCCATCAGGAACGCCATGCTGCTCGTCCACACCAGCAGCATGCGCGGCACGTGCCGCAGCGGATCGCACAGCGCCGAGACGGTGTAGAGGTCGAGGCGTTGCGCCAGCAGCGCCCCCACCGCCCCTGTCAGCGCGATGGCGAGTGCGTAGCGGTGATCCTCGAAGGTCTCCAAATGACCGATCCAGGCCACGGCGACGACGAGCCCGAGGCTGGCGATCGACGCCCATTCGGCGAAACGGGTCAGTCCAGAAATGATCGACGGGGAGAGACGTCCGACGGCGCTTCCCGCCAGGTCCGCCGAATTGGCGACCGTATCCGCGCGCCCGGCAAGAAAAGTCCTATCCTTGCCGCTCTCGATTTGGGTCAGGTTCGACATGTTCGCTCGTGCCATGCACTGCTTGATCGCAGGGACACGAGGAACTCAGCATGTTCCGTGCCAAGACTGGTTGGCACGTATTCACGGGCACGCGGCGGCTAAAAACGACCGCATCACAGCGACTTCGTCTCGAAAACAATCTGGCGGAGTATCGAAAAAAGCCGTCAGCCCGCAGCGCGCATGGGCGCGAGTGCGGCCTCGTAGGACGCGAGGACCTCGGCCGTCATCTTCGCCACCGTGAAACGGTCCGCGATGATCTGTTGCAGGCGTCCCGCCCGATCGACCGCCCGGATGGGGCTGGCCAGAACCAGGCCCATCGCCTCGGCCAAAGCCGCGGCATCACCCGGCGGCACGAGATCGGTGTCGCTGCCCGCGACGATCTCCGGGATGCCGCCGACCCGCGTCGCAATGAGCGGCAAGACGGCGCCCGCGGCTTCGAGAGCCACGTAGGGCAGGCTCTCCGCACGCGACGGCAGGACCAGGGCGCGCCCGAGCTTGAACGCTTCCCGGGCAGGCATGGCGCCGCACAGCCTGATACGTGACGACAGGCCCGCGCGCTCGATCTGCGCGCGAAAGCGTGCCTCGTCCGGCCCCGCCCCCACGATGTTCAGCGAGACCTCTTGCGATTTGGCCACCATGGCGACCGCATCGATCAGCACGTCGACGCCCTTCAGCATGCGCAATTCGCCCACGAAGACGAAGTCGGCCGCATCGGGCGCGGCAACGACAGAAACGATCTCTTCGGGCAGGACCCCGTTGTAGATGACCTTGGTTCGGCAGGTCGGCGTGCCGACTTTCTCCGCGAAGACCCGCGCCGCATAGGCGCTTTCGAAGATCAACCCATCGGTCGCCGCCATCAGGCTGCGCTCCGCAGCCATGAAGACGCGCCCCTTCAGCGAGCGCGGATCGTAGTGAAGGCTGCCGCCATGCGGCGTATAGAAACAGGCGATGGACGCTCCCGATCGCCGCAATCCCCTTGCCGCCAGCCGTGCGAACGCGCCCCCCTTGGCCCCATGTCCGTGCAGGATTGCGACCGCCTGCTCTTCGGCGATCCGCCGCACGGCCCGCGTGGCACTGATGTCGGACGGACCGATCTCGCGGCTCATGCCGACCTTGTGGAGGCCGAGCGCCAGAGTCGGCGACAGCGCGCGCAAGCGCTCTTCGGTCAGGGGATCGCTGGCATTCAGGTCGCAGATGATGCCGACGGCGTGTCCCGCTTCGGCCTGCGCCCGTGCCAGGTCGCGAACATGCCGGAACAATCCACCGACCGGGGCCCGCAGGCAATGAACGATGCGCAACCTCTGCGTTGGTTTACGCGGCTCCACCCGCAAGCGTACGACTTTTGACACGACCCGCACTCCGGCATGAACGTCAGAAGAAGCGTTCATACACCTTGAGCGTATCTCCCGGCTTAACGACGTAGTCGTCGGGAACTTCGAGACGCTCGATCACGCCGTTGACGCGCCGCGTGATCTCCACCCGGCCCTCTTCCGCACGCTCGGAGAAACCGCCTGCGATCGCCACCGCGGTCTTCACCGTCATGCCGCTCACGTAGGGATATTGTCCGCCGTTGCGAACCTCTCCGAGAATGAAGAATGGCCGGTTCTGTTGCATGTCGACCGTGACATGCGGATCCTTCACGTATTGCGAACCAAGCTTGCGCTTGATCGAATGCTCCAGATCGAAGGTCGTGATGCCCCGTGCCTTGACCGCTCCGATCAGCGGCACGGTGATCCAGCCGTCGTGGTCGACCGTATAGACGCGGGACAGGTTGGGCTGCCCGTAGACGAAGATCCGCAACTTGTCGCCGCTATCCAGGAGATAGGGCCCATCCGTATCGGCGACCGCCCGCGGCCCCGAAAGCCCGACGGGTACGACCGTCGGCTCGCTCCAGGCATGGTAGGCGTGCCCCCTCGCCCCGGGCGGCTCCGCCGCGACCTGCACGTTGCCTGCATCCGACCAGCGCTCGTCGACGTGCGCACATCCCGCGAGAAACAGGGAACTGACGAAGCATAGGGTGAGCTGCATGGAACGCGACTGCATTGGGTCGATCCTGGGATACGAGACTGTCGATCGAGGCCCATTAAGACCCGTCGAGGTTAAGAAAACCTGAGCAGGCGTCCGAAATTGATCCGCTTAAGGCTTTGGTTACGGCCCAGTGTTCTAATCCGGCACAATTCAACAGGGCTCGCCTGCGTTCTGGCGACGGCCCGGTTTGGCAAGGCGGATAGGCATGAGCACGCAATCGTACGCGAACCCCGACGATATCGACATCACGTCGCTATGGTCGGTGCTCAAGAGAAACAGCACGCGCGTCCTGGGCATCTCCGCATTCATGGGGGCCGCCACGCTTGGCGTGCTGTCGCTCGTTCCGACGAAATACCAGTCGGTAGCCCAGCTCCAGATCGGCGGCCAGGGCATCAACGATCCCTTCCGCGATCCCAGGGTGGGCAACGGGCCGACAGTCGAATCCGTGGCCGTGAAGGTCGACAAGGAGGCGATCGCCAGCCAGGTTGTCGCGCTACAGTCGCGCGACCTCGCCAACAAGGTCGCCAACAAGCTGCGCCTCGCCCAGCGACCGGAATTCAACACCGATATGCCCATCGGCGGTGTCCTCGGCAAGCTCCTGGCCGCGGTCGGAATCGGCGGGCCGCGCCGCGGCGAAACGCTCGAGGAGCGGGTCCTCAACAACTACACCAAGGCGCTGCGCGTCTATCAGGTGAAGGACACGCGCGTCATCACGCTCGAGTTCACGTCGCAGGACAATGAGCTCGCCGCCACCGCCGCCAACACGCTCGCCAGCCTCTACCAGGACTGGCTGCGGTCGCAGGGCGTGACCCAGACGGAAGACGCCAGCCAGTGGCTGCGTCCGCAGATCGAGAAGTTGTCTGCCGAAGTCAGCAGCGCCGAAGCCGAGGTCGAGCGCTTTCGCAACACGGAAAACCTCTATCGCAGCGGCGGTTCGTCGAGCATCGGGCTCAGCGAGCAGCAACTCGCCGACCTGACCGGCGAGATGACCAAGATCCGCACCGCCCGCACCGAGGCCGATGCCCGTGCGCGCTCAGCACGCGACCTGATGCAGCGCGGCATGGTGGACGCCATCACCGAGGTGCAGAAGTCGCCCGTGATCCAGGGCCTCATCGCCCAGCGCACGCGCGTCGAGCGTGAAAAGGCGGAAGCCGAGACGTCCCTTCTGCCGGGCCATCCCCGCATGAAGCAGCTCATCGCCAACGTCAACGACGTCCGCCGCCAGGTGAACAAGGAAGCCGCCGTCGTCGTCGAAGGGCTGGAGAAGGAAGCCAAGGCGTTGGCCCTGCGCGAGGAACTCGTCGCCAAGAACCTCGACGAGATGAAGCAGCGCCTGGGCGACAAATCCGCCCAGATCGCCAAACTCGCCGCACTGGAAAGCCGCGCCAAGGCAAAGCGCCGGGAGCTTGAGACCCTGCAGGCGAGCTTCGAAGCCGCCCGCACGCGCTCCGACGTTAAGTCCGTCCCGCTCGAGGCGCAGCTCATTTCCAAGGCTCGGCCATCCAGCACGCCCGCGTCGCCAAAGCGCATGCAGCATTCGCTGCTGGCCGCGGCCGCGGGCCTGATCCTCGGCTTCGCGCTCGTCATTCTGAAGGAACTGCTGGCCAGCTCGCGCCGCGGTGGGCCGCGCAATCAGATGGCAGCGCCCGCCGGCGGCCTGGCCCAGCAGCCACAGTGGGATGGTCCCGCCATGCGCCGTGCCCCCGTGGCGGCTGCGCCAGCGGCCGCAGCCCCCATGACGGCCGCCTCTCCCGTGGCCGCAGCGGCACCCGCCTCCCGTGTTGCAGAACCCATCCGCGTGTCGGTTCCAGGCTCGGCGCCGGCAGCCGGCCAGCCCGTAGCCACCCGCGAGCCGGCAGGCGACGTCTACCTCGACACCATTGTCGAGCGCCTCATCCAGAATGCGGAGGAACAGGGCGGCTACCGCACGATCATCACGAACGCCTTGCGGGGACTGGCCGCTTCGAGCGAGGCGCTCGAAATCGCCAACGGCATCTCGGGCACGGGCCGCCAGGTCATCCTCATCGACTGGGCGACCGATGGACTGGGCATGAGCCGCACCCTGGGTCTCAGTGCCTCTCCGGGCATGACCGATCTCCTGGAAGGCCGCGCCACGTTCGAGGAGGTCATCCGCGTCCTGCCCGATAGCGACGTCCACGCGATCTCCTGCGGCAACATGGTCGTCGGCGACAAGTCGTGGGAGGCCGATCGCGTCAATCTGATCCTCGACGCACTCGACGAGGCCTACGATCACGTCGTCGTCGCCGGCGAGCATACCGCGATCAAGGATCTGTTCCTGACCATCCAGGGCCGCTTCGACGCCGGCATCGTCGTGGGCGATGCGGAACACTTCGCCACCACGGACGAGAACGGCGAAGGCACGCTCCTCGGCTATCAGGTGACCGAGATCGACGTGATCAAGATCGAACGCGGTGCGGGCGCCAATCGCCGGAAAATGCGCCTGGCACGCGGCGATCAGTCGGCATCAGTGCGTCCCTGATACCGAAATTTAACCGTGATGATGGGACGTCGAGGCCCTGCCGGTCTCGGCGTCTATCAATATTAAATTCAATCTTTCAATGTCTTGGAGACTTGTCCGACCAGCAAGTGCTTACCACGGATCACTCGGGTTAACTATTTGCCTGCTTCAATTCACCTCGTTTTTGTTGTAGAATACTTCAACGCCGCACATAAGCACACGTTTAGGGACGAAAATGACTCGCCACACGCAAGGGATCATGAAGGCCGCATTGTCAGCGCTGCATTACAGCGCCGCCGACAGCCTGCTGGCTCCTTTGACGCGCGGCGTCGGCGTCATTTTCACGCTTCATCACGTGTTGCCCGAGTCCGATGAACCCTTCCAGCCCAATCGCATCCTGTCGATCACGCCCGAATTCCTAGATGCCGTCGTGCGGCTCGTCACGGAGAAGGGCTTCGACGTGCTCTCGCTCGACGAAATGGAGCAACGGCTCGGTGAAGGCGATTTCGACCGGCCGTTCGCCTGCTTCACGTTCGACGACGGCTACAAGGACAACCGCCGGTACGCCTATCCGATCTTCCGCCGTTACGGGCTGCCGTTCGCCGTCTACGTGCCGACCGATTTTCCCGAGGGCCGCGGCGATCTGTGGTGGCTGAAGCTCGAGCGCGCCCTGCGTGTCCTGCCCTCGGTCGATCTCAAGGTGGGCGGCGATTGGATCAAGCTCGAAACGCGCACCACCTCCCAGAAGGAGGTCGCTTTCGACCGGATCTACTGGAAACTGCGCAATCTCCCCGAGTTCGACGCGCGCGCCGTCGTCGACAGCCTCTGCCACCTGCACGGCGTCGACACGGCGAGCCTGTGCGGCGAATTCGTGATGAATTGGGACGAAATCCGGGAAATGGCGAGCGATCCGCTGGTCACCATCGGCGCACACACGCGCCGGCATCTTGCGCTGGCCAAGCTGTCGATCGGCGAGGCGCGCCAGGAGATGGTCGAGAGCATCCGCCGTGTCGAGAAGGAGCTCGGTCGCCCCTGTCACCACTTCAGCTATCCCTACGGTGACCCCAACAGTGCCGGCCCGCGCGAATTCGTCCTGGCGCGCGAATTGGGAATTGCAACCGCCGTCACGACCCGCAAGGATCTCATCCATCCGCACCACACGAACGAGATGACCGGGCTTCCCCGCGTCTCGCTGAACGGCGAATTCCAGAAAGAGCGCTACATCAAGACGCTGTTGACCGGCGCGCCGTTCGCGATCTGGAACACGGCCCAGCGCCTGACACCCGGGTACGCCGAGAACCGCGAGATGCACGCCTGAGGTCCAGGGCGGCTACTTCTTGCGGTACATCCAGGCGATGATGACGCCGGCCAACGGCACCCATGCCAGTCCGGCCACCGCATAATAGAAGAACTGCGCGACAGCTCCGGCCGTCGGCAGGATCGCCACGGCCACCAGCATGGCGACGAAGACGTAGACGATCAGCAGCAGCACTAGCAGGATCGTCCCGACGAATGTTCGAAAGCTCGGGGTCATGGGCGACCTCATAGCCGACCCGTGTCGGCCGCTCCAGGGCCATTTTCACGCACGCCCTGATCGCCGAGCAGGTCGCGCTCGCCCCCTGCTACCCGTTGGCTCATGGACGTTGGCGGCAACCCCGACTAGTGTTCCGGCTCCGACACTTGGTTTCCCGTGCATCGGCCTCTGGACCAAGTGTCGGAGCCAGAAGGAACACTAGCAACACTATGATTCTAGTGTAGCTTTTTCATCTGACGTTTGGTCATGGTCCCAGCCGCGAGTGGGTACCAAACGTCAGATGCGCTACACTAGTGCCCCGGCTCTGACACTTGGTTCCCCGTGCATCGGCCTCTGGACCATGTGTCGGAGCCAGAAGGAACACGAGCAACACCATGAGTCACACTCAGCCCATGATTTGTCGCGTGGCCCTCATGTCGCGCCAAAATCGGTAAGCGGTTGAGACTATCGGGCGATTTTGGCGCGACGGGCCACTAGTCCGGTCGATGGATACGATATGCAATGCCGAGCCGACCGCCGGCACGCCCCCCCGTCACTCAGGTTGGACACCATGCAAGCGAACTACCGTCCCGTTCGGATCTGGCTGGCGATCATCGCGCTGCTGATCGTCGCCACTGCCGTCGTGGGCGCCGCGACACGACTGACCGGCAGCGGTCTGTCGATCACGGAATGGAACCCGATCATGGGCGTCCTGCCGCCCTTGAGCGACGCCGACTGGCAGGCCGCCTTCGCCAAGTATCGCGAGATCCCGCAGTATGCGAAGCTCAACAAGGGTATGAGCCTCGCGGCCTTCCAGACGATCTTCTGGTGGGAGTGGAGCCATCGCCTCCTCGCCCGCTCGATCGGCGCCGTCTTCTTCCTGCCGTTCCTGGTGTTCCTGGCAAAAGGCATGCTGCCGCGCCGCCTCGCCCCGCGGCTCGCTGCGATCTTCCTGCTGGGTGGCCTGCAAGGCTTCGTCGGCTGGTACATGGTGAAGTCCGGCCTCGTCGATCGCGTCGATGTGAGCCCCATCCGCCTCGCCCTGCACCTGGGCATGGCGACCCTCGTTCTGGCGCTCGTCGTGTGGACCTGGGCCGATCTTGCCCCGCCGCGCCCGGGCGTCCGGCTGAGCACCCTTACGCGCGGCCAGCGCCTGTCGGCATGGCTGCTGCTGGCGCTCGTCTACGTTCAGGTGCTCCTGGGCGCGATCGTCGCCGGCTTGAAAGCCGGCAGAACCTACAACACCTGGCCGTTGATGGACGGCCAGATCATCCCCGATGGCCTTTGGACGATGACGCCCGGCTGGCTCAACATCTTCGACAACGCGGGCCTCGTTCAGCTCAACCACCGGATGATGGCCTACGTCGTGGTATTGCTGGCGCTGTTCCACGCCGTCTCGCTGCTTCGCACTGCCGACGATGAGCGGGTACGCCGCTCTGCGACACTCGTCGCCATCGCGCTCCTCGCCCAGATGGCGCTCGGCATCTGGACCTTGCTCGCCTGGGTCCCCATCCACCTGGGCGTTGCGCACCAATTGGGTGCCCTCGTCGTGCTGATGCTCACCGTCTGGCATACGTTCGCCATGCATCGCGCAACGCGCACATGATGCGCAAGGCGCCGCCCCGCGCCACCGCCTACGCACAAACGGCGCCGCGCAACACGCCGCAACGCCCCCCTTGGCGTGACCGCCGCGTTGTGACGTAATGCCCATCCTGACACCCCCACCCTTCCCAACCGGCAGGAGGCACGCCGCGTGCAAGACATTCTGGCGATTGCCTCTGGCGCCGTCGTGGGCTTCGTATTGGGCTTGATCGGCGGCGGCGGATCGATCATGGCCGTGCCCCTGCTCGTCTACGTGGTCGGCGTTCCCTCCCCGCACGTGGCCATCGGCACCGGAGCGGTCGCCGTCGGCCTCAACGCACTCGCCAGCCTCATCGGTCACGCCCGCATCGGCAATGTCCGCTGGCCCTGCGCCCTGACATTCGCCGCATGCGGCATCCTGGGCGCCGCCATCGGCTCCACGCTCGGCAAGCGCTTCGATGGACAATACCTCCTCACACTTTTCGGCGTGCTGATGATCGTCGTCGCCGCGTTGATGCTGAAGCGCAGAACGCAGTCTGCACAGGCCTTCGTTCCCCTGACGTCTCAGAGCGCGGGCCGCCTCGTTCCACGCCTGGCCGGGACAGGCCTGGGCGTGGGCGCCCTGTCCGGTTTCTTCGGTATCGGCGGTGGCTTTCTCATCGTTCCAGGCCTCGTCGCGTCGAGCGGCATGCCGCTGATTTCGGCCGTGGGCTCGTCCCTCGTCTCGGTCACCGCCTTCGGCCTGACCACCGCCGCCAACTACGCGATTTCCGGATTGATCGACTGGCGCCTGGTTGCCCTTTTCGTGCTCGGCGGCATCCTGGGCAGCATCTTCGGCAGCCGCCTGGCGACCCATCTGTCCAGGCAGCGCCAGATGCTGTCGCTCGTCTTCGCCGGCATCGTCGCCACGGTCGGCGTCTATGTCGTGATCCGCGGCCTGATGGGCGGCCCCGGTCATTGAGCACGCGCGATGGCCGTGGCCGATCGGGCACAGCCAGCCGCTTCCTGTAGTCCCCGGAGCGCTCAGGCGTTGAACGCCTCCAACTCCTGCGGGAGTGTATCGGCATCATTCATCACCGGGAGTTGCCGGGAGGCCGACGCTCATGTTCTCGCTTCGTCGCATCTATGCAGTGTTGACGCCTCCGCTGGCCGTCGCGGTCGCCTTGGCATTCTCCCCCATCGCGCCGGCTGCCGCCCAGCAGGCGTCCGGCGTCAACCCGGGGCGCGACTGCCAGACCGTGCGCACCTGCAATTTCACCCGCAATGGGCGTCCGCGCGGCTGCTTCTCCTCCTACACCTGCCGCGTGTGCCGCACCGTCGTCGCGCGCTGCAATCTGGCCGCCGGCTACACCAAATGCCGCCAACTCGTCTGCACGTGGGGCGGCTGAACCCGCCACGGGAACGGCTCGGCTCGCGCATTGCACCTCCTCCCGCAGCCGTCCTCCATGGGCAAGCTCAGCGCGTCAAGCGCGACGAGCGCGCCAGGATCTGGCTCTTGAACTCCGCGAACTTGGCTGGAACGTCCGAGTTGTTCGTCGCCTGGAAATACCATCCCGGCGAAGCGCATGCCTCCAACCCCGGGCTGATCGCCGTCTCGACGGGAAGAACGGTATCCTCGTAGAGCGCGTTCGAGACGAGCTTGGGATACTTGATCTCCACGACCGCCAGGCGGAATCCTCTGGACTTGAGGTCGGAGCACAACGACGCCTTGATGGCCGATTGCGAGAAGAAGGCATCCCGCGATTCGATGCCGTCGGATATCAGCACGAGTGTCTTTTGCGGACTGGAAGCCGACGTGCCATCCCCCTGATCGCCAAGCAGCCGCTTGAATTCAGTGAATGCCTCCGCGTAGGCCGTCTCGTACTTGTCTGTATCCCGGAACAGATCGAACGATGCTTTCACGTCGCCTGCCGAACTCGACGGCCTGATCAGTTGCTCGGCACGCCCGCTGAACCCGATGACCGATACCGTTCGCATGCTGCCACTGACAGCGGGATCGTTGGGATCGAGCAGAAGATCGACGAGCCCGCCGAACTGCGCCTTCAGTTCGTCCTCTCTGAGCCGGATGCCAGCCTCCCGCGCCATCTGGTAGACCGTCTTCGTACCCGGCTCCCACCCTTCCCTGCGGTGACAGCCGAAGGCGCAACCCTGCGGCAGCCGAGATCCGTAAGCCGCAGTCGAATAGGGCTTCGTGAGATTTTCCAGCGCAATGCGATCGGCTTCCGTGGCAGCAACGCCCATGGAACTCGACATATCCACTGCAAAGTAGATCGATTGGTAGCCGACGCCGCGCTCGGCGCTGGATCGCGCCTCGATCCTGTTTGAGGTGGTACCCAGCACCCCCGCCAGCGTCATTGGCACCGCGATCGAGCCGCTCGTGCTGACCTTGTTGCTGCTGAAGAAGGTTAGTTTTGCCGTCACGGTGCCAGCACCGAGGTCTGCTGTCTTGCCCGCGACATAGGCATCGAATTTGCTCTGCGCCGCAGAACGCGTATCCTCGCTCAGCGCCGCCATGGTCGCCGCATCGAGCGTCGACTGCAGCCAGGAGCGTGCGGAAACGATGCGCCCATAGTCGACCGCAAGCGCCGTTGCACCGAAGAGAATTGGCAACGCGATCGCCACGATCAGCGCGACCGATCCGGATGTGCATTGGTTGATCTGCGCGACCGCACACACCGGCAATCGCGTAATGTTGACGCGTTCGAACCACATGGATGCCATCCCTTGGTTTCAATTATCGAGATATTTTGCGCATCCATGATTGCAGGGAAAAAAGTTACTCAATTATTTTTCCAAACGCCGCGAGCGCCAATCGTGAAACCGGGTTTCAGCCTTAGAATTACGAAATCCCTAAAAAACAATCAAACCGCATTTTATCCAATGAAAGCACAGAACCCCTCGGGGTTTTCATAAAACAAAACCAACCTCCATCAAATCAGCACATCCGGCCACACGTTCGCATTGTCTCGTGTGGCCGGATGCCTCGTGTCAATGGTTATCGCGCGGGATACCCTTGGTCTGCGCCACGCGCTGGTACTTCACCGCCGGCTTCAGAACCATGCCGTGGGAGAGCTCGTCGACGATGCCACGTTGGATCTCCTGCCACGGCGTCTGGCTCTCGGGATACTTGTAGCCGCCGGCCTTCTCGAGCGCGTCGCGACGCTTCTTCAACTCCGCGTCCGAGATCAGGATGTTGGCCGTCCGCTTGTTGAGATCGATGCGCACCTTGTCGCCCGTCTTGAGCAGCGCCAAGCCGCCGCCGGTCGCCGCCTCCGGCGAAGCATTGAGGATGGACGGGCTCCCCGACGTGCCGGACTGCCGGCCATCGCCGATGCACGGCAGCGAGGTGACGCCCTTCTTCAGGAGATAGTCGGGCGCCCGCATGTTGACGACTTCCGCCGCCCCTGGATAGCCCACCGCGCCCGTGCCACGCATGAACAGCAGGCACGTTTCGTCGATCTTGAGCTTGGGATCGTCGATGCGGTGGTGATAGTCCTCCGGACCGTCGAAAACGATCGCTCGGCCCTCGAAGGCATTCGGGTCCTTCGGGTTGGACAGGTAGCGCTGGCGGAACTCCTCCGAGATCACCGACGACTTCATGATCGCGCTGTCGAACAGGTTTCCCTTGAAATTCAGGAAGCCTGCCTGCGTCTTCATGGGCTTGTCGTATTCCTTGATGACCTCGCGATCCCAAGCGAACTTGCCCTTGCAGTTCTCGTACAGCGACTTGCCGTTCACGGTGATCGCATTGACGTTGATCTTCTTCTTGGTGATCAACTCGGCCACCACCGCCGGCACGCCGCCCGCGCGGTGATATTCCTCGCCCAGGTATTCGCCCGCCGGCTGCAGGTTGACCAGCAGCGGGATGTCATGGCCGATCCGCTCCCAGTCGTCGTTGTCGAGTTCGACGCCGATGTGGCGCGCGATGGCGTTGAGGTGGATGGGTGCGTTGGTCGAGCCGCCGATCGCCGAGTTGGCGACGATCGCGTTCTCGAAAGCCTCGCGCGTCAGGATGTCGGAGGGTTTCAAATCCTCCCACACCATCTCGACGATCCGCTTGCCGGTCAGGTATGCGATCTGCTGGCGCTCGCGGTAGGGCGCGGGGATCGCGGCACATCCCGGCAGCGACATGCCCAGCGCCTCGGCCAGCGAGTTCATGGTCGAGGCCGTGCCCATCGTGTTGCAGTGGCCCGCGGACGGCGCCGACGAGGCCACGAGCTCGAGGAACGCCTTGTAGTCGATCTCGCCGCGCGCCATCATCTCGCGCGCCTTCCACACGATCGTACCCGAGCCCGTGCGCTCGCCCTTGAACCAGCCGTTCAGCATCGGCCCGCCCGACAGGACGATCGCCGGAATGTTGACCGTGGCCGCGGCCATGATCTGCGACGGCGTGGTCTTGTCGCAGCCTGTCGTCAGCACGACGCCGTCGATCGGATAGCCGTAGAGCACCTCGACCAGTCCGAGATAGGCGAGATTGCGGTCGAGCCCTGCGGTCGGCCGCTTGCACGTCTCCTGGATCGGATGCAGCGGGAACTCGAAGGCGATGCCGCCGGCCTCGCGAATGCCCTCGCGCACGCGCTCGGCGAGCACGATATGATGCCGGTTGCAGGGCGACAGGTCCGACCCCGATTGCGCGATGCCGATGATCGGCCGGCCCGACTGCAATTCCTCCAGCGTCAGGCCGAAGTTCATCGTCCGCTCGAGATAGAGCGCCGTCATGTCCGCATTGGCTGGATTGTCGAACCAAGCCTTCGAGCGCAGCTCGGACGGCTTGACGCGCTGCGTCTTCCCATTGGCCTTCGAGCCGTTCTGGGCCTTCTTCGGGTCTTTCATGGCGCTTCCTCAGCAACTGCCTGCAGGTGGTGCGCCGCTGTTCCCGCGAGCGCGACCTGTCGCCGCCAGATTAGGAGGCGGCACGGGCGCATGCAATCGCGAGACCGGCTTAATTCCCAGGCCGTGCGCCCGCGCACGTGCGCCGTTCAGGACCGCTGCAGAACGGGGCCGGGATCGACAAAAAGCTTCCACACGTCATTCCGCGGATGAAACGCGGCTCGCACGCCCTTCCATCGTGCTGCTATAGTCCGCGCCATGAGCGAGACAGCACGACAGCCAAGACCAGAGCGCAACTCGGTACCGGACGGCGAGCCGGTTCCCGTGGGCAAGGGCAGCCACGTCTATCTGATCGATGGATCGGGCTATATTTTCCGGGCATTCCATGCCTTGCCGCCGCTGACGCGCCCCTCCGACGGCCTGCCTGTCGGCGCCGTACATGGCTTCTGCGCGATGCTCTGGAAGCTCATGCAGGATGCCCGCACGGGGCGCGGCCCCACCCATCTCGCCGTCATCTTCGACGCTGCGGAGGAGAACTTCCGCAACGCCATCTACGACAAGTACAAGGCCAACCGGCCGCCCGCCCCCGAGGAGCTGGTGCCGCAGTTCCCGCTGATCCGCGACGCCGTGAAAGCCTTCAATGTCGCCTGCATCGAGCAGAACGGCTTCGAGGCCGACGACCTCATCGCGACTTATGCCCGCGAGGTGGTGTCCAAGGGCGGCGACGTCACTATCGTCTCCTCCGACAAGGACCTCATGCAGCTCATCCAGCCCGGCGTCGAGATGCTGGACACGATGAAGAACAAGTCCATCGGCCGCGACGAGGTGCTGGAGAAATTCGGCGTCGAGCCCGAGAAGGTCGTCGATGTGCAATCGCTTGCCGGCGACTCCGTCGACAACGTGCCCGGCGTTCCAGGCATCGGCGTCAAGACGGCCGCCGAGCTCATCAAGGAGTACGGCGACCTCGACACGCTGCTGGCACGCGCCGGCGAGATCAAGCAGCCCAAGCGCCGCGAAAAACTCATCGAATTCGCGGATCAGGCCCGCATCAGCCGCGAGCTGGTGCGCCTCAAGGACGACGTCCCCGTGAAGGTGCCGCTCGACGGCATCGGCTTGCAGGAAACGAGGCCCGGGCCCCTTCTCGACTTCCTGCGCGAAATGGAATTCAACACCCTGACGAAGCGCATCGCCGAAGCGCTGAAGGTCGACGTGCCGCCACCCCTCGAGCGCTCCGTTGGCGCCAGCGTCCGCGCCGGGGCGGAGAAGGCCGAGGGCTCGGGCGACGGCACCGCCAGCAAGGCCACGTCCAAGCCCACCGGCGATGTCAGCGGTGAAATACCGGCCGCAGCCGTGGCCTTTGCCGCAAAGGCGGTGCGCGAGCCCAGGATCGACCGCTCGGGCTATGTCACCGTTCGCACGCTGGCCGAGCTTCAGGCCTGGATCGACGAAGCGACGGCAAAGGGCGCAGTCGCCTTCGACACCGAGACCACGGGCCTCGACGCCATGCAGGCCGATCTCGTCGGCTTCTCCCTCGCAACGGCGCCGGGCCGGGCCTGCTACGTGCCGCTCGGCCATACCACCGGCAACGGAGACCTGTTCGGGAGTAGCGGTCTCGCACCGGACCAGATCGCGCTACGCACCGCCCTCGACGCTCTCAAGGCGCTTCTCGAAGATGCCGGCGTGCTCAAGATCGGCCAGAACCTCAAGTACGACGCCCTCGTCCTGCGCCGCTACGGCATCCACATCGCCCCGCTCGACGACACCATGCTGATGTCCTACGCCCTCGACGGCGGACGCGGCAGCCACGGCATGGACGCCCTGTCCGAGCGCCATCTCGGCCACGTCTGCGTCTCCTTCGACCAGGTCATCGCCCATGCGCCAGGCGCCAAGAAGAGCGAGCGGACGTTCGCTGGCGTGCCCATCGACAAGGCAACCGAATACGCCGCCGAGGATGCCGACGTTACGCTCCGCCTCTGGATGGCGCTGAAGCCGCGTCTGTCCGCCGAACGCATGACCACCGTCTATGAGACACTGGAACGCCCGCTGGTCGACGTCATCGTCGATATGGAGCAAGCCGGCATCAAGGTGGACCGCGCCATCCTCGCCCGCTTGTCGTCCAGCTTCGCGCAGTCGATCGCGCGGTTGGAAGAAGAGGTGCAGGCGCTCGCCGGCATGAAGTTCAACCTCGGCAGCCCCAAGCAACTCGGCGAGTTGCTTTTCGATCACTTGAAATTGCCCGGCGGCAAGCGCACGAAATCCGGCCAGTGGGAGACCCGCGCCGGACTTCTCGACGACCTCGCCGGAAACGAGGATCTCCCCGAAGACGCGCGCCGCCTCATCAACACCATGCTCGAATGGCGCCAGCTTTCCAAGCTACGCTCGACCTACACGGATGCTCTGCCCGAGCACATCAATCCCGCCACCGGCCGCATCCACACCAGCTACGCGCTGGCCGCCACCACCACCGGCCGCCTGGCCTCCACCGACCCTAACCTGCAGAACATCCCGGTCCGCACCAAGGAAGGGCGCGAAATCCGCACGGCGTTCATTGCCGAGAAGGGATCCAAGCTCATCTCGGCCGACTACAGCCAGATCGAATTGCGCGTGCTCGCCCATATCGCCGACATCCCGCAGCTCAAGAAGGCCTTCGAGCACGGGCTCGACATCCACGCCATGACGGCATCCGAGATGTTCGACGTCCCCGTCAAGGACATGCCGGCCGAGGTCCGCCGCCGCGCCAAGGCGATCAACTTCGGCATCATCTACGGCATCTCGGCCTTCGGCCTGGCGGCCCAGCTCGGCATCTCCAAGCAGGAGGCCGGAGACTACATCACCACGTACTTCAAGCGCTTCCCCGGCATACGCGACTACATGGAGCACACAAAGAAGTTCGCCCATGATCACGGCTACGTGCAGACCGTCTTCGGGCGCCGTATCCATTATCCCGAGATCAACACGAAGAACCCGTCGATGCGCGGCTTCCTCGAGCGTGCCGCCATCAACGCGCCCATCCAGGGTTCGGCCGCCGATATCATCCGCCGCGCCATGATCCGGATGCCGGCCGCCCTCAGAGAGGCGAAGCTCGGCGCAACCACCATGCTCTTGCAAGTGCATGACGAATTGATCTTCGAATCGAAGGAAAGCGAGTTCGAGAAGGCGCTACAGGTCGCCCGCCAGGTGATGGAGCGCGCGCCCGAGCCGAGCGTGCGCTTCTCCGTCCCCATCCATGTCGACGCCAAGGCTGCCGAAAACTGGGAGGCAGCGCACTGAGAGGCGCCCGCCACATCCCCTTCAACGCAGAACGACCGCACGATGCGGCCGTTTTGACAACTCCGGGAAGATCGTCTCAGAAACGATGCTTCAGCGTGCCGCGAATCTGCGGCGAATCATCCTCGCTGGGGCGCAGGCGGTCGTTTTCCTGCTCGCTGCCCTTCGAATCGTTCATGCCGTAGAGCAGCTCCAGCCCGAAATCGAACTTCGGCAATACGCCGAGCTTGCCCAGGCCCGGAATACGCACTTCGATCCCCGAGGGCGCCTCGGGGGCGATCGACGTACCGGTACCCCGCGTATCCAGCTGGACTTCCGGCCTGGCCTTGCCAGACTCCGCTTTACCTTGCGTGGTTTCCTGAAAGGCTACCGCAGCGGAGCTGAAGTAGCCCGCAACCATGCCAATCACCAACCACCTGATCCGACGCATTCTCATCGCATTACCCCGCGGCATCGCCCGCATGCCGTTCTGCAACTACATGGCCCTGGAACGTGACGAACTCAAGCTTCTATCCACATTGGTAAAGAGGCCTTGAACGATTCCGACCGTTGCTGTGTTGTTTTAACAATGTCGCAGATAAGCAACAGAAAAACCCGCTCGCATTCGCCCGAGGCATAACGCAAAGAGGCCGCCCGAAGGCGGCCTCTCCACTCGTTCGTCCGGATCACTAGGATCAGAACTTGATGCGCGCGCCGCCGAGCACGATGCTCAGGTCGTTCGCCGTGGCGATGTCCGAACCGTCGTACGAGAAGTTCTTGTACGTCAGGAAGACTTCCATGGCCGCAGCGTCGATGTGCTGGTTGACACCGATGCCCCAGTTGTTGACCGTGCCGACAGAACCCAGACCGCTGTGCTCGCCGTACTCGCCGAACAGCACCGTGTTGCCGATGCCGAAGTGGTTACGAGCGATACCGCCGGTCAGGTGCCAGAAGTCGCCATCCGTGCCAGCGACATCGCGCTCACGCGTGCCGGCGGCGAAGTTGACGAACAGGCCAGTCGGGACGTGCATCACAGAAGCAGAACCCTTGAACTGGGTCTCCTTCTCGTTACAAACCGTCAGACAGTTGATGTTATCAAGAGCGCCAGGCTGCGTCAGGTTTGCACCAGCAGCAGGAGCAGCCACACCCCTGTTCAACTCCGAGTCTTCCAGGTAGCCGATGCCGAAAGCGACGCGAACGCCGTTGAACTCGCCGGCATAACGAAGCGCGACATCCCAGAAGTTGTCTTCGGCGACCGAAGCCTGCAGCGTGAAGCCGTGCAGCGTCGGCGACTCGTACAGGATGTGGTTGCGACGCGTAGTATCCCACGGCTCGCCACCGAGGATCTTCGTGGACCAGGTCGTGGCCGTGTAGGCATTGCCGGCCGTGATGAACATGCCGCCCATGTAGAGGCCGATGTCCGGCGTGCCGGCAGCCGAAACGCCACCCAGATCGATGAGGATCAGGTTGTCCGTCGCGGTCGAGCCATGGCCGATCTTGACCATACCGAGGCTGGAGTCACGCAGCCAAACCGTGCTGTCGCGCAGGGAAACCGCACCACCGAGGTCGTCGCCGCCGTTGGTCTGGTTCGTGTTGCCGATAGCATTGCTGTGGATGCCGAACTCGTAGGTGAAGCCAGCGCTGAAGCGCGAGCTGATCTTCGCCGAGCCCTTGAAGCGGAAGCGCGAGTAGATGTTGCCGCCGTCGCCGATGTACATGTCGGAACGAATGCCATCGTCCCACATCATGACATTGTGGCCAACCCAGCCGGAGAGCTGCACGCTCACCTTACGGTTGCCCTTGCGCACGGTCGTCGCCTCGAGCTCCGCGATCCGCTCTTCCAGATCAGCGCAGCAGTTGCCACCCAGGTCGGCCGCAAGAGCGCTAGAGCCCATCAGCGCGGTCGCGACGGCGGCGATGGCGAAACGAGAGGTCGTCATTCGTCCCCCAATCATGGTTGTTAGTGTCCTAGTTCGTCAAAGTGCCCGCAGGAAACAGCACGCGCAGCCCGGCGCTGGCTCCCGTGTCCCTTCGAGACAGCACGCACGCGCGTGAAGCGCACGCCCACTCGGAGAGACGCGAAGACGCGAAAAACAACAGTACGAACGCTGATACTAACGTGCGGCTTTTCGCATGGAGCGCCGGGCTTGTTTCCTGCGCTTCACCCGCCTGGTCATTCGGGACATCCCGGACGCTGACCCTGACGGCTAGCCGACGAGACCGATTTGGTCTGGCCGCACGACTCGACTTGATGAGTGATTGATTAAAGGACGCCGCCGCGAGTCGCAAACACATGGACACGTTTGCATCACTGTTTGGGGTCACTCGTTGCAGAAACATCACGGATCGGTGATGGCGACGCAATGACCGGGCCGACGATACCACATTTTGTGAAGCCAATTTGCGATTGCAGAACAAAGAGATAAATGGAAATCTCACGCCACGGAGGACGACATGCAGCAACAACGATATTAACCAATCTAAACGGGGCTAGATACGGCCCTTCGGTGCGTAACTTGGGGATCTTCGGAGGCTGTCGCGCCCATTTCGGGCCATTCCCGACTGAAAATTGGCCACTCCCCGGGCACGCCCACCCCTCCCCTCCGGCCCGGCCCACGAAAAAACATATCGGGCCGCCGCCCAGCCTCCTACACCACGCCCCGGGACGCGGCCCCCCGCAGGCGATCGAATTCGTCGCATCCCGCCGACCAGCCCCACGAGCCGCCCGCAATCCCGGCGCATAATTCCCCGGCACAATTCCCCCAGAACGCAGAAAGGCCGCCCGAGCCGGGCGGCCTTTCCAGTTCGATCGAAGCGGTTCACATCAGAAGTTGATGCGCGCGCCGCCGATCACGGTCTGCAGATCGTTCGCGCCGAGGATGTCCGCGCCGTCGTACGAGAAGTTCTTGTACGTCAGGAAGACATGCATGTCGGCGGCATCGATGTACTGGGTGACGCCCAGACCCCAATGCGTGACCTTGCCGACCGAAGCGAGAGCCTCGTGCTCCGAGTACTCGCCGAACAGCACCGACTTGCCGTAGCCGAAGAAGTTCTGCGAGATACCACCAGAGGCATACCAGAAGTTGCCGTCCGTGTTGGCAACTTCGCGGTCACGCTGGCCAGCGGCGAACGTGGCGAAGAGGCCGGTCGGAACGTGCAGGATGGAGGCCGAACCCTTAACCTGCGTCTCCTTCTCGTTGCAAGAAGAAAGGCAGTTGACGCCATCCAGCGTACTCGGCTGCAAGAGAGCAACTCCCGGATTGACCGTAGCAGTGCCCTTATTCAGCTCAGTCTCTTCCGAGTAACCGATGCCAGCCGCGATACGGAAACCGCCGAACTCACCCGCATAGCGCACGGCGACGTCCCAGAAGTTGTCTTCAGCGACCGCGGCCTGCAGCGTGAAGCCTGCAAGCGTGGGCGACTGATACAGGATGTGGTTGCGGCGAGCGGTATCCCAGGACTCCACACCCGCTCCGAGGATCCTAGAAGCCCAGTTGATGCCGTTGCCTGTGGCAGTGGGCGGATAAACACCACCAGCGGAGATAAACATGCCACCGACGTAGAGCCCGATGTCCGGCGTGGCCGCCGAGCCCATGCCGCCCAGGTCGATCAGGACGAGGTTGTCCGTCGCCGTGGAGCCATGACCCAGTTTGACGCGGCCGAGCTGCTTGTGCTGCAACCAGACCGTCGAGTCGCGCAGCAGGGGAGCCGAAGCACCGCCCAGGTCGTCGCCGCCCGTCGTCTGGTTCATGCCGCCGATGGCGTTGCCGTTGATGCCGAATTCATAGAGGAAGCCGGCCGTGACGCTCGGGCTCACCTTCGCCGTGCCGACGAAGCGGAAGCGCGAGTAGATGTTGCCGCCATCACCGATGTAGGTGTCCGAGCGAACGCCGTCGTCCCACCACATGATGTTATGGCCGACATGGCCCGAAACAGTGACGCTGACCTTACGATTGCCCTTGCGGACCGTCGTAGCCTCGAGTTCAGCAACGCGCTCCTCGAGGTCGGCACAGCAGTCGCCACCAAGATCCGCCGCCTTGGCAGGGCTGGCGCTGAACAGGCCGGCGGCGGCGAGGATCGCCACTGCGCTAGCCGATTTAATCAGTCCCCCATTCATACGCATTCTCCTGACTAACGCTTACCCTAAGCCACAAGCGACTCTGGGACCGGTCTTGGCCGATCGACCACTGAACTTTGCGATTGCCGATTTCGGCCATCGACCCGTCGGTGGCATAGGCTTACCCCAGGCCCGGCGCCGGACGTAAGTGGAAAACGCAAACTTCAAATGATTCGAAGATGACTAGTGGCAACTTTGCCACTTACGTGATTCGCGAAACCCCAGAGACGGTATCGGCAGCAATCGAATTCGCGACCCTGACGCCGCGCGAAGACCTGATTTCACTGGCCACACACCAGCCATTCGGCAGGGCAGAAGTATGGCGCGAAAACGGCCGTCAAAGGGCAGCGCGTGCGTGAAATAGCGGCTGCGACGCAGCGTGTCGCAGCCGCGATGACGCGCAAAACTATCCGATTTTACGATTAAATATCATTATACTAGCGACAAGTGTCGCAACCCCGCACCGCCCGGAGACGCCATTGTGACACAATCGCAACAACCACATTTCCCGCCTTGGCGTGCGGTCCATGCCGCGTCGACCTGCGCGCATTGGCCGAAGCGCACGAAAGAAAAGATCGCGCTATCCTCTTGCAACCCAGAACCAGCGATGCCGAGGGTGTCATGGCCACCGACGACGACGTCCCCGAGGGAAAAAATATGGAAGCCCGCGCGCTTGTCGTGGGCGGTGGCCCAGCCGGATTGACGACGGCACTGGCGTTGTCCGCGGCCGGTGCCAGTGTCACGCTCGCAGCCCCGCCCACGGCCGCCGCAAGTGCCGATGGCGTCCGCGATCCACGCACCACGGCACTCTTTGGCGACAGCATCACGCTACTGGAAAACCTCGGCATTTGGCCGCGAATTTCCAGCCGTGTCGCCCCTCTCGTGGGCCTTCGCCTCGTCGATGACACGGGCGGCCTGTTCCGGGCGCCCGAAATCCTCTTCGAGGCTGGCGAGATCGGCCGTGAAACCTTCGGCTACAACATCGAGAACGACGTCCTCAACGCGGCCCTATCCGCCGCAATAGAGGAAACGCAGGGCATTGACGTCATTGCCGAAATGATCGACGGCCTGGACCTTGCCCCGGATCGGGTAGCAGCCCGCAGCGCCGCCTCCACGGTCTGGACGGGGGCTCTCGTCGCCGCAGCCGACGGCCGCAACTCCCTGTGCCGCCGGGAGGCGGGCATCTCCGCCACCCCGCATCCCTACGCACAACACGCCATCGTCTGCAAATTCGCCCATTCGCGCGGTCACGCCGACGTCTCCACCGAGTTGCATCGCCGCTCTGGCCCCCTGACGACCGTTCCCCTGCCCGGCCAGTCATCCAGCCTCGTCTGGGTCGAAACGCCCGATGAGGCCGCGCGCCTGAAGGCGTTGCCCGATGCGGCCTTCGCCGCCGAGCTTTCGAGCCACCTCGATGGGCTCCTGGGCCGCATCGAGGCTCTGACCCCGCGCTTCACCTATCCGCTCAGCCGCATGACGGCAGACCCGCTGGCACAGCGCCGCGTCGCACTCGTCGGCGAGGCCGCCCATGTCATTCCCCCGATCGGCGCCCAGGGTTTGAACCTCGGCTTTCGCGATGCGGCCTGGCTGGCCGATGCCGTCGAAACGGCGATCCGCGCGGGCCGCGATCTCGGCGATCCGATCACCCTGGCCGCCTACACTGCCAGTCGAAAACCCGATATCCGCAGCCGAACAGCGATCATCGACATCCTCAATCGCTCGCTGCTGGCCGATGCCGCCCCCTTCGATCTCGCCCGGGCGGCAGGTCTCGGCGCCCTGCAGGCCATTGGCCCGCTGCGTCGCCTGGCCATGCGGGAAGGCATGGGCCCGAACGGCCCGCTGCCGCGCCTGATGCGCTCCAGCGCCATCGAGAAAATGGCGAACTGATCGCCATCCCGCCCCGGCACTGGAGAACCGAGGCAGGCCTGCGCGCCCTCCACCGGCGATCCACGGCTTTGATCGCCCCGAACCACCGCCAGGGTTGCGGGAAAATCGCAAAGCCTGCATCTACGCGGCATGCTGCACCGTGACCGGTTGACTGTTTGCACCCGCTCCTGCTCAACACAGGTCTAAAGCCTCGCCCTGCCTGCGTCACGAGGCCCGGCCGTCGCCACCCGCACTGCGAACGGGAGACAAGCGTGCTCAAGCCGAAGTTGATCGACCTGCGCCAACGCTTGGAGCTGGCCCTGCTCAAGCTCATCATGGGCCTCGTCCGCCTGATGCCCATCGACACGGCGGCCGACGTTTCCGGCTGGTGCTGGCGCACGATCTGCCCGCATCTGCGGCGCCACAAGCGCGCGCTCGCGAACCTCGCCGTCGCCTATCCCGAGAAATCGCCCGCGGAACGCGAGGCGATCGCCCGTGCCATGTGGGAGAACCTCGGCCGCGTCATGGCCGAGACGATGCAGATCGACCGCATCATCGCCGAGCCCGGCCGCATCAAGATCGCCAACGAGCACGTCTTCGCACGCTACAAGGGCAAGCTCGGCCCCATCATCGGTGCCTCCCTGCACATGGGAAATTGGGAACTCGCCATCTGGCCACTGGTCATCGCGGGGGCCAATCCGGCCGCCGTCTACCGCACCGTCAAGAACCCCTACGTCGACCAGCTCCTGCGCCATCAGCGCCGCGATCTCTACCCCGGCGGCCTGCTCGGCAAGGGCAAGGTCGACGGAAGCTGGGAGGAAGGTCAGCGCACCGCCCGCCAGATCATGGAGCACGTTCGCTACGGTGGCCGCCTCGGCCTCGTGTGCGATCTCTACGACAAGAGCGGCATCCCCGTCCCGTTCTTCGGCAAGCCCGCCAAGTCCGTCGCCATTCCCGGCATGATCGCCCGCCGTTTCGGGGCCCGCATCTGGATGGCGCGCTGCCTCCGCGTGGGCAGGACGAGTCGCTTCGAGGTCGAGATCAAGGAACTCAAGGTCCCCCGTACCGCCAACGTCGGCGACGACGTCAAGTGGATCACGGCCGCCATGCAACAGCAGTTCGAGGCGTGGATCCGCGAAGCGCCCGAGCAATGGATGTGGTCCAACCGCCGATGGTCGTGACAAAAACCGGCGCAACGCCTCCTGATCCCGACCTGCCGTCACGCGGCCCCACAGTCCGGCAGAAGCTGGAGCTGTCGGCGTTGCGCGTGGCCGTGGCGCTGGCCCGGCGCGCTCCGCTCTCCTGGTGCACTGCGACCGGCGCAGCCCTTGCGTGGACCATCGGCCCGTGGCTGCGCCAGAGCCGGCGCGCGCTCGCCAACCTCGAGCTCGCCTTCCCCGATCGCCCGCCCGCCGAGCGCCGGCGCATCATGCGCGCCATGTGGGCGAACATGGGCCGCACGTTCGCAGAAACACTGGTCGTGGAACGCATCGTCGCCGACCCCCGCCGCATCGAACTCGTCGATGCAGAGCATTGGCAGGCGCAGTTCGCCGAACCGGGCCCGACCATCGCCTGCACGCTGCACATGGGCAGCTGGGAGCTGGCCATCCAGCCGCTCAATCGTTTTGGCCGCAAACCCGTCGGCGTCTACAAGCCCATCGCCAATCCCCTGGTCGATCGATGGCTGGCCGAAACCCGAGCGCCCCTCTTTCCCGGCGGCCTGATCGCCAAGGGCGAGGACGACGATACGCGCAGCGGCCAGCGGGCGGCCCGCCAGCTCATCGACCTTGCCCGCAAGGGCGGCAGCATCGGCCTCGTCATCGACCACGTCGACCGCCGCGGCATGCCCATTCCGTTCCTGGGCCGCTCGGCCCGCTTCACCACAGCCCCCGCCATGATCGCCAGGCACGTCGGCGCCCGCCTCTGGGTCGGCCGTTGCGTGCGGATCGGCAAGGAGAGCCGGTTCCGCATGGAGATCCGGGAAGTCGCGGTGCCCCGCACGCAGGACAAGACCGCCGACGTGCGCGCACTCACGACAGCCATCTTCGTCATCTTCGAGGAATGGATCCGCGACTGCCCGGAGCAGTGGATGTGGTGGAACACGCGCTTCGTGAGCCCCGAGACCGCACCGGACTTGGCCACGGCGACGGAAGGCGCAGCCGCCCATTCCGAGGTCCGCGGCCAATGATGTTTCCCGCCGATGTTCGCAGCCGCCTCGATCAGCTGTTGGAGGGCGTCTCCCGCAACGACTTGGCCGCGCGCGCCCAGCGCATTTCCGATCGCTACCGGCGCGGCGCGCCATCCTCGGCCGCCATCCGCGATGCCAACGACGCCCTCGCCTACGCGCTCACCCGGATGCCCGCGACCTTCGCGGCAACCCATGCAGCGCTGTCCGATCTCGATTGGGCCATGCCCTCGCCAGCCCCGCGTTCGCTCGTCGACCTGGGCGCTGGCACTGGCGCTGCCACCCTGGCGGCCTGCGCCGTCTGGCCCACACTGAGCCACGTCACGCTGGTCGAGGCAAATCCGCACTTCCGGGAACTGGCCATGACGCTCCTCGCGCCACGGCGCGAGGCAACGGGCCTGACGATCGACATCGTGGCAGCCGACCTGACGAAGCCGGCCGACGCCCCTTCCATCCCGCAAGCCGACATCGCCGTCGCCAGCTATGTCCTCGTCGAGCAGCCGTTCCAGGCGCGCTCCCAGATCCTCGATCTCGCGCTCGACCGCGCATCGCGCGCGCTCGCCATCGTCGAGCCGGGCACACCCGCTGGCTTCGAGATCCTCCGCGGCGTGCGCACCGATGCCATCGCGCGGGGCGCGCGCCTGCTGGGTCCGTGCCCGGGTGAAGCGACCTGCCCCCTCGAGGGCACGGACTGGTGCCACTTCTCCGTCCGCCTCGCCCGCAGCCGCGATCACAAGCTCCTCAAGGGGGCCGATGCGCCGTTCGAGGATGAACGCTACAGCTTCCTGGCACTCACCCGTGGGCCAGACGGCACCCCGGCCATCGGCCGCGTGCTCGCCAGCCCCACCCTGGACAAAACCGGCGTCACCATGCGCGTGTGCGCCGCAGACGGCGTGCACGAGGCACGCATTCCGCGGGCCAGCAAGACCGACTTCAAGGCCGCACGCCGTCTCGACTGGGGCGACCGCCTTCCCGCATCTCTCGCCGGGTATCTTGCCAAGGCCCCGCGCCGCGCTTGAACAACGAGGCGCCCACGCCCACGCCCACGAGCCCGGACGTCGAACGGCAGCTGTCATCCGGCGACACCTTCGAGAACAAGCCACGCAGCAGTGCCGCACGCAGCCGCCGCACCGCACGACCGCGACCGCCAGCAACGCCCTCTGTGTCGCGCCACACGAACACCCAGCGCGTCCCCACCGACAACTCCTTCTCGTTCCCCGGCGGGGCCCCGACCACGCTCTACGCACGAAGAGAGGCTGACGGGGCGCTTGTCTCAGCGGTTCGTAGTGATCGCAAGTTCGCCGTGCGAACTTCCGGCAGGAATGAAGCGAGCCATGGAGCCTCCGATCCGTCACGCCGCACCACCGCACTCAAAGTCCAGGCACCGCCACGACAGCCTCCGCCTGACTGGCCCGATGCTCCAGCGAGAGGCCGAGCCCGGCGACCATGCATGCAGGCAGCGTGTTCGTGCGCACCGCAGACGAACACGACCGTTGCCGGCCGGCGCCCCTCGCGAACTCGCCCAGCGCCCCATTTCCAGTGTGTCTCGTGCCATGCCGGCGGCGCCGAGCCAGGAGTTGCATCGCCGACACCACCACATCCCTGTCACGCCGCAAAAGGCACGCGCGTCCCGACTGCGAAGTCCACCTCATACGTCGGCTGGCTCGCAACGGACGTTGCAGCCAAAGAGACATGAGCAAGATCAATGACTTAGTGTAGCGTCGGGATTGGAAGTCCGCTTGCCGAGCCCGCCACGAGAATGGAGCAGACCTCCAATCTGCCACACGAGCCAAGCTGTCGCGGTGCAAAGCACAAAATTGTCGAACATAGCGCTTGACCCGCGCGGCAGTTATCGGCATGTTCCCGGTCCGCAAGCAAGGCGGCCGGCTGGTACGGCCTCCGAAACTCGCGGCTTCCCCGCCCTGGGGGAGTGAGTGAATGCCAAGTTCACTCGTGCGCGCCGGTAGCTCAGCTGGATAGAGCGTCTGACTACGGATCAGAAGGTCGTGGGTTCGAATCCTTCCCGGCGCGCCAATAACACTCGGCCAGAAATTCTCTGGCCCGCAGATCGAGCCTTCAAAAGCCCAGTATTTGCTGGCGTTTCCGAAGATAGCTGACGACTGGCACCCCACCAAAACCACCGAAATTCTTCTCTCAGGCCGTTTTTCTCCAAAGCTGACGACTTCGCGAATTTAGTATTCAGGTCTAACCCATTGATGTTACTGGCCCAAAATGTGGCAAAAATCGCACAGTCTCGCACATTCCTCGACGACCGTAAGAATCTGAATCGAGATTTACCGCCTTCTGCTGGCGGGATCGATCGGTTCGGGCTGGCGTTTTACTTTTCAAATCAATGCCCTGGATCTTCTTCGCCCTGTCCGCGCGCATCCGAGTACTCGCCGTTCACTGGCCAAAGAGCCCAAGAGTAACACGCTAGCCAAGCATCAGCCGGCAGATAATTCGCGCTCGAGCGATCGTTCAAAGGCGATTTCCGTTGACCTTGGTGCAAATGCACCTCGGGTCCGATCGCCGTGTTCAGGCGTCGTCGATTCCAACGCCTGAACCAACTACTCAAACGGGCCGCAGGGGGCAGGCCGTCGGGCTGCCGTCCGTAAAGGTTTGCCTCGATGATATCGGGCGCCAACAGCGTGAGCCGGAGTAGGCGAACTCACAAGGGCCCGCGCCCCCCCTCCCTTCGATCAACGCAGCAACGCCCAAAAGCATAGGCCATCAAGTGTTTGTACTTAGCGCAGGTCCTCTACTTCTATTCCTACCGTCGCTTTATCGAGGAGAGATAGTGTGCTTAATTTTCGGATAGCGAGATCTGATGGCCCAACGAACAGAAGATTTGGATCAGAGAAAGTCCGCTGCGAGCCCTGGAGATGGAGAATTTGGAAGGTGTTCCGCTAAGAGGGCAACCTTGGCCGATTTGCCGAGGAGAGGGCTTCCGCGATCTATTGAGGTGACGCTAGCTTTGGCGGGCCTTATCTTGCTGTCACCTTTGGTATTTGTTGCCGCTTTGGCGTTGTCCCTTGAAATGCGGACGCCCGCGTTGTTCCGCCAAGTGCGCGTTGGTAAAGATCGTCGCCTTTTCGTCCTGTACAAACTTCGCACTATGCGTCCAGAGACGCCGGAGGCGCCTACGCATTTGGTCGGCGGCAGCGCAGTCACCAAGTTCGGCGGTCTTGCCCGCCGCACCAAGATCGATGAGCTTCCGCAGCTTTGGAACGTTGTGCGAGGGGATATGAGTCTTGTAGGGCCAAGACCATGTCTTCCGTCCCAGTCCAAGCTCATTGAGGCCAGAGAGGCTGCTAATGTGTTTGCCGTAAGGCCGGGTATAACCGGTTTGGCGCAGGCTCAGGGGGTAGACATGTCCGATCCGTTGCTTTTGGCGTCAATTGACGGAACCTACGTGCGTACGCGATCACCCTCAGCTGACTTGCGGTTGCTCCGAGCCACTCTGTTCGGCGCAGGTTTGGGAAAAGACTTCGTTGCCGGTATTAATCATAATCGAGTGCGATGACTAGGAATTCTACAGTTCCGACTGCGACCGTCGGCACCGGTGGCTGATGAGGTCGATGAGATCGAGGGCGCGACGGTTACCAACCGTCAGAGTCGGAACACTAGACGGATTACAAATATAGGAGCTGTATAATTTGCAAACAGTGAGCGTCATAATGCCGTGCTTTAATAGCGGTGATCGTGTTAAAAATGCCGTAGATTCGGCAATCAATCAGTCCTACCCGCCGCTTGAGATTATTGTAATTGACAATGGTTCCGATGTGCCGATTGCAGCGGATGCTTTCGGAACAAACGACGTAATCGTGCGAGTGTTGCGAATTGACGGGAATAGAGGTCCTGCTTTCGCAAGAAATGTTGGAATATCTGCGGCGAGAGGAGATGTCATCGCGCTCCTCGATCCAGATGATGTGTGGCTATACGACAAGTTGAAATCGCAGATATCTCTTCTAGACAGATCTATGCATTCAGCCGTATCGTGCGGCTGGCTAGAAACTGATGAAGCTGGGAAATTTTTGAAAGTTAGAGTGCCGCGCGACAGTCGCCAACCGCTTGACTTCGCGGCAGGTTGCTGGTTTTCTCCGGGCAGCACGCTATTAATCACGCGACGATCTTTCGAAATTGTTGGTCTATTCAATTATGACCTGTGTCGTCTCTCGGACTACGAATGGTTTCTCCGGTTCGCGCTTGCTGGCGGACAAATTTCTGTTGTGCCTGAGGCCGCAGTAATTATCTCTGCCGGTAAACGCGCCAGTCTCGACGCAGTGAAGCATGCCAAGACGGAAATCGAGAACAACCTGGATAACGCGCGCTACCGAAAGGCGGGGCGTCGGTTCCGGCGGATGGCTGAGGCCCTTCTTTGGTTGGAGTTGAGCAAGGCGGCGCAAAATGAACATCGCTTTCTTTGGATGACCCTCTATTTGCTGAGATCGATTATCCTAAAACCACGTCTTCGGCTTTCTTTGGAGAAATGGTGGACAATTAAGCGCAAGCATGCGGGTGGCCGAGAATTCTCTGTATATTCTTCGCCCTGTCCGCGCGCATCCGAGTACTCGTCGTTCACGGGCCGAAGAGCCCAAGATTAACGCGCCAGCAAAGCATCAGCCATTAGATTATTTGTGCTCGAGCAATCGTTCAAAGGCGCTTACCGTTGGACCTTGGCGCACATACCCCACGGGCTCGATCGCTGCGTTCAGGCGTCGATGACGTACAGAATCTTTCGCACAATTGATTGAAGGTTGGCGGCCCCGACTCGGGCTTTTCTGGTGATTGCGAGATCAACCGAAGAGCCAAGAGAAGGAAGCCACCATGAGTGAGGATACGCCGATTCCTGGTCCCCTCAACAACGTGATCCGGATCGATGACGAGCGGATCAAAGGACATCTCGACCGGGTCGTGCGCGGCACGGTCGAGGAGACGCTGAACTGGTACTGTCCAGTTTCTTTCGCACTTTCGATTTTGGCTGAGCGGCGTTCGACCAGGGCTCAGGCGGTGGTGCTCCTTGTCTGATGGTCCTTCAACAGGTCCATGCTCAGATATCTCTTCGTCGACCATTCGGTGCCCGCGACGTGGCGAAGCCGAGCTGCAGCCAGGTTCAACGCTGACTGCCCGTCGGGGAAGGCGCCGACGACGCGCGTGCGACGGCGGATCTCGCGCAGAATGCGCTCCAGCGGGTTATTCGTTCGGATCCGCCGCCAATGCTCCTCCGGGAACTGGTAGTAGCCCAGCGTTTCCTCAATCGACTTCTCCACGAGCTCGGCCGCCCGGGTGGTAATCATCCGGTGAGCACCGCAGGGTCGGTGCTTTTCAAGCGGCCCGGTTGATCGCGTTTGCCGGCCGCCAGTTCCACGGCAGCAGCTCGTCGAGCCTCGAGACTGGATGCTCGGCGATGCGAGCGAGGACGTCGGCGAGCCAGGCCTGGGGGTCGATATCGTTCATCTTGGCCGTTTATGCCGCGCGCAGCACTATGCCGAGTGGCTCCGACTGGGCAGTTCGTTGTTGCGCTGTCACGTCGTTTACGCAGACAGCAGCGACATTCCATTCGGCATAGTCCGGTCGTTCACAGGGCTTCGAGGAAGGCGAGCAGCCGATCGCTCGCCTGGAAGCGGATGCGCTTGCCGCGCTCGTACGGCTTGAGTTTGGCCAGTGCTGCCTCCTTGAGCGCGAGGTGTGCGTGCAAGTAGGTCTGCGTCGTCTCGACCGATTCATGGCCGAGCCACAAAGCGATCACGGAGCAGTCGACGCCGGCCTGCAGCAACTCCATCGCCGCGCTGTGCCTCAGCACGTGCGGCGATACGCGCTTCAATCGCAATGACGGGCAGCTCGCGGCGGCGACCGCGACGTGCTTCGCCAGCAACGACTGGATGCCATCGGCGCTGAGCCGGCCGCCGTGCACGTTCGGGAACAGCGCCGTCGCCCCCTTGCGTGCAGGCTCTTTGAGCCACGCCTGAAGGGCGCGCTGAGCCAGCGTCGTCAGCGGCGTGCATCTCTCCTTCCTCCCCTTGCCCACGCAGCGCACGTGAGCGCCGGCACCGAGATGGACAGTGTCCCGGTCGAGGCCGATCAGCTCGGACAGGCGCAAGCCCGTCTGGGCCGCGAGCAGGAGCAAGGTGTGGTCGCGACGGCCGATCCACGTCGTCCGATCGGGCGCAGCGAGGAGCGCCTCGATCTCCGGTCGCGTCAGGAAGTGCACCTGCCGCTTATCGTGGCGCTTGCTCGGTATCGCGAGCACCCGCTGGATCAAGGCGCTGTGCGCGGGCTCCTCGAACGACAGGAACCGGAAGAAGGAGCGGATCGCAGTCAGACGCAGGTTACGCGTCTTCGCGCTGGTACCACGCTTCGTCTCCAGATCATTCAGGAACGCACCGATGAACGGCGCGTCCAGATCGTCGAGGGACAGGGCCGATGGCGGCCTGCGGAGTCGCGCCTGCGCGAATGTGAACAGAAGTCGGAACGTGTCCCTGTAGGACGCGATCGTGTTGCCGCTGACGTTACGCTGCCGCATGAGCCGCTCCGTGAAGAAGCGCTCGATCGAGGCGGCGACGTTACAGGTGGGCTTGGCTGAGTTCATGGTGCCGCCTTCCAACTCCTATCGAGGCGCCGCGCTGCCTCTCGCATCAACTCCGGGCAGGCCGAGAGATACCAATACGTATCCCGCACGCAGGCGTGACCGAGATAGGTGGTGAGCACCGGCAGCTGCTGCTCGACGCATCGGCCTTCGCGATACCAATCGAGCAGTGTGCGGATGGCGAACCGGTGCCGGAAGTCGTGAATGCGCGGCCCACCACGATCGCCGGGCCGCCTCAATCCGACCTCTCGGGACAGCTGCCAGAACACCCGATAGACGTACTGGTGAAGCAACCGGCATCCCTGCTCGGTGACGAAGAAGGTCGAGACTGAGCTTGATCCGAGATGGGCATCGCGCCGGTCGGCGTAGCTGCGCAGCACCTCGCAGGTCGTCGCATGCAATGGCACGAGTCGCGACTTGCCGAACTTGGTCAGCCGGACCGTCAGCACGCCTGCATCCAGGTCGACGTCGTCACGGCCGAGGCTCATCGCCTCGGATATGCGCATGCCAGTAACCGCGATCAGTCCGAACAGGGCGTGGTAGGTCCATCGGCGTAGCCCGTCCTGCGGCGGCAGGGCGAGCGCCGCTGTCAGCAACGCAGCAATCTCTGCGTCGCTGTAGACATAAGGCTTGGCACGCTTCAAACCGGGCAAGATGCCGACGGGCGGCACCTCCGTCCTCGGATCGAGGCTGGCGACGTGACGCGCGAAGCCGCGCACGTCGCTCAATCGCAACGCCCAGGACGCATGGCGTTCGGGTGGAAGCGTTGCCCATTGAAGTGCGAGCTTCGTCGTGATCGTCTTGGCCTTGTGCTTCTCCATGAAGTCGACGAATCCGGCGAGCCGCCGGGTCTGATGCTCGTACTTGTATCCAAGCCCCTTGCGCATGCTCAGGTACTTCTCAAGTGCGGAACGCAGCTTGCTCATTGCACGCCTCCCGGCCAGGGCAGGCTCAACGTGCGGAGCGCCTCGATGTCGACCTTTGCGTAGATCCGGGTGGTGTCGTGGCTCTCGTGCCGAAGGAGCTGGCCAATCTCGGACAAGGTCGCGCCGGAGCGTAGAAGCTCGGTGGCGAGGCTGTGCCGGAAGATGTGGGCACCGCGATGCGCGCAGACCTCGATCCCGGCCCGATCGAGAGCTGCCTTGGCGATCATCGTGATCGCACAACCGGAAGCAAAGCCGACATGCGGCGCGAGCGTGCGAACGAACAGCCGTCGGCACGACGACCTGGGGCGCCCGTCGCGAAGGTACGCCACGACGGCTGAGCCCACGTCTGGTGGCATCGGCATCTGTACCCGCTGCCGTCCCTTGGCGCGCACGCGCAACTCGCCTCCACGCCAATCGATGTCATCGACAGTGAGCGTCGCGACCTCGTTGGCTCGCAGACCAAGCTTGGCCAGCATCATCAGGATGGCGTAGTCCCGCCGGCCCATCACCGTTGCCCGGTCGCAACCGTCGAGAGCCTTCTGCACCTGCGTGGCGGACAGATAGGTCGGCAGGGTTGCGAGCTTCCATCGTCGCATCGACGGCACGCAATCGGCCAGCGATGCTGGGTGCAGCCCCTTGTGATGGAGGTACCGCAGAAAGGCCCGTAGTGACCAGCACATCGCCTTCCCGGTTCTGGGGCTCCAGTGTGGGCGTGCCGCTCGATATAGTGGATCACGTCCTGCCGATCGATCTTGCCGCAGGTCGTCGTCACCAGCAGGGCAGACCTCCTGCAGAAAGCGACGAATGATCGGCAGGTGGCGGATGATGGACTTGTCCACCTGCCGCGCTCCGTCCGCAGATAGGCATCGAACGACGCGAAGATCCGCTCGTGTGGAGTGAGCGGGGGCGGCGGTGCCTGGGAATCGCAGCCTCGCGCAGCACCGACAGCCATCGCCTGAGTGCGGCCCGGTCGCCGGGTTGAATGGTCTGCCTCCGAGCCCGGTGCCGGAGGGTATGCTCGACGCTGCGCTCTCGAGATCGGCCAATACGAAGCGCCGGCTTGCAATCCAATCCAGCAGACCGCCGACCACGTTGAGGCAACGCCATGTGCCGTGACGAACGAGCCTCTCCTGGACGAGACGAGCGGCGTAGCGCTCGATAAGTTGTCCGTGCGGCCCGCTCCTGAGGCGACTGAAGAGCCGGCTCCGCCCAAGGTACTCTTCAACATCCATCTTCCTGACCTCCGCTGTTGAATGCGGAGGCACAGGACGAACTATGCCGAGCAGGTCACATGCTGGTCAGCGCGAATCCTGGGGAAAACGAGCCCGCTCGGCATAGTTCTGCGCGCGGCATAAACGGCGAAAGCCTCAGGCCTCGAACCCTATGCCTACCTGAAGCGCGTCTTCAGCGAGCTGCCAAGAGCCATCACGCTCGCCGACGTCGAGGCGCTGCTGCCGTGAACTACGCCAACCGGCGACGCAAAGCGTCGCCGCCTGAGCCACGGCCTCGTCAACCCGAAAAGACACCCAGACCATCCTGTCGTTTGCTGAGCGCTTACGTTGCGATTGCGGTGAACAGCGAGGGATATCGAGAGATCTCGCATCGTCGAAGGCGCGAAGGAGGACAAGGCGGGCTGGTCGGGATTTCTGAAGCATCTGAAGGAGCGCGGCCTGACGGGTGTCCGCCTGATCATCTCGGATGCGTGCATCGGTCTGGCCGAGAGTGCAGCGGAGTTCTTCCCCGATGCCGGCTGGCAGCGGTGCACTGCACTTCTACCGCCGCAACGTGTCAGCCAGCAGGCGGCCGAAGATGCGGGAGGTGGCGGCGATGCTGAAGGCGATCCACGCGGCGGAGGATGTGCAAGCGGCGCGAGAAAAGGCTCGTCAGGTCGTCGCCAAGCTGCGCGACCAGCGGCTCACCCGGGCGGCCGAGCTCGTGGAGAAGTCGATTGAGGAAACGCTGGGCTACTACCAGTTCCCGGAGGATTGGCGCGGATCCGAACGAATAACCCGCTGAGCGCAATCTGGAATCGAGATTTACCGCCTTCTGCGGGCGGGATCGATCGGTTCGGGCTGGCGTTTTACTTTTCAAATCAATGCCCTGGATCTTCTTCGCCCTGTCCGCGCGCATCCGAGTACTCGCCGTTCACTGGCCAAAGAGCCCAAGAGTAACACGCTAGCCAAGCATCAGCCGGCAGATAATTCGCGCTCGAGCGATCGTTCAAAGGCGATTTCCGTTGGACCTTGGTGCAAATGCACCTCGGGTCCGATCGCTGTGTTCAGGCGTCGTCGATTCCAACGCCTGAACCAACTACTCAAACGGGCCGCAGGGGGCAGGCCGTCGGGCTGCCGTCCGTAAAGGTTTGCCTCGATGATATCGGGCGCCAACAGCGTGAGCCGGAGTACGCGGGCGAGATACGTGGGATGGATCTTCTCCGCCTTCGCGAGTTCTTTGATCGTGCCGTAGGCGCCGGTCTCCAGTAATTTCCGCCAACGGAAGGCCCGTGCCAGGGCCTTGACGAAGGAATTATCAACCCGGAGACGGGGCGGTGCGAAGTAGGGCACCCCGTCCGGTGTGATGATTTCCTTACGACCGCCGCGCTTGCGGATCGTGAACGGCACCTCGATCGTGATCGCTTTCGTGCCGGTTGTCATGCCGCCGCCCTCCGCGTTTTGTTGCCGACGCCACCAAGTTCTTGCACCATCTGCGTCAAGCCGCTGGCGCGCAGAGCGATTTTCAGCCCGCCAGCGTCGACGTCGATCCGCTCGACCAGCAACTGGACGATGCGGGCCTGCTCGGCTGGGAACAACTCGTCCCAGAGGGGATCGAGGTCGACGAGCGCCTGGCGAACCTCGCGTTCCGTGAGGCCGTCGATGTCGGCTTTCGCCGCGCGCCACGTGGCGACGATCACGTCTGGTGCCCGGAGCATGGCGCGCAGTTGGTCCACGACAGTATGCTCGATTTCAGCTGCCGGCACTCGACTGGCGGCAGTCCCATCGGCGCCGCGCTGGATCACGGTTTGGCTGACGTAGTAGCGATAGAGTTTGTCGCCCTTGCGCGTGTGCGTCGGGGTCATGGCAGCGCCCGTAGGCCCGAACAGGAGGCCCTTCAGCATCGCCGGTGTGGCGGCCCGGGTCCGCCCCGCCCGCAGCCGCGGGCTCGTCTGCAGCGTCGCGTGCACCTTGTTCCAGAGCGCCTGGGATATGATCGGGGCGTGCTCGCCAGGATAGGCCGTCCCCTTGTGCACGGCTTCGCCGATATAGACGCGGTTGTTGAGCAGTTTGTAGAGATACCCCTTATCGACCAGCCGTCCGCGGCGTGTCTTGATGCCTTCGGCGGCGAGCGCGCGCGCCAGCACGGTGGCGGATCCTACGGTGACGAAGCGCTCGAACATCATTCGGACGATGGCGGCCTCTGGCTCGTTGATCACGAGTTTGCGATCACGGACCTCGTAGCCCAGTGGCACGAATCCGCCCATCCACATGCCCCGCTTGCGAGAGGCTGCGAACTTGTCGCGGATCCGCTCGCCGATCACCTCGCGCTCGAACTGCGCGAACGACAGCAGGATGTTGAGCGTCAGCCGGCCCATCGACGTCGTGGTGTTGAACGACTGGGTCACGGAGACGAACGTCACGTCGTTTCTGTCGAAGACCTCGACGAGTTTGGCGAAGTCCATCAGCGCACGGCTCAATCGGTCGATCTTGTAGACGACGACCACATCGACGCGGCGTTCCTCGATGTCGGCCAGGAGCCGCTTCAGGGCGGGTCGTTCCAGCGTGCCACCGGAGACGCCGCCGTCGTCGTACTGATCTGCGAGTTCGACCCACCCCTCCGAGCGCTGGCTGGCGATGTAGGCGCTGCAGGCGTCACGTTGCGCATCGAGAGAATTGTACTCCTGCTCGAGGCCCTCCTCGGACGACTTGCGGGTGTAGACGGCGCACCGCAGTTTGCGCACGATAGGTTTCTTCATGCCTGCCCCCGCCGGTTTTTGAGCCCAAAGAACGTGAGGCCGTTCCACTGCGTGCCCGTGATGGCGCGCGCGATGGCCGACAACGATTTGTACGGTCGCCCCTGCCACTCGTAGCCCTCGGCCAGAACGGTGACGGTGTGCTCGACACCCTGCCAAACGCGGATCAGTCTCGTTCCCGCAATCGGCCGGTCACGGGCACGCTGACGGCGAACCTCCACCTTGCCGCCGTCGACCTGCTCGCCGAGAGCTTCGAGACGCACGACGGTCTCGGGCTTCAATCCTCCATACGCCAGTTCCTGGATCCGGTAGGCGAGCCTGCTTTCGAGGAACCTCCGATTGTAGGGCGGTGGAGGGGTCTGGAAGAGCATCTGCCACTGCGCCCGCAGTTGCGCCGCCGGCATTCTCTTGAGGGCGGCGAGCCGGGCTATCACGCTGTCGTCGGTCTTCATGCCATTCTCCGTTTTGGAACAACGACATGACCCATCTGGTCGGCGCGGAAGTCGACCGAACTTTCTCGCTGGTCCCGAGATACTTGGCTTGACTGCCGCGCCCGGAGGCGCACGAGGCCGGCGGCCAGAATGGCGCCGAGTTCGGCGCGTCGCTCCTCAATCGTCAGGCGGTCGGGGTTGAGGGGGCTGGGGCGTCGAAGGCGCGCATCACGACCGTCCGCAGTGGTTGCCGTTGGCGGTGGAGGGGTCTGGAAGAGCATCTGCCACTGCGCCCGCAGTCGCGCCGCCGGCATCCTCTTGAGGGCGGCGAGCCGGGCTATCACGCTGTCGTCGGTCTTCATGCCATTCTCCGTTCTGGAACAACGGCATGACCCCTCTGGTCGACGCGGAAGTCGACCGAACTTTCTCGCTGGTCCCGAGATACTTGGCTTGACTGCCGAGCCCGAGGCGCACGAGGCCGGCGGCCAGAATGGCGCCGAGTTCGGCGCGTCGCTCCTCAATCGTCAGGCGGTCGGGGTTGAGGGGGTTGGGCGAAGCTTCGGAATTGCACATCATTGGTCATTGATGCGGGATCGCGCCGCTATCCGCGACCTCGGAACCGGTGATCCTATCTTTGGCCGCGAACAGCGAACCCCTTCGGGGTTGCAACACTTGGAGGGTTGAGAGGCCTAAATGTTCGCTATATGTTCCGACCATCCTCACGTAATCACGGGGCCGACGATGTCGCTGAAAACGCTCGACCGTACGCAATGGAGTTATGCTGACGCACTCTGCCATGTGCAGGCCGCGACAATCGCGCGGCGCTCAGCCGAAGCGGCGAAACAACCGAAGAGTCCCACTCCGGCAAATCAATACTGGGGTCCGCCTCAGGATCCCAAAGTCGCCTGGAAAGCGGAGGCCGAGAGCGAGTTGCTGATCGCGCTGCGGGACGGCGATCTGATCGCACAGGGCCGCTACACCCAGGAACGGACACACGGCTGGGGGCATGGCAGCAGCAGCGGCTTCGGGCTGCATTCGGGCTACTACAGCAGCATCCGGCCCGAACAGTGGCGCGAAGGGCAGTGTTACTGCGGGCGGCTGACGTCGCGGGAGTGGGAATTCATCGACATCCGCTTGCCCCGCTTCCTCGTGAAGACGATCTGGCCCGACGATGCTGCAGAGGCTGCGCGACCCGCATCGGGAGCGGAGCATGTTCCCTACACCACGCCCTATCTCGAGCTGATGCAGGCGGCGATCGTCCAATTCGGGATCACGGAGCTGCACCAGGACAAGAAGGACTGTCTGACGGACTGGTTTCTCAAGCAGGAGATCGAGGGCGAACTGGTGTCCCGACAAGCTTGCCGACGCTATGGCCACGCTGATCCGTCTGCCATCGGCGCAGCGCGGTGGTGCGAAACGGATGCATACTGGCTAGCCGTTTCGACGGGCGCGAGGAGTGGCTCCACCCGTCCCGTTACAGCGCATCGGGTGAGCTGAACCGTTCACCTGGCTCGCGACCGGGATAGGTGAACCTCTCCCGCACGCCGCAGCTTGAGGGAGCAACCGACAAAGCGCCGTTTCGAGGCCTGGGATCACCCCTTTATTCGTCGCAACTTCATTATCTTAGCGGACGGGGTCCACCCTTCCGAGCGAAGCGACGCACGACCGGACGGACCGGTTCCGACGTCGCGAGGACAGGCCGTCTGGCCGCAGAACCGGGGGCAGAAACGCTCAACCCGGTTCATCCGCCCCGTGTCCGTCCGTCTCCGCCATTCCCTGCGCATCGCTGCCGCGGCCTTCCGGCTGCGGATCGCGTTCGCGAACCCATTGCGGGGGCGCGATGAGCGGGCGGGATTGGCAGGCCTTCCACGCCGAGCTGCGCTCGCGGGTGCCGGAGCTGGCAGTTGAGCTTGGGTAAGCCCAGCTCCCGAGCCGGGCATGAATGGCGATGGGGCCGCAAAGTGTAGCCTCTCGGTCATTATTGCTGGTCCGAAGGCGGGTTTCTGGTTCGACCACGAGGCCGGTCAGGGCGGTGGGTTCGGCGATCTGGTCGGCCGCGACCTTGGCATAGCCCGCAGCGAGGCAGCCGACTGGATCGCCGATCGGATCTGGCGTGGCCGCGCCCCATCGAACGATCCGGCGAGAGCCGACACCCAAGACGACACCTGCAATCATCACGCGCGCGTCTACCGACCGTGAGGCGCAAGGCGAGCGACCGACAACCTCGCAAAACGCGACCGATCCAGTCGCCGGACGTGCCGAAAAGGCTGCAGCCCGCGCAACACGTATCTGGTCGACCGCCCGCCCCGCGCCCCCTGACCACCCCTATCTCGTAGCCAAGCATGTCGCGCCGCTCGCGTTGCGTATCGACGCAAGCGGCCAACTGATCGTGCCGCTCCAGGATATCAGCGGCCGGCTCCACAGCCTCGAGACCATCGCGTCGGATGGGGCAAAGCGATTCCTCGCTGGTGGCGCGAAGCGAGGGCATTTCGCCGTGGTGGGCGCAGAGCCCGCACCGCTCTCGACGCCGAGCGGGCCTCTCCTGATCTGCGAGGGCTGGGCGACAGGAGCAAGCCTGCACCAAGCCACGGGCCACCGTGTCATTGCCGCCATGGACGCCGGCAACCTGCTGCCCGTCGCAGAGGCGCTACGTGCGCAGTTCCCCGAAGCCGACCTCGTCCTCATTGCCGATAACGATCTCAAACCTGATCGTGATGCCAATCCGGGCGTCGTGTCCGCGCGCAAGGCGGCGCTTGCCGTCGATGCCCGCCTTGCAGTGCCCGCGTCTCCAGGGGATGCGAACGATCTCTTTGCCACCGCAGGGCCGGAAGCCGTTGCCGCGCTCGTCGCCGGCGCTGTCCGCGTCCCGCCACCACCCCCGACCTATCCCGCGCCGAACCTCACGCCCGACGAGGCGCGGGCTCACCTCGCCGAAGCCATCAGCACCTTCATGGCGGCGGTTCCAAAATACTGGACCGCGGTTGAAGCTGCGCGTGCCGCTGCGCAAGAGACGGATCAACACCGCAGTACGCTCGATTTCAACGACCTCGCACTTGCTGCCCTTCCGCCGCTCCTCGGCCTGCCAGTCGATGTCGGGCTCGGCAAGACCTCGACCGCCCGCACCGCAATCGCCGCCCTTCGCCTCGGGCGGGCTTGGTGGGCGCAAGGTCGTCTACGCGGTCCCGCGGCACGATCTTGGAGCCGAACAGGTCGCCGCCTTCACCGGTCTCGGTCTGCGGGCCATGCTCTGGAAAGGCCGCACGTCACCCGACCCCACGCCTGAAAAGCCAGACCAGCGCATGTGCCTCGACACCGAGGCCACGTTCGATGCCCTCGAGATCGAGCATCCGGTCGAGCAGAGTTGCTGCAAGGTCAATAGCGGCGGCACGATCCATCTCTGCGGTCAATTCCACCTTTGCGGATATCAGCGCCAGAAACCGCTCGCCAAGGCCGCCGACATCATCGTGTGCGCCCATGACAGTCTTTTCCATATGATGCCCGAAGCGATCGGCGAGGTCGGGCTCCTCGTAATCGATGAGGCATTCTGGCAGTCCGGCCTCCGCGGTCTCGACGGCAAGACTACGCTCACCCAGGACGGGCTGGAACCAGGCCGCACATCCCTCGTGTGCTACGGTAAGAAAGGCAAGATGGCCATCGAGGCTACGGCCGATCTGGTGGCAGCTCGCGGACGGCTATGGAAAGCGCTGCAGGCCACCGAGCCCGGGCCGCTACGGGTTGGCCTTCTGGTAGGCTGTCGGCCTCACGGCCGAGGAATGTCGCAACGCCGCTGGGCTAGAGCACCGACGAATGCGCGACGCAGGACTTTTGCCGGGCATGTCGCCGGCCGAACGAAAGGCATGCATCAACGCCGTCCTGCCACCCAATGGCGAGCCCTGGGCACTCCCTGGCCGCTGCGCCACGCTCTGGCGCATCCTCGCTGACGCGCTCGAGAATGGGCATGACGCCGCGGGCGCCGAACTCGTTCACGAGATGACCGAGTCCGGCTCCGTCCGCGCTCTGCGTCTGCGCTGGCGCAGCCGGCTGCGGGCAGGCTGGACGGCCAAAGCACCGATCCTGCACCTCGACGCCACCCTGCGGTCCGAACTTGTCCAGATCTATCTGCCGGGCATTGCCATCGTCGAGCCCGTCGCTGCGCGCCAAGCCTACGTCCGCGTCCGCCAGGTGACCGGCAGCCCCACCTCGAGCCGTGCGCTGACGCCGGGACCCGATGCCCGGGACCGCGATCGCAAGACCGCAGCTGCCCATCTGCGTGACCTCCGCGCCTGGATCGCGCTGCGGGCACGGCAATGTCATCGCCCGGGTCAGTCAGTCGATCTACTCGTCATCGGCCAGAAAGCCGCCATCGACGTACTGCGGGCTGCTGGTCTGCCACCGCGCGTGGAGGCGGTTCATTTCAACGCACTGAGCGGTCTCGACCGCTGGGGTGGCATCGGTGGCATCATCGTGCTCGGCCGCACCCTACCTGCGCCGCGTACCGTCGAACCTCCTATCTATCGCACTGACCGGCTGCGTTCCCGCGTCAAACCCGGTTGCGGCGGGCTGGTGGTATCCCATGGTCGACCGGCGCGTACGGCTCGCAGACGGCCGAACCGTCCCGCTGGCCATGGAGGCCCATATCGATCCAACCGCCGAGGCCGTGCGCTGGAGCATCTGTGAGGGAGAACTGATCCAGGCGATCGGGCGCGGCAGAGGCGTCAACCGGACAGCCAACACGGTTCTGGAGATCGACCTTCTTACCGACGTCGTTCTGCCGGTGACTGTGGACGAGATCGTGCCCTGGGGTGACCTGAAACCCACCCGTCGCGACCTGGATGGCACTCTCGGGCATCGCACTCCAGAACGCTACCGACATGGCTGCCTGCTTTCCAGATCTCCGGCCCTCGGCAGAGGCCGCGAAGAAGGACGGTCAGAGAAGGACATTTGGCTATTATAGAACCCTCTATAATAGCCAAATGTCCCACTCCTCTGTGGAGGTAGTCTACCGGCCAGCGGGTCCCGGACATCGCGAGCGGACCGCCAGCGTCGATCTCGCCCGCATTCCCGATCCAGAAGCCTGGCTCACAAGCCGCCTCGGGCCGCTCGCACAGTTTGAAATCCGACATGATGCTCGCACCGGATTGGATGATCGGGGCCCGTCCGGAGTCGAGGTCCTGGACGTCCTCGGATCGCGTCTGAGAGCCGGACTGCAGGCCGTGCTTGGTACCCGACGCGCCGCCCTCGAGGAACTCGCGGCCCGGTTGGAGGCCGCGAGGCCTATGCATGGTCAGCAACGTACAACCACCAACCCTTCAGAGGAGGCATAGCAATGATCTACGAGAGAATATGGACGCACAAGCACACGCGACAGAAAGGGGGGCACCAGGGCTGGGTTGTTTCCGCCCAGGGCCAGCGCGCCGACTTTCTTCCCAACGAGAAGAACTTTCCAACGGTTGCGGAGTTGGGCCTCGATCGTGACGTCCTGGCGTTGGCGCGAGAGAACCAGATTGCGACGCCCAAGCTCAAGCTGATGCTGGACGACAAGGGTTTGGCCGCCGTGATCGATGCCATTCGCCGGCATTTCCCCGAGGCGGCGCCCGACATCATCTGCCTCGATCCCATCCGCAATCTCTTCGACGGCGGCGAGAGTGGCGGCGGTGAGAACGACAACGACGCGATGATGTTCTTCCTGACGGACCGTGTCGAACGGCTGCGGGACGCTGTCGCACCGGACTGCGGTGTGATCCTGGCTCACCACACACGCAAGATGAACAGGAAGCTCGTGGGCGAGGATCTGTTCCAGGCGCTCTCCGGCGCCAGTGCACTGCGTGGGTTCTACACATCGGGGCTGTTGATGCACCGGCCGGACGAGGACAACCGCAGCGGCGCCTTGAGATCGAGTTGCGTAACGGACCGGCGTTGCGACCCAAGCTGATCGACAAGGTCAAAGACCGCTGGGTTGAACTGAACCCAATGAACGAGCGATTGGCCCGCCGGGAGGTTGGTGCCAAGCACGATGCGGAGCGCGTCCGCCGACACGATGTCATTCTCAGCATTTTGATCTCGGAAGCGGCCGAGCGCCGGCTCTACACCTATGAGATCTTTGCTGCTTGCGCGTGCATCGCGGAGGTAGGAAAGTGAATATGCTAGCCTCTTTTATTCGTGAGCGGACTTCGGCTAGCGATGGAGCATGAGGCATCGGCCGGGTGGACGGCTGTGGCTTCGGTGACCTTAGGAACGCGTTCGGGGTTGACGGGTGAGGGCTCCAGCGGCGGCTGCCGCGTCGGTTACGGGCCACCTGTCGTGATGGCGCCGGTCATCATTGCGAGCATGGCCGCCTGCGGATAGCTGGCCGGGAACGCGAGCTTGATTTTGCCCTTCAGTTCCTGGACGCGGACGGCGACCTTCACGAACACACGCCGGATCGTCTCGAATGTTGCGCCGCGCCAGCGCGAACGTTTCGGTGCCGCCTGCCGCAGGGAATGCAGCAGCCAGTAGGCGCCGACGTGCAGGAACAGCCTGAACTGGTTCGCCTGCCATCGCGAGCACGCCGTTTTGTCGGAGCGCGTGAAGCGCTTCATGTCCTTGATCAGGTTCTCGGCGTTGCCACGGGCACAGAACACCTTCTCGTAGAGCGTTTTCCCGCGACCTTCGAGGCTCGTCACGATGAAGCGAACGTCGGTGCCGAGTGCGGTCGCCTCGACGCGGGCGACGAGCTTGCGCGACCGGCTCCACTGGCGCGCTCGATACGCGAGTTGATGGAAGCGGCGCACGGTCGGCTTGAACTTCGAGCGGCGGCAATCGCATTGTTCGCGCCAAGGCGCCGCGATCTCCAACAGCTTCGCATTGATGGCGAAGCCGATGATGTAGTCGCAGCGCATCGCCTCCAGCAGCACCAATGCAGGCTCGCTGCAGTAATGGCTGTCGCCGCGCACGAGAATGGCGACACCCGGCCAGTGCTTGCGGACGCGCCGGATCACATGGCGCAGGACCTTCGCGACCTCCTCGCCGGACGGCCGCTTGCCGGGGCGCAGGAGCGAGAGAATTGGCTTGCCCGAGAGGCCGTCGAAGATATGGATCGGCTGGAAGCAGGTGCAGTCGTAGTGAGCGTTGAACAGCGCCAGTTCCTGCTGGCCGTGCACGGGATCGTCCGTGTCATCGATATCGAGCACGATGCGCGTCGGTGGCCGCGCGAAGCTCCTGCAGTAGAGATCGATCTGGCCGAGCCCGATGCGGGCAAGCGCACGCCAGTCGGCGAGGTTCTCCAGCCGCGACAACGTCGGCTGGCTCATCAGGTCGGTGCCAGTCTCCGGGCAACGGCCCACCGCAACCTTCAACGCGGGATCGGAGCGCAACGTGTCGACGTCGTCGCAATCCTCGTAGCCGGCGGCGATCATCAGCATCCTTGCCCGCGCCATCTCGGCGTAGCTGTGGCGGATGCGGGTCGGATCGCGCAGGTCCCGGAGTGGGCCCGTGATGGTATCGGCCAAGCTGAGCCGTCGTTCGATCTCGCGCAACACAATCAGTCCACCGTCCGACGACAGGCGGCCCGCATCGAATGTGGCTGTGAGCGACTTAACCTCGACCGGTGACAGGCCGGGCAGATTGGGCATAGCGTGCATGGTGATGGACGGTGGTGAGCTCTGGCGACGCGCACGCTCTGCTTCGACACCAGAATGTTACGCTAAACCAACGGCTTCGTCGCCGCCCATCATATCGCCTCGAACACCCTCGTGAATAATTGCGGCTAGCTGGCCTCGGTAGCAAGTTCGCGATCCGTGAGCGGCTCAGCGTCCTGACCACCAAGGGCTTCGTGAAGTTCCTCCGGGATGGCACCGCATTCGGTTATCCGGTGGTGCGCTCACGCTTCGGCTACCTGGTCGCCGAGGGTATGGAATTCCCGACCGGTGATGCCGTCGATGATGCCACCGGTGAGATCCGACCGGCGCTCCAACCGGTCCTCCCATCTCACTTCAAATGTACCCAGACGGGTGCCTGTCTGGAGGTCGAGAACCCCTCGGTATGGGTCTATCCCGAGGGGGCCGAGGGCAACTCAAGTCCTCACTAAGTCCTAGGACCTTTCCCGAAGTCCTCAGTCCTCCCTCAAGCAAATCAATGACTTGCGAGGTCGGAGGACTTAGTGACTGAAGTCCTCACTTAGTCCTCAAAAACGGAGAAATTCACCAATGCCAACAAGCACTTGGCTCCTGTCTGGAGGAGTTAGTATGAAAGCCTTATTATTATATCTGGTCGCGGTAAGATCCCGCGACCAGAACCAAGAAATAATAAGCGCAGAGATGCTTCTGCAACTGCAATTCGGCGGGGTGCAGATATGACCCGCCGACCCCGGATGGTCCACGCCATAAACTTCAAAATTCTGCCGCCACTCGACACGGTCCTGATGTGGGAAGGTCAGCGCTATGTGGTCGTCGGCAGCGAGCTCTATCACCGGGCCGACGGTGTGCAGGTGCCGCTGATCCGTTGGGCCAGCTTCTGCCCCGAGTGCGATGCACCGTTTGAAATCGCGACCGCGCTGAAGGCCAAAAACCCTAATCGTCGATGCCACAAGCATCACCGCGCCGGTGCGGCTGTCAGCAAAGGTGCCCACAGCCGGCAGCGCCAGCTTCTCGCGCGGCGACGACGCAGAAAACCCACCGCCTTTCGTATGCGTTGATCCGACGACGGCAGCCCAAGCCGGCAAGCACCAAGCTGCCGTCGTCTTCCACCACCAACGATCCCTGCAACGGAGACCATCATGGCTTCGACGACTCTCACTATGCCTGCGGCTATGGCAAGCCTGCCGTGCATCCCTCTGCTCGCGCTGGATCTCGGCACGACCACCGGCTGGGCGATCCGCGCCGGCGACGGCAGCATTGCCAGCGGCGTGCTCTCCCTGCGCCCCAGCCGCTACGATGGCGGTGGCATGCGCTACCTCCGGTTCCGAAACTGGCTCGGCTGCGTACGACGCGATACCGGCCCGATCGGCGCGATCCATTTCGAGGAAGTCCGTCGCCACGCCGGCACCGACGCGGCGCATGTCTACGGCGGCCTCCTCGCGACGCTGACCGCGTGGTGCGAGGAAACCGGGGTGCCCTTACCAGGGCGTGCCGGTGGGCACCATCAAGCGGTTCGTGACCGACAAGGGCAACGCCGACAAGCAGGCGGTGATGTCCGCTGTCCGTCGGCGCGGGTTCAGCCCGGCGGACGACAACGAGGCCGATGCGCTGGCGATCCTGCTGTGGGCCATCGCGACCGAGGGAGGCGTGCGATGACCGTCCAGCGCACCGTCGGGCTCGAGGAGTACGACGGCAACGCCGTCGGCCGAGACCCGCGCACCCTGAGCGTCGATGAGTTGCAACAGCTCGGCCACGCCCGGATGAGCCCACTCAGGCGCTGCGACTGCGCTGCGTCGACTGCTGTGCAGGATCGGTACGGGAAGTTCGCCTGTGCGTGTCCGTCACCTGCCCGTCGTGGCCGTTCCGGATGGGCAGCAATCCGTGGCGTGGTCCTGTGAGTGAGGCACGACGAGAGCAGGGGCAGCGATTGGCTGCCAGCATCGCCGCTACGCGATCCAAGGCCTTTTCAGGCAAGGAGCAAACGGCAACGGAGGGGGGTCGCACCTACCCCACCGCCCCCGGTACAGCGGTGGAATTTCCTCGCCGGGAAAAGGGAGCAAATCGATGAGATGGCATCCCCGGCTACGGCGGCCGACGTCGTGATCCCGAACAAGTCAAACGCGAGGGCTGGCAGGAACAGGGGCTGCTCGCGGTCTCGCTCGAAGACCAGCGGCTGACCTGGCCCGAACGCGAACTCCTACGTCAACTCGGTGAGCGTCTCTACGGCCCACGCGGCCAGAACAGGACGGGACAACATGGCTGAGACACGCTGGACCGCCGAGACGGTCGCGGACCACTTCGAGGAAGCGATCCGCACGTTGCGCAAACTGCCGCCGGTCAAAGTGCCCGGCTACTTCAGCGCGTGGCCGCAGATCGTGCGCACGCGCCAGGAGATCGCCGCGATGGAGCCCGTTCCCATGCGGGTCTGGCCGTCCGCTGCGGCCATCACACGGCTGGAGCAGACCACCGACTGGATCCTGTGGATCGAGGAAGACGAGCGGCGGCTGGTGTGGTCGCGTGCAGCCCGCATCCCCTGGAAGGTGATCTGCGTGGAGCTCGGCTGCGATCGCACCACCGCGTGGCGCCGCTGGCAGTTGGCGCTGACCAAGATCGCGAGCCGGCTCAATGCGGAGGGCACACGAAATGTTGCAACACTTTAGGGTTGGACACCTGCAACGGATTTCGGGCAAAAGATAGCTACCTTGGGCGTGCTTCGCTCGCATGAATAACAGAGGCAGCGCCGGTGATCGTCATTCGGGAACGCGATGACGTGCGCCGGATGTACGAAGCGGCGCTGCTTCTCGTGGGTCGCAAGACCGCGGCCCTCGCCTTCTCCCGCGCCCTGAACCGGACAGGCCGACCCACGTTCACGGCGGTCAAACGGGCCCTGCGCAAGCAGTCTGACATTCAGCGACCGCTCATCGATGCCGGCGTGACGTTCAAGCCGTCGACATCGACAACCCTTCAGACCGCCATCAAGGGGACGGGGCCCTACCTGCCGCTGCGGCTGTTCGGCGCCCGACAGTTCACCTACGGCGTGCGGGCCAAGGTCTGGGGCAAGCACCAGCAGTACCGGTCCGCGTTCATCGTCGGCAAATACGCCGGCGGAGCCTACAAGCGGCGCACCCCGCGCCGCTTTCCTATTCGCCAGCTTTACGGGCCGAGCGTCGGCAAAGAACTCGTCAAAGATCAGTCGCTCGCAACGTTCGAGGCATCGCTGCCAAACGTCTCGGCCCGCGCCCTGCATGAATTGAAGCGCCTTCTCGAGGTCTGAAGCATGGACTACCCATCGCTACTGCCGGAGTACGCAGACCTCTGGGACAGGCTGACGCTTCACAGCAATCGCCGCACGCAGGCTCTCGCGGCCGCCAACCAGATCCTCCAGCACCGTCAGAGGTACGACGACGTCGCGCGCGAAACTGGCGTGCCCTGGTTCGTGATCGGTCTCATCCACATTATGGAGGCCGACGGCGATTTCGACACGCACCTGCACAACGGCGACCCGCTCACCGCGCGGACGCGCTATGTCCCGCGTGGCCGGCCGGCGCGCGGCACACCGCCGTTCTCGTGGGAAGAGAGCGCCGTCGATGCGCTGCTGTTGAAGCGTCTCGACACGGTTGCGGAATGGACTGTCGAGCGCATCGCCTACGAACTCGAGCGGTACAACGGCTGGGGCTACCGACTGCATCATCCAACGACACTCTCGCCGTACTTGTGGTCGGCCTCGCAGCATTACGCCCGCGGCAAGTACGTCGGCGACGGCGTCTGGTCGTCGTCGGCCGTGTCGCAGCAGATCGGAGCGATGGTCATCCTCCAGCAACTCGCGACGCTGACCAAGATCGACGTTCGTGCGCCACGCTCACACCGCCCCCGCGTTGCAACGCGCACCGTGGCGAGCCATCGGTTCGGTCGCGCCAACGAGCTTCGGCTCGATCAGACGGCCGTTGGCGCCATGGCTGGTATCGGTGGCGTGGGTGCAGCGTCTCTGGCTCAGATTTCGGGCGCGATGCCGTCGTGGCCAACGCTCGCGATATCTGTGCTGGTGCTGGTTGCCGCAGCGTATCTTGTGCCCCGCCTGTGGCGGTTCATGAATGCGCGGTGACGCGCATGGCCATTGAGCATGGCTGTTCGAGAAGCCCTGAGCTATCTTTTATGCCTATTAAATAGGCAAACACTTATAATTGAGGGTCCGAAATGCGTCGACGATTGATGCCGGTGCGAAAAAGACTTGACACGCTCGACTACGCAGACGCCCGTCCGCGCAACAAAAACCTTGTTCAATGCAACATCAAAGGTCCTTGACCATCCCTTGGGTCCCTTGTTTTGCCTAAAAAACAGGCGCTGTCGCCGCCGCCCAGGATTTGCGTGTTTTTTTTCGTTTCAAAAATCCATTTTGTTTTGATTCGAAGGGCTCTAACCCGCTGAAATCATTGAGACGAGGTCCCGCGTTAGCCGTTTTGCCCCTGCCCAATTCTGCCGATCATGTCTGCGCGTCCGCACCGACGATCGTCCGACACGACCATCACGCCGTAGGTTCCCATGATCATCACCGAAGTTCCCGTCGACCGGCTAATCCCCTACGCCCGCAATCCCCGCAACAACGCCACGGCCATCGACGCCGTTAAGGCGTCCATCGCCGAGTTCGGGTTCCGCCAACCCATCGTCGTCGACGAGAAGATGGTGGTCATCGTCGGCCATACACGGCTTGCCGCGGCCAAGGCGCTCGGCATGACGACCGTGCCGGTCCACGTCGCCGAGGGCCTGACGCCCTCCCAGGCGCGGGCCTACCGGCTCATGGACAACCGCAGCCACGAGAACGCGGCGTGGGACGACGAACTCCTCAAACTCGAGTTCGCCGACTTGAAGCTCGACGGCTACGATCTCGACCTGACGGGCTTCGATCCCGACCAACTCTCCAAGCTTCTGGGCGCCGACGCGGATTCTGGCCTCGCCGATCCCGATGCTGTCCCGGAAGCCCCGCAGGTCCCCTGCAGCAGACCCGGCGATCTCTGGATCCTTGGCGAGCACCGTGTGCTCTGCGGGGATGCCACCGTACGCGCCGACGTGGAGCGGTTGATGCAGGGGGCGTTGGCCGACATGGCCTTTACCGACCCGCCGTACAACGTCGACTACGGCAAGCCGGCCAAAGGGGCGAGCAACGATCGCCGCATTCTCAACGACGCCCTCGGCAGCGATTTCGGCGCCTTCCTGCAGGCCGCATGTACCAACCTGCTCGCGGTGACCAAAGGCGCCTGCTACGTCTGCATGAGTTCGTCCGAACTGCACACCCTGCAGCAAGCTTGGCTTGCCGCTGGCGGCAAGTGGTCGACGTTCGTCATCTGGGCCAAGAACACCTTCACGCTCGGGCGTTCGGATTATCAGCGGCAGTACGAGCCGATCCTCTACGGCTGGAAGGCGGGCGCCGAGCACTACTGGTGCGGGGATCGCGACCAAGGCGACGTCTGGTTCTGTGACAAGCCGCGCGTCAACGACCTGCATCCGACCATGAAGCCGGTGGAACTGGTCGAGCGGGCCATCCGCAACAGTTCCAAGACCCGCGACCTCGTGATCGATCCCTTCGGCGGTGCGGGCACGACGCTGATCGCCTGCCAGCAGACCGGTCGATCCGCCCGGCTTCTCGAACTCGATCCCAAGTATGTCGACGTCATTGTCGCGCGCTGGCAGACCTTCACGGGTGACGTGGCTGTGCTTGAGGGCGAGGACAGGACGTTTGCGGACCTGAAGGCTGCGCG